>CAWFKK010000001.1:0-22890 GCA_963816375.1 uncultured Flavobacteriaceae bacterium
AATGCAGACTTACAAAAAGGAAATTTGTTTCAAGAGAATTCTAGTTAATAATTGTATCAAGATTGTATTTAAGTTGAATATTTGAACCTGCAGAGTTATATTGTAGGCAATCTCAATATAGAATTGAAGAATGAAAAGAAGAAAATTTATTGAAAGATCTGCACTAGCAGGTACAGGAATTGTATTTTCCTCAACTATTATTAATGCATCACCATTTAATCCATATTTTAATCGAAAACAGATGAACGAATTTCCAATTACTATTGCCACATGGAATTTTCCTAATGCCAGTAAAAGAGCAGGCGAATTACTCAACCAAGGCGCAAATGCTCTTGATGCAGTTGAGCAAGGTGTCATGGTTGAAGAAGCAGATATTAGAAACACCACCGTTGGAAAAGGTGGAGCCCCAGACAGAGATGGAAATGTAACATTGGATGCTTGCATTATGTCTCCTTCGGGAAATGCCGGTGCGGTTGTTTATTTAAAACATACTTCTAAGGCTGCCTCTGTAGCGCGAAAAGTAATGGAGGAAACGCCTCATGTAATGTTGGCGGGAGAAGGTGCAGATCTTTTTGCAATGCAACAAGGCTTTGAAAAAGAAGAATTATTTACTGAAGGTTCTAAAGCAGCATATCAAGAATGGCTTAAAAAAGAAAGAATACAAACCCATCATAAATATTGAAAATCATGATACCATTGGAATGCTATGTATAGATAAGAATGGTGATCTTGCAGGAGCCTGCACGAGTTCCGGACTTTCTTATAAAGTAAATGGTCGGGTTGGAGATTCGCCAATTATTGGTTCCGGATTATTCTTAGATAATGAAGTTGGTGGAGCTGTAGCTACAGGAATGGGAGAAGCTATCATGAAAAGTGTTGGAAGTTTTTTAATAGTTGAGTTGATGCGTCAAGGCAAATCGCCACAAGAAGCTTGTGAGGAAGCTATTAATAGAATAATTAAAGCCAACCCAGATACTTATCAAAACTTTCAAGCCGCATTTATCGCCATCAATAAAAAAGGAGAAATTGGATCTCATTGTATTCAAAAAGGCTTCAGTTATGTAAAATATCAAGATAATAAGAATGAGAATATTCCTAGTTCTTATAATTTTTAAATTAAACATATATAAATACCGGTTTTTAAAATTGAAGGAACTCTGTAATTCTTCAAGAACTTTGTAATTTTGAAAACCACTATAAAAAATTCAAATGGCAGACCAAAAACGCTTATTTCTTTTAGATGCTTACGCATTGATATTTAGAGGATATTATGCCTTTATAAAAAATCCAAGGATCAATTCAAAAGGATTAGATACATCAGCCATCATGGGATTTACTAATTCTTTGTTTGATGTAATAAGAAGAGAAAAACCAGATCACTTGGCAGTTTGTTTTGATAAAGATGGAAGCGCAGAGAGAACAGAGCTTTACGCAGATTATAAAGCTCATAGAGATGCTACTCCAGAACCTATAAAAATTGCTATTCCATACATTCAGGATATTCTTCGTGCTATGCATATTCCAGTGGTGGTGCTACCGGGCTGTGAAGCAGATGATGTTATTGGAACTTTAGCAAAACAAGCGGAAAAGGAAGGATATCAAACTTTTATGGTAACTCCAGATAAAGATTTTGCTCAATTGGTTTCAGAAAATATTTTCATGTATCGTCCAGCAAGAATGGGTAACGGTATCGAAATTCTTGGGATTCCGGAGGTAAAAGAAAAATTTGGAGTGGAAAGACCGGAGCAGGTCATCGACTTTTTAGGAATGATGGGGGATGCTTCAGACAATATTCCGGGGCTTACCAGGAGTTGGAGAAAAAACTGCTAAAAAATTCATTAAAGAATTTGGAAGCATGGAAGAACTTTTAGCAAATACCCATAAGCTAAAAGGAAAAATGAAAGAGAAGATCGAGGAAAATGCTGAGTTAGGAATTTTATCCAAGCGACTTGCTACGATCATGACCGATATAGATGTAAAATTTGATGCAAAAGATTATGAACTTTCTCATCCAGATTCAGATAAAGTTCAGGCGCTTTTCGAAGAATTAGAATTTAGAAGATTAAAAGATCAGTTTATAAAATTGTTTTCAGGAGAAGATCAATCTAACCCTACTCCTATTTCGGCTTCAAAATCTAATACTACTCAAAATCCAACTGCAGGTGCCGGACAATTTTCTTTGTTTGGAGGAGATACGGAAAAAATTGAAGCTACCTCGAGCCGAAAAAATCTTAAAGACACTTCTCACGTTTACCAAAGCCTATCGTCAGAGATGGCGATCAATCTCTTTCTAAAGAATTTAAGCAAACAAAAGAGCGTTTGTTTTGATACAGAGACTACAAGTTTAAATCCGTTGGAAGCTAAACTAGTGGGAATTGCTTTTTCTTGGGAAGCCGGCAAAGGTTTTTATCTACCATTTCCAGAAGAGGATGAAAAAGCTCAGGAATTAATAGAAATGATTCGTCCGTTCTTTGAAAATGAGGAGATCGAAAAAATCGGTCAGAATTTAAAATATGACATTAAAGTTCTTGCTAAATACAATATAGATATAAAAGGTGCGCTGTTCGACACTATGATAGCTCATTATCTTATCAATCCAGATATGAGGCATAATATGGATGTCTTGGCAGAAACTTACCTTAATTATACTCCGCAGCCAATCACTGAGCTTATTGGTAAAAAAGGCAAGAATCAGGGGAATATGCGCGATGTTTCCCTAGAGAAACAAACTGAATATGCTGTGGAAGATGCAGATATCACCCTTCAGCTAAAACAACATTTTGATCCTGAATTAAAAGAAGCAAAGACCGATAAATTATTTAATGAAATTGAAATTCCGTTGGTAAGAGTACTAGCCGATATGGAATTGGAAGGAATTAGATTGGACGAAGATTTCTTAAAGTCGTTATCTCATGAATTGGAAAATGATATCCAAAAACTAGAAACGCAAATTTATGCTGAAGCAGGAGAAGAATTTAATATTGCCTCTCCAAAGCAGCTTGGAATTATTTTATTTGAAAAATTAGAACTGGTTAAAAAACCGAAGAAAACCAAGACGGGGCAATATTCTACAAGCGAAGATGTGTTGTCTTATCTGGCAAGCGAGCACAAAATAGTACAAAGTGTTTTAGACTATCGCGGCTTGGTAAAGTTGAAAAATACTTATATAGATGCACTTCCCAATCAGATAGAAAAAACTACAGGAAGAGTGCATACAGATTATATGCAAACGGTAGCGGCAACGGGAAGATTGAGTTCTAACAATCCTAACCTTCAAAATATCCCAATAAGAACAGAACGTGGGCGCCAGGTAAGAAAAGCTTTTGTTGCCAGAGATGAGAACTATACTTTGCTTGCTGCGGATTATTCTCAAATTGAATTGCGAATAATTGCCGCCTTAAGCGAAGAAGAAAATATGATGGAAGCTTTTAAACATGGAGAAGATATTCACGCTTCTACCGCTGCAAAAGTCTTTAATGTGCCTTTAGAAGAAGTAACTAGAGAACAGCGTAGCAATGCAAAAACAGTAAACTTCGGAATTATATATGGGGTTTCAGCTTTTGGATTGAGCAACCAAACAGATCTTTCTCGAGCAGAATCTAAGGAATTGATAGATACTTATTACGCTACCTATCCAAAACTTAGAAATTATATGCAAGAGCAGGTAGACTTTGCCAGAGAGAACGGATATGTACAAACCGTTTTGGGCAGAAGACGTTATTTAAAAGATATCAATTCTCAAAATGCGGTGGTTCGGGGAGCTGCAGAGCGAAACGCCGTAAACGCTCCTATACAAGGAAGTGCTGCAGATATCATTAAGATTGCGATGATCAATATCCATAAAAAACTGAAAGCAGGTAAATACAAAACCAAAATGCTATTGCAAGTACATGATGAATTGGTATTTGATGTTTACAATGATGAGTTGGAAGAAATGAAAAAGATGATCAAGGCAGAAATGGAAAATGCTTTTAAACTAGATGTTCCTTTAGATGTAGAAATTGGAGTTGGCCAAAACTGGCTGGAAGCTCACTAATAAAAATGAAAGAGGCTATTATAATTAAATAATAGCCTCTTTCTAATTAACACTTGCTGTAAAAATAATTGCTAATTCTTAGCGTATTCTAAAGACAGAATTCTGATTGGGGATGCAGAAGTGTCTCCTGGATCATTCACATACTTGTCTGATTCAAACTTGGTAACTGCGAATGCAAAAGTTGTTGGGGTAATTGTAAGCTGTTTTCTTTCGGTATAAACCATTCCGTCAATATTGATATTTAAGATAAGTACATCCCCATCTACATCCCAGGTTCCAAAATCATTTCTTGCCTGCATGCAGGTAAAAGTATTATTATCTGTACCTCCATTAAAATCTAATCTGGCATTGGTGGTAGTAAAGGTCATATCTTCATTAAACACAACGCCCATATCATTAAAACAATTAGTTTCAGATAAGATATTCTTATTACTAGTACCATCTTTATTAATGTCTACTGGGGTATCTGCTTCCATCATAGAAAGATCCCATACTCCTACAAGATCTGAAGGTACAAGGGAAGTAGAGAGATCGGTAGCTTTTAAAGTATTAGATTGTAAATCATCCTGATCTTCTGCAGCGCAAGAGAAGAGAGTTACAGCAACGATTACACCTAATGTTTTTGTAAAAAATTTGTTCATAGCAAAACAGTTTTTTAAAATTATAACACTGCAAACATAAGGCGATTGTAAATAATTTTATGACTTTATTAACATAAAAATTACCGTTAAACGGTTTTTTAACACACTTAAACGTTTTCGGAACCAATTCTAAGAGTAGGGATATCTTACAATTACCTTTTTAAAATATTCTCTCAGTATAAAATTCACATAAATATTTATTATACGGGTTAGATATTTTTTGAAACACTTTGACTTCCAAACAATTCAAAGCAAATAAATTAATGAACCTGCTATTTGCAATATGAATTTATAATTGTACATTTGCACCCCTGTTTTCACGATAGAAATATCGGGAACAGGGAATGGAATGTTTAATAACAAGTAAAATTAATTAGTGTGGACACATTAAGCTACAAAACAGTATCGGCCAACAAGGCTACCGTGACCAAAGATTGGGTACACGTAGATGCTGATGGTCAGACTTTAGGTCGTCTTTCTTCAATAGTTGCAAAACTACTTAGAGGAAAATACAAACCTAACTTCACCCCACACGTTGATTGCGGTGACAATGTAATTATTACAAACGCCGAAAAAATCAACTTAACAGGAAAGAAATGGGATTCTAAGGAATACATTCGCCATACTGGCTACCCTGGGGGACAACGCAGTCTAACTGCAACAGAATTATTCAATAAAGGTCCTGAGAGACTTATTGAAAATGCGGTAAAAGGAATGCTACCTAAGAACAAATTAGGTGCAGCTATCTTCCGTAATTTAAAGGTTTACGTTGGATCAGAACATGATCAAACTGCTCAAAAACCTAAAACTATTAACTTAAACGAAATTAAGTAATGGAGGTTATTCACAAAATTGGTCGTAGAAAAACGGCTGTTGCAAGAGTATATGTTGGTACAGGAAAAGGCAACATTACTGTTAACAAAAAGGATCTTAAAGATTACTTTACTACCGGACCATTACTTTTTAAAGTAATGCAACCTCTTAACATGACTGGAAACGAAGAGAACTTTGACATTAAAGTGAACGTTTACGGTGGTGGAATTACAGGACAAGCAGAAGCTATTCGTCTTGCACTTTCTAGAGCAATGGTAGAATTGGATGCAGAGAACCGTGCGGTATTAAAGCCAGAAGGTTTAATGACTAGAGATCCAAGAATGGTAGAACGTAAGAAATTCGGTCAGAAGAAAGCTCGTAAGAAATTTCAGTTCTCTAAACGTTAATATATTGGGCATTGCCCAGAAAGTTCATTTAATATTTAATAAGATTTTTGTTGTTATTCCGACACGCCATCGGAAGTTAGTTTAGCATCTAAACGGTCAAGGCCAGATTAAACAAATCGCCACTTGATTGTTGCTATCTCAACAGAACGTAAACTATTACAAAAATGGCAAACAAAGTAGAAGTAAAAGAATTACTTGATGCAGGTGTCCACTTTGGTCACCTTACAAGAAGATGGAACCCAAACATGGCCCCATATATCTATATGGAGCGTAACGGGATTCACATCATCAACCTATATAAAAGTGCTGCAAAAATGCAAGAAGCCGGAGAGGCTCTTAAAAAAATCGCAGCTAGTGGTAGAAAAATACTTTTTGTAGCTACCAAGAAACAAGCTAAAGAAATTGTTGCAGAGCAAGCAGTTAAAGCCAACATGCCATACATTACAGAAAGATGGCCTGGTGGAATGCTTACCAACTTTATCACCATTCGTAAAGCCGTTAAAAAAATGGCTTCTATTGATAGAATGAAAAAAGACGGTACCTTCAACACGCTTTCTAAGAAAGAGCGTTTACAAGTAGACCGTTTAAGAGCTAAGTTGGAAAAAAACTTAGGATCTATTTCAGAAATGAGCCGTCTACCGGCAGCATTATTTGTTGTAGATACAACTCGTGAACACATTGCTATTAAAGAAGCTCAGAAATTAAACATTCCAATTTTTGCGATGGTTGATACTAACTCTGACCCACGTGAAGTAGAATATGTGATCCCATCTAACGATGATGCATCTAAATCTATTGCTAAAGTGGTTTCTTACATGTCTGAATCTATAGTTGAAGGTCTTTCTGAAAGAAAATCAACTAAAGAAGATAAAGACGACAGCAAAGAATCTAAAACTACAAAAGCAGCTCCTAAAGCTAAAAAATCTAAAGACGCAGACGTAGAAGTTCCTTCTAAAGATGCTGAAGATAAAAAAGCTATGAAAGAGGCTAAAAAAGATGTTAAACTAGAGTCTAAACATGAGACTTTAGAGAAAGCTAAGTCAAACGACGAAGAAGAATAACATAATTTTTTTGATAAGTTTTATGAGTCGTTTAGTTCTTTCTTTTGAAATTGACTAAGCGACTCATTCATTAAAAACCAAAAATTCTAAACATCATGGCAAAGATAACCGCCGCAGAAGTAAATAAATTAAGACAATCTACCGGTGCCGGTATGATGGATTGTAAAAAAGCATTAGTAGAAGCTGATGGAGATTTTGACTCAGCTGTAGAGATCCTTCGTAAGAAAGGTCAAAAAGTTGCTGCAAACAGAGCCGACAGAGATTCATCTGAAGGAGCTGTAATTGCAAAAGTTAATGACAACAATACTAAAGGAGTTATTGTTTCTCTTAACTGTGAAACAGATTTCGTTGCTAAAAACGATTCTTTCGTACAATTGGCTACAGATCTTGCAGAACTTGCTATCAACACTTCTTCTAAAGAAGAATTATTGGCTGCAGACTACAAAGGTCTTTCTGTTCAGGATAAATTAACTGAGCAAACTGGTGTAATTGGAGAGAAAATTGAAATTGGAGATTACCGTACTATGGAAGCTCCTTTTGTTGGTTCTTACATTCATGCTGGTAATAAAATTGCTGTTCTAACAGGACTTTCTAAAAATGTTGATGGCGCTGAAGAAGCTGCTAAAAACGTTTCTATGCAAGCTGCTGCAATGAATCCGGTTGCTTTAAATGAAGATGGTGTAGATCAAACTATCATTGATAAAGAAATTGAAATTGCAAAAGATCAATTAAGAGAAGAAGGAAAACCAGAAGAAATGTTAGACAATATCGCTAAAGGTAAGATAAAACGTTTCTTTAAAGACAACACTCTTGTAAATCAAGATTTCATTAAAGACAATAAATTAAGCGTTTCTGCATACGTTAAGTCTGTAGATAGCGATCTTGAAATTGTTGCTTTTGAAAGAGTTGCTCTTGGATAGTTTTTCTTTCTGAAGTGATCTTCAGAGATAAAATATAAAAGCCGCTTCTTAATTGAAGTGGCTTTTTTTATTTACCTATTTCTCCTAAGTGCGGAAATATGAATCCTTTTTCATATTACACATACGTCATGCTGAACTTGTTTCAGCATCTTCTTCTCTTCCTTAGACCCCAAATAATTCCGATAGCTATCGGAACAGGGTGACGAGAATTGGGAAAACAAGTTATACCTCTATACCTTTAGTTTACTCCAACTTATACAACACCGGCTTACTTGGTGTTGCATCATTTTCAAAAGATGCGATTTGAAGATTCAGTAGAAAGTCTCCGTCTTCAATCTTATTAGGCACATAGATGAGTTCTGTAATTGTAGCATCAAAACGAGTATTTTTAGGACAGTCCCAAAAAGCTTTATGAGCCAAAAGCTTTCCTTCGTCTTTTTCTTTATCTACAGAAGGCAAGTCTATCAATAAATGCTTCACTCCGCACTCCCTAAGGTATTTTGCGGCAGCTTCAGCTAAATAAGGCCAATTGGTATGCGAATATTTTTTGGTGCGTTTCTCGATGTAATTTGGCAATGTTCTAATAACAATTGCTTCCACTTCTCCCTTTTTTAAATGCCTTTCAATTTGTTCTAACGTAATTACCTGATCACCCTCAATAAGAATTGGTTCTACAGAGATCAATCTGGAAGTAAAAAAGAAGGTTTTTAAAGTATCATTAATGCTATAAAACTCTCTGGTGATATGACCCACACATTCGGTATGCGTTCCATGCCCATGAGGATTAAACTGAATATTATTAAAATTGGTAGAAGAACCCTGAGAAACTTTCCCCACAAAATCTCCATCTACTACAGGTTGTATCTTTGGAGGATTTAAATACCAGGCAATGGGATTTTTATCGTCCCCCCGAATGCTCATACGAAATATCTAAGGGTTTAGATAGGTCTACATTAAAAGTTCTACCGTTATGCTGTATGCTTGTTTTCATTTATTTTTAACCTGCGGTTATTATTACAAATAATTAGACCCTGAATAAAGTTAAGGGTTATGTATTTCTTATATTTCGTCATGCTGAACTTGTTTCAGCATCTCTAACTTAGTAAATACTATAATTTAAGTTCCTTATACAAATCATTTAACTCTGGATTCATTTCTTTGATAAGGTTCCATTTCCAATCTTTACGCCAATTCTTTAATTGTTTTTCTCTTTGTATAGCTTGATCTATATTTGAAAATTCTTCGAAATATATTAAATATTTCAAATTATACTTCTTGGTAAAAATTGAACCTACGGCATTTTTATGCTCTGTTATTCTTTTAATCAAATCTGAAGTAACACCTATATAAAGTACACTGTTTGTAACATTGGTTAATATGTAGATGTAACTCTTTTTCATTTATATAAAGATTTATCAACTGCAATTAGACCCTGAAACAAGTTCAGGGTGACGCATTTTATGTTATCTACGGATTATGCCAAATTCTCAAGAGATCTGTTTCGTCATGCTGAACTTCAACTTAAGTTCTCATATTACTTCAAAATCTTTCATCTCTTTATGGTTAGACCCTGAAAATTCCGATAGATCGGACAGGTGACGTCTTAACTATTTAATTCTCCTCTAAATAAAACAAATCACTGGAAATACCATCACTTAAAAATTTTCCTTTCGCGGTAACTTTTATAGTATCCTCTTCTAAGATTAAAAGGCCTTCTTCAAGATTTAGTTTTGCCTGATCTAATAAGTAGTTCAAATAATTGTCTCCAAAACTTTGTGTTACCTCTTTCAGAGAAATTCCCCACATGGTTCTTAAACGCGTCATTACATACTCATTATACCTATCGGCAGTTGAAAGTTCTTCCTGCTGAGAAGGGATTTTATCAATTTTTAAGGCATTGATGTAAAGTGAATTATTACTCACATTCCATTTTCTTTGTTTTCCATTATAAGAATGAGCAGAGGGGCCAACTCCTAAATAAGATTTCCCCATCCAGTAAGCGGTATTGTTTTGTGAGAAATATCCAATTTTCCCAAAATTTGAGAATTCATAATGTATAAATCCGGCTTGCTTTAATTTTGTGATTAGGATATCAAAATGTGCACTTGCCACCTCATCATCTACCGGTTTAATCTTTCCCTTGTCTATAAATTTCTTTAGTGCCGTATTGGGTTCTACCGTTAACGCATAACAAGAGAAATGCGGTAGTTCGAGTTCTAAAGCTATCTCGATATTCTTCTCCCACCGCTCATTTGTCATTTCCGGAATTCCATAAATAAGATCGATGGAAATATTATCAAAATATTTCTTAGCTAATTTTATAGAGCCTAAGGCTTCTTCAGCATTATGCGCCCGATTCATCAAGTTGCAGATCTTCTTCAAAAAAAGATTGCACTCCTATACTCAATCTATTGATACCTGCTGCCTTAAAAATCTTCAATTTATCTTCGGAAAGATCATCCGGATTAGCCTCGAGGGTAATTTCTACAGTTTCGGAGATCTCAAAATTGTCATATATCGTTTTGAATATTTCCTTTAATTCATCTTCCGATAGTAAAGAAGGAGTTCCACCGCCAAAATATATGGTTTGCACCAAGTCCTGAGCAAGTTCATCTTTTCGAATAAGATCTCTTTACAGATCAAACTTACCAATTCTCCTTTTTTCTTAACAGAAGTAGAAAAATGAAAATCGCAATAATGGCATGCTTGTTTGCAAAATGGAATATGAATATAGATTGAAGACATTTTTTCAGTTAACAATTAACAATAATCAATTTTTGATTCTCGTGGTTTTTAAAATAGAAAATAATATTTTTGAAAGCTCATCTCCTTTTGCATAAAGCTCTTCAAAATGATCTTTGTCCAGATAATCCGAATCTTTTAAAAGAGAGAGCCAATATTTTGTTTCCAAACTTTCTTTATAAGCTATAGATATTTTTGCAGAAAAATCTGCTGTGGAGATAGCCCCATTAGCTTCTGCAACATTTGCTCCAATAGAAGTCCCACACCTCAACAATTGCTTACTAAGTATATATTCTTTCTTTTCTAAAGTTAGATCCTTATACAGTTTAATAATAACCAAAGCAAAATCATAAGATTTCTTTGAAAGAGGATTATTTACTTCACCCATTTATAATTGCTTTTTATTAATTACTATTTACCCACTGCTTAAAGATCATTGTTAATTGTTTATTGGTCATTGTTTATTGAGCTTCCTTGGATTTTGCTTTACATACGCATCCCAACCGGTGTAACTTTTTCCTATTTCTACCCTATCTGAATTATAGAAATGGCAAACCGCAGCGGCCAATCCATCTGTAGAATCCAGATTTTTTGGCAATTCTTTTAAGCCTAAAAGACTTTGAAGCATTCTTGCCACCTGTTCTTTACTCGCATTCCCGTTTCCGGTAATAGCCATTTTTATCTTTTTTGGAAGATATTCCGTAATAGGAATTTCTCTTGAAAGTCCGGCAGCCATAGCTACACCCTGTGCTCTTCCCAATTTCAGCATAGATTGTACATTCTTCCCGAAAAAGGGTGCTTCAATGGCAATTTCATCTGGGTGAAAAGTATCTATAAGTTCGATAGTTCGCTCAAAGATCAGCTTCAACTTTACATAAGGATCATTATATTTTTGAAGCAGCAGCTCATTCAATTGCAAAAAAGACATCTTCTTATTTTCCACTTTTATGAGTCCAAAACCCATAATGGTGGTTCCCGGATCTATGCCTAAAATAATTCGTTCAGATTTCAATAGCCTTAATTATAAGTTTTTACGCAGTCAAAACGTAATTTTATTTAAATTCGCACTGTCTTACAAAGCTACACAATTCAGTTCAGGTAAGAGAACCAATACGGTAGCTTTAAACATCCCTACATGACAACGATTTTAATATTGATCTCAGTACTATATCTGATTTTGATCTGGTATCTTATTTTGGGTTGGAACAGGCTACCTCTATTCCAACTACAACAACTCCCTCCTAAAATTCAATTTTCGGTGATCATTCCTTTTAGAAATGAATCGAACAATTTACCTACACTATTATATTCGCTTTCAGCCTTAAAATATCCTACAGATCTATTTGAAATATTACTTGTTAATGATGAATCTGAAGACAACTCTGTAGAGATCTGTAAAGAATTTCAATTAAATCATCCGGAACTTCAAATTCAAATTTTAGAAAATAACAGGAAATCTAATTCCCCTAAAAAAGATGCAATCCTTACAGCCATTAACAAGTCGAAGTATGAACATATTATCACCACAGATGCAGATTGTGAAGTTCCTCTTTTTTGGCTGCAAGTCTTTAACGAGAAAATATTAGCATCTAAATCAAAATTAATAGCCGGGCCGGTTGGATTTTTAGAATCAAATTCTAAAACGTTATTAGCAAAGTTTGAAGAACTTGATTTTATGAGCTTGCAGGCTGCGGGTGCCGGAGCCTTTGGAATTAAAAATGCATTTATGTGTAACGGCGCGAATCTTTGTTATAATAAAGCCGCATTTCTAGATGCTGAAGGTTTTCAAGGAAATGATCATATTTCTAGTGGAGATGATGTTTTTCTGCTTCAGAAATTTAAAGAAAAAAACTTTCCTATTGCCTACCTAAAATCTCACGAAGTAGAAGTTTTAACCACTCATCAACAAAATTTATAATCTTTGAGTTTCTCAACGACTAAGATGGGCATCAAAATCATCTTCTTACACAAGCAGTTTTGCCAAGTTTACAGGAATTACAGTACTCTTAATGAACTTTTTTCTTGCTATGGCAATCTTATTAAGCATTATAGACTTACTTTCTTATACAGCTCTATTAATAAGTTTACTTGTTAAGTTCTATATGGATCTTCTATTGATCTTTAAGTGGAGTAACTTTTTTAAGAAAAACGAGGTTTTAAAACATTATATCTGGATTAGCTTACTTTATCCGTTTTTCACTAGTTATATCGCGATCAGGTCTTTATTCTCCGGATTTGAATGGAAAGGAAGGACTTTTAAAAAATAAATTTACGCTTAGAAAGTGTCAAAAATTCAAAATAAACATCACGTCATTCCAATAGCAATAGGAATTAATTCAGAAATTATAAATTCCGGAAGTGATGCTGAAACGAGTTCAGCATGAGGCAACTCTAATATAAACTACAAACTCCTTAAAGATAATTGTTTATTGGAAATTGCTTATTGATTATTGTTTATTGAAAATCTATTCAGCTTTAACAACAATAGGCATTTTAAAAACACTGGAAACTGGGATTCCTCGCTTACTCGCCGGATAGATCTTTGGTAAAGAATCTACACTCTGCTCCAACCATAGTCTTAATTCCGGCAACTGATTGGTAACGGTAGTATCTACAGAAATTGAGTCTATGGTAGGCTTTCCATTTTTAGAGATCTCTAAATATAAAAAAACCGTATCATCTATAGCTTCAGTTACTATAGGCTGTTGCTTTTCTAAATAGGCATAAATAGAATTTGCAACTGTAGACTCAAAACAGTTTTTTGCCTGCGCCAGCTCGGTAAGATTCTTGCAATTCTCAAACGCAGGATATTCATCTACCTCTTTCCAATTTAGGCTTTTGGTTTCCTGATCCAGTACTTCTTCAGAAGAGATCTTTTTGGTCTCAAAATTATTACAGCTAGCCAGTACCACTAAAATGATCAAGAGTAAAGTTTTTCTCATTCGGTAGATTTTCTATTTTTAAGAATATTCAAAAATAAGGAAATCCAGACAATCTTTAAGCGATTTAACTGGTGGGTTTTAACTTATCTATAAAACCTATTCTACCTCCTTCTCCCCAAGTAAATTTTTCTTTTTTCGAGTAAGCTATCTTCATTGAAAGATTAATAATTACCTAAAGCCTATAAACTATCGCAAATAACCAAAGCCGAAGTTTGAACTTCGGCTTTACTAATTAACAATATCAAAATGATAAAAATTATTCTTATTTAGCTTGAAATACTATAGGAAGTGAATACATAACATTTACATCTCTTCCATTTTGTTTTCCCGGAGTCATTTGAGGTAAACTTTCTACAACACGAATCCCTTCTTTCTCCAGTTCCGGAGAAGCAGCTCTTGCTTTAACATCTGCGATTTTCCCTTCTTTGTCTATTTTAAATTGAACAATAACTCTGTTAACGCCGGTTAAGCCTTTACCAACTTCAGAATTAAAGTTTTTCATGATATGTTCCTGAATTTTAGAAGACATGCATTTCTTTTGCTCTTCATTAGAAGATAAGTCTTCACAACCAGGAAATAAAGGAACCTGATCTATAAGTGCAAAAGGAACATCGGAAGTATTTAATGCAGACTTATTATTTAATTCATTAGAATTTTTGAGTGTGATAGCAACTAATTCATTGAATTTTATCATCTCTTCATCTGAAAGTTCGCCTTTTGCTTGAACCGATTGGGTTAAATTCTCCAATTGTGCTGAGATTGAAACATCATTAGTTTCTGCTGAACTTTCTTCTTTAGTTGAACAAGAAACATAAGTTAGCATGATAAACATTAATGGCAATACCATTAAATACTTGAATTTTGCGATGGTTTTTGATCTTGATTTTTGTAACATAACTATTCGTTTTTTGATTAATGAATGATTGAAAAATTGATTGATGAATGAAATATTTTGGGTATTAAAGGCGCTATTTAATAACTGTTCATAATAACTGCCTTTATTCGTGGTCTTTACCACCTTAGCATCTGCTATAAATTCATGCAAAGTGGCAATTCTATTCTGATAGATATAGATAAGCGGATTGAACCAGAATAAGATCTTAAAAACTTCAAAGAATATAAGATCTAAGCTGTGCTTTTCTTTTACATGCACTAATTCATGTGCTAAAATTTGAGGTTTTTCTGTAGCAGATAATTGATCGCCTAAAAAAATGGTTTTGTAAAAAGTACAAGCCAGGTTGGAAGATGGAACTTCAATAATTTTATAAGTATCAGCTTTAAAGATTAAGTTGAAATTGAACAACTTCTTTAGATTTAGGTATTTCTTAAAAACGATTCCTAAACTAAGCATAGCTCCAAGGGCATAAGCCAACATCCACCAATTTATAGTAGTAGATCGGGAAGACAGATTTACTTCGGGCAATGTTTCTACTGCTTGTGGACTTCCCCCAATAACTATCTCTGGAAGCCAAAAACTATTTATAACTGCTGCAGATTCTTGCGGTACCAATTCATTCAACGCAGCTATATTCAAAAATGGCAACGTTAAAGCTATTATAGGAGTAATTAAAAGATACCATCTATTATAATTAAAGAAGGTTTCTTTTTTCAATAAGAGCTCATACACCAGTAAGAACAACAATTGAAAGAATATAATATTTAAAATAATAGCTAGCATCTTACGAATCTTTTTTGTTGATCTCCTTTAAAATAGCTTCCAATTCTTTAGTATCCAGATCATTCTTTTTCATAAAAAATGACACCATACTTTTAAAAGAACCATTAAAGTAATTATCCATTAGCTTATTCATACTTTGGTTGGAATAAGTCTCTTTATCTACCAATGGAAAGTAATTATACCCCTTCCCTACTTTTTTATGAGCTACAAAATTTTTGCTTTCCAAGATCCTTATAATGGTGGAAACCGTATTATAAGCCGGTTTAGGCTCAGGTATACTTTCTATTACAGCAGCAACATTAGCTTCTTCTAATTGCCATAAGATTTGCATGATCTCTTCTTCAGCCTTGGTTAATTGTTTCATTGGTTATTATTGAATAATTACTTTTTTTGAAATAACATTTAGCTAATATAAACTAAATATTTAGTTACAACTAATAAATTAGTTTAAAATTAGATTTTTATTTGATATTTTAGCTGAAGACAACAAAAAAACCATGGATATATTCTTAACCTTACTGGCAGGATTTTTATTGATAATTGGAATTTTAGGAAGTTTTCTTCCTGTACTTCCAGGAGTTCCGGTGAGCTGGGTTGGACTTTTAGTCTTTTACCTTGCCCCTTCTGTTCCTATGAATTATTGGTTTTTAGGAATCACCCTAATTGTTGCGATTCTAATTTTTGTGCTCAATCTTGTTGTGCCGGCTATGGGAACTAAAAGATTTGGTGGTAGTAGAGCCGGAATGATTGGAGCAACCATTGGTTTAGTAGTTGGCTTAATTGCTCCTATCCCCTTCGGAATATTGATAGGTCCTTTTATTGGAGCATTTATAGGAGAAATTTTAAATAAAAGCAATTCCAAATCGGCTTTAAGAGCTGCTTATGGTTCTTTTCTTGGGTTGATTGCTTCCAGTGTGATGGAATTTTTGGTAACTGTAGCATTCCTTATCCTTTTCATCTTTAAGGTTTGGGAATTTAAAGAAGTGATATTCTAAAAAAAAATCCTTCAGTATAAGAATACCAAAGGATTTTAAAATTCATAATTACTAAAAGAATTTAGATCTTAAAAGTAATTACAGGAATTTCAGAATGATTTACCATATCTTCTCCAACACTTCCCACAAAGAAATGCATGATTCCCTTTCTACCATGCGTAGGAATGGCAATAATATCTGCATCTATTTTATTGCTATAATTAAAAATACCTTCTTCTACAGTATAATCAGAATAATATGCCACTTCCTCAAGATAATCTAAATTTTCGGGAGCGGTACTAATCAAGAATTCTCTTAGCGTTTGTTCCATTTCCGCAGAAGATTTAAACTTCTTATCTGGAGTGTTGATGTATAGCAACTGAACCTGAGCTCCGAAAGATTGGAAAAATTTCATGGCCTTGTAATATGCCGATTTATTTTCCAGCGCAAAATTACAGGCAAAAACGGCTTTTTCAATTTTAAAATCTTCCATTCTATTCTTGATCACCAGAACAGGAATGTTGGAAAATCTAACCACTTTCTCTGTATTAGAACCTATATAAAGCTCGCTAAAACCGCTGCTTCCATGAGATCCCATAACAATGAGGTCTACCTTTAAATTTTCTGCTATTACACAAAATTCACTAAAATTCTTATAGTTTTCAATAGTATCTGTAACCTCTAAGCCCTCTAAGAAATCTTTGTCTAGAAACTGGTTAAACTTTCTTTTAATAAGTTTCATATACTCAATACCTTCATACATCTCTTTATTTGGAGATCTATTTATAACGGCTTCAGAAAGTCCAATCATATGTAAACAAATAATCTCTGCTTGATGCTGTTTCGCAATAATGGCGGCAACTTCAAGAGCATATTCAGAATAATCTGAAAAATCTACAGCTACTAAAATTTTTTTCATCTTTTCAATTTAAAATAGTACCCTTATAAATGGGCTTTAATGCTTGCTTTCCTTTTTTTCAATTGTATTTCCAGCTCCTGAATGGTTTCTTTTACCGCCATTTCATAATTGGTTTTATTTGAGGAAGCAAAAATGTTAGGCCCCAGGTACGCTTAGATCAATCTCACATATCTTCCCATTTTTATCCGAATTATTTTCATATTTAAAGAAAACATTGGCACCAATAATTTGGTCATACTTATCTCTCAATTTATTTAGTTTATTAATTACATGTTCAGACATAGCACCGCTATCCTGCATTTTTACAAACTGAATATTGAATTTCATCACTCTTGTTTTTAAATTAACACTTCTCAAAAATAATAGCTAACAGACTTTTTAAACATGACATTTGTCATTTCTATTGAACTTTATCTGCGCTAACTTTAAAAGACATTTAAAATAATTAGATCATGAATTCAATATTTAAAGTAATAGGTATTCTATTCATCTTACTCTTTAGTGCTTGTGATGCAAATCAAAATCCAAGATTAATGTTGAAAGATGAAGCAAACAGAAAGGAAATTTTCAAAGAAATAGCTAATGATCCGGAACTGCTAACAAAATTTATGGAAGAAATGCATAATAATGACACAGCTATGACGATGATGAGACAGAATATGTGGATGAATAGCAAAACTATGAGCCATGAGGAGATGCAAATGATGGGTAGAAATAGCGGGAAAATGCAACATATGATGCAACAAATTATGGATGACAGTATAATGACAAAAAACATGATGACTCACCTACACCAAAAGGGTATTATGTCTTCTGAATGTTATAAAAATTGCATCAATAATATTAACACTAAAAAGAAACCCTAAAGAAAAATAATGATTAAATTATCTTTAGAATAGCGTTACAACTTTTCTTTAAATTAGAAAGGTTAAAATTCCCCTCCATAATATTGCATGTATTTCCTCTGTCGGAAAAGTGTTTTCCCTATAAATTCAATTTCCAATAAATAACATTTTAATTCTTATTCAGCTTTTGATAAGAATTTAAACAGTAAATCTATGTATCCATTTGTTACTAAACACGGAGTTATTTTAGAAAAAACTTCGAACAGTTTTGAGAATGAGGGTGTTTTTAATCCGGCAGCCATTAGAGAAGGTCAATTTGTTCATCTTTTTTATAGAGCAGTAAGAGAAGGTAATTTCTCGAGTATAGGATACTGTAAACTAAACGGTCCTATAGAGGTGGTTGAAAGAAGAACTACTCCAATCTTTTCCCCAGAAACCAGCGAAGAATCTAAAGGCACCGAAGACCCAAGAATTACCAAAATAGATAATGTGTATTATTTAACGTATTCGGCTTATGATGGGGTGAATGTTTTTGGAGCTTACGCTACTTCTAAAGATCTTCAAAAATTTGAGAGACAAGGAATAATAACACCAAAATTCACTTATCAAAAATATGCCGAATTAATGAGATGTAATCTGGAAAAGATAAGCGATAAGCATTTTTTATTCTATGATCTATTTGACAAGTTCAACTTAACCAATGTAATGAAAACTGACTTATATGTATGGGATAAAAATTTGGTTTTCTTTCCTAAGAAGATAGATGGAAAGTTTGCTTTCTTACATAGATTATTCCCTTCTATCCAAATTGTATTTTTTAATGATCCGGGAGAACTAAATGGGGCTTTCTGGGAAAATTATATCTATAATCTCAAAGATTATATTGTAATAACACCTTCTTATCATTATGAAAGAAGTCACATAGGAGCAGGTTGCCCCCCGATAGAAACACCAGATGGCTGGCTTTTAATCTATCATGCTGCACAAAGTACCGAAGACGGACTAATTTATCATGCAGCAGCAGCATTATTAGATTTGGAAGACCCACGTAAAGTGATCGCTCATTTAAAAAAACCATTATTTGAACCCACATTACCCTGGGAAAAAAACGGAGTGGTGAGAAATGTTGTATTTCCTAGTGGTACAGCCTTATTTGATGATGATCTATATATTTATTATGGCGCTGCAGATAGCAGAATCGCCGTTGCATCTGTAAAACTTTCTGCCTTATTAGAAGAATTAAAAACGAATTAATCATGAACAAGAAAAGTAAAAAGTCTCGAATATTATTTATTTCTAGTTTTCCTCCAAGAGAATGTGGAATTGCCACCTACACAACCGATCTTATTAATGGTATAACTTCAATGTTCAGCAATAGTTTTGAATGTTTGAGATGTGAACTTTTAAATTCTAATGCTCTTAATTCTGAGACAGAGTTTTCTATAAATGTAAATATTCGTGAGGATTATGAGTTTGTAGCCAAAAATATCAATCAAGACCCATTATTAGATCTTATTCACATTCAGCATGAATTTGGCTTATATGGAGGGGAGTTTGGAGAAAACCTCCTTCATTTTATAAAACTTATAAAAAAACCAATGGTCTTCACTTTTCATACGGTGCTTCCTAAGCCATCAGAAAAAATGAAAAGTATTGTTCAAAAAATTGGAAACAAAGCCTCTTTAATTACTGTAATGACAAAAAAATCATCTTTACTACTTAACGAAGTTTTTCAAATTCCCTCTGATAAAATCAAAATTATAAATCATGGCACCCATCTTAATAAATGGATAGATAAAGAACAATTAAAAACTATATTCGGGGTACAAGACAGGTTCGTGCTCTCTACTTTTGGATTATTAGGTGAAGGAAAAAGCATAGAAACTGCAATTTACGCCCTGCCAGAGATCATAAAAGATTTTCCTAATGTGCTTTACCTAATTATTGGAAAAACACACCCTAATAATATCGTTGAAGGAAAAGATTCTTATCGCGAATTTTTGATGAAGTCTGTAAAAGAACTACATCTAGAAAATCATGTGAATTTTATAGATCAATATTTAGAACTCCAGGATCTTATAAAGTTACTACAGGCTACAGATATTTATTTATTCACATCAAAAGATCCTAATCAAGCGGTAAGCGGCACTTTTTCTTATGCTATGAGCTGCGCATGCCCAATTGTAGCCACTTCCATTTTGCATACCCAGGAAATTTTAACTCCAGAGCTGGGGGTTCTAATAAATATTGGAGACTCAAAAAACTTAGCAACGGCAACCATAGACCTTTTAAGGGATGATGTTAAAAGAAAAGCGATGAGTTTAAATGCTTTTCAAAAAACCAGATCTTCTATTTGGGAAAATGTGGCTATAAAACATGTTTTAGCATATGCAGAAATTATAAACCACACCACAAGTTTAAAATATGACTTACCACCTTTAAAATTAGATCATATAAAAGAGTTGACGAAGGATTTTGGAATTATTCAATTTGCTAAAATATCCATTCCAGATTTAGATTCTGGCTATACTTTAGACGATAATGCCCGGGCTTTGATCTTTATGTGTGAATATTTTGAAATTTATAAGGATCTTGAGGTGCTACCTTACATAGAGAAATACCTTAGCTTTATAGAATACTGTCAAAAAAACGATGGAAGTTTTGATAATTATATAGATAAGTATGGCCAAGTACATATTAAAAATACAAATGTAAACTTAGAAGATTCCAATGCGAGAGCTGTTTGGGCTTTAGGTTTTGTGATTTCTAAAAATCAAATACTTCCCAATAACCTTAGTAAAAGAGCCGAAACTGTTTTAATTAAATGTAATAATTGGATTAATGGCATCATGTCTCCACGAGCTATAAGTTTTATTATAAGAGGATTGTATTCTTATAATTTAACCCAAAATTTAGAGTCCTTGGCAATTCAAATTGAAAGTCTGGCACAAAAGCTTATTACCAGGTATGATATTAATAGAGAAAAAGACTGGGAATGGTTTGAAGAGAATCTAACCTATGCAAATAGCGTACTTCCAGAAGCTATGCTTTACGCCTATCTTACCACAGGAAAAGTTGAATATAAAAATGTTGCCATAGAATCTTTAGACTTCTTAATCTCTAAAACCTTTAGCGACACTTATTTTAAAATGATTTCCAATAAGAATTGGATGCATAAGGATTTTCAAAAATCAGATCATGGGGAACAACCAATAGATGTCACAAATACCCTTCAAACTTTGGATATCTTTTATGAGACTTTTCCTTTACAAAAATATAAAAAACTGATAAGTCCAGCTTTTAATTGGTTCTTAGGCAAAAATCATCTTCAAGAAATTATATATAATCCTGTAACTGGAGGATGTAATGATGGTTTAGAAAAAGAGAATGTTAATTTAAATCAAGGCGCAGAGTCTACAATAAGCTACTTAAAAGCCAGGCTAATCATGGAAAAAATCGCTAGAAAAGAGATCTTGAAAAATAACAACAAGTCCTCTATTAAAAAACTTCATAATAGTTCTAAGTTTTAACAAGGAGAAAATCAAAATCTCCAGAGAAAGATTTTGATTAAATCTGTCATCAATTTATCTTAGGAATAATATCATCCTGTTCCAATCTATTAGTAATGGCTTTCACATAATCTGTAACACTAGTTCGAATTTTCTGTGGATCTACTATTTCAAAATCCCCAACCCAAACAAGAGATTTACCATTTGTCTCCCTAATGTTGTAAACAGAGGTTTCTACACGGTAGACCTTATAATCATTATAATATCCCGGATTATAATAAATATCCTGAAACCTATAATAATACCTACCAAATTGCGGCCAGTGATTTTCTGGTTGAAAAGAATGAATTTCGTCTACACCTTTAACTACAGTTACCACCAAGGCATCAAATCCTTTAGAAATCAATTTTGCATTTAGTGCCTCTATTTCAGCTTCAGACTTCATAGATTGGGTAAAATCGTCTCCTAGAACCATAGTACTTTCTGCGGCATCTATATTCCTATTTAAAAATTCAGTTTTAAGGTCTTCTTCAAATATCTTTCTAGCAGTTAAATTTTGGGTAATTCCCAAGATCATTATTTTTTGAGGCTTAAATTCATTAGCCTCAGGATTTCTCCACCTATCTACCAATCTGGTAGAAGTACAGGAAATTAACATTATGAATATTAATCCGGCTATTATCTTTTTCATGATTTCTAAATTATAATTATAAGCCGGAAAGATTTAAATTTTAAGCTCAACCTTCTAAATATCCTTCCAGCTTTTCGCTATCTACAATGTGTTCTGTTATCTTGAAGACTTTCTTTCTATTAATTCTGAAAGATTTTACAAACTCTGAAATTTCATCTTCCAGATGTTCATGTTCTATTCTAAAGATACGGGCAGATTCTAAATTGGTATTTTCTGAAAGATCTCCAAGTTGAATAAGATGTTTCTTCACTTTTTCTATAAGATTATTACAAATTACCTCGGTGTCATGCAGACTTTTCTCAATACTCTTTACTTCTTTTACGTTCTCTTCTATAGTTAACCAGATAAAATATTTATTGATTAAAAATTTTAAAAATCGTAGATCATCTTTATAAAAGTTAAGATCAGATTTCCAATGTTCGGTTAACACATAGAGTTCACTCCAGTTGGCGTTTTGGATATATTTTCCTTTCGGCCTTTTTCTAAAATCGTTCATCTTCCTAAATTTTTAAACAATTATCATCCTTAAAATTAAGCCGAAGATCCCTTAAAAAAAATGATATCCATCAGCTTAAAATAAAGTTCCGAAAATTCAAATAATATTCACATAATCATCTGTATTAAAGATACTTAACATGATAATTCTCATGAATTTTCTACGCTTATGATTGTAATTTAACTGGAAATTAATTCAGAAGATCATGGAAAAATT
>CAWFKK010000002.1:0-319944 GCA_963816375.1 uncultured Flavobacteriaceae bacterium
GCTTGCAGGAATGTTTTAAGGTGTTGCTTTTAAACAATTCTAATAGGGTGAAAGGGATTTTTGAAGTGTCCAACGGAGGAATTACCGGAACACTGGTTGATGTTCGCATCTTGTTTGCAGTGATCCTTAAAACCCTAACTACCGCGGTAATTTTAGTGCATAACCATCCATCAGGAAATCTAAAACCTAGTGAAGCGGATAAATGCCTGACTCAAAAAATTAAAGATGCAGGGAACCTTTTAGATATAAAACTATTAGATCATTTGATACTTACCCCCGATGGCGATTATTTTTCCTTTGCTGATGAAGGAATTCTTTAAACTTTTTTTGTCCCTGTTTTTTAAAAGGTGATCTCTTTAGATCACCTTTTTTCATTTTCTAATTTTTTCAGTTATCCGACACCTCAAATTTTGATCAGGTTAGGGACTGGAAAACTTGAAAATCTGCCGTTTGAGATTTGTCGATTTCCAATAATTATATGATTCGATGGTAATTAAGATTAAATGATATCAGTTTAAATGATTTGCTCACTTAAATCGAATAAGGATAATTCGTAATTTAAAAAGGCTTGATTTCTCCTTTTCGAAATAGGGTAATCTCATAATTTGAATTTCAGTTGGAAGGAGTATAAGCAATGAAAATAGGTTTTTCAAATCCTTTAAAAAGGCAGTTGGTTTAAACCAACGGGTATGAAAATTTTGTCCCGCCTGCGGGACGAAATCGAATAGCAAGAGGATAACACGCCAGGCGATGTTATTCGATTTCTTTTCCTTTAAAAAACCCTGTTTTTGGGCGATTTACAGAGTATTGAAATTAAAAAGTATCCATCCTACTGGATACCCCCCTCCGGCAAGACCTATAAAACTAGAAAGGCGGTAGCCAGTAATTATTAAAATAGTAGCCATGACAACAAAATCCAGACTTCAGATAAAATCAAAAACTGCAAATAGATTCCGGGAGTTTTCTAAGAAAAACAACAGCAATCAATCAGAAACTTTAGATCTGATTCTGAACTTTTTTGAAAAAAATAACCTGTCTCCTTTTGAGACTTTAGTTCCTTCAAAAGTAAGCCTGGAAACCCTGATCAAAAAAAGAATCGATGCCGTAATTGCTATTTTAAAAAATATTGAAAAGACACAAACCAAACCTGGTTTTCTAATGTTGGAATTACTCATGAGGGACGCTCCATTTCAAAACCCATATTAGTTGAAAAGAAAATGATTTCATCTTCCAACGGGAAAACTCCAGAACAATTAGAATTGGAAATCACCCAGACTCCAGAAAGAATTAAAAGCAACCAAACAAGATCTGGAATATTTGCTACAAAATATGGAGGTAAAGGCGAACACATTCGGGGCAGATTATCTAAAACTAAACATCTCTCCCACAGAATTTGAAGAGTTTAAAATAGCCCTAAAACATAAATCATAAATGTATATCACAATCTCTGCTCAGAAACTAGGCGGCGCATATTCACAAAGTGCAGGAGATTTTGTGAGCTATCTCGAAAAAGAAAATCAGGGAAAAAGCCTTATGGATAAGGAATACTTTTTTAATCAATATGAAGATGAAATACATCCATATCAGGTCATCAAAGAGATCGATGAAAATACTTCCAAATTAAAACTCAAGGAACCTAAATATTATTCTATCACCATTAATCCAAGTAAGTACGAGTTAAAACATATTCATAACAATCCAGAAAAACTCCGAGAGTTTGTCCTATAGGCAATGAAAGCGTATGCTGGTTCTTTCAACCGGGAAATTAACGGTAGACCTATAAATATAGATGATATTAAATATTTTGCGAAAATTGAACAGGAACGAACTTATAAAAGTAACGATATAGCAATTCGGGAAAATAAACCTTACAGCAATCAAATAGCACATCTAAAAAATGAGCTGCGGAAAGTAGAGCGCGGGGAAATTTCCGGGAATATCCATCAATTAAAAAATGATATCCAGAAGCTAATAAGAGATGCTCCCTATAAATTTAAAGGACAAGTGATTGAACCGGGAATGAAAAAAGAAGGCTTGCAAAGTCATATCCACATCATCGTTAGAGAAAAGACGCCTCTAATTCCTATAGTCTATCTCCGGGCAGCAAATACAAAGCTTCAGAAGTGGAGATGCACGGTAAAATGATAAAACGCGGTTTTGAAAGGGATCGCTTCTTTCAGAATTCAGAAAAAGCTTTTGATAAGATGTTTCAGTATAACCGCAATTATATGGAAAGCTATACTGCTCGCAAGATACTCAGCAAAGATCCAAAACAATATTTTTTAAGTTTAAGAAGTCTAGGGGTCAATGAGAAAAAGATCGCCTTTAAGATGATCCGGGAGACAGGCCTGCAATTGCCTGTATTACATCTGCCTACCAGTACAGCTGGGATCGCTTTTAAACAACTAAAAAGAATAATTGAAGCAAGTCTTAAAGCAAGTTCTATTGGCTATTAAAATCATCTGTTATGCTGTTTAATAGCTATTTTCAAAATAAGATCTATCCAAAGGGATATAAATTTTAAAATATAAAAAAGTGAGCGAAGTGAATTACATACTTCATCTAAATGCAGTCTTGCGTAAGTTTGCCAAGGACGATCGAATTACGTCTTCCCACCGAAGTCTTTATCTGGCCTTTTTTGAACTTTGGAACCAGAAACACTTTCCACAAACATTTATGGTAAATAGCAAGCAGGCAATGGGACTTGCAAAAATACGCTCCAGAACAACCTATCTCAAACTGTTGCAAGATTTAAAAACTTGGGGATATCTACAATACAATTCTTCACATAATCCTAAGCTTGGTTCCATCATAGAGATGTTCAGATTTGATACAACAGTTGTTCAAAAAATGGACAAGAGTTGTTCAATTTCTGAACAGGTAGTTGTCCAAAAATTGGTTACTATTAATAAACATAAGAATAAACATATTATAAACTCTTTTAAACAAACATGTCCAAAAAATGAACAAGTGGTTTTAGCATATTTTAAATCTGAAAAAAGAAGCACTATGGAGGCTAAAAAATTCTTTAATTTTTATGAATCCATTGGCTGGAAATTAAATGGCAGAAATCCGATAACAGACTGGAAAGCCTGTGCCCGAAACTGGATGCTTAAAGCTGATGAAATAAAAAATAACCAAAAGTTTAGTGAGCCGTCCCAAAATAGGGACAACTTGCGTACTAGTAAGAATAAAGATTATGGTGAGCCGTTGTGAGAAAAAATAAGGAACTCCTAATAAATCTTATTTGATCAATCGTTATAATTTTACTTGAACTAAGTGACGTAAAATCCTTGGGTATCTTCCATTCCCAATCAAAATCCATTTAAATCAAAGCTAAATGCAAGTATTTAATATCAATTAAAAATGATTTTTGAAAAGCAGACTATTCAGTACTTATTCTGTACCTATTCTGTACCCATTAAAAACAAGAAAGGCTTCACATTTCTGTGAAGCCTTGTCTTTGCTAGTAGCGGGAACTGGACTCGAACCAGTGACCTTCGGGTTATGAGCCCGACGAGCTACCTACTGCTCTATCCCGCGATATATCGTGAATTCAAAATGTCAATTTTTGCGAAGCTTCAGCTGATGTTTCCATCGTTATTGCTGCGCTATCGGACTGCAAATATACAACCGATTTCTACTTATGCAAACAATTTTTAAAAAAATTATTCAGAAATCCAGTTCATGGCTTCCAGCCTATGTTCAATATCAAAAGATCTTACTTCGGCCTTCATAATTAAGTCTTTCATACTCATTACAGTAGCCATCCATTTAAGATCTGTAACCATTGCAATCTTAGTAAACTGCTTTGCATGATCTAATTTAAAAATTAGATCTTTTAACATGGTGGTAAATGAAACATGATGTCCCTCTTCTATTTCAACAAATAAATTGAGGGTTTCATTCTCTTCTAACTTACTCAAGATCTCAGCATGAATCTCCTGCATTACTTTGTCATCAATATCAGAATTAACCAAGATTCCAACAACATGTTCAGAAAATTCAAAAGTTGAAATCATCAGTCTTAATTGAAATTAAGAATTAAAAATAAGAAATTTATAATGATTCTAATAAAAAATTATAAAAATTATCCTAATAAATAATTACTGTTCGAGATTATTTACTTCAGAATTCTGTTAATTCATGATTAATAAATGAGACAGTAATTTCTATAGGATTACAGCAAATTTCGCAATCTTCCACATAAGTTTGTTTTGAAACTGAAGTATCTAATAACATAGATATTTCCTCCCAGCAATAGGGACATTGAAAAAAATGCTCGTACATAAAAACCTATTTTAAAGTATGCTGCTAAGAGAACGTTTCTAGCTCACTCTGAAGCTCTTCCCAGTTCTTCATTAACTTTTCCAGTTCTTTTCTCTTCTTTTGATACGTCTCTAGAAAATGAGGCTTTGAAGTAGCTTTGTCATAATCTTTAGCCATCTCATCATCCTTCTGTTTTAACTCCTTTTCTAACTTGCTTATTTGAGATTCTGTATTGCTAAGCTTATTATTTAAGAGTCTTAAACTTTTTCTGATCGTTGTATGCCTGCTTGTTATCGTTATTCTTATTGTCTTCTTTTACAACTTTATCGCGCTTTTCTATAGCACGCATATTTTCCACATTTCGTTGTTCTAGATAGAAATCTATATCTCCAAGATATTCTTTGATCTGTTTATTCTTAAATTCAAAAACAGTGCTGGTAAGATTCTGAAGGAAATCTCTATCGTGAGAAACAATTATAAGCGTACCTTCAAAGCTTTTTAAAGCCTCCTTAAGCACGTTCTTAGATTTTATATCTAAGTGGTTGGTTGGCTCATCCATGATAAGCACATTGAAGGGCTGCAATAATAATTTACAAAGCGCAAGTCTGTTTCGTTCTCCTCCAGAAAGCACTTTTACTTTCTTACTTACTTCATCTCCTCTAAAAAGAAAAGAACCTAGCATGTCTCTAACTTTACTTCTGGTAGATTCTGTAGCAGCATCTATCATCGTGTCCAGAACGGTCTTTTCTCCATCAAGGTAATCTGCCTGATTTTGTGCAAAATATCCTAGTTGAACATTATGTCCTAATTTTAAATTCCCGGTATGAGAGATTTCTCCAATAATAATTTTCGCCAAAGTAGATTTTCCTTGTCCGTTTTGACCAACATAAGCAGTTTTACTTCCTCTTTCAATTAAAATATCTATGCCTTCTAAGATCTGCTGATTCCCGTATTTCTTACCAATATTTTCTGCTTCGATAACCACTCTTCCAGGCTGAACTGATATAGGAAATTTTACATTCATTACAGCATTATCATCTTCATCAACTTCAATTCTATCAACCTTATCAAGCTTTTTAATTAAAGATTGCGCCATAGATGCCTTAGATGCTTTTGCTCTAAACTTTTCTATAAGCTTCTCTGTTTGCTCTATTTGTTTTGCCTGATTCTTTTGAGAAGCCAATTGTTGCTCCCTCAATTCTTCACGCAGTACTAAATACTTGGAATATGATTTTTTATAATCATAGATCTGTCCTAAAGAGATCTCTATAGTTCTATTGGTAACATTATCTAGGAACATTTTATCGTGAGAGACTATGATTACACATCCTGAATAATTATTCAGGAATTGTTCTAGCCAGATAATAGATTCTATATCCAGGTGGTTGGTTGGCTCATCCAGCAATAAAATGTCGTTGCTCTGAAGTAAAAGTTTTGCCAACTCAATTCTCATTCTCCAACCTCCGGAAAAGGTATCGGTAAGTTTGTCAAATTTTTCGCGTTCAAAACCAAGACCCATTAAGACTTTTTCTGTCTCTCCCTGATAATTATATCCGCCGATTATTTCATACTGATGGGTAAGCTCTGTTAAATCATGAATAAGATCCATGTAATGATCGCTTTCATAATCTGTTCTGGTAGCTAATTGATCGTTTAAATAATCTATTTTCTTCTCGATAGCTTTAATTTCTACAAACGCTTGCTGCGCTTCTTCAATTACAGTTCTACCTTGAATAAAATCGATATCCTGCTTTAAAAATCCAATCTTTAGCTCCTTATCTTTGGCGATCTGGCCGGTATCTGGTTCCTGTTCGCCTGATAGAATTTTGAGCATAGTCGATTTTCCGGCTCCGTTCTTACCAATAAGTCCTACGCGGTCTCCCGCGCCAAGTCTAAAGGTAATTTCATCAAACAAGTACTCCCCGCCAAATGATATCGATAAATTGTGAATGTTAAGCATTTTATTCCTCTAATATTTTTGCAAAGATGCCTATTTTTACATTGCTAAAAAAATGATAATGAAAATCTTACAAGGCACTAAATTATATAGCATTTTTACAGGAACTTGTCCTGTTTGTCAAAAGGAAAGCATGTATAAAGAGTCAAATCCGTATAAACTTACCCGCATTTTTGATATGCATGAGCGTTGTTCTCACTGTCATACTAAATATAAAATGGAACCTTCCTTCTTCTTTGGTGCAATGTATGTGAGTTACGCCTTAGGAATCGCCTTTGCGGTAGCTGCCTTTGTAATTGTTTATCTGTTCTTTGGCGGCGGGCTTATGACAACCTTTGTGAGCATTGTAATAACCCTAATAGTTTTTATGCCACTTATCATTAGACTTTCCAGAAATATCTGGATCAATTTCTTTTTAAGTTATGATGAAAGTGAAGGAAAAAAAGATTGATATCTGCTAATATTGATCTCTTCTGGAAGTGTCTCATTATTTAGTAGATTACCAACTAATTGCTTAGCGATAGTGGGTGCAATTAACACTCCTCGACTTCCAAAACCGTTACAACAATAAAGATTTCTGTAGTCGGGATGCTGGCCCACCAAAGGTTTTCTGTCCGGAGTAGCCGGTCTTATTCCCGCCACCTGATTCACTACTTCAAAATCGCATTTTAAAAATGCATCTAGTTATCTTCAAAAGATATTCTTTAGAAGACTCTGTAGGTTCAAAAGAAGTATCTTTATTATCATATGTTGCCCCTACCTTATAATGGTCATTTCCTAACGGAAGGATAAAAACCGAAGATTTAACGGCGACCTCTAATTTAAGTTCTTCAGCCTTAATTATTATATATTCTCCTTTATTTCCATGCAACGGAAGGCAATTAAAAAATGGATTATTTTTCATTCCAAAACCTTCACAAAAGATGACGCCTTTAGCATGAACCCCTTTGTACTCTACGCCCTCTTCTCTTAGGTGCAAGAGATCATGCTGAAACTCTTCGGATTCAATTCCACCAAAAGATTGAAGATAATGTCTAAAATGCGTAAGTAGAAGCTCTGTATTAATTATTCCGGTATGATTCACTTTCCCAAAAGAATGATTAGATGGGATACATGAATTTATAGAAGGAATTAATTTAGGGTCTAAAAATTTTGATACTGAAGGTTTATCTGCAGCCTCAAACCAATTATTTTGTTCTTCAACAGAATTGAATCTTCTATAAATTGGCATTTCAGTAATTATTGAAATCCCCAACTTTTCCTCCAATTCTTTATAAAAAGGAATTGCAACTTCCAGCTGTTCATCTGCCTTCCATGCTAAGGTGAATCTTTTTAAGATCACAGGATTATATATGCCCCCAGCAACCGTAGAAGACGCTTGAGAATTATTCTCATAAACCTTTATTTTCTTACCAGCTTGTAGCAATTCTTCTGCTACAGCAATTCCACTTAATCCGGCTCCAACTATTATATAATCTATCATAGCATAAAATTAAAAAACGCTCCGAAAACTCGGAGCGTTGATTATAATTATTATGAAACTTTTTTTAGTAGTTCCACATATCTTGTTCAAAATTTCGAATTTGCTCTTGAATTCTTTGTGATTCTAGTAGCTGCATAAATGCATTATCTGTAATGTAATCATCAACCGTTCTATCTCCTTGAACGTTATCTTCTTTATAGATAATTCCGTTAAATCGTCTTGCATTTAGCAAATGATCGAAGGTAATTGCAGATGCGGTATTACTTCCATTAAAGGCAGTATTCTCAAATAATAATTCTCGTGCATCTGGAAACCATACCCAGAACAATTCAACTAGATCCGGCTCTTCATCATCAATAAAGTTAACATCGGGAGCAACAGGAGCTATACCTAAAATACGATATTTCAATTCTGCCTGACGTTTGTCAAAATACCACATTCCACGAACATGATATTCTGCGATGTCTGCAGAAGTAATATCTCTTCTGTCGATAAATTGCTCATCAATTTGCTCTCCAGCATTATATTGTTCAACTCCAAGATCTGTGGTATCTACTTTAGAGATAGCAGCACTAATATCATTTAAAGTACGCTTCTCATTAAAATATGAATCTGCATAGATATTCTTGATCTTTCCAGCTTTAATTCCGTTCATTAAAACATCATAAAGGGATCTTCTGTTTCCACCAATGTTATTAGTGTCTATAGGATAATATAAGGGGAAGTTTACTCTTTCGTCAAGATCTACGATCTCCCATACATTCTTAGACCATAGTACATCTCTATCATCAATATAACCATATTCTAATGGTTTATTCTCCTTCGCTACTTTAAGCTCGGCTTCAGATAACTTTCCAATCTCATCTGGAGTACGTGCATTCAAAAGATTTGATTGCCCGAAAGATGATGCAGAAAGTAATAGTCCAATTGTGCCTAGCAAAAATTGATTCCACTTCATGGTATTGTATTTATTAATTTGTTAACTCTACAAATACTGGAGATACTTTTTTAAGCTTGTATCCAGAATTTGTAGCTAATTGTGCGTCTATATCAAATATTTGCACAGTTTCTCCTCTTCCCGCTCTTCTTAATGCAGCTTTAGCAGATGCATCTAACGAACTTCCTCTTACTTGTATTGTTGGTTGACCGGATACTTTAAAACTAAATCCGGTTACTCGTAATGCAAGGTCGAAATCGAAATCTGGCAATAAAGCTCCAACAGTAGAAACTTCTAAACTGTTTCTTTGCATTTTCACAGAACCATCTTCTCCACGAATTGTACCAACTGGTCTTGGAATATCTTTAATTCTGAAAGCTTTGCTATCTGAAACAGATTCTCCACCAGGTAATTTACCACTTACGTTAATAGTTACCTCACGGGCTTGAACAGTAGTTACATCCATAACATATTTTCCGGCACCTCCAGCAGGTCTTAAACCAGGAGCGTTAGCATTTACACTTCCAACCCCAGGAATAGAGATAGTCATCGGGTTTTGAACCCCACGATATACCACATTCATTTTATCTGCAGAAATTACTGCAGAATTAGGCTTAGGAATAACAGCATAAGAACTCTTAATTGGAATTTTAACGATAGAATCTCCTTCTTTAAATTGGATCTCTCCATTAATTTCCTGTTCTCCTACATTACCAGCAGGAAAATTAAGCATAACTTGACCAGCTTCTGTACTACTAACTTTATTTCCATTAACAACAACGTTGTCAAATTTTAAAGTTTTATCTACACGTCCTAAAACCACTTTACCTTTAAAGCTCTCTCCAGAAAAGAAAGCAGTTTTCTCAGGAACTACAATAGCTTCATAGTTAGTTAAAGAAACTTCACTAGTTAACTGACCCGATAACATAGCTGAAAGCACTTCACTTTCAGTTGTTTTTACATCAGTTTGCATTTGAGTTAATTTGGTAATTGAAGCAACTAAAGGAAATCCTTCAAAATTATATTTTAACCACTCTACATTAGCTCCATCTACATTTTTATCTTCAGTTGAAAATTTATCCTGAATGTTAGCTTTGATTCTTTCAAAACCTTTTTCATCTCCAATAACATTAACTACTCCATTACGATAAGCTTTTACCTGATCTAAGAATTCTTGCCCTTTTGGACTAATTCTACCACTTTGAAAGAACATTTCGTCTAATTCATTAGACTTGTCCATCTCCTCATATTCCGTCTTATCTTCAACATCTACAAGAAGATCAGATTTAATCTTTTCAATATAACTATTAAAGCTTTGAGACAATTCATCAATCTTTTCAGCTTTAGCCTTTAAAGGGGCATATTTTTCGGGTTGTTCTCCTACTTTTTCATCTAAACTCGCCATAAACGCGGCATTACGTTGCGTGGTGGTAGTATTAGATTCGGTTAATTTTTCGTTCATTAATCCAAAAGCAGTAAGTACTTCTTTGGACATATTTAAAGCCAGCATTGCAATGAAAACCAGATACATCAGGTTTATCATTTTCTGTCTTGGTGTTTGTTTTCCAGACGCCATGTATAATTAGTTTAGTTTCTTATTAATATTGTTAATCGTCATCACAACTAATTAATTATTGTCTTCCATTCATAGCAGTTAACATACCACCATAAACTCCGTTTAAAGAAGAAAGATTAGAAGCAAGATGTCCCATTTGTTGGTTTAACTTCCCAGCATTTTCAGCAACCTCTTCATTAATTTCAGCTTGTCTAGCAGAGCTTTCTACCTGAACTTTATATAAATTATTTAAAGTTTCCATTTGCGCCGCCGCTAATGTTAACTCTTCGCTATATTTTCTTTGAGATGCCATAGCGTCTACTGTTGGAGCAATACCTTTTGCTGCCCCTTCAAAGTTACGAATGCTATTTCCAAGGCTTTCCATAAGGTTAGCATCTATCTTAGCTTCTCTTAACATATCGTCTAATTTTTTAGAAAGAGACGCTTCAGTTTCAGTATTTTCTTGTATTAAAGCTGCTTCTCTTGCAGATGCAGGACCTCCAGCTAATTCTGGATATACTAAAGACCAATCTAATTCGTCATCTACCGGTTCAAAAGCAGATACAACGAATACTAAAGCCTCCGTAATTAATCCGATAATCAACATTAAGTTACCAAACGGCCAGTGCATAATCTTAAAAAGTGCCCCGATAATTACCACCGCGGCTCCTAGACCATACACCATATTCATTATTTTTGCTCTGTTTTTTGATTGTGCCATAATTCAATTAAATTAGTTTCTTGATTAGTTTATTTAATAGGTTATTTAAAATGGGTTCTTATTTGGGCGGTTGGTTTAAAGTAACATCTGTCCCAAGGTAATCTTGAACTGTTCTGAAACCTATATAACTTCTTGCCGTATCTGCATATTCATAATCTCTAGTACTTACTTGTAGGAAGTATGCAACATCTTTCCAGGAACCTCCACGAACTACTTTTCTAAGATCATCTTCATTATTCACAGTAGGGTTCATAGAAGACATATATTCATAAGCCGCAGGATCGTAAGATGAGTTTACCCACTCTGCTACGTTTCCGGCCATATTGTATAAATTATAATCGTTTGGTTCGTAAGATTTAGCTTCTACGGTATATAAAGCCTGGTCTGCTGCATAATCTCCACGTAAGGGTTTAAAGTTTGCCATAAAACAACCTCTATCATTCTTAGCGTAAGGCCCACCCCATGGATAAGTTGCAGATTGTAATCCACCTCTGGCAGCATATTCCCACTCAGCTTCTGTTGGCAATCTAAAAGAAGGAACATCTTGATCTCCTTTTTCTCTACGGTAAGCGTTCTTGTATAAAGTTCTCCACTGAGTAAAAGCTTTAGCTTGTTTCCAAGTAACACCTACTACCGGATAATCATCAAAAGCCGTATGCCAGAAATAATCGTTGTGCATAGGCTCGTTATAAGAATAATTGAAATCTTTGATCCAAACAGCAGTATCAGGATATACCTGAACTTCTTCTGTTACAATAAAATCACTTCTTTTTTGTGTTTTTGCACGAGCTGCTTTTTGAATATCCATCCATCTGTATTTGAACTTCAATTTTTTAACATCTATAGTACGTTGACCATTGTAAGATTCTTCTAATGGAATGTACATAGAATCCATCACTCTAGCATATGCCTCATCCGGATATTCTTGCGTATCCCAAATAATATCAATATCGTGGTTTAATTTTCTTCCTTCATAGTCTTCAGAAAATGAAGTATAATTATCGTACATGTATTTCTCATATACCGACATGTCTTCTTCGTTAGCATCTACAAATGCAAATTCTCCAATTCCATCATCCCCAGGAGTAGCACCTTCAAGATCTGCTTCAATAGCAAGCCTCATTCTTACAATAGAATCTTTTACCCAATCTGTAAACTGTCGATATTCCGCATTGGTTATCTCGGTTTCATCCATGTAAAAGGTTCTAACTGTAACTGTTTTAGTAGGCGCATTCTTCATATCTGCTAAATCATCATCAGATTTACCCATAATAAAAGCTCCACCAGGTATTAATGTCATCCCAAAGGGTTTCTCCGGATTCCATTTTTTTCCTTTCGCACCTACAAGTTCGCCTCTATCACCGCTACTACAGCTAGAAAGTATTGCAAGAACAGCAACAAGCGAAATAAATTTCTTCATAATTCTCTCGGGTTATGACACAATTGATTTAAGCGGTAAACCTATCTAAATAATTTATAAAAAACAATAGTTTTGATAAAAATAGCTAAAATCAAGCTTGCGCCTGTAATATAATTTAAATTTCGTTTTTTCTTTTAGTTTTATACCAACGTTCAGGAATTACCTGATTGCATGCCTCTAAATAATCTTCTTGACTGCAAGGTAATAACGTATGCCTTTTCAATTTAGTATTAGAATTTGAAACAAATGGAATTTCTATCCACCATCTTCCACTTATTGGGCTTTTAAAAAATACTAAAATCTCATCTTCTATAGGCACCTGATATTTGATGAAATCTTTCTTGGCAGCCTTTGTATTCTCATCACTTCTGTAATTTACACCTTCTATGAAATACCATAAAATTTGAGCAAAAAGCATATTTCCAGCTTCTGGATAACCAGAGTGATATTCATAAACTCCCATAGAAGAAACTTTATCACTTATACCTGCATAACGGGCTAGCGCACAAATCTCCTTTCCATCAAATCCGTTAGGAGATTTAAAACTTCCGCCAATGGCAGCAGCGTTGATTGCCCCTAGATCTAAACCCACAAGATTTGCATCTCTCATAACCGGCTCAATCACCTTAATATTATTAGAAACTTCTCCTAACCTGTAAGCATCAAAGAACAATCTCTCCATCAATTCAATCTCATCTTGAGAATTGAAGTAAGTTTGATATCCAACATTGGAGTAATTAAATAAATTGTAAGGTTTATTAACTACAATTTTTCCAACGTAAGATCTGTTATTAATAGGATTATCTGCATCTCCCAGATCAAATCGGCTATCTATATTTACAAGATTCACCATTTGCTCGAATTTATCATACGCTCTATATTGAGCATAAATTAAATCCTGACTTCCTCCTAAAATTAATGGAATGATATTTTTTTTAAGCAAAGCTAACACCAGGGTTTGCAAAGCAAAATAAGTATCTTCTACAGATTCTCCTTTTTCAATATCTCCCAGATCTACAACATTTAAATGCCAGTTTCCCGGATACAATCCATAGAAATTGAGTCTTAATTTGTTGAAGTTTAAGAATTCATCCTGGTAATCTTCTGCCAATCTATTTTCTCTAACCCCAACAATTGCTACATTCACACCTTCAAGATCCGGCAAGCCTTTTTCTTGAGAGTGAATATTTACAGAGTCTTTTAAGGTATGTGGGTTAAAAGATGAAATCTCTTCCAACACCGATTCATCTACAGGACTTAAAAATTCAAAATCCATTAATTATTTCTTTTTAGAGGTCGTTTTCTTAGTTGCGGTGCTTTTCTTAGCTGCAGTTTTCTTAGGTGCCGCTTTTTTCTTGGCTGGCTTCTTTTTAGATTTCTTCTCTAAAATATCTTTCACCTCATCTAAAGTCAACTTGGTTGCATCTACCGTTTTTGGTAATTCAATTTTAGTTTTACCTTTTATGATATTAGACCTTCCCCATCTTGCTTTTTCAACTCTAATCCCTTCGTCTTCCCAATTATGAAGCACTTTTTCTTTCTCTTTTCTAAGCTTATCTTCAATTAGCTCTTCAATATCGCCATCGGTAAGATTATCAAAATCGTACTTTTTATTCACGTTAATGAACATGCTGTTCCACTTAAGATAAGGACCAAATCTTCCAACTCCTTTTTGAACTGGCATATCTTGATAATGATAAATAGGTGCGTCTGCTTTTTCTTTCTCTTCAATTAATTCCAAAGCTCTATCAAAATCTACACTTAGAGGATCTTCACCTTTTTCTAAGGAAACATATTTTTTACCGTAACGCACATAAGGTCCAAAACGACCATTATTAACCTCAACTTTCTCTCCTTCCCACTCTCCTATTTCCTTCGGAAGTTGAAAAAGATCCATAGCTTCTTCATAAGTAATAGAATCCAACGTTTGATCTGGACTAAGACCTGCAAATCGAGGTTTTTCCTCATCTTCTACAGAACCTATCTGAACCATAGGTCCAAATTTCCCTAACCTAACACTTACTGGCTTTCCGGTTTCAGGATCTTCTCCTAAAATTCTTTCTCCTACTTCTCTATCGGCATTTTTTGCAACATCAAGAACTTGTGGATGAAAATCTGAATAGAAATCTTTCATCATTTTTGTCCACTCTTCATTCCCTTCAGCAATATCATCAAAGCTCTGCTCTACTTTTGCGGTAAAGTTGTAATCAAGAATATTGGCAAAATGCATCACCAAAAAGTCATTTACAACCTGACCTACAGCTGTTGGAACCAATTTTCCCTTATCACTTCCAACCGTTTCTGAAAGTGCTTTTTCTGAAAATTTATCGTTCTTTAAAACCAGTTGCGCATAATTACGCTCCACGCCGTCTACAGAACCTTTTTCTATATAATTTCTATTCTGAATGGTAGAAATTGTTGGCGCATATGTAGAAGGTCTACCAATACCCAATTCTTCCAATTTCTTTACCAAAGAAGCTTCAGTATATCTGTAAGGTGGTCTTGTAAATCTTTCGGTTGCAGTGATATATTCGTTTTCCAAAGGCTCATTTACCTTTAGAGCAGGCAACATTCCTTCCTGTTCTTCATCTTCATCATCACTTCCTTCTAAGATACACCTTTAAAAATCCGTCAAAGATCAAAACCTCACCATTAGCTGTAAATATCTTGTTATGTTTATCTGCTTCAATCTTCACATTGGTACGTTCCAATTCTGCTTCACTCATTTGCGAGGCAATGGCACGTTTCCAGATCAATTCATACAAACGCTGTTCATCACGATCTGCATTTACAGTATGATTTTCAAAATGAGTAGGACGAATTGCTTCGTGAGCTTCCTGCGCCCCTTTGCTCTTACCTTTAAACTGTCTGGACTTTGAATATTTATCTCCGTAAGCTTCTAAGATCTCTTTTTTAGCACCTTTTCTAGCGTCTTCAGATAAATTTACACTATCTGTTCTCATATAAGTAATATGACCTGCTTCGTATAATCTTTGAGCCATGGTCATGGTTTTACTTACTGAAAAATATAACTTTCTAGCCGCTTCCTGTTGTAATGTTGAAGTTGTAAATGGAGGTGCCGGAGATTTTTTTGCAGGTTTAGTTGAAAGATCTGCAACTTTAAATTTAGCGCCAACATTTTCTTTTAAAAACTTTTCTGCTTCTTCTTTAGTATCAAAATTCTTCGGAAGTTTTGCTTTAAAGGTTTTTCCGTCTTCATTGGTGAATTCAGCATCTATTCTAAAAGAAGCTTCCGCATTAAAATCCTGAATTTCACGCTCACGCTCCACGATCAATCTCACAGAGACAGATTGAACCCTACCAGCAGAAAGTCCGCCTTTTACTTTTCTCCATAAAACCGGAGACAATTCATAACCCACAAGTCTATCTAATACACGTCTTGCTTGCTGCGCATTTACAAGATTGTAATCTATACTTCTTGGATTTTCTATAGCTTTTAAGATCGCAGATTTTGTGATCTCATGAAAAACGATACGTTTTGTTTTGTTTTTATCTAAATGTAATTCTTCTGCTAAATGCCAAGCAATAGCTTCTCCCTCTCGATCCTCATCACTCGCTAGCCATACCATTTCTGCATTCTTGGCCAACTTCTTCAGTTTACTAACTACATCTTTTTTATCTTTCGATACTATATATTTAGGTGTAAAATTCCCCTCGGTATCCACCCCTAATTCTTTGGTTGGAAGATCTGCAATATGCCCAAAACTGGAGGCTACAGTATAATCTTTCCCCAAAAACTTTTCGATGGTTTTTGCCTTGGCTGGAGACTCTACAATCACTAAATTCTTTGCCATAAATCTTTTTTTTCTAGTTGCAAAAGTAGGGCAAATTTTAAATATGCTAAGTAATTAAGCAAATTTCCGCAATCTTACCTATAATATTGATGGGAATTTTTTAGGCTGTCACTTTGTCACATCTCAACTAAAAGCTATCTTTGCGAGCCAAACTACTTTAAGGTACAGCTGGAAATATGGAGAAGATTATAGATGAAAAATCGCAAGGGAATGCTCTTGTTTTGGAACCAAAAGCCGAAAATAAACGCAAACTATTCATAGAGAGCTACGGCTGCGCCATGAATTTTAGCGATAGCGAAATTGTAGCGTCCATTCTTCAAAAAGAAGGATTTAATACCACCCAAAATTTAGAAGACGCAGACCTTGTTCTGGTAAATACATGCTCTATTAGAGATAAAGCCGAACAAACGGTAAGAAAACGCCTTGAAAAATATAATGCAGTAAAACGCATCAACCCTAAAATGAAGGTTGGAGTTCTTGGTTGTATGGCCGAGCGTTTAAAAAGCAAGTTCTTAGAAGAAGAAAAAATTGTAGATCTTGTAGTAGGGCCAGATGCCTATAAAGATCTACCAAATCTTATAAGTGAAGTTGAAGAAGGTAGAAATGCAGTAAACGTAATTCTTTCTAAAGAAGAAACCTATGGAGATATCTCTCCTGTAAGATTACAGAGCAATGGGGTTTCCGCCTACGTATCTATTACCAGAGGATGTGATAATATGTGTACTTTTTGTGTAGTACCTTTTACCAGAGGAAGAGAACGCAGTAGAGACCCACAAAGTATTATAGAGGAAGTGAATGATCTTGCTGAAAAAGGATTTAGAGAGATCACTTTATTAGGTCAGAATGTAGATAGCTATTTATGGTATGGCGGCGGACTTAAAAAAGATTTTAAAGATGCTTCTGAAATTCAAAAAGCTACAGCTACCGGTTTTGCAGATCTTTTAAAAATGGTTGCGGAAGCGCAGCCAAAAATGAGAATTAGATTTTCTACTTCCAATCCGCAGGATATGACCATGGATGTAATTCGTGTGGTTGCTGCTCATAGTAATATTTGCAATTATATCCATCTTCCGGTTCAAAGTGGAAGTAATAGTGTATTAAAGCGAATGAATAGATTGCATACTCGCGAAGAATATTTTGAACTGATAGATAACATCAAACAAATAATTCCAGATTGCAGTTTCTCTCAAGATATGATTGCAGGTTTTTGTGGAGAGACAGAAGAAGATCATAAAGACACACTTTCTTTAATGGAGCATGTAAAATATCATTTTGGATATATGTATGCCTATTCCACTCGTCCGGGAACTTTAGCAGACAAGAAATATGAAGATGATGTACCGGAAGAAACTAAAAAGAGAAGACTTGCAGAAATAGTTGCCCTGCAACGTAAGCATGGTTTAATAAGAACTCAGGAACAAATTGGTAAAACTCTGGAGGTTTTAATTGAAAGAGAATCCAAAAAGTCTGATAAAGAATGGAGCGGAAGAACTCCGCAAAATATCGTAGCTGTTTTCCCTAAAGGAGATTACAAAATTGGCGATTTGGTTAATGTAAAAATAAAAGATTGTACCAGCGCTACCTTGAAAGGGGAAGCAGTAGGCTACAGCGAAAATAATTAATAACTTTTAATCTTCATTTCCCTACATAAATCTCTTGCTTGTATTTATAAGAGTTCATATTATTGGAAATGATTTTTAGTACTGTATATGGAATCAGTTCAGGCAACAAAACAAAGATTTGAAATTATTGGGAACGATCCCAAATTAAATCGCGCAGTAGAAAAAGCAATCCAGGTAGCACCTACAGATATTTCTGTTTTGGTTACAGGAGAAAGTGGGGTTGGGAAGGAAAGTATCCCTAAGATCATTCACTCCTTATCTCATAGAAAACACGGGAAATATATAGCTGTTAACTGTGGAGCAATTCCGGAAGGAACTATAGATAGTGAATTGTTTGGTCATGAAAAAGGATCTTTTACCGGAGCGAATCAAACCCGAAGTGGTTATTTTGAAGTAGCAGATGGCGGAACTATCTTTTTAGATGAAGTTGGAGAACTACCACTTACCACACAGGTAAGATTATTAAGAGTTTTGGAGAACGGTGAATTTATTAAAGTAGGATCTTCTAAAGTTCAAAAAACAAATGTGCGTATTGTAGCTGCAACAAACATCAATATGTTTGAAGCTATCAAAAAGAATAAATTTAGAGAAGATCTTTACTATAGATTGAGCACGGTAGAGATCAACCTTCCTCCTCTTAGAGACAGGAAAGAGGATATTCATTTATTATTCAGAAAATTTGCTGCAGATTTCGCGCTTAAATATAAAATGCCAACCATTAGATTGGAAGATGATGCGGTAGAACTTTTATTAAAATATCAGTGGGGAGGAAATATCCGTCAGCTAAGAAATATAGCTGAGCAAATTTCGGTTTTAGAACAAGAAAGAAGCATTAACGGCAGTAAACTTAAAGGATATTTACCTAATATAGGAAGTAATTTGCCGGCGGTAATTTCAGATAAAAAAAGCGAGGCAGATTTCAGCAATGAAAGAGAGATCTTATATAAAGTTCTTTTTGATATGAAGAGTGATCTTAATGATTTAAAGAAGCTCACTTTGAAATTGATGGAGAGCGGAAATTATCAAAAAGTTCAGGAAGAGCACGAAGGACTTATTGAAAAGATCTATGGAGAAGATGATGAAAAAGAAGACATAGAAGATATTAATGAAGAAAAAATGGAAGTGCTGCAAATAGAAGAGCACCAGAATCGGGAACGTGAGAGAGAACAGGAACGAGAAGACAAATATTACTTTGCAGAAGAAATTGAAGAGGAAGAAACCCTTTCTTTACAAGACAAAGAATTAGAACTTATTAAAAAATCTTTGGAGCGTCATAACGGGAAACGTAAAAATGCAGCAGAAGAATTAGGAATAAGCGAACGAACTTTGTACAGAAAGATCAAACAATACAACTTGTGAGAATTCAGTATTGAGTATTGAGTATTGAGTATTGAGAAAATTATTTTAAATATTAATTTTGAATTTTGAATTTTGAATCACGAATTCTGAACCTTGAATTAAAACGTATGAATTATAGAATACCATATAAAAAACTGCTTATTTTAATCTCCTGTTTACTATTAGGAAGTTTGCAATCCTGCGGAATCTATTCTTTTACCGGAGCAGATACCGGGGGAGCTACTACATTTCAGGTAAATTATTTTCAGAACGCTGCAGATCTTGTAGAACCGGGAATTGATAGAACGTTCACCCTGGAATTACAAGACCTTATTCAAAATCAGACCAATTTAAGCCTGACTAATTCTGGAGGAGATTTGGTTTATGAAGGTGAGATTACAGATTATTATATTGCCCCAATGTCTGCAACTGCTCAAAATACAGCCGCGCAGAACAGATTGACAATTTCGGTAAATGTTCGATTTTTCAATACTATAGATCCTGAGAAGGATTTTGAAAAAAGATTTTCATTTTATTATGATTATCCGGCGAATGCGCAATTGCAGGGAGCGGTATTAGAAACCGCATTAAGCGAAATTTTTACTAGAATTACACAAGATATTTTTAATGCTTCGTTAACAAACTGGTAATGGATCCACAAGAACTTGCACAATTATTAGAAAATTCAGCTTCGGTAAATTCCAAGAAAACTGCTGAATTGGAAACTGTATTGAAAGAATATCCTTTTTTTCAAGCGGCACGTGCTGTTCATTTAAAAGGTTTGTACACCCAGGAAAGTGTTGCTTATAATTCAAATTTAAAGAAGACTGCTGCCTACACTGTAGACAGAAGCGTGCTATTTGATTTTATAACCTCCAAAGATTTTAATCAGGATAGAATTGCGCTGCAAATCAAGAAGCAAGAAGATTTCTTAAATAACATTACTGTTTTTGAACCGGAAGAAGTTTTTGGACATAAAAGCATTGCGATAGACGAGGCTATCAAAATGAAAAAGGATGAGTCTGACAAGGTGATGGATCCTTATCTATTTGAAAGAGCAACTACTCCAATAGTTAATACAGAGCTAAATGAAGAACCTGTTGAGACAGAAGCTCCTGCAGAGCTTGGATCGCCGTTAAATTTTGACGATTCTGAAGCGCATTCTTTTTCAGAATGGCTGCGATTAACATCAGCAAAACCCATAGAAAGAGAATCAGAAGAAAATGTTAAAAGCAGAGACCGTAAATTTGAGCTTATTGACGATTTTATTGCAAAAAGTCCGAAGATAAAACCTAACAAACCGGCTAGTTCCAACAACATTGCATTAGACCGCACCGTACCGCCGGAAGCCTTGATGACAGAGACTTTAGCGAGAGTTTACCTAGAACAAAAAAATTATAAAAAGGCCATTCAGGCATATAAAATTTTAATTTTGAAAAATCCCGAAAAAAGTGGTTTCTTTGCAGACCAAATTCGGGCAATTAAGAAATTACAAGAAAATAATACAGGACAAGGATGAGTACATTCACTATTTTTTTAGCATTAATTATCATTGTAGCATTTTTACTAGTTGTAGTAATCATGGTTCAAAATCCTAAAGGTGGCGGACTTTCATCTTCTTTTGGAGGTGGCGGTGGTCAACAACTTGGTGGAGTTAAGAAAACTACCGACTTTTTAGATAAAAGTACCTGGACATTAGCAACATTGTTATTGGTTCTTATCTTATTATCTAATGTGACTATTTTAGATGGTAACAATGGTGTAGAATCTAGAATTATTGAAGGAGAAACTCCTGTAGAAACTACGGTTCCTGCAACAAATCAAACTGCTCCTGCTACTACTCCAGTTCAACAAGAAACTGAAACTCAGGATAACTAAAAGAAAGACTCTTTCTTTACATATACAGGAATGCCAGCTTATGACAAGCTGGCATTTTTTGTTGTAATATGTCAGTAATATGGTAGTGGCATAATTTTAGTCAATTATAGCTTCACGAGATAAAAATTAATTAACTTAAATACATTACACATGGCATTAAACATTAAACCTCTTTCAGACAGAGTTCTTATTGAGCCTGCTGCAGCAGAGACTAAAACTGCTTCAGGAATTTATATTCCGGAAACCGCTAAAGAAAAACCTCAAAAAGGAAAAGTAGTAGCAGTTGGAAAAGGATCTAAAAAGCATGATATGACTGTAAAAGTAGGAGACGAAGTACTTTATGGTAAATATGCAGGAACCGAGTTGAAACTGGAAGGTAAAGATTATCTAATCATGCGAGAAGACGATATTCTTGCAATTGTGTAAACCTCACTAACATTTCAAATAACTCATCGTAGAGTTACTATTGAAATGAACTCATAAAAAAATACAATTAACTAATTGCTTCCTGCATGGCAGGAAAACCAAAAAATTATTGAAAATGGCAAAAGATATTAAATTCAACCTAGCTGCCCGTGATGGGATTAAGCGTGGTGTAGATGCATTAGCAGACGCAGTAAAAGTAACATTAGGACCAAAAGGTAGAAATGTAATTATCAGCAAATCTTTTGGAGCTCCAACCGTAACTAAAGATGGAGTAAGTGTTGCAAAAGAAATTGAGTTAGAAGACCCATTAGAAAATATGGGAGCTCAAATGGTAAAAGAAGTTGCTTCTAAAACTAACGATCTTGCAGGAGATGGTACCACTACCGCTACTGTATTAGCGCAAGCAATTGTAAAAGAAGGACTAAAAAACGTTGCTGCAGGTGCAAACCCAATGGATCTTAAAAGAGGTATAGATAAAGCTGTTTTAGCTTTAACCGAAAATCTTGCAAAGCAATCTAAAGAAGTAGGAAACTCTTCTGAAAAAATAAAACAAGTTGCTTCAATTTCAGCTAATAACGATGACCATATTGGGGAATTAATTGCTCAGGCTTTCCAAAAAGTTGGTAAAGATGGTGTTATTACTGTAGAAGAAGCAAAAGGAACTGAAACTCATGTAGATGTTGTTGAAGGGATGCAGTTTGACCGCGGATATCTTTCTCCATATTTTGTTACCAACAGTGAGAAAATGACTTCAGATCTTGAAGATCCATATATCTTATTATATGACAAGAAAATATCTTCTATGAAAGATCTTCTTCCTGTATTAGAGCCAGTTGCTCAATCTGGAAAACCATTATTAATCATCGCTGAAGATGTTGATGGAGAAGCATTAGCTACATTGGTAGTTAACAAATTAAGAGGTTCTTTAAAAATTGCTGCTGTAAAAGCTCCAGGATTTGGAGATAGAAGAAAAGCAATGTTAGAAGACATCGCAATCTTAACAGGTGGTACTGTAATTTCTGAAGAAAGAGGATTTTCTTTAGAAAATGCAACTATTGATATGTTAGGTACTGCAGAAAAAGTAGCTATAGATAAAGACAATACTACCGTTGTAAATGGTGCTGGAGACAACACGATGATCAAAGAACGTATTGCACAGATCAAATCTCAAATTGAGTCTACTACTTCAGATTATGACAAAGAAAAACTTCAAGAACGTTTAGCTAAACTTTCTGGTGGTGTTGCTGTACTTTATGTAGGTGCTGCTTCAGAAGTTGAGATGAAAGAGAAGAAAGACAGAGTAGATGATGCTTTAAATGCAACTCGCGCTGCAATTGAAGAAGGAATTGTTGCTGGGGGTGGTGTTGCGCTTGTAAGAGCTAAAATTGCCTTAGATAGCGTTAAAGCTGAAAATGCAGACGAGAATACAGGAATTCAAATTATAAGACGTGCTGTAGAAGCTCCTCTTAGAACCATTGTAGAGAATGCAGGTGGTGAAGGTTCTGTTGTGATTAACAAAGTATCTGAAGGTAAAAATAACTTTGGTTATGATGCTAAGACCGATACTTATGTAGACATGATGAAAGCCGGAATTATAGATCCTAAGAAAGTAACAAGAATTGCATTAGAAAATGCTGCTTCTGTTGCAGGAATGATCTTAACTACAGAATGTGCTTTAATAGATATTAAAGAAGATAACTCCGGAGGCGGAATGCCAGGTGGAATGGGTGGCGGAATGCCAGGAATGATGTAAGAGATTACATTATAAACCCTAAATTTTTTATAATCCCCGCTTTATTTATTTAAAGCGGGGATTTTTTTTCTAATTTGCCAGCTTCTGAATATTCAATCTTCAGATCTTCAATTCTTAAATATGAATAGACAATATTGGATCCTTTTAATACTGATAGGAATTCTAACCATCACCTATTTTACGGGCCCTAAAATACCAACTCCTGAATATTCTACAGATCTTCCGGTTTACCCAGAGAATCTCCAACAATTAGAAGATAAGATAACTACTTCTGAAGCTACTTTTAAAACTAGAGAAGACAATCAGGCCCGAATTATTTGGTATGATAGCGTGCCTAAAAAAACCGAATACAGCATAATCTACCTGCATGGATTTGCCGGAAGCTACCAGGATGGCTATCCTGTAAATGTGAATATTGCAGATACCTTACATGCAAACATCTATTTGGCCCGATGGGCTGGTCATGGATTAAAACCACCATATTCTTTAAATAATTTTACTCCAGATAATGCATGGACCTCAGCAAAAGAAGCACTTGAAATAGGAAAACGTATTGGAAAGAAAGTAATTATTATGAGCACCTCTACCGGTGGAACTCTGGCTTTAAAATTGGCAGCAACATATCCAGAATCTGTTTATGCAATGATCAATATGGGGCCTAATGTTGAAGATGATATGCCGGGAACCTTTATTTTGAACTCACATTGGGGCTATGAAATTGCAAATTTAATCTCTTTAGGTTCTAATAAGAAAATTGAACATGAACAGGAAATAGCAAGACATTACTGGGATACCATTTATCCTTCTAAAGCATTGGTAGATCTTCAAGTTTTAGTGGGGACAACTATGACTCCAAAAACCTTTAAAAAGATTACTTCTCCAGTGCTGACATTGTTCTATAAAAAAAATGCTTTTGAAAAAGACGAACATGTAGAAGTAAGCGTATATCCCGAGATGTATAAGCAACTATCTACACCAGGTTCTAAAAAGAAATTGGTGGCCTTAAAAACTCCGGAAACCCATTTTGTAGGAAGTGAGATAAAATCTAAAGACACTGAAATTGTTGAAGTAGGAGATTGTGAAGTTTCTTACAGAAAATTTGAAGATAGATTTAAAATAACTTGAACTGATATTTACCTATATCTATAAAAAAAAGCCACTTTTTCAAGTGGCTTTTTTTATGTCTATATTGTTCATCAATTAATTAAGATTCTGAAAAAAATTCAGAATGACGTTTCTGCTAATTTTGAAATGAACAATTTTGTTCAAATTTTATCAATCTATGAAACTGCCTTCAATTTATTGATGGTAGAGTTATTAAGCATATTTTCTGCATACTCTTTAGTTACCTTCAGCTTATGTTCTCCACTTTCAGGAAGTTCGAACATAGCATCGGTAAGAATCGCTTCGCATAAAGAACGCAATCCTCTTGCTCCAAGCTTATATTCAATAGCTTTCTCAACTATATAATCTAAGGCTTCATCTGTAATATCAAAATCTATATCATCCATTTCAAACAATTTTTGATATTGCTTGATAATGGCGTTTTTAGGCTGAGTTAAGATAGCTCTTAAAGTTCCTTTATCTAAAGGATTCATATATGTTAGCGCAGGAAGTCTACCAATAATCTCAGGAATCAATCCGTAATCTTTAAGATCTTTAGGAATGATATATTTTAACAAATTGGTGCGCTCAATTTCATCTTCACCTTTAGAAGCACTAAATCCTACAGCTTGCATATTTAAACGCTTACTGATGTTTCTTTCAATACCATCAAAAGCTCCACCGGCAATAAATAAAATATTTTCGGTATCTACTTCAATAAATTTTTGATCTGGATGCTTTCTACCTCCTTTTGGCGGAACATTTACAGTAGTTCCTTCCAAAAGTTTTAAAAGCGCTTGTTGAACTCCTTCTCCAGAAACATCTCGAGTAATAGATGGATTATCGCTTTTACGTGCAATCTTATCTATCTCATCTATAAAAACAATTCCGTGTTGTGCTTTTTCAACATTATAATCTGCAGCCTGTAACAATTTGGTTAAAATACCTTCTACATCTTCTCCCACGTAACCAGCTTCAGTAAGAACTGTAGCATCTACAATAGCTAAAGGCACATTAAGCATTTTAGAAATTGTCTTAGCCATAAGGGTTTTCCCGGTTCCGGTCTCCCCTACCATGATAATATTACTTTTTTGGATCTCTATATCATCTTCAGATTTTGGCTGCAGTAAACGCTTGTAATGGTTATAAACCGCTACAGACATTACTTTTTTGGTAGCCTCTTGCCCAATAATATATTCATCTAAAAAGGCTTTGATCGCCTTTGGCTTGCTTAACATTAAATCTGCAGATAGTTCTTTAGCTTCGCCTTGTTTAGATTCTTCTAAAACAATACCGTGAGCCTGCTCTATACACTTATCGCATATATGAGCATCCAGACCTGCAATTAGTAAATTAGTTTCTGGTTTTTTCCTTCCACAAAAGGAACATTCTAAATCATCTTTCGCCATTGGTTCTCTTTTCAAATTTAATTTCCATCTCCAAAAAAATTAGAGATAGAGATCAAAACATATTTTATGATTCTCTTGTTAAAACTTCATCAATCATTCCATATTCTTTCGCTTTCTCAGCTTTCATCCAGAAATCTCTATCACTGTCTTCAGCGATCTTTTCGTAAGGTTGACCTGTATGCTTTGCAATAATATCATACAACTCCTTTTTAAGCGTTAAGATCTCACGAGCGGTAATTTCTATATCGCTAGCCTGACCTTGAGCTCCACCAAGAGGTTGATGTATCATTACTCTAGAATGTGGCAAACCACTTCTTTTTCCTTTTTGACCTGCACATAATAAAACAGCTCCCATAGATGCTGCCATACCTGTACAAATTGTAGCAACATCTGGTTTTATGAACTGCATCGTATCATAAATTCCTAATCCTGCATAAACGCTACCTCCAGGAGAGTTAATGTAGATCTGAATATCTTTAGATGCATCTGTACTTTCTAAGAACAATAATTGTGCTTGTATAATATTGGCCACCTGATCATTAATACCGGTACCCATAAATATAATTCTATCCATCATTAGCCTTGAAAATACATCCATGGCCACCGCATTCATTTGGCGTTCTTCAATAATATTTGGAGTCATGCCTACGGGCATCATGCTGCTTACTATTTTATCGTAGTAATTGCTATTTATACCGCGATCCTTGATGGCATATTTTTCGAATTCTTTTCCGTAATCCATAGCTTTTAAAATTCTTTATTTAAGTAAATAAGGCGTTACCCTTATTGGTTAACGCCTTAAAGATATGTATAAATATTAAGAAAGACTACTTGTAGATCTCTTTAACAAAGTCTTCGTAAGTCACTTCTTTTTCTTTCATTTTGATGTTCTCTTTGTAGAAACCAAGAAGCTTTTCGTTCATGATTTGCTCAGATAAACGCTTCACTTCATCTTGATTAGAAAGTACTCTTGCAGCAATATCATCAAGTTCTTTTTCTGAAGGATCTGTTTGTCCAAATTGAGCCATTTGCTCCTTAATTCTTTCTACTGTAAAAGCTTTAAGATCGTCAAATTTAACTTGAAGATCGTTTTCTTGAATCAGTTTTCCTTCGATCAATTGAAAACGAAGTCCTTGCTCACTTTTATCATACTCTTCTACAGCTTCTTCTTGAGTTAATGGTTTTTCACCAACAGTTTGAATCCATTTCTTAAGAAATTCTTTAGGAAGATCAAATTTGTTGTTTTCAATTAAAGCTTCAGTTACATCATTCAACAATTGCTGATCGCTTTGTTGTTGAAATTGTTTTGCAGCATCTTCTTTAATCTTTTCTTTAAGATCTTCTAAAGATTTTACTTCATCTTTTCCGAATAACTTATCGAACAATTCTTGATTTAATTCTGCAAGCTCTTGCTTGTTGATCTCTTTAATCGTGAATTCAACATCTACATCAAGATCATGCGCTTTATCATGCTCTACTTTTAAGAATTCCATCAACTGATGGTCATCTTCAAAAAGACCTTTAGTTTTAAGGCTTATAACATCCCCAACTTTAGCTCCTACAAACTTATTAAGGTTTCTCTTTCCTTTTAATTTTTCTAAAGGCAAAGAAGTTTCACTTTCAATTCCTTCTTCTTCATTTTTAAAAGTTCCGGCAACTACATCATCTTCTTCAGCCACTTCTTTAGAAACCAATTTTCCATATTGCTTTTGAATATGCTTTACCTGGTTGTCTATCATTTCTTCTCCAGCAACTATCTTATAATGAGTTATTGGTTCTTTGGTCTTAAGATTTACCTCAAACTTAGGAGAAAGTCCTAATTCAAATTCAAAGCTGTAATCATCTTTATTCCAGTCAAAATTTTCTTGTTCTTTTGGAAGTGGATTTCCAAGAACGTCTAATTTTTCTTCGGTTAAATACTTATTAAGCGCATCCTGTAACAACTTGTTCACCTCGTCTACCAGAACGGCTTGTCCATATTGTTTTTTCACCATCCCCATAGGAACGTGACCTTTTCTAAACCCAGGAATATTTGCATTTTTCCTGTAATCTTTTAGAATTTTATCAACTTTCTCGTTATAGTCTTCCTTTGCGATTTCTACTTTAACTACCGCATTCAATTCATCAATATTCTCTCTGGTAATATTCATCTTAACTTGTTATAAAAATTGGTGTGCAAAAGTACACATTTTTTGATTCTTCTCAAAGCATCAAATTGCTGAATTTCAGCTTGCTCCTAATCTGATCCTAATAATGAAAATAATATAGATTGAAAAAGAGAGAGCAACAAACTAAAAATTAAAGCAACCCAAAACCCATCTACTCCAAAGCCTGAAATAAAGCCATCTGCCAGTAAAATGATCACCGCATTAATTACTAACAGAAACAATCCGAGGGTAAGTATAGTAACCGGCAGGGTAAATAAGACCAGAATTGGCTTTACTATTAAGTTTAATATTGCCAAAACCAAAGCTACAATAATGGCAGTTCCATAGCCAGAAACGCTCACGCCCGGTAAAAATTTGGCTAATAAAATAACCGCAACGGCAGTAAGTAAAATTCTAATGATAAATTTCATGATTGGTTTATTTTGGATTGATTGGAAACAAAATTGCAAAAAAAACGCCGGAAAAGTTCCGGCGTTTTAACAATTTAAGATATAATTATAATACTGAAGTTTTCACCTCATCTTATTAATTCTAACTATTGAACTTCATTACTTAAAGTAACAGTACCATAGTTCCCAATATTCACTTTAGGAACAGTAGCGCTATAAGTTTTATTTACAGCTTCAATGATCTTATTAGCAATTAATGCATATCCACGAGGTGTTGGATGAACTCCGTCTAGAGAAAATGCACCACCTGTTGCAAAAGTAGAAGTAAGTGTTCCTGCATCGTAAGAAACACCTCCATTAGCAACTTGAGTTAATAATGCGTTTGCATCTACAAAAGCAAGGCCTTTAGCCTGAGCTAAACCTTTTATTGTTGCATTAAAACTTGCTGTAGCAGTAGAAATATTCATTAGTTCGTCTGAATCTAAAGCATCTTTATCATCAATTCCGCTAACTGCATCTATAACCATTTGAGCTTGTTCTGGAGTTGGTTGTCCACCTGTTTGAAGAATTCCTAAAACTTGCATTACTTCTGGCGTTAACATTACAGAACCATATCCTTGAGCTAGAGCTCCTTGATTAATAGTTAATACCAATAGTTCTTTTTCTGTCATTTGACGGAATCCAAGAGGATTGGTTTGAGAAACAGGAACATCAATTAAAAATCTGTTTGGACCTGCATTAAATTTAATAGCATATTGTGCAGCGAGTGCCTGCGCTTGAGGAGCAGGAACACCTTTTGCTATTAAACCTTGAGTTGTGATTCCAGCAACTGCCTGGAAATATCCTGTTAAACTTGCAGCTGTTGCTGCATCTAACACCAATGCATTGTTAGGAACCGTTGTAAAGAAAGGCACAGATGTTACATCTGGAATATTTAACAATACACCATCTGCACCAGTACCTGTTAAAGCATTTACCAACTGAGAGTACACAGATGCAAATACGTTAGGATCTGTAATATCATTAGGACCGTAAGAAGTAGGATCTAAATTTCCAGTTTGGTCTTCTCCAATACCACCAGAAGTTGCATAACTTAACACATCATTGTTTCCAATAAACAAAGAGAAAAACGTAGGATTTTGAGCAACAGCATCTGCTATTACGCTAGTTCCCGGAGAAGATGCGAATCTTACAAAATATGGATTCGAAGTTCCTACAGCAACTCCAGATACATCTCCATAACCAGAAGCTAGTAAATGGAAACTTTTTGCACCAGGAACTCCCATGTTATTAAAAGGACCAGAAAGCACATTGGTAATATCTGTAGTAGATGTACCTGCATAAATTTTTGGAGCTGGATTTCCATTAGCATCTACAGCCAATACTCTTCTATTAGACGTGATTTGATTTCCTGCTAGAAGCAATCCTCCAGCATTATCTGCCATTAAGGGTTGTGTGAAATCTTGAGTCTCTTGTACTAAAGAAAATTGTTGAGCCAGAATATTAGGATAAGAATTCTCCTGTCCTGTAATATAAAGTGCTCCATCTGCATATCCAGCAGTTAAAGAGTTACCTAGAGCTACATAATTAGAGAAATCTGCTTCTCCATTAGTATAAAAACCAGGTTCATCTATTGGATTGTCTAGTTCCGGCTCACAAGAGATAACTCCTAAAGCTAGAAACGGTAAATATTTTAAATAATTTTTCATTTTTATAAACTGGTTTATAATATTATAATTTGTAGGTAATTCCTAATCCAGGTACAAAGGCACTAGATTTGTAAGTTCCAGAGAAAGGCACTGCTACTCCATTTTCATAGTAATAATCATAAGATGCATCCACCTCTTTGAATCTTGAATAAAGGAAAGCCGCATCTACTGCAAAATGATCGCTTATGTTAAGAGATAGACCTGCAGTAAAATTATTAGAATCATTACGTGGAGTTTCTGGAGCAAAATATCCTTCCTGTACAGGAGACTCATCAAAATAGTATCCAGCTCTTAAAGTAACCCAATCTGTTGCTTCATACTGAAGACCAAATCTATAAACAGAGCTATCTTTATAATTTCTTGCGTTTTTAGAATCTGGAGTTGCGTTTGCAAAATCAATATCTAAAGAGTTATAAACGCTCCATAGTGTTTGGTTATAATCAAAAGCGAACAACCACTTATCTTTAAATTCATAAGAAAGACCCACTGTTAATTCTGCAGGCATTGGTAATGTTGCATCAAAAGTTGTATTTGCAAATGGAGTTAAAGGCGAATTTGGAACATTCTCAAAAGTTGCATCCCCAGATTTAGCTTCCAAAAGAATTTCTGAACGATAGTTAAAACCAACTCTTAAATTATCTGTTGGAGAGAACATAGCACTCGCAGACCAACCCCAGTTGGTAACACCACTAGCATCTACTGTTACATTACTTCTATTTCCTTCAACATCAGTTAAAGTCCTATTTAAGTTTCTATTGAAATTAACGCTTCCGGTTACAAAAATAGGTCCCCCTCCAACGCTAAAATATTTTGACAATTTAACCGAAACTAAAGGCTGAATATATATAGCCGCTAAATCAATATTATTTACTAAGTGTGAACCTGCCCAATCATCTTCCCATTCTACTGTACTACCATAAGGTGTATAAGCACTTAAGCCCACTGCTAACCAGTCATTCACTTTATAAGTTGCGTAAAGGTAAAATGGAGTTCCAACAGGATTATCTGTTTTGGCAGCTTGTCCAAATTCTTCATTTTGCCAAGTAACACTGGAGAACACCCCGCTTACCCCAGCAGAAACATTTAATCTGTTTTCAAGATACACTATACCAGATGGGTTAAAGAAGCCAAGTTCTGCACTGTTTACTACGGCTACACCAGTATGCCCCATTGCCAAGGCACGTTGTCCCTGCAAACTCACACGATATCCTCCGGCGTAGATGGCTGATGTTGCCAATACAAACACCGTTAGAAATAATAGTTTTTTCATAATTTAATTTGAATTAGTTTTCGATTTGGAAAAATATATGCTTCAAATTTAGCATAAAATACATACTATGCAATTAATATGCGATTTTTATTATGCATACATAACATATTCCACTTAAGCTTGTATAAATCGCATTACATTGGCATAAAAATCCTCCATATTTTCAGCATGCACCCAATGCCCAGCCCCAGTAATTACAACGATTTCGTTGTTTGGAAAGTGAAGAGAGATCAATGGTTCATCTTCTGAAGTTATATATTTAGAATTCTCTCCTTTTATAAAAAGTGTGGGTTTTTTAAATCGAATTCCAGCTGGTAAAGCTTCTCCTATTTCTTCTGAAGCGTCTTTTAGAACCTCTAAATTCATTCGCAATGCTAGTTTTTCCTTAGTTTTCCAATAAAGATTTTTCAACAGAAATAATCTTGTGCCTTTATCCTGAATATAGGTCTCAAGAAAATCCTCAGCATCTCCTCTAGAAGTCAATTTTTCATTATCTAAAGCAGATAAACCTTCTAAAATTTGCTGATGATGTGGTGCATAATATTTTGGTCCAATATCAACAATAATTAATTTCTCTATCAATTCTGGATATTCACCGGCAGCCATCATCGCTACCTTTCCACCCATAGAATGCCCTAGAAGTATAATATTTTCCAAATGATGTTTATCGCAATATTCTTTTAAGTCCTGAGCCATAATTTTATAGCTCATTTCTTCTGTATGTGGACTTCTGCCGTGATTTCTCTGATCTAGAAGATGCACTTCATAACCTTGTTCGGAAAACTTATTACCCAGCGTTTTCCAGTTATCGCTCATTCCTAAAAATCCATGAAGAATCACAAAGGGTTTTCCTTCCCCCAATATAGTAGACTTTAATTCTATCATTTTTTTAGCAGTTTTAAATAGTTTTGAATCGTTGCTTCCAGTCCAAAATATAAAGATTCTGTAATCAAGGCATGCCCAATAGAAACTTCTAAAAGATCTGGGAGGTGTTGTGAGAAATATTGAATGTTTTTTAAAGAAAGATCATGTCCGGCATTTACTCCCATTCCAAGACTGGTTGCTAATTTGGAACACTCGGCATAAATATTTACAGCTTCTTTATTTCCTTTTTCAAATTGTTCGGCATAGGCTTCGGTATACAACTCAACCCTATCGGTACCTGTAGCTACCGCATTTTTAATCATCTCAAGATTTGGGTCTACAAAGATAGAGGTTCTAATCCCGTTGTTTTTAAATTCAGTAATCACTTCCTTTAAGAAGTCTTTATGTTTACTAGTATCCCAGCCTGCGTTTGAGGTTATAGCATCTTCGGCATCCGGAACTAACGTTACCTGTTCTGGTTTCGATTTTAACACCAACTCTATAAATTTAGGAACTGGATTCCCTTCAATATTAAATTCAGTCGTTATTACAGGTTTAAGGTCAAACACATCCTGATATCTTATATGCCGCTCATCCGGCCGGGGATGCACGGTGATACCTTGCGCTCCAAACTTTTCTATATCTTTAGTAAATTGAACAAGATCTGGCACATTTCCACCTCTTGCATTACGTAAAGTTGCTATTTTATTGATGTTTACACTTAAAGAAGTCATATAATTTGTCTTAGATTAACAAAAATACAAAGTTGAGCCTGCCCTATTGAATTTTATTTTAATTAATTTGCACAAAAATGAAGAGGAATTATGAGTATTGAAAGTCATATAATTAACGATGTAGGAATTCAAAATTTGAATACTACAGTAAAGGAATTACAGCAGTTGTTTAACGAGCTTACCTATTCCCATTTACCAGTGGAAAATGAAGGGGTATATCTTGGTTGTATTTCTGAAAATGACATTCGTTGCTTTGAAACCGACAAAACATTAAAAGACTATCAATATTCTTTAGAAGGTTTCTTTGCAAGAGACACCGATTATTGGCTGGATGTTCTAGAAACATTTGCTCAAAATCAAACCAATATTTTACCTGTTTTAAATACTGAGAACAAGTATTTAGGATATTTAGAATTAAGTGATATTATCAATCTTTTCAATGAAACTCCCTTTCTAAATGAACCCGGTGGAATCTTAGTTATTGAAAAGGCAAACAAAGATGTTTCATTTAGCGAGATCAGCCAGATAGTAGAGTCTCATAATGCCGCTTTTTTAGGTATGTTTGTATCTTTAAGATCTTCAGATCTCACTCAAGTTACAATCAAATTGAGCACCTCTGTTTTAAACGATATCTTACAAACTTTTAGAAGGTATGGATATTCAATAATATCAGAACATCAGGAAGATAATTTTCAAAAAAATCTGGATGATAGATCAGACTATCTTGACAAATATTTAAATATTTAATTTATGAAAGTCGGCATCTACGGGCAATTCTACCATAAAGATTCAGGAATATATATCGAAAAATTACTAGATGTTCTTGAACAGCGAAATATTGATGTTGTTATAGAGAAGAATTTTTTGGAGATCATAAATTCCAATAAATCGCTGCAAGAAAGTATATAGCCATTTTAGCACTTTTAAAGAATTAGATAATAGTTATGATCTCTTCTTTAGTATTGGTGGAGATGGTACCATATTAAAATCTATCAATTTTATAAAAGATCTAGATATTCCCATTCTTGGAATTAACACTGGTAGATTGGGCTTTTTGGCAACCATTCAGAAAGAAGAGATAGAACAAACAATTTCTACTATTCTAGAGAAAAAATTCAGCATTTCAGAGCGTACGGTACTTTCTATTGAAACCAATCCAAAAAGCAGTGAAATTGAAGAAACAGATTTTGCTCTAAATGAAATTGCGGTGAGTAGAAAGAACACCACCTCTATGATCACGGTAGAAACCTGGTTAAATGACCAATGTTTCACGTCTTATTGGGCAGATGGATTAATAATTTCTACTCCCACAGGCTCCACAGGGTTATTCCTTAAGCTGCGGCGGACCTGTAATTGTACCTAATACCGATGCATTGGCAATTACGCCTATTGCACCACATAACTTAAATGCAAGACCACTTGTAATTAAAGATAATACCAAGATCACCCTAAAGGTCTCTGGTCGAGAAGATAACTTTCTAGTGTCTATGGATTCGCGCATTGCTACTCTAAGCAATGACACAATTATTACCATAAGAAAAGCACCATTTAAAATAAGCATGGTGGAGCTGCACACAGATAGTTTTCTTCAAACACTAAGAAAAAAGCTTTTATGGGGAGAAGACAAAAGGAATTAAACAATAAATTCTCCCAAAAATTGTTTAATAGCATATACTAAGCCTCTCAAATTATTGTAGGGCAAACATTATTGTTATATTTGCAAACTTTTGAACTTTTATGAGGCACCTAATTGTATTAATTTTCATGCTTGCTTGCTATTCCTCAGCATTCGCCCAAAGATTTGAAATAGGCCCATTTATAGGTGGCGCTAATTACATCGGCGACGTTGGAAGCACATTTTACGTTAATCCCAGCGGATTGGTAGTTGGAGGAGTTGCTAAATGGAATGTTAATCCGAGATACAGTTTTAGGGGAACCCTGATGTATGGCTTTGTAAATGCAGACGATGAAAAATCTAACGAAATAAGAAGACAACAAAGAGGCTATTCTTTTGAGAATAAAATAGCAGAAGCATCTCTAGGACTTGAATTCAATTTTTGGGAATTTGATCTATCTGATGCGGTTCAACAAGGTACACCGTATCTATATTCTGGTATTACCTATTTTCATTCCAACCATCAAATCTTAACTTCAAGCTTACCCAAAGTTGGGAATCTTAGAGAATCTAGTGGAAACTGGGAATTTTCTGTACCTGTTATTTTTGGTTACAAGCAAACTATTACTCCTAAGATAATTGGCGCTGTAGAAGTTGGAGCTAGATACACATTTACAGATAACATAGACGGAAGTAATCCTCAAGAACTTTTAGGAAGAAGAGTGCCGGCAAAAGAATTTGGAAATAAAAACACCAACGATTGGTACGTTTTTTCCGGGATCAGTCTTACCTTTACCTTCGGCCAAAAACCCTGTTACTGCAATTAAGAAATACCATGTTCAAAGAAAAAATAAATCCTGACACACTTCCCAAACATATATCTATTATAATGGATGGTAATGGAAGATGGGCTAAACAAAAAGGGCTACTTAGAGCACTAGGCCATGAAGAAGGAACAAAAGCAGTAAGAGATGTTGTTGAAGGATGTGCAGAAATAGGAGTAGAAAATCTTACGCTTTACGCATTTTCTACAGAAAACTGGAACAGACCTAAAAGAGAAGTAGACACCTTAATGCGCCTTTTAGTAAGCTCTTTAAAGAAAGAGATCAAGACCTTAACCAAGAATAACATCAAACTTCAAGCAATAGGTAATATAGACAATCTACCTAAAAAAGCGCAAAAAGAATTAGGCGAAGTAATAGATAAGACCAAAGAAAATAAGCACATGACGCTTACTTTGGCACTAAGCTATGGTTCTAGAGAAGAGTTGATTCACGTTGTAAAGGAAATTAGCGAAAAAGTAAAAAACAACGAATTAATGCCCGATGCTATTGATGAATCAATTATAAATCAGCATCTTTACACCCAAAATTTACCAGACGTAGATTTACTAATCCGTACTAGCGGCGAGCAGCGGATTAGCAATTTTTTATTGTGGCAAATTGCCTACGCCGAGTTATATTTTACGAATATTTTGTGGCCCGATTTCCGTAAGGAAAATTTATTCGAGGCTATTTATAATTATCAAACCAGAGAAAGAAGATTTGGAAAAACCAGTGAGCAGATCAGTTAGTGCATTAGTGACCAGAAAATGGTTAATCCTTTTGTCATTTTGTTTATTTACCCTGTCATTTCAAGCCCAGGATTTACCCCTGGCAGGCGGAAAAAAATATACCATAGGAGATATAAATGTTACAGGAACCGTAACTTACAATAAGCAAACCGTAATTGCCTATACCGGACTTAAAAAGGGCGATGAGCTTTATATTCCTGGAGACAGATTAAGTAAAGTGCTTAAAAAATTATGGGATCTCGGTCTTTTTAGCGATATCAATTTCTATGTTACAAATATAGATGGAGATGTGGCAGATCTGGAATTGGAAATTCAAGAAGTACCAGAATTAGCAGAGGTTCGTGTTCAAGGAATCAAGAGAAAGTCTGATAAAGAAGAGTTAATCAAAGAGAACAATCTTACCCCGGGAGTTAAAGTTACCGAGAACTTAACAACTACCACCAAGAATTATATCGAGAATAAATATAAAAAGGAAGGGTATTTCAACTCTAAAGTTGTGGTAAACACAAGTGCAGTTACAGATACTACAGGTGGCAACAAGGTGAACATGGTTGTTAATGTAGATAAGGGTGAAAAAGTTAAGATAGAAACAATCGAATTTACCGGAAACGAGAAGTTTAGTGATGCCAAATTAAAAGGAGCTTTAAAGAAAACTAAAGAGAAAAATTTCTTGAGATTCTGGAAACGATCTAAATTTATTAGAGCTGATTATGAAGAAGACAAAATCAATTTAATAGACAAGTATAAGGAAAACGGGTTTAGAGATGCAAGAATAGTTTCAGATACGTTGATAGAAAAAGATCCAGAAAGCGTAGCTTTAAGTATTAATGTAGAAGAAGGGAACAAATATTATATTGGTGACATAGATTTTATTGGTAATACTGTTTATTCTGATGATATGCTTTCTCGCGTTGTAGGGCTCAAGAAAGGTGATGTTTATAATGGAGTATTGCTTAAAAAGAGAATAGCAGACGATTCTAAACCAGACGCTCAAGACCTTTCCAATCTTTATAAAAACAACGGATATCTTTTTGCCAATATCAATACTGTAGAAACCAAAGTATACAATGATACTATAGATTTTGAAATAAGAATTGTTGAAGGGAAGGAAGCGTATTTCAATAATATAAGTGTAGTTGGTAATGACAGAACTAAAGACCACGTAATTTACAGAGAGCTTTATACCAAACCAGGTCAAAAATACAGTCAGGAGAATGTAATTAGAACCATTAGAGAACTTGGAGCATTAGGATTTTTTGATGCTGAAGCGATCTCTCCAAACTTTAAGAACGTAGATCCAAACAATGGTACTTTAGACATGGAGTATTCGGTTGTTGAAGCTGGTGCGAGCCAAATTGAACTACAAGGTGGTTACGGTGGAGGTGGTTTTATTGGAACCCTTGGGCTTATCATTTAACAACTTCTCTCTGTCAGGGATATTCGATAAAGAATCTTACAAACCACTGCCAATGGGAGATGGTCAATCTTTATCTTTACGAGCTCAAGCAAGTATTTTTTATCAAACTTATAGCCTCTCTTTCGTAGAACCATGGCTGGGTGGAGTTAAACCGGTTAGTTTATCTACCTCCTTCTCGTATACAAGACAATTTTTCTACGATTACCAAAGAAGAAAAGCAGATAAGTCAAGAAGTTTTGATATTCTAGGTGTAAATGTTGGTTTAGCTAAACGATTAAACTGGCCAGATGATTATTTCACATTATCACAAGCAGTAGGTTTTCAACGTTATGATTTGAATAATTATAATACCGGGTTATTTACGTTTGGAGATGGTTTTTCAAACAGTTTAACTTATACTATTGGGTTGAGCAGAGATAGTAGAAGAATTAATCCTATTTTCCCTACAGGTGGTTCATTGTTTAGCTTTACAGCAAAATTAACACCTCCATATTCATTGATTAATGGAACAGACTATGCCAACCTAGATGAAAAAAGAGAATTTCAATTAGAAGACGAAAACGGGAATCTTATAGCAGCAGACGGAACTAGATTAAAACCTGGAGAAATGCCGGTAGGAGATCAAGCCAAAATAGATCAGGAAAAATTCAAGTGGTTAGAATACTACAAAGTAAAATTTTCGGCAGAATGGTTTAACACCCTTTTCAACTTTGGAGGTAACAGTAATTTGGTGTTAAGAACAAAAGCAGAATATGGTTTCTTGGGCGCTTATAATAATGATAGAGGAATTCCTCCTTTCGAACGTTTCTACTTGGGAGGGTCTGGACTTGGATCTTATAGTATGGACGGTAGAGAAACAATTAGCATTAAGAGGATATCCAGATAATCAAGTGGTACCTTTAGATAGAACTGGACTAAGTGCAGCAACTGGAAATGATGGAGCAGTTATCTACAATAAATATTCTATGGAGCTTAGATTCCCTATTACTTTAAAACCAATGGCATCTATATATGCTCTTACCTTCTTAGAAGCTGGAGCGGCTTATGATAACTTTAGAGATTTCAATCCATTTATTTTGAATAGATCTGCAGGGGCCGGATTAAGAATTTATATGCCTCAATTTGGATTATTAGGTATTGACTTTGGATATGGATTCGATCCAATTCCAGGCCAATCATCACCAAATGGATGGGAAACTCACTTTATAATTGGACAAAACTTATAAATTTTTGGCACGATTATTTCTAACATCATTAATATGAATCATCTTAGGCTAATTCTTATTTTTTGCGCATTAGGATTGGGACTGCAAATGCAAGCTCAAAAACCAAATAGGATTGCTTATATAGATATGGAATACATTTTGCAAAATGTTCCGGAATATCAACAAGCATCTGTGCAATTGGAAACAAGAGTTCAGCAATGGAAGAATGAGTTAGAAAAAGATCTTAAAAAAGTAGAGGACATGAAAATTGCTTTAGAGCAAGAAAGACCTTTGCTTACTAAAGAACTTATTGAAGAAAGAGAAGCAACCATAAGTTTTGAAGAATCTAAAATTGCCGAATATCAGCAAAAAAGATTTGGACCTAATGGAGATCTTATCCTTCAGAAGAAACAATTAATTAAGCCAATTCAAGATCAGGTATTCAATGCCATTCAAGAAATGGGTGAACTTAGAAATTATGATTTTATTTTTGACAGAACCTCCAATATGGGCATGGTTTTTTCAGCAGAGAAACATAATATAAGCGATCAGGTTCTTAGAATAATTACAAGATCTGCCAATAGAGAGCAATTGAATTCAAAAAAGGAAATTGCTAAGATGGAAGAAGAGGAAGGCAGAACGGTAGAAGAAGATCAAGAAATTACAGAAAAGAAGCAAGCTGCAGAAGCCGCTCAAAATGAAAGAGAAGCTTATATAGAGCAACGCAAAAAAGAAAGAGATTCTATAAGAGCTGAAAAACAAAGAGCTTTTGAAGAAAGAAGAGCTAAAGTTTTAGAAGAACGTCAAAGAAAAAAAGATTCTATAGACAACGTTAGAAAACAAAAAATTGAAGCATCACAGAAACAGGAAAACAATAACTAAAATGAGAAAAATTAACACTTTAACACTTAATACACCAAAAATGAAACAATTCAGAACATTTTTTATAGCCTTGGCTTTAACTATTGGAGCAACCGCTTTTACAAATGCACAATCTAAAATTGCACACATAGCTTCTCAAGAATTAGTAGAATCTATGCCGTCTTACAAAGAGGCTCAAGCACAACTTGAAAAACTTCAGAAGACTTATGATGCAGAGATTAGAGATATGATGACTGAAGCTCAAAAAACAATGAAGCGTTACGAATCTGAAGCTGCTACAAAAACAGAAGAAGAAAACTCTAAAAGAGCACAAGAATTACAAAGTACACAAAGAAGAATTCAAGAGCACGGACAAAACGCTCAACAAGATCTTCAGAAAAAAGAAATAGATCTTTTAAAGCCTGTATACGAAAAAGCTAGAGTTGCAATTCAAAAAGTTGCTAGAGCTAAAGGATACAACTACGTTTTAGATTCTTCTAATGGATCTGGAGTAATCATGGCAGATGGTTACAACTTAATGCCAGACGTGAAGAAAGAATTAGGAATGTAATATTTCTTTAAATAAAATTATAAAACTGCGCTCTATTAGGGCGCAGTTTTTATTTTTGTAGGTAATGAGCAATTCAAACCCAATAGGATTTTTTGATTCTGGAGTTGGTGGCACTTCCATCTGGAGAGAAGTAATACAATTACTGCCTCATGAGAATTCTATTTATTTAGCAGATAGTAAAAATGCTCCTTATGGCGAAAAGTCTAAGGAGGAAATTATAGCGCTAAGCAAAAAGAATACAGAGAAACTTTTAAAGATGGGATGTAAGCTAATAGTGGTTGCTTGCAACACCGCTACTACAAATGCTATAAAATGGCTTCGTTCTAATTATGATGTTCCCTTTATAGGAATAGAACCAGCAATAAAACCTGCCGCCTTACAATCTAAGAGCAAATCTATTGGCATATTGGCAACCAAAGGAACTCTTTCCAGTGAACTTTTTTCTAAGACCTCAGAGCTATATTCTAAAGACATTAAAATTACAGAAGTTGTTGGGCATGGGTTGGTAAAGTTAATTGAAGAAGGAAACTTAGAAAGTAAAGAAATGGACATTCTCCTGAATGATCTTTTACAACCTTTTATAAAAGAAAATATAGATTGTTTGGTTTTAGGCTGTAGCCATTACCCCTACTTATTACCTCAACTACAAAAGATTCTTCCTAAAGAAGTGGCCATAATAGATTCTGGAGAAGCAGTAGCACGGCAGACTAGAAGTGTATTAAAAGAATTGAATCTTTTAAATGATTCTAATGAACTCCCAACGCATAAATTATTCAGCAATCTTAATGAAGGGGTTCTTAGAAATCTGGCAAACACCTCTAAGATTAATGCTGAAATCTTTACAGCAGATTTTTAATTAATAGCAGGACATTCACACTCCCATCGCTCTCTATTCTTTCCAAAATTATAACCTAGCGTTATTTGATGAAAACCCGAATTACTTAATACCATAGAATTCATTTGGTGAGTATAGGTGTAAGCAAAAACAAATCTCTTATAATCATAACCCACAAATGGCGTTAGGTATTGCAATTTCTGATTTTTGATCTTCTCTCCATCTAGCGTATATTCTGCACCTTCAAAGCTTCTTCGCAGAGATACCCCACCCCATAGACTTCCATTCTCTAATTCTTTATAAACTTTAAAATTTACATCTACAGAAGTCTCTTTAGTTGCATCTCTTAGTTGAAGTAAAATGGATGGCTCATAAGCCCAATCGCTATTATTCTTTGAAAACAGATACCCGGTAGAAAATAAATATTTACGCTGATTGTTTGGAACGGCATCAGAATAAAATAATTCTCTTCTAATATTCATCACATTTTTAATAGTAGCGTGGGCGTAGAATTCATGATAATAATAAGACATTCCTACATCCATATTCGCATAAATATCAGAAAGATTATTACCTCCAACTAATGGATCAAAATCTTGAAAATTACTTTGATCTAAAGAATGTTGTATAATTCCACCACTAATTCCAAACGATAATTGATTTAGATCAAATTCACTTCTAGACATTAATAAATGGTACGCAAAAGTTCCATAGATTCCTCTTTTGGAATAATTTCCATTTTCATCATTAAACATGATAGCTCCAAGCCCAATTTTATCCCATATCCTACCATGAACACTTAGCGTTTGTAAGCTAGGAGCATCTTCCACGTCAAACCACTGCTGCCTTGCGGTAAGCCTAATTTTATTGTAGTTGGAAGCTCCAGCCATAGATGGATGAAGTAGGTATAAATTATCTGTCAGATAATCTGAATATACAGGAATAACCTCCTGAGCTGTAATTTTAAACTGATTACAAAGAAGTGCTAAAATGGTAATTATTATGCTTTTTGAAAGCTTCGAAAAAAAATTAAAACTCATGAATCTTATGTTCTGTCCCCAATACCGGAGAAATATAAGCAAATTTTATAGTTCTTTATTGAATATCAATTATGAATATGTAGCTAAGCCTACTTTCTTTTAGTAATTTTGCAAAAAATATAAATAATGAATCCTTTCACTATCCATATACAACCCACTACCAATCCAGCGATTGTAAAATTTGAAACAAATCAGTTCTTAACCAGACATGATAGTTTTGAATTTAAGAATATTGAAGAGGCTGCAAAGTCTCCTTTAGCGCAACAACTCTTTTACCTACCATTTGTAAAAACTGTCTTTATTACTCAAAATTTTATTGCTATTGAAAAATACAATATCGTGGAATGGCAGGATGTTCAGGAAGAAGTTGCAGAGCAATTAAAAGATTATTTAAACAGCGGAAGCGAAATTATTAAAGTTGAAGAAGCTTCAACCTCAAAGAAAGTTCCGGTTACTGTATATGCAGAAAGCACTCCTAACCCTTCTGTAATGAAGTTTGTTGCCAACAAAAAGTTGGTAATTGCACCGGCAGAATTCAAAAATATCGACGATACCAAGAATGCGCCAATGGCAAGGAAATTATTCAACTTTCCCTTCGTGAAAGAGATATTCATGGATGAGAATTATATTTCAGTAAACAAATATGATGTTGCAGACTGGAATGATATCACCAATGAAATTAGAGAATTCATTAGAATATTTATTGAAGAAGGCAATGAGGTGATGACCAAACAAGATTTGGAAACTGAAACTCCTAACGATGATGCTTCTACCTCTGCATCAGCAAAAACTGTTGAACCTAAAGATCTGGATGAGATCTCTCAACAAGTGGTAGATATTCTAGATGAATATATTAAACCTGCAGTTGCAAGTGACGGGGGAAATATCATGTTTGATTCTTACAATCCAGAAACAAAAACGGTAAAAGTTATTTTACAAGGGGCTTGCAGTGGTTGCCCATCTTCTACCGCCACTTTAAAAAGCGGAATAGAAACCATGATGAGAGACATGCTACAAGGTCATGTAGACTACGTAGAAGCAGTTAACGGTTAATTTAAAAGGTTCTTTTAGCTTCTTTATGAAACTCCTGGAAAAGGGTTAACAAACTCATGGTTGAAGAAATAAGATCTTTGATCTCCAGTAACAGCCCAAAGTACAATTTTGAGTTCTTTGGGCTGGTTTCAGAAGTTCTAATTCTATTGATCTGTTTTTGAATAAGATCTGAAACATGATCCATTAAATATTGCTTTTCAGAAATTACTTTATCGATGTTATTAAAACTGTGGGTATCAAAAATTAGTTTGATATCATCAAATAAGCCTTGAGTTTTTTCATCAATACCTTTAAGATCTCTAATCTGATTGAATTTTAGATTTTTATGATTGTTGTGAACATGGTTATAACTATTTCTGGTTATAAAGCCTATAGACTGTACCATATCCTGCAAATGATCTAGAATTAGAATATAAAATTTGCTGGCTTCTACAGAATCATCATCCAAAGATTTTATAAAATAAAAGATATTCCCTTTTAACTCATCAATATCAGATTCTAGTTTATCTATCTGTTTACTCGTTTTCTTAAGTTTACCTAGATCATGATAACCTAGATTATCCACCGTTTTGGTAAACATCTTATTGATACCGCCTATTACGCTAGAAATATTTTCTGAAGTTTCCACCGTAATCTCATTGATGGTAATAATATCTCTTCTATTATATCTTTTTTGTTTCTTCTCTTCCTTCATTTTTCGGGAATGAAGAATCGCGCTTCTCACTATCAAGATCACAGCAATTAATATTAATCCTGCGATTGCGATGATGCCTCCAAAATAAATAATAACGGCAAAAAGAGCCGCTCCAAAGAAAGCAATAAGTGCAGTTACAAACCAACCTCCTATTACGTTTAAAACTCCGGCAACTCGATATACAGCACTATCTCTATCCCAGGCTCTGTCTGATAACGAAGTACCCATAGCCACCATAAAGGTAACGTATGTAGTAGATAATGGAAGTTTTAAGTTGGTTGCCATGGAAATGAGGATACTGGCAACTACTAAATTTACAGAAGCTCGAACTAAATCGAAAGATGGAGCATCTAAACGCTTGGTGCGTTCATGATTATCATTCTTCTGAAATTTAGCATCAATTTTTCTTGAAAGTGCTACAGGAACTAGACCTTCTACAAAATTGCTCACTCCAATAAAATACCTTACCACCCCTCGAGAAATAGAATTAGGCTGAAAACGCTCATCTCCCCCTCGTTGTCTCCCTAAATTGATTTCTGTATCTGTAACTTTCATCGCCTTACTTGAGAACCAAAGCGTAATCACCATAATAAGGCCTGCGAAAACAAGAAGAAAAACGGGGGTTTGTACTTCTTCGGTCAATCCTTCCATCAATAATTGCGAAGGAAGAACTCCGGTTGCCTGATATGCGGTTTGCCAGATCTCAAAAGATTGCCATGCCGCAATTGGCACTCCAATAAAGTTTACAAGGTCATTCCCAGCAAAAGCAAGCGCTAAAGCAAAGGTTCCAACAACAATAATAACTTTAAGAATATTGATATTAAATACTTTTATTGCCAATTGAGATAAAGCGGTAAAAGCAACAAAACTTACTACAACTATAAGTGTGGTATTCTCATTCACATAATCTAAGAATCCTTCGGGAAGAGCAGAAATACTTTTTAAACCTTTAAGAAGAATAAAATAAAGAATCGCAGAAAGTGAAAGACCTCCAAAGATTGCCCCTACATATTTCAATTTCTTTTCATATTGAAAAGAAAAAATCATCCTGGAAAAATATTGCACTATAGCACCTACTGTAAAAGCAATTACTACAGAAAGCAAGATCCCCGTAATAATTTCGGTTGCCTTTGCCGTATTTATATAAGTGAAAAGAGTTCCATAATCTCCTGTGGTGTGATAGATCTTTAGTAAAGACATACATACGGCAGCTCCTAAAAGTTCAAAAACTATGGAAACCGTAGTAGATGTTGGTAATCCCATGGAGTTGAAAAAATCCAACAGAAGGATATCTGCAATCATAACCGACATAAAAATGATCATGATCTCTTCAAAATAGAATTTCCCCGGCACAAAAATACCTTCCCGAGCAACTTCCATTAAGCCACTAGAAAATATCGCTCCAACAGCCACACCTAAACTGGCAACAATTAAAATAGTTCTTAGAGGTACAGCTTTAGATCCAATAGCCGAATTCAGGAAGTTAACAGCATCATTACTTACACCTACCACAAGATCTGTGATAGCTAATGCAAATAATCCAACAAGCATAACAATATAAACGTCTTCCATACAGGACAATTTCTAACTCACAAAAGTGCTATTTTTTTCATCAATAACTCCATTTACAAGGTTATCAAAACTTTAAGAAGATTTGATTTAACAAAGCTTTGTAAATAAAGGATTTAAATTTTTGTAATTTCAGTTAAGATAATAGTAATTAACCAATAAAATCATATAAAATGTCAGTTATCAAAGTTATTGAAATTATGGCAAGTTCCAGCAAAAGCTGGGAAGATGCCTCTCAAAATGCAGTAAAACACGCTGCAAAAACAGTAAAGAACATTAAATCTGTATACGTTAAAGATCAAACTGCAGTAGTAGCTGGTGAGAATATTACAGAGTATAGAGTGAATGTGAAAATCTCTTTCGAAGTCAGTTAAGCTGATTTTAATATATTTTAGCGCTCCTTTCAGGAGCGTTTTTTATTTAAATTAATTATTCTTCAAATCATGTTAAACCCTGCACATACCAATTCTTTAATAAATGAAACCAGTCCGTACTTGCTTCAGCATGCCCATAATCCTGTAAATTGGTTTCCATGGAATGACAAAATTCTGGATAAAGCCAAAGCAGAAAATAAACTAATTATCATTAGTGTTGGCTATGCTGCCTGCCACTGGTGCCACGTGATGGAGCATGAAAGTTTTGAAAATGAAGATGTTGCCAAGGTAATGAACCAAAATTACCTCAGCATAAAGGTAGACAGAGAAGAAAGACCAGATGTAGATCAGGCTTATATGAGTGCTGTCCAACTTATGACAGGGAGCGGCGGTTGGCCTATGAATGTGGTAGCTCTACCAGATGGAAGACCGGTTTGGGGCGGTACGTATTTTAAAAAAGAGCAATGGATGAGTGTTCTCACTCAAATATCAGATCTCTATCAGGAAAATCCGGAGCAATTACTAGAGTATGCAAACAAGTTGGAAAAAGGATTACATCAACTTCAAATTATCGCTCCTATAGAGGAAGAACAGTTTTTAAAAAAGGAAGATTTTATTCCAATTTTGAATAAGTGGAAGCGTAATTTCGATCATCGAGATGGAGGAATGAGTCAGGTTCCAAAATTCGTGATCCCCTCAAATTTTCAATTTTTACTTAGATATTCATTTCAGAATAATGATGAAAAACTAAAAGAATTTGTTTTAAAAAGTCTTGACAAGATCTCTTATGGCGGAATTTATGATCATATTGAAGGAGGTTTCTCCCGTTACTCTGTAGATGAACGTTGGCATATTCCACATTTCGAAAAGATGTTGTATGATAATGCCCAAATGGTGAATTTATATAGCGAAGCTTATAAAGCTACAAATGATAATTGGTACAAAGAGGTAGTAACGCAAACGCTTGAATTTGTAAAAAATGATCTTACTTCTTCTGAAGGTGGATTTTATTCTTCTTTAGATGCCGATAGCCTTGATGCTGAAAATAAATTGGAAGAAGGAGCTTATTACAGTTGGACTAAAACTGATTTAAAACAACTCTTGAATGAAGATTTTGAATTATTTGCTGATTATTTCAACATTAACCCTACCGGGAAATGGGAGAAAGACGTGTATGTTCCTATAAGGACTTTATCTAACGAGCAATTCATCCAAAAACACTCCATTTCTTCAGAAGAATTAATCGAGAAAAAGGAAAATTGGAGAGAAATTTTACAACAACATAGAGCAAGCAGAGATAAGCCAAGATTAGATGATAAACAATTAACTTCCTGGAATGCACTAATGATCTCTGGATATATAGAAGCCTATAAAGCTTTTCAAACTGATGATTATTTAGATGCTGCTCTTAAAAATGCTGAATTTATAGTAAACAACCTCTATAAAGAAGACGGTAGTCTTCATCATTCTTATAAAAATGGACAGAGTAAAATAAATGGATATTTAGAAGATTATGCCTTTACCATAGAAGCTTTCCTCAAGATTTACGAGGTAAGTTTGAAAGAAACCTGGTTAGATCATGCCCTGGAACTTACAAAATATTGCCTCGATAAATTCTACGATCAAGAAAAGGCTTTTTTCTATTTCACCTCTAAAGAAGACCGGGCTTTAATTACCCGTAATATAGATCTCAACGATAATGTATTGCCTTCGGCCAATTCAACAATGGCTAAGAACTTATTCAAACTCTCTAAATATTTTGATATTTCAGAATATCTGGAAATATCTAAAGAGATGTTGCTAAAGGTTAATCCTCAATTGGAAGATTATCCTCAAGGCTATTCTAATTGGCTTGATCTAAAAATGAATTTCACCTTTCCTTATTTTGAAGTGGTTATTACAGGTGACAATTCAGTAAAAATTATTCAAGAGCTTAATTCAAATTATCTACCTAACATTCTATTAGATGGAACCGAAAAAGTGAATAATACCAGGTCACTTCTCAAAAATCGGTATAAAAAAGAGGAAGACTTAATTTATGTATGTGAAGAAGGAAATTGCAAGCTACCGGTTAAAACTGTTGATGAATGTTTGAAATTGATTAAACATTTTTAACAAAACTTAAACATCAAAAATTCTCATTTCTTTGTGAAATATGTTCAATTTGCAAAAAAGACACTATGGATAAACTAAACGACTGGGAAGTATACGCTAAAGATTACACTGCAAAATTTATAGATTACCTACCAACGCTGTTGGGAGCCATTGCAATTTTAATAATTGGATGGTGGGTTATAAAACTAATTGTTAATTATACTGGAAAGCTTTTTCAGAAAAAAGATTACGATAAAACGCTCGAGAATTTCGTCTTGAGCATGTTGAATTGGACCTTGAAAATTCTGCTTTTTATTGTAGTTGTAACCCAATTAGGTATAGAAACCACATCCCTGGTGGCGGTAGTTGGTGCTGCAGGTTTGGCTATTGGTCTTGCATTACAGGGTTCGCTCTCTAATTTTGCCGGAGGAGTTTTAATCATCGTTTTAAAACCATTTAAAATTGGAGATTGGATAGAAGCGCAGGGAGTTTCTGGTACTGTGAAAGAAACCTCTTTATTCTACACGTATTTAAACACTTTTGGGAATCAATTGGCAGTAATTCCAAACGGACAATTAACCAACGATAATATTATTAATTACACTGTTGAAGGAAAAAGAAAAGATGCAATTACCATTGGAATCTCATATGATAGCGATATTAAATTAGCTAAAGATATTCTGATGAAACTTATGGAAGAGCAAGAAGGAATATTTACAGATCCGGCTCCACAAGTTGTAGTTACAGAACTTGCAGATAGCGCGGTAAATCTTTCAGCGAGATTCTGGGCTTCAAACGATGATTTCTGGGATTGCCATTGGTTTACAATAGAAGAAGCAAAAAGAAGATTAGAAGGTGCAGGAATTGGAATTCCATTCCCACAAAGAGATGTACATTTCTTTGATCATTCTAAAGAAGGAAAATCTGAATAAGATTATCCGGCCATAAAATCTTTAAGATAATAAGGTTCAAAATAAGCGACATTTTCATGGTCGCTTATTTTGTTTTTAGCAGTGGCTATAGCTACCATTTCTTTTGCTGAAGGCATTTTATCTTCAACAAAAATAGCATTAGGATGATTACAGATCTCTTTAAACTTTGTAACTCCGCTTCCAATAAATTGAACTTTCCCTTTTTCTAAGAATTCAGAATATGAATTTTCATCTAAGATCTTAGCAGAGGTTTCTTCCAATTGTTCTCCAGCAGCATTAAAAACGGCAGTATAAACTTCCATTCTTCGTGCATCTAGCATGGGGATCACAAACCCCTCTTCAGCTTTAATTTGATGAGCCAAAGAAGTTAAGGTTGGAACAGAAATAAGTGGAATATTTAAAGAAAAACACAGTCCTTTAGCGGCAGAAACTCCAATTCTTAATCCGGTATAAGAACCCGGCCCTTTACTAATGGCAATTGCATCCAGATTAGAAAGTTCCAGGTTGTTATCTTTTAAGATGTCTCTTATAAAAATGTGCAATCTTTCGGCATGAGAATAGCCTTGATCGTAATCTTCTTTTACTGCCACCACTTTTCCATTAACTCCAAGAGCTACAGAACAGTTGGTAGAAGCGGTTTCTATACAAAGTATGTTAGACAAAATTTCTGCTTTTATTCGGCAGGTTTCGCATCTTTAACAATAGTTACCTCATCATTATCATCCAATCCCTTAGTAACAGTGTTATAAGGTCCTGTAATAACAGTTTCTCCGTCTTTTAAGCCAGAGGTAATTTCAATATTTCGATCGTCCTGAATTCCGGTTTTTACTACGCGCAATTTAGCTCGATTTCCATCCTTAACAAAGACAGTTTCAAATTTTTCGTCAGATGGAACTGCAGGTTTTTTAACCGATTTTTTAGAAGAGGTATCGCTTTTAATTACAATTGCACTAATTGGAATTCCTATTACCTTATCTTTTCTTCTGGTAATAATATCTACAGTAGCCGTCATTCCAGGTCTAAAAGGTGAATAATTCTCTGCTTTACCTTCTAAAAGATCCTGATAAGAAGATTCTAAGATTCTTACCTTCACCTTGAAATTGGTTACCTGATCTGCAGTTAGACCCTCTATTGCCGAATTAGAAATTTCAGTAACAATTCCTTTAAATTCTCTTTTTAAATAAGCATCAACCTCAACAATGGTAGAATCTCCAACAGAAACCTTTACAATATCATTTTCATTTACATCTACCTCAACCTCCATATTAGCCAAATTAGCTACTCTTAAAATCTCGGTACCTGCCATTTGCTGTGTTCCAACAACTCTTTCACCCAACTCCACATCCAACTTAGAGATAGTTCCTCTCATTGGTGCATAAATAGTGGTTCTCGCCAGGTTATCTGTAGCTTCAGTTACACTAGCAGAAGCACTTTGCATACTGTAATATGCTGCATTCTTAGAAGCTTGTGCCATTTCATAAGATGCAACAATCTTATCCCACTCTGCTTTAGAGATCACTCCTTTATCAAATAATTTCTGATTTCTGTCGTAATTAGATTTTGCTTCTTTTAAACTAGCTTCAGATTGAGCATATCCGGCTTTTACATTAGAAAGTCCGGCGCGAGATCTTTGTAAGCTAGACTGATAAATATCAGGATTAATTCTTACCAAAAGATCTCCTTTTTCTACCAACTGCCCTTCAACAATTGGAAGATCTATGATCTCTCCAGATACTTCAGAAGATAGTTTAACTTCTATTTCGGGTTGAATCTTTCCGGTGGCCGAAACGGTTTCTATAATGCTTAATGGTTCTATTTTGGTGATCTCCACCTCTTTTACATTGGCATTAGATCCAAACCAACCCGCTTTTTTCCCAACAATTAAAAGAGCAATAAGTACAACGGCAATAACACCGATGATAAGAAGTGTTTTTTTCTTCATGTTTTAAAATTTTAGATCTGTTACCGGAATTCCGAAGTATAACTCGATCACCTTCAATTTAAATATATAATCGTATTTAGTTCTAATTACTTGGGTTTGCGCATTCTCCAATCTAGATTTAGACTGACTGTAGTCAAAAGCATTGGTCAAGCCAACTTCATATCTTTCTGTAGCATATTCATTAGCTTGCTGTTGTGCCTCTAAAGCAATTTTCGCAGCCTCATAAGCTTTTGCAGCTCCTTTTGCATCTACATATGCCTGATACACGTTTGCTTCCAGATCTAATTCTGCCTGATTTAATTGATATTCTGCTCTTTTTACATTGATCTCGTTTCTCTTAACCTGATTTCTGGTTGAAAAACCATTGAAAATAGGCACATTTAATTGCAGTCCGTAAGAAGTACCATCGTTTTGATACAACTGGGTGGAGAAATTTCTGTTGAAGGGAGAATCGTTATCAGAATATCTCGTGTTATAATTATAAAAAGCATTTAAAGTTGGATAATAAGCACCTTTTGCTATTTCCACATTCTTTTCAGCAATTGCTTTATTTTCTTCTGCAATCTTGATTTCGTAACGCTCTTCTTTTGCCTGAGCAACCAATTCTTCTGGAGATTTCATCAAAATATCTTCGCTTACCACATCATAACCCTGATCTACAATATCAAAATTCTCATAATCTTTAATCAGTAAGCTTTGCGCCAGACTCAAAAGTGAAATTTTGATATTATTTTCAGCAACAATAATACGTTGTTGTTCATCTGCATTGGTCGCCTTGATCTCCATGAGGTCTCCCTTTGGAAGCGATCCTGCTTCTACCAATTGCTGAGTTCTTTCTAACTGATCTTGAGTAACCTGATTCTGAGATTTCAACACTTCAAGATTTTGCTTATTAAAAAGCACATCTAGATAAGCATTTGCTACAAAAAGCGCGATGTTATCTTTCATCAATTCCAAAGAATACTCGCTGGAAAGTCTTGTTAATTTAGAACGCTGATATTGTCTTAGATTTCTAAGTCCGTCAAAAAGTGTAATTGCAGCAGTAGCTCCACCAGAGAAAGACGTAAATCTAGTATTTTCAAACTGGTTATTGGTAGGGTTAATACTTAAACCCCCATTACTAGATAAACTAGCCTGCCCATTAACTGAAGGCAAAAAATTCCCGATAGCATCACTTCTATCTATTTTTGCTTCTTCAACATCTAAAGCAGATTGTCTAATCGAGATATTATTTTCTAATGCGTAAGCTACACATTCCTGTAAAGTCCATTTTTTTTCTTGAGCTTGAACCGAAAGACCGATACCAAGTATAAAAAGTAATAAGCTTAATTTCTTCATAATTATGATTGTGAAAGATAAGTCTAACAATATTGTGAGATGTTACAAAATAGCGATGAACTAGTTTGCAGAAAATTCCTGAGCGGGTTTAAGCTGATTCCAAACTTTGATCTTATCATCTTTATTAAGACCTTCTAAAACCTGAACATAAATACCATCACTTACGCCAAGTTTAATATCCTTACGTTTAAATTCCTGATCGCCCGTTTCCAACTCTACATAAGGTTGGTCTGTTTTAGAATCAAATTGAACTAAGGCTTCTTTAATTGCAAGCGCGTCTTTGGCCTTTGCAAGAATGATGGAAGCATTGGCACTTAAGCCAGCTCTAATAAAAGTAGTATCGGCCTTATCTAAGGTTCCTTTAATATTAAACTGAATCGCGCCATTTTCGCTCACGCCTTTTGGAGCGATATAATCTAGAACGGCATCAAAAGTTTTATTTTCTATAGCACCCACGGTAATTTCTAGGGGTAAATTTTCTGAGATCTTCCCAACTTCGCTTTCATCTACCTTTCCATCAAAGATCATCAGGTTTACATCGGCTAAAGTTGCCAGGGTAGTTCCATCATTAAAATTATTGCTTTCAATAACCTGATTTCCTGTTTTTACCGGTACATCCAGCACCATTCCATCTATGGTAGATCTAATTAAGGTATTTGCAGCACTTCCAATTCCACTGGTAGTACCAGTTCTTACTATTTCAAAATTTTGCTGTGCAGATTTATAGTTTTGCTGCGCTCTTTTATAAGCAACATCGGCATTATCAAAATCGTTTGCAGAGATCACACCTTTATCAAACAAAGATTTTTGACGATCATAAGATTTCTTTTCATTATCTAAATTGATCTTGGCTGTTGCCACCGCATCTTTAGCAGATTGCAGGGAAGACACATTTGGGATTACTCTAATCTTAGCAATAAGATCTCCAGATTTAATTCTATCTCCCGCCTCAATATAGATCTCGTCAATAATCCCAGAAATATTCGGCTTTATTAAGGATCTCTTCTCTCGGTACGATACTTCCGGTAGCTACGGTTTTCTTAACTATGGTTTGAACACTTGGAGTTTCGGTCTCATACACAATTGGATCCTCCTGATTTTTTTGATACAAATAATACAGGGCACCTACAAAGGTGACTGCTATAAGTGCTAAAATGATGATGGTAACTATTTTTTTCATTTCTTGATTGGTTTTATTTTGAATTTATTCGGTTCTTAAAGCATCTACGGGATGAATCTTTATAGCATTCTGCGCAGGAATTAGTCCTGCCAATAATCCTGAAATTATTAATATAGCAAGCGCAGTAAATACTACTCTTAGATCTACACTTGGGTTTAAAAACATCATTTCTGAAGTATCCATTCCAGCAAGTTGAGCATTCACTAGAGCAATGATTCCTGTTGCCATTGCTATTCCTGCCATTCCTGAAATGATGGTAAGAAATATAGATTCCATTAAAATTTGTCCTCTAATAGACCATGGGCGTTGCTCCCAGAGCTCTTCTAATTCCAATTTCATTGGTGCGTTCTTTTACCACGATCAGCATAATGTTACTAATTCCAATAATCCCGGAGAGCAATACAAGAATTCCTACGAAATAAGCAACCGCTTTTAAGGCCACGAACAATCCGTTTACCTTACTGAATTCCTGAAAAAGGTCAAAATTTCCCACCGCTCTATCATCATCTGGATGAATACTATGCCTTTCTTTAATTACATCTATAATTTGATCTTTAATGCTGGTGATTGAAGTTCCATCTACCGCCGTAATAGCCATCCAACCTACTTTATCGCCCATATTAAAGGCTTGAGAAAATGCGGTAAAAGGAACATAGATTTGTTTTTGACCTTCTTCCGCATTCCCGTTATTATTTCCCTTTTTCTTATAGGTTCCAATAACCATAAAGTTTACCCCTTGAATTTTGATATAGCTTCCTATAACCTCTTCATTAGGTTCATACATTTCACGCTTTACACCTTCTCCAATAACTGCTACCTTTCGGTTATCTTTAATATCAGAATGATTTATAAAACGTCCTGTGGTAATATCCATAGGTTCTTGCTGAATAACTTCAGGATAATCTCCATAAACATTATAAGCTCCGGTCTTTAATCCGCGTATCACATTATTATTCCCACCAAATCCACCTAACTGATTTCTGGGAGACACAAATCTAAGATCTGGAACGTTTTGCCAAATAGCATCTACATCTCCTGTCTTGAAATTATAATTTCTACCTTTTGGCAAACCTTTATAAGGTTTAGAGGGCGTTTGAGTCCACATGAACATGGTATTGGTTGCAATACCTCCAAACCCCTGCTTTACACCATTTTCAAGCCCTTTCCCGGCAGCTAATAGAATAACCAGGATAAAGATCCCCCAGAGCACTCCAAAAGCAGTCAGTAAGGTTCTGAACCAATTTGCCGTTAGGGCTTCTAAAATTTCGTTCCAGTTATCTTTGCTAAACATATTATTCGTCTCTTAAAGCAATAATCGGTTTAATTCTCGCGGCTCTCCAAGCTGGAAAAAATCCTGCGATAGCTCCGGCTATAATCAATATAAAAACTGTGGTAATAGCCACTTGAAAATTCACCGATGGATTTGCGATATATTGTGTCTCTATCATTGGGCCTGCAAGTTCTAGTAAGCCTAAACTAAAGATCAGGCCTGCAAAGCCCGCAATAGTTGTTACAAAGATGGATTCATGTAACACCATTGCAATTATTGATAAAGGTTCCGCTCCTAGCGCTTTTCTAATACCAATTTCTCTCGTACGCTCTTTTACAATAATCAGCATAATATTACTCACCCCAACGATACCCGCTACAATGGTGCAAATACCAACTCCCCAAAAGAAATATTTGATCATATCCATGAGGTCATAAAATCTTTTTGCATTTTCTAAGGAATTTTGAATATGCACTGCGCTATCATCATCTGGAGCAACGGTATGTTTTTCTTTTAAGTAAGCATCTAGCTCATTAGAAAATTTTTGAGATGAAGCTAAGGCTGCTTCAAAACTTTCTTCAGGTTTAAGGGTAAAGGATAAAAAGTTCAATTCATTATTGCCGCCAAAAACTCGATTTGCAGTAGATAATGGTAAATAAACTCTGGCTTCTTCTCTTTCTCCTCCAGGATCTGAATATACTCCCACTACCTTGAAATTTATTCCGGAAACTTCAACAAATTTCCCTAACGGGTCTTCCCCATTTTTAAAAAGATCGTTTTTAACCTTATTACCTATTACTACTACCTTTCCGTAGTTACTCTGATCTGTAGCATTAATATACCTCCCACTTACCATAGAAGCATTTTCTAAAAACTGATAATCTGGCCAAACTCCTTCTACTCTATAAGTTCCAGATTCTTTTTTATAGGTGACCAACCCACCCCAGATCCTAAAAATTGAAGACTTGTATTCCAGATCATCCCGATATTTATTTACCGTGTAATTGTAATCATCATTTTTCAATTTGATCATCCTACCCGGATTTAGACCTTTGTATTCTTTTGAAGTAGGCCCCGTAAAAACATACATAATATTGGCGGCATCGTTCTGAAATTCTCTCGAAATTCCATTTCTCATACCTTGACCAATTCCTAAAAGTATCACCAATATAAAGATCCCCGATGCTACCGAAAGCCCGGTTAGAAACGTACGCAATTTGTTTTTGCTTATAGTTTCAAAGATCTCCTGCCATCTTTCAAGATCAAACATTACTTAAAGCTCTTACTTGGTTTACTTTTGTATCGTCTATAATTACACCATCTTTCAGGTTTACAATGCGTTTGGTCATTTGAGCAATATCATGCTCATGAGTAACCACTAAAATAGTTCTACCCTCATCATTAATACCCTGAATAAGATCCATGACTTCATAAGAAGTTTTGGTATCTAAAGCTCCTGTAGGTTCATCTGCCAATAAAACCTTAGGATTTGAAGCCAGGGCTCTGGCAATAGCTACACGCTGCTTTTGCCCTCCAGAAAGTTCATTAGGTAAATGTCCGGCCCATTGTGTAAGCCCCACTTTTTCGAGATACCCCATGGCGGTGTCCATTCTTTCTCCACGGCTAACGCCTTGGTAATAAAGAGGAAGCGCAACATTATCTAGAGCGCTTTTATAATTTATTAAATTGAAAGATTGAAAGATAAAGCCGAGAAATTTATTACGATATCTGGCAGCAATCTTTTCATTAAGATCTTTAATAACCAACCCATCAAGAGTATAGGTACCAGAATCTGCTTCATCCAGCATTCCCAGAATATTTAGAAGTGTAGATTTTCCAGATCCAGAAGATCCCATGATAGAAACCAGCTCGCCTTCGGCTACATTAAAATTTATTCCCTTCAGGACATGAAGAGAATTAGATCCCATTTTGTAAGATTTGTGCAAGTCTTTAATTTCAATCATAACAGCCAATTATTTAAAATGTTTGAAAACCGAAGTTTACGAAACACTATAGATAAGACCATTAAAATTGGAATATGTTACAAGATGGAATGTTAGGAAAATGTTAATTTTAACTGAATATTAAGATTTATTCAGCAGATCTTCTTTTTTTATAAGATCTATATATAAAGAATCCAATCCCCCCGATGAGGATATAAGGAAAAACCATTAAATATAATATCCCGTCATTAATTCCTTCTGCAGCAGATTGCGATCCTTCGCTTTCCAAAACCGCTCGGCACATAGCACATTGTGCATCTGCCAAAGTTGGAAGCAAGACAAAGAGAATTAATAAAAAAGCTATTTTAATTTTCATGATTCAGCTTTAAAATTTTAAACTGCAATTTAAGAAATATTGAGCGTTTCTAATAATATGGAAGCATAAAAACATATACCAATACTCCTGTAATGGCTACATACAACCAAATAGGGAAATGTCCATCTCGCGATTTTGGAATGCTTGTCATATTGCCCAGTTAAACCTCTATACATCGTAAACAATACCAGCGGAACTATAATTGCCGATAATACAATATGGGTTATTAGAATAAAGAAATAAAGGTATCTCAACAACCCTTCTCCACCAAATGGCACGGGTGCATTGCTAATTTTAGATATTACGTAACTTATTAAGAAAACGCTAGAAAGAACAAAAGCAGTGATCATAAAATTACGATGCCACTTGTATTCCTTTATACTCATAAAGTAATACCCCACTATCAAAAGAATAGCGGTAGAACCATTTAAAACAGCATGAAATAATGGGAAGGTCCCTGCCTGCAACCCCTAAGAAATTATATCGTTCTGGTAAATAGATCAATATCAAGACCAAAATGGGAACCACTACCGAAAGGGTAATTATGGTTGGAATTGCAATTCTATCAACTTTAGTTGTAGCCATCTTATTTCAATAAGGTTTTAATATCTTCTATTAACTCTTTAATTTCCGGCTTCTCTTCTCCTTCAGCAATAGATTTTGTAGGATCTATAGAACCTCTATAATATATAATCGGGTTTCCGAACTGATCATTCCTAGATCTTATATAACCTTCTCTATCAATTAAGGCAAACAACCCGGAATGGGCAAAACCTCCCGGCACGGTTTCATCTTTATCTGCAAAAATTCCAAAACCGGAATTTGCTACTTTATAGATATCTTCTCTTTTCCCGGTTAAGAAATTCCAGTTTTCACTGGTAATTCCGTGCTCTTCTTTATATTCTTTTAAAACCTGAGGCGTGTCATGTTCCGGATCTATGGTAAATGAAGCTATTCCAAAATCTTCATTATCTTTAAACTGCTCCTGAACGTTGATAAGATTTGCGTTCATTATTGGGCAAATTGAAGGACACGTGCTAAAAAAGAATTCTACCACATATACTTTTCCCAGATAGTCTTTATTAGTAATGGTATCACCATCCTGATTTACAAATTTAAAATCTGGAACTCGTTTTTTCTCGCCGTACTGTTCTATATATCCAACTTCATCATTATCTCCAGAAGCTCTTTTCACATTTAGGCGATCTGTTTTCACTACATCGTCATTACTTATTCTTTCCACAATCTTAGGAATGAATATGATCCCAAAAACTAAGATGATCAAGGAGATCCCGATATAAGATGAATTCTTTTTATTCACTTTTCTGATTTTTATATTTTTTAAGCGCTAATCTATATTCAGCAAGAATGACTTTTACATCATCATTCATTTTATTGTTCAATTCTGAAACAGATCTGGAGTCATAGCCATAAACTAAACCTTCGCTCTCCTCATCTCGACCTCTTAAATTCTTATCTTTATCTATAATGAATACATAAGGGGTTTGCAGATTATCATCTAACTGAAGGTTGGTTTTAAAACTATTAAAGACGCTCATTACCAAAGCCGGCGGAGCATATACAAATTTCCAATGCTGTGAGTTGGTGATATCGTCAAATTCATCAACAAAATCATTAACCTCTCCCTTTGCGCTTTCAGGAAGAACTACTACAAATTGAAAATCTTGAAACCCGTAAAATTTCTGAAGTATCTTTTGATCCAGATTAAAGGTGTTTCCTTTTAAGGCTTCAGGATCATTTCCGAAGAAGGCTACAACACTAATTTTATCTTTAAAACTTACGATAGAATCGCTTTTAGAGTCGAAATTAGATACGTCTTCAACATGCTCTGTAAGAACAGGAAGTTTAGCAAAATGATTGATTCCGGAAGCAAAGAAGAGATAAGCTACAATGGGCAATAAAAACAAAATACCTAAGACAAGAAACTTCTTCATTCTAAAGCCATTATTTGGGGATACAAAAATAAAAAGACGATTATAAATAATCGCCTTTTCTTGTGTTTTTAACTTTTAGAAGTCCCAGGCAACATAGCCATGTTTGTAGACTTCAAATATATAATCACCTTCGGTTAACAAGATAAACATCAGGTAACTTATTAGGAATATCGCCGTCCACACTATAGATCTTCTAAGACCTTTAGTTTCACCTTCCAGGTGCATGAACGCCCATGCAATATAGTATGCTTTATAAAGAGTAAGAATGATAAAGATCCAGTTTAGTAATCTCATTGCAAGAAAATGAGTTTCAACTAAAAATTCCGGTCTTACAATTCCTAAAATAACTTCTACAATAGTTACTACAGAAAGAATAGCGAAAACCATCCATATTCTTTTTGCATTAGATTCGTGGTGTGTATGTGTAGTATCGTGTGCCATTGTCTAAAATATCTAAATTATACCAGGTAAAAGAAAGTAAATACAAATACCCAAACTAAATCTACAAAGTGCCAGTAAAGTCCAACTTTTTCTACCATTTCATAACTTCCTCTACGCTCGTAAGTACCAAGAATTACATTAAAGAAAATAATGATGTTAATGATAACTCCAGAGAATACGTGAAAACCGTGGAATCCAGTAATAAAGAAGAAGAAATCTGCGAATAACGGCGGGCCATACTCATTGTGAGTTAGATTTGCACCTTCTACTACTCCAATAGCTTCAGTATTTAACTTAGCTAAAGATTCTTCTCTATTTAAAATGATCTTATGACCATCTTCTCCAGTTTTTAAAGTCTTGATTAACAGATCTGAATTTGCTACAAAACCTGCTTTAACCTGCTCTAATGTATAATCTGCAACAAATTCATCAGGACTAAACCAAACTTGTGCGCTTCTTCCATTTGCAACTCTTTCTGAAGGTAGAGATGCAGCAATATCTTCTAGAGCTACTCTTTCTCCTGCTCCATTTACAAATTGCAGAACGTTTCCACCTTTAGTGGTAACCGCTCCATATTCACCTTTAATAAAATTTGTCCATTCCCAGGCTTGAGAACCAACGAAAATAAGTCCTCCAATAATAGTAAGGAACATGTAAAGAGTTACTTTACCTTTATCTAATCTATGACCTGCATCTACTCCTAATACCATCGTTACAGATGAGAAAATAAGAATAAAGGTCATAAACGCCACATAATACATTGGCGCATCTACTCCATGTAAGAATGGAAAGTGATTAAATACCTGATCGGCAATAGGCCAGGCGTCAATAAATTTGAATCGGGAAAATCCGTAAGCCGCTAAGAATCCAGAAAATGTAAGTGCATCGGAAACGATGAAGAACCACATCATCATTTTACCGTAACTGGCTTTTAAAGGCTCATTCCCACCACCCCAGGTTTTACCTTCGGTGCCTGTTCTAATAACAGTAGCTTCCATATGGAGAAATTGATTTTAAATGATGCGCAAAAATACGCAAATTTATTATCTAAAGAAATATAAAAACACAAACAGGTAAACCCAAAGAATATCCAAAAAGTGCCAGAAGGTGGCACCTAGCTGTATTCCAAGCATTTGACCCGGATAGTAACGTTGTTTAAAATGGTTATAAATTACAACTAAAAGCACGATGATACCTGCCGCCAAATGCGCAAGGTGAGCCAAAACTACCACATATATAAAAGAGGTAGTAATTGTACTTTCACTCCCTGTGAAATAGTATCCTGCCGAAATTATTTCTGAAAAACTTTTTAATTGAAGAAAAATAAAAGCAATTGCCAAAGCCAAAGTAGCCATTAAAAACATAGTTCCTGCACTTCTTTTCCCATCTCCTATACTTTTTTTAGCAAGAATAAAGGTGATACTACTAATGATAATCACTAACGTACTCCAGTAAATACTTACCGGCAATTGAAAGTCTGAAATCCAGTCTGGCCTATTCTTACTTACCACATAAGCACTTGTTAATCCTGCAAACATCATTACCATACTAATGATCCCAAACCAAAGCATCATTTTCTTTGCACGACCAATTTTATTATCTAAGGTTCCCTGTGTTAAATCCATTGTCTTATAAATTTATCTAAAACATAAACTATTTGAAGTAGTGTGATATAAGACACACTAGCAAACATTAATTTTTTTGCTGAAACCGCATCTCTTTTCTTATAAAGATTAAATGCATAATACAGCATTCCTATCCCTAATACCAGATATTATTGCCCCAGAAACCGGAGTTAGATACAGTTTTCCGGTAACCCCAAAAACAGGAATTAAGTGAAACTGCAATCGTCCATATAGTATAAAGAATTACCTGAATCGCTGTTCCTTTATCTCGTTTTCCCGTAGGTAGCATGAAAAAACCTCCTTTTTTATAGTCGTCAAACAACCACCATCCTATCGCCCAGAAATGTGGGAATTGCCAAAAGAACTGGATCATAAATAGCGTTCCCGGCTCTATACTAAATTCATTAGTTGCAGCTACCCAACCTAACATAAAAGGAATTGCTCCCGGAAATGCCCCCACAAATACTGAAAGTGGAGTTCTTGTTTTTAGCGGAGTATAAACACTTACATATAGAAAGATGCTAATAGCCCCAAACATTGCTGTTTTTGGGTTGATTATATAAAGCACTACTAAACCTAAAACGGTAAAAGTGCTGGCAATAATAAATGCGGTTGTGGTTGTCATCCTTCCGGATGGGATTGGACGATTTTTAGTTCTGTCCATCAATGCATCAAGATCTCGCTCGATAATTTGGTTGTAAGCATTGGATGCTCCAACCATAAAATACCCTCCAATGGCGAGCAAAAGAACGGTTACAAAATCTATAACTTCGGCTCCTAAAAAATATCCGGCCACAGAAGAAAACACCACGCTTATTGCTAAACGCATTTTTGTGATTTCTTTAAAATCTGAAAGGATTGATACTGAAGGAGTATGTATGCTGGTATTACTCAAAAAAGCAATTTAAATATTGGCGCAAAGATACTCCTTCTTTATGTTTTACCAAGGCGGTAAAAACGTTAAATTTAAAAACAAGTCTCTAGTAGTCAAAATACCAGTTAAAAATGTCGGTTCTAATCCCAACATTCAGCCAAACGGTATTATTATTAAAGGTGGTTTCGGTGTTCTGCGAAGGATCAAAATTTCTATAGATCACGCTTCCGAAGAGCTTTAAATTGGTTACCGGATTAATAATATAGCCTCCTTCCAATTCAGAATAAAGAGAGGTAGTAGTGTTACCTTGCCCTATTTTCACTCCATATTCATACGGTCGCTGTTTTTCACTTGTATAAATATCACCTCCATAGGCAGCATTGTCTTTTCCATCATTAAAATCGAAACCGCGTTTTCCAACAATAACTTTTGCACTTCCATACATTCTATCTTTTCGATATCTGGCAATAGCTATAAACTCCCTAAAATTAGATCCCCATTGATGTGCCAAAGACTGGTTATTATGACCATAATTTAAAACTATAGAATTATGAGAATACGTATAAGGCCTAACCTGATTGTATTCTGCCTGCAAATAAAGATTAGGAATATTAAACGCATCAAAATATTTTACACCTAATTGATATCCTAATTTATTCTTCCAGCTTTGCTGCCCTCCAAAGATCTCTGAAGTAGAAAATTCATCTATCACCCACTGTCCATATGCATTTATCTGATCTGATATTTTATACTTTCCAGTGATTCCTATAATAGCATTTCCACCATTTTGTCCCGTAGAGAATTCAATAGATCTATAAAATATCACGGGATTTAAATACGCAACATCAAAACCTCTCCCATTATCGTTCTGCCAAATTACAGATTCAAACAAACCAATATTTAAGCGTTTTGTAAGATTCAAACTCAAATAATGATTCGCCATATATTTAACGCGATAGGATCCATCTCCTGAAACGTCTTCCCGAACATCTCTAAGCGCCATCCAGGTATTGGTATACTTAAGCTTCCAGAAAGATGTATTTAATTTTAGATATGGATAAGGACTTGCACCATCACTCATTAATAAAGACCTGTACCCATCTCCTATAAAATTATCACCCTGTCCAAATTGAATATCAAAAAATTCTGAAGGCTTGTAAGAAATATAACCTTCGGCCACTGGGTAATCATAGCCTTCGTTCATAAACTCTTTTGCAACTCCTCGTCCAGGAATTATTGCCGGCCCCCCGCTGTAAGGGGCAATACTTTCTGCATATCGATTAAAGTAATCTGCAAACCTCCCCTGGCTTTCATAAACCACGGTATAAAAATTAAAATTCTTTCCCAGACCTCCTTGAAAAACTGCTCCGCGAGTATTATTATAGGTAAAGTCAAAATCGCTTTGAAAATCCTTTCCTATTTGCATATCGAAAATTGGATCTCCGGTAAACCAATAGTTTTCTCCCTGAAACCTTACTAAATGCTCGTTCCACACCTTTCTACCCAGCCAGGTCTCTTTATCCTTGATCATAGCTGCTCGCTCTGCATCTACATCATAATAAGGCGCGATGGCACTATATAAATATGGTTTAGAACCGGTATGACTGTTATTGCCAACTGCATTCATTTCTGCATCAAACCTATTATATCGCTCATGGGAAAGCGGAATTAATAAGTTACTGCCGGACTCTCTGCTTTTAAAAGGTTTGGTTTTAATTTGAGAATATTCATCTAAAGATTTATCTACAGTTTGATCCATAGTAACCTTAGTTGTATCTAAGATCTGATCATCTTTATTCAATTCAGCATCCCTTCCATTTTGATCTATTGGAATTCTAATAGGCATTCTAAACTGCACGTAAGTTGCGGTACTATTATAAGTTGCCGGTTTCACTTTTGGCAACTTATCAAAAACACGCTTTATCTCCTCTTTTAATTCAGGATATACCGCTTCGGTATATAAAACTTTGAATTCTCCTTCTCTTGTAATTTCAAATAATATTACAATCTCGCCTTTATAATTCTCTTCAGAAACGATCTCTGGAAGTTTAAATTCTGATAGAATTTTAGTTCTTAAAGTATTTTTAAAACAAGTTTCCTGATTTTCAAAATCAACATTTTCGCACTCAGAAAACTCCGGATAGGTTTCAAATTTCGAAAGATTTTCCTGTGAATAACCAGATATAAAAATTAAGAGGAAGAGAAGACATCCAAAATATTTCATAGTTAAGCTCACGGTTTAAGGGGATTGAAACAGGCGAAAGATACCAAAATTTTCATTGAAGCTTGAAATAGTATAAAAAGAAAAATTCCCGAATCTTAGAGACTCGGGAATTTATATATAGTATTGTAATGTTCTATTTAGTCTTGAACCTGGAATACAATTGGTAAAGAGTACATAACCCCAACCGGCTTCCCACGTTGCTTACCTGGTTTCATTTTAGGTAATGAGTTAATAACTCTAGCCGCTTCCTGCTCTAATCTAGGGTGCGGAGCTCTAGAACGTACATCTGTAATGTTTCCGTTCTTATCGATCTTAAACTGAACGATTACTCTGTTTACACCGGTTAGACCAAGTTGACTACCAAGATCTGTATTAAATTTTTTCTGAACGAATTCCTGAACCTTCTCGCTCATACATTTTTTACGTTCATTGTTGTTGCTCAAATTCTCACATCCAGGATAAATTGGCACATCTTCAATAACTGCAAAAGGTACATCAGCAATTTCTTCCTCAACCGGAGCTTCTACTACTTCTTTAACCTCAACAATTTCTTCCTGACTTGTTTCTGTAGACTGAATTTCTGTTTCTTCAACTTCTTTTTCATCTTCTACAACCTCAATAACTTCCGGTGCCGGTGGTGGCGGTGGAGGTGGTGGAGGTGTATTCAACACTTCTGTAATTGGGATTACTTCGTCATCTAGATCACCTAAATCAAGTTGTCCTGTATCTATATCACTTTTGTCATATGTTTTCCATTCAATAGAAACATAAGTTATAAGCAGCACCAGGATTAGACCCAATTGTAGAAAGAGGACACTTCGTTTGGTTAAATCGGCTTTTGGATTTTTCTTGGGTTCCATAATTCGTTAATAATTAATAAGGGTTGCTAAAGTAAAATTTTTTTTCATAAAAATAAATTAATCTTCTGTTTTAAACGATTAAAAGATTTTTTAAAGAAGATAAAAATCAATAATGCAATAAAAACTCCGAAGCTATTTGCCAGTATATCAAACCAATCCGGCGTTCTATAACTGGTTAATGTTCCTTGTAAAACCTCAATTAACATACCAAACGCTACAATTAGCGCTGTAATCTTCAAAAGATCAGCTTTATAGTTATTTTCATGCGATTTTTTCATCACATAATAGAAAAACCAAACAAATCCTAAAAGAAGATATGCAGAAGTATGCATCATCTTATCGGTTGGATTGAAATCTCCCACCGAGATCTTGCCGAGCTTAATAAGAGAAAGGGTAGTAACCACACCGGTATATACCATTGCTATTATTAAGAAAACTCTAGCCGCCAATTAATTCCTGGTAATCTTCTGCACTTAATAAAGAAGCAACTTCACTTTCATCAGTAAAATTCATTTTCACCATCCAACCTTCTCCGTAAGGATCTGTATTCACTTTTTCTGGAGTATCTTCTAAGCTATCATTAAATTCAGTAATCTCACCGGTAAGAGGTAAAAATAGATCTGATACAGTTTTTACTGCTTCCACAGTTCCAAAAACCTCTTCTTTTTCCAGGTTCTCACCTACCGTTTCAACCTCAACGTATACTATATCACCCAATTCTCCCTGAGCGAAATCTGTAACTCCAATTGTTGCAACATTACCTTCAATTTTCACCCATTCGTGATCTTTGGTATACTTTAATTCTTGCGGAATATTCATAAAATTTGTTTTATAAGTTGACAAAGTTAATTTTTTATTAGGTCTGGTCAAAGAGCAATTAATTAATTTCCGAAATTATATCTCAGCGTTACTCCAGACCGGATGGTGGTTTGTGGGAAAGCTGTAGAGATAGCATATTCAGAGAAGGTATGCTCGTAATAGAATAAGGCTGTTAAGTTCTTAGAAAGCGCATAATCTGCTTTAAAATTAATTGCCCAAATATCCTGTCCTGCTACCACCTGATTATTATCCAGGTCTAAATATCTAATAATATTGATGTTCTTTCTATAAGATACATCTGCCTTAAAATTAAGATCGCTGCTCAATAACCTATTCTTACCTCCTATTTTGGTAGAGATCTTTAGATCTTTAATTCTGTATCCCAGCCCAAGAATATACTCATTCCCCTTGATCTCTGTAAGAAGATTATTATCAAAACTTAAAGACAAGGCTCTATCTTTTCTAATTTCTGCCAGCACTCTTATAGCATTGGTAGTTTCCATATCCAATTTCACCAACGGACTGAACATTTCTGTTAAATTCACATTTGCAAAAAGTGTCTTATTCTTATAATCTCCTGCCTGATTTAACTCTAAAGGATTTGCAGGGTTATAATCTAAATTGGTCTGAAATTGGTTAATGGTATATCCTGCTTTGTACCCATGGTTTAAAGAAAATCTTCTGAAGTTCTTTTTAAACCAGTCTAACCTCATTAACCCAGTATACTTAATATCCCAGTTTGGTAAAGGGAAACTTCTAAAAGCTCCTAATTTAACCGATGCAGCATTTTGCCCGGAATAAGCTGCTATAAATGCAGGTAACAATACTGCCTGATTGGTCTTTCCATAACCTACAGGATAGCCTTCTTCATCTACATCATTTGGATTTGCTCCATTTTCTACCGCCAATCTTCTGGCAACCTCTATTCTGTTTTCTCTAAAATTCTGAAAAGTTTCAGAAAAATCATCTGAATTGCTGTCGAAGGCAGATCCAATAAGAATGGTAGAAATATTGAAATTTCCATAGGTATATGGATTCAGAGATCTATACTGAAGGCTTTGAGGATCTACTTGATAGTTTTCTGAATAACTTTCAGAATAAATTCTTCCTGCCGTAAGATCTATGGTAAGATCTGGAATAAAGCTTACAGAACTCTGAAGGTCTAATTGTGAATTTTTAACCGAAGTATATTGTTGATTGAATTCTTGATATAAAGTTAACCAGCCTTTACGCGCCGCTAAATATCTTACATCTGCCTGAGAGCCTAGTGTAAAACCGGTGGTAGGCATTAGAGTTCCCATAAATCCAACACTTGGCGTATATCCAGGAAGAAAGATTCCTTCATTTTTTCTATAATTTACCTGCAGTCTCTTTATTGCCGTAACCAGACCTATAACCGTGTTATATGTTTTATCGCTCTTCTTTACTTCTGGCTCCTTTTCGTTTGCCTCTGGTTTTTTGCCATCTAAAGTAGGTACTGCTGCATTTCTATCTTGAATGCTTGTAGGCTTAGAGGTTTTTGGAGTAAGTTTTAAATACTTGTAAAGATCTGGCATATCCAAACTCGCATTTATCTGGTGCACATTAGAATTTTGCACAGAATTTCCTAGATCTGGAATTCCTTCAAGATCATCAAATATTTGCGAACCTCGTTGCCATTGGAAATCTGCTGTATAGGAATATGTGGCTTTTACAAACCTTAAAACAGGGATCTTTGCAAAAGGTAATTCATAATTAACCTGTAAGGTTTGAAAATGCTGATTTGGAGTACCAATATCAAAAAATCCATCCCAAACTCCAATACTGTTATCTACATTATTATCTTCATCTATATAATTTCTAATAATCCTGTTATTAGTAGCATTAAAACTGAATTGTAAAGATTTTGTCAAATTATAATTCACTCTATACTGCCAATCGAACATAAAATTTCTCTGATATAAAGTTGGAATTCCTATATCATTATCGGCTAAACTAAGTTCTCTAAATTTTTGCTCGTTATACTGTCTTATAATATTAGACCCAAAAGAGATATTGCTAGGAAGCGGATTGATATTAAAATCTCTAAATACCGCATAATAATCGCTGCTATCTAAAGCTTTTACATTCTTTAAAGGTTCTATCTCCCAGGGGGCAAAACTATAATCGTAAGTAGCTCCTACCCGCACATTCTGGCTCACAGATTCTTCTACCTCAAAATCTCTATGATCTACTTGATTGTAAGAAGTTGAAACCGTAATATTTTCAATATCATAAGGCATTGGTTTTTTCTCACCAACTCTTTCTTTACGCAATCCAATAACATTCACACTCTCCCGCTTGGTATAATATTGAGATTGTTCTTTTACACGTTGCCTTTCATCTGCATCTGTAATATCGTCAAGCCTATTGTCTAATTCCAGATCTAAGAATTCCTGATCGTATTTAGGAGTGATCAATTCTTCGCCTCTACTATAATTAAAAGGTATTCTAACTCCCCATTGTTGCGGAAGAACCTGCCCTACATTTACATTGGTAACCACATCATATTGTTGCAGATCTTCTCTGCTTCTTTGATTTGGACCCTGGTCTAAAGTTCCAAACCCAATGGTGCTTCTTTTTCCGGTAGCAGATATGGTGGCAAAATCTGCAATATTAGCATCCATGTTAATGATCCCGGCCCATCCACCTTTATTATCAAGTTCAGAAAGTCTTAATTCATTAAACCAAACCTCCCCACAAATATCAGATGCGCTGGTTCTTGGCGAACCATTTTTGACACCTAACATAAGCAGTCTTACATTTCCAAAACTAGGATTTCCCTTTATCCCAATTCTTAACTCCCCTAATTGATAAGGATCATTCTCTTCTGCCGGACTTAAATCTTCATTAAAATAATTTACTTCAGTAGGTTTATAATTTGGGTCTCCTAGAACCGTAGTCTTCACCTTTTGTAACAATTCTAGAGAAAGTTCTAATCTATTAGCATCTGGCCATATTTCAGATTCTGATGTTGCTCCAAACATAGTTGCAGTTAAAGGAACTTCAATTTGATAATAGTTATCTGTAAAATCTGTTCCCATTCTAATAAAAGCGATCAACTGTCCGTCTTTTAATGCAATTTCATTCACCAAAGATTCAGCATGAATAAACATTTCCAGATTTTTATACTGGCGCATGTCTACCTGGAAGTTCTTGTACACAGCTCTAGCATCCTGAGGTTCTAATCCGCAGGTTCTTAAAGATAGCGACTGTTCATTCTGTCTTATATTGGTATTATTGCTATACAATTCTTCTCTTTGAACCCCCGGAGGCAGTACATAAGGAACCGGTTCTCTATTCTCGTTTTCTTCAATATTTACTGAAGAAACTTCGAACAAAGTTCCATCATCATCTACCGGTTGATTTGGAGTTTCTTCATCCAAACTCTGATTGTATCTTCTGTAATCTCCACGTACAAGGTCCATAGTACCAAAACGCAGAATCGTTTTTTGATTGAAGTCTGAAAGCAACAATCTCATAAATCGTATAGATCTAAAATCGGCGATTCCACCAACTGCATCTGTTGGCTTAAAAATTGGCACCTTAAATTGAACCCAACGCACCGGTAGATCCTGCCCATTTGGTAATGGCGCAGTTACTTCTTTAACATCTGTAATATATGGGCTGTTATCTATGTTCATTCCAGGAAAGATGCGCACGTCATACTTAAAATAACTGTTGATGGTGTTCATCGTGTTATCCCGGTTCAAATCTTCGGTAGTTGGAAGGGTGGTATTTCCTCTGTCGGTATCTCCTAAATTTGGAGGGGAATTCCCATCGGTTCCGTTATAATTTCTATATCTATCAATAATACTTCCTGTAGTATTTAAGAAATATTGATAATTGTCTGCAGAAGGATCCGGTTGTCCGGCAAACGTATTAAATTTTGCGGCTTCTGCTGCATCTCCTAACCCATCATATCCAACATCCTGATTCAATCTTTCTTCTCCTTGCGTATCAAAAGCATAAATTAAAGACTGATCTGCCGGCACGCGACCAAAACCTGTGGTTACCACATCCTGATCTCCTCCATTTACAGGCAATCCGTTCTCATATTGCTTTCTTCCATCTTTTAAAACATCTTCTGAAATATTTCCAAGGTTGAAAGTGATGGTACCTCCGGTGTTAGATGCATTTTCAGAATAGATGAATGGATCCATCATCCAGAATTCTATAAATTCTACGTTAGATTGTTCAAAATTGGTAGAATTTAAGGCCTTGGAAATTCCTCCAAAATTCTCTTTTGGGTTGTCTAACTGGTTATTATTGGCAGCCGATGGTTTGTAATTATAAGGTCCACGCTCGTTTGGATAATACGCCAGGTCCATAGTATAAATTACCTGAGGTTGGCCTTGGATCACATCGGTATTAGGAAAAATTTCATTTAAGAAAACCCTTCTAGATGCATAGCTAGAAAGATCTACATCTGTAATTCCATCTGGTCTTCGGCTACTATAGAATACAGGATCTATAGTATACCAGGACAATTTCGCTCTTTTATATCCTGATGCCAGATCGCCATTTGCCAGATCGCCTCCAAATTCTAACGGCACGCTCGAAAGTTCCCAACTAAGCGGATTAAGGATAGAAATTGAAGTTTGAGAAGCCTCAAAATCGTCTATATAGGTAGTGGCTTTTTGATCAAAATCATTCACACTAGGAGCTCCCGGTTGTAAATAAGCAAATTCACCACGAATAGAGAAGTTTGAAGGAACATCGGTATCAACATTTGGAAGTTTGTTTACCAATCTTGTTAAGAAAGGCACTTCTGTACTATAGGCAGCATTTAATCCGTAGATGCTATTATTAACAGGCTCGTAGCTATAATTTGCTTTTTGCGTTAAAGGTCGTTCTCTAAGGTTCAAGAAAGTTCCCCCAACCAATAAGTTCTCATTAAATTGGTGTTCTACATTAATCCCGGTAAATCTTTTAGATTGCTGACCAAAAAGTGCATTATTCTCTGTAGAAACCTGGATTGGAATGTTTGAAGCTAACAAAGCATCGTCTAAGATCTGAACTCTACCTAAGCTGATAATTCACTACATAATCTACCCCTTCTTGAAGAATTCTTCCACCCGCAGTTACGGTAACAGAACCTTGAGGTAAATTAAACCCAATTGGAATTCCTTCAACTTCTGAAGATTTATAGCGACCTTTTAATTGAAATTTATTCTTATCTGCACCTTCCTGCTCCGCCTGGATCTTGGTAGTTCTATATAAAGATCTAAAAACATATTGTGCCTGGTTGGCGTTATAAGTTTCCGGCAGGTTGTAATCTTCCCCACCGCTATTTGGTGTATTATCAAGTTTATTGAACAAGTATTCCCCAAAAGGTTCTACTGTTGTAAATATTGCCAATCCATTTTTTGGATTGATGGTAATTCCAGGAACATAATCAAAAAACCCGTCTCCCCCATTTACAGGATCATTATTGGTATTTAAATTATCTAGATTAAATACGCGTAATAATGTAGTTTGATCTACATCTTCCGGCAAGTTAGTTCCATCTACAGGAGAAATATAATTTTGAGGTTGTGGATCTGTATAAAGAATATTCAATCTGAAGTCATCTCGTTCCAAATTAAAAGCACCTAAACTATAGATGTTCTTCATCATCAAATCCCAAATTGGCTCTTTTACATTGGTAACGGTACTCTTTAAAAGCTTTACCACCAGGTTCTGATTTATTCGAGCTCCATTTGCATCTGCCTGAGTATTGGCATCTACTCCATCATTCGCAAATTCTCCAACCTGATAAACCTGACCATTAACGGTATATTGAAAAGCAACCGCTAAAACTTCATCATTGCTCAATCTCTGGTTAAGCGAAATATATCCTAAACGTTTGTCTATAGTATATTCATTAGGCTGAAGTTGTCTTGCATTCTCTAGCTTTGCATAATCTGTACCTTCAGAAACGGTTAAACTTCCAAAGCCGCTTTGCACGGTAGAAATATCTCGAATTGCCGGAGTTAAGATGGACTCTTCAGGACCGGTAATTCCAAAAGGGTTTAAATCGTTATTCGCGTTATTAGGAAATGCCCCCGCAGGCTGATTGAAAAATCCGCCGGGAAGATTATCTAACCCAATGTTTCCCGGAATGTTTGTCTCCCCAAGATCTTGAATTGCTACAATGTTTCTTGTATCATTTAAATTCTGAACGTTATTGGTTCGGTTTGTAACCCAAACCTGAATACGTTGAATTTGAATATTATTGTTAATGAATGGATAATTCTCTAAAGATTTGTTGTAATTATCTCTGAAATAATGAGCTAAGAAAAAGTGACGATCCTGGTCATAATCTATGGCAAATTTCTCAAATTCTTCAATAGTAGCGCCACCTTCAACATTTACAGTTCTTCGTTCTGATTTTTGTTCAGAAAAAACACCGGTAATTCTAGTCTTCCCAAATTGTAATTCGGTTTTAAACCCAAAGAGACTTTGAGCACCCTGAATAAGTGCACTATTTAAAGGCATATTTACGTTACCAACCTCGATTTTTTGTACAATATCGTCTTCATTGGGAGTATATTCCAACTTCAGCTGATTTTGAAAATCGAAGGTAGATTCTGTATCATAATTTGCTAAAACCTGCAATCTGGTTCCAACTTTCCCCAATAAGCTCAATTGAATTCGCTGGTCAAAATCGAAGGTAAGATTGCTTCGGTTTCTAGGAGAAAAAGCAGGATTATCTTGTTTAGTATAAAGCAAGCCAAGATCCATTGCCACACTTCCCTGAGGAACAACCTCTATATCTCTACCTCCAAAAATGCTTTCAAAAAAGCCGGAATTCACATAATAACTTGGCAAAGCATCTCTTTGCGCATCCGGATCTGCTTCTCTATTTCCGGCAATAGCATTGTTCTTTTGTTTAAAATAATCACGAATTTCTTCCTGAATTACAAGTTCTTGATATTCGGCCGGAGTAAGCACCAAAGGAATAGATAAATTGTATGTTCCTAACTTTTCGGTGTAGATATATCTGTCCAAAACAGGATCATATTGATACCCTGATGAAATATTAGTTGGATTGGGCAGATTTAAGGTACCACGAGCATACCCAGTTCTAGTGGAATCTTGTGGTGTTGCCGGATCCTGAGCATATATATGAAGAGGAAAAGCAAGAAACAAGAAGATGCCAAGCAAATAAAATCGATGCAATTTCAAGTAATTATTCCTCAATTTGTGACTAAAATGAAATTATAAATTCTTTAATGCTAATTTGATGATCGTCTCCACGGTAGGGTCTGTGGTTTCTTTCATGATGCGGTCTACAACTTTTTCGGCTGGTTTTCGAGCAAAACCTAAAGTTTCTAATGCAGATAACGCTTCTTCTTTGTTTGTATTGCTTTGGGATACAAAAACATCGCCTTCTCCAAACACTTTCAAAACCTTATCTTTTAGATCTAAAATCACTCTTTGAGCAGTTTTAGCTCCAATCCCTTTAATACTTTGAATAGTTGCGGAATCTCCCGAGGCTATTGCGTCCATAATATTTTTTGGTTCCAAAGAAGACAACATGGTTCTGGCAGTACTGGCTCCTACCCCAGATACAGAGATCAATAATCGGAACAATTCCCGTTCAGATTTTTCCATGAATCCAAACAAGGTTTGAGAATCTTCTTTAACCTGTAAATGTGTATATATGCTTATTGCTTCTGAAGCATTGTTAAGTAACGAAAATGTATGCAGAGATATATGTACAAAATATCCCACCCCGTTGCAATCTATTACAACATGGGTGGGATTTTTTTCTATCAATTGTCCCTTTAAATGATGAATCATGTATGGATAAAATGTTAGTATCCAAATGTACTAAAATAATACGGAGCTCCAAGAAAATATGCTAATTCAGAAAAAAGCTTATTTAGCCTCTTTAGTGCGCTTTTGCTTTTCCTGAGCATCAATAACTGCAATGGCAGCCATATTTACAATTTCTTCTACACTGGCACCTAACTGAAGGATGTGAACAGGTTTGTTCATCCCCATCATTATTGGCCCAATAGAGTCGGTTTTATTCAATTCTTTAATAAGCTTATACGTTCCGTTAGCCGATTCTAAGTTTGGAAAAATCAAAGTATTCACCTTTTTACCAACTAGTTTGGAGAACGGAAATTTACTTTCCAACATTTCTCTATTCAGCGCAAAATCTACCTGTATCTCTCCATCTACTTTTAGATCTGGAAATGCCCGGTGTAAATATTTAACTGCCGTCTTAACTTTTACAGCTCTTTCATTTTTTGAAGATCCAAAATTGGCATAAGAGATCATTCCAATTACCGGTTCCATCCCAAAAAGCCTAACCGTTTTAGCTGTCATTTGAGCGATCTTAGCTAGATCTTTAGCCGAAGGATCTATGTTTATAGAAGTATCACTAATAAACAATGGTCCGCGAGAAGTGTTCATCAAATTGGTTGCGGCTACTCTATCTATTCCTTTAGCCATCCCAATAAGTTCTAACATTGGCTTTACTACGGTTGGATATGCTCTGGAATATCCAGAAAGCAAGGCATCTGCATCTCCTTCATTCACCATCATCGCTGCAAAATAATCACGCTCCCGCATCAATCTTTGAGCATCATATTTGGTAACTCCATTTCTATAGCGCGCTTTCCAATAAACATCTGCATAGGCATCTTTTCTTGCCTTCTCTTCATCTGATTTTGGATCTATAATAAGAATATCATCATGACCAAAATCAATTTCATTCATCAACTCTATTATAATTTCTCTGCTTCCCAAAAGTATTGGAATTGCAATCCCTTCTTCATGTACTATTTGAGCAGCCTTCAAAACGTCTAAATGATCTGCTTCTGCAAATACTACTTTTTTAGGTTCAGACTTGGCACGGTTCATCAACAATCTGGAGATCTTATTGTCATTCCCCATTCTCTCCAACAACTCATCTTCATAACGCGCCCAATCCAAAATAGGACTTTTAGCAACCCCACTTTCCATAGCTGCTCTTGCAACTGCTGGTGGTACTTTTGCAATCAATCGAGGATCAAAAGGTTTTGGAATTATATATTCAGGACCAAAATTTAATTTGGTTTCATTATATGCAATATTTACCTGTTCCGGCACCGGTTCTTTAGCCATAGCAGCCAAAGCTTTTACGGCAGCCATTTTCATCTCTTCATTAATCTTGGTTGCTCTAACATCTAAAGCTCCTCTAAAAATATAAGGGAATCCAAGAACATTATTTACCTGATTAGGATGATCACTTCTTCCCGTTGCCATTATTAGATCTTTACGAGTAGATACCGCAAGATCATATTCTATCTCCGGGTCTGGATTTGCCATTGCAAAAACAATAGGTCTTTTTGCCATGCTTTTAAGCATTGCTGGTGTTACAATATCCTTAACCGAAAGTCCTACAAAAACATCGGCATCTTTCATGGCCTCGGTTAAAGTATCTATTTTTCTTTTGGTAGCAAATTCAAGTTTTTCTACAGAAAGATTAGTTCTATCTGCTCGAATTACCCCTTTACTATCTAGCATTACTATATTCTCAGACTTAGCTCCAAATGCTTTGTAAAGTTTAGTACAGGAAACAGCAGCAGCTCCTGCCCCACTAATTACTATTTTAACCTTTTCGATCTTCTTTTTAGCCAGCTCTAAAGCATTTATTAGTGCCGCAGCAGAAATTATTGCTGTACCATGTTGATCGTCATGCATAACCGGAATATCCAGTTCTGCTTTTAATCTTCTTTCAATTTCAAAAGCTTCAGGAGCTTTGATATCTTCTAAGATTAATACCTCCAAAAGTTGGGGCTATATTTTTTACAGTTGCAATAAAAGATTCTACATCTTTAGTATCAACTTCAATATCAAAAACATCAATATCTGCAAAGATCTTAAACAACAGACCTTTACCTTCCATCACAGGTTTTGAGGCTAAAGGACCAATATCTCCTAACCCTAAAACCGCGGTTCCGTTAGAGATAACAGCTACTAAATTTCCTTTAGCCGTATATTTATAAGCATTCTCTTTATCTTTTTCTATTTCTAAACAAGGAACGGCAACACCTGGAGAATAAGCCAAAGAAAGATCTCGTTGGGTTGCGTATTTTTTGGTGGGAACCACTTCTATTTTTCCCGGTTTAGGTTTGGCGTGATATACCAGCGCCTCTCGTCTTTTACTATCCTTTGTCATATTCAATTTTTTTTGGCTGAAGGACAAAGATAACATTCAAGCCTTGGATGCAGAACTTAATCTTTTAAAAAGTGAATATTCCTTTTTAAGCCTTCAAACTTGGTTCGTTTTACAGCCGATTTTTTAAAAATCTCGTTAAAAGTTTCTTTGGTAAGCTCCTCCCAATCTCTTTTTGAATAATTCAATATTTCAGGATGTGGATTAAAGAGAGGTTCGTTGTGCGCTTTTGAAAATTTATTCCAGGGGCAAACATCCTGGCAAACATCGCAACCAAACATCCAATCATCAAATTGATTCTTGTACGAGTTGGGCAACTCATTCTTCAATTCTATGGTAAAATAAGAAATACATTTACTACCATCTACCTTATAAGGTTCAACAATGGCCTGAGTTGGACAAGCATCTATACAAGCGGTGCAACTCCCGCAATGATCTGTAACCGGAGTATCATACTCCAATTCAAGATCTACGATCAATTCCGCAATAAAATAGAAAGAACCAACTTGCTTGGTCAAAAGATTAGAATTCTTTCCAATCCATCCCAAACCACTTTTGGCAGCCCAGGCTTTATCTAAAACTGGAGCAGAATCTACAAAAGCTCTCCCATCTACTTCTCCTATTTCATTTTGAATAAATTGAAGAAGATCTTTCAATTTATCTTTTATTACAAAATGATAATCGGTGCCGTAAGCGTATTTACTAAGTTTATAAGTATTCTCTGGCTGGGTAGTTTCGGGATAATAATTAAGCAACAAAGAAATCACACTTTTAGAACCTTCTACCAATTTTGTTGGGTCTAAGCGTTTATCAAAATGGTTTTCCATATACCCCATTTCGCCATGCATATTCTTTTGAAGCCAATTTTCCAGTCGTGGAGCTTCCTCTTCTAAAAATTCTGCTTTTGAAATTCCACAAGACATAAAACCGAGGCGTTTGGCTTCGGATTTTAATTATTTCTGAATATTTAGATTTTTGCAACATTACTATCTCTTATGGAAGCTCAAAATAGCATTTTTCGGCTTTAAAGTTATTAAGGGTAAGAATTTCTATAGCCGAATTCTTGGGAGCAATCTTATAGTTTCCTACTAGTTCTGCTACCGCAAGAATCATTTCAAACATCGCAAAATTATTTCCTATACATTTTCTTGGGCCAGCTCCAAATGGTGCATAAAAAGGGAGTGTGCAAATAAGGATCTGAATCTGAAAATCGTTCCGGATCAAATTTCTCAGGGTCTTCCCAATGATCTTTGTGCTTATGGATTTCATAGAAAGAAAACAGCAAATTAGATCCTTTTGGAATTTCAATACCTTCAAAAGTATCATCTTCCAGATTCACTCTATCTATAAAATAAGCCGGCGGATACATCCTCATGGTTTCCTCGATCACCTTTTTAGTATAGGTACAAGCTTGAATAAATTCCATTAAAGAATTAGTTTCCTTTTTAGCCAAGGTAACTTCTTCAAAGATCTTTTGTTGAGCTTCCGGATTTCTGGATAATAATTCAGCTGCAAAAGTAAGAGCATTCGACGTAGTTTCGTGTCCAGCGGTGAATAGTATCAAGATCTCATCTATCAATTGCTCGCTGTCCATTTCATTTCCATCTTCATAACGGGCATCCAGGAGCATGTCTAAAAGGTCATTTTCACGCTTTCCGCTTTCCTTTCTTTCTTTCACTAGCTTTTTAAGATCACTCTGGCTTCATCTGTAAGATCTGTATGCTTTTTAATCTCCCCACCATATTTAAACCATAAACTTAAAAAAGGCTGTCTAAGTTCTCTTACCAACATTTTTTGAGCCGCCTCTGTAATATATTGAAGTCTGGAAATATCTTTATCGCCAACCGCACTGCTGAATAAAGATTTCACCACGGTTTGAAAAGCCAGATCATTAAAAATTGGAAAAATATCTATCTCCTTATCTGTTTCAATTTTATTGAGCTCTGTAAGTATGGCTTTATGTATACTCTCCAATAATAAGGCAAGTTGCTTTTTATGAAATGCAGGCTGAATTAACTTTCGTTGCTTTTTCCAATGCTCACCTTCTGCAGTTAATAATCCATGACCTACATATTTTGCCAGATCTTTGGTTTGGATAGAGGATTTTGTGTAGTTTTTCTGATTTTTCTGAAGTACATATTCAGCTAAATAAGCATTTCGAGAGAAGATAACCGATTTTCCGGGACCTATGATCAACCTAAAAGTATCTCCATGTTTTTCAAAATTGCTATGATGAAAAGGCAATGGATTCTTAAGAATATTAGAGGCATGCTTTAAGAATTTGAAAAATGAAACCTTCGGAATATCCTTGTTATCCATTGCAGTTTTTAGATTGATTAATTATCTGAATTGCTATTTATGAATCAGCTTCGGTTTCTTCTATATCACTTTCCCATTCTGAAGCGATCACTTCTTCTTTTTTAATAAGGTTTCCAGAAGTGGTAAATTTAATTTGATTACTGTCTGAAATTTCCAAATCCCAAATAATATCTTCTGCCTCCGGAAATTCAGCTTTTCCTTGCATTTGATCTGAAAACAGTCTTTTAACGATATTTCTATCAGAAAGGCCTTCATTAAATAATCGCAATACCATTTCCTTGGTAAGCTTGGTATCGTTATTTTTATCTAAAGCAGTTATTTTACAATCGATAATTGTAGCACTGGAACTTGGGAATTTCCCGTTGTAAGCTTTAAATAGCAATTGAGTGATATGGAATAAGGTAGATTGCAAGTCCATATCTGGATATTCTTCACAAACCGTATCTACCAACATATCGTTAGAAATTTGTTCGATTTGTCCTTCAGATAATTTTTCGCCTAATTTATAATCCAAAACTAACTTAGCAGCTTCAGTAGGTTCAAAATCTGTGATGGCCATAAATAATAATTCCCTTAAATTTTCAGGTTTAGCGTCTTCAGCATCAGGAAAATTGAATATTTCTAGCAACTTTATATAATCTTCTTTCGTCCAATAATCCTGAATTTCATCTACAGTATTAATATGAGCTATCTCTATTTTATATTTCATCTTATCAAGTTATTTAGATTGTTAAACATGATAATCATTTCTTATTTACTTATTATAAATATTAAGCCAAAATTTCAGCTAAGCTAAAATTACCGAATTTAAGAAAGAAATATAGGCAATATTGATGTTGGATAACCTGAACTACGATTAAAAAAGTCCGCCTTGAGTGGCACCTTTTACCCTGCCTAAATGTTTATATGCAGCCTCGGTAACCTCTCGACCTCGAGGAGTTCTATAAATAAAGCCTTGTTGAATTAGAAAAGGTTCATACACTTCTTCTATAGTTTCAGCATTTTCACTAACTGCAGTAGCCAAGGTTGTAATTCCAACGGGACCTCCTTTAAACTTATCGATTATAGTTGTCAGGATCTTATTATCCATTTCATCCAATCCATGGGCATCCACATTCAATGCTTTTAAACTGAATTTAGAGATCTCCATATCTATCTTTCCATTTCCCTTAATTTGAGCAAAATCTCGAACTCTTCTAAGCAATGCATTTGCAATTCTTGGCGTACCTCTACTTCTACCGGCAATTTCTATGGCAGCATCCATACTTATTGGCACTCTTAATATTTCGGCGCTTCTTTCAATAATAGTAGAAAGCAGTTCTGTAGTGTAATATTGAAGCCTACTGGAAATACCAAATCTGGCTCTCATTGGAGCTGTAAGTAATCCTGATCGGGTGGTAGCACCAATTAAAGTAAACGGATTCAAATTGATCTGGACTGTTCTAGCATTTGGCCCACTTTCAATCATGATATCTATCTTATAATCTTCCATAGCAGAATATAAATACTCTTCTACCACAGGGCTTAATCTATGGATCTCATCTATAAATAATACATCTCTTTCTTCCAGATTGGTTAGCAATCCGGCAAGATCTCCAGGTTTATCTATTACAGGGCCCGAGGTTACTTTAATTCCAACATTAAGCTCATTGGCAAGAATGTGTGCTAAAGTGGTCTTACCTAATCCCGGAGGACCATGAAATAAGGTATGATCTAAGGCTTCTCCACGCTGATTTGCCGCTTCCACAAAAATCTTAAGATTTTCCAGTACCTGATCCTGACCGGCAAAATCATCAAAACTTAAGGGTCTTAAAGCTCTTTCTATATCAAATTCTTCGGAAGAAAAATTCTCTCCTGTTGGATCCAGGTTGTCATTCATAATTTGAAGCCTATTATTAAATCTAAAAATGAGATTGAAACAAAGATAAAAGAAAAAAGCCTCTTCAAAATGAAAAGGCTTTTTATATTATAAGGTGTGATCTTTTTAGTGATTCATTTCCTCTTCGTTCTCTTGAAGTGGAACGTTTTGCGGAATAAAATCCTGCCCAGCAATTACGTATTCTCCATCTTCATTCACTTTAGAATAATCATAAGGCCATCTGTAAACTGAAGGAATTGCTCCAGGCCAGTTTCCGTGAATATGCTCTACAGGAGTAGTCCACTCTAAAGTAGTAGCATTCCAAGGGTTTTGAGTTGCCTTTTTTCCGAAGAAAATAGAACTAAAGAAGTTGTATAAGAATACCAACTGAACCGCTGCAGTGATAATTGCAAAGATGGTAATGATCACATTCACATCTGCTAAATCATCAAAATATGGGAATGCAGTGTTAGTATAATATCTTCTTGGTAATCCGGCCATCCCGATAAAGTGCATTGGGAAGAATACTCCGTAAGCTCCAACTGCAGTTACCCAGAAATGAACGTAACCTAAATTCTTGTTCATCATTCTACCAAACATTTTTGGGAACCAGTGGTAAACACCGGCTAACAAACCGTAAAGAGCAGAGATCCCCATTACAAGGTGGAAGTGAGCAATTACGAAGTAAGTATCGTGAACGTTAATATCTAATGTACTATCTCCAAGAATAATTCCTGTTAAACCTCCAGTAATGAAAGTAGAAACAAAACCTATAGAGAATAACATGGCAGGGTTCATTTGTAAATTCCCTTTCCATAATGTGGTGATCCAGTTAAAAGCTTTTACAGCAGATGGAATTGCAATTAACAAGGTTGTAAAGGTAAATACAGATCCAAGGAATGGATTCATACCAGACACGAACATGTGGTGTCCCCAAACAATAGTAGATAAAAATGCAATTGCCAATATTGAAGCTACCATGGCTCTATAACCAAAGATTGGCTTACGAGCGTTAGTTGCCATAATTTCTGAAACAAGTCCCATTGCCGGAAGTATAACGATGTATACTTCAGGGTGACCTAAGAACCAGAATAAATGTTCAAATAATACTGGAGAACCACCTTGGTGACTCAATACTTCTCCTTGAATAAAAATATCGCTTAAGAAGAATGAAGTTCCAAAACTTCTGTCCATTATAAGCAACAAGGCAGCAGATAATAATACCGGGAAAGAAACTACCCCGATAATAGCTGTTACAAAAAATGCCCAGATTGTAAGAGGAAGTCTAGTCATAGACATTCCAATAGTTCTTAAGTTGATTACTGTTACAATGTAATTTAAAGATCCTAGTAAAGAAGATGCAATGAATATAGCCATTGAAGATAACCAAAGAGTCATCCCTAAACCAGATCCACCAATTGCTTGAGGCAAGGCACTAAGGGGAGGATAAATGGTCCAACCTGCCGAGGCGGGTCCTGCTTCTACAAACAGAGAACTCATCATTACTATACATGAAATAAAGAACAACCAGTAAGACACCATGTTCAAGAATCCAGAGGCCATATCTCTCGCTCCAATTTGCAAGGGAATCAATAAGTTACTAAACGTACCACTTAAACCTGCAGTTAATACAAAGAATACCATGATGGTACCGTGAATTGTAACCAAGGCTAAGTAGATCTCAGGAGACATTACTCCATCTGGAGCCCATTTTCCTAAAAGTGCTTTAAAGATCCAAAAAGATTGCTCTGGCCAGGCCAATTGCATTCTAAATAGAACCGACATTGAAATACCAACAATACCCATTAACAAACCTGTTATAAGGTATTGTTTAGAGATCATCTTATGATCTGTACTAAAAATGTACTTAGTAATAAAGGTTTGCTTATGATGATGCCCATGATCATCATGTGCGTGATCTAGCGTTGCGTGTCCTACTGCTGACATAACTTTAAATCTTTAACTTTTAATTTTCTTCTTTTACTTCTACTGCTTCTGCTGCAACTTCTACATCTTCTTGTGGAGCATCTTCAGCAGCATCTTGTTCTGGTTGCGGAGCTATAAGCTCTTTGAAAGATTGTTGTTCTTTAATCCAGGCATCATAATCTTCCTGAGATTCTACAACAATTTTCATTTGCATGTTATAATGACCTTGACCACAAATCTTGTTACATAATAAGTAGTAATCAAATTCGTAAGAATCTAAAGGAGTTTCTCCTTCAGCCATTAATTCTTTAGATTTATCTTTTCTGATCTCGTTGATATTATCAACTTTTTCTACCATATATTCTGAATTTCTCATCTCTTCAGAAGTAATAGTTGGAGTAAATCCAAACTGAGTGATCATACCTGGAACCACGTTCATTTGAGCTCTAAAGTGAGGGAAATAAGCAGAGTGTAATACATCCTGAGATCTCAATTTGAACACTACTGGTTTTCCAACAGGTAAGTGTAACTCTGTAGTTACTTTATCATCCATTGCATAAGGATCGCTTTCATCTACCCCAAGTTGATTTACACCTTCAATAAAACGAACATTCGCCTGACCTAATGTGTTATCTTCTCCAGAATATCTAGCTCTCCATGCAAACTGGTATGCATATAATTCAACCACCATTGGATCTTCCTCTTCATTGATATTCATAATATCAGACCAAGTAAATAATCCGTAGATAATAAGACCAGCCAAAACAATTACAGGAATGATGGTCCAGATGAATTCTAATTTATCGTTATCTGCAAAGAACAAGGCTTTGTTTCCTTTTTTCCCTTTATACTTAATTGCAAAAAAGTGAAGTAATGCCTGAGTGATTACCTGTACGAACATGATAATTCCAATAGAAAGGAACATCAAGTTATCTACATGGCTACCATGTGCAGATGCAGCTTCCGGAAGATAGAATTTACTATAATTCCAGAAAGACCAGATCATCAATCCGTAGAAGAAAATAACAAACCCAACCATTATGTAGGCCTGGCTTTTGTTATCCTTATCATTGGCAACCTGAGAAGAATCTACATCACTGCTCCTTGACAACTGAAATATCTTGGATATTTGCCATATAGTTACGGCAAAAAGTGCTATTACTATGATTACTAAAAATACAGTCATTTTTATAATATCTACTTTTTATACTAATTGTTAATAATGGTAATTTTCACTTTCTACAATGAATGGGTTACCTTTTGGTCTTAGCGATACTTTTCCTAATCCTGTTCCAACTACCAAGATGAACAAGCCTAAGAAGAATAATAATCCACCAATTTCAGTTATTCCAAAATACCAGTGTGGACCAACCGTAGATGGCATTACCAGTAAGAAAATATCTATATAATGACCTGCTAGCAAAATAAGACCAGCCATTATTACGAACCAAGGAATACGTTTGTAATCGCTATTCATCAATATTAAAATTGGGAATACAAAATTAAGCACAAGCATTCCGAAAAACAATAGGTTATACTCTTGAATTCTAATAATAAAATATGTTACCTCTTCCGGGATGTTTGCATACCATATCAACATAAATTGACCGAACCATAGGTAGGTCCAAAAGATACTGAATGCGAACATGAATTTTGCAAGATCGTGTAAGTGACTATCGTTTATGAAAGAAACCAGGTTTAAACTTTTCAACATGATAGTTACTAATGCAATAACAGTAATTGCAGATACAAACATAGTTGCAAAAATATACCAGGCGAATAAAGTACTATACCAGTGTGGTGTCATAGACATGAACCAGTCCCAGGCCATAGTAGATTCTGTTACAATAAAGAACAATAAGAAGAAAACAGACATCTTAAAGTTTCTTTTATATGGAGCATAATCTACAGCAGTTTCTTGTGCCAATGAATTCTTTCTAGAGAAATGACGGTATAAATTCCAACCTATAATATAGATGATAGCTCTAATTAAAAAGAATGGAAAGTTTAAATATCCAGATTTTCCTTGAAGAATTGGATCATGAGCAACCAACTCATCATTTTGCCAAGGGTAAAAATGTGTTCCTGCAAAGATAACTATCAAGAATACAATTATAGATCCTGGAAGCAGGTATGAAGTAACGCCTTCTATTACTCTGAATAATACCGGAGACCATCCTGCAGATGCAGCATATTGTATGGCATAAAATACCAATGCTCCTAAAGCAATCATAAAGAAAAAGAATGCGTTCACAAAAGTTGCAGACCAAGGTTTAGCCTGATATTGGTGTAAAACATGCTCGTAATGCTCATCTTCGTGCGATGCAGACTCATGAGATGCAGCTTCTGCCCCATGCTCTTCATTCACAGTTTGATGTTCTTCTGTTGCAACTGCATGGTGGGTTTCTTCTGCTTCCACATTTTCAGCTTCAGCAGATTCATGATGACCTTCAGCAGCCATCATTTCTTTCACCTCTTCAACAGTAGAAGGTGTGGTAATAAAACCGTAAACGAGGCCTAATGCACCAACAATCATGAATATAATTGCTGTTATTTTTAATTTACTGGATATCGTGTACATATTGAATATATCTAAATACAGTTACTTTTAGTTGGTACTTTCTTTAACTTGATTCCCTTCTTTAGGCTCTTCATTAGAAACAGTTGGCTCTGCATTTACAGCAGGAATCAATTCTGTTTTTGCTTGATCTTCCTCTTTAGGTTCTTCAAATTGTCTTTCGGCTTTACCTTCAAGCGCATCTTTTAGTTTCATTACATAATGATCTATCTGCCAACGCTCTTTTATAGTAGTTTGAGAAGCATAAGATCCCATGGCATTTAATCCGTAATACATTACGTGATATGCACTACCTTCTGTAATTGCTCTACCTTGATCATCATAGGCAGGAACTCCAAGAATCTTTTCACGTTCTACCAAGATACCTTTACCATTTCCTTTATCACCATGACAAACAGCACAGTAAATAGTATATAACTGCTGTCCCTGTGCCAAGTTCTCTTCGGTATAAGGAAGTGGATTCTTTAACTCGGCATGAGCTTTTGCTTTTCCTTCGTTTGAGTTTTCATACTCATAAGGAGTCCATCCGCGAGGAATAGTTCCTTCTACCGGCAATTTAGCTTCCTGCTCATCAACAAAAACATCATACTCACCATAAGCTTCATAACTTACCGGCTCATACATATCTGGGAAGTACTGATAGTTAGGACGTTCTTTATTGAAGCAAGACGTTGCCGTTACTGCTACAAGAAGTAGTACTATAGATCTTTGAAATAAACTTTTCATTCTGTTTATTTATTATTCAATTAATTTAATTTCTGAAGCGCCTGTATCATATAAAAATTTGGTAAGGCTATCTACATCATGGTTCGCAGCGTCAATTTCTACTAGAAAATGATCGTCTGTAGTTCTAACATCTGGATTCTCTGCTTGTTTGAATGGCCAGATCTTACTTCTCATATAAAAAGTGATCACCATTAAGTGAGCTGCAAAGAATACCGTTAATTCAAACATGATAGGTATAAATGCCGGCATGTTTTGAATATAACTAAAACTAGGCTTACCTCCAATATCTTGTGGCCAGTCTTCAATCATGATATAGTTCATCATTAAAGTAGCTACTGTTAAACCTGTAATACCATATAAGAAAGAACAAATTGCCAATCTTGTTGGAGCCAATCCTAAGGCCTTATCTAATCCGTGAACAGGAAATGGAGTAAAGACTTCATTAATGTGGTAATTAGCTTTTCTAGTCTGCTTAACGGCTTGCATCAGCAAGTCATCGTCGGTATATAAAGCATGTAAGACTTTCCCTGACATATTAGTTATTTTTTAGATTAGCTGCCTGAGTTGCCCAATCATCACGTCTAGCTCTATCGCCAAATGAATCGATAATTGTGTTCAACACTTCATAATCCTGAAGAGACATATTACTAATTTGATTATATGTATAAACTCCTAATTGATGTAATTTTTGTTCCATTAATGGTCCAACATCAGTAAGTTTTTGAAGATCATCTGCTGTTTGCACTGCCGGATCAAAAGTTCCAATTCTTGCCAACATAGCATCTACCATGTCACGTTTTAAATCGGTATCAATTAATGAGTCCTGAGCGCTTTGATCATTATCTTCATTTAATTCCCCAGAAAGATAATCTCTGTCTGGTTCATTAGCTGCAGGCTCTCCTGCACTTGGATCGTTATCTACATGTATGTGACCATGTGCATGATTAAAATCATCTCCACGCTCTGCACGCAATCTCTTATACATTTCACCAGAAGATTTCAAGATTGTTTTAACCTCTGCCTGTGCAATTACAGGGAACGTACGAGCATAAAGTAAGAACAATACAAAGAAGAATCCAATGGTTCCAATAAATACTCCTATATCTACAAAAGTTGGAGAGAACATAGCCCATGAAGATGGAGTTCTACCTTTACTTAAATCTATTACAATAATATCAAAACGTTCAAACCACATCCCTATGTTAATGATAAGAGCAACAAAGAAGGTCCACATAATGTTTCTTCTTAGGCTTTTTACCCATAATGTAAGTGGCACAATAAAGTTACAAGTTATCAAGGCCCAGAATGCCCACCAGTAAGGTCCGGTTGCTGCACCAAAAGATAAGTAAGTATAGTTTTCATAGCTACTACCAGAATACCATCCAATAAAATACTCGGTGATATAAGCAACAGATACAATACCTCCTGTTAACAGGATTACTTTATTCATATATTCAATATGAAGCACGGTAATATAGTCTTCTAGATTAGATACTTTTCTCATGATGATCAACAAGGTTTGCACCATGGCAAATCCAGAGAAGATCGCTCCCGCCACAAAGTACGGAGGGAAAATAGTTGAGTGCCATCCAGGAACTACAGAGGTAGCAAAGTCAAAAGATACAATGGTGTGCACAGAAAGTACAAGTGGAGTAGCCAAACCAGCTAATACTAAAGATACTTCTTCAAATCGTTGCCAATCTTTTACACGTCCACTCCATCCAAAACTAAGAATCCCGTACATTTTCTTCTGAAAAGGACTAGTTGTTTTATCACGAATCATGGCAAAATCTGGAAGCAAACCTGTCCACCAGAAAACAAGGGAAACAGATAAGTATGTAGAAATTGCAAATACATCCCAAAGTAAAGGTGAGTTAAAGTTTACCCATAAAGAACCAAATTGGTTTGGAATAGGTAATACCCAATATGCCAACCATGGACGACCCATGTGGATAATTGGGAACAAACCTGCCTGGAATACCGCAAAGATAGTCATTGCTTCTGCAGATCTGTTTACTGCCATTCTCCATTTTTGACGGAACAATAACAATACTGCCGATATTAAGGTCCCGGCGTGACCAATACCTACCCACCAAACAAAGTTAGTAATATCCCAAGCCCATCCAATGGTCTTGTTCAATCCCCAAACCCCGATTCCGGTAGAAACGGTATAAACAATACAACCTATCCCCCATAAAAATGCCACTAAGGCAATCGAGAATACTATCCACCAAGATTTATTGGCCTTACCTAATACAGGAGCCGCTATCTCAACACTAATGTCATGATAGGTTTTATCTCCAATAACTAAAGGCTCTCTTATAGGTGCTTCGTAATGTGACGACATACTCTTAAAAATTGATTCTTAATAATTGATTCTTACACAAATTTTCTAAACCTCGTTTGTATTTCTAACTTTCACCTGATACATCACATTAGGTTGAGTTCCTAAGCTTTCTAAAAGATGATACATTCTATCATTTTTCTTCAAATCTACAATTTCGGCATCCTTATTATTAATATCTCCAAACTTGATTGCCCCTTTATCACAAGCTGCAGAACAAGCGGTATGGAATTCTCCATCCTTAACTTCTCTACCATCTCTCTTTGCATCAAGAATAGTTTTTTGAGTTAATTGGATACACATAGAACATTTTTCCATAACCCCTCTAGAACGCACCACCACATCTGGGTTAAGCACCATTCTACCTAAGTCATTATTCATGTGATAATCAAACTCATCGTTCTTAGCATAGTTAAACCAGTTAAAACGACGAACTTTATAAGGACAGTTGTTCGCACAATATCTTGTACCTACACAACGGTTATAAATCATTTGGTTTTGCCCTTGTCTACCGTGAGATGTTGCTGCAACCGGACAAACTGTTTCACATGGAGCGTGATTACAGTGCTGACACATTACTGGTTGGAAGGCAACTTCTGGATTTTCATCTGAAGCATTCTCTACTACAGAGTAACTATCAAATGCTGCAAGGTTTTCAAGAGCTTCTTGCTCTTCTTTAAAGGTATCTTCAGCAGAGTAATATCTATCAATACGCAACCAATGCATATCTCTAAACTTTCTTACCTCTTCTTTTCCTACAACAGGTACGTTATTTTCAGAATGACAAGCAATCACACAAGCACCACAACCGGTACAAGCATTTAAATCTATAGAAAGATTAAAGTGATGCCCTAAGAGTTCTATCAAAAGAAGTCCAGATATCTGCCTTATCAGAATTGGTAGGAACCTCTTCATGATTATAGCTTACTTCCGGCATCTTATTCCACTCTTCCTTCTCTTGAGTATTAAATTCGTGAAGTGTAGTTTCTTTAATAATATCATCACGACCCGCTAATGTATTCTGTAACTGAACACATGCAAATTCGTGCATTCCCCCAGCTTTCTCTATAGTTACATTTTGGAAAGATTTAAAATCTTGATAAAGAGGGAAAGCATTTACACCAACTTTCATCTCATCTTGCATTCCTTCTTTCTTTCCGTAACCTAAAGCAAGTCCAACAGCTCCACGAGCTTGTCCTGGTTGAATGATTACCGGAACATTCTTAACTTCTTTATCTCCTACTTTAAGATTCACATAGCTACCATTTAAGGCTCCATTAGAAACTGTAGTATTTTCAAGACCTAAAGCTTCCGCATCATGTCTAGAGATCATTAAGTAGTTATCCCAGGTAGTTCTTGTAATTGGATCTGGCATTTCCTGCAACCAAGGGTTGTTGGCTTGTTGCCCATCTCCTAATGAAACTTTAGTATACAATACCAGTTCCATTGCGCCTTCTTTAGCTTCTCCTCCTGCCAATCTACCAGCAGATGCATTTGCATCTACAGAAGAAGTAGTTGAAGTTGATCCCGTTCCTGCAACAGCAGCATCAGATCCAATCTCTACAGGACTTGTTGCTTTAAACACACCATCATGCAAAGCATCATTCCAAGAAATAGAAGACCAGGTATTTTTTAAATAATTATAGTAAGAAGTATCATTTCCAGCCCATTTCAATAAAGAGTCTTGAACTTGTCTTGTATCAAATAGTGGACGAATAGTTGGCTGAACCAACGCGAAATCTTCTTTTGTAAACTGAACATCTCCCCAAGCCTCAAGGTAATGTGGAGTGGCAGCTAAGTATTTACATAATTTTGCAGTTTCATCTTCTTTCATAGAGAAAGCTAAGGTGAAATCTACTTTTTTCATTGCTTCAACAAACTCATCTGCATTTGGTAAGCTATATGCAGGATTTACACCCGCAACTAAAATAGCTCCAACTTTACCAGAATTCATATCTGCAACCAATTGCTGAACCGCTTTGTTATTCCCTTGACGGGTCATTCTTGGGTTAGCAGAATCCATTACTTTACTTCCTAAAGACTCATTGATGCTAAGCACCAAAGTTTGAGCGTCTACATCTGGAATTCCAGATACAACAACAGCTCCGCTTCCAGCCTTACGTAATTGATTTGCAGCTTTAACAACAGCATCATCTACTTTAGAAGATAATTTACTATTTGAAGAACCACCAACTATGTAGCTATATAATGCAGAAAGAATCGCTTTTTGTTCTGAAGGTTTTACAGGTAATCTCTTATCTGCTTTCGCTCCAGAATTTGTCAAGTTAGATTCAAATTGAATATGTCTTGACATTTTTCCATTCTTCGGAATACGACTTTGAGCATAACCAACATCATATCCACCACCTTGCCAGTCACCTAAAATATCGGCACCAACAGAAACAATAGTTTCAGCTTTAGAAAAATCATAATTAGGCAAAGCTCTTTGCCCGTATTTAGCTTCAAATGCATCTAATGCAGCATCTTCAGAAATAGTATCGTATACAACGTGTCTTGCGTTACCAAACTTCCCAGAAAATTCTTTGATGATCTTAGAAGTAGATGGACTTGCAAATGTTTGGGTTAAAAGAACAACTTCTCCAGTAACTCCTTCTAAATCTTTAGAAACTTTACTGTCAAATTCTTCCCAAGAAACATTTTGACCATCTATCATTGGTCTTTTTACACGTTTGCTATCATATAAAGAAAGAACGGAAGCATTTACTCTTGCCCCTGCTCCTGCTTTAACTTTAGCTAGTGAATTATTTTCAATTTTAATTGGTCTACCTTCTCTGAGTTTTAACCAATACACTTGCAAAATCAAATCCATCAGCAATTGTTGATGCATAATAATTTGCAATTCCAGGCACTATTCGCTCCGGTTGTACTACGTAAGGGATAGATTTAATAACCGGCCCTTCACAAGCAGCCAATGAAGCTGCTGCAGTACTAAACCCAACATATTTTAAGAAATCACGTCTTGTAGTAGATGAATTACTCAAGGATTCTTTATCCCCTAAAAATTCATCTGTTGGAATTTCTTCTGCAAATTCTTTCTGTTGGAGCGTCTCAACAATAGAGCTATTTTCTTTTAGCTCCTCAACACTTTTCCAGTATTTCTTGTTTGATGACATATATATCTAAATATTAACTTCGTAATTAAAACCCTGAAATAAATCAGGAAACTTATTTATTAGTAGTGACATCTACCACATTCAAGACCGCCCATTTGAGCCTCGGTTAACTCTTCTACTCCATATTTCTTAGAAAGAGCTTCATGAATTTTTTCATAATACTCGTTTCCTTCCATTCTAACTTTAGTTTCACGGTGACAATTAATACACCATCCCATAGTTAAAGGAGCAAATTGAGACACAACTTCCATTTCCTGAATAGGCCCGTGACATTTCTGACACTCGATTCCTGCAACAGATACGTGCTGTGAGTGGTTAAAGTAAACAAAGTCTGGCAAATTATGGATTCTCACCCATTTAACCGGCTTGGTTTCACCTGAATATGATTGTGTAGCTGGATCCCACCCTACTGCGTCGTAAAGTTTAGCGATCTGCTTATCATAGTATTCTTTTGAATAATCTTCGGTAGCTGTTTCTGGAGCAACTTCAGAAATAGACTTGTGACAGTTCATACAAACATTCAATGATGGAATACCTGAATGCTTAGAAGTTCTGGCAGATGAGTGACAGTACTTACATTCAATTTGGTTATCACCAGCATGAATTCTGTGTGAATAGTGAATTGGTTGAATTGGCTCATAGCCTTGATCTACCCCTACTTGCATTAAGAACCCGTAGATAAAATATCCACTAGCCAACAGAACTACTATTGCAGTTACCAATACTAAAAATTGGTTTTGAGCAAAAGCTTTCCAAATTGGAGTTCTCTTTTCTGTAACCGGCAAATCTACACCAGAAGCTACAGCGAACTTTCTTAAAGTTTTATTTACAAGGAATAAGATTACCAACAGCATTACCAGGACAAATGCAAGCACTGCCAAAATAATATTGTTTGAAACCCCACCAACGTTGGTTGATTGATCTCCTTGCGCACCAGCTCCTGCAGCCGCCACTGGCGCTTCAGGTTTTGGTTGCTCCACATACGCTAAGATATTCCCTATATCTTCAGAAGATAATTGTGGGAATGCAGGCATGTTGGTTTTGTTATACTCTTCATAGATCGCAACTGCGTCTGCATCTCCAGATGCAATCATCGCTGCAGAATTATGCACCCAAGACTCGATCCACTCTCGGCTTTGTCTATCTGTCACCCCATTAAGCGCAGGCCCAATAGCCTTTGAATATGGTTTGTGACATGCAGCACATAATGTATTGAACAATGCTTTTCCTGCGGCTGGATCTCCTAAATCTGATCCCGAATCTGTTGCCGCCTCCTCTGTAACCTGTTCATCCGCTGGAGCAGCCTGCTGGTCCTGTGCAGATGAATACGAGTTAAATGAAAGCAACAATACTAGCGATAATAGCAGCAGCCGTGAGGTTGAATGGCGGAATTTCACCTTTTTCATACTGTAAGTTGAATTAACGTCTTATGTTTGGCACGATATTTTGTAACTATTTTAAATACAAATACATACATATTGCACCCTAAAAATTCAGGCACAAAAGTAACACTTAAGTTCGATTTTATAAATGTTACAGGATTGTTAATCCATAATTTATATTAGTTCTAAATAATAAAACCCCTCTTGTTTTAGTTATTAAATTTTACTTTTACACCAAACATTAATTAAATGAGAAAATTAACTTTAAAACACTGCTTTTTTCTTGCAATTTTCGTCTTAGGATTGCAGATAAGCGTGTTCGCGCAAACAGGCCAATCGCATATAGAACAAAATGACCTCATTCCAGAATTATTAGATCTGAAATCTGAAATGACCAAAGATGGAAAATTAGGCGATCGCTATAAGATTCAGCTATATTATGGAGATAATAATAAAGCCAGCGAAACTTTAAAAGACTTCAGAGCAAAATACAATAAATGGCCCTCACAGATCATTTACGAAACTCCAAACTATAAAGTGTGGGTTGGTAACTTTAGAAACAGATTAGAGGCAGATAGAGCCTTATTAAAGATTAAAGCAGAATATCCGGCTGCGTTTATTCCAAAACCAAGAAGAGGTTAAAATCTCGCTACGTTTATAAAATAAAAAAGGCCGTACAATTTGTACGGCCTTTTTCTATTATTCAGAAATAATTATTTCTTCATTTTCTTTTTGATAGCTACCTCCTGGTATCCTTCAATTACATCGCCCTCTTTAATATCATTGTAGTTCTTGATTTGTATACCACAATCATATCCTTTAGCAACTTCTTTAACATCATCTTTAAATCTACGTAAAGCAATAAGTTCACCAGTATGAACTACAACTCCATCTCGTATCAATCTAATTCCTTCGTTTCTAAAGATCTTACCAGAAGTTACCATACATCCAGCAATTGTTCCAACTTTAGAGATTTTGAACAATTCTCTAATCTCTGCGGTACCGGTGATCTCTTCTTTCATTTCAGGAGATAACATTCCTTCCATAGCATCTCTAAGATCGTTGATGGCATCGTAGATAATAGAGTAAGTTCTGATATCTATTTCTTCCTTATCTGCTACCTGTCTGGCATTACCTGCAGGACGAACGTTAAATCCGATAATTACCGCATCTGAAGCAGAAGCTAATAACACATCACTCTCTGTAATTGGTCCAACTCCTTTATGAATAATATTCACTTGAATTTCTTCTGTAGATAGTTTTTGGAAACTGTCTGTTAAGGCTTCAACAGATCCATCCACATCCCCTTTCAGGATAATGTTGATCTCTTTAAAGTCACCTAACGCAATACGTCTTCCAATTTCATCAAGGGTAATATGACGTTGTGTTCTTACAGATTGCTCTCTTTGTAACTGTGTACGTTTAACAGCAATGTCTTTAGCTTCACGCTCATCTAACATCACTCTAATCTTATCACCTGCCTGAGGAGCACCGTCAAGACCAAGAATAGATACCGGAGTTGCCGGACCTGCTTCTTTTACATCTTTTCCACGCTCATCTTGCATAGCTTTAATTTTACCACTATGTCTTCCTGCAAGAACGTAATCTCCAATTTTTAGAGTTCCTTCCTGAACAAGAATAGTAGAAACATATCCTCTACCTTTATCAAGGAATGCTTCAACAACAGTTCCTTTTGCAGGTTTATTTGGATTTGCTTTTAATTCTAAGATCTCAGCTTCAAGCAATACTTTTTCAAGCAATTCTTTTACACCTAATCCTGTTTTTGCTGAAATATCATGAGATTGTATTTTACCACCCCAATCTTCAACTAATAAATTCATTTGAGCTAATCTCTCTTTTATCTTTTCTGGGTTTGCGGTTGGTAAATCTGCCTTGTTAATTGCAAATACCATTGGCACTCCAGCCGCCTGCGCGTGAGAGATTGCTTCTTTAGTTTGTGGCATCACATCATCATCTGCCGCAATAACAATAATTGCGATATCTGTAACCTGAGCCCCACGAGCACGCATTGCCGTAAAGGCTTCGTGACCCGGTGTATCTAAGAATGCTATTTTTTGTCCGTTTGCAAGTTCTACCCCGTATGCACCAATGTGCTGAGTAATTCCCCCGCTTTCTCCAGCAATTACATTCTCTTCACGAATGTAATCCAGTAAAGATGTTTTCCCGTGATCTACGTGTCCCATTACTGTAACAATAGGAGCTCTTTCTACTAAATCTTCCGGGCTATCTTCATCTACTTCTGTGCTTTCTTCAAGATCTGCAGAAACAAATTCAACTTCATAATCAAATTCATCTGCAACTATAGAAAGTGTTTCCGCATCCAAACGTTGGTTCATGGTAACCATCATACCTAAAGACATACATGCCGATATAATTTTGGTTACAGGAACATCCATCATGGTTGCAATCTCACTTACTGTTACAAATTCTGTAACCTTTAAGATCTTGCTATCTAATTCTTGCTGTGCAGCATCATCTTCTGTACGTTGGCGGTGTTGATCTCTCTTCCCTCTACGGTATTTAGCACCTTTACCTTTACTAGATTTACCCTGAAGTTTTTCTAGCGTTTCACGTACTTGTTTTTGTACTTCTTCTTCGCTAGGCTCCTCTTTAGTAAGAGCTGGTCTAGCAGGTTTTTTACCACCTTTATTACCTTTGTAATTACTGGTATTCCCACCTGTTGAAGGGGTAGCACCTTTAACATCTTTACTAATTCTTCTGCGACGTTTTTTATTCTTATTCTTATCGTCTGCAGCAGCTTTCTTATCGTCCTTCTTCTTAACAGGTTTCTTGAATTGAGAAAGGTCAATCTTCTCACCTGTAAAGTTTGGTCCGTTAAGTTTAGTGTAGTTTGTTTTAATAGTATCAGACTCTGGATCTTTCTCTTTAACCTCTTCAGTTTTATCTGAAGGAGTTTCCGGCTTAGATTCTTGTTTAGGTTCTGATGGTTTAGAAGCTTCCTCTTTTTTAGCAACTGGCTCTGGAGTAGGAGTCTCTTTAGGAGCAGTTTCTTTAGGAGTTTCTTTTTTAGCTTCTACCGGCTTTTCTTTAGCAACCTCTGGCTTTTCCTCCTTAGCTTTTTCAGCTTTAGGCGCTTCAGCTTTTGGAGCTTCCACCTTAGGAGCTTCCTCTTTTGGAGTCTCTGGTTTGGCTTCTTCTTTCGGTTTTTCTTCAGAAGGTTTTTTATCTAGATCTATCTTTCCAACCTGTTTAGGTCCGTCAAGCTTAGTTCTGGCACTTATAACTTCCTGCTGTTTTTGCTCGGCTTTCTTCTTATCTTCATTCTCCTTCTCCCTAGCCAAACGCAACTCCTCCTTCTCTTTGCGTTTTTCTTCGCCAACTTCCTTAGACTGTACCTTCTTGCTCTTATCTGTCTGAAATTGATCAGATAATACCTGGTAAATGCCCTCAGAAATTTTTGTGGTAGGACGCGCCTCTATCTCGTGACCTTTGGAATTTAAAAATTCCACAGCACGATCTAGCGATATATTGAATTCGCGTAGTACCTTGTTTAATCGCATTGTTTTTGCTTCAGCCATAAATTGCCCTCTAAATTAACCTCTTATATTATTATTATCTATTTTAAAATAAATAGATGTTTTATTCTTCAAATTCTTCTCTTAACACCTGAATTACTTCACGAATAGTTTCTTCTTCAAGATCTGTTCTTCTAACTAAGTCATCCAAATCCTGTTCCAAAATACTCTTGGCAGTGTCTAATCCAATTTTTGCAAATTCTGCAATTACCCAATCTTCAATTTCATCTGCAAATTCACGTAATTCAACATCTTCTTCCCCACCATCTCTAAACACGTCAATTTCATAACCTGTTAATTGACCGGCAAGTCTAATATTGTGTCCTCCACGTCCAATAGCTTTAGAAACCTCTTCAGGCTTCAACATAACTTCTGCTCGCTTATTTTCTTCATCTAATTTAATAGAAGTGATTTTTGCAGGACTTAATGCACGTGTTATAAATAATTGATCATTGGTAGTGTAATTAATAACATCTATGTTCTCATTACCCAATTCTCTCACAATACTGTGGATTCTTGACCCTTTCATTCCAACACAAGCTCCTACAGGATCTATTCTATCGTCATAAGAATCTACCGCTACTTTTGCTTTTTCTCCTGGAATTCTCACCACTTTTTTAACGGTAATTAAACCATCAAAAACCTCAGGGATCTCTTGTTCAAACAACTTCTCTAAAAATATAGGAGAGGTTCTGGACATTAAGATTTGCGGCTTACTTCCTTTTAACTCAACACTTTCTATAATTCCTCTTACGTTTTCTCCTTTTCTGAAGAAATCTGAAGGAATCTGTCTATCTTTTGGTAGAATGATCTCGTTCCCTTCATCATCTAATAAAATTATAGCTCTGTGTCTAATATGATGAACTTCTGCGGTGTAAATCTCCCCTTCAAGTTCTTTAAAGTTCTTATAGATATTGGTATTATCGTGCTCATGGATCTTCGCAATTAAGTTTTGACGCAAGGCCAAAATAGATCTGCGCCCCAGGTGCATTAACTTAACTTCTTCAGAAACATCTTCTCCTACTTCAAAGTCAGGTTCTATTCTACGCGCTTCGCTTAAAGAGATCTCCTGGTTAGGGTCTTCTACTTCCCCATCTGCAACAACAACTCTATTTCTCCAGATCTCTAAATCTCCTTTATCAGGATTTACAATGATATCAAAGTTATCATCTTCCCCGTACTTCTTCTTTAAAGCGCTTCTAAACACATCCTCTAAGATCGCCATTAAGGTTACTCGATCTATTAATTTATCATCTTTAAACTCTGAAAAAGACTCTATCAAGGCGATATTTTCCATATCTATTTGTTATTAAAATGTTATCACTACTTTAGCTTTGACAATTTCATCAAAAGCTAGATTCGCTTCTTTATCTACCGTTATTTTGCCTTTACCCACCGGCTTAGGCTCTCTTGCTTTCCAGGCTAATAAAATACCTGTTTCATTTACTTCAACTAAATTCCCTTCAAATTTATTAGAATTTGTTTGGACTTCCAGTGTTCTTCCAATATTTTTCTTGTATTGTCTAGGAAATTTTAATGGCTCTGAAACTCCAGCCGAAGTGACCTCTAAAGAAAAGTCAAGTTCATCCTCGTCTAAATTATGCTCTATTTTACGGCTCACCGCAATACAGTCGTTTACCGACACCCCGTTATCACCGTCTATCACAACAAGAATGTGATTTTGATCGCTGATATTCAAGGAGATTAAAAATAAGGAATTATTTTCTTCAAATGCTTCTTCTAGCAATTTTTCTACTCGCTCCTGCAACATATATTTTATAAAAAGAGGGGACTTCTCGTCCCCTCGCTGTATTTTTTTCGTTTCAACGCTGCAAAGATAACAAAATTTTCCAAAAAATAAAACTTGACACCAAATGAAATATTCTTTGTAATTTTAATAAGACAATCATTTTTAAGCAATTATCATGAAAAGAATCCTGGTACCTACCGATTTTTCCCCTTTGGCCGAAAGAGCTTTAAAAGTAGCTGCACAACTTGCAGAAAAATTTAATGGAGAAATTTATTTATTACATATGCTTGAACTACCGCTACAGCTTGTTCAATCTACATCTTCAGGTAGCGCCGTTGCTTCGAGTTCGCAAAATTTACCAGAAGCTTTATTCTTTATGAAACTGGCCAAAAAAAGATTTGGCGAGATCATGTCTCAACCTTATTTACAAGGTATTAAGGTACACGAGACCGTAGAATTCCATCAGGCTTTTGACGGGATTATGGAAGTTAGTCAAGAACATAATTGTGATCTAATAATTATGGGGTCTCATGGAGCAAGTGGATTTAAAGAAATGTTTATTGGATCTAATACAGAAAAGGTGGTAAGAAATTCTAATATTCCTGTATTGGTAATTAAAAATGAACATAACGAATTTAATGTTGATAATTTTGTGTTTGCCACAGATTGCAACAATGAGAATAAACACACCTTAAGTAAAGCAAAAAAGTTTGCGGAAAAGATTGAAGCGAAATTACATTTGGTCTACATTAATACTGCAAATAATTTTATGACCAGCGATGAGGCGCACAATTGTCTTACAGATTTTATTGAAGGTGCAGAGCTTAATGATTATTCCTTAAACATTTATAATGACGTAACCGTGGAAAAAGGAATTCTAAATTTTGCGCTTAGCATTAATGCCGGACTCATTGGAATTAGTACTCATGGCAGAAAAGGATTGGCTCACTTTTTTAATGGAAGCATAAGTGAAGATCTTGTAAATCATGCCAATTTACCCGTAGTTACTTTTAAGATCTAAATAAAACTCTTTAAAGCTCCAGCTTTTATACAAAGCCAGAAATAGTTCCAAAAAGATTTTGTCTTTACTCGCTCTATCCGTAAATCTGGTTGAGTGAGATTTTTATTTTTCGCTTTATTATTAACTACTAAATTTACCAAACCAGATAATATCTTATTTTTTTTCTGACCATCTTTTCTAAGGACTTCAATTTTAAAATCTTCATATTTCAACTTAGTTGCCCCTTCTGCAGCATTGTCATTCCCGTAGAAATTGTAATAAACAGATTGTATTTGTCCATGAGCAAGAATATTCATCTCTGGTTTTAAGATCACATTCAAATCTGAAGCAGAAAGGTTAAAAAGATCACCAGACACATGAAATTCATCTTTTAGATTAGCAACATTAAAATCTAGATTCATACTAATATTCGCTTCATTCATAAATAATGCTTTCGCCTTTAATTTTGTATCTGGAAAATCTTTTTGATCCATTCCTACATTAGACAAATTTGAAATACTTCCATTTAAATTACCAAACTTAAACAAAGCACTGGGACGATCTTGGTGCACCCGCTCTTCATAAACTATATGAGATTTATTGATCTTGATACTGTCAAAATCAATTTTAATCCCCAATTCACGAATCATTTTACTGTATAGAGGTTTTGTGATTGTGGGGTCTGCAATCAATTTATTTCTATACAATTCCCAATCGGCATTATTAATCTCAATTTTTGGACTTGCTAATAACAGCGTATCATTTACAAAATCCCAATTAAAGCTGTTTATCTGAATATTTTTAATATTTAAAACCATTCTATCCTTCTCCACTCGCTGTCTTCTATCAAATTCAGCTTTTGAAAATTTTGGGTTTATCTGAATATTTTTAAGTGTTAAATTATCATTTTTTAGATCGAAACCTTTTACACTAAGATCATGTTCGGCATCCAATCCGTAAAAAATAGTATCACTTTTTAAAGTGAAATCCTCATACTCAAACGGCAATTTCCCTTTTAATGTTTTGGCATTAACAGATATTCCCTGAAGATCTAAAGATTTTAAATTTACATATAAGCTTCCCCTTACTTTAGCACTGTCTTTAATTTTAAGAGTCCCATCTGAAATGTGAAAAGTTTTGATGCTAATATTTTCCTGGAAATTTTTATCGGCTTTCTTTCTTTCTTGGGGAAGTGAATCTGAAGGCTCGATTGTAATATCTGGAGAGAGTAGTGTTATTTTTCCAATTGTAATTTTATCATTCAAAAAGTAATCGTAATAATTAAAAGCATCTAGCTCTATATGATCTGCTAGCACTTTAAATTTTCCACGTTTGAATCTCAGCTTAGAAACTGAAGCATTTCTATTAAAAACATCTACATCTATCTCTTTATATTGAATAAAAGATTGATCCAATTCTTTTTGGATAGATGATTTTATTTTTTTCTCTAGATAATCATTAAAGAAGAATACAAAGAGAAATGCCAGGGTAAAAACCCCTCCTAATACCCATAATATAATTTTTGTAACTCTGCTCAATTCGCTTAATATTTAAACGAATTTACAATTATGACTTACACTCTTCTAAGGCTTTAGAAACTTTTAACTTAAAAAAATTAACCCTTTTAAACTACCTACGTTAAATTTAAGTCAAATTGTAATAAAAAGAAAAATGTAGCGACCTATCACATTATATTTGATAAAAATTTCGCGTAGAAAAAATGATATTTAAACTTGGAATAAAAATTGGAATTATTGCTATAGAGATTGCTTTAGCTTTCTATAGTTTCATCATGACAGATAGCTTGATGATTAAATTCTTGTTTTTTACTTTTTCTGCCATAATTGTTGCTTTTGCTGTAACTAAAATTACAAACCTTCTTTTACCAGCAGATAAAGATTATGTATCTGATGAGATAGATTTTGAAGACATTTCAATAAAATAAAAGCATGTAGTCTACCATGAAGAATGGCTTTGAGGAGCGATTGACTACAGATGAGAAATCCGATGAAACTTTCATCGGATTTCTTTTAAATATACGTTATGAAAATTATTTGCATCTCAGACACTCACAATAAACATCATGAAATTAATGTTCCAGATGGAGATGTAATTATTCACGCTGGCGATTTTACCGAAGCCGGATCAAAAAAAGAAACTCTGGATTTTCTTAAATGGTTTTCTAATCTTAAACACACTTACAAAATACTTGTTGCAGGTAACCATGATTTTTATTTTGAAAAACATCTAGATACTATAGATAATATTATTCCTGAAAACATTACCTACTTACACGATTCTGGAATTACCATAGAAAATGTGAATTTCTGGGGATCTCCTTATACTCCGGGAGGTGGAAATTGGGCTTTTAATAGAAATAGAGGAAGTGAAATCTTAAAACATTGGAATAAAATACCTGGGAATACAGATTTTCTTATAACCCATAGCCCTCCATACACCGTTCTGGACGAACTGGATAACAAAAGACATATTGGGTGCGAAAGATTATTTAGAAGAATAAATGAATTAAAAATCCCACACCATATTTTTGGGCATGTACATGATGATTATGGAATAGTTAAAACAAGGCATTCTGTATTTGTAAATGCATCTTCTCTAGACGCCAGATATCGCCAAATTAATGCTCCTTTGGTAGTTCATCATCGTAATTCTTAACCTTGTCTTAAATTAAGCTTAAGTACGTTAATAAAATATTAATCCTCTGTGCGTTAGCATTTTATTAACACATGTTATATTATCTTAGCGGTCAGAATTTAAGAATATTATTATAATGCCTATGAAAACCAATACATTCACCCCCGATTCTATATTAGAAGATGTAAAAAATCTGATAAGTTATAGTGTTAATAACTTAGATGTAGAACCATCAAAATTCAGGCATTTACATCAAGACATTATTGAAAAGTATTTCGTTGCTAGAAATGTAAACATCAATTATTCTGAGCAGACGATAGATTTAGAATTATTTATGTCTAACGACAAATACACTAATCTAACATTTGAATGTCTTGATCTAACAGGATTCTTACAATCTTGTTTAAAAGCAGATGACATTAGCCTGAATTACTATCATTCTATTATGAATGAATATGATGTTGTAGTTGCTGCATAAAAAAAAATAAATCACCCTACATAATTTATTTATAGAAGTCCTGAGTATTCAGGGCTTTTTTTATGTCTTATAATCAGGTATTTAATAAGACATTTCATATTTCACAGACCTCTTACTACTCCTATTAGCTTTAGAATTTCGTCTACCTATCTTCAAATCTCCCAAAAGGTGACTGTTGTCATAAAATACCAGGTACTTCTACAAGAACTTTGTTGAAAATAATAAAGCTAAGAACATGATACTTATTCACAAAATTCAGATTCAGATAGGAGTTCTATTTTTAACTACACTTTTATCATCTCCCTTATTTGCACAAACTTATAATGTAAGTGCTAAAAATTCTAAAATGGAAGTTTTAGGAACTTCCAATATTCACGACTGGGAAATTACTGCAGAACAACAAAAGGGAAATATTGTTCTAGAAATGGATAATGGAACTTTAAAAGCTATTAAAGATATTGATTTTACAGTGATAGCCGAGAGCTTAAAAAGCGGAAAAGGTGCAATGGATAAAAACACCTACAAAGCGCTTAATACAGATAAATATAAAGAGATCTGCTATAAGCTGGAAAAGGTAAACTCTATTCAAAGTTCTTCAGATAACAACTATAAAGTTGATACCAAAGGTTATTTAACAATTTCAGGAACCAAAAAACCTGTAAATATCACTTTCGATTTAAAATTGAAAGAGAACTCCGTTATTCTTTCCGGAAACACCCTTATTAAAATGTCAAACTTCAATATAGATGCTCCAACGGCAATGTTTGGAACTATTACCACTGGAGATCAGTTAACAATAAAATACAATACTGTTTTTACTAAATAATCAATCAACTAAAAATCAATTCAAAATGAAAAATTTAATTAAATACTTCAGTTTCGCAATTCTACTTATTGCAGGTCTACAAACGCAGGCACAAACGCAGCGCGATTTAGATAATTTCAGATATCCCGATCAACGTGGAATTAATATGTTTGAAGCTCCAAAAGATACCACCAGTACTTTTGATGGAGTTCATGTAAGAATTGGTGGCGCTTCTACCCTTCAATTTCAAGCATTAGATCATGAAAATTCAGGAACAAGCGAAACCCCAAAATTGCAAAAAATTGGTGACAACTTTAACCTTGCCACTGCAAATTTAGATTTAGATGTTGTATTGTACGATGGGGTGAGAATGCACCTTAGAACATATTTATCTTCTCAACACCATACTGAAACCTATGTTAAAGGAGGATATATCCAAATAGACAAATTGGATTTTGTAAGCAAAGATTTCCTAAAGGGAATAATGGATCATGCCAGAATAAAAATTGGGCACATGGAAAATAATTATGGAGATGCGCATTTTAGAAGAACAGATAATGCCATGGCTACCTATAATCCATTTGTTGGGAACTATTTAATGGATTCTTTTACAACAGAAGTTGGAGCAGAAGTTTACATGTTTTACAACAATTGGTTAGGAATGGTTGGAGTTACCAACGGAAAATTGAACCAGGCAGTAACAAGTCCTGAAACTACCAGCCCGTCATTTTTGGCTAAGGTTGGTTATGATTCTAATATTTCTGAAGATCTAAGATTTAGACTTACAGGTTCTGTTTACCATACAAATCAAACTAGTAGTGCATATCTATATAGTGGAGACCGTGCAGGATCTAGATATTATAATGTTATGATAGATGTTGATGGTGGTGGAGATGGATTTAGAGCCGGACGTATTAATCCTGATCTTAAAAACGAGTTAACCTCTTTTATGATCAATCCATTCCTTAAATATAAAGGCCTTGAATTCTTCGGAATTTATGAAAGAGCTAGCGGTAAAAAATCTGCAGAAGCAGATACTAGAGATCTGGAATCAGTATTCTGGTGAGCTAATCTATAGATTTGGAAACGATGAAAACTTCTACTTAGGCGGCCGTTACAATGTAGTAGATGGAGCTTTAGCAGATGGAACAGACGTAAGCGTAGATAGATTTCAAGCTGCAGCGGGTTGGTTCATGACCAAAAACATATTAATGAAACTAGAATATGTAAATCAAAAATACAATGATTACCCAATCACCGATATTCACAATGATGGAATGTTTGATGGGGTAGTGTTGGAAGCAGCAATTAGCTTCTAAAAGTTTGAATTAGCAAGGAGACTGTCTGAAGAGATATTTGCACTACAAAAGTTGATAAGATTTACAGATCAACCCTTCTAGTAAACCTCTTAAGCCAGTCTTCTTAATTAAAACAAAATGTCATGAAAAGGTTATTAATTATTGGATGCTTTATTATTGTTTAGCTGGGTAACAACGGCACAATCAAGCATGCATGCAACTACTATCAAAATCTTACCTAAAAGCACTTTGTCTATTACAGGAGACACCAACATTAATAAGTTTCTATGTTCTTTTAATACAGAGTTGATAGCAGAAAATAACCAAATAATATATAAGACAGGTTCTTCTAAGATTAATTTTGAAAATGCTATCTTAAAACTTGATAATTCTGGATTTGACTGTGGAAATAAAGCCATCAATAAAGATTTTAAAAATCTTATAAAGGCTGAAGAATATCCGGTTATTACCTTAGAATTAACTCAGATCTTATTGGATGATAATAATAAAGCTTCAGCAAAAGTAGTAATAAACATAGCGGGAGAAAGCAACACTTATTTGGTTCCTGTAGAAATATCTTCAGAAGAAACCACACAATATAAAGGGTGTTTAAATTTAAATATCTCAGATTTCAATTTACATGGACCAAAAAAGTTATTTGGCCTGATCATTATAAAAGAAAATATCAATATTAATTTCATCTTGAAAGTAAAAAGATAAACCCTTATGAATCATCATCTAAACATAGTGACTCCAGAGGAGGCTGTTGCAGTAGTAAAATCTGGAAATAGAATATTTTTCCAGGGAGCTGCCATGACACCAAATATTTTAATCAATAAGCTTTGCCAACGTTATAATGAGTTAAAAGAGGTAGACATCGTGCAAATTCATACAGAAGGAGAAGCACTTTATACTACCGCACCTTATAATGAAGCATTTAATGTTACAAGTTGTTTTGTTGGAGGAAATGTTAGAAAAGCCGTGAATTCTATTTATGGAGCATATATTCCAATTTTTCTAAGTGAAATTCATTTATTGTTTAGAAATAATATTTTACCAATAGATGTGGCGTTTATTCAAGTTTCACCTCCAGATAAACACGGATATTGCTCTTTAGGAGTTTCGGTAGACATTACGTTACCCGCCATACAAACTGCCAAGAAAGTAATTGCTCAAATCAACCCGCAAGTTCCCAGAACGCATGGAGATGGGATTATACACGTGAGTCAGATAGATTGTGCTATTGAAGTAGATGAACCTATTCATACCTCTGCCATCTTAACCCCCACAGATATTGACAAAAGAATTGGAAGAAATGTAGCAGAACTTATTGAAAATGGAGCCACTCTACAAATGGGAATTGGCGCTATTCCAAATGTGGTGCTTAACAATCTTACCAATCACAAAGGATTAGGAATTCACACTGAAATGTTTTCTGATGGAGTTTTACCTTTGATAGAAAGTGGGGTGATAACTGGCGAGAATAAAAAGGTTAAAACTGGAAAGATCGTGACCTGTTTTGCAGTTGGGTCTCAAAAACTTTACAATTTTATAGATGACAATCCAATTGTACATTTTAAAGAAGCCGCTTATACCAATGACACCGCAATCATTAGAAAAAACCCAAAAGTAACCGCTATTAATAGTGCTATAGAAATAGATCTTACAGGGCAAGTTTGTGCAGATACCATAGGAAAATATCAATATTCTGGAGTGGGCGGGCAGATGGATTTTATTAGAGGTGCATCACTATCTGAAGGCGGAAAGGCTATAATTGCTATGCCCTCTGTAACTAATAAAGGATTTTCTAAAATCGTTCCTATTTTAAAAGAAGGAGCCGGAGTAACAACCACTAGAGCTCATGTTCATTATATAGCAACAGAATATGGGGTGGTAAATCTTTTTGGTAAAAATTTAAAACAACGAGCAAAAGCATTAATATCTATTGCACATCCAGATCATAGAGAACAGTTAGAAAAAGAAGCTTTTGAGCGAATTACGTTGTGATAATTCGTAATTTTAATCATAGTAATACGTCTTATTTAAAGTAACAGATCAAAGAAATTAGAATACTCAATGATCTAATAAATAACAGCTCTATGAAAAGTAATTTTAACGATATTATCCAGGATGACAAACCGGTGTTGGTAGATTTTTATGCAGATTGGTGTGGCCCATGTAAAATGTTGGCTCCAATTTTAAAAGATGCAAAAGCCTCTTTAGGTGATGATGTAAAGATCGTAAAGATAGATGTAGATAAAAATCAGGAATTAGCAGGAAAATACCAGGTAAGAGGAGTTCCAACGATGATATTATTTAAAAACGGAAAACAACTTTGGAGACAATCTGGAGTTTTACAAAAAGATGAAATCGTGAACATTATTAGGTCTCACAGCTAGAATAAAATCTTTTACTATAGAAATAAAAAAATCAGTTAGAACAACTTGTAAAAGTTGGGTTAGCTGATTTTTGTCATATTATAAAACAGCTTCAAAAGATAATTTTACAACGTAATAAAAACTAAAATTATCATGAAGATTTATCAAAAAATATTAGCAGATTTTGAGGAGTTATATTTAGGCTATGCCATCTATAGGAATTATTGCATCCAGTTGTATAGGATCTATCGCGGCCATGCTTATTTTAATGAACGGACATTCATTTTTATACATGTTCGAATTATTCTTAGTAGTTTCGGTATGCATGGGTTTTAACGCAACGGTATTAGCTCAAATGAAGCATAAATTTGTATTAAACGCGCTTATTGTAAGCCTAGTTACAAGTCGTGTTTTTTATAGTAGTAAATGGAATTTAAGAATTTATGAAAGAAGACCTTAAAACCAGAGAAGATATACATTTTCTAGTTTCAGAATTTTATCATAACGTTAGGGGTGACGAGGAAATAGGTTACTTTTTCAATAACAGTATAACAAACTGGGAGGAGCATATTAATAAGCTCACCGATTTTTGGGAAAGCAACCTATTTTTTATTAATAAATATTCTGGAAACCCCAGACAGGCGCATATAGATGTAGATGCCAATAATCAGAACAAAATCGAAAATAGACATTTTGGAATATGGCTTAACCATTGGTTTAATACCATTAACGAGTTATACGAAGGTCCTATAGCTGAAAGAGCTAAGAACAACGCTAGAAAAATGTCTACTCATTTATACATGCACATTTTTCAAAACAGAGCTTCTAAAACCTAGAATTTCTCATGTAATACTAAAACTGGCAATTTATTAGTCTTAGCAGCCCATTCTCCATTATAAGAGCGTAATAAATTGTTACATACACTTAAATTTTTCCCTAGAACAACTATCATATTATAACAGTCTTGAATTTCTTCCAGCAACTTTTCATTTAAAATGGGTGCTTTTTTAAATTCTACGTGATCGTAATTATAAGATTTTTGTTCACATTCAAAATGGCTTTTAAAACCATTTTTATTAGGAATGTTTTTTAAAGACTTCCCTATTTCCATTACAGTAATACAGGCAAGTTCGTTAAAAATATTTCCATTAAGAAACCAAAGCATATTACTCTCAGTATTTAAAGAGGTATCTACCGGCATTACAAATTTCTTTGGAATTTGAAATTTACTTCTTTCAGAAATTGCCAAAACATTGCATCTTATTTTCTGAATGATTTCCCGTGTGTGTTTCCCTAAAATAGATTTGCTGTTAATTTCACTCGAAGATGTTCCCATTACTATAAGATCGATCTTCTTCTCATTAACATAACGTCTTGTAGCAGCAACTAGATTCTCTTCAGAAATAATGGTATAGAAATTATGTAAAAGCTGTGGAGAATAGACCTGCAATTCTGCAGCTTGGTTATGAATTTCCTCTTCAGATAACTTTTTTAGCTCCAACAATGTTTCAGGAGATGGTATACCACGAAAATGTAGATTTTGAATGTTGAGTAAATAAAAATTTACGGCTGTTTCTCCAAAGAGATCAACAGCATATTTTCCCGCATGTTTAGCGGTACTGGAAAAGTCGGTTAAGATTAGTATGTTCATTAACTGTAACTAATTGTAATAGAGCGAAGTTACAGCAGTATAGAAATACAAGAAATGACCAAAATCAGTAAATAGGCTAAAAAATTAAGATTTAGGAAATAGCTTTTAAACCTGCAGCATCCAAAATTTTAATATTTCTCCCTTCAATTTCAATGAGGTTTTCCTTTTTAAAATCAGATAGGGTTCTAATCAAACTTTCTGGTGCCATTCCAGCCACCCCAGCCAGGTCTGATCTAGAAATTCTAATACTTTTTAATGGATGTTTTTTAATCTTTTCAGCAAAAAGAAGAATTGTATTGGCCGTTTTTTTCCTTACAGAACCATAAGCCATTTCCATTAATTGCTGCTTAATACCGGTAAGATTATTACTTAAGAGTTCCACCAATTCTAAGGTCATCTTTCCATTATTTGCAAGTACTCTATGCAACTCATCTTTGGTGATCACGCCAAGCTTGGTATCTTCCATGGCAGTAGCATATTCTTCATATAAAGTTTGGTTTACACTGGCGCTGGCGTTACCAAAAAAATCATCTTCTTTATATAACTCGGTAATAAGCTCTTTCCCGTGACTGTCCATTCCGTGAGCTTTCACCACACCTTTTTTAACCAAATAAAATAAATGAGATTTCTTTCCAGGAGTGTAAATGGCTTCTCCATTTTTAAAATCTAAAACCTCTTTGCTCATAATCTCTCGTAGTTCCTGGAGATTATTAATATTGGTGTTTACAGAAGTTTCATTAACATTTTTGGATTTATCTTTTTTAAACGAATTTAATATCGCCACTTTGGCTAACCTACTTTCTATGGCACTAAGAAGATCTTCTTCCTCAAAAGGTTTGGTGAGATAATCATCTGCACCAAGATCCATCCCTTTTCTAATATCTTTATGCTCTGTTTTTGCCGAAAGAAATATGAATGGAATATTAGCCGTTTCTGTATTTTCTGAAAGTTCTTTAAGAACTCCATACCCATCCATTTCTGGCATCATGATATCACATACAATAATATCTGGGAGGTTTTGCCTGGCTTTTTCTACTCCTAATTTCCCATTACTGGCAGAGATCACATCATAATTAGAAAGCTCTAATAGCTCTGCTGTATTCTCTCTTACAGTTACATCATCTTCTATAAGTAAAATTTTTCTCATGGATTTAATATTGGAATTTCAACAGTAAATTTTGTTCCTTCGTTCTCTTTGCTTTCAAATTTAATATTACCACCAAGATTTTCAAGATGTGTTTTGGCAATATTTAAACCTATTCCCGTTCCTTGATTTAAAACAGCATTTTCTGCTCTAAAATATCGCTCAAAAATATGTTTTTTATCCTCTTCGGGTATTCCTATTCCTTGATCTGTCACTTCAAAAATAATTGTATTTCTTGTGGTTTCCACCTCGAGATGAATAAGAGTATCTTCTGGAGAATATTTTATAGAATTACTCAATAAATTAGAGATAATTAGCTCTAATATTTTTTCATCCTGATAGAGTAAAACATCTTCTATGTCTTGAGGATATATGATCTCTTGTCCATTTTTTAAAGTGACGTTGGCATTATAAACCACTTCATTTATTAATCTTTTTAAACTGAAGGAGGTGTATTTATATTGTCCTGCCCCAGATTCAAGTCGCTCTATAGATAGAAAATCATTCAAAATATTATTAAGATAATGTACTTTGTTCTTAATAGTTCCTAAATGCTTTTCTCTTTTCTCCTGCTGATTTGTTTCTGTATATTTTTCAGCTAAAGTAGCTGAAGTAAGTATGCCGCTTAATGGGGTTTTAAATTCGTGAGAAACCAGAGAAAGAAACTTCGTCTTTAAATCATTTAATTCCTTTTGCTTTTGCAAGGCCATTTTTATTTTTTTCTCTGCCCTCTTTCTCTTTTTTATTTCAGATTCCAGGTTGGCATTAGAAGTTTCCAGTTTTAGAATACTTTCCTGAAGTTCATGAGTTCTCACCTTAATTTTATCTTCAAGATGTGAATTTAGCTCAGAGATCTGCCTCTGCGTTTCCTTTCTTACAGTGATATCTATAATCAAAGACATTACATATTCTTCTCCGTCTATTATAAAAGGATTCAATCCAGCTTCCACCGGAAAAATTGTTCCATCTTTCTTTTTACCAAAAAGATCTCTTCCATGACCCATCTGGCGCTTTTCACTATGCTCAAGAAAGTTATTAAAATGATGAGCATGCCTTGAATGATAATTGGTAGGTATTAAAATATTTAAAGGTTGCCCAATGAGTTCTTCTAGACTATATCCAAACATTGCTCCTGCAGCAGAATTGACAACCGTAATAATTTGAGAAGAATTTACCACAATGATCCCTTCAGAAGCAGCTTCAAAAAGAATATTAAAGACGTTTTTATTCTGAAAGAATAGATTATTTATCACAAATAGCCTGATTTATTATTATTCCTGAGAAGATTTTTCTTCTCTTGGTATCTCTAAAATTCAATTGAAGTAATACCCTAAAGCATTCTTAGAACTAAAATTTAGCCTTAAGATCATTTAAAGATACTCAAATCTAAAAAAAATATAGATATATTAAAATTGAGATTTAGTATTAGTAATTATAGCCTTGCTGGATTTTAAAAGTTGAATTCTAGCAGTTTGAACCTTTTAAATAACAGTTAAATGTAAGAATAAAAAAAGACCCAAACTTTTCAGTTTGGGTCTTGACATTTTTGTTGGCCCACTAGGGCTCGAACCTAGACTCTTCTGTACCAAAAACAGACGTGTTGCCAGTTACACCATGGGCCAGCGTTTTATTGCCGATGCAAATTTAAAACAAAGTTTATGTTACACAAACATTTTTAAATCTTTTTTCAGACTATTTTTTTATCGCCTTATTTTCAGGCATTAAAAAATTTCTTGATTTAAACTTCGTTATAAAATCATTCGTGTAATTATTCTTAAATTCGCCACATAAGATACAATCAGAATAACAAATGACAGAATTCAACTTTAGTAAGTGGAATAAAATACTGGGATGGCTGGTATTTTTAATTGCACTAACTACGTACTGGTCTACGGTAGAACCTACCGCAAGTTTTTGGGATGCAGGAGAATACATTGCAACCGCAGCACACCTGGAAGTGGGCCACCCACCGGGAGCCCCTCTTTACCAAATGATGGGTGCTGTTGCCTCCACCTTTGCTTCAGACAGTAAAAATGTAGCCTTAATGGTTAACTGTATGTCTGGTCTTGCCAGTGCTTTTGCAATTATGTTCATGTTTTGGTCTATAGTTCTTATTCTCTTTAAAGTTGTTGGGCCTTTAAAAACCCAAACTTCTGGTAGCAAAATGGCCATTTTAGGAAGTGCCCTTGTAGGTTCTTTAGCCTTTACATTTACAGACAGTTTCTGGTTTAATGCTGTAGAAGCCGAAGTTTACGCTATGGCAGCAGGAATTATGGCGCTGTTATTTTACTCTAGGATTTTTATGGGAACGAGATATGTTTAAACCCCGAGGTAATAGATGGCTTATATTAATATCTTTTGTAGTAGGACTTTCTTTTGGAGTTCACTTCTTAGGATTGTTAACCATTCCGGCAATTGGATTCTTATACTTCTTTAAGAATTACTCAAAGGTTACCATCAAAAACTTTATAGTAGCTAATATAGCTGTAGTTGCGGTGTTGATGTTCATCTTTAAGTTGCTATTACCCTACACTCTTACCTTTTTCTCTTCTTCTGAAATTTTCTTTACCAATACTATAGGTTTACCATTTAACACGGGAACCATTATTGCATTTTTAGTGATTGTAGCTGCATTCTATTTCGGAATTAATTACACTCGTAAAAAGCAATATTTTCAGCTGAACACCTTGTTCCTATGTATTCTTTTTATTCTGATAGGATTTTCGAGCTGGACCATGTTGCCAATTAGATCTAATTCTAATACCATCATCAATGAGAACAGTCCGAATAACGCTAGAGAATTACTAGCATATTATAATAGAGAGCAATACGGGGAAACCCATCTTTTCTACGGACCCCAGTTCACCGAAATGTACAGTGGTCTGGATCCTGAAAACCCATATTTAGATGAAAAACCTAATTACGAGCGTGATGAAAAGACAGGGAAATATATAATTGTAAACGATTATAAGAACGCCAGACAAAATCTTGACGATAAACATAAAACAGTGCTGCCTAGAATGTGGAGTTCTGAGCATGCTGTAAATTACATGCAGTTTACCGGGCCTATAGATTTTACTATAAAACCCGAATATCAAGATCAGGAACAATTGCTGGCTGCAGTATCAGAATTCAGAAAGAATTATGCAGTAGGAAAGTTAGATTATGACGATTATCACAGCTTTCTAAATCAATTTGGACAATACTTAGATATTCAAAAACCTTCATTTGGCGCAAATATGAGTTATCTATTTGAGTTTCAAATGGGTTATATGTATTGGAGATATTTTATGTGGAATTTTGTTGGAAGACAAAATGATATCCAGGGTCAGTACACAGATCTAAACGGAAACTGGATTAGTGGAATTAAATTTATAGACGAGTGGCACATAGGTTCTCAAGACAATTTACCTTCAGACGTTAAGAATAATAAGGCTAGAAATACCTATTACTTTTTACCGTTGATCTTAGGATTGATCGGACTTTTCTTTCACTTCAAAAAAGATAAAAAAGGATTTTGGGTGCTTACGGTGTTCTTCCTTTTTACAGGTATCGCCTTAAAGATCTATTTAAATGAAAGACCATTTGAACCAAGAGAAAGAGATTATGCTTTGGTAGGATCATTCTATGTATTTGCCATGTGGATAGGAATTGGGGTTTATGCCTTATTCGATCTTTTAAAAGATTACTTAAAACCTAAACTGGCCGCTCCAATTGTTATTGCTGCCACATTACTAGCAGTACCAACCGTATTGGCGACTCAAAACTGGAATGATCATGATAGGTCAGATAGATATACGGCTCTAGCCATGGCCAAAATGTATCTGGATTCTTTAGATGAAAATGCTATATTATTCACTATTGGAGATAACGATACGTTTGCACTTTGGTATGCGCAGCAAATTGAGGGTTATAGAACCGATGTTCGGATTGTGAATACCAGCCTTTTTGCTACAGACTGGTATATAGACCAGATGAAACGTAAAGCCTGGGAAAGCGATCCTATTCCTTCTCAATTAGAACATAGCCAATATCGTGCAGGAACTAATGATTTTGTGATCTTTCAGCCGGTTACTCAAGATACCATGGATATCAAGAACTGGATGAATTGGATTGCCAGTGATAATCCAGGAACAAAAGGGGAATTACAAAGCGGACAAACCGTTAGCACTTTTCCAACAAAATCTATCAGAATTGGAGTTAACAAAGAAAATGTCTTAAAGAATGGAATTGTTGATCCTAAAAATGCAGATGAAATTGTAGACAATATCTTCATCAAATTAGATGGAAATGTGGTCTACAAGAACAGATTATTAATGCTAGACATTATTGCCAATAACAACTGGAAACGTCCAATTTATTTTACCGGTGGAAGTTTTGGCGACGATGATTACTTATGGATGAAGGATTATCTTCAACTAGATGGGGTTGCTTACAAATTGGTACCAATTCAAACACCATTAGATCCTAGAAACCCATATAATATGGGAAGAATAGACAGCGACAAAATGTACAATCTTGTGAAGAAATGGGATTGGGGCAATATGGGAGATCCAAATATTTACCAGGATCCTGAAACCAGAAAGAACTCTATTACTTACAGAAGCAACCTTGCCAGATTGGTAGAAACTTTATTGCAAGAAGGAGATAAAGAGCGCGCTAAAGATGTTTTAGACCTGGCAATGGAAAATATGCCTGTAGATTACTATGGATATTATACTTTGTTAGAACCCTATATAAGAGGTTATTTTGAAGTTGGGGAACCTGAAAAAGCAAAACAGCTTTTTGAAAAAGTAGCAACTAAATATCAGGAAGATCTTAAATATTTTAGCGGATGGGATCAGGAAAGACAATATAATTATGCCGATGATATTATAACTTCTATGGAACGTTATAGATCTTTGGTAGATGTATTAATCTTAAGTGGAGAAAGAGAATATGCGCGTGAGAAAGCAGAAGAGTTTAATAATTATCTGAAATTATTCCCACAATTCTATGATAATTCTCCGCAGCAAGAGCAAGCACCTTCTACTCCAACCGAGCAAGATCTGATGGATGAATTCAATAGAGTTCAAAAATTAGATTCTTTAGACACTGTAGAATAATTGCCAAAAATGGCATATCTAAAAAAAATATCCACATTAGGGAAGTTGATATATCCTTCTTTAATGTGGAATTTTTCTAGAGAGGAGAAAGCTATCTATCTTACTTTTGATGACGGACCTCATCCCGAGATCACTCCCTGGGTTCTTAAGTTATTAAAGGAATATAATGCAGAAGCAACTTTCTTTTGTGTGGGAGAAAATATTGAAAAACATCCCGAAACATTTAATCAGATCTTAGCTGAAGGGCATAGTGTGGGTAATCATACTTATAATCATCTTAACGGCTGGAAAACTTCAACTTCAGCATATCTAGAAAATGTTGATAAAGCTGAAAGAGCTATCAATACATCACGCTTCGGTAAAGATTCAAAATAAATTATTTAGGCCTCCTTATGGTAAGCCAAGGCTATCTCAGCTTAAAAAGCTAAAAAAGCTCAATTATCAGGTTGTGATGTGGGAAGTGTTAAGCGGGGATTTTGATCAGGAAATAAATTCTGAAGAATGCTATACTAATGTCATAGAAAATTCCAAAAGCGGAAGCATTATTGTTTTTCACGACAGCGAAAAAGCAAACAATCACTTAAAATATACCCTACCTAAAGTGTTGGAATATTATAAAAGTAAAGGCTATGATTTTAGAAAGATCTAAACGTATTCTTTAAGAATTCCAATAAGCGTATTGGCATCTTGCTCTCCACTTTGGCGCCATTTCATTTCACCATCCTTATAGATCATAAGCGTAGGCAATCCTTTTACACGAAGAGCTTCGGCTAATTGCGTGTTCTTATCAACATCTATTTTAATGATCTTGGCTTTATCTCCTAAAGCAGCGGCAACATCTCTAAGCACTGGGTGCATGGAGGTAGAAGCTTCATTCCATTCGGTATAAAAATCTAAAAGCACCGGAATGTTTAAATCTATTAATTCACCAAATTTTGACATAAACTAAAAACTGAGTTTGTTTAGATTTTCAATACCTTATTCAAAATAATATCAAATATAGTAATTTCTTTGAATTATGCGGGTTTTGGGCCTTTTCGAAGTTCAATAACACTTACCTCCGGCCAAATTCCAACGCGACCCGGATATGCAAGGTAACCAAAGCCTCTATTTACATTAATATATCTTCCAAACTCTTCGTAAATACCCGCCCAGTTTTCATACCTATAAGATACAGGACTCCACTTAAACCATCCCGGAATTTCTATTCCAAATTGCATTCCGTGGGTATGTCCGCTTAAAGTTAAATGATAATGATTAGGATCTGACTTTATCTTTTCTTGCCAATATGATGGATCATGACTCATTAATACCTTGAAATCTTCTTTAGTCAATCCTTTTCCTGCAAGATCCAGATCTCCTTTTTTCTTAAAACCTCCCGCACCCCAGTTCTCTACTCCTACTAAGGCAATTCGTTCCCCGTTTTTTTCTAAGAACCTATGTTCATTCAGCAAAAGATCCCAACCCATATCTGCATGGACATTTTTTAGGTCTTCAATATTTGCCAGTCTTGCAGCTTCACTTTCCCATTCTACATAATCTCCATAATCATGATTTCCTAAAACTGAAAACACTCCATCTTTAGCACTTATCTCAGAAAATGTCTTTTTCCAGGTATCCATTTCTATGGCCTTATTATTCACAAGATCTCCAGTGAATAAAACCACATCACTTTCCTGTTCATTAATAAGATCTACTCCGTATTTTATTTTTTCATGATTGTCAAAACTTCCACTGTGTATATCGCTTATTTGTGTAATTCTATATCCGTCGAAAGCAGTGGGTAGATCATCAAAATAAAGTACATATTTTAGCACCTTATAATTGTATTTTCCCCAATACATTCCGTAGAGCAAAGACAAAAAAGGAATTGCCGCAATCCCAAGTGCAATCTGCCCTAAAAATCTTCTTCTTTCCGGCAACTCAAAGGAGGAAGTTGATGGACCTGATATTTTATAATAAGCAGCAACAAACATTCTCACTATATCCTCTCCAAACATAAATAGGGTAAGCACAAGCTTTCCTACTATAAATGCTAGTACCAATCCTAAAGCATAACCTCTACCGCCGGTAAATCCACCACTTGGATTTGGCTGATTAAATTGAAAGATCAAATTACCTAAAACCAATAAGGATAGAATAACATAGATCCCGCTTACCCAATTGCTCCTGGTAATAGCTCTCACTGCCTGATAGGCATAAAGATCAACAAGAATGTAGAAAATAATAAATATAAACCAACGCATAAATCTTCAAATTTTTCACGAAGATACTGGTAATCAAAACTCAAACCTGTAGTTTTTAGTTTCTTTAACTAATGTTCTAATTCTCCAATACTCCTTAGAGTTGTCTCAAAATAATGATATTTTATAATAAGCAGCAACAAGCATTCTTACAATATCCTCACCAAACATAAATAGGGTAAGCACAAGCTTCCCTACTATAAATGCTAGTACCAAGCCTAAAGCATAACCTCTCCCGCCGGTAAATCCACCGCTAGGATTAGGCTGGTTAATTGAAAGATTAAATTACCTAAAACCAATAAGGATAGAATAACATAGATCCCGCTTACCCAATTGCTTCTAGTAATAGCCCTTACCGCCTGATAGGCATAAAGATCAACAAGAATGTAGAAAATAATAAATATAAACCAACGCATAAATCTTCAAATTTTTCACGAAGATACTGGGAATCAAAACTCAAACCTTTAGTTTTTAGTTTCTTTAACTAATGTTCTAATTCTCCAATACTCCTTAGAGTTGTCTCAAAATAAAAAGCAGGCTTACAAAAAGCCTGCTTCTAAACAACACTTAACAAATAAATTATTGCGCAGACCAACCTCCATCTAGTGTAAAGGTAGACCCTGTAATGGCAGAAGAATTATCCTTAGCGAGATAAATGGCTAATTCAGATATTTTTTCGATAAGGGATAAATTCTTTTACAGCTTGCTTTTTCAGCATTATCTGCTCCTCGACTTCATCTTCGGAAAGATTATGTGCTTTAGCCTGATCTTTAATTTGACCTTCAACTAAAGGCGTTTTTACATAGCCCGGACAAATGGCATTACAAGTTATATTATTACCGGCACCCTCAAGACCTAAGACCTTGGTTAAACCGATGATTCCGTGTTTTGCAGATACATATGCCGCTTTATATTCTGAAGCTCTTAATCCGTGCACAGAAGAGATATTGATAATTATTCCAAAACCTTGCTTTTTCATAATATTCCAAACCGTTTTTGAAGCAATAAAAGCTGAAGTTAAATTAATGGCTATGATAGCATTCCATTTTTCCAAAGGAAACTCTTCTATTGGCGCCACATATTGAATTCCAGCATTATTAATAAGAACATCTATACTTTTAAATTGCTCCTCTGTTTTTTTTACGAGCGCTTCAATTTCTTCAGGCTTGGTAAGATTAGCATTAGAAAAGGAAGTTTTTACATTATACTTCTCTCCTACTTTCGCCGCAATCTCAGCTCCATTTTTTTCTAATCCATGAAACATGATATTATACCCTGCTGCAGCAAATCCGAGCGCTATTGCATGACCAATACCACTAGTACTGCCTGTAATTAATGCTGTTCTACTCATTTTTCAAAAATTTTAAGATCACATTATTGAAATCTTCAGGTTGATCCATGGTAACTCCATGTCTGGAATCTTTAATGATTTCTAACTTGGCATTTTTCATTTTTTCTACATAGTTCTCTTTGGAAGCTACTGGCGTATAATCAAATTCTGACGCTACCACCAAAGTTGGAGTTGTTACTTCTTTAATAGCATCTCCTAATCCCCATTCCATCAACGTTATAAATGAATTATAATAAGGTTCCAATTCATTTTTACGGGCTCTATTATAAAATGCCTTTTGAAGTTTTTCTTGATTAGTATCTGGAAACATGCCTTCTGAAACTTTTTTAGCCATGGCATCCATTCCTTTAGATCTTAAAAGATCTGTTCTCTCTTGGATCATTTCTTCTCCAAACCTACCTAGATTATTAAAATCTGGTGCTGTATTCACAATTACCATCTTGCGAAAAAGTGATGGAAATTTTACAGCCATTTCAAATGCTACTGCTCCTCCCATGGAAAATCCTATTACAGAACAATTGGTAACATTTAACTCTTCTAACAATAGCTTCATATCTTCTGCACAAAGCTTAACTCCATATTCCTTTTTTGATAAAGGTTTTGATGAGTTACCGTGACCTCTAAAATCTGGCGCTATAATTCTAAAGAACTTTGAAAACGCTTCAATTTGATAATCCCAGTCTGCCTTGGTAGAACCTAAACCATGGAGAAGCAGTAAAACCTCTCCTTCTCCCTGATCTAGATATTCTATTTCTATACTATTGTTTAATGTTCTTTGTTGGATCATTTACTATCCTTTTGCTTTATTTTCTTAAAGCTTCTATAGGCAAATGATACTTTAATTCTACCTGAAATAGTGTTCCAATTTCTGGAGAAGCCACAAACTCTCTAACTTCAGAATTGAATAAATTAGTGATGCTTGCTCCAAGAGCTAAGTTTTCAGTGATGTTGTAACCTACGTTAAGATCTACGTTTACAAATCCACCTAACGGACCGTAATTCCAAGTTCTACCATTTCTGGCATTTTCAATTACATCATTAGTTCCATCTCCATTAAGATCTTGAGTTTTAGCGGCGATATTAATTCCAGAGAAAAAGTCATATTCCTGAACATATCTGGTATAAACTGAACCGTAAAATTTTGGAGAAGTATAGTAATACCCGATTCCGAATTTATTCTTCGGAGTATTTATTGGTAAATCTGTAGAAGTAACAACGCCATCTTTATTAGCATCGTTAGCAAGATCTTTAGTATCTAAACTAAAGTCGAAATAAGAATAATTGAAAGAGAATCTATTTCTTTCATTTAAATAATAATTCAATCCGAAGTCTGCTCCATAAGTATCAACAGATCCGAAATTTAAATAAGTAAGCACTAAAGCTCCAGTAGATCCAGGAATTACCTCTCCAATTGGAGTCTCTCCTCTTTTTGTAACCGGAGATGCAGCGGTAATATTGATAAGAGGACTCAAGAAATCTTCAGACATGTTGTAATAAGCGTTCACATCTAAGAATAATTTATCACCAGCTAATTTTCCTTTGTATCCAACTTCATAAGATTTGATAGTTTCAACTTTTAATGGATCTATTACGGTTCCATCTTGAAGTGTAAAGCCTTCTCCATTACCAAGTACCAATCCACCAAATAGATTTCCACTTAAATTAAGAATAGAAGGTGCCGCGATCCCTTTTCCATAAGTCAATCTAAAGCTACCAAAATCGAAGTTTTTTACAATTGCAGCTTTCGGAATAAAGTTTCCTCCGTATAATTCATGATCGTCATATCTACCAACAAATAACAAATCTATATCTGCTTCTTCAAAGGTATATTCAACTTGCCCGTAAACTCCGGTTTGATCTATTACAATTGGCCCATTTGCATCTAACAAATAAGTATTCTTAGAATCGGCACGATCTTCTTGAAATTGTGCACCCAATACATATTTAAAACTTCCTATCTCATTGTTATATTGGGCTTCGGCGTTAAATCTTCTGGAATTGTCTTTAAAAACGCTTCCTCTTGGTAAACTAACTCCACCATCTGGAATACCTTCTATTGGAAACCATTGTTCTGTATAAGAACGCGCTAAAGCTTCCTGCTCCGAAAATCCATTATTGATAAATGAAACGTAATTTTGTGTGCGCTGATTGATGGCATAAGTATCTTCTGTCTTACTCCAGGTATGATAAAGGTTAGCATAGAAGTGAGGAGAAACTAGTTTAGCTTGAGCATAATCTATAGCCCAGTCTGTGATCTGATTTCTTCCCGCATTTGTAACCCCAAGATTGCTGTTATTACTATGTCCATAAGAAGCAATAAGGTCTGTTTTATCTGAAAGTGAGTAATAAGCAGCTCCTCCATATTTTGTTGTAGAGAATTTTCTATCTAACTCTAATTCTGGGTAAGCAGTAGTTCCTACATACACAGAATCTACATAATCAAACTCTTTACCCTGAGTGTGTTCTCCCCAAACTTTAAAAGCAAATTTATCTGAAAGTTTCATAGCATGACGTAAACGTGCACTAAAAACCTCTTGATTTCCCGCTGCAATCGCAACATCTGTTCCTTCAGAAGTTCTTGGGTCTTTGGTAATAGTTGCTACCAATCCATTGTGAGCGTTAGGCCCATAAAGTGCTGCGTTAGGCCCTAAAATGATCTCTACACGTTCAATATCATCTTTAGTTATAGTGGTAAAAGATCCAAATGGTAATCCAGTGGCTACCAAAGTGGAAATTCTTCCATCTTCAACTTGTAAATTCTTAGAGTTAAAAGCAGAATTAAAACCACGAATATTGATCCCGGTTCCCTGAACTCCACTTCTTACAAAGTCTACACCTTTTTGTCTGGCTGCCAATTCCCCCGGATTACCGGCATAATTTGAAATTTCTTTAGAACCTATAATGGCAATAGTAGCCGGAGCTCGAGTTACTTTTTGAGGTCTACGAGAAGCAGAAAGAACCACCTCATCCATTACAGAAGAAGACTGATTTAAACTAAGGCTCAGGCTTACATCTTCGCCTGCACCAACCTTTACTTCTCTAGTTATACTTTCATACCCCATAAAAAATACATCTATAGTGTATGTTTTTGGGTCGAGGTTATCTAATTTAAAATTTCCATTCTCATCTGCAGATACTCCGGTGTTTGTTCCGCGAACTACAATATTGGTTCCCATTAAAGGTTCTTGCGTTGTCGCATCAACCACAGTTCCGCTTATGCTACCCTTTTGGGCAAATGAAGCAATGCTGAAAAAGATGCTTACAAGCATCAAGATTTTGATCTTCATAAATTGATTGTTTAGTTATTTAAGACCAATTTAACAAGTTGAAAAGCCTTTAGATGGAAGTTGTAATATTAAAAAAGTGCGACCTATAGAGATAGTGAATAGTAATTTAGCTTAAAATGAGCATTACCGCACTTTTTCTGTAGTAGAATTTAATTGTGACTTAACCTGTAAAAAAAGTTCTGGAATGGTAAAAGAAAGTCTTTCAATAAATAAATTTAGATCTGCCTGTCCCTTGTTGCTGAATTTATTTAAATTATTAACAGAATTAACTAGTTCTAATTTCAATTTATCTTCAGAAATCAAACCGTTCATATACATAGCAAGATGATAATACCAATGTATCTTAGGTATAAAATCTTCTCTATTCATTTCTTCTTCTTCCCGTTCCAGTAAATCATATTTTTTTACCGTTCTTATTACTTCTTCATGCTTTTCCAAAGTAGTAAGTAGCATTAAATAGTTAGAAAAGAAATGTCTCCACCTATGCTCAAATACATATTGTTTATTATTAAAGAGAAAATTTTCAGCAAAAGATTCTGCAATCTTCACGCGTTTATTTCTGATTAAAGTTCTTACGTAATGTGTTGCAAAACCTAATTTTTGATGATGATTGTTGGATCTTTTAAAGAGATTATAATTTGCGGTCATCAAATCCAACGCCTGTTTATTCTTTTCCTTTTTAAGAAGTATGGCAATGAGATTATTCAAATAAAATAGCTTGTCTGAATTTTCTTGTTTTATAGAAAGGTGTGCGTAATATTCCGCCTTTTCTAGGTCGTCTAAGTTAGAGTGAAGAATTACTCGGTTGGCGTAATAATTAAAGAGCACACGTTTGGCATACATCTTCCCTTCTGCAAAGCAACTATCCATATAATCGAAGATCTTTGTCGCCTTTTCATATTCTTTATAGTTAAAGTATAAAAACACCAAACGTATAAAAGCATTGTATTTATTCTTCCCATCTAAAACATCACTATACAGATAGCTTAGCAGCTTCTCTTCCCAATGCTTGGCTATTAAAGTTCCGCTGGTATATTCATGAGTTAGATCTTTGGTGGCATAAAAAAGCTGCTCTTTTACAGCTACCGCATTTAAATAATACTCTTTATTCTCTTTTAAGAATAGATCTGTCTGCTCACAATCCTGATATCTAAATCTAATAAGCAGATAATCCTGAAACTCTTTTACTAGCTCATAGAATTTCTGAAAATAAAATGAAGTGTTATTATAAGTAGAGATCAAACTCAATAATTCCTGTTCTTGCTGAGGAGAAATGGTATCTGTAAAGATCTGTTTTTCTGTTTGAGAAAGGTATTCCAGATGCTCATCTACATCTGCCTGCTCCAATTTATTACAGATCCATTTTTTTATATAGGCGTATTTTCTTTTGTCTATAGCTTCATCAAATTCTTCTGAAGTATAAAATTTCTCGGCATTAATGCAGACCTTCTTTAAGATCGACTCCTTTTCTAAGTCTCGAATTTTATTTTCTTTCAATAAAAATGAAGCTTCATGAGGAAGAATTCCTTCAGAAAAATCATTGAATATTTTAAGTTTAGATTTCATTAATGTTTTAAAAATGATCCTATTTCGTTGTTCACCAACTTCGCTTTTTCAAAATTTACAAAATGACCTGCTTTATCTATGATCTTAACTTGTAACTGAGGCATTTTTTCCTTGGCTTTTGTGGCCAAAAATTCTAAATCTTGAGTTGGATGAAAATATTTATTAGGAATTAAAGCATCGTTGGCTCCATAGATCATAAGCACCGGAATTTTAATTTCAGACAATTTATCAATCACCGGCTCATCTAACATGGCATGAATATTATTTACGATCATTTTTGAATAATCTGGAAAATCTGAAGCGTTTTTCATTGCGATTCTGTCTGTCACCATAAATTCTGCATCTTCAGGAAATTCGTAAAAATTGAGTTTAAAATTGTTTCTTATTTGCTCTTCAGAAGCATTCTCAACCATAGCTGCTGTGTAAGACATTTTCATGATCTTGCCTTCTTCTTCAGAAAAAGTTTCTATCCCCGCCGGAGCTATTAATATTAATTTCTGAAAATTTCCTAGAGCTTTTAGCACTGTGGTCATAGCAATTTGCCCACCCATAGAATGACCAACTAATACCACGTTTTTTAAATCTTTTTCCGCAAGAAACTGATTGATAAAATCTGCATATTCAGAAAGAGAATAATCTACTCTATTCTTGGAAGATTTTCCATAACCTGGAAGATCAATGGAAATGCATCGATAATCTTCTTTTAAAGAAGAAATATTCTTATTCCAAGCCTCCATATAACTGGAAAGCCCATGAATAAAAAGTAAAGTTGTAGCTCCAGAACCTGTATCCTGAAAAGCAATCTTCTCGTTATTTATTAAAACTGAATCCACTGGGTTGGTATAGGTTAGGGTCTCACTAATTGTGTTTTGGGCAACTGCATTTATAAAAAATAGAAGCATTAAGCTAAACAACGTTCCTTTTCTCATGATTTATAATTTTATATAAGTCTTTTAATTTTACTCTATCAATCTTACCGATTCCGGATTTAGGCAGAGAATCTAAACAAATAATGTCTTTCGGAATTTTATAACTCGCCAAATACTTTTTTAGATGATTCAAAATATCGTCTGCTTTTAGATCATCATCGTCGTTTAAAACAATAAAAGCAACGCCAATTTCTCCCCAATTTTCATCTTCAATTCCTATTACAGCAGCTTCTTTTACCAGATTGTATTTATAAAGCACTTGTTCAATTTCTGAAGGATGAATATTTTCCCCTCCGGAAATGAATAACTGATTTTTTCTCCCAACTATGTAGATAAATCCATCTTCATCTACCTTTGCCATATCACCGGTGTACAACCATTCTTCTTTGATCTTATTAAAAGAATAAGAGGAATTGTTCCAATACCCGGGAGTAACTATATTTCCTTTTAAACAAATCTCGCCATATTCATAATTTGCTACTTCTTCTCCCCTGGTATTAACGATTTTCATATCTACATAAAAATTGGGTTTTCCAATAGAACCCTTTTTCCATAAGGCATCGTGATGATGCAAAGAAGTGATGCACGGGCCAGCTTCTGTTAATCCATAACCCTGACTTAAAAAAATTCCCTTTTCTGCCCAAGCATCTATCAGTTTAATAGAAAGTGGCTCTCCGCCTACTACTATATATTTTAAAACATCTGCCTTAAAGGTTGAAAATGCCTTATTCTTAACCATCATACGCAACATGGTTGGTACCGCTAAAAACAGAGAGATAGGTTCTTCTTCAATATAATTGAGTACTTTTTTAGGCTTGAATCTTTTTAAGAAATCTACTCGAGCACCGCGGTGTAACATGGGTAATAAAAGCACATTCCATCCCGAAGTATGAAAAGGTGGCAATACATTTAAGGTATGATCTGCAGAAGTGATCTCCAATTGTACCGAAGTGTTTAAACTATTCCAGAACATCATTCTGTTGGTATAGATCACTCCTTTAGGCTTTCCGGTTGTTCCTGAAGTATAAAAGATAAATATTGGCTGATCTACTTCAATAGTAAATTTATTTAGATCTTCTGGTACTTCTAATCTTTCTGCTTCAGTAAAAAATGAGGAAAATAAAGTTAAGCTTGCATTACTATAAGCTACTTAATTCTTCTTTCAATAATTCAAAACTGGAACCTTCTGCCAATACCAGAGTTGGGATCACATCGGTAATACAATGTTTCAACTCATAACTGGTAGCTCTAAAATTTAAAGGCACTAAGATAATTCCCAACCTTTGAGCCGCTATAAATAACATTAAATATTCAGGAGAATGTTTAGCAACAACCGCTATTCTATCTCCTTTTTTCAGCTGAAATCTATTCAGCAATAAGTTTCCAATTTTTCTGGAAGTATCGTCTAATTGCTTATAAGTATAAATTCGACCGGTATCTAAAGATCTTACCGCCTTTTTATCGGGAGTATAAGATGACCATTTTGATATCCAATCGAGATAGTTCATACTTTCTTTTTACTGAATAAATATAGCAAATTACCAATGATAAAAGATGCAACTATAGCTATAGCTGCTGAAACTCCAGGATTATTTACTGGTTCCTGCATATATAGGAGTGATCCTTCCGTAGTAAATTATAAAGTGAAGCGCTACGGCAGAAAAACTTGCAATAAACACAGCATTCTTGCTTACCTTTTTAAAATAAATTCCGAATAATACAGGTACAAAGGCAGCAGCAAAATAGGCATAAACCCCATTTTGGGCAAAAATAGCTACACTTACGTTTGGGTTTATGATCTGGTCATAACTCAACCAAAAACTCACAATTGCTAATAAGATGATCACGATTTTATTAAGCGAAACAGAACTTATCTTTTTCACAGATGGAAATAACGGCGTAATCAAGTCGGTACTTATAGTAGTAGAAAGCGACTGAATTAAACCTTCTAAAGATAGAAAAGTCCTGCAGAGATTAACCCCGCAACAATTAGAACACCAACCCCGGCGGAAAAAGTCTTGACCACATAAGCCGAAACCAACTCATCCATCTTAAGCGGAACTCCATCTATTGCAATATCTGGAACATGTGATACGAGCATAAAGCCCAACTAACACTACCAGAAAGAAAACCGTCATACAGCTAATAGCCACAAAGAGGTATTTATTTACAGACTTTGCATCTTTTAAAAACAGTGATTTTGTAATAATATGAGGCTGACAAACAATTGCAATTCCAATCACTATCTGGCAAGCGATAATTTCAAAGTAATCTCTAAAAAGAAAACTCTTTTCGTTGGTGGTTTTTACCAATTGAGGATCAATATCTTTTAAAGTATTTATAAAGCCTTCAATTCCATGATTAAAATATTCAGCTCCAGATAAAATCAGAATAAGCGCCACAATAAACATTAATACGGCCTGAATGGTATTGGTATACACCATAGAATTTGCCCCACCAAACATCATATATCCAAACACAAAAATCACCAATCCAAGCAAGATATAGAAGGGTTCCAAATTCAAAGATTTTGAAATAATCTGAGTAAGTCCCACACAAATTAGCACTATAAAAGTGATCAGCAAAAGAGAAAGAAATGCAAAGAAAATGGTGAGCCCTTTACTATCGTATCGCTTCCCGATCCATTGCGCCATAGTAAGCGCTTTTACTGTAGACCCATACTTTTGAAATGCCTTAGTAAAAAATATGAGCGATGCAAAAATGGCTATTGGCATTACTACTCCAAAAGATATAATACCGGCAAAACCATACAATGCAATAAACCCTGGATTGATGATAAACGTTGCCGCACTCGTCATAGAAGCAGCCAAAGACAGGCCTACAGCCCAGGCAGGGAAACCGCTACTACCAATGGCAAAATTATCAATATTCTTAGTCTTCCGCATTCCGCGAACTACAAAAAATATGATAACCAATGAATAAACTACGAGTAAAAGTGTTACATATAAAGACCAGGTTTCACTTGCGAACATATATTTAATTGAGTTTGAAAAGTGAAGTTAAAACTTATACTTATTTTAGTTGAATTAATTGTTTAATTATAAAGTGTGACTTAAAAACTATATTGACTTTAAAGCTTCCAAAAGCTAAATATAGATTGATTAATAATAACTACGACTTAAATACTGTTTATTTACATTCAACGTTTGGTTGAAGATGAAAAGAAGAAAATTTATTGAAAGATCTGCACTTGCAAGTGCAGGAATTGTATTTTCATCAAATATTATAAATGCTTCACCTTTGCAAAATTTTAATCCAATTCAAATGAACAAATTTCCAATAACTATTGCGACATGGAATTTTCCCAACGCGAGTAAAGAGCTGGCGAATTACTCAACCAAGGCGCAAATGCTCTAGATGCAGTTGAGCAAGGAGTCATGGTTGAAGAAGCAGATATTAGAAACACCACCGTTGGCGGTAGGAGGAGCCCCGGATAGAGATGGAAATGTAACATTGGATGCCTGCATTATGTCTCCTTCGGGAAATGCAGGTGCGGTTGTTTACTTAAAACATACGTCTAAAGCTGCCTCTGTAGCAAGAAAAGTGATGGAGGAAACGCCTCATGTAATGTTGGCGGGAGAAGGTGCAGATCTTTTTGCCATGCAACAAGGCTTTGAAAAAGAAGAATTATTTACCGAAGGCTCGAAAGCCGCATATCAGGAATGGCTTAAAAAGAAAGAATATAAACCAATAATCAATATTGAAAATCACGATACCATTGGAATGTTACGTATAGATAAGAATGGGGATCTTGCAGGAGCCTGCACGAGTTCCGGGCTTATCTTATAAAATGAATGGCCGAGTTGGAGATTCACCAATTATTGGTTCCGGATTATTTTTAGATAACGAAGTTGGCGGAGCTGTAGCTACAGGAATGGGTGAAGCTATCATGAAAAGTGTAGGGAGCTTTCTTATCGTTGAATTAATGCGCCAGGGCAAATCGCCACAAGAAGCTTGTGAGGAAGCTATTAATAGAATAATTAAAGCCAATCCAGATACTTATAAAAACTTTCAGGCAGCATTTATCGCCATCAATAAAAAAGGCGAAATAGGATCTCATTGTATTCAAAAAGGCTTCAGCTATGTAAAATATCAAGATAATAAGAATGAGAATATTCTCAGCTCTTATAATTTTTAAACTAATCATACATTAATACTGGTTTTTAAAATTGAAGGAAGTCTAAAATTCTTCAAGAACTTTGGAAATCTAAAAACCACTATAAAAAATTCAAATGCAGAACAAAAACGCCTATTTCTATTTGATGCCTATGCATTGATATTTAGAGGCTATTATGCCTTTATAAAAAACCCAAGAATAAATTCTAAAGGTTTGGATACTTCAGCGATCATGGGTTTTAGAACTCCTTTTCGATGTAATTAGACGGGAAAAACCAGATCACTTAGCCGTTTGTTTTGATAAAGATGGCAGCGCGGAGAGAACAGAAATGTTCGCAGATTATAAAGCGAATAGGGATGCTACTCCGAACCTATAAAAATTGCGATTCCATATATTCAGGATATTCTAAAAGCCATGCATATTCCCGTAGTAGGTACCAGGTTGTGAAGCAGATGATATTATTGGAACATTAGCCAAACAAGCGGAAAAGGAAAATATCAAATTTTTATGGTAACTCCAGATAAGGATTTTGCTCAATTGGATCAGAAAATATTTTTATGTACCGCCCTGCCAGAATGGGTAACGGAATCGAAATATGGGGTATTCCTGAGGTAAAAGAAAATTTGGAGTGGAAAGACCTGAACAAGTAATAGATTTTCTGGGAATGATGGGCGATGCTAGACAATATCCCGGGGCTTCCTGGAGTTGGAGAAAAAACTGCTAAAAAATTCATGAAGGAATTTGGTAGTATGGAAGAACTTTTGGCAAATACGGACAAGCTAAAGGGAAAAATGAAAGAAAAAATTGAAGAAAACGCCGAATTGGGAATTCTTTCTAAAAAACTGGCTACTATTGTGACCGATATGATGTGAAATTCGACGCTAAAGATTATGAACTTTCTCATCCTGATTCGGATAAAGTTCAGGAGCTTTTTGAAGAACTGGAATTTAGAAGACTAAAAGATCAGTTTATAAAATTGTTTTCAGGAGAAGCTCAATCCAACCCTACTCCTATTTCTGCTTCAAAATCTAATAATACTCAAAATCCAACCGCAGGTGCCGGACAATTTTCTTTGTTTGGAGGAGATACCGAAAAAATTGAAGCCACCTCGAGTCGAAAAAATCTTAAAGATACCGCTCATGTATACCAAAGCCTTTCTTCAGAAATGGCAATCAACTTTTTCTTCAGAATTTAATAAAACAAACCAGCGTTTGTTTTGATACTGAAACTACCAGATTAAATCCGTTGGAAGCAGAGTTAGTTGGTATTGCATTTTCTTGGGAAGCCGGTAAAGGTTTTTATTTGCCTTTTCCGGAAGAAGACGAGATGCACAGGAAATAATTGAATTGTTAAGACCGTTTTTTGAAAATGAAGAGATTGAAAAAATTGGTCAGAATTTAAAATATGATATTAAAGTTCTTGCTAAATACAACATAGAAATAAAAGGAAATTTGTTTGATACCATGATGGCGCATTATCTTATCAATCCAGATATGCGTCATAATATGGATGTTTTAGCCGAAACTTATCTTAATTATACCCCGCAGCCAATCACCGAACTTATTGGTAAAAAAGGTAAAAATCAGGGCAATATGCGCGATGTTTCCTTAGAGAAACAAACCGAATATGCCGTTGAAGATGCCGATATTACTCTTCAGCTTAAACAACATTTTGAACCTGAATTAAAGGAAGCGAAGACCGAAAACTATTTAATGATATCGAAATTCCGTTGGTGAGAGTGCTTGCCGATATGGAATTAGAAGGAATTAAATTGGATGAAGATTTCTTAAAATCATTATCTCACGAATTAGAAAATGATATCCAAAAACTGGAAACTCAAATTTATGCAGAAGCCGGAGAAGAATTTAACATTGCCTCTCCAAAACAGCTTGGAATTATTTTATTTGAAAAATTAGAACTTGTTAAAAAACCGAAAAAAACCAAAACAGGACAATATTCTACAAGCGAAGATGTATTGTCTTATTTGGCCAGAGAGCATAAAATAGTTCAAGATGTTTTAGACTATCGTGGCTTGGTAAAACTGAAAAATACATATATTGATGCGTTGCCAACTCAGATAGAAAAAACTACAGGCAGAGTTCATACAGATTATATGCAAACCGTAGCTGCAACGGGAAGATTGAGTTCTAACAATCCTAATCTTCAAAATATACCAATAAGAACAGAACGCGGTCGCCAGGTTAGAAAAGCTTTTGTTGCCAGAGATGAAAACTACACGCTACTGGCTGCCGATTATTCTCAAATTGAATTGCGAATTATTGCTGCTTTAAGCGAAGAAGAAAATATGATGAAAGCTTTTAAACATGGAGAAGATATTCACGCTTCTACTGCTGCAAAAGTTTTTAATGTGCCTTTAGATGAAGTAACTAGAGAACAGCGTAGCAATGCAAAAACTGTAAACTTCGGAATTATATATGGGGTTTCAGCTTTTGGATTGAGCAACCAAACAGATCTTTCTCGTGCAGAATCTAAAGAATTAATCGATACCTATTATGCTACCTATCCAAAACTTAGAAATTATATGCAGGAGCAGGTAGACTTTGCCAGAGAAAATGGATATGTACAGACCGTACTGGGAAGAAGACGTTATTTAAAAGATATCAATTCACAAAATGCGGTGGTTCGTGGTGCTGCAGAAAGAAATGCTGTAAACGCTCCCATACAAGGTAGTGCTGCAGATATCATTAAAATTGCAATGATCAATATTCACAAAAAACTAAAAGCAGGGAAATACAAAACCAAAATGCTATTGCAAGTTCATGATGAATTGGTATTTGATGTTTACAATGAGGAGTTGGAAGAAATGAAAAAGATGATAAAGGCAGAAATGGAAAATGCTTTTAAACTAGATGTTCCTTTAGATGTAGAAATTGGAATTGGCCAAAACTGGCTGGAAGCTCATTAATAATAGTGAGTAGTGAGTATAAAATAAAAATTTTGCCTAATTAAAAAATCTTTTAAAATTTCATTAAAAAATCAAAAGAGGCTATTATAATTAAATAATAGCCTCTTTCTAATTAACACTTGCTGTAAAAATAATTGCTAATTCTTAGCGTATTCTAAAGACAGGATTCTGATTGGGGATGCAGAAGAGTCTCCTGGATCATTCACATACTTGTCTGATTCAAACTTAGTAACTGCGAATGCAAAAGTTGTTGGGGTAATTGTAAGCTGTTTTCTTTCGGTATAAACCATTCCGTCAATATTGATATTTAAGATTAGTATATCTCCATCTACATCCCAGGTTCCAAAATCACTTCTTGCCTGCATGCAGGTAAAAGTGTCATTATTTGTTCCTCCATTAAAATCTAATCTGGCATTGGTGGTAGTAAAAGTCATATCTTCGTTAAAAACAACGCCCATATCATTAAAACAATTTGTTTCAGATAAGATATTCTTATTACTAGTACCATCTTTATTAATGTCTACCGGGGTATCTGCTTCCATCATAGAAAGATCCCAAACTCCTACAAGATCTGAAGGAACAAGAGTGGTAGTAAGATCACTAGATTTTAAGGTATTAGATTGTATATCATCCTGATCTTCTGCAGCGCAAGAGAAGAGAGATACAGCAACAATTAAAAGTAATATTCTTGTAAAAAATTTGTTCATAGCAAAACAGTTTTTTAAAAATTATAACACTGCAAACATAAGACGATAATAAATAATTTTATGACTTTATTAACATAAAAATTACCGTTAAACGGATTTTTAACACACTTAAACGTTTTCGTAACGAATACTAAAAGAAGGAATATCTTACAATTGTCTATTTAAAATATAGATTCAATATAAAAGACACCTACATATTAATGATCTCTGTTAGATATTTTTTGAAACACTTTGACTTCCAAACAATTCAAAGCAAATAAATTAATGAACCTGCTATTTGCAATATGAATTTATAATTGTACATTTGCACCCCTGTTTTCACGATAGAAATATCGGGAACAGGGAATGGAATGTTTAATAACAAGTAAAATTAATTAGTGTGGACACATTAAGCTACAAAACAGTATCGGCCAACAAGGCTACCGTGACCAAAGATTGGGTACACGTAGATGCTGATGGTCAGACTTTAGGTCGTCTTTCTTCAATAGTTGCAAAACTACTTAGAGGAAAATACAAACCTAACTTCACCCCACACGTTGATTGCGGTGACAATGTAATTATTACAAACGCCGAAAAAATCAACTTAACAGGAAAGAAATGGGATTCTAAGGAATACATTCGCCATACTGGCTACCCTGGGGGACAACGCAGTCTAACTGCAACAGAATTATTCAATAAAGGTCCTGAAAGACTTATTGAAAATGCGGTAAAAGGAATGTTACCTAAGAATAAATTAGGTGCAGCTATCTTCCGTAATTTAAAGGTTTACGTTGGATCAGAACATGATCAAACTGCTCAAAAACCTAAAACTATTAACTTAAACGAAATTAAGTAATGGAGGTTATTCACAAAATTGGTCGTAGAAAAACGGCTGTTGCTAGAGTATATGTTGGAACTGGAAAGGGAAACATTACTGTTAACAAAAAGGATCTTAAAGATTACTTTACTACTGGACCATTACTTTTTAAAGTAATGCAACCTCTTAACATGACTGGAAACGAAGAGAACTTTGACATTAAAGTGAACGTTTACGGTGGTGGAATTACAGGACAAGCAGAAGCTATTCGTCTTGCACTTTCTAGAGCAATGGTAGAATTGGATGCAGAGAACCGTGCGGTATTAAAACCAGAAGGTTTAATGACAAGAGATCCAAGAATGGTAGAACGTAAGAAATTCGGTCAGAAGAAAGCCCGTAAGAAATTTCAGTTCTCTAAACGTTAATATATTGGGCATTGCCCAGAAAGTTCATTTAATATTTAATAAGATTTTTGTTGTTATTCCGATACGCCATCGGAAGTTAGTTTAGCATCTAAACAGTCAAGGCCAGATTAAACAAATCGCCACTTGATTGTTGCTATCTCAACAGAACGTAAACTATTACAAAAATGGCAAACAAAGTAGAAGTAAAAGAATTACTTGATGCAGGTGTCCACTTTGGTCACCTAACAAGAAGATGGAACCCAAACATGGCCCCATATATCTATATGGAGCGTAACGGGATTCACATCATCAACCTATATAAAAGTGCTGCAAAAATGCAAGAAGCCGGAGAGGCTCTTAAAAAAATAGCAGCTAGTGGTAGAAAGATACTTTTTGTAGCTACCAAGAAACAAGCTAAAGAAATTGTTGCAGAGCAAGCAGTTAAAGCCAACATGCCATACATCACAGAAAGATGGCCTGGTGGAATGCTTACCAACTTTATCACCATTCGTAAAGCCGTTAAAAAAATGGCTTCTATTGATAGAATGAAAAAAGACGGTACCTTCAACACGCTTTCTAAGAAAGAGCGTTTACAAGTAGACCGTTTAAGAGCTAAGTTGGAAAAAAACTTAGGATCTATTTCAGAAATGAGCCGTCTACCGGCAGCATTATTTGTTGTAGATACAACTCGTGAACACATTGCTATTAAAGAAGCTCAGAAATTAAACATTCCAATTTTTGCGATGGTTGATACTAACTCTGACCCACGTGAAGTAGAATATGTGATCCCATCTAACGATGATGCATCTAAATCTATTGCTAAAGTGGTTTCTTACATGTCTGAATCTATAGTTGAAGGTCTTTCTGAAAGAAAATCAACTAAAGAAGATAAAGACGACAGCAAAGAGTCTAAAACTACAAAATCAGCTCCTAAAGCTAAAAAATCTAAAGACGCAGACGTAGAAGTTCCTTCTAAAGATGCTGAAGATAAAAAAGCAATGAAAGAGGCTAAAAAAGATGTTAAACTAGAGTCTAAACATGAGACTTTAGAGAAAGCTAAGTCAAACGACGAAGAAGAATAACATAATTTTTTTGATAAGTTTTATGAGTCGTTTAGTTCTTTCTTTTGAAAATAACTAAACGACTCATTCATTAAAAACCAAAAATTCTAGACATCATGGCAAAAATAACCGCCGCAGAAGTAAATAAATTAAGACAATCTACCGGTGCCGGTATGATGGATTGTAAAAAAGCATTAGTAGAAGCTGATGGAAATTTTGACTCAGCTGTTGAGATCCTTCGTAAGAAAGGTCAAAAAGTTGCTGCAAACAGAGCCGACAGAGATTCTTCTGAAGGAGCTGTAATTGCAAAAGTAAACGACAACAACACTAAAGGAGTTATTGTTTCTCTTAACTGTGAGACTGACTTCGTTGCTAAAAACGATTCTTTCGTACAATTGGCTACAGATCTTGCAGATCTTGCTATCAACACTTCTTCTAAAGAAGAATTATTGGCTGCAGACTACAAAGGTCTTTCTGTTCAGGATAAATTAACTGAGCAAACTGGTGTAATTGGAGAGAAAATTGAAATTGGAGATTACCGTACAATGGAAGCTCCTTTCGTAGGTTCTTACATTCATGCTGGTAATAAAATTGCTGTTCTCACAGGACTTTCTAAAAATGTTGATGGAGCTGAAGAAGCTGCGAAAAACGTTTCTATGCAGGCTGCAGCAATGAACCCGGTTGCTTTAAATGAAGATGGTGTAGATCAAACTATCATCGATAAAGAAATTGAAATTGCAAAAGATCAGTTAAGAGAAGAAGGAAAACCAGAAGAAATGTTAGACAATATCGCTAAAGGTAAGATCAAACGTTTCTTTAAAGACAACACTCTTGTAAATCAAGATTTCATTAAAGACAATAAATTAAGCGTTTCTGCATACGTTAAGTCTGTAGATAGCGATCTTGAAATTGTTGCTTTTGAAAGAGTTGCTCTTGGATAATTTTTCTTTCTAAAGTGATCTTCAGAGATAAAACAAAAAAGCCGTTTCTTAATTGAAATGGCTTTTTTTTATTTTCCTATTTCACCCAAGTGAGTAAACTTGAAACCATTTTCATATTTCAAACCATAGCCCAACATTCTATCAAAAGAAGAATGAGAGAAAAGTATAATTCCAACTAATTGCACGATTTCAATCTGAAAAACAATACCTACCAGATAGATTATAATTGCAACAGCTTTGTGATGAAAAAAATTATACAAATAAGCTCCAGTCTTATTATTTATTAAATATCCAATCATACCTACATCCGGCAGAAAAAAAAGAACAAAAAACCACCACCAGGAAAAAGAAAGCTGAAAAAAGGCAAAAATACCCAATAGCATCATAGCTAATTCTTCTAATTTTAACTGAATTTTCATCCTTTTAATTTTATTCTATTTTGTATAATACCGGCTTACTTGGAGAAGCATCATTCTCAAAAGATGCGATCTGAAGATTCAATAAAAAGTCTCCGTCTTCAATCTTATTTGGCACGTAAATGAGCTCTGTAATAGTAGCATCAAAACGAGTGTTTTTAGGATAATCCCAAAATGCTTTGTGTGCTAACAACTTTCCTTCATCTTTTTCTTTATCCACAGAAGGCAGGTCTATTAATAAATGCTTCACTCCGCACTCTCTAATGTATTTTGCGGCAACTTCAGTTAAATAAGACCAATTGGTATGCGAATATTTTTTAGTGCGTTTCTCAATGTAATTTGGAAGCGTTCGAATAATTATAGCCTCCACTTCCCCAATCTTTAGGTGTTTTTCTATTTGCTCTAAGGTAATTACTAAGTCTCCATCTACATTAACAGGCTCTACAGAGATCAATTTAGAAGTAAAAAAGAAGGTTTTTAAAGTATCATTAATGCTATAAAACTCTCTGGTGATATGACCCACACATTCGGTATGCGTTCCATGCCCATGAGGATTAAACTGGATATTATTAAAATTGGTAGATGATCCTTGAGTAACCTTTCCCCACAAAATCTCCATCTACAACCGGTTGGATTTTTGGCGAATTTAAATACCAGGCAATAGGATTTTTATCATCCCCACGAATACTTAACGAAATATCTAAAGGTTTAGATAGATCTACTTGAAAAGTTTTACCGTTATGCTTTATGCTTGTTTTCATTTATTATTAACCTGCTGTTATTATGACAAATAATTATTATAAGTTGGAAATATAAAGACCCTGAAAAAAGTTGAGGGTGATGAAATTCGTATATTTCGTCATGCTGAACTTGTTTCAGCATCTCTAACTTAGTAAATACTACAACTTAAGCTCCTTATACAAATCATTTAACTATGGATTCAATTCTTTGATCAGTTTCCATTTCCATTCTTTTCGCCAGTTCTTCAATTGCTTTTCTCTTTGGATAGCTTGATCTATACTTGAAAACTCTTCGAAATATATTAAATATTTCAAATTATATTTCTTCGTAAAAATGGATCCAATTGAATTCTTATGCTCTGTTATTCTTTTAAGTAAATCTGAAGTAACACCTATATAAAGTACACTATTTGTAACATTGGTTAATATATAGATGTAACTTTTTTTCATTCATATAATGATTTATCCAATATAATAAGACCCTGAAACAAGTTCAGGGTGACACTTGAATTTGTCTCGTCATGCTGAACATCTATATTCCATTAAAACCAGACCCTGAAACAAGTTCAGGGTGACGTTTAGACTTAGAGTTTATCGTTTAGATAAAAAAGATCACTTGCAATACCATCACTTAAAAATTTTCCCTTCGCTGTCACCTTAATAGTGTCCTTATCTAAAATCAATAAGCCTTCTTTAAGATTTAGTTTTGCCTGATCTGATAAGTACTCCAAATAATCTAAACCGAAAGTAGTCTTAACTTCTTCCAAAGAAATACCCCACATCGTTCTTAAACGCGTCATCACATATTCATTATATCTATCTGCAACAGATAGTTCTTCCTGCTGAAAAGGAATTTTATCCGTTCTCAGCGAATTTAAATAAAGTGAATTATTACTTACATTCCACTTTCGTAGTTTCCCATTAAATGAGTGTGCAGAAGGCCCAACCCCTAAATAAGATTTCCCCGTCCAGTAGGCAGTATTGTTTTGAGAGAAATATCCCAGCTTTCCAAAATTGGAGAATTCGTAATGTATAAATCCTGCCTTCTTTAATTTCTCTGTTAGAATTTCAAAATGAACCCTTGCAACCTCATCGTCTACAGGTTTTATCTTTCCCTTGTCAATAAATTTCTTTAGTGCCGTATTAGGCTCTACCGTTAACGCATAACAAGAGAAATGTGGAAGCTCAAGATCCAGAGCTATATCAATGTTTTTTTCCCATCGTTCATTGGTCATCTCCGGAATTCCATAAATAAGATCAATAGAAATATTATCAAAATATTGCTTCGCCAATTTTATAGACTCTAAAGCTTCTTGAGCATTATGCGCACGATTCATCAATTTTAGATCTTCTTCAAAAAAAGATTGACCCCAATACTTAACCTATTAATACCTGCAGCCTTAAAAATCTTCAATTTCTCTTCGGAAAGATCATCAGGATTTGCTTCTAAAGTAATCTCAACGTTGTCTGAAATTTGAAAATTATTATAGATAGTCTTGAAAATTTCTTTCAATTCTTCTTCAGGAAGTAACGAAGGTGTTCCTCCTCCAAAATATATAGTTTGAACTAATTCTTGCTCCAACTCATCTTTTCTTAATAAGATCTCTCTACAGATCATTTCTATCATCTCCCCTTTCTTCTTAACCGAAGTAGAAAAATGAAAATCGCAGTAATGACATGCTTGTTTACAGAATGGAATATGTATGTAAATTGAAGACATTTTATCAGTTAGCAGTTAACATTAATCAGTTAGCAATTAGCAATAATCAATTTTTGATTCTTGTGGTTTTCAGTATGGAAAATAAAATTTTTGAAAGCTCATCTCCTTTAGCATAGAGCTCCTTATAAGAATCTATATCAAGATAATCCGAATCTTTTAAAAGGGAGAGCCAATATTTTGTTTCCAAACTTTCTTTATAAGCTATAGATATTTTAACAGAAAAATCTGCGTTAGAAATAGCACCGTTTGCTTCAGCAACATTTGCTCCAATAGAAGTCCCACACCTCAATAATTGCTTACTAAGAATATATTCTTTTTTTGAAACTGTAAGATCTTTATAAAGTTTAATAATAACCAAAGCAAAATCATAAGATTTTTTCGAAAGCGGATTATTTAACTCACCCATCATTAATTATTTACGGATTATAAATCATCTTAATTGATCATTGCTTGCTGATTATTGTTTATTGAGTTTACGTGGATTTTGTTTCACATAAGCATCCCAACCGGTATAACTTTTTCCTACTTCCACCCTATCTGAATTATAGAAATGGCAAACCGCAGCGGCCAATCCATCTGTAGAATCGAGATTTTTGGGTAATTCTTTCAATCCTAAAAGACTTTGTAGCATTCTTGCAACTTGTTCCTTACTCGCATTTCCATTTCCGGTAATAGCCATTTTTATCTTTTTTGGGAGATATTCTGTAATTGGAATTTCTCTAGAAAGTCCCGCCGCCATCGCCACACCTTGTGCTCTTCCCAGCTTTAGCATAGATTGCACATTCTTACCAAAAAAAGGAGCTTCTATAGCAATCTCATCTGGGTGAAAAGTATCTATAAGTTCAATAGTTCGCTCAAAAATCAGCTTCAACTTCACATAAGGATCATTATATTTTTGAAGTAATAGCTCATTCAATTGCAAAAAAGACATCTTCTTATTTTCCACTTTTATGAGTCCAAAACCCATAATAGTGGTACCGGGATCTATGCCTAAAATTATTCGTTCAGATTTCAATAGCCTTAATTATAAGTTTTTACACAGCCAACACGTAATTTTATTTAAATTTGCACTGTTCTACAAAGCTACACAATTCAGTTCAGGTATTAGAACCATAACGATAGCTTTAAACATCCCTACATGACAACGATTTTACTATTGATCTCAGCATTATATCTGATTCTTATCTGGTATCTGATTTTTGGCTGGAATAGAGTAGCTGTTTTCCAATTACAACAGCTTCCTTCTACAATTCAATTTTCGGTGATCATACCTTTTAGAAATGAATCGGAAAACTTACCCACACTTTTATATTCCCTTTCAGCATTAAAATATCCAAAAGATTTATTTGAAATATTATTGGTAAACGATGAATCTGAAGACGATTCTAAAGCGATTTGTCTGGATTTTCAACAAAAACATCCGGAACTTCAAATTCGAATTCTTGACAATAATAGAAGATCGAACTCCCCTAAAAAAGATGCAATTTTAACTGCAATAGAAAATTCTGGTTTTGAATATATTATTACTACAGATGCAGATTGTGAAGTACCACTCTATTGGCTGCAGAGCTTTAATGAGAAAATAATAGAATCCAGTACAAAATTAATCGCCGGGCCGGTTGGATTTCAGGATTCAAATTCTAAATCATTTCTAGCAAAGTTTGAAGAACTTGATTTTATGAGCTTGCAGGCTGCAGGGGCAGGAGCTTTTGGAATTAAAAATGCATTTATGTGTAACGGCGCGAATCTTTGTTATAATAAAACCGCCTTTTTGGATGCTGAAGGTTTTCAAGGAAATGATCATATTTCTAGTGGAGATGATGTCTTTCTCTTACAAAAATTTCAGGAAAAGAAATTTTCTATCGCGTACTTAAAATCTCCCGAAGTAGAAGTTTTAACCCGCCATCAAAAAGATCTAAAATCTCTGATATCTCAACGACTAAGATGGGCATCAAAATCATCTTCTTACACAAGCAGTTTTGCCAGGTTTACAGGAGTTACAGTGCTCCTAATGAACTTTTTTCTTGCAATGTCAATCTTACTCAGCTTTACAGGAATACTATCTTATAAGGCAATTTTATTCAGTTTTTTTATTAAGTTCTATTTAGACTTAATGTTGATTTTTAAATGGAGTAACTTTTTTAAGAAAAACAATGTTTTAAAACATTATATCTGGTGCAGCTTGCTTTATCCATTTTTTACTAGTTATATAGCAATAACTTCTATGTTCTCCGGATTTGAATGGAAAGGAAGATCCTTTAAAAAATTAATTTAGGACTGTTGGTAAAGTATCAAAAATTCAAAATAAATATCACGCCATTCCAATAGCAAGTGGAATTAATTCAGAAACTATAAATTTCTGAAGTGATGCTGAAACGAGTTCAGCATGACGGCAACCCTAATATGGAGTAAAAACTCTTTATAGATAATTGTTAATTGATCATTGTTTATTGAATATCTATTCAGCTTTTACAACTATGGGCATCTTAAAAATACTGGAAACAGGGATTCCTCGTTTACTTGCCGGATAGATCTTTGGTAAAGAATCTACACTCTGCTCCAACCATAACCTTAATTCCGGCAACTGATTTGTAACGGTGGTATCTACAGAAACCGAGTCTATAGTAGGCTTTCCATTCTTAGAGATCTCTAAATATAAAAAAACCGTATCATCTATTGCCTCTGTAACTATGGGTTGTTGCTTTTCTAAATAGGCATAGATAGAATTGGCAACGGTAGACTCAAAACAGGTTTTCGCCTGAGCCAATTCGGTAAAATTCTTACAATTCTCAAACGCAGGATATTCATCTACTTCTTTCCAGTTCAGACTTTTGGTTTCTTGATCCAGAACTTCTTCAGAAGAGATCTTTTTGGTCTCAAAATTATTACAGCTAGCAAGTACCACTAAAATGATTAAGAGTAAAGTTTTTCTCATTCGGTAGATTTTCTATTTTTAAGAATATTCAAAAATAAGGAAATCCACACAATCTTTAAGCGATTTAACTTCTGGGTTTTAACTTATCTACAAAACCTATTCAACTTCCTTCCCCCCAGATAAATGTTTTATTTTTATGGAGTAAGATAATGAAATTGAGGGATTAATAATTCGCTGCAGTATACAAACCAACTATAAAAGCCAAAGCCGAAGTTTGAGCTTCGGCTTTACCAACTAACAATATCAAAATAATAAAAATTATTCTCATTTAGCTTGAAATACTATTGGAAATGAATACATAACATTTACATCCTTTCCATTTTGTTTACCTGGAGTCATTTGAGGTAAACTTTCCATTACGCGTATACCTTCCTTCTCTAATTCAGGAGATGCAGCTCTTGCTTTAACACCTTCAATGTTACCTTCTTTATTTATTTTGAATTGAACAATAACTCTGTTTACTCCTGTTAAGCCTTTACCTACTTCAGCATTAAAGTTTTTCATGACATGATCTTGAATTTTTTGAGACATGCATTTTTTTTGTTCTTCATTATTGGCCAAATTCTCACAACCTGGAAATAATGGAACTTGTTCTATAAGTGCAAAAGGAACATCTGAACCATTTAATGAAGATTTATTATTTAATTCATTAGAACTTTCGAGTGTAATAGATACTAATTGATTGAATTTTATCATCTCTTCATCTGAAAGCTCACCTTTTGCTTGAACCGACTGAGTTAAATTATCGAGCTGAGCAGAGATGGAATTGTCATTAGTGTCTTCTGAACGTTCTTCATTTGTTGAACATGAAACATACATAAGCATAATAAACATTAACGGTAGAACCATTAAATACTTAAATTTTGCGATGGTTTTTGATCTTGATTTTTGTAACATAACTATTCGTTTTTTGATTAATGAATGATTGAAAAATTGATTGATGAATGAAATATTTTGAGTGTTAAAAGCGCTATTTAATAACTGTTCATAGTAGCTACCTTTATTCGTTGTCTTTACCACCTTGGCATCTGCTATATATTCATGCAAAGTGGCAATTCTATTCTGATAGATGTAGATAAGCGGATTGAACCAGAATAAGATCTTAAATGCTTCAAAGAATATAAGATCTAAACTGTGCTTTTCTTTTACATGCACTAACTCATGAGCTAAAATTTGAGGTTTTTCTATAGCCGATAATTGATCCCCCAAGAAAATGGTTTTGTAGAAAGTACAGGCAATGTTGGATGATGGAACTTCAATAATTTTATAAGTATCAGCTTTAAAGATCAAGTTGAAATTGAACAACTTCTTTAGATTTAGGTATTTCTTAAAAACAATTCCTAAACTCAGAATAACTCCAACAGCATAAGTTAGCGCCCACCAATTGATAGATGTAGAATGTGATGACAAATTTACTTCCGGCAATGTTTCTACTGCTTGCGCATTCCCCCCAATCACGATCTCCGGAAGCCAAAAACTATTAATTACTGCTGCAGATTCCTGAGGTATCAATTCATTCAACGCGGCTATATTTAAAAATGGCAGCATTAAGGCTATAATTGGAGTTAATAGAAGATACCATCTATTATAATTAAAGAAAGTTTCTTTTTTCAACAAAATCTCATACCCCAGTAAGAATAGCAATTGAAACAATATGATTTTTAAAATTATAGCTAACATCTTACGAATCTTTTTTATTGATCTCCTTTAAAATCGCCTCCAGTTCTTTAGTATCCAGATCATTTTTTTTCATAAAAAATGACACCATGCTTTTAAAAGAACCATTAAAATAATTGTCCATCAACTTATTCATACTTTGGTTGGAATAGGTCTCTCTATCTACCAGCGGAAAATAATTATATCCCTTCCCTACCTTTTTATGATCTACAAAATTCTTGCTTTCCAAAATCCTAACAATTGTAGAAACCGTATTATAAGCCGGTTTTGGCTCTGGCATACTTTCTATTATACCAGCAACATTTGCTTCTTCTAATTGCCATAAAATCTGCATGATCTCTTCTTCTGCCTTGGTTAATTGTTTCATATTTTCTGATTATTATAATGCTAATATAAACTAAATATTTAGTTGTAACTAATAATTTAGTTTAAACTTTGAAATTAAAATGATATTTTAGCTGAAGACAACCAAAAAACCATGGATATATTCTTAACCTTACTGGCAGGATTTTTATTGATAATAGGAATTTTAGGCAGCTTTCTTCCTGTATTACCAGGAGTTCCCGTAAGTTGGGTTGGACTTTTAGTCTTTTATCTTGCTCCTTCTATTCCAATGAATTATTGGTTCCTTGGAATTACTCTTATTGTAGCAGTTCTTATTTTTGTGCTGAATTTAGCAGTTCCTGCCATGGGAACTAAAAAATTTGGAGGAAGTAAAGCCGGAATGATTGGAGCAACCATTGGTTTGGTAGTTGGCTTAATTGCTCCAATCCCCTTCGGAATTTTAATAGGGCCTTTTATTGGAGCGTTTATAGGAGAAATCTTAAATAAAAGCAATTCGAAATCGGCTTTAAGAGCCGCTTATGGCTCTTTTCTTGGGTTGATCGCTTCCAGTGTAATGGAATTTTTGGTAACCGTAGCATTCCTTATCCTTTTCATCTTTAAGGTTTGGGAATTTAGTGAAGTGATATTCTAAAAAAAAATCCTTCAGTATAAGAATACCAAAGGATTTTAAAATTTATGATTACTAAAAGAATTTAGATCTTAAAAGTAATTACAGGGATTTCAGAATGATTTACCATGTCCTCGCCAACACTTCCCACAAAGAAATGCATGATTCCCTTTCTACCATGAGTAGGAATGGCAATAATGTCTGCGTCTATTTTATTGCTATAATTAAAAATACCTTCTTCTACAGTATAATCGGAATAATAGGCCACTTCCTCTAGATACTCTAAATTTTCGGGAGCGGTACTAATCAAGAATTCTCTAAGTGTTTGTTCCATTTCCGCAGAAGATTTAAACTTCTTATCTGGAGTGTTAATGTATAACAACTGAACCTGAGCTCCGAAAGATTGGAAAAACTTCATGGCCTTGTAATATGCCGATTTATTTTCGAGTGCAAAATTACAGGCAAAAACGGCTTTTTCAATTTTAAAATCATCCATTCTATTCTTGATCACCAGAACCGGAACATTAGAAAATCTAACCACTTTTTCTGTATTAGATCCTATATAAAGCTCACTAAAACCGCTGCTTCCATGAGACCCCATAACAATGAGATCTACATTTAAATTTTCTGCAATTACACAAAATTCACTAAAATTCTTATAGTTCTCAATAGTATCTGTAACCTCTAAACCCTTCAAGAAATCTTTGTCTAGAAACTGGTTGAACTTTCTTTTAATAAGTTTCATATACTCAATACCTTCATACATCTCTTTATTTGGAGATCTATTTATTACGGCTTCAGAAAGTCCAATCATGTGTAAACAAATAATCTCTGCTTGATGCTGTTTCGCAATAATGGCGGCAACTTCAAGAGCATATTCAGAATAATCTGAAAAATCTACAGCTACTAATATTTTTTTCATCTTTTCAATTTAATATAATAATCCCTTGTTAATGGGCTTTAATGCTTGCTTTTCTTTTTTGTAATTGAATATCCAAATCTTGAATGGTTTCTTTTACAGCCAATTCATAATTTGTTTTTTTTGAGGAAGCAAAAATGTTAGGCCCAGGCACGCTTAGATCTATCTCACATATCTTCCCATTTTTATCCGAATTATTTTCATATTTAAAGAATACATTGGCACCAATAATCTGGTCATACTTATCTCTCAATTTATTAAGTTTATTAATTACATGTTCAGACATAGCGCCGCTATCCTGCATTTTCACAAACTGAATATTGAATTTCATCTCTCTTGTTTTTAAATTATCACTTCTCAAAAATAACAGCTAATAGCCTTTTTAAAAATGACATTTGTCATTTCTATTGATGTTTATCTGCACTAACTTTAAAAGACATTTAAAATAATTAGATCATGAAATTGATATTTAAAGTATTAGGAACTCTATCAATCATACTCTTAAGTGCTTGTAACGCAAATGAAAATCCAAGATTACTTTTGAAAGATGAAGCAAACAGAAAGGAAATTTTCAAAGAAATAGCAAATGATCCTGAACTGCTAACAAAATTCATGGAGGAAATGCATGATAATGACACAGCTATGACGATGATGAGACAGAATATGTGGATGGACAGCAAAAACGTAAGCCATGAGGAGATGCAAATGATGGGTAGAAATAGCGAAAAAATGCAACATATGATGCAACGAATTATGGATGACAGTATAATGACAAAAGATATGATGACCCATCTACACCAAAAGGGTATTATGTCTTCTGAATGTTATCAAAATTGCATCAATAATATTAACACAAAAAAGAAACCCTAACGAAAAATAATGATTAAATTATCTTTAGAATAGCGTTATAACTTTTCTTTACATTAGAAAGGTTAAAATTCCCCTCCATAATATTGCATGTATTTCCTCTGTCGGAAAAGTGTTTTCCCTATAAATTCAATTTCCAATAAATCACATTTTAATTCTTATTCAGCTTTTGATAAGAATTTAAACAGTAAATCTATGTATCCATTTGTTACTAAACACGGAGTTATTTTAGAAAAAACAACGAACAGTTTTGAGAATGAGGGTGTTTTTAATCCGGCCGCCATTAGAGAAGGTCAATTTGTTCATCTTTTTTATAGAGCAGTAAGAGAAGGTAATTTCTCGAGTATAGGATACTGTAAACTAAACGGTCCTATAGAGGTGGTTGAAAGAAGAACTACTCCAATCTTTTCCCCAGAAACCAGCGAAGAATTTAAAGGCACCGAAGACCCAAGAATTACCAAAATAGATAATGTGTATTATTTAACGTATTCGGCTTATGATGGGGTGAATGTTTTTGGAGCTTACGCTACTTCTAAAGATCTTCAAAAATTTGAGAGACAAGGAATAATAACACCAAAATTCACTTATCAAAAATATGCCGAATTAATGAGATGTAATCTGGAAAAGATAAGCGATAAGCATTTTTTATTCTATGATCTATTTGACAAGTTCAACTTAACCAATGTGATGAAAACTGACTTATATGTGTGGGATAAAAATTTGGTTTTCTTTCCTAAAAAGATAGATGGAAAGTTTGCTTTCTTACATAGATTATTCCCTTCTATCCAAATTGTATTTTTTAATGATCCGGGAGAACTAAATGGGGCTTTCTGGGAAAATTATATCTATAATCTCAAAGATTATATTGTAATAACACCTTCTTATCATTATGAAAGAAGTCACATAGGAGCAGGGTGTCCCCCTATAGAAACACCAGATGGCTGGCTTTTAATCTATCATGCTGCACAAAGTACCGAAGACGGACTAATTTATCATGCAGCAGCAGCATTATTAGATTTGGAAGACCCACGTAAAGTGATCGCTCATTTAAAAAAACCATTATTTGAACCCACATTACCCTGGGAAAAAAACGGAGTGGTGAGAAATGTTGTATTTCCTAGTGGTACAGCCTTATTTGATGATGATCTATATATTTATTATGGCGCTGCAGATAGCAGAATCGCCGTTGCATCTGTAAAACTTTCTGCCTTATTAGAAGAATTAAAAACGAATTAATCATGAACAAGAAAAGTAAAAAGTCTCGAATATTATTTATTTCTAGTTTTCCTCCAAGAGAATGTGGAATTGCCACCTACACAACCGATCTTATTAATGGTATTACTTCAATGTTCAGCAATAGTTTTGAATGTTTGAGATGTGAACTTTTAAATTCTAATTCTCTTAATTCTGAGACAGAGTTTTCTATAAATGTAAATATTCGTGAGGATTATGAGTTTGTAGCCAAAAATATCAATCAAGACCCATTATTAGATCTTATTCACATTCAGCATGAATTTGGCTTATATGGAGGGGAGTATGGAGATAACCTACTTCATTTTATAAAACTTATAAAAAAACCAATGGTCTTCACTTTTCATACGGTGCTTCCTAAGCCATCAGAAAAAATGAAAAGTATTGTTCAAAAAATTGGAAACAGAGCCTCTTTAATTACTGTAATGACAAAAAAATCATCTTTACTACTTAACGAAGTTTTTCAAATTCCCTCTGATAAAATCAAAATTATAAATCATGGCACCCATCTTAATAAATGGATAGATAAAGAACAATTAAAAACTATATTCGGGGTACAAGACAGATTCGTGCTCTCTACTTTTGGATTATTAGGTGAAGGAAAAAGCATAGAAACTGCAATTTACGCCCTGCCAGAGATCATAAAAGATTTTCCTAATGTGCTTTACCTAATTATTGGAAAAACACACCCTAATAATATCGTTGAAGGAAAAGATTCTTATCGCGAATTTTTGATGAAGTCTGTAAAAGAACTACATCTAGAAAATCATGTGAATTTTATAGATCAATATTTAGAACTCCAGGATCTTATAAAGTTACTACAGGCTACAGATATTTATTTATTCACATCAAAAGATCCTAATCAAGCGGTAAGCGGCACTTTTTCTTATGCTATGAGCTGCGCATGCCCAATTGTAGCCACTTCCATTTTGCATACCCAGGAAATTTTAACTCCAGAGCTGGGGGTTCTAATAAATATTGGAGACTCAAAAAACTTAGCAACGGCAACCATAGATCTTTTAAGGGATGATGTTAAAAGAAAAGCGATGAGTTTAAATGCTTTTCAAAAAACCAGATCTTCTATTTGGGAAAATGTGGCTATAAAACATGTTTTAGCATATGCAGAAATTATAAACCACACCACAAGTTTAAAATATGACTTACCTCCATTAAAATTAGATCATATAAAAGAGTTGACGAAGGATTTTGGAATTATTCAATTTGCTAAAATATCCATTCCAGATTTAGATTCTGGCTATACTTTAGACGATAATGCCCGAGCTTTGATCTTTATGTGTGAATATTTTGAAATTTATAAGGATCTTGAGGTGCTACCTTACATAGAGAAATACCTTAGCTTTATAGAATACTGTCAAAAAAACGATGGAAGTTTTGATAATTATATAGATAAGTATGGCCAAGTACATATTAAAAATACAAATGTAAACTTAGAAGATTCCAATGCGAGAGCTGTTTGGGCTTTAGGTTTTGTGATTTCTAAAAATCAAATACTTCCCAATAACCTTAGCAAAAGAGCCGAAACTGTTTTAATTAAATGTAATAATTGGATTAATGGCATCATGTCTCCACGAGCTATAAGTTTTATTATAAGAGGATTGTATTCTTATAATTTAACCCAAAATTTAGAGTCCTTGGCAATTCAAATTGAAAGTCTGGCACAAAAACTTATTACCAGATATGATATTAATAGAGAAAAAGACTGGGAATGGTTTGAAGAGAATCTAACCTATGCAAATAGCGTACTTCCAGAAGCTATGCTTTACGCCTATCTTACCACAGGAAAAGTTGAATATAAAAATGTTGCCATAGAATCTTTAGACTTCTTAATCTCTAAAACCTTTAGCGACACTTATTTTAAAATGATTTCCAATAAGAATTGGATGCATAAGGATTTTCAAAAATCAGATCATGGGGAACAACCAATAGATGTCACAAATACCCTTCAAACTTTGGATATCTTTTATGAGACTTTTCCTTTACAAAAATATAAAAAACTGATAAGTCCAGCTTTTAATTGGTTCTTAGGCAAAAATCATCTTCAAGAAATTATATATAATCCCGTAACTGGAGGATGTAATGATGGTTTAGAAAAAGAGAATGTTAATTTAAATCAAGGCGCAGAGTCTACAATAAGCTACTTAAAAGCCAGGCTAATCATGGAAAAAATCGCTAGAAAAGAGATCTTGAAAAATAATAACAAGTCCTCTTTTAAAAAACTTCATAATAGTTCTAAGTTTTAATAAGGAGAAAATCAAAATCTCCAGAGAAAGATTTTGATTAAATCTGTCATCAATTTATCTTAGGAATAATATCATCCTGTTCCAATCTATTAGTAATGGCTTTCACATAATCTGTAACACTAGTTCGAATTTTCTGTGGATCTACTATTTCAAAATCCCCAACCCAAACAAGAGATTTACCATTTGTCTCCCTAATGTTGTAAACAGAGGTTTCTACACGGTAGACCTTATAATCATTATAATATCCCGGATTATAATAAATATCCTGAAACCTATAATAATACCTACCAAATTGCGGCCAGTGATTTTCTGGTTGAAAAGAATGAATTTCGTCTACACCTTTAACTACAGTTACCACCAAGGCATCAAATCCTTTAGAAATCAATTTTGCATTTAGCGCCTCTATTTCAGCTTCAGACTTCATAGATTGGGTAAAATCGTCTCCTAGAACCATAGTGCTTTCTACGGCATCTATATTCCTATTTAAAAATTCAGTTTTAAGGTCTTCTTCAAATATCTTTCTAGCAGTTAAATTTTGGGTAATTCCCAAGATCATTATTTTTTGAGGCTTAAATTCATTAGCCTCAGGATTTCTCCACCTATCTACCAATCTGGTAGAAGTACAGGAAAATATGAATATTAATCCGGCTATTATATTTTTCATGATTTCTAAATTATAATTATAAGCCGGAGTAAATTTTAAGCTCAACCTTCTAAATATCCTTCCAGCTTTTCGCTATCTACAATGTGTTCTGTTATCTTGAAGACTTTTTTTCTATTAATTCTGAAAGATTTTACAAACTCTGAAATTTCATCTTCCAGATGTTCATGCTCTATTCTAAAGATACGGGCAGATTCTAAATTGGTATTTTCTGAAAGATCTCCAAGTTGAATAAGATGTTTCTTCACTTTTTCTATAAGATTATTACAAATTACCTCGGTGTCATGCAGACTTTTCTCAATACTCTGTACTTCTTTTACGTTCTCTTCTATAGTTAACCAGATAAAATATTTATTGATTAAAAATTTTAAAAATCGGAGATCATCTTTATAAAAGTTAAGATCAGATTTCCAATGTTCGGTTAACACATAGAGTTCACTCCAGTTGGCGTTTTGGATATATTTTCCTTTCGGCCTTTTTCTAAAATCGTTCATCTTCCTAAATTTTTAAACAATTATCATCCTTAAAATTAAGCCGAAGATCCCTTAAAAAAAATGATATCCATCAGCTTAAAATAAAGTTCCGAAAATTCAAATAATATTCACATAATCATCTGTATTAAAGATACTTAACATGATAATTCTCATGAATTTTCTACGCTTATGATTGTAATTTAACTGGAAATTAATTCAGAAGATCATGGAAAAATTAAAAGGTAAAACAGCTGTAATCACCGGGGGTGCAGGAGGAATAGGAAAGGCAACTGCAAGATTATTTTTGGATGAAGGGGCAAAAGTTATGTTGGTAGACCTTCGCGAAGCAGATCTAAAAGAAGCGGTTCAAGAATTGAAAAATCCCAATGTTTATTACTGCGCTGCAGATGTTTCAAGATTGGTAGACGTAAAAAATTACGCACAAGAGGCAATTTCAACGATGGGAAAGGTAGATATCTTTCTTAATAATGCTGGTATCGAGGGGAGTTTCTCTCCAATATCTGAATATCCTGAAGAGATTTTTGATAAGGTAATTGCGGTAAACCTTAAGGGGGTGTGGTTGGGTTGCCAATTTATGATCCCTAAAATGGCCAATGAAGGAAGTGTAATTATAACCTCATCTGTAGCCGGTCTTAAAGGTTTTAGAGGTTTGGGTGCTTATGTAGCAAGCAAACATGCGGTAATTGGTATAATGCGTACGGCCGCATTAGAATTTGCAGACAAAAACATAAGAGTGAATACTGTGCATCCCGGCCCAGTAAATAATAGAATGATGAGATCTATAGAAAAAGATATTTCTCCAGATGCTCCCGAAGACGCTAAAAAAGGTTTTGAAAATATTATTCCGTTTGGACGATATGCAGAATCTGAGGAGATCGCAAAACTTATTTTATTTCTGGCTTCAGATGATAGTAAATACATAACCGGAACCACAAATGTTATTGATGGGGGAATGCTAAACGTTTAAAATTGTTACATTATGGAAACTACAACTATAGAAAATAACGTTATGCCCAGAATTGGGGATAATGCCCCAGATTTTGAGGCAAAAACTACCATTGGTAAAATTATATTTTCAGAATATGCTGAAGATCATTGGGTGATCCTATTTTCGCATCCTGCAGATTTTACCCCGGTATGCACTACAGAACTTTCTGGTTTTGCACAAAGAAAAGCAGATTTTGAAGCTCTAAATACCAAGCTAATAGGTTTAAGTATAGATAGTATACATTCTCACCTAGCCTGGATAAATAATGTAAAAGAAAAAACTGGTATATACTTCGACTTTCCCATAATTGCAGATATAGACATGAAAGTTGCAAAACTCTACGGGATGCTGCAGCCAAATGAAAGTGAGACCGAGGCTGTAAGAGCAGTTTTTATAATAGATCCGCTTTTAAAGATTAGGCTTATCATGTATTACCCTCTTAACGTAGGAAGGAATATGGACGAAATCTTAAGAGTTTTGGAGGCGCTGCAAATAGCAGATAAGTATAAAGTTGCACTTCCTTTAAATTGGAAAAAAGGAGACAAGATAATTTTACCTCCACCAAAAACATTAGAAGAGATGGAAGAAAGAATTGAAGACACTAGCTGTGAAAAGATAGATTTTTATCTGGCAAAAAAGGAATTAAAATTAAAATAAAATATCCCGGAGATCTCTATAATTCCGGGATATTTTGAATGTAAATCCTAATTCAAATTATTTACCACATTCTCTAGCTTCTGGCTAATCTCTTTAGCTATGGCTTCTAAATCTTCATTTTTAACGGCAGTCATACTTTCTATTGGGTTAATGGCCGCAACTTCAATTTCTCCATTGTCCTTTTCCTTAACTACAACATTGCACGGCAACATAGCCCCAATATTATCTTCCGCTTTAAGTGCTTTATAGGCAAAAGGAGGATTACAAGCTCCTAAGATCTTGTATTTATTAATATCAACATTTAGTTTATCTTTTAAAGTTGCCTTCATATCTATATTGGTAAGGACTCCAAATCCTTCAGACTTTAAAGCAGTTGTAACCTTTTCAATTGCTTCGTCAAAACTGCAATCTTTAAGTGTTTTTCCTATATACCATCCCATAACTTTAAATTTAAATTATATAGAAAACAGGTATACATCTGTACACCTGTTTCCCTATGAAGAAATGATCTTATCTTTGATGGAAGACTGACCTTTTTGTTGAATATCTCTAGGCAACACTCAATCTATATCAGAAAATAAGGTTCTATGTTCTTCATAAACCCATCCTGTCTAAGACAGATTAATTTTATATTTATCACTAAACTCAAGTAGAAAACAGGAATGCATAAGAACATTCCTGTTTTCCTGAAGTTATAGAATTTCTTTCCTGTTAGAATACTCACTACAATCACTTTACTGCTAAAATAAAAATTGGAATATTCTTCAAAAAGCACTTCTATAGCCCCTTTCCTATTATTAACTAAATAATCAATGAACCTTTAATCATACCTAAATTTACCAGAATTAAAGGTCATAAAATATGATAAATATCAGATTTTCAACTTTTTAGCTTCCGCCTTATTAATATTTTTTATTCCAGAGATCAAGGCATCGGGGTTAAAGGAAATACTGTTGATCCCGGCATTTACTAAAAAGGCTGCAAATTCCGGAAAATCGCTGGGAGCTTGCCCACATAATCCTATTGGTTTACCTGCTTTTCTGGCTTTTTTAATCGCCATTTTTATCATCTTTTTAGGAGCAGGATCATTTTCATTAAAATGGGAAGAAATCACATCAGAATCTCTATCTATTCCTAAGGTTAACTGAGTAAGATCATTAGAGCCAATAGAAAAGCCATCAAAAATTTCTGCAAACTCTTTTAATAATATCACGTTACTTGGAATTTCAACCATCATATAGATCTCCAAGCCATTTTCCCCTTGAACCAAACCATTTTCTGCCATAAGTTCAACAACATTTTTTGCTTCTTCCAGACTTCTACAAAATGGGATCATCACTTTAATATTAGTAAGACCCATGTTATCTCTTAGTTTTTTAACGGTTTCGCATTCTAATTTAAATCCGGGTTTATACATATCATGATAATATCTTGCAGCCCCTCTAAACCCTAGCATTGGATTTTCTTCAATTGGTTCAAATTGAATTCCTCCAAGTAGGTTTGCATACTCATTAGACTTGAAATCGCTCATTCTTAAGATCACCTCTTTTGGGTAAAAAGCGGCAGCAATAGTTCCTATACCTTGAGACAGCTCTTCCACAAAGAATTCTTTTGGATTCGCATAGTTTTGAGTAACATCTTCAATTACATTTCTAATATCCTTATCCTGAACTTTTTCAAATTGGGCCAAAGCCATGGGATGGATCTTTATATGATGTGTTATCATAAATTCCATTCTTAACAATCCTACCCCATTATTAGGATAGAATGAGAGCTGAAAGGCTTTTTCAGGATCAGACATTATAAATTTCACCTCTGTTCTTGGCAATTTTATATTTTTAAGATCTATTTCATTTTCTTCAAATTTTAATGCTCCCTTATATATAATTCCCGTACTTCCTTCTGCACAAGAAACTGTAATTAAGTCTCCATCTTTAATTTTAAGGGTAGCAATGGTAGTTCCTACAATTGCGGGAACCCCTAATTCTCTGGCTACAATGGCGGCATGACTTGTTCTGCCACCTCTATTTGTTACCAATCCTCCTATATTTTTAAGAACAGGATCCCAATCTGGGCTGGTAACATCTGTTATAAGAATGTCTCCTTTTTTAAGTTTTTCTGCTTCACGAGGCGATTCTAAAATTCTCGCAGTTCCAGAAATTATTCTAGCCCCAATAGCACTTCCTTTTACCAGCACTTCGCTTCTTTCTAATAATTTATATTCATTAAAAATCTTCTGAATTTTATGATGTACGGTTTCCGGTCTGGCCTGGGTAATAAAGATCTCATTAGAAATACCATCTTTAGCCCATTCTATATCCATAGGCTTCTGGTAATGTTCTTCAATAATTACAGCCCATTTGGCTAATCTCAAGATCTCCTCTTCTTCTAATACAAATTGATTTTGTTTTTTATATTCTGTTGAAATATTTACGGTAGAAGAATGTCCGTGAGATTCTGCGTAAATAAGCGTCTGTTCTTTACTTCCTAATGTTTTCTGAATAATGGCATTCTTCTCTAATTTTAATGTGGGTTTAAAAACATAAAATTCATCTGGGTTTACTGCCCCTTGAACTATATTTTCTCCTAAACCCCAAACTCCGGTTATATGAACCACATCTTTAAATCCAGATTCAGGATCTAAGGTAAATCCTATTCCAGAACAACCTTTATCTGCTCTTACCATTTTTTGAATCCCTACAGAAAGTGCCACCACATCATGTTCAAACCCCTGATCTTCCCTATATTTTATAGCTCTATTTGTATATAAAGATGCATAGCAAAGTTTTACCGCCTCCAATAAATTTGCATCTCCAGAAACATTTAAAAAAGTGTCATGCTGTCCTGCAAAACTTGCCTGCGGAAGATCTTCTGCCGTTGCACTGCTTCTTACCGCAACCTCAATTATCTTTTCACCCCCAAGATCATGATAAGCCTCGATAATCTCTTTTGAAAACGCATCTGAAAAAGTTCCTGAAAGTATCAAATCTCTTGCGGCAGCACCTATTTCATTTAAATTTGAAAATTTTTTTCTATCCAGATCTTTCATAAGATCTTTTAAGGTTTCTTTGATTTTATTTTCATTTAAGAAATTCCAAAATGCAGTAGCCGTAGTTGCAAAACCATCAGGAATTTTCACTCCATCGGCCGATAGTTCATTAAACATTTCCCCAAGAGAAGCATTCTTCCCTCCCACCTCAGGAATATCTGTAATTCTTATTTTATTGAATTGTTTAATGAGTACTTTCATAGTTACATTTTGAAATTATTAATAGGTTAGCACCTCATAACTAACATTTAGTAGATACAAACCTGTAAGAAATAGAAGCACATATAAGAGCTGAACTAATTTTACATTGATGTAAGCGATCCATTTTGAAGTTTGAATGGGAAGAATAAATAATGCCAGCCCAAAGAACAGGGAGACCCATCCAATTAATGTGATTAGAAATCGCCAATCTGGCTCCCAGATATTATGAAAAAGTATATTCAACAACCCAATTATAATGGCAAGAAATGCTACTATAATCAGAAATTTTTGATCGTTAAGATCCTCAAAGATCTGCTTGATTCGGATTGGATTAAAACTTAAAATAAAAAAGAAGACCAGCAGATACCAGCCCCAGAATTTGGCTAAAAAGATTGAAGTTTCCATCTCTTACAGGTTTATTAATCCTATAAAGTTAGCAGCTGTAAACCTCTTTAAATATGATATTTATCATTCTGAAGTGAAGATTTTTCACTGAAATTTGATATTAAAATATATGATGAGCAAGTATAAGTTCTGGCTACTGATTTTTATAGGATCTATAGTTCATGTAATAAAAAGGAAGATAAAATATTTCCGGAAATTAGAGATCTTCATGAATTTGTATACTCCTCTGTTACCGTGCAGCCAGATAGTTTATATCAAGTTTATGCAGCAGTAGGCGGAATTTTAGAAGAAAATCTTCTTGAGGAAGGAGATCTTGTTAGAAAAAGGAACACCCTGTACTTCAAATTATAGCAACTTCCCCAGCGCTAAATTCTCAAAACGCAAGACTATCTTATGAACTGGCTCAGAAAAATTATACAGGTAATGCCACCATGCTTGATGCTATTGTAAAAGAAGTAGATGCGGCAAAATTAAAAGTAAAAAATGACTCCATTAATTATTTTAGATTAAAGAGACTTTGGGAAAATAAGATTGGAACTAAAGCCCAATTGGACGCTTCACAACTTGCCTTTCAGCTTTCATCAAATAATCTCGAGGTACTTCAAAACAAATATGATAGAACAAAAACAGATCTTGAAATTCAGATGAGCCAGGCTAAAAATATTTACAAGAACTCTGTTGTTACTCAAAAAGAGTTTACCGTAAAAAGTGCTATCAATGGGAAAGTGTATGCTCTCTACAAGAAAAAAGGAGAAATTATTAATACCATGGAACCAGTTGCAAGTTTAGGAAGCGCTTCTAATTTTATTTTAGAAATGCTGGTAGATGAGGTAGATATTGTGAGGGTAAAAATTGGCCAGAGCGTATTTCTAAACCTGGATTCTTACCCTCAAAAGATATTTGAAGCAAAGATATCTAAGATCTATCCTAAAAAAGATGAACGCAGCCAAACCTTTAAAGTAGAAGCCGTTTTCACTAAAGAACCTGATGTTCTATATCCAGGGCTTTCCGGCGAGGCAAATATCGAGATCAATTCAAAAAATGAGGCCTTAGTTATCCCTAAGAAATATTTAAATGCTAAAAATCAGGTGAAAACAGATGATGGATTTGTGCGAGTTGAAACAGGATTACAAACTTTAGATAGTATCGAGATTCTTTCAGGAATCAATTCTAAAACCGGAATTTATAATCTACCCTAATGTTGAACTGGAACGTAATATTGCCAATTGCCAGAACTCACTTAATTAGTAAGATAAGGCAAACCGCTACTGCGGCGCTGGGAGTAACCTTTGGCATTGGGGCGTATATTACGTTGGTTTCATTTATGACCGGTTTAAACCATATGTTGGATAATCTAATTCTTAACCAAACTCCCCACATTCATATTTACAATGAAATTGAACCTTCACAAGAGCAACCTATAGATCTTTATTCAGAATTTCAAAAATCCTTCAATATCATACATTCTGTTAAACCTAAACAAAGTCAGAAAAGAATTCACAATGCACTAGCTATCCTAAAAAATTTAGAAAAGAATCCGAAGGTAAAAGGCACGCTCCCCCAGGTTAAAACCCAAATCTTTTATATAGCAGGCTCTATAGAATTAGGAGGGAATCTTACGGGAGTAGATATTATGAGAGAAGTAGAATTCTTCAATTTTAGAGACTATATCATTAAAGGCACTGCAGAAGAACTTAAGAATACCTCAAATGGTATCTTACTTGGCTCGGGGCTGGCAAAAAAAATGTCTTTGGATGTTGGAGATAGAGTTCAAATTAGCACCATTAAAGGAGAGCTCTACCCCTTAAAGATCGTGGGAATCTATCAAAGTGGAATTGCAGATCTGGATAATATTCAAAGTTTTTCCAATCTAAAGACCGTACAAAGAATTTTAGGAGAGCCTAATAATTACATCACAGACATCAACCTTAAATTAAATGATATAAATGAAGCTGTGCCACTCGCTAAGGATATTGAAAAACAATTTAATTTAAAGGCTATAGATATTAATACTGCCAATGCTCAATTTGAAACGGGAACCAGCATAAGAAATCTTATTACCTACGCAGTTTCTTTAACTTTACTGATAGTGGCAGGTTTTGGGATCTATAATATTTTGAATATGCTTATTTATGAAAAAATGAATGATATCGCCATTTTAAAAGCTATAGGATTTTCGGGAAAAGATGTAGAAATGATCTTCCTTAGCCAGGCCATGATTATTGGAGTTATTGGAGGTTTATTAGGGTTACTCCTTGGTTTTACACTTACTTCTATTATAAACACCATTCCTTTTAATACAGAAGCCTTGCCAACTATAAAAACCTATCCTATTAATTTTAATATCTGGTACTATTTTATAGGATTTGGCTTTGCTCTAATCTCAACATTTTTTGCAGGTTATTTTCCTTCAAGAAAAGCAAAAAGAATAGATCCAGTACAAATAATAACCGGTCAATAACAGCGATTATGAAAACGGTATTAGAAACAAAAAATCTTAATAAGTATTTTAAAAAACCGGTTCCTTATCATGTACTTACTGATATCAATTTTAAGGTAGATCAAGGTGAGTTTGTTACAATTATGGGAAAATCTGGTTGCGGAAAGTCCACACTTATGTATATACTTTCTACCATGGACACCAGTTATGAAGGAGAGCTTTACTTAAATAATGAACTAATTACCGGAAAACATCAAGATCAATTATCATATATAAGAAACAAGCATATAGGCTTTGTTTTTCAATTTCATTATTTGTTATCTGAATTTACCGTTTTAGAAAATGTGATGCTTCCAGCTAAAAAACTTGGAGAAAGAACTTCATCCCAAATAAAAGACGATGCCATAGAGAAACTAGAAATTTTAGGAATTCAGCATTTAGCCGATAAAAAAGCCGGAATGATCTCTGGAGGAGAAAAGCAACGAGTAGCAATTGCGCGAGCAATAATCAATAATCCATCTATAATTATGGGAGATGAACCTACAGGAAATTTAGATAGTTATAATGCTGAAAATGTCTTTAATATCTTTAAAGAATTGAGCGTGAACAAAAATTTATCTTTATTAGTAGTAACTCACGATAAAGATTTTGCAAGTAAAACCGACAGAATAATCTATATGGAAGATGGAAAAATTAATCTATAAGGTTTAAACTTGCGGAAGTTCTACTACAAATTTACTTCCTTGTCCTAAAACCGATGAAATCTTTAAGCAACCTCTACGCTCCTCTACTAAATGTTTTACCACTTTCAAGCCTAAACCGTAGCCTATTTCTCCTGCAGAACCTAAAGAAGATATAGCTTTTCCATCTATAATATTCTGTATTTTTTCTGAAGAAAAACCGTTTCCTGAATCTAGAACTTCCAAGATAAAGTATATTCGCTTCTTTATTAAGGTCTAACGCCAAAATAACAGTTTCATTTACAGGAGAGAATTTGATGGCATTAGAGATTAAGTTACCGGCAATTTGAAATAAATTCTCTTTATTAACTTCGGTAGTAGCATCTTTACGGTCATATTTAACTTCAATCTTAATATTTTTCACCACTGCCTGAGGTGCATACAACTCCTTAATTCTTTCACCTAATTCTTCAAAACTAATAAGTGAAATATTTGCTTTATTAGCAACATCTGAACTGAGAATCTCCGAAGTGAGATTTAATAATGCCTTACTGCTCTTACCTATCATTTTTAGATAAGATTTAGCCTCCATTAAAGTTAATTGTTCTTGCTGTGCAGAAAGATCTGTAATACCTAAAACCCCGTTAATTGGGCCTCTTACATCATGGGCAAGTTTTTTCTGAGAATCTTCGGCTTCGGCAACTAAATTCTTAGCTTTTTTCAAGTCTCTCTTTAGTGTCAATTTCTCAACAATTTCCTGAGCAATAAGTTTAAGCTGATCTACCTTTTCCTTTTCCAAAATCTGCTCTTCATGCCCTACAATACATAAAGCGCCAATATTGGAACCGCTATCTGTAGTTAATGGAAACCCTATATAATATTCCAGATCTCCAGTATTTAAACCACTGGAGCGTACATCATTTTTAATTGCCGGAATTTCTAAATAATCATTTTGTTGAATAGTGTATTGACAAATGCTTTCTTCTCTAGGAGTTTGGCTAACGTCCATTCCATGACAAGAAATGGTCCATGTGGTATAATTATCAATAAGATTGATCATGGAAATTTTTGTGCCTGCAATATTGGCTGCCAAACGATTTAAATTTTTAAATTCATTTTGCAACTTATCATATTCAATCTTGAATTGATTTAAACTTTTTACGCGATTAAACTCTACTTCAATGTCATTTTGTAGCGCAGGCATAGAATATGATTAATAGATTAGATAAATTTTGGGCGGTGCAAATGTAAAGGTTTAATACCTAACAGAAATCGTTTATTTTGTATTTAACCTTTTAGGAAGATTCATATTGAAATACTGATCTCTAAAGAATTAATAATCAAATCACTAAGAATAAAAGCCAAATATTAGATCTAAGATAAGCGGAGCAAATATAGCGGTGATGACTCCATTTACACACATGGCCAAGCCACTGTAAACTCCGGCCAGTTTATCCATTTCCATGGCTCTAGCGGTTCCTATTCCATGCGCTGCAGTTCCTAGAGCTGTTCCTATTGCTGTTTGACTATTAATGCCTAGAAGTCTTAAAAATCCGGGGCCAATTGCATTTCCAAAAACACCCACTGCAATTACAATTCCGGCGGTAATTGCAGGAACTCCGCCTAATGTTTTTGTTACCTCTATAGCAATTGGAGTGGTTACAGATTTTGCTGCGAGAGAATTCATTATTAATAGCGGCACTTTAAAAATAAGGAGAATTAAGGTCACGCTTAAAATACCGCTAACGCCTCCTAAAAATATAGAAGTAAGAAAAGGTATCATATTTTTTTTAACCTCTTCATATTTCTCAAAGAAGAAAACTCCTAATGCCACTATAGATGGTCCAAGAAAAAAACTTAGAATTTTTCCCCCATGATTATAATCTTTAAAATCTAAGCCTATTAATTTTAGAACAACGATGATTAGTATTATAGAAATTAAGACTGGATTCAACAATGCAAAATTCCATTTCTTTTTAACCAACGTGGAAAGTCTAAAGATTCCAATTGTAAGAAAGACTGCAAATAACGAGAGCAAGATTATTCTATAAGTCATTTCTCCATCTTTTGAAGTGCATACGCAGTTATGTATAGGGTAATCAAGGTGCTTAAGATGGCTGCTACGCTTATAGCCACCCAATAATCTTTGATATAATCGAAGTATGACATAAGTCCCACGCCATAAGGAATAAAGAACAAGACTAAATATCTCATCAATTTATCTGAAGCAGGTTTAACGTCTTTTAAGCTGATCAATTTAAATTTTAGCGCAAAGAATATAAGAAACATTCCCAGGATATTTCCGGGAATAGCAATTGGTAGAACATAGACAATTAATTCTCCCGCTGCTAAAAACGCAAAAATATAAAGCAACGATTTTAATAAAGTTAGACTCTCGAAAAGCCAGCTTTTATTCATTATCTAATAATTATTTTACCTAATAAATAATCTATGCAGTATACCAATTACTTATAATTAAATCAAGCTAAAATTAGAAATTGAATATAATTAGCAAGACTGATAATTGAACTCTTAAACCTGAACACTGTATGTTATTGATAATAAAACACTTACTTTAGATATATACTGAATAATTACATCAAAATTCTATTAAAAATGAATTATTAGTGTTAAATTGAACAGAATAATAATCCTCCCCTTTTAAAGCCCATTGAGACTATGCAGATCTACTAGAACTTCAAATTTTAATATTAACCATCTAAATATATTAATTATGAAGAAAGTAGTTTTCTGGATCTTATTGATCCCATTTTTAGCAATTTCCCAAAGTAGCCCGGAGTATGCCGTTTTTGAAAATACGGTACTTACTCCAAACTCCGCAGATGTAAAAAAGTTTGAGACCAATTTGGCCGCTCATAACAAACAATTTCATACTGACGGTCCTTTTGGGGCAAGAGTGTATTACATTGCCAATGGTGAAAACGCTGGCAGTTATATGTGGGTCATGGGACCTCTACCCATGGAGTGCCATGGATACACGTGAAGATTCTGATGCTCATACTAATGATTGGCTTTCAAACGTGCAGCCATACGTAAGCAACAAAGCAGAAACCACCTATTGGAAATTTGAAGCTGGTCTTTCCAGTTTTCCAAAAGATTTCACCTTAAACAAATTACTCTTAGATATTTATGATATCAAACGTTTTCAGGGCGACAGGGTAAAGAGTGTAATGGAAAAAATAAATAAAGTGATGACCGGTGAGAACTATAAAGATATTACTTACGGAGTCTATATGAATGAGATGCCATCTACCAAAGAGGGGCGAGATATGTCTGTAATTTATTTCTTCGATAAATATTCCTTTTTGAGTGAAGATCCTAAATTCGCAGAATCTTATAATAAGATGTATGGGGAAAACAGCTTTAAAGATTTCATGAAAGAATGGGGAGAAATAACAGATGGAGGTAGTACCGAACTTTGGATTTTTAGACCAGAATTAAGTGGACTTTCTGGAGATATTAAAGCTGCAGAAAGAAAATAATAAGTAGAACCCTTATAAAAATAATACCCGGAAAATTCTGGGTATTATTTTTTTGAAATTTTCCAAATCGGTTTAAAAACAAGAAAGCCCGTATTCTCCAGCCTTTTAATCCCTGTATGTCATCTTTTTTGGGCAAACATTAGATTTCATTATAAAGCATAAAAAAAGCCTCACTTTCGTAAGGCTTTTACAAGTTGCGGTCTGGACGAGACTCGAACTCGCGACCCCCTGCGTGACAGGCAGGTATTCTAACCAACTGAACTACCAGACCGTTGCTTGATTGCGAGGGCAAATATACTGTACTTCAACCAACTTTGAACGGTGTAGATCACCTTTTTTTATATATTTTTTTTGCTGAAAATATGCTTGGAAGAAAAGGCTTCAATTTTAATAATAACCATCAAAACTTGTATTGAATAATTTCTCCCATAAGATCTAAATACAAATAACTAGAAAACTATCGAACTTTTTCAGAATTCCAAAAATGGCATAACCTGGAATTTTTACTGATCTTAAAGCAACAATGGTTTTAAAGCAAATGTAGAGCAATAAAATTCAAATGATATTTCATTATAAAAACTTAATATTGTCTTAAAAAACAAAAAAGCCCTTTTCCAATCTAATGGAAAAAAGCTTCTCATTGGTAAATACCAGATAAATCCAGCATTTTAACCACATACCTCATAGGATTTGACTCCTCATGAGATAAACAACACAACATCATTATACTCGCTAAAAAAAGCCCTAATTTCTTAAGGCTTCTTATTTGCAATTTATGCGGTCTGGACGAGACTCGAACTCGCGACCCCCTGCGTGACAGGCAGGTATTCTAACCAACTGAACTACCAGACCGTTGCTTGATTGCGAGGGCAAATATACAGCTGTTTTTAGTTTCCACAAATATTTTTTAATTTTATTTTAGATGTTTTCAATTTCTAACTTTTAATTTTTTGTCGCTCAACAAGATAGGTCGTGAATATTTTTTCAAAATCTTCTGCAATGTCCACCTCAACATACTTAATTCTATATTTTGCGCACTGTAATTTTAGTGCATCGAAGTAATTTTTGACTGATAGATGATAAGATTCTTTAAAATTATCGGCATAAAGATCTATATGAACTCCACTTTCTACATCTGTAAATCGTTTTGGAGCTCCATCAAAATCAAAATCTAACTCATGTTTCTTATCTATAACATGAAATAGCACCACTTCATGCTTATTATATTTTAAATGTTTTAAGGCTTCAAAGAGTTCTGCTTCTTCTTTATCTTCCTGAAACATATCAGTAAAAAGAAAAACAAGTGATCTTTTCTTCAACTTTTCTGCGATTTGATGTAAAAAAAGATAACTGTTGGTTTTCTTATTTTGAGAAGGAGATGTAGCCACTCTCTCCAATTCATTCAATAACATATGCCTTTGGCGCTCACCTCCCTTTTCTGGCGCATAGAATTCATAAGTATCACTATAAACACTTAATCCAACAGCATCTCTTTGCTTTTTTAGAATATGCATTAATGAAGCGGCAGCTAGAACCGAAAAGTTGATCTTATTAAGATTACTCCTCTCAAAATTTTTGACCTGAGGATAATGCATGGAGGAAGAATTATCTATAATTAGATGACAGCGAAGGTTTGTTTCTTCTTCATATCGCTTGGTATACAGTTTATCTGTCTTTGCAAACAACTTCCAATCTATATGTTTGGTGCTCTCTCCGTTATTATAAATCTTATGCTCTGCAAATTCTGCTGAAAATCCATGAAAGGGACTTTTATGCATTCCAGAGATAAAACCTTCTACAATCTGACGCGCTAAAAGTTCTAAATTCAAAGAACCTTCTATTTCATGAACATGTTGCTGGAGATCTTTTTTCATAGTGACAACCATATTAAGCTGAACCGATTTTCTAAGGTAAAGAATTATTATAAAAGAAAAAGACCTGACATAATTGCCAGGTCTTTTTCAAAATATATTTATCTCTTTTATATAAGAGAGATCTTATAATTCTTACAATAAAGCATCCAAAGCTTCAGCATAAGTGTTCTTAGGAGCAACTCCTACTTGACGACCTACTACTTCTCCGTTTTGGAAAATTAATACAGTTGGAATATTTCTTACTCCGTATTTTGCAGCAAATTCCTGGTTGGCATCTACATCCAATTTTCCAACAACTGCTTTTCCTTCATAATCTTTGCTAATATCATCTATAATTGGTCCAACCATTCTACAAGGTCCACACCAGGCAGCCCAAAAATCTACCATTACTGGTTGCTCGCTTTTAAGCACCATTTCTTCAAAATTAGCATCTGTTATCTCTAAAGCCATAATTTTTGTTTTATTTCGATTAATATGTAAAAATAGTCAAATATTTTGCCAAAACTTACAGCGTACATATTAGATTTCGTTATGCAAATATTAGAAGCACCTATCTAAATGTTTTTACTGTGCACATAATTAGTTAGAATCCTTATAACATCCAATCTATACATCTATTTTTAAGACAGTTACAGGTAAAATCTAATTTAATTTATACATCACTTGTTCCCCTTCCAAGGCATCTAAAAGCTCTTGAGAGATCTTTACTTTTTGTTTCCTGCTTGTCATGTCAACCTTTACCATTTCCTTCATTTCATATACAATAAAATTGAGGCTATGATCCCCTCTATGGGCGCGAAGGATCTCTTTAAGGTTTTCTATTTGCTCTTCTTTAATATGATTTATATCAAGCTGAATAGTGAGCTTTCTGGCATAAATATCCATTACATCGTGCAATAACTGAAAGTTATTGAATTGCAACCTCGGCTCACTCTTGGCACCCGTATCTTTATTGGTCCATCCTTCTTTTACAAATGCTTTTACATAGACAAAAGCATTAGGAACCAGGAAATGCTGAAATTTGAGATATTCTTCTCCAAAAATCCGGAATTCATAAGAATCTAAATAATCTTCTATAGTGAAAGCTGCCCAACCTTTCCCCATTTTTGAAGTTCTATGTTGCACATCTGAAACTACGCCTCCAAATGCCAATTCTCGATTTATAAAAGGGCTTAGCTCTTTAAAATCTGAAACCTGCGCATTACAGAAATAATGGATCTCTGCTTTAAAATCGTCTAAAGGATGCCCGGAAATATAAATTCCAACCACATCTTTTTCTCTTTTCAACTTCTCCATGGTTCCCCATTCTTCACAAGGAGGCACAACAGGTTCTGGAATTTGAACATCACTGGCTTCTCCAAACAAACTTACCTGAGAAGAATTTTCGCTTTCCTGAAATTTAGCGGCATATTTTATCACCTTTTCCAAAAAGGTAATTCCGTCACCTTCATCATGAAAATACTGTGCACGATGATTTCCGAAGCCATCGAATCCGCCGGCTAGTGCTAAGTTTTCAAAGGCCTTTTTATTAGCAGAACGCAGGTCTATTCGTTTAGCCATATCAAAAATTGACTTATAAGGGCCTGCTTCTGTTTTTCTATTTTCAACAATAGTTGCTACTGCTCCAGAACCAACTCCTTTAATAGCACCCATTCCAAATCTTACCGCATACTCTTTGTTTACTGAGAATTTATAGTAAGATTCATTTACATCCGGTCCAAGAACTTTCAATTTCATGCGCTTACATTCTTCCATAAAGAAAGTAACCTGCTTGATGTCATTCATGTTATTAGAAAGCACCGCTGCCATATATTCTGCAGGATAATGCGCTTTTAAATAAGCAGTTTGGTAAGCAATCCAGGCATAACAAGTGGAGTGAGATTTGTTAAAAGCATAAGAAGCAAAAGCTTCCCAGTCTTTCCAAATTTTCTCTAAGATCTCTCTAGGATGCCCTTTTTCTTCACCCCCATCTAAGAATTTAGGTTTTAAAGTTGCTAACAGGTCTACCAATTTTTTACCCATCGCCTTTCTCAACATATCTGCTTCACCTTTGGTAAAGCCTGCCAGTTTTTGAGAAAGCAACATCACCTGCTCTTGATACACCGTAATACCATACGTTTCCTTTAGGTATTCTTCCATGTCTTCAAGATCATAGGCTATTTCTTCATCCCCGTGTTTTCTGGCAATAAAACTCGGGATATATTCCATTGGCCCTGGACGATATAATGCATTCATCGCAATAAGGTCATCAAAAACCGTTGGTTTTAGAGCCTGCATGTGTTTCTGCATTCCGGGAGATTCATATTGGAAGATCCCTACTGTTTCTCCACGTTGGAAAAGCTCATAAGTCTTCACATCGTCTAAAGGAAAATTGTCCGGATCTAGATCTATATTATGTCTTCCTTTTACAATTTTTACAGTGTCTTTGATAAGGGTTAATGTTTTTAACCCCAGGAAGTCCATTTTTAATAGCCCAGCACTTTCTACTACCGAGTTATCAAATTGAGTGACATAAAGATCTGAATCTTTTGCAACAGCTACCGGAACGAAATTGGTAATATCACTCGGGGTAATAATTACTCCACAAGCATGAATCCCCGTATTTCTAACCGAACCTTCAAGAATTCTAGCCTGATTTACGGTTTGTGCCTCAAGATCATCCCCATCGGCTATATTTAAAAGTTCACGAACTTTATCAAGATCTTCACTTCTAAATTTCTTCTTTAATTCTTTTTCATCTACTCCAAAGATCTTCCCAAGCTTAGACATGTTAGGAATTAGCTTCGAGATCCTGTCTGCTTCATTTAAAGGAAGATCCAGTACACGAGCGGTATCTCTAATAGAAGATTTTGCCGCCATGGTACCATAGGTAATGATCTGCGCCACTTGATTGGCGCCATATTTCTTGATCACATAATCCATTACTCGACTTCGACCTTCATCATCAAAGTCAATATCAATATCGGGCATACTCACACGATCCGGATTTAAGAATCTCTCAAAAAGCAGATCGTACTTAATAGGGTCTATATTTGTAATTGCGAGACAGTAAGCTACTGCACTACCCGCTGCAGATCCACGTCCAGGCCCCACCGAAACATCCATTTGTCTGGCGGCGCGAATAAAATCTTCTGTAATAAGAAAGTACCCGGGATATCCCGTTTTCTCAATTACAGATAATTCAAAATCTAATCTGGATTTGATGTCTTCGGTTATTTCACCATACCTTCTCTTTGCTCCTTCATAAGTAAGATGTCTTAAATAAGCATTTTCACCTCTCTTTCCACCATCAACATTATCTTCAGCAACCAAAAATTCCTCCGGAATATCAAATGCCGGCAATAATACATCTCGGGCAAGTTCGTAAGGTTCAATTTTATTTACTACCTCCTGAATGTTGGAAATTGCTTCTGGAAGGTCTTTAAATAAAGACTTCATTTCTAAATCAGACTTGAAGTAAAACTCATTATTTGGTAAGCCATATCTGTAGCCTCTCCCTCTACCTATTGGGGTTGCTTGCTTTTCTCCATCTTTCACACACAACAAAATATCGTGAGCATTTGCATCTGCTTGAGCACGATAATAGGTATTATTGGTAGCCACTACTTTTACTTCATGTTTCTTTGCAAACTGAAGCAATACCTGGTTCACACGATTTTCTTCTTCAAGATCGTGACGCATTAACTCTATATAAAGATCTTCTCCAAAAGTCTCTTTCCACCACATCAAGGCTTCTTCGGCCTGATTTTCTCCAACATTTAAGATCTTACCAGGAACTTCTCCATAAAGGTTTCCCGTAAGTACAATTAGATCTTCTTTATATTTTTCAATTACTCCTTTATCTATTCTCGGCACATAATAGAACCCATCGGTATATGCCGCGGAAGCCATTTTTGCCAAATTGTGATATCCGTTCTTGTTCTTTGCAAGAACCACAATCTGGTATCCATTATCTTTCCTGGTCTTATCTTTATGATCTTCACACACAAAGAACTCACAACCTAAAATAGCTTTTAACTCTTTTGCATTTGCAGGCTCATTATTAGCTAACGCAGCCTCATTCTTAGCCTTTATAGCTTTATTATAATTTCCTACCTCTTTTACAAAGTGAAACGCTCCCATCATATTACCATGATCTGTCATGGCCACCGCAGGCATATTCTCCTCTCCCGCCGCTTTTACAAGATTGGGAATACTAATAGTAGATTGTAAAATTGAAAATTGAGAATGGTTATGAAGATGTGAAAATCTTACTTCATCCAGCTTTTCCAGATTCTCCTGGATCTCTTCTGTAGAAACCTCATCAATTCCATTGGCCTTTTGAAGACGTTCTCTAATTTTTGCTGAAGCCTTCTTAAGATTGATGTGTTTTAAGCCAATAAGTTGAATTGGTTGCGGATTGTTTTCAGAGAAATTCTGAAAATAATCTGCAGGAACATCAAGTTCTTCTTTTGTATATATCTCTTTTCTGATTAATTCTAAGAAACAACGCGTAGTTGCCTCAACATCTGCTGTGGCATTGTGTGCTTCAGCAAATGGCTCAGAAAATAATTCTTCATGTAATTCTGTAAGCGTAGGTAATTTGAATCTTCCATATCTACCTCCGGGAAGTTTACATAATTCTGCAGTCTTTTCTGTACAGGTATCTAAAACCGGAAAATCAGATAATGGATTTTCCATTCCTTCCCGCAGATATTCCGCTCCCATAATGTTAAGGTCAAAACCTACATTCTGCCCAACTACAAATTTTGTTTTTTTAAGTGCAATATTGAATTTTTCTAAAACCTCTTGCAAAGAGATCCCATCTTCTTCTGCCAATTCAGTAGAAATGCCATGAATTTTTTCAGCATCAAAAGGAATATTGAAACCCTCAGGTTTTACAAGGTAATCCTGACTTTCAATAAGATTTCCCATTTCATCATGCAACTGCCATGCTATTTGGATACAACGAGGCCAGTTATCAAAATCGGTTAATGGGGCATCCCAACGTTTAGGCAGTCCGGTGGTTTCGGTATCAAAAATAAGGTACATTCTCTTTGGGATATTTGAAGGTTTTTAATTGATTATCAGACATCAACAAAAAACCAAGGAGCAAAAATATTTCGATTTAAAAATAAGAAAAATTTAAACTTAGTCTAGGATTCCCGACTTCAGATTTATCAACCAAATACGTCCCAAATAAAAAAACTCTTAGAAAAATACAGGATTGCTGCACCTTTCTAAGAGTTTTTGGCTAACTCTAACTAACAAATTATTCCAAATATTTTAGTCTTTCCACTGCTCCAAAGATTTCACTTTGTTTAGCGCATCGGTAATAGAATTTCGTTGTTTCATAAGAACATTCCCAGTAGATGGTGGAATTTCTTCACTTTTTAATACTTCATTATATTCTTCTACAGCAGCTTTTTCTCCTCTTACGGCTTCTTCTAGAACTGCTTCTTCATTATCTGAGGACAATGAGGTTTTTATATCCATCCATCCTCTATGAATATCTGCTTTTAAGACTTGTTCCTTTATCAGGCTCTTGTCCAAAACTTTTAATTTCAGATTTTAATTCATGTCCAAAATCATATCTCTCTTTAGCTCGCTGGTTAAAAAACTCTTTTAATTGTGGGTTTTTCACATTTTCAGCCGCCATTTGATATCCTTTTTCTGAATCGTAATTTTTCTCTAATAGACTATTCAATTTTTTCGCAACATCTTCAGAATACTTCATAATTATCTTTTTAAATTAAACAATATTTCGCTTTTTCTTCTTTCAAAAGTACAAAGCTAAATTGCTTGAACACCATGTTTTTAACAGGGTTTAGCACTGTTTAACTGGAATTAACAAAGCCCTTAGATTTATGAATATATTCTCTTAATTTGATGCCAAATAGAATTAGGAGTTTGCTCATTGAAAAAGCTTAGTTATCTTTAATTCAGAAAATTATGTTCTGAATAAATAAATATAGTATCTTTGCACCCTTATTAATAATCGAGGTCGAGAACCTCACAAATTAATTTTTATGCCTGTAAAAATAAGATTACAAAGACACGGTAAAAAAGGGAAACCATTTTACTGGATTATCGCTGCTGATGTTAGAGCGAAAAGAGATGGAAAGTACCTTGAGAAATTAGGGATCTACAATCCAAATACCAATCCTGCAACTATCGAATTAGATGTTAATGGAGCGGTAAAATGGTTACAAAACGGTGCACAACCAACAGATACTGCCCGTGCAATCCTTTCTTATAAAGGAGCTCTTCTTAAGAATCACCTTGCAGGTGGGGTTAGAAAAGGAGCTATTACTGAAGATCAAGCAGAAGAGAAATTCCAAGCCTGGTTAGATGAAAAAGAAGGAAAAGTTTCCAACAAAAAAGAATCTTTATCAAAAGAGCAAGAAGCTGCAAAGCAAAAAGCTCTTGAAGCTGAAAAAGAAGTAAACGCTAAGCGTGAGGCTGCTGCTAAGGAAGCTGCCGAAGCTGCAACTGCTGAAGAAGCTACTGCAGAAGACGCTGAAGCAACTACAGAAGAAGCTTCTACTGAAGAAAACAAAGAAGCTTAATTTAATTCTCTAACGATGCTTAAAGAAGAATGTTTCTATTTAGGAAAAATCGTTAGTAAATTTAGTTTCAAGGGGGAAGTATTGATCAAACTCGATACCGATGAACCCGAAGCTTACACAGAAATGGAATCAGTATTCGTTGATTACAACGATAATCTGGTTCCATTTTTTATTGAAAGAAGTTCTCTACACAAAAGCGATTTACTACGTGCAAAATTTGAAGATGTAGATACCGAGGAAGATGCAGAAGATCTTATGAAATGTGATCTTTACCTTCCGCTTACCCTTCTTCCAGAACTCGATGGCGATAAATTCTACTTTCACGAGATCATTGGATTTACAGTAGAAGATGTAGAATATGGCACTGTTGGTAAAATTGTTTCTATAAATGATAGCACCGCTCAATCTTTATTTGAGATCGAGAAAAACGGAAAAGAAGTTCTTATCCCTATGAACGATGAGTTCATAGAAAAATTAGACAAGAAAAATAAGATCATCTTTGTTAAAACTCCAGAAGGCTTAATAGATCTTTATTTAGACTAATCAGGTTTGGAAACTCCCTTTAAATTTAAAGAATTCAGCATTTCTCAAGACAGATGTGCCATGAAAATTGGTACAGACGGCGTTCTTTTAGGTGCCTGGACCCCTGTGAACGATGAAGTTTTTTCTATTCTTGATATTGGAGCCGGGACAGGTTTAATCTCTTTAATGCTTGCCCAAAGAAGTAATGCAGAATTGGTTGATGCTTTAGAAATTGACGAAAATGCTTACGAGCAGGCAGTAGAAAATTTTGAAAACAGCCCGTGGGGAGACAGATTATTCTGTTACCACGCTGCTTTTGATGAATTTGTAGAGGAAATGCAAGACGAAGATAAATATGATCTTATTGTTAGCAATCCTCCTTTCTATAATTCCAATCTTTCCGAAACTGAAACAACTTCAAGAGAAACTGCAAGATTTCAAGATGCTTTACCCTTTGAAGAGTTGATCTCTGGAGCTGCACAATTGCTCTCCGAAAATGGAAATTTCAGCTTAATAGTTCCAAAAGAAGAAGAAGAGCAAGATCTTAGAACTGGCAGAAAAATTCAAATTATTCCCGGCAAAAATCACCGAAGTTAAAGGGAACTCCTACTGCTAAAGTTAAAAGAAGCCTGATCTTATTGAGCTTTCAGCAAATAGACACAATGAAAGATGTGCTGATATTGGAAGAAAGCAGACACAATTACACCCCAGAATATCTTAAAATGGTGCAAGCTTTCTACTTAAAATTATAAGCTTTTAAATTGTTTGCTAATCTTGGGTTGGCTATTTTTGTGAATAAACCCACAACAAATGAAACCCGACTTATTTCAAGCACCTGATTACTATAACCTTGACGATTTGCTTACAGACGAACATAAAATGGTTCGCGATGCGGCACGTGAATGGGTAAAACGAGATGTTTCTCCAATTATTGAAGAAGCTGCTCAAGAAGCTAAATTCCCAAAATCTATTATAAAAGGTCTTGCTGAAATTGGAGCATTTGGCCCTTACATTCCAGAAGAATATGGCGGAGCTGGTTTAGACCAGATCGCTTACGGTTTGATCATGCAAGAAATTGAGCGTGGAGACAGTGGAGTAAGATCTACCGCATCTGTACAGTCTTCTCTTGTAATGTATCCAATCTACAAGTACGGAAGTGAGGAGCAGAAACAAAAGTTTCTTCCTAAGCTTGCCTCTGGTGAGTTTATGGGGTGTTTTGGATTAACAGAGCCAGACCATGGATCTAATCCGGGCGGAATGGTAACCAATTTTAAAGATAAAGGCGATCATTATTTGTTGAATGGAGCTAAACTGTGGATCTCAAATTCTCCATTTGCTGACATCGCTGTGGTTTGGGCTAAAAATGAAGAAGGAAGAATTCATGGGTTAATTGTAGAACGAGGAATGGAAGGTTTCTCTACTCCAGAGACTCACAATAAATGGTCTTTACGAGCAAGTGCTACCGGAGAACTTATTTTTGACAATGTAAAAGTTCCTAAAGAAAACTTACTTACCAAATAAAAGCGGATTAGGTGCTCCACTTGGATGCTTAGATTCAGCACGTTTTGGAATTGCTTGGGGCGCCATTGGAGCTGCTATGGATTGTTATGATACCGCGCTTAGATATGCAAAAGAAAGAATGCAGTTTGGAAAACCAATCGCAGGATTCCAGTTACAACAAAAGAAATTGGCAGAGATGATCACAGAGATCACAAAAGCACAATTATTAGCCTGGAGATTGGAGTGCTTAGAAATGAAGGAAAGGCAACCTCAGCACAAATCTCTATGGCAAAGAGAAATAATGTAGATATGGCCTTGCATATAGCCAGAGAAGCAAGACAGGTTCTTGGAGCGATGGGAATAACCGGAGAATACAGCATCATGAGACATATGATGAATTTGGAAAGTGTAATTACTTATGAAGGAACTCACGATATTCATCTTTTAATTACAGGAATGGATATTACGGGAATTTCGGCTTTCAATTCTTAGACATATTAAATTATTAATATATAAGGGGTATTCAAATATTTTGAATACCCTTTTTCTTTACTTCAATTTTAAAACCCATTTAGGTTTAATCCTGTAACTAATTATACTACAGGTAAAACAAGCGTTAAAACTTAAAAAAATTGGGGCAATCATTTTAAAAATCCTGTGCTGCTAATTACTTTTGCCAATTGAAAGAAAGAGCATGATACAAGACATAGATAAAGCTTTAAAGCCTCAGACAGAGCAACTATTACATCATTCTTTATATAATAAGATCACCAGACCGGAACATTTAAGATGTTTTATGGAACATCATGTTTTTGCAGTTTGGGATTTTATGTCGTTACTAAAATCTTTACAGGAAAAGCTTACTAAAACCACCACCCCTTGGGTACCGGTAGGAAATCCTGAAATTAGATATCTTATTAATGAGATCGTTCTTGCAGAAGAGACCGATGTTAATATAGATGGCAAACACCAAAGTCATTTTGAAATGTATCTGGAAGCCATGCAAAGAAGTGGCGCAAGCAGAAAAAAAATAGAAGACTTTTTACTTCAGGTAACCCACGGTACCGATATTTTCTTGGTGATTGCAGTAAGCGACATCCCAATAAGCATCAAGCAATTCTTGAAATTTACTTTTGAAACAATTTCTGAAGGCAAGCCTCATAAAATCGCAGCTGCTTTTACCTTTGGGAGAGAAGGTTTAATTCCAGATATGTTTACCTCCATCATTAACAGTGTTCAGCAGAATTTTCCGGAAGAAGATCTAAAACTATTCAAATATTATTTTGACAGGCATATAGAACTGGACGCAGATGAACATGGCCCAATGGCTTATAAAATGGTAGAAGAGCTTTGTGAGAATGATCCTGTAAAATGGCAGGAAGTGTTAGATATTTCCAGAGAAAGTTTGCAGTATAGAATTAAATTATGGAACGGAATTGAAGAGGAGATCTCTAAAACCGCTGTTTTAAACTAGAACTCATTAAATTCAGACTCTCTTATTCCACCTTTATTACTGGTGTTCTTTCAGAAATACCGTTATTATTAAAGGCCTCTATTTGAAAATAATAGGCATCGGTTCTATCCATTCCCGTAAAGAAATAATCATTCTTATTGTATACCATGATACTTCCGTATAATTTATCTGGAGATTTTCCGAAATAGATCATATAGCCATCGGCATCTTGATTTTGTTGCCATTTAATCCAGGAGCTTCTTCTTTCTCCATATTTCTTTGGATCTGCTCTTAGAACCATAAAATTTTCAACAGGTTTAGGTTTTTCACCAGCACCTTTTCCGAAAATTCTAAATCCGCTTAATGCAAATTTACCGGTAGGCATTTTTAAATTTTCCAATTTCAGATAGCGTGCTTTCACGGGAGTTTTCAGCTCAATATAATCATGTGGCACATCTTTTTTATTCTTGCTCTTATCAACCAACAACTTCCAATTCTCAGCATCATCAGAAATAAAAATTTTATACTGATGGAATTTATCTAAGGTCTTCCCTAAGAATTCGGCATCCTGATCTGCATAATTTATTTGTATTGCATTTATTGTAGAAACTTCTCCAAGATCTGTTTGAAACCATTCGCCTTTATCGCCTGTTTTAGCAGACCAATAGGTTTTTAGATCTTCATTTACAGCATTATTAGCATGATATCCACCTAAAGTTGAAGAAACTTGTACAGGTTTATTATAGTTTAATAACATCCACCCAGTAAACATACCTTTAATATGATCTGCACCTTTTTTAGGAAGAAAAGTTGGATAATCTCCATACGCTGTATTGCTATAAAGCACATCATCTTTATCAAAACCGGCTGGCCAGATCCCTAATCTGCGCTCAAAGTTATTCTTCACACTTAAACTTACGGTAGATACATGCCACCAATTCCCGAAATTATCTTGATATGTAGATCCATGCCCAGCACCCCGAGCAAATCCGCCCGGTTTATATGAAAATGGATTATGAGATTGATAAGCAAATCCGTCTAAAGGATTCTCACTAACGTATACCCCATCTGCATAGCCACTAAATTCGGTTGCCGGTGCTCCATATTGCAAGTAGTATTTATTATTATGTTTGGTAACCCAGGCGCCTTCCATAAAAGGTTGCAGAAAGGTATTATCATTATATTCTCCAAAACGTTCCCATCCATGATCTTCGGGATGCAAGGTCATTAAAGGCTTTACATAACCTTCAGATTGTAAAGTTTTGGTATTGATCTCTGTACCTAACAACGGAAATTCATTGCTGGATCCCCAATATAAAAAGAGCTTATCTTTTTCTTCATCATATAAAAATCCCGGATCCCATGCGCCCACTTTTAAAGAATCTACCGCGATTTCCCAATCATCTTTAGTTGGATTACTACTTTTCCAAATAGGAAAAGCTGGACCGTGCGTAGATCCTACCACATACATTTCATCTTTCATTACAAATACCGCAGGGGCACAAAGCTCGTCATACACATCATTTCGAGGCAATAAAAAGCGTCTGGAAACAAATTTCCAATCGCTCATATCATCGCTCCACCAATATCCCCATTGATTGGTTGAAAATAAAAAATACTTCCCTTTAAAATTTACAATAACAGGATCTGCGGTAGCTCGATGTTTTCCATGAGCCGCAAAGTTAGGAATAGGCGTATATCCATAATCTAGATTTACAGGATTACAATAGGTAGTTTGTTGCGCTTGAAGGTCTGCTGAAGAAAGCAGGAAGCCCAAAACTATTATAAAATATAACTTCATATTGCAATTCTGAAACACCATATCTATTTCTTATTTTATTTAATTGGAACTATACTAATAGCTGTTCCTCCACCTGCAGCTAGATCTAACTTCAGTTTAGATTTACTGTTTACCGTTTTGGTTTTAATAGCATAACTCTTTGGATTCTTCTTCCAATCTGCATCTTTCCCATCTGCATAAATAGTTGCTTTATATTTTTTACCCGGGGTTAGAAAATCTAATTTTATCTCTGAAGAACGCGCATTCTCATCGGTTATAGCTCCTAAAAACCAGCTTTCAGAATTCTTATCTTTTCTTGCCACCGTTAGATAATCTCCCGGTTCTGCTTCCAGATATTTAGAATCTTGCCAATCTACAGGCACATCTTTTATAAATTGAAATGCATCTAAGTATTTTTCATAATTCTCAGGAAGATCTGCTGCCATTTGTAAAGGCGAATACATAGTTACATACAAAGCTAATTGCTTTGCTAGCGTAGTATGTACTTGTTCGGTCTTCGTCGGATCATAAACATTCATTTTAATTTCAAAAATCCCCGGAGTATAATCCATTGGTCCTCCTAGTAATCTAGTAAATGGTAATATAGTTTCATGCTTTGGATCATTTCCAGAGCTCCAGGCATTAAATTCGTTTCCTCGTGCCGCTTCTGCAGCAATATAATTTGGATAGGTTCTGCTATAACCCGTTGGGCGCACACTTTCATGAGAATTTACCATGATCTTATAATCTGCTGCACGACGTGCCACAAAATTAAAATGATTTACCATAGTTTGCCCGTCATGATATTCCCCTCTCGGAATAATCTTCCCCACATATCCTGTCTTTACCGCAGGATACCCATACTCTTTCATCAAGTTGAAAGCTCTGTCTAAATGTCTTTCATAATTTGCTACAGAACCTGAAGTTTCATGATGCATGATCATTTTAACCCCTTTAGATTTTGCATAATCTGACACTTCTTTAAGATCGAAATCTGGATAAGGAGTTACAAAATCGAAAACATCTTCTTTCCAATTCCCAAACCAATCTTCCCAGCCTACATTCCAACCTTCAACTAAAACTCCATCAAATCCATGCTTAGCGGCAAAATCTATATATCTTTTAGTATTCTCTGTAGTGGCACCATGCTTTCCTGAAGGTACTAATTCTTTTGAAGCAGCATTTTGAGCATTCTGACTTCCCGCAAAATCCCAGGTAGATTTGCCTACATGCATTTCCCACCAAATTCCTACATATTTCATAGGCTTGATCCAGGAAACATCTTCAATTTTATTGGGTTCATTAAGATTTAAGATCATTTTTGAAGACACAATATCACGTGCATCATCACTCACCATAATTGTTCTCCAGGGAGAAACAGAAGGCGTTCTTAAATACGCTTTATCTCCAATGGCATTTGGAACCAATTTCGATTTTAGTTGAAAATTCTCGAGTATCTACATCTAGATGCATTACAGGATAATTTACAACTGCAGCCTCAAAAATGTTTAGATATAATCCCTCATCAGTTTTCATCATCAATGGAGATTGCACTCGATATTTACTTTTAATACTTTTTAAGGCAATTCCATTATCCAGGTCTAAAGTAGAATTATCTATTTCAGAAAACTTGGTTTCGTTATAAACATATTCCTGACTATCAAAATCTCCCGGAATCCAGAAAGTTTTATGATCTCCAGTTAAATTGAATTCTGTGTTCTCTTCAGAAATCACAAAATATCTCACGGCCTCTTCTAAAGGGAATTCATATCGAAAAGCCACCCCTTCATCAAAAACCTTAAAAACAATATCCAATTTTCTATTGGTTTCCTTTTGTAACAAATGAAAACTTGCCTGATTATAATGATTTTTTATGGTTGACTGTTCTCCTAAAACCGGTTCCCAGGTATCATTAACACTTTGTTCTTCCTTATTTACCAAAGAAAAACCTTGAGTAAGAGCTGGTTCTTCTTTTAAAGAAATACCCATTTTACTGGCCTTTACAATTTCTTGCCCTTTATAATTAACACTATATACAGGCGTTCCATTAGAATCTAGAGAGAATTGTACTTGTATTTCTGTAGATGGAGATTCAATTTTCTGTTGTGCGGAAAGCGTGAAAAAAGAAAACACCAGAATTAGGAAACATATTTTTTTCATTCTATTAAGGTTAAGCATGCTTATTATTTTACTAATTCAAAGTTAGCTTTTAAATTTTCTTCAGAATTTGTTCCCACAAATACTTCAAAATCTCCTAATTCATACACATGTTCTAAACTTGAATTATAAAATTTAAGATCTTCCACCGTCAGCTCAAAAGTCACTGTTTTCATCTCTCCTTTTTTCAAGAATATCTTCTGAAAACCTTTTAATTCTTTAACTGGTCTTGTAACCGATCCTATTAGATCTCGTATGTAAAGTTGAACGATCTCTTTTCCATCATAATCTCCTGTATTTTTTACATCTACAGAGATCATTAAGGTGTCGTTCTCCTTTAATTTATCAGTATTGAGCTTTAAATTGTCATAATTGAAAGTTGTGTAGCTCAATCCGTATCCAAATGGGTACAATGGTTCATTACGCACATCAAGATAATTAGAGCGAAATTTCACGAATTTCCCCTCTTTATTTTCCAGCGGTCTCCCTGTATTTTTGTGATTATAATAAATTGGAATTTGCCCTACGTTTCTCGGAAATGTAGCTGTGATCTTTGCAGATGGATTTACATCTCCAAATAGCACATCTGCAATAGCGTCTCCAGTTTCTGTTCCGGCAAACCATACATCCAAAATTGCAGGCACCGTTTTATCTTCTTCTACTAAAACCAAAGGTCTCCCATTAAATAAAACAAGCACAACGGGCTTTCCTGTTTTCACTAAGGCTTGCAGCAAGTCTTTTTGTGCTTTTGGAATGGAAATATCTGTTCTGCTGCTACTTTCTCCACTCATTTCTGCAGCTTCTCCAATAGCAGCGATAATAACATCAGATTTGGAAGCAATATCTAAAGCTTCTTTTAGCATCGCTTCATCTGATCTTCCATCTCTAGGAATTTCTTTTCCAAAAGCAGTTCCTCGCTCTTCAAATTCTTTATCGTAAGATAAGTTACTTCCTTTGGCATATAAGACTTTTGCAGATTTTCCAACTGCAGATTTAATTCCTTCTAATACGGAAACCGATTTGTCTTGAGGAGTTGCCACACTCCAGGTTCCTGCCATATTATTGTTTGTAGAAGCTAAAGGCCCTATAACTGCTATAGTTCCTGACTTTTTAATAGGAAGAACATTATTTTCATTTTTAAGCAACACCATAGATTGTGTAGCTACTTCTCTAGCAAACTTTCTATTCTCTGCGGTAAAAATCTCCGTATTTGCTCGCTCTTCATCACAATATCTATAAGGATCTTCAAAAAGACCTAATTGAAACTTCGCTTCTAAAATTCTTCTTACTGCAGCATCTATAGATTCTATAGAGACTTTTCCTTCAGCTAAAGATTTCTCTAAAGTAGAAACAAAACCCTCTCCAACCATATCCATATCTATTCCCGCATTTAGCGCTAATGCCGATACGGTTTGCAGATCTCCCATCCCGTGAGCTGTCATTTCATTGATCCCGGTATAATCTGTAACCACAAAACCATCAAAATTCCATTGGTCTCTTAAAAGATCTGTCAATAACCATTTATTACCCGTAGCTGGAATTCCATCTATTTCATTAAATGAAGCCATTACAGAACCAACTCCAGCATCTATAGCAGCTTTATAAGGAGGCAGATATTCATTATACATTCTAATTCTGCTCATATCAACCGTATTATAATCTCTACCAGCTTCTGCAGCACCATAAAGCGCGAAATGTTTTACACAAGCCAGGATGGTATTACTTTTTCTCAGATCATCTTGCTGATAGCCTCGAACCATTGCTTTTGCAATTTCTCCACCTAAATAAGGATCTTCCCCATTACCTTCTGAAACCCTTCCCCAACGTGGATCTCTTGAAATATCTACCATAGGAGAAAATGTCCAGTTAATCCCGTCTGCACTTGCTTCCATAGCAGCCATTTTTGCCGTTTTTTCGATCATTGGCATATCCCATGAAGTTGAGAGCCCTAATGGAATTGGAAAAGTTGTTTCATACCCATGAATAACATCCATCCCAAAGATCAAAGGGATCTTTAAACGGCTTTTTTCTACCGCTATTTTCTGTACTTCCTTTATCTTTTCAACGGTCTTAATGTTGAATAATCCACCAATTTTTCCTTCTTCGATCTTTTTGGCAACATCAGAACTTTTTGCCTGCCCGGTAGTAATATCTCCAGAAGAAGGCAAGTTTAATTGCCCAAGTTTTTCTGTTAAAGTCATTACAGAGATCAAGGAATCTATCTTTCTATTCATTTCAACCTTATCTACTTTGTAGGCAGAATAGTCTATAGTTTGAGTCTTACTTAATGGCTTCTTGTCTTGAGCGCTCACGGTAATAGAACAACCGCAAACTGCTAAAATCAAAAGATTCTTCTTTAGCTTTGAAACCTTATTCATTGTAAATTTCATTTTCATCTTCATATATTTTTTTACGCTATTGAGCGCTTCACTTTTCAAAATTCCTTTGAACAATACCTTCAGCTAAAAGGGAAAAAGTAATACTTCATTAAAAGATAGCTTATCGCAGTATCACACAACAAAGAATTTATTTTTTCTGCGCTAACATCCACTTATATAATTCTGGATTATTATAAGTTTCGGTCCAGCTGTTATGATTTGCAAAAGGATAAACTGTATACTTCACATCACTTCCCGCAGCTTTTAATGTTTTAACCATTTCATTACTGTTGGTAGGAGAAACTACATCGTCTAAAGCGCCATGAAATACCCAGATAGGCATTTTCTGAATATGAGAAATATTTCTATAGATAGGTCTATAAATTGCTCCACAAACCGGAGCCATGGCTGCAAAAAGCTCAGGATATTCGCCACCAGTAGCCCAAACACCATAGCCACCCATACTTAAGCCGGTTAGGTAAACTCGACTTTCATCAATTCGATTTTCTTTGATCACTTTTTTTACCAGCGCTGCAACTTCATGAGCACGCCAGTACACTCCTTCAGGACATTGAGGAGCTAAGATAACCGCATCAATTTTATTTCCCTGGTTAATATAGTTCAATGGCCCATGTACCGAAACTTTAGAAAGATCTTCTCCACGCTCTCCCGCTCCATGTAGAAATACTATTAGCGGATAATCTTTTTTAGATTCTTTATATCCCTCTGGGGTGTAAAGCACATAATCTAAGTTTACAGGAACTTCAACTTTTTCATCAAAAGAGTGCTCAGAAATTTGAGCAAATGCACCAAGATGAAGACTTGTGATTATTAATAATATTAAATATTTTCTCATGCTGATTTTTTAGTATTTAAAACCTAATTTATCTAGTCCTTGTTTTACTTCCTCTGCGCCCATAAATAGATCCCAAATCAATCCAGATCTGTAATTTTCTATCATGACTACCATAGGGCCTTGATCTATTGCTAAATATCTTGGTGCTACCCAATCTTCGCCCTCGAGGCTGAAGGCATCATAAAATCCTGCCGGGCCCCAGGTAAGCTCATGAAGATCATTATAGAAATAACTCATGGCATCCATAGACTCTTTTGGAGTATACGGAATAGAACTTATAGCAGCGGTAGGAGAGATTACACCTTTATCATTCGTAGGGGAATGAGCGGTGTAACCAATGCTCCCATCCTGTTCTTTTGTATAGCTGGCGGTTAGCCCCCATACATTTTTACCATAGCCTTCAAAATTATTCGGATTCTTTACACAGTATTTATAATCTATTAATACCTGATTTTTGTTCAAATCCCAATAATTGGCATATTCATCTGAAAGTCCTTTAGGATTCAATCCTAAATAAGAATAATGCGCCCAAAAAAGAGGACCTCCAAATTCTTCAGCATAATTATGTTTTAAGATTAGAGGCAGACCATATTTGCTGTTTTTTGAAACAATAGCTCCATCTCTTGCCCATCCCTTATGATAGGCATCTGCAGAAATAGTATGAGTTGGAGAAGCTGCAGCCATAACATAGGTTATTAAAGTTTCATTATAACCTTCTAGCGGGAAGTTCATCTCCCAATTATAATCTGGAGACCAATGCCAATAGAGCACATCTTTATTGTTGGTATACCAATCCCATTCTATAGTTTTCCAAAGCTTATCATATTTTGCAGCTACCGCTTTTTCTTCTTCAGTACCATTTTTAAGATATTCTCTAATCACAATAAACCCTTGTGCTAAAAATGAAGTTTCTACAAGGTCTCCTCCATTATCTTTTTGACCAAAAGGTTGTGTTTTTCCGGTTTCTCCATCTATCCAATGAGACCAGGCGCCATGATATCTATCGGCCTTAGCAAGAAAATCTGCAATTTTATCTAGTCGTTTTACTCCTTCCTCTCTTGGAATAAACTGTCTATCTATTCCTGCAATTAAAGCCATCAATCCAAATCCTGAACCCCCTGTAGTAACAATATTCTTATCGTTTTGAGGATAATTGCCATCTGGATGATAACGTTCTCTAGCCATTCCGGAGTTTGGCTCTGCATACTCCCAGAAATATTTTAAAGTCTGACTTTCTACCGTGTCTAATAAAGCCTCTCCTTCTAATTTATGGGTTGTTTTATCTGCGGAATCTACTTCAGATTCCTTCTGATCTTCAGCATTATTTTTGCAGGCTGCGATTAAGCAAATGGTTATTATTACTAGATATTTAGAAATTTTCATGTAGCTAATTTGTTGGCGTTAGGTTAAAACAAGTTGCCCTCCCGGTTTGGAAGTGCAACTTGTTTTTCTAATTCAAAAAGGTATTTTTTTGATAGGAATCTGAAAAGAAAGCGCTGATTAGGAGCTATCTATTTATTCCCATTTAATATCGTCTATATAATAGATATCTTCTGCAGTACCATCAGTTTGACCTACGTTAAAGAAGAAAACTATACTTTTATGATTGGCAGCAGCTTCGCTACTAAAGTCAACAGTATATTCTGTCCACTCATCAACTACATCAATATCTATAAAGATCTCTTTTGCAGGTGAAGATCCACCTTCTAGTTTTGCTAATAACGGCACTGCTCTACTTGAAAGAACTTTGAACTTCAACTGATTTTTAGTGGAAAGATCAATCACCCCTCCCCTGTTAAATACTAAAGCATCATATGCGTTCAATCCATTTTCAGTCACTTTCAATACTTTATCACTAGTATTTGCTCCACTTGAGTCTGGATTGTCTACAATTTCAAAAGTAGTAATACAACAAGTAATAGGATAGTTCTGCTGACATTCAAAATCATTTACAATATCCATATTAGTTGCAACCCCAGCACAAGGATCAAAAGGTGCAAACCTTAGATCGTCTATATAATATTTATCTGTTGGGGTTCCATCACTTTGTCCTCCATTAAAGAACAATACCAGTTTTGTATGATCTGAATCTGCCTGATCTGTGAAATCTACAGTATATTCTGCCCATTCTCCCACTACATCTATATCTGCAAAAACTTCTTTTTGAGGTGAGGTTCCGCCTTCAAGCTTCACTAATAATGGCACTGCTCTCTCTGCAAGAACTTTTATCTTGAAGTAGTTATTTGTGGAAAGATCGAAAGCCTGAGAAGATTCAAAAACCAAAGCATCATAAGCCTGAGTTCCATCATCTATAACTTCCAACACCATATCGCTAGGATTACCTTCTCCCACCATTGGATTTTCTACTATAGAAGTTGTAAGGAATCCTGGAATTGTTGTGTTTTGCTGACAGTTGAAATCGTTAATAATACTTCGATCTGGAGTAACACCATTACAAGCATCAGAAAGTTCACCGAATTTAAGATCGTCTATATAATAAACTTGAGTTCCATCTGTTTCTACTCCTGCATTAAAGAATAACACAATTTTAGTATGATCTTCCAGCGCCTGATCGCTAAAATCATAGGAGTATTCTACCCACTGCCCGGTCTTAGTCACAGAAGCATCTTTTTCGATTCCTGCGGAAGTTCCTCCTTCTAATTTAGCTTTAAGAGTTCCTTCTACCGGAGCCCAAACTTTTATTTTGAAAACATTATTTGTTGAAAGATCTATTGAAGTTCCATAATCTATAATTACAGCATCCCAAGCTCCAGTTTCATCTACATATTTTCCAACAAATTTGCTGTTATTAACATCAGATTTTGCAGGATTGGCAGTAAGCTCTACTTCAGGTACTTCTTGATTTTTCTGACAATCAAAATCATTTACCACATTAAGATCTGGCGCAACACCGGCACAAGGATCTGCGGTAGTTACCCATTTAAGATCATCTATATAATAAACATCTGAACCATCTGTATCTACTCCTGCATTAAAGAATAACACCAACTTAGTATGATCTTGATTGAATTGGTCGCTAAAATCAAATGAATATTCTACCCAATCTGAAGTATTAGTAATATTAACATCTACTTCTTTAGCTGGAGAAGAACCACCTTCTAATTTTACTATTAATTTACCGGCTACTGGAGCTTTTACTTTTATTTTAAAAGTATTGAAGGTAGATAGATCTATAGAAGAACCATAGTCTATAATCAATGCATCCCATGGCGCAGCTGGATCATTATACTGCCCTACAAATCGGCTAGTATTAGCTCCATCTTCTTTTGGATTTAGCACTGCCTCTACCCCATCCAACTCTACATTTGCCTGACATTGAAAGTCTGAAATGATATTTGGATCTGCAACTACATCAGTCTGCTCGCAGGGTATAGATTCTATAGACGGGTAAAATTGATCTTCTTCTGTACAGGAGAAAAACATCATTAATAACCCCAGCGATATATAACTTAGGAATAGTTTAATTGTTTTCATTATTCAACACGATTTAAGTTAGTTATACTTTTTAATGCTTAAAAGATTGTTCAAAATATAGATCGAGCTACTTCGACCTTCATTTTATTAAATATTTGGACTGCTGAAGCCTAATTTTGTTAAACCTTGCTTCACTTCAGGACAAGACATAAAAAGATCCCATAACAATCCTGACCTATAATTTTCTATCATTACGATAATTGGACCTTGATCTATAGCTAAATATTGATTAGAATACCAATTTTCAGATTGATTAAAGGCGTCATAAAATCCATATTGTCCCCAAAGCTTTCCATCAAAATCATAATAAAAATGTCTTAGCACTTTTAAAGATTCTTCCGGAGTATATGGCATAGAAGACAATGCAGCAGTAGGAGTTATAGTACCATTATCATTAGTTGGGCTATGGGCAGAATAACCAGTATTATCATCACTTGCAGTCAACCCCCAATTGGTAGCTCCATACCCTTCAAAACTTTTAGGATTTCTTACCGCATATTCTCTATTGATAAGCGTATGATTCACATTCTGATCCCAATAATTGGCGTAGGTATCTTGTAATCCTTCAGGATTTAATCCTAAGAAAGAATAATGGGCAAAGAATAACGGCCCGCCAAAATCTGGTCCTAAAGGCAATTGCCATTTTTGATAATAAAATCTTCCATTCACAAAATTATTACCAGAAGCCCACCCGTTATGATAAACGTCCGGCTCAATAGCATGAGTTCTGGAAGAGGCTGCCAAAACATAGGTGATCAAGGCTTCATTATACCCCTGAATTTGATGATTTATTTGAAACTGATATTCCGGAGACCAATGCCAGGTTAATGACTTTTTATTATTGGTATAAAAATCCCATTCTACACCATCCCAAATGGTATTGATATTATCTCTTAATGTTTTTTCTTCTGAAGTATCAAGATCAAAATATTGTCTTGCCGCCAAAAGACCCTGGATCATAAAGGAAGTTTCTACAAGATCGCCGCCATTATCTTCGGTAAAAAATGGTCTTACCTTTCCGGTATTCCCATTATACCAATGTGGTAAAGCTCCATGAAATCTATCTCCATCCAAAATAAAATTGGTGATTTTATTCAGTCTTTCAACAGCTTCTTCTCTGGAGATATAATTTCGTTCTACCCCAACAATTATAGCCATTACACCAAATCCGCTTCCCCCGGTAGTAACTATATTCGGAGCTTCTCCTCCATAGGCATTAGCATCAGACCTTTCTCTTGCCAACCCACTTACAGGATGCGCGAAGTCCCAAAAATATTTAAAAGTTTGCTCCTGCACTTTATCCATTAGCTCCACATCTGTTAACTGCTGAGGTAAACCTGGTTCTGGAGGATTAGGAGTTGGAGTGTTGCCATTACCATCTTCATTTTTTGAACACGAGATCATAGCAGAACTTAAAATTCCGATATAGATAAGTGCGAATATGATTCGTGTTTTCTTCATGTAGATAGCTTGTAATAATATTTTAAAAAACATTGGACCTTAGTAGGGTTGATCCAATGTTCACAAATTCAATTTAGTAACCCGGATTTTGGGTTAATTGACCCTTACTTAGATCTATTTGTGCCTGAGGAATTGGAAACAATTCATGCTTGCCGTCTACAAAGTTCTTCCCGTGAGCTCGTAAAACTTCTCCCGCTCTCCCTTGGCGCACAAGATCAAAGAATCTGTCATGCTCAAATGCAAGTTCCCATCTGCGTTCTTTCCACACATCCATTAGAGTTACTGTGTTTAAACCTTCAAGTCCGGCACGCTCTCTTACCTCATTAAGTGGTGTCTTTGCATCTCCTCCTACTTTTAAAGCTGCTTCTGCATTCATTAAAAGAACTTCGGCATATCTTAGAATTCTAACATTCTTATTAGATTCCCAATCCTGCACCATTAAAGCTTTCCATAGTTTTACTTACATACGCTTTTTGATTATATCTTGGGTTAGAAACGGTTTCTGCTACCTTGAAACCATCCCAAAGAGTTTCTCCTCTAAAGATGATGGTTGCATCTTTTCTTTTGTCTCCTTCTTCATAAGAGTTTGTAAGATCTTCGGTTGGAGTATTGAAGCCCCAGCCCCAGCCTCCGGCACCTCTGGCACCTTGAACTACAAAATAGCCTTCTACTCCTTTATTTGGAGTTTCACCTCTACCCTGAATTTCAAAGATAGATTCAGAATTATTTTCTCCTATTTCTTTCCAAATGTCTTCATATTCTGGAGTTAAGCTATAGCCAAGACCCATGACTTGATTTGTAAGATCATATACTTCTTGCCAGTTTTCCTGATACATATTTACCTTTGCTAAAAGCGTTAAAGCGGCACCTTTTGTAGCGCGACCTATGTCTGAACTTGGATAATTAACTGGTAGACTTTCTGCCGCATCTTGAAGATCTGTCATAATAAACGCATAGATCTCTTCTTTTGAAGCCCTTGTATTTGCTACATTAATATCATCTTGATTTTGAATATCTGGCACTCCTTGAATTAAAGGTACACCGCCAAACATTCTTACCAATCTGAAATAAAATTCAGCTCTTAAGAATTTAGTTTCTCCAATAAGTCTAGTCTTTAAAGTTTCATCTATATCGAGGTCTGGTAGATATTGTAAAGCCTGATTAGCTCTGGCTATACCTTGATAATTAGCTTCCCAAACTTCATTTATAGAAATGGTATTGGATGTAAAAGTTAAGGCATCCATCAAATCTTTATCGGTTCCAGTATCTCCTGGATCACTTCCTTTATCTGCATTATCTGTAGTGATGCTTGTTACACCAATCCAGGAAAAAGAACTCTCATTAAAAGATAAAAATTTATTATAGACAGCATTCACAAGTTCTGTAGCTGCAGATGGACTGGACAATGCTTGTTCCGGTGTTTCTTTAGATGGTTGTACATCAAGAAATTCGTTATCACTACAAGCTGTTAAAGACACTATTGCCAGACCTGTAATAAATATGTTTATAGATTTTTTCATAACTAGATCTTATTAAAAATTTAAATTCACACCTACCAGGTAGGATTTAACAGATGGATAAGCATTCAACTCGATACCCGAAGCATCGCCTAAAGGATTTCCGTCTCCTGGCAATTCTGGTGTAAATCCGGTGAATTTTTTAAAGATTAATGGGTTTTGAGCCAAAGCGTAAACCCTTAACTTTTTAACTCCGGGAATAACGTCTGGTAAGGTATACCCCAGGGTGATGTTATTTATTCTGAAGAAATCTCCACTTTCTAAGAAATAAGTAGAAGATAACGGTATTTCATTATAAGGAGCTGGATTCATATTAGATCCATTATCAAAATTAAAAGTATTTTGAGCCACACTAGCTTCTATATTTTCTCCGGTAAAGCGTTGCGCTTTTTTACCATTATAAACTTTGCTTCCTGAATTTCCATATCCTTGAACATTGAAATCCCAATTCTTATAATCCATTCCGGCATTGATACCAAAATATAGATCTGGCTGAATAGATCCAAAGAACTGACGGTCACTATCATCTATAGCACCATCATCATTTACATCTCTGTAAACAAATTCTCCTCTTTCGTCAAATCCTTCAACTTCCAATAAATAGAAACTTCCTAAAGGCTGTCCTTCTTTTAATCTTTTGGTAACCTGTCCATTTCCTAAACTTCCCCCTCTTTGTTCAAAAGCAAAAGGATTGGTGATCTCTTCTAGGTTGTTATCATTCTTGGTAATATTACCTCCAATGTGATAATTAAAATCTTCACTAACCTGATCTTCCCAATTCAAAGAAAATTCTATCCCTTTATTTCTAATTTTTCCGGCATGGGTTAAAGTGATACCTGAAGCTCCAAACGCATCTGGTAAGCTAATAGGTAAAATTGCATTGGTATTCAGTTTGTCATAGTAATCAAATTCCCCAGAAAGTCTATTATCAAGAAAAGCGAATTCTACTCCTAAGTCATATTCTTCTGTAACTTCCCAACCTACATTTTCATCAATAATTGCAGTAATTGTAGAACCTGGAACCAACACCTGGTCTGGCCCAATTACATATCCAAGATCTGAATTAAAAGTAAGTACGTTCAACGGAATTTTTTGGTTTCCTAACTGTCCCCAACTTGCTCTTAGTTTAAGATTATTAACCACATTGGAACCACTTAAGAAATCTTCATTAGAAATAACCCAACCAAGTCCAACAGATGGAAAATTACCCCATTTATCATCATTATTAGCAAACACACTAGAACCGTCTCTCCTAATAGTTGCTGTTAATAGGTATTTATTTTCGTAATCGTAATTAAGTCGTGCAAAATAAGAACGCAATCTGCTTTTGTCAGAAATCTGATTACTCACCACATCGGTTCCTTGTTCTCCATTATTCAAGGAGTATAAGTCTGAATTTTCTGGTACGTTATTTCTGGTACCTTCTATAAAATCATTTTGCTCTTCTTCTGCTGTTGTTCCCAGCGTTATTTTAACGCCATGCTTATCAGCAAATCTTTTATCGAAAGTCAAAAAGGCATCAAAAACCCAGTGGTAAAAATCACTTTTTCTAACTTTTAAAGTGTTCCTGTTGGTAGAAGTAAAATCTGAAACTTCTCTGGTTGGATCCTGCGATAAAAATTGCTGAAGGTTTGGAGTGAAAACGTAAGATTTTCCATATCCGCTTTCTATCCCAAATCTTGAAGTTGCAGAAAGATAATCTGTAACATCATAAGTTGCAGATACATTTCCCTGTAAAATTAGGTTCTTTTGCTTTTCATCATTTAGTTCTAAAGCAGCTACCGGATTTCCAACATTGTTATAACTGGCTCCAGAATCGTCAAACGGCACTCCATATCTACCATCATAAGTACCACCTACATATCTTACCGGTACCAGCGGAGATTGTTTGTAAGCAGTTGTAAAAGTTGAAAACGGTTTTGGCACCACTCTATTCAAGGAAAGAGAGATGTTATGATCAAATTTTAATTTATCGGTTAAATCATAAGAAGCTTTCCCTCTTAAATTCAATCGGCGATAGTCGTTACCAATTAAAATACCTTCTTCTTCAAAATAATTCGCACTAAAAAAAGAAGTAACCTTTTCACTTCCTCCACTAATAGAAATATTATGATTCATAACAGTTCCAGTACGCGAAATTTCATCAAACCAATCTGTGTTATATTGCTGATCTGGACCAAATCTCTCGTAACCGTAAGCCTGATTAGAATAAGCTACATATTCTTGAGAATTTGCCATATCAACTTTGTTGGCAACTTCTTTAATTCCATAATAAGTAGAAAGATCTATTTGCATTTTACCCGCTTTCCCAGATTTGGTGGTAACTATAATAACCCCATTAGCTCCACGAGTACCATAAATTGCTAAAGAAGATGCATCTTTTAAGATATCTATGGAAGTAATATCTTCACTACTTATATTATCTATTCTATCTGTAATTATTCCGTCCACAACATAAATAGGATCTCTACCACCTTGTACAGTTCCCGTCCCACGAATTCTTACAATAGGAGAACTTCCCGGCGCTCCAGAACTAATAATCTGAACCCCTGCTGCTTTACCTTGTAAAGATTGGGTTGGTGTTAATGCCGGTTGTTTTACAATCTCTTCTGCTTTAATTCGAGTTATAGCACCGGTTACATCTTGTTTCTTGGTGCTACCATATCCCACAAGAACTACTTCTCCCAAGGCAGAAGCACTTTCCCCCAATATTACATCTATAGTATTTTGGGAACCTACCGGCACTTCTTTAGTTTCAAAACCCAGAAAACTAAATACAAGAGTATTACCTTCTGAAGCACTAATAGAGTAATTACCATCAAAATCTGTAATGGTTCCTGTAGAAGTACCTTTTACAAGTACGTTAACACCCGGCAATGGTAAGCCATCAGATTGTGATGAAACCGTTCCGGTGATAATCCGTTCTTGAGCTTGTGCCTGGATAAAGAAAAAATTTAGCAACAAGCATATTAGAGTTAATTTTGTTTTCATGTGCACACCTGAATTTTTAAGAATTTTTAAATCATGGTCTAATGCTCTTTCCACATTTCTTAAGATATTTAAGAAAGTAGATCGAATACTTTCAAAACTACTATAAGAGACTTGTATGTAGAGGAAATTAGAATATAACTGACCACATCAAGTTAATATCATATAACAAGATACTGATTTAAAGCTTTTTAAATTAAAAATATAAAGTATTTTTTAGACGTAAAATCTAGAATGATGTGGTATTGATGTGGTAAAAAGTAAAAATTTACAACGTTTTCGCGGGTGAATATTTACACTTTCATAAGAAATTTAACAAGATTTTGCTTTTTTGAGAGATCAAATTTCTTTCTTAACCTATAACGATGTAGTTCTACACTTCTAAAAGTAATTCCTATTAAGGGTGCAATTTCTTTAGAACTTAAATTCATTTTAAGATAGGCGCAAAGTTTTAAATCTTTTGGCGTTAGCGTTGGATAATTTTGCTGTAAAGCTTTTAAAGAAGTCTTCATGAACTTCATTAAAGTTCCTTTCGAAGAGCTTCCACTCATTTTGAGTATGAACCTGCTTGTCTTTAATATCTATTAACTTGTTATAAAGTTTATTATTCTCCTTTTTGATATTAGATTTATTGATCTCCCGTTCCATCTCAATTAGAATATCTTCCTTTCTAGCCATTAGAGCGGCATAGGTTGCTAATTCTTTGCTCTTCGCCTTCAGTTTACCGCGCAACTTCTCTTGCTCAAGTTCGGTAATCATTTTACTATTCTCAAAATTCTGACGTTGTATACACCAGTTTTTGCTCATATTCCAATTCCTTTTCATATTCTCGTTTCCGCTTACCAAATTTCAATTTATTGTACAAGTGAACCAGATAGAGTACAAACAAAAGAATAAGGATATATGCAGCCCATGCCCAGCCTCTTAAATACCATGGCTGTAGGACCTTAAAACTGAAACTAGCAATTTCCTGCTCTTCAACCTCAGAATCGTTCTTAACCTTGAAGGTGAATTCTCCAGGTGGTAAATTATTATAGGAAATGGAGTGAGTTTTGGACGGAATAGACCAGGAAGTATCATAACCCTCTAATTTGTAAGAATAGACAGGCAGGGAAAGTGGCCCTGGATCTTTGCTTGTAAACCAAAAACTTATTGAATTTTTATCATAAGCTATTTCATCTTTATCTTCAAGATCTGTAAGCTTACCGTTTATAAATACTTTTTCCAGATACGTCTTAGAAGCTTCTTCATTTTCATTTAGAACACTCTGTAGATATCTTTAAAAATCCATCATCTAAATAGACATATACATGATCTCCAATTGCTACAGCGCTCTTATAATTCTTTATAATTCTACTAAATATTAGATCATCATTCAAGGTTAAAATGTTTTCCTGAAGAAACATCTACAATTCTAAAAGCTTCAGAACTCTTAGAAACTACTAAGTGATTATTTAAAGTTGAAACTTCTTTAAAAGGTTTAAGTTTCTTCTGTAAAACCTTATCTATTAACAAAGTGTCATTTACCGCATCATAGCTTAAGATTTTATCTTTTTGCGATAGATAAATATTATTTCCAACAACGAAGAGCTTAGCTTTAGAATCGGAAATTTTTCTAATAAGTTTTAGATGTTCTTTATTAGGTGATATTTCATATTGAAAGATACCATTGTGAGCAGTTTCTACCCATAAAAGATCATTATCGTCAAAATATGCCTTATTTACCGGGTAATCTATTTCAGCATAACGCTTAAAATTCCATTTTCCATTTACTTTCTGATACCTTGCTAGACCCGTATAATTTGGTTGTAAATAATAATTAGAATTAGGGATCATCACAAAATCCATCCCGCCATTAATATCATTTAGATAATTGAAGGTGCCATTCTTAATAACAAACGTCCCATTATTATGTCCACATATTATTTCATCTTCAACCCTGGTGAGATTCCAAACCTGTCCATTAGAAGCTCTTAGAAAATCTAAATTTCCATCTTTCAAGTAAAAGATGCCGTGATTGGACCCCAGAATAAGCTCCTCTTTATCTGCCAATATGGAATAAACCGTGCCTAAAGCTCCAGATTTATCGTTAAAAGCGTATACCTGTTTAGATAGATGGATCTTGCTTAAACCATTGTCTAAGGCCAGCCATAGGTTATTATCTTTATCAACAAATTGTCTTATTACTGTGTTATTTTCAAAACCATTTTTTTTATTAAAAACGTACTTATAATTTCCATTTTCATCTAATACCAGAAGTCCATTATTAATAGTCCCAATACACACAAACCCATCAACAATCTTAAGGTTATTGATCTCGATATTTTCAAATTTTGAGTCTAAAGCAGATCTCCACTTGGTTAAATTCCCATCTTTATAAAAATAAAGACCATTAAGTTGGGTAGCAATGAGCAATCCATGATTGAAAGGTACCAGACTTTGGATGGTATAATCCTTAAGGGGTTTACTCCATTCAATAAATTCTATCTGCTCATTTTGAAGGTTGTAAAGCCCATTATTTTTGGTAGTTATGTAGAGGGTATCATCTATATAGAAACTATACACTGCAGAGATATTTCCAAAAGGTATTATATCTATTTTACGGCTCTTTTTATGATATATGTAGAGCTTTCCGAAGGATTGAAAAAGAATATCATTCTTAACATTAATGATCTTCCAGATCTCATCATTATCAAAATTTGCAGGATCTATAGAAGAACTTAAAGAGGTATAATTCAATCTATTCTTAGCATCCTTTATCCAATACCCAAACTCATGATAAGACCCCGTATATACGGTATCATTTATTACCTCTACAGACCTTATGGTAAAAGGATTTGGCAACTTATACTTCTGCCAGAAATCGCCATTAAAAGTGAGTAGATTGGTACCGTTAGCTATAAAGATAGAACCTTCAGAATTTTGAGAAATATCCCAATTGGTATTTTCTCCTTTATAGTCTTGCTTGCTGTAATTTTTGAAGTACGGACTGATCTCTTGAGCAGAGACCGTAAAATTGAATAGAAGGAGAACTATGAAGATTCTTATCATTACCTGTAATTACGATAGATAGGATTGCAAGGTAAAGAAAAAAAGAATTTTTGATGATTTAGAAAAATTCTGAAACTAAATAAAATTTTAGGTAGACTCTGGTGCAAGTTTAACTTCTAAACCGTCCAGTTCCCGGGTCATATGTATTTGACATCCCAATCTGCTATTGTCTTGCACAAAAAATGCCTGATCTAACATATCTTCTTCTTCATAACTTTTTTCAGGTAGCACATGATCATGATTGCTCAAGATATAACACTGGCAAGACGCACACATTGCCATACCACCACAAATTCCAATAGTTCCTTCTGGAGCCAATTCGTATGAACGAACTATTTCCATAAGGTTCATGTTCATATCTGTAGGCGCATCTACTTGATGAGCCTCTCCTTCTCTATCTATGATCGTAATTTTAATATCTGACATATGCTTATAAAAAAGAACCTCATCAAATGTAATAATTTAATGAGGCGATTAATCTTAATTTATACTTTTTACAACTTCGCGTTTTGCTTCTTTCTTAGAACCATCAAAACCACTTACCCCGCTAACGGTAGTATACTTCATTACATATTTTTTATCTGGATTGATTCTCTGATAAGCGCTTTGACACATAATGGCAGCTTCATGGAAACCACAAAGTATCAATTTAAGTTTTCCAGGATAGGTATTTACATCTCCAATAGCGTACACTCCGGGAATATTGGTTTGATAATCATACGTATTATCAACCTTAATAGCATTCTTTTCAATTTCTAATCCCCAATCTCCAATTGGACCCAAGTTTAGGTGAAAGTCCGAAGAGAGGAATAAAATGATCTGTAGGTTTTACTTCTTCATCTGAGGCCTGACCTTTATGTCTTATTACAACAGCATCCAGGTGATCTTCACCCTTAAGATCTACCACCTCAGCTTCGGTAATTAGATTGATCTTTCCAATTTTAGATAATTCTTCAACTTTTTCTACGGAATCTAAAGCACCTCTAAAATCATTTCTTCTATGTACCAAAGAAACATCTTTAGCAACATCTGCTAGAAAAATAGCCCAATCTAAAGCAGAATCTCCACCCCCGGCAATTACAACGCTCTTATCTCTATATACTTCTGGATCTCTAATAATGTAAGAAACCCCTTTATCTTCATAATTTCCAATGGATGCTATAGGTGGTTTTCTTGGTTCAAAACTCCCAAGTCCACCGGCAATAACTACCACAGGTGCTTGATGTTTTGTTCCACGAGAAGAGGTAACTACAAAAGTACCATCTTCTTGTTTTTCCAGGGTTTCAGCTCTTTCTCCCAAAGTAAATCCCGGGCTAAAAGGCTTTATCTGTTCCATTAGATTGGTTACAAGATCTCCCGCCAATACTTCCGGAAAACCGGGAATATCATAAATTGGTTTTTTAGGATAGATCTCTGAGCATTGACCTCCGGGTTGAGGCAAAGCATCAATCAAATGGCATTTTAATTTTAATAATCCGGCTTCAAAAACGGTGAAAAGTCCTGTTGGACCTGCACCAATAATCAAAATATCTGTTTTAATCATTTTTTTCAATTTGCATAGAGAGTTAGTAGCAATAAAGTGTACTAACTTTCAATGTTTACAACTTGCTCTATTTGCGGCACATATTTTTTGATGGTCATTTCCACACCAGACTTTAAAGTCATCTGGTTTACATGACAACCTACACAAGCACCTTCTAACTGAACTTTTACCAACTTATCGTCTTCAATAGAAACCAAGGAAATATCTCCTCCGTCACTCTGTAAGAATGGACGAATTTCGGCTAAAGCCTTTTCAACATTCAATCTAATTTCTTCGCTAGTCATCTATTTCTTTTTAACCGCACTACATCCTGCCATGGTAGTGATTTTTATAGCTTCGGTTGGAGGAATACTTTTATTTCTATTAACCGTTTCTTGAACTACATTTCTGGTAATCTCTTCAAAAGCTGATTCTAAAAGTGTAGCTGTTTGCAATGCTGCAGGTCTTCCAATATCTCCGGCTTCTCTTATGCTTTGCACTAATGGTAATTCTCCTAAAAACGGTACATTAAGATCTTCTGCTAAATGTCTGGCTCCACCCTGTCCAAAAATGAAGTATTTATTCTCCGGCAATTCTTCAGGAGTGAAATACGCCATATTTTCTATAATTCCTAAAACCGGTACGTTGATGCTTTCTTGCTGAAACATTGCAACTCCTTTCTTAGCATCGGCTAAAGCTACGTTTTGCGGAGTACTTACAATTACAGCACCTGTAATTGGCAATGATTGCATGATAGATAAATGAATATCTCCAGTTCCCGGAGGAAGATCTATCAACATAAAATCTAATTCTCCCCAGGCTGCATCAAAAATCATTTGGTTTAATGCTTTTGCTGCCATTGGCCCTCTCCAAACTACCGCCTGGTTTGGTTTTGTGAAAAATCCTATAGATAGCATTTTCACACCATAATTTTCTACGGGTTTCATTTTAGACTTTCCGTCTACATTTACAGAAAGAGGTCTTTCTGCTTCCACATCAAACATCAACGGCATAGATGGTCCATAAATATCGGCATCTAAAACACCTACTTTAAAACCCATTTTGCTTAACGAAACAGCCAAATTTGCTGTTACTGTAGATTTTCCAACACCACCTTTTCCGGAGGCTACGGCTATAATATTGGTAATTCCAGGAATAGATTTTCCCTTGATTTCAGTTTTTTCTGGAGCTTCAACTTTAATGTTCACCTTTACTTTTGCTTTTTCATAAACTTTTTCATGAATTGCTTTCATGATGTCTACTTCAGCTCTCTTTTTTATATGAAGTGCGGGCGTAGTTAAAACTACATCTACTACTACTTCATCTCCAAAGGTCATTACATTTTGAACGGCTCCGCTCTCTACCATATTTTTACCTTCTCCAGAAACTGTGATAGTTTCTAAAGCGGCAAGTATATCTTTACGATCTAATTTCATGCTGATTTGTTTCAATTTCAGCCTCTTATGTAGACTGATTCTAAAATGCAAATATAACAGTAAAAGCTAAGAATTCGAAGTATTTGCAGATAATTGATTGATGGAGTTATAAGTTGAAATTATACATCTTACAATTCAGCATTTATCCTTGATAAGGCTGTAAGTTCAACGTTAGGATCCCAAAATCTTTCAGCTAAAATTCTGAATTTGATTTTCTTTGATAATAATTCCTTCTGCTTCCAATAACTGTTGCATGGCAGAAGTCCCACCAAAATGATGCTTTCCTGTAAGTAGTCCTTTTCTGTTTACCACTCGCTGGGCAGGAATATCTTCCATATTATGAGAATTGTTCATAGCGTAACCCACCATTCTAGCGCTTTTTGCTGCTCCAAGATATCGAGCAATTGCGCCATAAGAAGTTACTCTGCCTTCAGGAATTAACCTTACAACTTCATATACTTTTTCAAAAAAACTTTTCTCGACAGTCATTTATGAGTAGAAAATTCTAAAACAAGTAATAATTACTAAAACCAGCATTAAGGCGGCCATAAAGTAATTGGAGTATTTACTAAACATTTCTGTTTTCTCTTCGATCTTTAAAAAAGAAAGCACATAAAAATAAAGTGTAGTAAATGTTCCTAAGGATGCTGCAACTATGAAGAGTAAGATAAAAGTTATATGATATGATACGTCTCCACCAATATTTAATCCGGCAGCTAATGCACAGAAAAATGGAATTGGAAATACATTTAAAATGGCTACCAATATCCCTTTAAAAATACTGTTGGTATTGGCCTTTTTTGAGTGTTTTTCCATGTGAGTGCCTCTTCTGGCCTGCACATAAAAATATACCGCAAGTAGCAAAAAGACCACTAAGCCTGCGCGCAGTAAAATATTCTTAACAAAAGGATTATCAAAAATATATTTTACTAATAAAATGGCGATCAATGCCTGAAACAAGACCACAAAAGATGCTCCTGCGGCAACATACAAGCCATTTTTCTTACCTTGTTCCAAACAGGTTTTAGCAACGGTCATATTTACAAGCCCCGGAGGGATAACCCCTAGAAGTGCAGCAAAATAAGTAATCAGGAAAATTTTTGTTTCCTCCAAAGTGCTATTTTATCTTAAATTGAATATAAGTAATTGGCTTACCTTGCTCAAGATACTGTTTTTCATAGAAAGTTTGTATACCAACCACTTCCTTTGGTGAATATACATTTTTATAAACATCATGATTTGCCTGAATAATCTCATGACCTTCCCCATGAAGAAGACCTAACGTATACCCATGCATAAACTCAGAATCTGTTTTTAAATTAACCATGCCTTCAGGTTTTAAGATCTGTTTATACTTCTGAAGAAATTCTGTATTGGTCAATCTATGTTTGGTTCTCTTATATTTTATTTGTGGATCGGGAAAGGTGATCCAAATTTCATCTACTTCATTTTCTTCAAAAAGCTGATCTATAAGTTCTATTTGAGTTCTTATAAAACCAACATTATGAAGATCTTCCTCCAAAGCAGTCTTGGCACCTCTCCAAAATCGCGCTCCTTTTATATCTATTCCTATAAAGTTTTTATCTGGATAAGTTTGCGCTAATGCTACACTATACTCCCCTTTTCCACATCCTAATTCCAACACTATTGGATTATCATTTTTAAAGAAATCTGCATTCCAATTTCCCTTTAAAGGAAAAGTAGCATCTGTGATCTCTTCTCTCGAAGGCTGAATAACATTAGAAAACTGCTCGTTCTCTCTGAATCTTTTGAGTTTATTTTTACTCCCCACTTTTAATAAATATTTTGGCAAAATTAGCTAAAATCGAGGAGACCATCCCAAAAAACCTTTTTACAGATTCTATTTCTGATAAGTCCCATCTTAAAAAAGCTTAAAGTCTTTTCTATATTTGTGTATGGCCAAGAAAAGGATATTAGTAGCGATTCTAAATTGGGGGCTGGGTCATGCAACAAGAAGTATCCCTATTATCAAGGAATTACAAACTCAGAATTTTGAAGTTTTACTGGCTTCAGATGGGGTGGCACTGGAATTATTAAAAAAAGAATTTCCTCATCTTAAAAGCTTATGAACTCCCTTCTTACAATATAAATTATGCCAAGAGGAGCTCTTTTTTTAGTTTAAAAATATTACTTCAAACCCCACATATTTTAAAAACTATTTCTGAAGAAAATAGAGTTACTAAAGCACTTATAAAATCTCAAAAATTAGATGGTATAATTTCAGATAACAGGTGGGGCGTGTATTCTAAATTGATTCCTTCAGTTTTTATAACCCATCAGTTGAATGTTTTATCTGGCGCCACAAGCCTTATTAGCAGTAAGATTCAGCAGAAATATATCCAGAAATTTGATGAATGCTGGGTTCCGGATCTCGAAGAAAACAATAATCTCAGCGGACTTTTAGGACATCTTCAAAGTTCAAAATTCAAAATAAAATACTTGGGAATATTAAGTCGATTTACAAAACAGGAATTAGAAAAAACATTCGATATTCTTATCATTTTATCTGGACCAGAACCTCAACGAAGTATGCTGGAATCTAAACTTATAAAGGAATTCTATTCTTCTACTGGTAATGTGGTACTAATTAGAGGAATTATAGAAAAAGAACAGAGAATAACCAAAACGGGAAATCTTACCGTCTATAATTTTATGCAATCTGAAGAATTAGAAGATTTCTTGAATCGTGCGGAATTAGTGATCGCACGATCTGGCTATACCACTCTTTTAGATCTGGCAAAACTTGGCAAAAAAGCTTTTTTTATTCCAACTCCCGGGCAGCCGGAACAGGAATATTTAGCTAAGCGATTAAAAGAATTAAAAGTCGCGGATAGTTGCAGTCAGAAGAACTTCAGCTTAAAAATGCTTAAAAACAAGAATGAGTATAAAGGACTAATCGGTTTTAACAGCGGCAATGATCTTAGTAGCCTCTTTACTCTTTTCAAGCGTGAATGAGAATTCACTTCCTACTCCAAAAACACTTTCCACATAGATCTTCTCGTTATGAGCTTCAATAATGTGTTTTACAATAGACAGTCCTAACCCAGAACCTCCTTCTTTTCTGGATCCACTTTTATCTACACGATAAAATCTTTCAAAAAGCCTTGGGATATTAGCTTTTTCAATTCCCTCTCCATTATCTGTAACTCTTACAATTACCTTGTTCTTGATAAGATTCTCTACGCTAATCTCTGTAGTTCCGCCTTTTTTACCATATTTAATAGAGTTCACCACTAAATTGGTGATTACCTGTTGGATGCGCTCTTTATCTGCATATACCCAAATAGGTTTTTCATATTCAATATCAAAAGTAAGGGTGATATTCTTCTTAGCAGCCTTCATCTCCAACAAATCGAAGGAATTTTGAACAAGCTCTACAATGTTGAAATTCTCTATATGTAAATGCAGATCCCCGGTTTCTAATTTGGTGATCATGTCCAGATCTTTTACAATATAGATAAGTCTTTCTACCCCTTTACTGGCACGTTCCAGGTATTTTTTACGAATTACTTTATCTTTATGAGCGCCATCTAAAAGCGTAAGTATATAACCTTGAACGGTAAAAAGTGGAGTTTTTAATTCATGAGAAACATTTCCCATAAATTCTTTTCTATAGGTCTCTCGAATTTTTAAAGTTTCGATCTCCAGTTTTTTATCTTCGGCAAATTTTTCTACTTCTTTGGTAAGAGTTGCCATATCTGTAGTGATCTGATTTGGCCTTAAAGTAGATGCCTCTAAAAGAGTAACATTATCATAGATCTTCTTTACTCTCTTATAGATAAAATTCTCTACTCTATATTGAATGATGAAAAAGGAAAACAGGTAACACGCTCCCGCAAAAAATAATACCGGCACTAACTGGAAGTCGTGCATGATATATAAGAAAACGCTCATAAGGAGCATTAAAAAAATAGTAATGTAAAGCGAAGTTTTTATCGCAAACTTATATGATCTCTTAAAGTTTTTCGACATTAAATTACAAACTTATAACCTACCCCTTTTACGGTTTTAAAACTTTCATCTCCAATCTTTTCTCGCAGCTTTCTAATGTGAACGTCTATAGTTCTTCCGCCAACAACTACTTCATTCCCCCAAACTTTATCTAAAATTTCTTCTCTTTTAAAAACTTTTCCGGGTTTTGAAGCTAGTAAAGACAACAATTCAAATTCTTTTCTTGGTAAGATAAGCTCTACATCATCTTTTACGATCTTGTATTCATCTCTATTTATAACCAGGTTTCCAATCTTAACAATATTAGAAGTAGATTCTGATTCTTTAAATCTTCTAAGAAGTGCTTTTACCTTGCTCACCAAAACTTTTGGTTTAATAGGCTTGGTAATATAATCGTCTGCACCGGCATCAAATCCTGCCATTTGAGAATAATCTTCCCCTCTTGCAGTAAGAAAGGTAATAATGGTTTCTCCCAAGTTCCGGGATCTTTCTAATTTGCTCACAAGCCTCTATTCCATCCATCTCCGGCATCATAACATCTAATATTATTAGATGCGGCTTTTTCTTTTTGGCAAGTTTTACTGCCTGAACTCCATTTTCTGCAGTTATAACAGTATAACCTTCAGAAGAAAGATTGTACCCAACAATTTCCAATATATCCGGTTCGTCATCAACCAACAGAATAGTAATATCTTTTTTCTTCATAGAGGTATTTTAAGATCAGTTCTATACAAAAGTAAACATATTATTGATTTGACGAATTATAGCATTTTTTTGAAGACATAACAATCAGTTAACAATCATTACTCCTCAAATTGGCTCTTAACCGCCATGAAATTTATGTATTACAAATCAAATTGGAAAATTGGAAAATTTCTCATTCCTATAAATGTAGTCTTTTATAAACTTTAAGATAACATTCCAGCCCCTCGCATTAACCCAATGTTAAAGTTAAGGTAAGTTTCGAACGGGATTAAGCACGTTAATTTGCAGCATAGAAATAAACAGAATTAAATGAAGAATTTTTTATTAGTTATCGCCTTTTTATTTATAGGAATCATGCAAGCTCAAGAACCGGCTACTACCGGCTCTATTGCAGGTAAACTTTCTGATAAGGAAATGAGTGGGGAACCGCTTCCTTTTGCAAATGTTATTATAAAAGGAACTTCTACAGGTACTACTTCAGATTTTGACGGATTATATGTATTAGAAAACCTAGCCCCTGGAACTTATACGGTAAGTTTTAGCTTTATTGGGTATGAAACTTTAGACGTACCAAATGTTACTGTTGTTGCTGGGAAAGTAACAGAAGTAAATACAGAATTAGGAGCAAGTGCAGCCTCTTTAGATGAAGTAGTGATAAAAACTGTTTCCAGAAGAGATTCTGAAGTTGCTTTACTTTTAGAACAAAAAGGAGCTGTAGAGATAAAAGAAAGCATTGGAGCGCAAGAATTAGCCAAAATGGGTGTTTCTGATGCTGCAGCTGCAACTACTAAAATATCTGGAGTTACATCTAGTCAGGCTTCAGGAGATATTTTTGTACGTGGATTAGGAGACCGTTACTTATACACTACCATGAACGGACTTCCAATCCCTTCAGATGATGTAGAACGTAAAAATATAGATCTTGGCTTATTCCCAACCAAGGTAATTCAAAATGTAAGCATCAGTAAAACATATGCAACTTCAAGTTCTGCAGATCAAGCTTCAGGAAATATAGATATTAGTTCTAGAGGTTTAACAGGATCTGAAGAATTAACTCTTGGGGTTGAAGCAGGTATCAATACCAATGCAATTCAAAGCGGAGTTGGAAATAACTTTAAAGTTTCTCCAAATTCAGATGACATCACTTTAGGATTTTACTCTAAAAAACTTTCTCCAAGAGAATCAATAATCAACCAAAGCTGGAGCCCGGAAATAGTAAATCTACCGGTGAATACAGGATATTCTATAAGCGGAGGAAAAAGAATTGGAGAGAAATTAGATGTTTTCTTATCTGGGTCTCAAACTACCAATTTCGAATATAAGAAAGGAGTTTTTAGAGAATTTAGAGCCAACTTTATCAACGACTCTATTAAAGATGCCGAGATATTTTCAAAATCTGTAAACACCACAGGTTTAGCTACGCTTACTTATAGATTTAATGATAACAATAAGGTGACCGCTACCAGCCTTTTCATTAATAAACTTACAGATGAAGTTTATGAAGGAGGTAGAAACGGACAGGCAACCATCTTTGAAGAAACTGCTCCAAGCGAAGGTCTTTCTCAATTTATAAGAGACCAGAACATCAAACAAACTCGTCTATGGATCAATCAACTGGCAGGTAATCATAATATTACTGAAAAGAATGAACTGGACTGGGCAATTGGATACAACAGAGTTGATGCCGATGAGCCTAACAGAATTAGAAACGAAGTGAACTTTGATGAGAATTTGGTTCAGCTAGGTAGAACCGGAGGTTTTCAACAAAGAAAATCTGGGCAAGCCATTAATGATGAAGAATTCAACGGAATGCTTTCAGATAAACTGACCTTGATTAACGAAGACTCAAAAAAATTAAGTGTTACACTTAGGAGGAAACTATAGAAACAAACAAAGAGATTTTGTATCTCAATTCTTAGGAGTAGAAGAGCGTTCTACTAACTTGCTAAATCCAAGTTCTATAGATAATATTTCAGAAATTTTTACCCCAACAAATTTCAACAATGGTTCATTAATCATCAATAGATTACAACCAGACCGCTATGCAGCAACTTTAGAATCTGCAGCTGGATTTGTTAGCGCAAATTATGATATCAACAAATTTAATATTGATTTAGGAGTTCGTTACCAAAATGACAATTTATATACGGTTTATAATGTAGGTAACATTCCGGGACGTATTGGTAGATCTGAAATTGCAAAAGATAATTTCTATCCAAGTTTAAATGTACGTTATGCCTTGAACGAGAAGACCAACTTAAGATTGGCAACCAGCAAGACCTTAACTTTACCAGAATTTAAAGAATTTGCTCCTTTTGAATATGTTTCTCAAACAGGACAGGTTATTAGAGGTAATCCAGATTTACAAGCTTCTACCAACTTCAACTTAGACCTTAAATACGAATTCTTCCCTACCGCAAAAGAGCTTATCTCTGTAACAGGATTCTATAAGCAAATTCAAGACCCTATTAACAAAGTACAAGATAGAGGTTCTGCAGGAATCTTCTCTTTCTTCAACTCTGGGGAAAAAGCTGAGATCTACGGATTAGAATTAGAAACCAGAATGGGACTTATTCAATCTGATGTTGATCTTGATCTTACTTTTAACGCTTCAAAAATGTGGCATACACAAGACCTTAAAGAAACTGTGGATGCTAATGGAAACTTTATAAGAACTTTTAGATATAAAGGTTTAACTGAAACCGGATTACAAGGGGCTTCAGATTGGATCTTGAATTCTTCTTTAAACTTTTCAGATAATAAAGAAAATGAATTCAATGCCAGCTTAACCGCAAACTATGCTTCAGATAAGATCTATGCATTAGGAGCTCCGGAAATTCAAACAGAAAGTGAAACATTTTACAATGATGCCATTATAGAAAAAGGATTTGTTAGCCTTGATGCTAACCTTTCTAAAGACCTGGGAGAACATTTTAATATCTCATTAAGCGGTAAAAACTTGCTTAATCCGGAAATTAAAAGAACTCAAAACGTAAAACCTAGTACTACAGGAGTAGAGACCACCCAAACGGTAAGATCTTACACCACAGGAAGCGTTTTCAAATTGGGAGTTAAGTATAGCTTCTAAGACATCTAACCACTTGTCTATTATTAACCACTAAATATTTAATCAAATTTTAAAAACCATGAAAAAAACATTCAGAAGTTTTTCAGTTCTTTTCGCTTTAGCTTGCGGACTTGCATTTACAAGCTGTAGTACAGATGATAGCAATATCATCGATCCGGATGGAGGAACAAATCCAACTCCGGTAAGCAATGATTTAAAAGGAAATGTAGAATCAGACATGACTCTAGATCCTTCTATTTCTTACAAATTAACAGGACAATTAAATGTTCTATCGGGTGCAACTTTAACGATTCCTGCGGGAACTAAAATTACTGCAGATGCAGGAACCGAAGTTTACATCGCTATTCAACAAGGAGCGCAAATTGCAGTAAATGGAACACGTAGCAATCCTGTAATTATGACCTCTGTAAATGCGGCTCCTGGAGATTGGGGAGGATTATTGTTATTAGGAGAAGCTGTAACTACAGAAGGTGTAGGAGCAAAAGCCGAAGTAGGTGGATTTATCTATGGAGGTACAGACAATACAGATAATTCTGGTTCTATAAACTATCTAGTAATTGAAGGGGCTGGAGCTCAAATTAATGCGGAATCTCAATACAATGGTTTAACATTATATTCTGTTGGTTCTGGAACTTCTATCAACAACGTTGCGCTTATTAATGGAGCAGATGATGGAGTTGAATTCTTTGGAGGTACAGTATCTATCACTAACCTTTATTTAGAAAATAACGAAGATGACGCTGTTGATTGGACAGAAGGATGGAGCGGATCTGTAACCAACGCTTACTCTCTTCATACTATTGAAGGGTTTTCTACAGCTGTAGAGGCAGATGGACTTAATAACAATCCTAAGCTTATTAACTTTACTTCTGTATCTACTACAGGTGGAATTGCTTTACAATTCAAAAAAGAATCTGGAGCAACCATTACAGGTCTTTCTCTTACAGGATATGACACTTCTGTAGATATGAAAGATTTTGGAGCGTTGAGCAATGTTATATTAGATGGTGAAGTTGCCAACCCAGAACTTACTTATACTGCCCCTGCAACTGTAGATGCAGATTCTTTTGACTGGATTAACAACAGAGCTAGCGTAGATGCAACTATTCTTCAAGGAACAGTTACTGGAGATGTTACTTTAGATGCTAATGTGGCTTATGAGTTAACCTCATCTTATATCGTTCAAGATGGAGCAAAACTTACTATTCCTGCAGGAACAAAAATTACTGCTAGAGATGGTGGAACAGATGTTTACATCGCGGTGCTTAAAGGTGGAGAAATAGACATTCAGGGAACCGAAGCTAATCCTGTAATTATGTCTTCTGTAAATGCACAGCCAGGTGACTGGGGTGGACTTACTATTGTTGGTAAAGCTGTAACTACAGAAGGTGTAAATGCTACCGCAGAAGTTGGTGGATTTGTGTATGGAGGAACAGATAATACAGATAGTTCTGGAAGTATTAAGAACCTGGTAATTATTGGAACTGGAGCTCAAATTAATGCTGAATCTCAATACAACGGAGTTTCATTTTACTCTGTAGGTTCTGGAACAGTAGTTGAAAATATTGCAGTAATTAATGGATCTGATGATGGAGTTGAATTCTTTGGAGGAACAGTTTCTGCAACAAATCTTTACTTTGAAAATAATGAAGATGATGCCGTAGACTGGACTGAAGGTTGGAGCGGAACTGTTACCAATGTTTATGTGAAACATACCATTGATGGTTTTTCTACAGCAGTTGAAGGAGACGGACTTAATAATGATCCAAAACTTGTAAACTTTACAGCTATTTCTACTACCGGTGGAATTGCTTTACAGTTCAAAAAAGAATCTGGAGCATCTCTTACCAATCTATATTTAGAAGGTTATGATACTAATATCGATATGAAAGATAGCGGTGCATTATCTAACATAAAAATTGAAGGAGTTAGCGCGGTATTAGATGCTAATTATTCTTTAGGAACAAAAGTAGACATCTCTGGTTGGAACTGGATAGATGCAAGATTATAGTAATTTGCAATACATAATTTGAATTTTAAAAGCGGGCTAAAAAGCCCGCTTTTTTTACTTTAAAAAAATTAGCATTTTTAACTACATATTTTAACACTATCCACACAATAAGTTGGTATCATTTTTGGAATAAATATTGTAAGTTTGTATTAACCACACCCTAAAAGTATGAAACAGCATTACATTTTTAGCTTTTTATTGGTTTGCTTCTTGCTGTTCAGTAACCTGACATCAGCTCAAAGCACTAATGTTCCTGCGTATTCGCAAGAAAAACCAATTGCTGGCCTTTCTATTTATCCAAACCCAGTTACCGGAAGTAAAGTTTATATCACTTCAGATAATAACTTTACAAAAGAGATAGAAATCTACAATGTTTTAGGTAAAAAGGTTCTAATTGCCCGTTTAAACGGGAGAGAATTAGATGTATCAGAACTTACTCCTGGAATTTATATCTTAAAAATAAAAGAAGGTGATGAACAGGCTACAAGAAAATTAGTAGTCAGGTAATCACATTTCTATATAACTCATAAAGCTTCCTCTTTGGAAGCTTTTTTTATTTCTACCTTTGTAGCCTTGTGAAAATAGGCAAATGAATAAGAACAGAATTTTCTCTATAGCTTCTAATGAAGATTTTAAAAAAGTGACTCTGGAAGTTTTCAATTACCAGTTTGAAAACAATCCGGTTTATCAAAAATTCTGTAAGCTCTTAAATACAGATCCTAAAGCGGTGAAAGAGATAGATCAAATCCCTTTTTTACCTATAAATTTCTTCAAATCTGAAACGGTACTTTCTTCAAAAGAAAAAATTCAAAAGACCTTTACCAGTAGCGGAACTACTGGAAGCAATACAAGTAAACATCATATTACAGATCTTTCAATTTATGAAGAGAGTTTTTTTAAGGCTTTTCATGCTTTCTATGGTAATATAGAAGATTATACGGTTCTAGCTTTGCTCCCCTCCTATTTAGAGCGAGATGGATCTTCTTTAATATATATGGCAGACCACTTAATTAAAGCCAGCAAACATCCTAAAAGCGGATTTTATCTGGATAATTTAGAAGAATTAAAACAGCACCTTATAACATTGGAGAATTCCGGCCAGAAAGTATTGCTCATAGGAGTTTCTTTTGCCTTATTAGATCTTGTGGAGAATTTTAAATTCAGCCTTAAAAACACCATTGTAATGGAAACTGGGGGAATGAAAGGAAGAAGAAAAGAAATGATACGTGAGGAACTACACAAAATTCTTTCTGAAGGTTTTGGCGTAGCTGCTATTCACAGTGAATATGGAATGACAGAATTATTATCTCAAGCCTATTCTAATGGAAACGGAGTTTTTGAATGTCCACCTTGGATGAAGATCTTAATTCGCGATCCGGAGGATGCTTTGACTTATTTAGCTGAAGGAAAAACTGGAGGAATAAATGTGATTGATCTGGCTAATGTAAATTCCTGTTCTTTTATTGCTACTCAAGACCTTGGCAAGATTAAAAAAAATGGAGCTGTAGAAATCCTCGGAAGGTTTGATAATAGTGACATTAGGGGCTGTAACTTAATGGTGCTATAAATCTTTTAAAGCACGGGCAATTTGCCACAGAAAAAAGTCGTTATTATTTTGTTAATACTGTAATTAATTTGAAATTTCTTCGAACTAATAACTGTAAACATAATTTTTGGTTAGGTTTTTGTTTACAGCTAAATGAAGTTTTTTCATATTAGATTGGTTAGTTAGTTGCAAACCCCTTTAGATCTCTCGATTAAAGGGGTTTTGTAATTTATACAACTCCTAAGAATATACGTATTCTTCTTTCCTTTATTGATAATAACATACTTATCATTAATAAGATCTGAAGCCGAGATCATATAATCTTCACCTACTTTTTCTTTATTTACAGAAACAGAATTTTCTTTTAAAGCTCTTCGTGCTTCCCCATTAGATTTCAGGAAATCTGTCTTAGCAGACAAGGCTGCAATCATATCTAAACCTGCATCAATATCTGCGCGAGCTATTTCAGCTTGTGGCACCCCTTCAAAAACATCTAAAAAGGTAGATTCATTCAACTTCTTAAGATCGTCTGCAGTACTTTTTCCGAAGAGAACTTCAGAAGCTTTTACAGCATTCTCCAACTCTTCCTGACTATGTACCGTAACGGTAACTTCTTCTGCCAATCTCTTTTGAAGCAATCTTAAATGTGGAGTTTCTTTGTGCTCTTTAACCAAATTCTCTATAGTTTCCTGATCTAAGAACGTAAAGATCTTAATGTATTTTTCAGCATCTTCATCACTGGTATTCAACCAATATTGGTAGAATTTATAAGGCGAAGTTCTATTAGCATCCAACCAGATATTTCCACCTTCACTTTTTCCGAATTTGCTTCCATCACTCTTAGTGATTAATGGGCAGGTTAATGCAAAACCTTTTCCGCCAGCAACTCGTCTAATAAGCTCAGTTCCGGTGGTGATATTTCCCCATTGGTCGCTCCCTCCCATTTGCAGGGTACAATCTTTGTTCTTATATAAATGCAAGAAATCATATCCTTGCACTAACTGATAGGTAAATTCTGTAAATGACATTCCTTCGGTAGCTTCACCAGAAATTCTATTTTTCACAGAATCTTTAGCCATCATATAATTTACAGTGATATGTTTTCCAACATCACGAATAAATTCTAAGAAAGAAATATTCTTCATCCAATCGTAATTATTCACCAATGAAGCTTCATTCTTTGCTCCAGATGAAAAATCTAAAAATTGAGATAATTGCTTTCTTACACACTCCTGATTGTGTCTTAAAGTATTTTCATCCAAAAGATTACGTTCATTAGATTTCCCGGAAGGATCCCCAATCATTCCCGTAGCTCCTCCCACCAAAGCAAAAGGTTTATGTCCGCATCTTTGAAAATGTGCCAATAACATGATTGGTACCAGGTTTCCTATATGTAATGAATCTGCAGTAGGATCAAATCCTATATATGCAGATCTCATAGTTTGATTTAAGTGTTCTTCTGCTCCGGGCATGGTATCGTGAAGCATTCCCCTCCAAGTAAGTTCTTCAACAAAATTCTTAATCATCATAAATTTTTGTACTAAAACAGCCGTAAAGATACCATAAACTACGTTTTTTCCTAAATTGAAATAGCTATATTTACCTCATGATTTTAGTTACCGGAGGAACAGGATTGGTAGGATCTCACTTGCTATTAAAATTGCTAGAATCTGGCAATAAAGTAAGAGCTACGCATAGAAAAGACAGTGATCTAAACGCTGTAGAAAAGATTTTCTCTTATTATCATGAACCTTCAGAAGCTTCTAAATTTTATCGATCAAATAGAATGGGTAGAAGCAGATCTAAATGATATTCCAGAACTTACCAAAGCCTTTAATGGCATAACTCAAGTATATCATTGTGCCGCAATGATTTCTTTTGACACTTCTAAATCTAAAGAACTTAGAAAGATTAATATTGATGGAACTGCCAATATTGTGAATCTTGCTATTGCTTTTAAAATTGAAAAATTGTGTTATATAAGCTCTATTGCTACGCTAGATCTTGAATTAGGGGAGTCTAAGATTTCAGAAAATTTCACCTGGTATCCCGAAAAATATCATTCAGATTATGCTATTTCTAAACATGGTGCTGAAATTGAAGTCTGGAGAGCATCCCAGGAAGGTTTGCCGGTAATAATTATCAATCCCGGCGTTATTATTGGGCCCGGATTTTGGGATGCTGCCAGCGGATTATTATTTACAAGAATTGATAAAGGCTTGAATTATCATTTCCCAAAGATCACAGGATTTGTTGGAGTTAAAGATGTGGTGGAGCTTAGCTTAAAAGCCATGAACTCTAACCTTATTAATGAACAATTTATAGCTGTTTCAGAAAATTTAAGTTTTAGAGCTGTACTCGATCTTGTAGCCAAAAGTATAAAAAAATCGGCACCTAAAAAAGAATTTAAACCCTGGATGATCACTGTGGGATGGATTTTTCAGAGTATAGGAAGCACTTTATTTGGAACGAAAAAGCAATTAACAAGCCGAGATCACAAGTCATTATTTGAAGCCACCTATTATGAAAATGGCAAAAGCAAAAATGAATTAGATTTTAAATACACTCCAATTCAGGAAGTAATTGAGGAAACAGGAAGATTCTATTTAAAAGATAAAAACCCTTAAATTATAAGATGCTGTCTCTTTTTTGAGATAACTTCAGTGTTTTTGGCACCTTCTGATTAAAATATTTCTTTTTTATCACAGTATCTATAGCCTTATCCTTCTCATTTAAAGAATCTTGCAAAGCCTTTACATCTGCCTCTCTAATAGAATCTTTAATTCTGGCTGCTTCATCTCTAATTTTTTCCAGAGAGTTTTTTCTAGCTTCTAAACTATCTTTTACAGTTCTATAGATCTTATCCAGTTTTTCAGCATTATCAGCATAATATTGGGTGCTCTCTGCCAATTGAAGACTGTCTATCCCGTGCTTTTCATAAAGGTAGGGATTGATTTTTATTCCGGTCTCTTCAAGAATACGTCTGTTATAGTTTTTAGCTGAATTTAAAAGAACAAGGTCGGTAAGCACTACCACCATTTTCTCTTCAGAAATTAAATTATCTGGTTTTTTCATTTTCTCAACACTCTGGCAGGAAACCAAAAGCAAAGCAAATATCAAAACCAGATATTTCATCTTATTTTCTATCAAAAGTTAATTGTTCTGCTCCTTCAGAGAATGGAAGAACCTGGAAATTCTTATATACCAGTTTTCCATTTACAAACGTATGAGTAACTCTAGATTTAAAGGTTACACCTTCAAAAGGAGACCATCCACATTTATAAAGAATATTGTTTGGCTGAACGGCCCATGGAGAATTAAGATCTACCAACACCAAATCTGCCTTATACCCTTCTCTTATAAATCCGCGTTTTTCTATTTGAAAAAGTATCGCAGGATTGTGACACATTTTTTCTACAATCTTCTCTAAACTGATCTTTTCCTGGTGATACATTTGAAGCATTGCCGGAAGTGCATGTTGTACTAAAGGTCCACCACTTGGCGCCTTGGTATAAACATTCTTCTTTTCTTCTTTTGTATGCGGAGCATGATCTGTAGCAATTACATCTATACGATTATCTATTACCGCCTGTAGAAGTGCCTCTTGATCTTCTTTTGTTTTTACAGCTGGATTCCACTTGATATAGGTTCCTTTTTTCTGATAATCTGAATCATTAAACCAAAGGTGATGAATACAAACTTCTGCCGTTATCTTTTTATCTTTTAAAGGCTTTTTATTGTCAAAAAGTGAAAGCTCTTTAGCCGTAGATAAATGAAAAACATGCAATCTCGCTCCTGTTTTCTTCGCTAAAGCAACTGCTCTTGAAGAAGACAGATAACATGCTTCTTCACTTCTTATTTTCGGGATGTAATTCTATTGGAATATCATCTCCGTATCTTTCTACACATTCTGCAAGATTCTTCTGAATAGTTTCTTCATCTTCACAATGCACCGCGATCATTAAAGGTGATTTTGTGAAAATCTCTTCTAATACCTTAGGATTATCTACCAGCATATTTCCGGTAGAAGAACCTAAAAATAATTTTAGAGCCGCGGTAGTTTTAGGATCTACTTTAAGAATTTCTTCTAAATTATCATTTGTTCCCCCAAACATAAAAGAATAATTGGCGTAAGAAGTTTTCTTGGCAAGTGCAAATTTTGCATTCAATTCCTCAATAGTTGTTGTTTGCGGAATGGTATTAGGCATTTCTATAAAAGAGGTAATACCTCCCGCAACAGCAGCACGAGACCCAAATTCTATAGTTTCTTTGTGAGTAAGACCAGGTTCTCTAAAATGTACCTGATCATCTATAATTCCAGGAAAAAGATAATTTCCTTCCGCATCTATAATATTTACATCTGGAGATTTAGCACTAATGCTATCTGCTATCTCAGCTATAATTCCATCTACAATATAAACGTCGCCTTCCTTAATTTCTCCTTCGTTAACGATGCGCGCATTCTTAATTAAAACCTTCTTCATTATTTTTCTGCCCTATTGAAAAGACTTTTAAATTTCATATTAATTACCCCAAACACAGCTTCAGATATAATTCCGCTGCTCATTTTGGAAGTTCCGTTGGTTCTGTCGGTAAAGATAACTGGAACTTCCCTGATGTCAAACTTTAACAAGTAAGCTTTGAATTTCATTTCTATCTGAAATGCATAGCCCACAAATTGTATTTTATTCAAATTAATGCTTTCCAGCACTTTTCTTTTATAACAAACAAATCCGGCTGTGGTATCATGAATATCCATACCAGTTACCCATTGCACATATTTTGAGGCTAACCATGAAAGTAACACTCTTGCCATGGGCCAGTTTATTACATTTACCCCGGTTACATATCTGGAACCTATTGCCAGGTCTGCACCATTTTTTGCACAGGTATTATAAAGTCTTATAAGATCATTTGGATTATGCGAAAAATCGGCATCCATTTCAAAAATGTACTCATAATCCCGCTGCAAAGCCCATTTAAAGCCATGAATATACGCGGTACCTAAACCTAATTTTCCTTCCCTTTCCTCTAGAAAGAGAGCTCCAAAATACTCTGTTTGCAGCGCTTTAACCTTATCTGCAGTTCTATCTGGAGAGTTATCATCTACCACCAATATGTGAAATTTACGCTGTAAAGAAAATATATTCCTAATCAGTCGTTCTATATTCTCAATTTCATTGTAAGTGGGTATAATAATTATCCCATTAGACATGCTCAAAATTTTGTCCAAATGTAACTATTTTTGTGCACAGCTACTTCAATTTACATTGAACTTTTAACCCTATTAATCATACCTTTGTAAAAACTTTTTATTTGGAAGCCATAGAAAGATACAGTACCTCAAACGATTTACTTACGCTTATTATTTTGTTGGTACTTGTTTTATTAGTACTTGCCAGAAAAATGTTCCCCTACAGGTTTGAAGACTTTACGTCTTTAATTACCTCGGGTAAATTTTTAGTGATAAAATCTAAGGAATATAAAGCCATGTTCGGCTTTAATGTAATCATGCTTATTTCGCACATTTTAAGCATCTCTGTGTTTCTATATGTACTATACCGATATTTTATAGGAATAGAGAATAACTCTGGAGTTATCTTGCTTAGAATTATTACGGCTTATAGTTTTTTTGTGCTTTTAAAGATTACCGTAGAAAAAATTATTGCTAACGTATTTGATATTGATGAGACCATAGATACCTATCTTTATCAGAAGCATACTTATAGAAATTTCATATCCCTGTTTCTATTTCCCGTATCCATAATTCTGGTTTACTCTCAAAACCCACAGCCGTGGGTATTTTACACTATTGCAGCGCTTTATCTAATCACCATTATCTTTAGTTATTCTAGAGTAATACAAAAAAATATGAATATTGCTACTCGCAATTGGTTCTATTTTATTTTGTACCTTTGCGCTCTCGAAATAACCCCTTACATTATTTTGTATAAGCTTATTACATTGACCTAAGGTTTCTAAAAATCAGTAACATATGAAAGTGAAAACAATTTTAATTTCTCAGCCAGAGCCTAAAGTAGAGAATTCCCCTTATTTTGAGCTGGAAGAAAAGCAACGAGTAAAAATTGATTTCATACCGTTTATACACGTAGAAGGAGTTCCATCTAAAGATGTACGTCAACAAAAGATTGATCTTACCAAATACTCTGCTATTATTTTAACTAGCCGTAATGCCGTAGATCACTATTTTAGAATTGCAGAGGAGATGAGATTTAAGGTGCCAGACACTCTTAAATATTTTTGCTTGAGTGAAGCTGTAGCCTATTATCTTCAGAAATATGTTGTTTACCGTAAACGTAAGATTTATGTTGGTAAAAGAACATTTTCAGAATTAGCTCCTTATATCAAGAAGTATAAAAATGAAAAATTCTTGCTGCCTGCATCAGACATGCTAAAACCAGACATCCCTAAAACTCTGAATAAACTTGGGGTAGATTGGCAACAAGGAGTTTTTTATAAAACTGTTGTTAGTGACCTTTCTCACCTTAGAGATGTTTATTATGATATTTTAGTTTTCTTTAGTCCAAGTGGAATTGTTTCTCTTTTTGAGAATTTTCCAGACTTTGAGCAAAAGGATACTAAGATTGCCGTTTTTGGAAATACTACCGTGAAAGCAGCAAAAGAACATGGTTTAATAGTAAATATTCAGGCACCAACGCCAGAAACTCCATCTATGACCATGGCATTACAGAAATATATCAAGGAAGTAAATAAGAAATAAAGAGTACCTTCTTTATTTAATTAGAAAAGCCGATACTTTTTACAAAGTATCGGCTTTTTATATAAACTAAAATTAAGTTTTAGATCACTGGCCCTCCAGAAAGAATTTCCTGATTGGCATTTTCTTCAAACTTCATAAAATTCTTCTTAAAAGAGTTTGCAAGCTCCAAGGCTTTTGCATCATAAGCATCTTTATCTGCCCATGTTTGTCTTGGATTAAGAATTTCTGAAGGAACATTATCACATTCTATTGGCATTTCAAGACCAAAAATTGGATGTTTAGTGTATGCTACTTCTTCAAGATCTCCTTCTAAAGCTGCTTCTATCATAGCTCTAGTATATTTTAATTTCATTCTGTTTCCTGTACCATAAGCACCACCGGTCCAACCAGTGTTTACCAACCATACATTAACATTGGCATCTTTCATTTTCTTACTTAACATCTCTCCGTAAGCGGTTGGATGTAAAGGCATAAATGGTGCCCCAAAACAAGCAGAAAAATTAGGCTGAGGTTCATTTACACCAGCTTCTGTCCCTGCAACTTTAGCCGTATAACCACTAATAAAGTGATATGCAGCTTGCGCAGGATTTAATTTACTAATTGGAGGCAAAACTCCAAAGGCATCTGCAGTTAAGAAGAATATATTCTTAGGATTTTTCCCTGAAGAAGGTTTCGCAATATTTTTAATATGGTCTATTGGATAACTAACTCTGGTATTTGGAGTAATAGTAGTATCATCAAAATCTACATTCCCATCTTTATCCATCACTACATTTTCCAGGATCGCGCCCGGTTTTATAGCATGAAATATATCTGGTTCATTCTCTTCAGATAAATGGATAACTTTAGCGTAACACCCACCTTCAAAATTGAAAATCGTGTTTTCTTTTGTCCACCCATGCTCATCATCTCCTATTAACTTACGTTTTGGATCTGCAGAAAGAGTTGTTTTTCCAGTTCCAGATAATCCGAAGAAAATAGCAGTGTCTCCATCTTTTCCAATATTTGCAGAGCAATGCATTGGTAAGGTATCTTTATGAACAGGTAGGATAAAATTCAAAGCAGAGAAAATCCCTTTCTTGATCTCTCCGGTATATCCACTTCCACCTATAAGTGCAATTTTCTTAGTAAAGTTTAGAATAGAAAAATTAGCCTGACGAGTTCCATCCACTTCAGGATCTGCTTTAAATCCAGGAGCATTTACAACAATCCAATCTTCTTTAAAATTTGCGAGATCCTCTTCTTCAGGTCTTAAAAACATATTGTAAGCAAAAAGATTAGACCAAGGGTACTCATTGATCACTCTAATGTTCAATTTATATTTTTCATCTGCACAAGCATAGGAATCGCGCACAAATAATTCTTTTTCAGAAAGATAGTTTACAACTTTCTCATACAAAGCATCAAATTTATCCGGATCAAAAGGAATATTGATATCTCCCCACCAAACTTTATCTTTGGTTTCATCATCTTTTACTAAATATCGATCTTTAGGAGATCGTCCCGTAAACTCTCCTGTGTTAACTGCCAACGCACCAGAACTAGCTTCTACTCCTTGATTCCTTTCAATAGTAATATCATGAAGTTCTTCTGGAGAAAGTTGATAGTGCACATTTGCGCCTTTAATTCCATAATCATCCAACGAAATCGATTTCGTAATTTGTTTATTTGCCAACATAAAAATTTAAGTTGTGTGTTTGTTTAGGCCTACAAAAGTATATAATCTTATTTTGATACTAGAATAAATAGCCCGAATTTATTTCTTTTTTAACGTTATAAAAGACCATAATAGTATTAACCAGGCCAATATTAACAAACTGCCTCCCAGTGGGGTAAGCAGTGCTATAACTGTATAATCAAAAGCGGTTAAACTGTTGGTAGCAAGCAAATAAATAGACCCTGAAAACAAGCTAACCCCTATAATTAAAAGATAAAAAACCCATTTTCCAGTTTTAGGTTGCAACTGCGTAATACCTCCTAGAATTAACAATAACAGGGCATGATAGATCTGATATTTTGTGCCGGTTTCAAAAGTAGCAATAGATTCTGGAGATAATAATGGCTTTAAACCATGCGTTGCAAACGCTCCCAAAATTACTCCTATCACCCCAAATAAAAAGCCAGCTATATAAAATCTTCTTCCCATAGATTGTTTTTTAAGTGTCAACAATTATATACATTCGTGAAACATAGCCACAAAATTAACTAAGAAAACTTTAAAATGCGACAACTATTAGTGATTGGTGCTGGAAAATCTACTTCCGTACTTATAGCTTACCTCTTAGAAAAATCTGAAAAAGAAAATTTATTTATAACCATTGGAGATCTGGACGAAGCTCTTGCCAGAAAACTATGTAAGGAACATCCTCGTTGCAAGGCCATTCATTTAGATGTTTTCAATAAAGAAAGCAGAGAAACGGCCATTAAAAATGCAGACCTAGTAATATCTATGCTTCCGGCAAGATTTCATATTGAAGCCGCTAAAGATTGCATTAAATTCAAAAAATCTTTGGTAACTGCTTCTTATGTGAGCAAAGAAATGAAAGCCTTAGATCAGGAAGTGAAAGATAACGGACTGGTTTTTATGAATGAAATTGGGGTAGATCCTGGGATCGACCATATGAGTGCCATGCAGGTTATAGACAGAATACGTGATAAAGGTGGAAAAATGTTACTTTTTGAATCATTTACTGGCGGCCTTGTAGCTCCAGAAAGCGATACCAATCTTTGGAATTATAAATTTACCTGGAATCCAAGAAACGTAGTGCTTGCCGGACAAGGTGGCGCTGCGGAATTTATTCAGGAAGGAAAATATAAATACATTCCATATCATAGATTATTTAGAAGAACAGAATTTCTCCATGTAGAGAACTATGGAAAATTTGAAGCTTACGCCAATAGAAATTCTTTAGATTATCAAAGCATTTATGGATTGGAAGATGTGCTTACACTTTATCGAGGAACTATTAGAAGAGTTGGATACAGCCGCGCCTGGAATATGTTTGTACAGCTAGGAATGACAGATGACACTTATACCCTAAGAGATTCTGAAAATATGTCTTACCGAGATTTTGTAAATTCCTTTTTACCCTACTCACCTACTAATACGGTAGAATTAAAAATGCGTCATAATCTTAAGATCGACCAGGATGATATTATGTGGGATAAACTTATTGAACTCGATCTATTTAATGCCAAGAAGAAAATAGGAATTAAAGATGCCACTCCTGCCCAAGCGCTTCAAAAAATCTTGATGGATAAATGGAGTTTAGATGAAGAAGATAAAGATATGATCGTGATGTATCATAAATTTGGATATGAGCTTGATGGGAAGAAAAAACAAATAGATGCTACCATGGTTCTTATTGGAGAAGATCAAACCAGAACTGCAATGGCAAAAACGGTTGGTCTTCCTGTAGCTATCGCCGCTTTAGCAATATTAAATAAAAAGATTACCACTCCGGGAGTTCAAATTCCAATAAAGAAAGAAGTTTACCAACCTATCTTAAAAGAATTAGAAGCCCACGGAATTGTCTTTAAAGAAACCGAAACAGAATATTTAGGTTACAATCCTTATGGAGAAGTTGGCAATTAGATAAAATAACAGTACTTTTTAAATCCCAAATTTAATAATTACTCCACCATGAAAATAGTAGATGAAAAGGTAAGTATAGATGGTATAGATAAAACCATTTTAAATTACTTGATGGAAGATGCCAGAAAGCCTATTCTTGAGATAGCAAGAAGCATAGGTATAAGTGGAGCTGCCATTCACCAAAGATTAAGAAAGCTGGAGAACGCCGGACTTATAGAAGGATCTAAATTAATGATCAACCCTAGAATATTAGGATATTCTACTTTGGCTTTTGTTGGGAGTCTTTTTAGATAAAGCGGTAAGTAATCCTCAAGCGGTGAAAAGACTTAGAGAAATACCTGAGGTTATAGAATGTCATTATACCACAGGAAACTGGTCTATTTTTTTAAAGATCTTATGTAAAGATAATGAGCATTTAATGAACGTTCTAAATAAAAATATTCAAGCTATAGATGGAGTTTCAAGAACCGAAACTTTTATTTCATTAAATCAGCAAATTCAAAGACAGATCAAGGTTTAAAAATTTTAATATTTACAATAAAAAAGGCCGGTATCTAAACCGGCCTTTTTCTATTTGAATGCTATAATATTTTATCTTCTTCCTAAATAAATATTTACGAAGTATAGTAAAGTTGCTAAAGAACCTACCGCAGCTACCACATAAGTTCTGGCAGCCCATTTTAAAGAATCTTCAGCAGCATCATGCTCCTGTGGAGTCAGCATATTTTCAGATCTCTAACCATAATCAAAGCTCTTTTACTCGCATCATATTCAACAGGAAGTGTTATAAAACTGAAGATAGTTCCCAGGGCAAAAAGTATAATTCCTATTAATAATACAGTGCTTCCTAAAGCTGTGGTGGCCATTAAAATAAGTCCTCCCATGATCACCCATTGAGACATTTTTGTAGCTACACTTACCATTGGCACTAATTTGCTTCTCATTTGCAACCAGCTGTACGCTTTTGCATGTTGCACCGCATGCCCACACTCGTGTGCAGCTACTGCCGCAGAAGCTGCATTTCTCTGGCTGTAAACACTTTCACTAAGGTTCACCGTTTTTTTCTGAGGATTGTAATGATCTGATAACATTCCCGGGGTAGAAATTACCTTAACATCATTAATATTATTATCTCTCAGCATTTTTTCTGCAATCTCTTTTCCGCTCATTCCATTTTGAAGGTGCAGCTTGGAGTACTTTTTGAACTTACTCTTCAGTTTATTACTTACATACATACTCACTAAAAAGATGAGTCCTGCAATTATATAATATCCAATCATTTTTCTTTTATTTTAAAATATAAATCGAGATAAAGATATCAAAAATCTCGCCATTCCTTAAGCTGTCATGTCATCCATAATTAAGAAACTGTAACTCAGATCAATTAAAGTAAAAATGACTCATATCCTTAAAACTTTGCTAAAAATCGAGATCTAAATAGAATCGTTAAGGGCATATTATTCTCAAATTAAGATATTGTCTATATTTGCACAACTTATCTACAAAACAGTTATGCAATACAACAGAATTCTTCTAAAATTATCGGGCGAGGCTTTAATGGGAAACAGACAATATGGAATTGATCCCCAACGTTTGGCAGAATATGCTCAAGAAATTAAAACAGTTGTAGATAGAGGCATAGAAGTAGCCATTGTTATTGGGGGAGGGAACATTTTTAGAGGTGTAGCCGGAGCCAGTAAAGGAATGGATAGAGTGCAAGGAGATCACATGGGGATGTTAGCTACCGTAATCAATGGTCTTGCATTACAAAGTGCGTTGGAAGATGCAGATATCCAGACCAGGTTGCAATCTGCTATTAAGATTAACGAGGTTGCAGAACCATTTATAAGAAGAAAAGCAATGCGTCACCTTGAAAAAGGGAGAGTTGTAATTTTTGGAGGTGGAACCGGAAACCCATATTTCACAACAGATTCTGCAGCAGTGCTAAGAGCTATTGAAATTCATGCCGATGTTATTCTAAAAGGAACTCGTGTAGATGGAATTTATACAGCAGATCCTGAAAAAGATAAAGCCGCAACAAAATTCGATTTTATTACTTTTGACGATGTGCTTAAAAAAGGATTAAAAGTAATGGACACCACTGCTTTTACCTTGAGCCAGGAAAATGAATTACCTATAATTGTATTTGATATGAATACTCCCGGAAACTTATTGAAAGTGGCTACAGGAGAAAGAATAGGTACCAAAGTAAATTTATAAGAAACTAACTATAGACTTTTTTCAACTTTAAGTTTAAAAAAATGAACGAAGAATTAGATTTTATATTTGACAGCACCCAGGAGAACATGCAAAATGCAATTAAGCACCTGGAAAAACAACTCTTAAATATTAGAGCAGGAAAAGCAAGTCCTGCAATGCTTGGAAGCGTAATGGTAGAATATTATGGAAGTATGACTCCACTTCAACAAGTGGCAAACGTAAATACTCCAGATGCTAGAACTATTACGGTACAACCGTTTGAAAGAAAAGCAATTCAGGATATCGAGAAAGCTATTATGGTTGCAAATCTTAGGTTTCAACCCAATGAATAATGGAGATAGCGTTATAATAAGTGTACCACCATTAACGGAAGAACGCAGACGTGAGTTGGTAAAACAAGCAAAATCTGAAACAGAAGACGCTAAGATCGGGATTAGAAACGATCGTAAAGTTGCTAATAACGACATCAAGAAATTAGATATTTCAGATGATTTGAAAAAAATTGCTGAAGATAACATTCAGGAATTAACAGATAAGCATATTAAAAAGATAGAATCTATCTTTGAGAATAAAGAAAAAGAAATTATGACCATTTAAGACCGGACATTTCTTAAAAAAGATATATTTGTGTCAGCTTCAAATTAGTAAACCCTAAATTTTCTGGGTTTTATTAATTAATTTGAAGCTGACATTTTTAGTTTAACGCTTATCCCAAATCAATTATTTGTGAAATAATAAACTTATGCGAATATTTATAATTCTTGTCCTGTTTATTATTTCGGCTTCTCCCCTATCTGCTCAAACACTTATTTCTGGAACGTGTAAAAGACGCTAAAACTAAAGATCCGTTAGCATTTGCCAACGTTAATGTTTCAGGAGAAAATGGAACGCTAACTAACATAAATGGGAGTTTTAGTTTAAAATTAGCGCCTCAGATACTATACTTTACATTTCTTATATAGGATATCAATCCAGAACCATCAATTTAAATAATGCTAAGAAAAATCTTGAAATAGAACTTTCTCCAAAAACGGAACTTTTAGATCAAGTGGTGATCTCTTCAAAAGAAAACCCAGCCAATGAGATCATTAAGAGAGCCATTCAGAATAAAAAGCATAACGATCCTACCAAAGTTTTACAATCTTATAAATATAAAAGTTATAATAAGTTTCTTATAGATAACATCAGCCAGCCAATAACTGCAAATTCAGACAGCACCAATATTGCCATTAAAGAAGTGGTAAATGTAGGTCGTGCGTATCTTTCAGAAAAAGTGGCGACCCATATTTTCAGCAAACCTCTAGCTCCAAGAGAAATTGTTGAAGGAATTAAAACTGCAGGATTTAAAAAACCGGTTTATGATGTGCTTTCTCTTAAAGTAGAGCCACTTTCTTTATATGGCGAAAATTATAATATTTATAAAACAGATTATGCTGCCCCCCTGGATAGAGAAGAAGCTTTTGAGAATTACACATACAAGATCTTAGATACGCTTACCAATCAAGAAAGGCCAGCTTATCTTATCTATTTTAAACCGAAAAGGGAAAAAGTTGTAGCCGGATTGGAAGGAGTTTTATATCTGGACACTATAAGTTTTGCAATTCAAAAAGCCAGAGCTCAACTTGCGGGATCTGTAAAATTGAAAATCAATCATGATTACAAATATTACCCAAAAGAAGATCTGTGGTTTCCAAGTAGCCAAACTGTTACTATAGAACCCGGAAATGGAGAAAAAGACATCTCTGTTTTTGGCGGAAGTATTTCGTTAGGAACCGTACAAAGAAAAAGATCGATATTAAATTCTGTTATAAATTCCGGAACCCCGCAAGAAGGACTTTATCTGGAATCTTCTACCATAAATTACAATATTGAATTCAATGCCCCAGTAACCACCAAAAGATCTGATGCTTCTGTTGATGTTTTAGGAGATGCCGGAGAAAAATCTGTGAATTATTGGGCAGCAAATAGAAAAATACCTTTCACTTTTAAAGATGAAATCACTGCAATTAAAGTAGACAGCATCATTCAGGTTAATAATCTTGAGCGAAAGATTGATATTAAAAAAGGGCTTTCTGCCGGATATTTTCCATTAGGAATTTGGAATTTTGATCTGGGAAAATCTATAAAATATAATAATCTTCAAGGTTTTAGAATAGGATTAGGCGGGAGTACCAACAAGAAATTTTCAGAAAGATTCAGTTTAAATGGGTATTTAGTTTACGGCACAAAAGATGGAGATCTAAAATATGGAGCTGGAGCCGGAATTGTTCTAGACAAAGCGAAGGGTACAGAATTCAGTTTTAATTATAGCGACGATCTTAGAGAATTTGGGAGTTTTAGATATCTACGAGGTACTTATGATTTTTACTTATTAGAACCTCGATATGGGAATATTAACGAGTTTTACCATTACAAGAAATTTCAGGTAAATCTTACGCCATCCTTTTACGCCAAGATTTAGGTCAGAATTAGAGATCGCTACCACCAAGGTAGATCCACTTTTAACCTATGCTTACGATCAAGGAAATGGTGCTTTGGAAAATTATAATATTACTGAAGTTAGCCTTGGACTCTCCTGGAAACCTTTTAGCAACTATTTGAGCACTCCAGAAACCTTACAAGAGATTCAAACCGGGTATCCTCAATTTACAGCACAAATAGATAAAGGAATTTCCAACTTTTTAAATGGCGATTTTGATTACACTAAATTCGGATTAAAAGTAGATTATAAGATCTCGAGGTTGAATCAATCTATTTCTGAAATTATCCTGGATGGAAATTATGTTTCCGGAGATTTTCCGCTTACCCATGCCTTTAATGCTTATCCCAACAATCCGAATAAAGAAGAAATAATAAGTCGAGTTGCTATTGCCGGAAAAATGGCTTTTGAAACGATGTATTTCAATGAGTTTTATAGCGACAGGCAAGTTTCTGTTCATTTAAGACATCAATTAAGACCCATTAAGCTTTCAGAAAAATTGAAACCTGAAGTAGTTTTGGTTTCGAGTCACGTTATTGGAGATTTTAAAAACCCTTCGGTTCATCAAAACATTCAGTTTAATACGCTAGAAAAAGGATATTCAGAAAGTGGTCTGGAGATCAACCAGATATTCTCCGGTTTCGGTCTTAGTTTTGCCTATCGTTATGGCGCCTATCACTTACCTACTTTCAAAGAAAATTTCTCCCTGAAATGCACTTTTCTTCTTAAAATCTAAAAGCAAGATTAATTCTCTTACAATCAATTAATACTAAGCCTTTTTGTAACTTTGCGCTCGCTTAAAAAATAGCCATGTCAAAAATATTTAGTTTTGGATTTTGGAATTCCATTGCTCGAGTAATCCTTAGAAACAGGGTTACAATCATTATAATTACGCTTTGTCTTACCGCATTTCTGGCTACTCAATGGAAAAACATGCGATTTTCCTATACTGAAGCCAATCTTTTACCAGACGATGATGAGATTAACTTAGAATATAATAAGTTTCTGGACACTTTTGGCGAAGAGGGAAATCTTATAGTAATCGCCGTTAAAGATTCTACATTATTTACTCCTGAAAAATTCGCAGCCTGGAATAAATTAACCGATACTTTAGAAAATTATTCTGAAATAGATCATGTTATCTCTTTAGGAACTTTAAAAACACTGGAGAAATTTGATGATCCCAAGCGTTTTGAAATGGTTCCTTTTATAGAAGGGAAAGCATGGGATAGCACGGAGGTTGCGGGATATAAAGATGAACTTTTTAATAAACTTCCGTTTTACAGAAATCTTAGTCTATAGCGGAAACGGAAAAACCGTACAAACCGCCCTTTATTTAAATGAAGACATTGTAAACTCTAAAGAACGTAAGACTTTTGTAATTGAAGATCTTAAGCCTTTAATAGATCAAGTTTCAGGAAGACGCCGGTATGAAAGTGTACGTTTCTGGAATGCCTTACATACGTACCCTGAATTCCCAAAATATTATAGATGAAATTGGACTTTTTATTGGAGCTGCTTTATTGGTAACTTCCTTGATTTTCTTCTTCTTCTTTAGATCTATTAGAGCAACCGTGATCTCTATGATCACCGTTTTAATTGGAGTAATGTGGGCGTTTGGAGTTATTGGCTTACTTCATTATGAAATTACCGTACTTACCGCTTTAATTCCTCCACTAATTATTGTGATCGGGATTCCTAATTGTATTTTCCTCATCAATAAATATCAGCAGGAAGTTAAAAATCACGGGAATCAGGCTAAATCTTTGCAGCGTGTGATCTCTAAAGTGGGTAATGCCACTTTAATGACCAATTTAACAACCGCTTCTGGTTTTGCTACTTTCATTTTAACAGATAGTACACTTTTAAAAGAATTTGGGATTGTAGCCTCTATCAACATCATCGCACTCTTTATCTTGAGTTTGGTGATCATCCCAATTATTTACAGCTACATGCCTTTGCCAAAAGACAAGCATTTAAAACACTTGAATAAACAGTGGATTGGTGGTTTTGTAAATTGGATAGAAAAAATGGTAAAACATCATAGAATTGCTATTTACATCTCATCTGTTTGCTTGCTGGTTATTAGTATCATTGGAATTTACACTATAAAAATTTCTGGAAGTTTACTTGAAGACATGCCTCAAAAAGCAGACTTTTTTAATGATATTCGTTTCTTTGAAGAAGAGTTTAACGGAATCATGCCCTTAGAGATCTTGATAGATACTAAAAGGCCAAAAGGCGCTTTAAAGCTTTCTACCTTAAAGAAGATGGAAACTTTAGAAACTGCCATAGAAGAAGTTCCGCAATTGTCTGAACCTTTATCTGTGGTACGTTTGGCTAAATATTCTAAGCAGGCTTATTATAATGGCAACCCAAAATATTATCAGCTGCCAACCTCACAGGAACGAAACTTTATCGCACCTTATCTTAAAAGGTTTTTCTACGGAAGGTAATTTAATGGCATCTTATGTAGATACCACAGGAAGATATGCGAGAATGACCACTTTCATGAAAGATATTGGTACCGATGAAATGGACAGAATTGAAGCCAATCTTTGGCCACAGATCAATAAGATATTTCCGGAAAAGCAATTTAAAGTTACCATGACTGGAAAGGCATTGATCTTTCAAAAAGGAACTACGTATTTGGTAAAGAATCTGGTGATTTCACTAACACTGGCTATTATCCTAATCGCTTTATTAATGGCATGGATGTTTAGATCTTTTAGAATGATCTTGATCTCTCTTATTCCAAATTTACTTCCGTTGATTGTAACTGCAGGAATGATGGGCTTTCTAGGAGTTCCTATAAAACCTTCCACAATATTGGTATTTAGTATTGCTTTTGGAATTTCGGTAGATGATACCATTCACTTCCTCGCAAAATATAGGCAGGAATTAAAGGCCAATAACTGGAAGATAAAACGATCTGTTTACGCGGCATTAAAAGAAACCGGGGTAAGTATGTTCTATACTTCTATTGTTCTTTTCTTCGGATTTTCAGTATTTATGATAAGTAGTTTTGGTGGAACTGTAGCCTTAGGAGGATTGGTTTCTGCTACGCTTCTTTTCGCCATGCTTTCAAACTTATTATTATTGCCTTCTTTATTGCTTTCTTTAGAAAAAAGTATTGCTAATAAAGAAACTTTGAAAGAACCGGCTATTCAAATTATTACAGACGAAGACGATATTTTAGACGACACTAATTCATAATAAAAATCAAATCTAGGCTCTTGGTAAGATTATCAGGAAAATTTATCTTTGATTCACTTAAAATCTATAAAAAATGATAAAAGCAAAAATTGCAGAATTATTACAAAGCAATCAATTTCTACAGGAAGTTGAAGTAAAAGGATGGGTTAGATCTTTTAGAAGTAACCGTTTTATTGCCGTAAATGATGGATCTACCATTAATAATTTGCAATGTGTTATAGATTTTGAAAATACTAAGGAAGATGTTCTTAAAGCGAATTAATGTGGGAGCTGCTATAAAAGTAGTTGGTACGTTAAAAGAAAGTTTAGGAAGCGGGCAAAGTATGGAAGTAGAGGTGAAAACTATAGAAATACTTGGCGATGCAAATCCGGAAGAAGTAAAATTAACCATTCTTTCTCCTAAACGTCACAGCTTAGAAAAACTTAGAGAACAGGCACATTTACGCGTTCGTACCAATACTTTTGGTGCCATTATGCGTGTGAGAAGTAAGCTGTCTTTTGCCGTACATAGTTATTTTCAGCAAAACAATTTCTTCTACGTAAATACTCCAATTGTTACAGGAAGTGATGCTGAAGGAGCTGGAGAAATGTTTAAAGTAACCGCTTTAGACCTTAAGAATCCTCCTAAAAATGAAGATGGTTCTATTAACTATAAAAAAGATTTCTTCGGAAAAGAGACAAATCTTAACCGTTTCCGGCCAGTTAGAAGCTGAAACTTTTGCTTTAGGATTAGGACAGGTTTATACTTTTGGACCAACTTTTAGAGCAGAGAATTCCAACACCTCAAGACACCTTGCAGAATTCTGGATGATTGAGCCGGAAGTTGCTTTTTGCGATCTTGATGGGAATATGGATCTAGCTGAAGATTTTATTAAATACGTTGTAAAATACGTTTTAGAGAATTGTAAAGATGATCTTGAGTTCTTAGACAAACGTCAGGAAGAAGAAGACAAAACAAAACCTCAGGCAGAGCGTAGCGAAATGAGCTTGCTTAAAAAGCTGGAATTTGTTACTGAAAATAATTTTAAGAGAGTAAGTTATACAGAGGCTATCGATATTCTTAGAAATTCTAAGCCTAACAAAAAGAAGAAATTCCAATATCCAATCAACGAGTGGGGAGCAGATCTTCAAAGTGAGCATGAACGATTTTTAGTGGAAAAACACTTTAAATGTCCGGTGATCCTTTTTGATTATCCAGCAAACATCAAAGCATTTTACATGCGTTTGAATGAAGATGGAAAAACAGTACGTGCTATGGACATCCTTTTTCCTGGAATTGGTGAAATTGTTGGAGGATCTCAAAGAGAAGAGCGTCTAGACGTACTTCAAGAAAAGATGAAGGCTTTAGATATAGATGAAGAAGAATTATGGTGGTACTTAGACACCAGAAGATTTGGAACCTGTGTACACAGTGGTTTTGGTCTTGGTTTTGAGCGTTTAGTTATTATTTGTAACCGGAATGACCAATATTAGAGACGTAATTCCTTTCCCAAGAACTCCGCTTAACGCAGAATTTTAATTTCCTATTGAAAATACTTGAAACGCATATAGTTCCTGCAATTGATGAAAATATTCGATTGCAGGAATATGCTTCAACTATATTTAGATCTATCACCACCAGAAATGGCATTAAAAAGGCTGTTAAGCGTCAGGAAATTCTAATAGACGGAAAGATTGCCCAAACATCAGATTGGATAAAAGAGCATCAGAGAATCGATCTACTGCAGTCTGAAACAAAGACTAAAAAGATCTTTCAGTTAAAATTAGAGGTGATCTATGAAGATGACTTTTTGGCTGTTATCAACAAACCTGCTGGATATCCTACCAGCGGTAATTACTTTAAAACCATTGAAAATGCACTTCCTTTTAATTTAAAAGAATCTGCAGAATTTGATGCACTTCCCTACCCTCTTCCGGTACATAGGCTAGACAATCCTACCAGCGGACTTTTATTGATCGCCAAGACAAGAACCGTTCAAACCACCTTACATTTAGATTTTGAAAATCGGAAGATCCACAAGACCTATTTAGCGTTAGTACACGGTAGTACCCTTGAAAATTTTGAAATTTCAGATGAAATTGATGGCAAAATTTCACATACTCAATTCAAAAAACTCAATGAATTTAAAATTGAAAACGAATCTTTTTCCTTATTAGAAGTGAATCCAGATACGGGCAGAACTCATCAAATAAGAATTCATCTTTCAGAAAATGGCTTTCCAATTGTTGGAGATAAAGAATATGGAAAGAAAGAAACCATCAGGAAATTTAAAGGCCTTTATTTAACCTCTATAGGCTTAAAATTCCAGCATCCAAAGACATTAAAGGTTTTAGATCTTAGATTAGATTTGCCTAAAAAATTTAAGTTCTCTTAAAAAATTCAACTTCAGCTAAAGCTATTAACAAAAATTTACCAAAAGCAAGTAGATGCCTAAGTAACTATAGGATTGTTTTTGCTTATTTTTGTAGTAATAGTGAATACTTACTTTATGCTAAAACAGCAATTAAATTTTAAATTATCCCAGAAGCTATCCCCTCAACAAATCCAGTTGATGAAGCTTATTCAATTGCCTACCCAGGCTTTTGAGCAACGCATTAAGCAAGAGTTAGAAGAAAATCCCGCGTTAGAAGACGGGAAAGAAGATCTTGACAAAGAATTTGACGATGAGTTTTCTAACGACGAGTATGATGAAGGAACAGATAGTATAGAGGCTGAAATTGACGTTGATGATTATTTAAGTGATGATGAGATTCCAAACTATAGACTTCAGGCTAATAATTACAGTGCAGATGATGAAGACCGAAACGTGCCTTACGCTTCCGGAACTTCTTTTGCGCAACATTTAAAATCGCAATTAAGCACTTTTAGACTTACCGAAATTGAAAAGGAGATTGCAGAATTTTTAGTAGGTAGTGTAGATGAAAGCGGATATATTAGAAGAACAATCCAGGATATTGTAGACGATCTGGCATTTACCCAAAATGTGTATACAGATGAGCAAACAGTAGAAAAAGTGCTGAAAAAGGTTCAGGAATTAGATCCCTCCGGAGTTGGAGCAAGATCTTTACAAGAATGTTTGTTGATCCAACTTCACAGAAAAGAAGCAACTAAAGAGGTAACCTTAGCTACAGATCTATTGGAGAAATCTTTTGATCATTTCAGCAAAAAACATTATTCAAAATTGCTTTCTAAGCATGATATTTCTGAAGATGAACTTAGAGATGCCATAGATGTTATTGAGCATTTAAACCCAAAGCCGGGTGGAACCTTTGCGGGTAACATTAGAATGGTGGAACACGTAATTCCAGACTTTGCTATAAAAATTGAAGATGGAGAACTGCAATTAACCCTTAACGGAAGAAATGCGCCAGAGATGCATGTTTCTAACGATTATAATAACATGCTTAAGGGCTACAAAGAGTCTAAAGAAAAGACCAAAGCCCAGAAAGATGCCGTGATGTTCATTAAACAGAAGTTAGATTCTGCTAAATGGTTTATAGAAGCTATTAAACAACGTCAGCAAACCTTAATGGTAACTATGAGTTCTATCATGCATTATCAAAAAGAATACTTTTTAACGGGAGATGAGCGTAATTTGCGACCAATGATCTTGAAAGATATTGCAGATGAGATTGGAATGGATGTTTCTACAGTTTCTAGAGTTGCAAATAGTAAATATGTAGACACTCCTTATGGAACCAAGCTTATTAAGGAGTTCTTTTCTGAATCTATGACGAATGATCAGGGAGAAGAAGTTTCTACCAGAGAGATTAAAAAGATCTTGGAGATCTCTATTGAAGAAGAGGATAAAAGAAAACCGCTTACAGATGAGAAACTGGCAAAGCTTTTAAAAGATAAAGGATATCCTATTGCTCGAAGAACGGTTGCAAAATATAGAGAACAGCTTGACATTCCTGTAGCACGAATGAGAAAAGAGATTTAATGCGTAAATTAATAAAAAGTGCTTCCTATATTTTCCACCCAATTTGGATGCCATTAGCGGGAAGCATATTTTATTTTATAGTTACTCCAAGGTTCTTTCCTTTACCACTTATTGAGGCAAAACTGTTGGCTATAACCATTACCACTCTCTTTATTCCTATAGTTTTCTTTTATTTGCTGAAGAATTTAGGAAAAGCTAAAAACTTCTTTCTAAACGATGTAAAAGAAAGAATTTGGCCACTTTTCTTTTATATACTTCTAATAGGATTAAATCTTTATCAAATCCTGGATATTTATAATTATCCCGCTTTATACTTTTACTTTGTGGGTATTATGCTTTCTGTAATGACCGCATTTTTTATGGCCTGGTTTAAAGTGAAAGTAAGCTTACACATGATTGGAATGGGAGGTATTTTCACCTTCATTCTAGCTCTGAGTATTTTCTACAAGATAAATTTAATTTATACGCTAGCTTTTTTACTAACTGCTCTAGGATGGACCGCTAGCTCAAGACTTGCGTATAAAGCGCATACCAATTTTGAATTAATCTTAGGAACGTTTATAGGGGTTCTTCCTCAAATAATTGTTCTTAACTACTGGCTATAGAATATAGAACATCAATCCTAATTTAAAAACGCTAACATCTATGGGCTCATCTTCCAACTTTGCGTTATTAAACAGAGGATTCAAGTTATAATATACGTGGAAATTAAAGGTATTGTATCCAAAAGTAAGAGTAGTTCCTAATCGGAATTTGTCTAGCTCGGGAATGTTGGTTACAGTAATTCTATTGTCTGCATCTCTAAAAGTAGATTTTGAATAATACATGTATCCCAATCTAACACCGGCATAAATTCTCCAGAACTTGTAAGATGTAGCTGTAGACGTACGCCATCTAAATTCTATGGGAGCTTCTAAGAGTTGAGTAGAAAATCTATTCGTATTATAATCTATTCCATTTAAGCTGCTAAAAATACTTTTCCCATTCTCGCCTTTCCCTATAAATAGTTCTTGTCCATAAGTATTAATAGACCATCCTGCACCAACGCCTATTGCAATATTTCTTCTTTTGTTGATGGGAAAATCTCGAATGAAACCCAAATGAAGACCTCCGGAAAATCCAGATTGGGAAATGTCTGCTGGTAGGTTGCCTAATAAATGAAAAGTAAGACCTAAATAGAATTGATCTTCGCGATATAAACTATCTACTTCTGTTAACTCTTCTTGTACTGGATTATCCTGTGCTTTTATTTGATTACAGTTTAAACCGGCAAAAACCAAAAAGATAAGAAGTGTTCTTTTCATAAAATAGTATTTATTTGGGCTAATTTAATATAAAAAAACATCCCTTCACAGTTTTACCTGAGAAGGGATGTTTTTATAACAGTAAAGAAATTAATTCTTAGTTTTTACTTACATCACCAGTTTTAGTGGTGTAATTAATCTTAAGGGCTTCTGCCTTTCTCAATTCCTGCTTAATATCAGAAACAAGACCCATATTAGTTTCAACATCTACTTTTAAAGCAGTTGTTAAATATGGAATTAACTCTTCCCTTTTGGTTTCTCTTTCAGCATAGATAAATTTTTGAACATCGCGAACGGTGGCAAATTTATCATTTAACTGTATACGAGCTTCTGTACCATATTTGCTTTGATATCTTTCGACTTGGCTTTCCTGCATATATGTACATTACCAAATCTTTCTTATCTAGCTTTTCTACCTGGTCTGCATAAGGCAAATTGTTCTGTACCATTAAGGTAGTTTCACGCATTGTAGTAGCAACCATAAAAAAGAAAAGCAACATAAAAACGATATCTGGTAAGGAAGCCGTACTTATAGCAGGCAATTCCCCGCTCTTTTTCTTTTTAAATTTAGACATAATTTAATTTAAATTTTGTTATATGAGCTACTATCCCTTAGGCTCTGCCTCAGATAATTTTTGAGGATACATATCCTTAACTTTATCCAATCTTTCCTTTAGAACTTCTTTATTCCCTCTAAAGTTTGGATCGTTATAGTTATTCTCCATTTGAATATAGTCTTTACCATAAAGCTTTTGAGCAGCTTGATTTCTCAATTCATTATAGGCAGCAACTAATTCATTCTGTACAGAAATATAGGTTCTATATTCTGTCTTACGGTCATTAACCAAAGAGATAATTGCTTTTGTAGGATTGTCTGAAGACGAAGGATCCTTCGCACCTTGACAATAGCTACATGCATCTTCTCCAACACCGGCACCGTTATCTAAAAACTTAACTGCAGCAGCACGAAGATCTTTAACCTTCATTGGTTGATCTTCTACTAGCAATTGATTGTCTCTGTTTACAATTACGGTAAAGATGTTCTTTTGCTTAATAATAGGAGGCTCCACATTTTCATCCTGAATAGGAGGTAGCTTACGGCTAATCCCCTTATCAGTTTCAATGGTAGTGGTTACCAAGAAGAAAATCAATAGCAAGAATGCTATATCGGCCATTGAGCCTGCATTTACTTCTGGTGCTGTTCTTTTAGCCATAGTTTATTTTATTAGTTTTCTGATCCCAGAAAGAACCATTGCTCCAACAGCGATAACGGCAAGTATGTAAAATACTACCAAACCGGCACCTACCCAGTGGTCTCCACTAGCAGATAATGTTGTACCATCTTTAAGTTCTAATTGCGTACCATCTGTTACCACATAAGCAATAACTACAATTAGAGCAAAAGCTCCTACAGCGATAAGAGTGTTTTTAATGTTTCCAGTAAAAAGACCTTTGATAACGAATATCAATACAATAAGTAAAGTAATTGCGAACACGATATAAGTTACCCACATCATTGGGTCTAGCATACTACCCTGCAAATCAGCCGAAGCTTTGATTGCATCATCGCCGGCCATAAGGATCCTACCCAAAAGGATAAGTCCAATGACACCAATAACGAGTGCTAGATATTTTAATATTTTATGTAAATTCATAGTGTTTCTACTTCTTAGATTCTTTTTCTGTTTTTGTAGTCAACAAGCATATCGATTAATGTGATAGAAGCATCTTCCATGTCATTAACGATACTATCGATCTTAGCGATGATATAGTTATAAAAAATCTGAAGGATAATTGCTACGATCAAACCGAATACTGTTGTAAGAAGTGCTACTTTAATACCACCTGCTACCAATGAAGGTTGCATATCTCCAGCTGCTTCAATTCTATCAAAAGCCTGAATCATCCCGATTACAGTACCCATGAAACCAAGCATAGGAGCTAAAGCGATAAATAAAGATACCCAAGATACGTTCTTCTCTAATTGTCCCATTTGAACACCACCGTAAGCTACAACAGCTTTCTCTGCAGCTTCAATACTTTCGTCTGCACGGTCAAGTCCTTGGTAATAAATAGAGGCAACTGGGCCTTTTGTATTTCTACAAACTTCTTTAGCAGCTTCAATTCCACCACTATTTAATGCATCTTCTACATCTTGAGCTAATTTCTTAGTGTTAGTTGTAGAAAGGTTTAAAAAGATAATTCTTTCAATGGCGATGGCCAAACCAAGAATTAAACATAAAAGAACGATACCCATGAATCCGGCACCACCCTCAATAAAACGTTTCTTAAGTTCCTGGTGAAAACCTAAATCTTCCTCACTGTCCATTGCAGGAGTTGCTGCTTCGTCTGGATTATCCTGAACAAAATTCACGATATTATCTGGTGCTGTTTGGAAATAAGTTGTCGCGTTTACATTAGCGGCTCCAAATAACATAATCGAAGCGATTACCAAAGTTGAAAATAATCTTTTCATTACTGTTTGTCTTAAATTAATTAGTTAAAGGGTTAAAGATATAAAAATATTTATTTAATAAAAATACTTTGCAGAGAGGAAGGGATTCGAACCCTCGATACGCTTGTGGCGTATACACACTTTCCAGGCGTGCGCCTTCGACCACTCGGCCACCTCTCTATTAAACTACTCTAATTTGGTGCGCCAAATAACAAAAAAAAATGTTTACCATCAAATAAGAATCGTTAATTTTATAACATTTCCCCTCGCAGAGAAGTCTCAAAGATAGTTTTAAAAACCTTAGGTGATAATTCTTTACCCAAAAGATACATCAATTTTGCCACAGCCGCTTCTGTTGTGATATCTTTCCCAGATACCACCCCTATTTTCTTTAATTGTGTACTTGTTTCATATTGCCCCATATTTACGCTTCCCGCAATACATTGCGTAACATTTACTATCATTATTCCTTTGGCAATATACTTTTTAAGAAGGTTTATAAACCAGGCGTCTGTAGGAGCATTTCCACTTCCAAAAGTTTCCAAAACCACCCCTTTTAGATTCTTTTTAGACAGAATATGGTCTATTGTACTCTCTGTAATTCCCGGAAACATCTTCAAAATAACAACATCGTCGTTAAAATTTGAATGCAACTGGGTACGTTTTCTTCTATTTGTCTTCCAAAGTACGCTATGATTCACAGATAAATAAACTCCAGACTCGGCTAAAGCTGGATAATTTAAAGACGAAAATGCCTGAAAATGTTCTGCATTAATTTTTGTGGTTCTATTCCCTCTATATAGTTTATATTCAAAATATAAACCAACTTCAGATATTACCGGCCGGCCTTGTTTTTGTAAACCCGCAATTTGAATACTGGTAATAAGATTTTCTTTAGCATCTGTTCTTAGATCTCCAATAGGCAATTGAGATCCGGTAAAAATGATAGGTTTTGTTAAGTTTTCAAACATAAAACTTAAAGCCGAAGCCGTATAAGACATGGTATCACTACCATGTAACACCACAAATCCATCATAATCTTCATAGCGCTCTTCAATAATTTGAGCTATTTGAACCCAATATACAGGGTTCATATTAGAAGAATCAATCGGTTTTTTAAAACTTACCGTATCTATAGTATGCTCTAAAAGTTTTAATTCTGGAATGCTTTGAAGCAGTTCACTAAAATTGAAAGCTTTTAACGCCCCAGTCTCAAAATCTTTTATCATACCAATGGTTCCACCGGTATAAATTAATAAAATGTTAGATTTAGACTTCATTCAGGGCTTCTTGATTAAGCACCGGATTGGCATACATTAATAGGTAACTATTTACTTCTAAAGAATTTTTAAAATCGATCCTTCTGGTAAGTCGTCTTTCAAATTGTCTTTTTTGTTTAGACGAATATTTATTGGCATGAACTTCATTATTATTCAATAAATCACAAGCGATATAATTAGCAGGCCATAATTTGTAATTTTTATGAATCCTGTTATCTATTAAAGAAGCTATGCTTTTTAACTGATCGTTAATTGAAGATTCTTCCTGCTCTATTTTTTGATAAGCTTCCGCAGGAATTATTTCTCCTGCCGTAATATGAATTCTTCCTTTGTTCCCAAGCGCCCCTTCATGATAGAATTAAAATCTTCGTTCGCAGATTTTACATAGGTCTCTTCATTGTGCTTAGCCATGATCTCCGGCATTTTTAGCACATCTGTAGGATCAAATTCATAAGACATAGAAATAGGCACTATCTTGATCTTAGAAAAATATTCAGACAAGCTAAGATCTCCCTTGGCCATCGCCAACATTTTTAGAACTCCCTGTTGGGTATGATCATTCCCATCTTTTGTTCTTCCTTCCCGCTGGGCCATCCAAACCGAACGATTTTGCTCTACCAGAAGATCTTTAATATATGCTGAAAGCTCCATAGAACTTCTCAACATCTCTCTAGGACCCAATCCACGTTGTACTAAGAAATTTCTATTAAGCTTAGATAGCAATAACAAAAATGGCTTTTGCACTAAATTATCTCCAATAGCCGAAGCTGTCATTATTAGATCTTGCTCGTACAAAGCACAATTTAGCAAACTGGTGTCTAATAAAATATCACGATGATTAGAGATGAACATATAAGACTCATCTTTCTTTAAACTCTCAAAACCGCTGTAAGAAAGACCTTCAGAACTTTTCTCCAATACTTTCTTAATAGAAAAATAAATCACTTTGGTTTGAAAGTCTCGTATAGATTTACATTCCAATACAATTTCTTCGATCTCAGAAAATGACTTTTCCGGAAAGGTAAATTGCAACAAGGCTTTCACCATTGGATGCTTAATATATTGTTCGAGTGCAGGATGCACTTCAGAATCACGGTAATATCTTATTTTCTCAAAGTCTGACACGTATATCGGCTTAAGTTCACAAATGAACAAAATTAATAATTAAAAATTAACATTAAACCCCAAATATATCAATTGAGTTTTGGGTAGTAACCTCAGCAATGGTTTCAATATTCACTTCATAAATATCAGAAAGTTTTTCGGCCACAAGAGTTAAATAACTGCTTTCATTTCTCTTTCCTCTATACGGCGCCGGCGCCAAATATGGAGAATCTGTTTCCAACACGATCTCCTTTAGAGGAATTTGAGATAAAAATTTATCTAATCCTCCATTTTTAAAGGTGGCAACTCCCCCAATACCTAATTTCATATTATAAGAAAGTGCTTTTTGAGCTTGTTCCAAATTTCCTGTAAAACAATGGAAGATCCCAAAAAGATCTGCTCCTTTTTCAGATTCTAATACTTCAAAAACTTCATCAAAAGCATCACGACAATGAATAACAATAGGAAGTTTATATTTTTTTGCCAATTGAATCTGGCGTTTAAAAGCTATTTGTTGCTGTTCTAATAAGGTTTTATCCCAATAAAGGTCTACTCCAATTTCTCCAACCGCTATAAATTTTCTTTTCTGAAATTCTTCTTCCACATGTTGCAGCTCCTCTTCAAAATTCTCTTTTACAGAGGTTGGGTGCAATCCCATCATTAAATGTAAATTCTCTGGAAATTGTTTTTCCAAATCATACATGGCATTGGTATGGGTAGAATCTATAGCCGGAATAAAAAATCTGGTCACATTATTACTAATAGCTCTAGCTATTACTTCCGCTCTATCTTCGTTAAAGTCTTTACTGTAAAGGTGTGTATGTGTATCTGTTAATATCATAATTGCAAAAATAATTTATTTTGAAGACCTATCTTTACCAAAACAAAAAGAATGTCTACGTTAAGAAAACTATTAGAAAATAAAGGCTACCACAGAATTAAGATGAAATTTACAGAAACCAATCATTTTGAAGTTGTAGCAAAAATAAATAAAATTGAAGGCAACTTTATTTTAGATACCGGCGCCTCCAGCACTTGTGTTGGATTTGACGCTGCCACTCATTTTAAACTTTTAGCCGAAGACAGTAAGGTAAGAGCAGCAGGAGCCGGAGCAAACAACATGCTTACCAAAATGGCGCAGGAAAATGTTCTTGAATTGAAAGGGTGGAAAAAGAAAAAAATTAATTTGGTACTTTTTGATCTTACTCATGTAAATGAAGCTTTAGTAGATCATAAAGCTGAAAAAGTTCATGGCATTATTAGGAGCAGATGTTTTAAGAAAAGGGAAAGCCGTAATAGATTATAAGAACAAAGCCCTTTATTTGAAGTAACAAAAACTGGGGAAAAACCCCCATAGCATCTTCACTTTAAATAATTTAAGTTTGGTTATAATATTTAAGATATGAACTTGATGCAAAATAAATATGTAATACCTCCTTTTATCATGGCTATATTGGCCGTGATCGTGGTAGCTGTATTAGTCATAAATATTTTGACATTGATTTCATTATTTTAATTAGTTGAAGCCAACCGAAAAGTAAAAGGCATTAATTCCAAAAGAATTAATGCCTTTTCTTTTTTATATAAAATTGAGTGAATTCTCTTGAAATCTTCAAAAATTAAGCCCTCAATGAGAACTTAAAGTTCTAAAGATCTTTTCACATCATTATCCATCAATAATTCTTCAGGATTTTCTAAAGCTTCTTTTATTGCCACCAAGAATCCTACAGATTCTTTTCCATCGATAATTCTATGGTCATAAGAAAGGGCTACATACATAATTGGTCTAATTTCAACATGACCATCAATAGCAACCGGACGCTCTACGATATTGTGCATTCCTAAGATAGCACTTTGAGGTGGGTTGATAATGGGAGTAGAAAGCATAGAACCAAATACACCCCCGTTAGTGATTGTAAAAGTTCCACCCGTCATTTCATCTACGGTAATGTTACCATCTCTAGCTCTTAGAGCAAGACGTTTTACGTCTTCTTCTACAGCTCTAAAGCCCATATTTTCTACATTTCGCATAACTGGAACCATCAATCCTTTAGGACCAGAAACTGCAATACTAATGTCTTTATAATCATATTTTATTTGGTAATCTCCATCTATCATAGAGTTTACATCTGGATAAAGCTCTAATGCTCTTACAACAGCAAGCGTGAAGAAAGACATAAATCCTAATCCTACTCCATGTTTATCCTTAAATTCATCTTTATACTGCTTACGCAAAGAGAAAATTGCAGACATATCTACTTCATTAAAAGTAGTAAGCATTGCAGTTTCATTTTTGGCACTCACCAAACGTTCTGCAACTTTACGTCTTAACATAGACATTTTCTTGCGCTCTTCGCCTCTTTTACCAGGTCCTGGAGTTCCCATAGAAGGTTTTGCCTGTACAGCATCATCTTTGGTAATTCTACCATCTCTTCCAGATCCTTTTACAGATTTAGCGTCCATCCCTTTTTCATCAAGAATTTTCTTAGCTGCTGGAGAAGGTGTTCCTGTTGCGTATGTTTTTTCTTCTTTTTTATCTGCTTCAGAAGATTTTGAAGCAGGCGCTTCTTTTTTCTCTTCTGTCTTTTCAGTTTTTTCTGATTTGGCTTCAGCTTTATCAGCTTCTTTCTTTTCTTCTTTATCAGAAGAATCAGAAGACTTATTATCTCCACCTGGTTTTGGAGCATCGGTATCTATTAAACACACCACAGCCCCTACAGCAACTGCGTCGCCTTCTTCAGCTTTTAATGTGATGATTCCACTTGCTTCTGCAGGAAGTTCAAGGGTTGCTTTATCACTATCTACTTCTGCAATTGCCTGATCTTTTTCTACATAATCTCCATCTTCTACCAGCCATTGAGCTATTTCAACTTCTGTGATAGATTCTCCGGGAGAAGGAACTTTCATTTCTAAAGCCATGATCTTTTGTTTTTATTTTTTGAATCCTTTCACTTTCGTAAAAGGGTTAATTTTTAGTTTTTATTATCGAGCTAATTAATTCATTGTTTTGTCAAAAACGCTTTCAATTACTTTTTCATGACGCTTTTTAAATCTTACAGAACTACCAGCTGCAGGCGATCCATAAAATCTTCTACTACATACTCTGAAATTCTTAGCTTCATCAAAATGCAATAACATATGACTGTACGCTCCCATATTTCTTGGTTCTTCTTGCGCCCAAACAAGATCGTCTGCATTTTTATATTTTGCAATGATCTCTTTCATCTTAGTTGAAGGAAGAGGAAATAACTGCTCTACACGAACTAAAGCTACATCATTTCTTTCATTTTTCTCTCTTTGCTCTAATAAGTCATAATAGAATTTACCTGTACAGAATACCAGGGTCTTGATATTATCTACATTTGCTTCAGAATCATCTATTACCGTTTGAAAACTTCCGTTTGCGAACTCTTCTTTAGTAGAGATCACTTTTGGATGTCTAAGTAAACTTTTTGGAGTAAAGACAATTAATGGTTTTCTATAATTCACTTTCATTTGCTTACGCAATAAGTGAAACATGTTTGCTGGAGTAGTACAATCTGCCACAAACATATTATCTGTAGCACAAAGTTGAAGAAAACGCTCCATTCTACCTGAAGAATGTTCTGCACCCTGCCCCTCATAACCATGAGGTAATAGCATTACCAATCCGTTTTGTAATTTCCATTTATCTTCTGCTGCAGAAATGTACTGATCTATCATGATCTGTGCACCATTCACAAAATCTCCAAATTGAGCTTCCCAAATAGTAAGTGTTTGCGGACTCGCCATGGCATAACCATAATCAAATCCTACCACCCCATATTCTGAAAGCAATGAGTTGTAGATATTAAAGTCTCCTTTTTTATCTGGGATACTTTGGTGTAAAATGATCTCTTCTTCACTATCTTCTACCTTTACTACCGCATGACGGTGAGAGAAAGTACCTCTCTCCACATCCTGACCACTCATTCTTACACTGTAACCTTCTTGCATCAAGGTTCCATAAGCAAGCAGTTCGGCCATTGCCCAATCTAACTTATTTGTATCGAAGAACATAGTATGACGTGCTTCTATAAGCTTAGCGATCTTACGCAAGAATTTCTTGTCTTTAGGAAGCTTGGTAATAACCTCTGCAACTTCGGTTAATTTATCAAGAGATACTGTAGTATCTACAGGCTCCATCATAACATCTTCCTGAACATTTTCAAAACCTTCCCACTCATCTTGCATAAAAGGAGTGATCTTGGTAGTATCTTCTTTACGAGAATCTTCTAATTCTTCTTCTAATTTAGCTTTGTAATCGTCTTCCAGTTTCTTAACATAACCTTCTTCAATTACCCCACTTTTTATCAATTTCTCTGCATAGATATCTCTAGAATTCTCATGCTTAGATATTGCTTTGTATAATTTTGGCTGGGTAAATCTAGGTTCATCCCCTTCATTATGTCCATATTTTCTATATCCTAAAAGATCGATAAAAACATCTCTTCCAAAATGCATTCTAAAATCTAGTGCAAAAAGCACCGCATGAACTACCGCTTCCGCATCGTCTGCATTTACATGCAATACGGGTGAAAGTGTAACCTTAGCTACATCTGTACAATATGTAGATGATCTACCATCTAAATAATTAGTAGTAAATCCAATTTGGTTATTTACTACTATATGTATGGTTCCGCCGGTTTTGTAACCTTCCAACTGTGCCATTTGCACAACTTCATAAACAACACCCTGACCTGCAATTGCAGCATCCCCGTGTACGATGATTGGAAGTACTTTAGAGATATCATCTTTATATCTTCTATCTTGTTTTGCTCTTGAAATTCCTTCTACCACCGCTCCTACTGTTTCCAAGTGAGATGGGTTTGGAGCGATATTTATATTGATATCTTTACCATTATTGGTGGTTCTACAAGAAGTCCAACCCAGGTGATATTTTACATCCCCATCAAAAATATCCTGTTCGTAATCTTTCCCGTCAAACTCGCTAAAGATCTGTTTGGCGCTCTTACCAAAAATATTGGTTAGTGTATTTAATCTTCCACGATGGGCCATTCCCATTACAAAATCTTTTACACCAAGATCTGCAGCCTTTTCTATAATAGCATCTAACGCAGGGATCAAACTTTCATTTCCTTCTAAAGAGAAACGTTTTTGACCTACATACTTCGTGTGTAAAAAGCTTTCAAAAGAGATAGCCTGATTTAATTTTGAGAGAATTTGTTTCTTCTCCTCATTATTAAATTTTGGCTGATTATCGTTAATGTTTAATTTTTTCTGAATCCATTCAATTTCCTCAGGCTTCCGAATATACATATACTCAACCCCAATAGAATCGCAATAAATTTTTTCTAAATGATCTACGATCTCTTTTAAAGTTGAAGGTCCTATCCCTAAGATCTCTCCGGCATTAAATTTTACATCCAGATCTTTTTCTGAAAGTCCGAAATTCTCTAAAGCCAACGTAGGGCTATATTTTCTACGATCTCTTACCGGGTTTGTTTTGGTAAACAAATGTCCTCGAGTTCTGTAGCCATCTATAAGCCTCACCACTTCAAATTCTTTTAAAACAGATTGTGGAATTTCTCCATTCTGATTTTCAAGCGGATTGGTTTGAATTTGAACTCCGTTGCTGTTAGAGCTCACGGCACTTTCTTCCATTCCAAAGTCAAAACCTTGAAAAAAAGCACGCCAGCTAGGCTCTACACTATCCGGATTTTGTAAATATTGATCGTAAAGTTCAGCGAAATATGCTGTATTTGCGGCATTAAGAAATGAAAATCTATCCATAGGTGGAAACTAATGTTTCTTTTGTTGTAAAACAACGCAAAAATACAATTTTTAGATTTTATAGCTTATAGAAAACATTATATTTATCTATTATATTATAGGAATTTTAACATGATTAACCATCAAATTATGACCAAAAAAGCTTTATTTCTTATCGCCTCGATGATTATATTCCCTTGTATTTCAGCAAGATCGCAAAACCTGGAAAATACACAATCGGTTAAAAATGATACTTTTTGGAACAATGTTCGGTTTGGAGGAAGTTTAGGACTCAGTTTTGGAAACAATTATTTCTCGGGAGAGTTGGCGCCTTCAGCTTTATATGACTTTAATAAAACATTTTCTTTAGGCTTAGGGCTAAACGCAGGATATGGAAAGGTAGACAATTACAAAGCTACGAGTCTTGGTGGAAGCTTGATTGGATTAGTGAGACCAATTCCTCAATTACAACTTTCAACAGAATTTCAAGAATTATATATAGATAGAAAATTTGAATATATAGGCGCAAATAATATTCATAGCACAAATTGGGTTCCAGCATTATTCTTAGGCCTGGGCTATACAACCGGCCCCGTAACCGCTGGGCTTAAATATGATATATTATATGACAGCGATAAGAGCTTATATAACAGCGCACTCTTACCGTTTGTAAGCGTTTATTTCTAAACTTGTCTATCCATTAAAGACTCTCCAAATTTTCTAAGTAGAAGTTTACGGTCTTCCGGCATCTCTATTTTTTCAAGTACATCAAAAGCCTCTTTAGTGTACTTTCTAATTTCTTTTCTGGCGAGATCTGAAGCTCCACTTTGTTCAAAAATACCTTTTACCGCTTCTATTTTCCCGGTAGCATCTATAGGAGAAATAGTATATAAATGTTCTAATTGGCGTGCCTCTGCTTTGCCAGCTTTTTCTAGTGCGGTAAGATATAGAAATGTCTTTTTGTTCTCTATAATATCACCACCCAACTGTTTCCCAAAAGATTCTGGATCTCCAAAAGCATCTAAATAATCATCTTGTAATTGAAATGCGATTCCCAGTAATCTTCCAAATTCATACATAGACTTTTTACAATCTTCTGAAGCGCCTGCAACTATAGCACCCATTTGGAGTGAAGCGCCCACGAGAACTGCAGTTTTAAACTCTATCATCTTTAGGTAATCTGCAATCTCTACATCTTCTCTACTCTCAAAATCTATATCATATTGCTGACCTTCACAAACCTCGATCGCAGTTTTGGTAAATAATTGAGCGAGCTCTTTAAAGACGTCGCCTTCATAATTTTCAAATAATTGATATGCATTTATAAGCATTGCATCTCCAGAAAGAATTCCGGTATTAAGATCCCACTTTTCATGAACGGTTTCTTTCCCTCTTCTTAATGGGGCAGCATCCATAATATCGTCATGAACTAAAGAAAAATTGTGAAATACCTCAATCGCCAATGCAGCATCTAATGCTTTTTTATAAGAAGTGTCAAAAATTTCTGCAGTCATTAATACCAAAACCGGCCTTAAGCGTTTCCCGCCTAAATTTAAAATATAGGTTATAGGCTCATATAAATTTACAGGCTCTCTGGTAACTATCTTCTCATTAAGGTAGTCTACAAAGGCTTCGCGATATTCAGATATTGACAGCATTTCCAATTTTTTGGCTAAAATACCATAAATGATATTATTTCAAATTTCAGGTTCACATTATATTTTAAAATTAATGGAAACTTTTATGGTTTTTAAAGTTTCCTGTTGTACTTTTGCGCTCTAAATTTCATAAAAATTGAAAGATCAAATTATTGAAACTGCTGCAGAAATGTTCTTAAACCTTGGTTTTAAGAGCGTTACTATGGATGATATTGCGAGCGAGATGGGGATTTCAAAAAAAACGATCTACTCGCATTTTTCTACCAAGACCAAACTGGTAGAAGCCAGTACCTTCTTCATTATCTCTAATATTAGTTGTGGGATTGAAAGCATTAATAAAAAAGAAATGAACCCAATTGCAGAACTTTTTGAGATCAAAAAATTCGCAATGAAGAACCTTAAAGATGAAAAATCATCGCCTCAATATCAGTTAAAAAAATACTACCCAAAAGTTTTTAGCAGTGTACAGAAAACACATCTGCAAATTATGGAAGGCTCTGTAAAAACCAATATAGAACGTGGAATTGAAGATGGACTTTACCGTAAAAATCTCCCTATAGATTTTATTAGCAAAATTTATTTTGTAGGGATGATGGGTATTAAAGATGATTATCATTTTCCTGTAGACCAATATGGCAGTCATGAACTCATGGAGTCTTTTCTAGAATACCATTTACGAGCAATTGTTACCGAAAAAGGTCTTAAAACTCTTAATAAATACATTAAATCTGAAGTTGTTTAAAAATATGAAAAAGATAAGTTTATTGCTGCTAGCAATTTCAATCTCCACAAGTCTTTGGGCGCAGGATCAAAGCTCCCAAGAGGCCTACTCCTTTTCTTTAGAAGAAGCCATAACATTTGGATTGGAAAACAATTATTCTTCCAGAATTTCTGAAAAAGAGATAGATAAAGCTTTAAAACAAAAATGGGAGATCATCTCTCAGGGTTTACCTCAAATAACCGGAAATTTAGATTATCAAAATTTTCTTAAACAACCTGTAACTTTAATTCCTGCTGAAATTACTGGAGGAGAACCCGGAACATTTACGCCGGTGAGATTTGGAACCCAACAAAATTTAAGTGGAGCCGCTACCTGGAATCAGTTAATTTTTGATGGTTCTTATATAGTAGGGGTACAATCTGCTAAAACCTTGTTACAAATCTCTAAAAATGCTAAAACCAAGACAGATCAACAGGTAAAAATGTCTATTATAAATGCCTATGGTAATGTATTGTTAGCAGAAGAAAGCGTAACAATTCTAGAGCACAATATTGAAACCTTAGATAAGAATTACAACGACACTAAAAAGATCTTTGAGAACGGACTTACCGAAGAGGAAAATGTAGAACAGTTGGAGATCACGCTTTTAGGATTAAAGAACAATCTGAATAGAAACAAAAGAATGAGAGACATTTCTTATGAAATGCTTAATCTTAGCTTAGGACTTCCCGTTCAAACCAAACTTACCTTAACCGAAGATCTTAATGAACTTGCCATGCAATATTTTGATCTGGCATTGCTTGCAAAAGAGATTCCGGTAGAAGATAATATAGATTATAGAATTGCAGAAAATCAGGCAGAAGCAGCCAGAATTTATGTGAGATTAGAAAAATCTAAAGCTTTACCTAGACTAACTGCATTTGTAAATTATGGATTTCAGGGTAATAGCGACAGTTTTACCTTCTTACAGGGAGATCAAATATATTATTCCCAGTCTATATTAGGAGTAAATCTTAGCATTCCAATATTTAGCAGCGGGATGCGTGGTGCAAGAACTCAGCAGAAGAAAATAGAATATGATAGAAGCTTTAATTCAATTAGATCAAACCAAGAATAAGGTGAGATTGGAAATAGATTCTGCTAAGAATGATTACGAATATAGTTTAGAAAACTACCAAACTCAGCAACAAAACCTAAAACTGGCAGAAAGAATTGAGAACAAGAATCAGATTAAATTCTCTGAAGGTCTTGCTTCTAGTTTTGATCTTAGAGATGCACAAACTCAATTATTCTCTGCTCAACAAGAACTATTACAATCTATGCTTAATGTAATTACCAAAAAAGTTGAGCTGGAAAATTTACTCGACACTTCAAAATATTCAGAAAAAAAATAAAAAATCCTTACAATTAATAAGAACATGAAAAAGTTATTATACCTAATTACCATCTCTACACTTCTCATTTCTTGCGGAGGAGAAAAAAATAATACCGTAGAAGAAATTGTTGCTACTAACGATGTTGAAAAAATTCAACAAAAAAGAAATGAGTTAACTAACAAACAACAGGAAATTCACGACCAACTAAAAGTTTTGGATGAAAAGTTGGATGAACTTAATCCTGAAAAAAATGTTCCCTTAATTACCGCTTTTGCTGCAAAGACTGAAGAATTTAATCATTATTTAGAACTTCAAGGAAGCGTAGAAACAAAGCAAAACCTGGTTATAAATGCTGAAATGGGAGGAATCTTAAATAAGGTATATGTAAAAGAAGGAGATAAAGTTTCTAAAGGACAATTATTAGCAAAGATTGATGATGGCGGGATGAGTCAGCAATTGGCACAACTTCAAATTCAGGCAGATCTTGCAAAAACAACTTTTGAGCGTCAGAAAAGACTATGGGACCAGAAAATAGGGAGTGAAATTCAATATTTACAAGCCAAGTCAAATTATGAAGGTCAGGTAAGTGCTGTGAATCAAATGAAGAGTCAGCTTTCAAAATCTAGTATTACTGCTCCGTTTTCAGGAATTATAGATGACGTTATTACAGAAGCTGGAAGTGTAGTTTCTCCGGGGCAAACTCCAATCTTAAGAATTGTGAATTTAAACGATATGTACATTCAAACAGATGTACCGGAAAATTATATTTCTGATGTTACTAAAGGCAAAGAAGTAAAAGTAAGTTTTCCTGTTCTTGGAAAAACTATAGATACCAAAGTGAGACAAACCGGAAACTTTATCAATCCAGATAACAGAACCTTTAAGGTAGAGATTGAAGTTCCAAACAAAGAAAGAGACATTAAACCCAACCTTACCGCAAGGTTAAGAATTAATGATTACACCAGTAAAAATGCTTTATTAATTCCGCAAAGCATTATTTCTGAAAATGCTGAAGGCGAACAATACATTTATCTTTTAGACAGTATAAACGGACAAGAAGCGGTTGCGAAACAGCAAATTATTAAGACTGGAAAAACTCAGGGAGATGTAATTGAAGTACTAGAAGGTCTTAAAGATGGAGATCAAATTATAGATGAAGGCGCAAGAAGCGTGAAAGACGGTCAAACTGTAAAAATTATTACCTACTAAGGTCATTTTATATGGAAAAGAAGAAAAAAGTTATAGACCAGGAATTCAAACTCTCCAATTGGGCTATTAATAATAAGACTACTATTTATGTAATGATGATCCTGATCTTCTTTTTGGGGGTATCTGCATATTTTAATATGCCCAGAGAAAGCTTCCCAGAAATTAGAGAAACCAAAATCTATGTAAGCTCTTTATTTCCTGGAAATACCGCAGAAGATATTGAAAAGTTAATTACAGATCCTTTAGAAGACAAGCTAAAAACGGTAAGTAATGTAAAAGAGATCACCTCTACTTCTCAGGAAGATTACTCGATGATTGTGATTGAATTTGACGAAGGAATATCTGTAGAGCTTGCAAAACAAAAGGTTAAAGACGAAATAGATTCTGAAACCTCGGGTGAAGATTGGCCCACTTTTAATGGTGCCAAAGTAGAACCTAATGTTTTTGAGTTGAGTATTTCTGAAGAGATTCCTATTCTAAACATCAATATTTCTGGAGATTATCCGGTGGCCAAACTTAAAGAGTTTGGTGAATATCTTCAGGATGAAATAGAAGACCTTCAGGAGATCAAAAAAGTTGACATTCGTGGAGCCCAGGAAAAAGAGATTGAAGTTGCGGTAGACATCTATAAAATGATGGCCTCTTCAGTAAACTTTCAAGATATTACCAGCGCTATCAATAATGGAAATATGACGATGTCTGCCGGGAATTTTATTGCCAGCGGTCAACGAAGAACAATTAGGATTATTGGAGAAATAGATTCTCCGTCTGAATTGGAAAATTTTGTTGTAAAATCTGATGGTGGAAATATAGTTTACCTAAAAGACATTGCAGACGTTCAGTTTAAAGAAAAAGACAGAACTACGTATGCAAGAGAATTTGGCGATCGTGTTGTGATGTTGGACGTTAAGAAGCGTTCCGGAAAGAACATGGTGGAAGCGGCAGAAAAAATTGAGCAGATAGTTAAAGATGCACAGGAAAACGTTTTTCCATCCAACTTAAAAGTTACCATTACCAACGATCAATCTTCTAAAACCATTGGGCAGGTAGATGATCTTGTAAACAATATTATTTTCGGGATTATACTGGTAGTAACGGTTTTAATGTTCTTCTTAGGATTTAAAAATGCATTATTTGTTGGCTTTGCCATCCCAATGTCTATGTTCATGTCTTTAATGATCTTGAATTATTTAGGATATACCATGAACACAATGATCCTTTTTGGATTGATCATGGGGCTGGGAATGCTGGTAGATAACGGGATTGTGGTTGTAGAGAACGTTTATAGATTGATGGATGAAGAAGGATTAGGCCGGATAGAAGCTGCCAAAAAAGGGATTAGCGAAATTGCATTTCCTATTATAATCTCTACCGCTACTACCGTTGCAGCCTTTGTTCCGTTAGGGCTTTGGCCGGGATTAATGGGGCAATTCATGATCTATTTCCCAATTACCTTATCTGTAGTTTTAGGATCTTCTTTATTTGTGGCGATCTTCTTTAACTCTGTGTTGGTATCTCAATTTATGACCACAGAAGACAGAAACCTTCCTTTAAAAACCATTATTAGAACTTCTTCTATAATCGCGGGAATTGGATTATTGATCTTCATTTTTGGAGGAGAATACAGAGCTCTGGGAACGGTAATGATCTTTACTGCCATCATGCTTTGGGTTTATAGATTGGTATTAAGAAAAATGGCAAACCGTTTTCAAAATACCTCGTTAGTGAAATTAGAGAACTTCTATGAAAGACAGTTAACCAGTTCATTTAAGAAGAAGCGTCCGTATTGGTTGCTAGGAATCACCTTCGGATTATTGATTCTTGCTTTTGTAGCTTTTGGTGCTTCTTTAGGCTCTCAACGAACAAAAGTTGAATTCTTTCCAGAGAACAAACCAAATCAGATCATTGTTTATATTGAATATCCGCAGGGAACAGATATAGAAAAGACCAATGCTATCACCAAAGAGATCGAGAAAAAGGTCTACAAAATCATAAACGATTCTGAATATAGGGATGGCGACAGAAACTTTATGGTAGAAAGTGCTGTATCTCAAGTGGGAGAAGGTGCAGGAAATCCACAAACCGATGGTGGATCTGCAGCAGAAATGCCTCATAAAGGTAAGATCACCGCTTCTATGCGAGAATTTAAATATAGAAAAGGAAAAGATTCTGAAGTGCTTAGACAAAAAGTACAGGAAGCTCTAGAAGGAATTTATCCTGGTGTCTTGATCTCTGTAGAAAAAGATCAAAACGGACCTCCAACCGGAGCTCCTATAAACATTGAATTGGCTGGCGATGATTATAATGAATTGATCAACACTGCCGAAAGAATGCGGGAATTCATCAATAGCCGAAATATTGCTGCCATAGACGAACTTAAAATAGACGTTAACAAAGATAAACCGGCAATGCAAGTAGTTGTAGACCGTGAAAAAGCTGGTGAACTTGGAGTAAGTGCAGGACAAGTTGGACAACAACTTAGAAATTCCATCTTTGGTACTAAAGCCGGAATCTATAAAGAAGATGGAGAAGATTATGATATTTACGTAAGATTTAATGAGCAGAGCAGGTATAATACCAGTGCGCTCTTCAATCAAGATCTAATCTTTAGGAATAACAAAGGTCAACTTCGTCAAATTCCGGTATCGGCAGTTGCTACAAAAAAGAATAGCTCTGGATTTAGCGCAATTAAACATAGAGATACTAGAAGAGTGGTTACCATTTATTCCGCATTATCTCCTGGATATACAGATGCTGGTGCAGCTGTAGGGCAAATTCAGAACGAGATGAGAACTTTTGATGGACTTTCAGAAGATATTAAGGTTGATTATACAGGCCAAATTGAAGAACAAAACAAACAACAGGCTTTCTTAATGGGCGCATTTTTCAGCGGACTTGGTTTGATCTTCTTTATCCTGATCTTCCAATTCAACTCTGTTTCTAAGCCATTTATTATTATGATCGCTATCTTCCTTAGTTTTATTGGAGTATTTGGCGGAATTGTGATTAGCGGAGCACCTTTTGTAATTATGATGACGATGATGGGAATTATTTCTCTCGCCGGAATTGTAGTAAATAACGGAGTGGTTCTCTTAGATTATGCGCAACTTTTAATAGACCGAAAGAAGAATGACCTGGATCTTGAAGAGCATGAATATCTAGATAAGAAACAATTGTTAGATAGTATTATTCTTGCCGGAAAAGCTCGTTTAAGACCGGTATTGCTTACAGCAATTACTACCATCTTAGGATTGATTCCATTGGCTATCGGATTAAACATTAACTTCTTTACTTTGTTTAGTGAATTTGATGCCGATATTTATTTTGGAGGAGACAACGTGATCTTCTGGGGGCCATTGGCCTGGACCGTGATTTATGGATTATTTGTAGCAACCTTCTTAACCTTGATCGTAGTGCCTATATTGTTCTACATCTCTATGAGAATTAAGATGTGGATTGCTACCAAAAAGAATCCGGACGCTATTCCAGAGAATCAAGATGCACCAATATCTGCAGATCTATAACAGGATCTAAAATTTAGACATAGAAAAACCCCGAAGCGAAACTTCGGGGTTTTTTATATTTAATTCTTAATTGATGTTTCAATACTTCTTACAACTTAGCCATTGAATCTGTTATCATCAAAAGTTTCAGTTTTTGATTTTCAGCAATATTCGAGAGTTTAATCCAGGTTTTAAAAAGGTCAAAGCTCCAGGTTTCTATTTTTGTATTACCCATGCTTTCCATGAAACTCTCCCATTTTGAGGGATTGAAATCATTTTCGATTACATTTAAAACAAATCCGAAATATTTTAGCAATGCTTGTTTATCTGATGGAGAAACATCTTCGTTTTTTAGCTGATTATAATACTTCTTAGCCATCTCAAAATCTTCTTCTATAATATAGAATTCCAACAAGCTTAACTGGTAACCGTAATTAACGTTCTTACTTTCCGCTCGAGCCTTAATTTGATTTTCATAGTATTCTACTCCTTTCTTAAAATAATTTGATGAAAGGGAGTCCTTCCCTATTTTATTAGCTAATAATGCAGCTCTTCCCCAATCGCCGGAGCTAAAACGATCTGAAATAATATATAAATCATTAATTGCAGATAAAGTATCCCCTGTTGCCAGATAAGCTTGTGCTCTATTTTGAAAATGGGGCAAAATAAAATTTAAAATGTATGGTCCACGAGCAGTATCAGCTTCTATCGCCTTTGTATAATAGAAAATCGATTTTTCATAGTTTTCATTCTTCAAAAGCGCATCTGCATAATCATCAGGTCTTATATTTTTTGCGGTATAAGAACTATCAATCTGAAAAGCTTTTCCAATTATTTCTAAGATATTTCCACCTTTTGTATATTTTCTATTATATGCATTGGATAGATAGGCCTTAGCCAGATCTGATGATCTTGGTAACGACTCAAAATCAATAAAACCGCTTTCTTCATAAAAAGCTAACAATTCATTTTTTCCTCTCAAACTATAAGACAAACCATCTTTTTCATCAAGTTTGAAAGAAATATCCGTTAAGTAAGGAGCATTAATAATATCTTTAGGAATTTCAGTTATAACACTACCCGCCATTTCAAGTTGCTTAGCTAAAAAATTTTCCCAACCCTGATCAGGTAAATTTTTAATTCCACATTGAGATATTTCCACACTATACTTCTTAGATTTTAGCTTGAATAGGATCTCGAAAAGATGCTTTTCTTCAAGAGAGGATATTCCATTAAGAAAGATTCTTTCTAAATTAGGAAGATTAGAAAAGCTAGCTGGTAAATATTTGATATGATTAAAAACGAGATTTCTTGGTCTTTTTACTTCCCCAGAGCTATTGTAACCTCCATAAGATTTTATTTGTTCTCCTTTATTATTACCACCTAATATGATAGTCTTTAATTTTTGAAGATTCCCAAAATTTTCTGGTAAAGAATCGAGATCGTTATAGCTCAAATCTAAATGCTCTAAATTCTTAAGATTTACAATAGAAGCTGGTAATTCCGACAGGTAATTAAACTGAGCATAAAATTCTTTGAGAGATTTAAGGTTCCCTAGTTGATTTGGAAGCTTCAGCTAAACTGTTTATGTTGAGATTAAGAATTTCTAGTTGCGTTAAATTTGAAAAATCTAAAGGTAAGTTTGTTAAAAAATTATTTGAAAGATGGAGAGTTTTGAGGCCTTTGATTTGAGAAAAAGATTTAGGAAGTTTTTCTAATTCATTATTTTGAATTCGCAAATCTTCCAACAATTTTAAATTTCCAAAAGTTTCAGGGAGCTCCTTAATAGAATTTTGATCTAAATACAATTGTTTTAGATTTTTTAATTTTCCTATTTCTTCTGGAATTTCAACTAATTTATTATAGGAAAGGTTTAATGTTTTTAACTTATCCAGATTACCTATCTTATTGCTTATAGCAAATAAACTATCTGAAGAAAGATTTAAAGATTCTAACTTTTTTAAATCGTACAATCCGTCATGTATCTTAAAATGGCCTCCTGAATAACTTAAGATCTCCAATGATTTTAAATTCTTTAATTTAGAATAATTTATAATTTCACCTCCGGCCTTAAGATTCAATAGCCTTAAGCTTTCTAATGAATTATTTTGAGGCAGATTATCAACCAGTGTTTGTATATCTTCAAATTCATTATTTGTAAAACTTAATGATTTCAATTCTTTGAAATCATTAAAATATAACAGATCATCATTTTTAAATTTCCCGTAATAACATGTAAGATGTTGTAAGTGAGGTAGTGTAGAAAATTTTTTTAATTCTTTTCCTATATTTTGATATAGTTCCGGCACCAGAACTATAGATTGCAAGTTTTCCATAACACCCATGTTTTCGGGGAAATGGAATTCTTTAAAGCCTTCAACTTTTATTCCTTTTAATCTGGTTAAATCTAAAAAACTAGCTGGGAAGTACAAATCTTCCCAAATATGTGGCATACCAAGATATTCTAGATGTGGAATTTGTTTGAGGGTTTTAAAAAATTCTTGATAATTGATGTCATAGGATCCCGATATTTGAAGATATCTCATATGAGATAAAGTCGCTAAGTTTTTAGGTAAACTAAGTTCTTTTTTAATGTCAGATTTAGCAAATTGAATTGCTGTTTTGATCTCCAAATATTCCAGATTAGGAAATTTTTCTAAAATTTGTATTTGCTTTTCCAGATCTTCATTAGATCTGAAAGAAATTGAAACAAACTTTATCTTATCTGGATTTTTAATGGTATCCGGGTATTTTAAGGCAAAGTCACTATTTAAATCAAGTACATATTTGTTTTCATTATCATTAATAAATTTTATCATATCCGGATGCTTTTCATCTAATGATAAAAATAATTTCTCTACGGTTATTTCTTTAGTTGGATATAAATCCTGGGCTTTGACCCAGGTGTAACTAATTAATAAAATGAATAGTAATGCTCTTCTCATAAAATCCTATTTTTTTTCAAGTTAAAATTTTTAAATAGAAAAACCCCGAAGCGAAACTTCGGGGTTTTTTATATTTAATTCTTAAAGCAAATTTTAATTTCTGCTCACTATAGAAGTTGTGTTCTTGTAGCTAGTAACATCGGCTATTTGATTGTTATCATAGTCTACTTCGGTTAACTTATCTGAATTCCAAAAAAACCATTTCCCGGTTTTATTCCCTTCTTCATAGTTTGCAAGGGCAATCTTTTTACCATTTTGGTCGTAAGAAACCCATTGCCCGTGGAGTTTTCCGTCCTTGTACGTACCTTCCTGTCTAACACTTCCATCTTCATAATAAAACGTCCCTTTAATTAATTCTCCTTGTTTTTCAAAACTAGGTTTTATATCCTGAGCTGAAACTACTGATCCTATCAGTAATGCAGCAATCACCAACATTGATTTTATATTTTTCATAGCCTTTTATTTAATGTTTACTTTACGAAAGTACTATTTTATTTACAATTATGCAATAGTTACGTAACATTAAGTTAACATTGGAATGGTTTTTATTGAAAATCAACTAATTATATGTTAGCTGATATAAAAACTTAGGTAACATTGAGAATTATTTCTAAGGTATATCTTCACTAAACCGCTATAACTTCTTACTTTTGCCATTCTAAATTTCAATAGTAAATTATGTATAGAAGTCATACCTGTGGTGAACTGCGTGAGGACCACATTGGTAAAGAGGTAACCCTGTCTGGATGGGTTCAAAAAATAAGAGATAAAGGTTTCATGATCTGGGTAGATCTTAGAGATCGTTATGGGATGACCCAACTTATTTTTGATGAAGAGCGAACTTCTAAAGAAATGATGAAGGAAGCTGCCGGTCTTGGGAGAGAATTTGTAATTCAGGTTAAAGGTGAGGTAATAGAACGTGAGTCTAAAAACCCAAACATTCCTACTGGAAATATCGAAATTCTGGTTACCGAATTTAAAATTCTTAAACGCTTCTCTTACCCCTCCGTTTACTATTGAAAACACAACAGATGGTGGGGAAGAACTTAGAATGAAATATCGCTACCTGGATATTAGAAGAAATCCGGTGAAGGAAAGTTTGATGTTTCGCCATAAAGTTGGAATGCAGGTAAGAAATTATCTTTCTAATGAAGGCTTTATAGAAGTAGAAACTCCTTACCTAATAAAATCTACTCCAGAAGGAGCTCGAGATTTTGTGGTGCCAAGCAGAATGAATGAAGGGCAATTTTATGCCTTACCACAATCGCCACAAACCTTCAAGCAATTATTGATGGTAGGTGGAATGGATAAATATTTCCAGATAGTTAAGTGTTTTAGAGATGAAGATCTAAGAGCAGATCGCCAGCCGGAATTCACTCAAATAGACTGTGAAATGGCTTTTGTGGAGCAGGAAGATATTTTGAATATTTTTGAAGGCTTAACAAGACATTTATTAAAAGAGATAAAAGGTGTTGAAATAGGAGATTTCCCAAGAATGACCTATGCAGATGCTATGAAGAAATATGGTAATGACAAACCAGACATTAGATTTGGGATGGAATTTGCCGAATTAGACGAACTGACAAAAAATAAAGGTTTCAATGTTTTCGATCAGCAGGAATTAGTGGTTGGAATCGCAGTTCCTGGAGCTGCATCTTATACCAGAAAAGAGATAGACAATCTTATTAGTTGGGTAAAAAGACCTCAAATTGGTTCTACCGGACTTGTTTGGGCTAAATATAATGAAGATGGAACTCTTAAATCTTCTGTAGATAAATTCTATTCTGAAGAAGATTTAAAAGCATGGGCAGATAAGACTGGAGCTCAAGCCTGGAGATCTTATTTTACTAATGGCAGGACCTGCAGATAAAACCAGAACTCAACTTAGTGCTTTAAGAATGCACTTAGCAACAGAGCTAGGCTTGAGAAACCCTGAAGAATTTGCTCCTTTATGGGTAGTAGATTTTCCATTATTAGAATGGGATGAAGATACGAAGCGTTATCACGCTATGCACCACCCATTTACCTCTCCAAAACCAGAAGATATTGCGCTTTTAGCTACAGAACCTGGAAAAGTAAGAGCAAATGCTTATGATCTTGTTTTAAATGGAAATGAGATTGGTGGTGGATCTATTCGTATTCACGATAAAGAAACTCAGGCCATGATGTTTGACTATCTAGGATTTACTCCGGAAGAAGCAAAAGCACAATTTGGGTTCTTAATGGATGCCTTTCAATATGGCGCGCCTCCACACGGTGGTATCGCTTTTGGATTTGACAGACTTACCGCAATTCTTGGAGGCCAGGAAACAATTCGCGATTATATAGCATTCCCTAAAAACAATGCCGGCCGCGATGTAATGATAGATGCTCCTGCAAATCTAGATGAAGCTCAATTAAAAGAACTACACTTACAAGTAAAACTATAACAATACAAATCCTGCTTAATTGCAGGATTTTTTTATACCTAATTAATTCTATCAATAGCGATGTTACCTAAAAAATTCCCTGGCTTACAACGTTTTTTAATCTGGAAGACCAAACATCTTTCACAACAACAATTCATTTTAATTTTAAGTGGTGTTATTGGATTTGCAGCCGGTCTTGGTGCTGTAGTAATTAAAAACTTAACCCACTTTATTCAAGAACTAATGGAAGGCAAGTTAATTGCAAATTATCATCATGCTTTTTATTTTATCTTTCCTATAATTGGACTTACCCTTACTTTGTTAATCATAAAGTACGGTTTTAAGAAAGATGTAGGACATGGAATTCCCTCTACCCTGTATGCTATTTCAAAAAGAAAAGGGATCATGCGTTCTTTCCAAATGTATGGCTCTGTACTTACCGCTCCATTAACAGTAGGTTTTGGGGGATCTGTAGGATTGGAAGGCCCAACAGTTGCTACAGGAGCTTCTTTAGGATCTAATATCTCACGCCTTTTTCAGATGAATCAGAGTGCGAGAACTCTTCTTATAAGTTGTGCTGCTGCCGGAGCCATGTCTTCTATATTTAAAGCTCCAATTGCGGCAATCATTTTTGCCATAGAGGTTTTTAGCTTAGACCTTACCTTGGTATCTATGTTACCTTTATTAATAGCCTCTTTATCTGCTATTCTTACCTCCTATTTTTTCTTTGGATCTGATATCTTACTCTCTTTTCAATTAAAAGATAAATTTCATATTTCTGAAGTTCCTTTTTATATGATCTTAGGAGTACTGGCTTCTATCTGTTCTATTTACTTTACAGCAGTATATTTTAAGATTCACAATATTTTTAAAAGTTTTGGTTCCCCTTTTAAGCGTTTATTGGTTGGAGGACTTGGCTTGGGAGTAATGATCTATTTTATTCCACCTTTATATGGAGAAGGCTATAACGTGATTAACAACCTACTTACCGAAAATTATATTGAAGCTTTAGGAACCAACTTTTTTAATCAGTTTTTAGATAATATCTGGGTAGTTATTGCATTACTTGCCGGATTGGTTATTTTCAAGATCGTAGCTACTTCGTTTACATTTGGAGCCGGGGGAGTTGGAGGTATCTTTGCACCGGTACTATTTATGGGGAGTGCTATGGGCCACTGTTTTGCACTAATTGTAAACAACCTTGGAATATTAAACAAACCTATCTCTGTAAGCAGTTTTACTATGGTTGGAATGGCCGGATTAATGGCTGGGGTACTTCATGCGCCATTAACGGCTATTTTCTTAATTGCTGAACTTACCGGAGGATATGAACTTTTTGTACCTTTAATGATCACGGCAGTGATCTCATATTTAATCACGAATAAATTCCAGCCACATTCTGTCTATACTATGGAATTGGCTCAAAGAGGGGAACTTCTTACTCATGATAAAGATCAAAATGTTTTAACTTTAATGGATATAAAACAGGTTATAGAAACCAATTTTGTGAGCATTAAAATGAATATGAACCTGGGAGACGTAATTCATGAAGGAGTTTTAAAATCCTCAAGAAATTTATTTCCGGTTGTTGATGAGAATAATACATTCATGGGAATCATCCTGTTAGATGACATAAGACCTATCATGTTCAAGCAAGATTATTATGAAAAGGTGACCGTGCAGGAGATCATGCAACGTGCCCCAGAGATCATAGATCTTAAAAAAGATAGCATGAAAGATATTATGAGAAAATTTCAAGATAGCGATGCCTGGAATCTTCCCGTAGTAGAAAATGAAACTTACGTAGGATTTGTATCAAAGTCTAAATTATTAACGGCTTACCGTCAGAAATTAATAGAAGTAACTGTTTAAGGATGAAAATAGTAATTAGAATATTAAGCATCTTAATTGCCATTGCTATTGGTACCGGATTTTATTTCAGAATGAATGATGACATGATTCTTGGAGATAGAATAATTGGAGTGGCAGTTTTAGCCAGTGCCTTTATCTTAATGCCTATTTTTTTATACCATAGATGGAATGGAAAAAAGCTTAAAGATTACACACTTACAGAAGAGAATATGAAGAAAATGAGAGATCGCGGAATTGATTAACTCACTAATAATCAATAACGTTAAAAAGAATTTTTAATTTATACATATGTAATTAATAATATTATGTAAGTTTGTCCTTTATTAATTTTTTATTTTATTATAATGGAAGGTACAGTTAAATTTTTCAATGAGTCTAAAGGATACGGATTCATTACTAACGACGAAACAGGAAGAGACATTTTCGTACACGTTACAGGACTTAATGGTGAGTCTTTAAACGAAGGTGACAAAGTTGAGTACGTTGAAGAAGAAGGAAGAAAAGGATTAACCGCTGGTCAAGTGCGTGTAATCAACGATTAATATATTTTTATATTTTAATTCGAAAAGCTTAAAAAGCCGTCTAATAATTTAGACGGCTTTTTTTATGCCATTATATTTTATTGAATGTTACTAGTTCTCCTTTGGAGAAAGCTCTTTTAAACCTTCCAGCATAGCTGAAGTAAGTTTTTTAAGATCATACTCATGATCCCAATTCCAGTCTTTTCTAGCTTCGCTATCGTCTATACTTCCCGGCCATGAATTGGCAATTGCTTGCCTAAAATCTGGCTCGTAAGAAATAGTAAATTCAGGGATCTGTTTTTTGATCTCTTCAGATAATTCTTTCGGGGTAAAGCTCATTGCTGCAAGATTATAAGAAGATCTCACTTTTATATCTTCTGCAGGTGCTTCCATAATATCTATAGTTGCTTTAATAGCGTCATCCATAAACATCATTGGCAATGAAGTATCTTCAGTTAAAAATGAAGTGTACGAACCAGATTTTAAAGCCTCGTGAAAGATCTCTATAGCATAATCTGTAGTTCCACCTCCAGGCAGCGTTTTATAACTTATAATTCCAGGATATCTAATACTTCTTACGTCTACTCCATATTTATTGAAGTAGTATTCGCACCAACGTTCTCCCGTTTGTTTGCTAATACCATACACGGTACTTGGCTCCATAATGGTGGTTTGCGGGGTATCATTCTTTGGCGTTGTAGGTCCAAAAACGGCGATACTAGATGGCCAGTAGACTTTTTCTATTTTTTTATCTTTTGCAAGATTCAGGATTATAAAAAGAGAATTCATATTAAGATCCCACGCTTTCATTGGCATTTTCTCTGCAGTTCCACTCAACATGGCAGCCATTAGATAAACATCGGTAATTTGATATTGCTCTACTAAGCCTTCTATTCTATCCTTATCTTTTGCATCTGCAATTTCAAAAGGTCCAGATTTCATTAATTCTTCACTCCCCTCTTTAATATCGCTGGCAATTACATTGTCATTACCATACAACTCTCTCAATTTTAAACTCAGTTCGCTTCCAATTTGTCCGGCAGCTCCAATAATCAATATCTTCTTAGAATTCATTTTTTTCCATTTGTTGCGCAAATATATCCATTTCAATAAAGATGCTGTCAAGATTGACGTTAAAATGGAGTCAAAACTCCGAAGTTCTCAAAGATCGATATAGTGCGGTTTTTGCTTAACTTTGTTTTTCAATTTTATAATATGAGAAGAGTTTTAGGGATTTTGATGGTATTAATGATCGTAAGTTGCAATCAAAATAAGCATGCAACAAACGAGAAAGCATCATCTTCTATAGATACTACGAGCGTAGATCAAAAATTAAAGATCCCATCTCAAAGCACCCAGTTATTACCAGATGCTAGTGATATTACTTCAGAATGGTTAGGCTTTGTTACCGCACAGGAGGAGATCAGAAATTTTCAGAATTATACCATAAAAGATGTGATCTCTAACGCAAAACCTATTGTGGAGATCATGAAATCTATGAAAGAGTCGGTGCCAGACACTTTAAAATCCAAACCTGTACAGGCGCGATTAACGGTTTTATATACCAAAGCAAAAGTGTTGGAGCAATTGACTGCGAGACCTGAAAATAAAACTAAAAAAATAGCTACCACCGCAGAGTCTCTTCCGGTAGAATTCAATAATCTAAAGATCCAGATCAACGAACTTTTCTTAAAGACCCTGGAAGATTTTGATAAAGAATTAGATGATTTTGAAGCTAAAGCAGATTCCATCAATAATGCAAATTCTAAAAAATATACAACTCCTAAACAGCGTTTTCAAGCCAAACAGGATTCTATAAAAAATTCAGAAAAAAATTCTAACTAAACATAAACCACCATGAAAAAAGTCATTTTAATTCTAATTATAGGTCTAAGTTTTGGAATGCTTCGTGCGCAAGATGACTGCAAGTATGTCTCCAAAAGAAGCTATCAATGAGGTTATGGAACAATGGCATGCCGCTGCAGCAAATGCCAATTTTGACAAATATTTTGGATTGATGACTTCAGACGGTGTTTTTATAGGTACAGATGCAACAGAAAATTGGCAAAATCAGGAATTTAGAAACTATGCAAAACCTTATTTTGATAAAGGTAAAGCGTGGAGCTTTTCTACTATAGAGCGAAATATCTATCTTTCAGATTCTAATAACATCGCGTGGTTTGACGAACTTTTAAATACTCAAATGGGCATTTGCAGAGGTTCTGGAGTATTAGAAAATGAAGATGGAGAATGGAAGATCAAACATTATGTATTTCTATAGTTATACCTAATGATAATGTATCTGAAGTAACGCAGATCAAGAAAGATTTTGATAGCACTTATATAGCTAAACATCAAAATTAAATTTTATGTTTCTCGGAAATTCTACCCTCAATAATGCTGATTATTGGGGTAATCTTTAGGCTTTAAAAATTCTCTTCCTAATTTATTACTTTTTAGTACTTTAGTGCAAAAATTTTAATCAATTAGAAGCATGAAAAAATTATCAAATGCCTTCTTTTTGTCATTTTTAGGTGCCGCCCTGGTTACCGGTTGTAAGAACGACGACAAAAAAATGGCAGTAGAAGAAGAAAACCATGGCCTAAACCTTGCCTACATGGACACTACCGTGAGTCCAAAAGAAGATTTCTTTAGATATGTAAATGGAAAATGGGCTGATTCTACAGAAATTCCAGATGAGTACACTACCTGGGGAAGTTTTAATGAACTACGTAAACAAACCGATGCAGATGCGCTTTCTTTACTTGAAGGTGCAGCAAAAAGCGACAGTTTAGATCCTTCTAGCGATCAGGCAAAAGCGGTTTACATGTACCAAAGTATTATGGATACTGTAGCCAGAAATAAAAAAGGGGTAGAACCTTTAAAACCATATTTGGAAAAAATCAACGCTATTAATAACAAGCAAGATTTACAAGCATATCTTACAGACATGCAACAATATGGAGGTGCTGGATTCTTTAATTTTGCAGTAAGTGCAGATGCTAAAGACAGTAACACAAATGCAGCTTACTTATATCCAGCTGGACTTGGACTTCCAGATAGAGATTATTACGTTGTAAAAGATGCAAGTTCTGAAGAGATTCGTGAAAAGTACAAAACCTTCATTACAAAAATGCTTCAGTATTTAGGAGACTCTCAAGAAGATGCTGCTAAAAGCGCTAAAACCATCTTAGCTTTTGAAACCAGTCTTGCAGAACCACAATTGGACAAAGTTGATCGTAGAGATGCGAGAAAAACTTACAATCCTATGGCTGTTTCTCAATTACAAAAAGAAGTTTCAGCAATAGACTGGAAAAAATATTTAGATGAAATTGGTGCTTCTAAAGTAGATACTATCATAGTTTCTCAGCCTAAATACATGAAGGCTTTACAAAAAACCTTCGCTTCAAATAATATTGAAGACTGGAAAACTTATTTAAGATGGAATCTTTTTAATGATGCTGCTGGTTCTTTAACTACAGAAATTGAAAAGACCAACTGGGATTTTTATGATAAAGAATTACAAGGCGCAAAACAACAACGCCCATTAAACGAGCGTGCTTTACAGATGGTAAATGGAACCATTGGTGAAGCTCTAGGTAAATTGTATGTAGATAAATATTTCCCTGCAGAAGCTAAAGAAAAAGCTCAGGAAATGATTGCTAATGTTATTAAAGCTTATCAAAACAGAATTAATCAGGTTACCTGGATGAGCGATAGCACAAAAGCTAAAGCCATTGCTAAATTAGAAACTACTAGAATTAAAGTAGGATATCCAGATGAATGGAAAGATTATAGCAATTTAGAAGTTACTTCTCCAAAAGACGGAAATGGATCTCTTTTCCAAAACTTGATGAACACTGCTAAGTGGAATGTAAAAGAAGACATGGATAAATTGGGAGAACCTGTAAACAAAGACGAATGGTTTATGTCTCCTCAAATTGTAAATGCATATTACAACCCAAGTTATAACGAAATTGTATTCCCTGCTGCTATTCTTCAACCTCCATTCTACGACTATAAAGCAGATGCTGCCGTAAATTACGGTGGAATTGGAGCTGTAATTGGTCATGAGATCTCTCATGGATTTGATGATAGTGGAGCTCGTTTTGATGCTGAAGGAAACCTTAACAACTGGTGGACAGATAAAGATCTAGAAGAATTTGAAAAACTTGGTGGGTCTTTAGCAGACCAATACAGTGCTATTCAAGTTTTAGACAGCGTTTATATTAACGGGAAATTTACTTTAGGTGAAAACATTGGAGATCTAGGGGGTGTGAATGCTGCTTATGACGGGCTTCAACTTCACTTAAAAGATCATGAAAATCCTGGTAAAATTGATGGATATACTCCAGAACAACGTTTCTTCCTTTCTTGGGCAACCGTATGGCGTACCAAAATGAGAGATGAAGCGCTTAGAAATAGAATTAAAACCGATCCGCATTCTCCTGGAATGTACAGAGCTTATGTGCCTCTTCAAAACATAGATGCTTTCTACGAAGCATTTAATATTGAAAAAGGTGATAAAATGTATGTTGCTCCAGAAAACAGAGTTAAGATCTGGTAAGAAAATCTTTAATATGAAAAAGGGCTGCAGAAATGCAGCCCTTTTTTTATTGATATTATTGAAAATTATTCCGCTATAGGATCAAACAGATCATGCTTAAATGTGTAATCTAATTTCTCTTTGAGATTTATAGAGCTTATCTTTTTTCCTTTTGAAGTATGACCCTGATCAAAAATAGGAAGCCCTAATTTTTTAATCTCCGCTTGTTGCGTGTAATAATCTTCTTTAGTAGGATGTTCAGGATACACAGCGTTAAAAGTCTCACCCCAAACCTCTTTTTCTATAATTTGATTGATGATCTCGATACAATCTTCTAAATGAATCATGTTTACTGGAGCTTGCAGGATTTTTTAAATCTGTTTTACCGGCCATATAATTTACGGGATGTCTTCCCGGGCCAAATAAGCCTCCAAACCTAATAACCGTAGTTTGATAAGAATTGCTTTCTTTAAGTCGCTCTTCCGCACTTCTTAGCTGTCTTGAGGTGTTACTCATGGCATTTGCAGGATTTTCTTCGGTATACTCAGGAAATCCTTCAGCATCTTCATAAACCGAAGTAGAACTCACAAAAAGAACTTTTTCTACCCCAGATTTCTGAATGTAATCTTGTAGTCTCCCTATTCTTCCTATAAAATTGGCTTCCGGATCACTTCTTAGTCCCGGTGGGATATCTATGATTAAAACCTCAGCATCAGAAATAAAAGAAGTAATATCTCCCTGTACCCCTTCCACATATAACTTAATTTCATACGGAGTGATTCCTGCCTGAGTTAGCTGGTTTAACTTATCTCTCCTGGTGGTTGAGCCTTTAACAAAATGCCCCTCTTCCAATAAGCGTTTTGCCAATGGCAATCCTAACCAACCGCATCCTAAAATTGAAATTTTCATAAATTCTTAATTATTCTATTTCTGCTTTTCTTTCTTCTTTAAAACTGATCACTTTTTTTAGCACTACAGCATCATTTAGCACAAAGGGTTTTGGCATCATATCTTTAGTTCTTGGCTGTCACATTTAAGTTGATCATTTTCTAAAAGATCATAACTGGACTCATATAGCACAAAATCTGGAACTTTTTGATCCTTTTTTAAACTGAAATTAATTCTTAAGGTATCTTGATTGGCCGCATGATAGGTTAGCAGTTTATTCTCCCATCGGTTTGTAAAAACATGAAAAGGATTCTCCCCTAAATAAATAGAATCAGCTTCCAGATCATTCACCGTAAATTTCTCGAAATCTACTTTTCTATCAACATATAGTTCCATTCTATTGATCTTTCTATTCGGCGCGATCTTTAGTGAATAATTTGATAATCCATTTAAAGAATCTTCTGAATTCAATTTTTTAAAGATCACTCCCGGTTCTTCAATATCAATAATTGGTGCTTTTGTTTTAAACGTAAAATTGCTTCCATATTTACTGCTAAAAACACTTTCTTCTACCGGTAAGATGGAAGGATCTTCTCCAAAATATTCTTGCGTCCAGGGATCTACCATCTTATCGTAAGAGTTCCAGGTTGCTTTTTGAGTATCTGTATCTAAAAGATATACCAAACTATTCGGTTTAGGCTGATCTTCGTTAAAATCGGCATTATAATGTGCTATTACAAACATTACATTGAATGTTACAAAGCAAAGTAATGCCATGCCTTTTTTTCCATTAAAATATCCGAAGACCGGCAGAAACAATGAGAATAAGAATACGGTTAATAATCCGGCTACAAATAAGATCTTTAAGCCTAATGCCACCGGGAAACTCACCACAAATGGCAACAACAGCAATAATGCCGGCAAACTTAAAAAGAACATTAAAAGTAAATTCGGACTTTTTTGACGAATCATTACCCATAATTGCAGTGCTCCAAAATAAACCGGAATTATAAAATATGCCGCTCCTTTTAAATAGAATGCAACCAGGGTACAAATGAGTAACCAGAAGAAAAGTGGAAATACAAATAAGCCTGCTTTTTTTCCATCAGCTTTAAAGAGGTTATAGCTTAAAAAGCAAATTGTGAGGCTTACAAAAATGGCTGCATAGATATAATAATAGCCATTATAAGTAAAGCCATTTTCCATTTCTGCATATTGCGGATAAATGAACATGCAAAATTTCCAAAGCAGAAACACCAATAGAGAACTGCCAATAAGGCTCATTAAATATGGAATTGCTCCTTTAAAAATATCTTTTAAGATATAAGTCTTTTTAATTAAGCCGTAGCTTACAACAGCTAAAAATAAGATCCAGCCAAGTAAAAGCATCGGTAAGATCCATGAGAACGGATAACTCACTATTTCTCCTAAAGGCAAACTAAAATAGATAAGATCTTCGGCCGAATTAAGGTTTTCCAGATCTGCATCTTTAAAATATTCCAGCAAAGGCATTAAATAACTGCCTTGTTGCGCCAGGGTTTCAGGATCCAGATTTTTCGCAATATCATTAGCGCTATGATAGTCAAAATGATCGTCTATAAAAGCAAAATTGAATCCGTTAATATTTCCTTGTTCTCTAAGCACTGTTAGATCTGTATCATTAGGCAGCATTTTATATACCGAATATGCCAAAGAATTGGTTACAGGATATTCCGGTTTAGCCTTGATAAAATCTTGAATCAACTTAGCATTCCCGTTATTGGTTTCTAACAACATAAAAGAATTGCCGCCACTTCCTCTGGCTTCAAAATTTAATGCCAGCCCAACATCTTTTGCCCATTTATGCTCTTTCACAAAAAGCTCTGCGCCATTCAAGACCTAATTCTTCAGCATCTGTAAAGAGTAAGATGATATCATTTTTATGGGCTTCATTTTTAGCCAAAAAAGCTCTAACCCCTTCTAAAATTGTGGCTACTCCGCTTCCGGCATCACTAGCTCCAAAAGAAGAATGTCCGGCACTATCATAATGCGTCATTAATAACAACGCCTTGCTATTTTCATCACCCGAAATTCGAGCCAAGATATTTTGAGACCTTGTTAATTGTCCCTCTTTATTAATGCTGTAGCCTTCCTGAGTTTGAACTTCTAACCCGAGATCTTGAAGTTGATTGACAATATAATTTCTCACTAAACTATGAGCTGCGCTACCAACAAAATGAGGCTGTTTCGAGATATTCTCTACATGCTTAAAGGCTCTTTGAGTTGAAAATTGAGTTATAGGAAGGTCTTGTTCTTCTGCATTTTTTGGCATGCTGGAATAGAAAATAAACCAAACCGATAAGATCAATAATATTACAACTAAGAGCGGGGATAATTTTTTGAGCATAGTATCTAAAAATATATAGCGTTTAAAGATAAATAAGTTAAGCTGAATAAAATAAAATATTGGGTCTCTTCCAAAACCGGAAATAAAGAAGTATATTTAAGTAGTTAACATTCAATAAATTACAGTTATGGGGATTAAAAGTTTTCAAGGACAAAGGGCAGTACCCGAAAAATTAAAGAGCGCACCAATTTTGGTTTCAGATTATATGACCACAAATTTAATTACCTTCAGAAAAGATCAATTAGTGGTAGAGGTCATGGAATCTCTTATAAAACATAAGATGTCTGGAGCTCCAGTGGTGAATGAAAGAAATGAACTTCTGGGAATTATCTCAGATGGAGATTGTATGAAACAAATTTCTGAAAGCAGATATTATAACATGCCTATTGGCGACATGCAAATTGAAAAATACATGGCCACAGATGTGCCAACTATAGATAAGAATGTGAACATTTTTGACTGTGCTTCGCTATTCTACAAACACGATTGCAGAAGATTTCCAATTGTAGAGAATGGCAAATTAATAGGGCAAATAAGTAGAAAAGATGTGTTATGTGCTGCCTTAAAATTAAGAGGCCAAAATTGGCATTGTTAATTCCTTTTTACCAAAGCATAAAGATCCCCTTCTAAAGGTAAATATCCCTGATCATAAATAAAATAATATACAGTACCCGTCTTTGTAGTATAAATACTCGTAAAATATTCAAAATTAAATCCTTTGGCCAGCAATTTAGATTTGCTGGTCTTTGTTTTATCTGTAGGATTTAGTTCCAATAAAATCCTGTAATTCTTTCGAAGCGCATTGTTAACATTTCGAACCAGATTGGTGCTATCTTTATTGATATTATTATTGTAGGCGTTTCTACAATAATCGCTGCAGAACTTTTTATCTGCTCTGCCAACTATCTTTTCCCCGCACTCTAAACAAGCTTTTTGCATTTTTAAATATAACGAAAATGTTTAAATAGCTTCTTTTTTAAGCTTATCTGAAATATTAAAAATCTTCTAAGTCTTCTATTTCCTGTTGATAATCAAACTGAAGATCTTCGTGCAATCCTGAAAGTGTTTTTTTTATAGCAGCTACTTGTCTTGTATATAAATTCATTAAGGTTGCATTCTTTTTAATTGAAGGTTTAAATTCCTGAAGACATTTGCAATAATAAATAAGCAGCTCGAGCTCTGTTTCCTTTTTTGGAGAATATCTTATATACTTTTTTAGGTTTCGTAAGATCTTCCGAAGGCTCTTTTTGATGTAGTAAAAATTCTTGGTGTTTATATTCTCGAGATCTGCATCTACCTCGGCTTTTACATTTGCTACAAATGCTTCTTCATCTATAGACTCAAAAAGCATATAAGTGAGCAGTTCTTTATTCTCTTTTTTGAATTTTGATAACCTCAAACACAGCTCTACCAATTCTTCGGTAGATTTATAATTGAGCTCTTTTTTAATCTGACTTACGGTTGCTGCTTTCAATATTCTTTATTTTCCAGATTCTGTTTCCACTTCAGTATTTGGCTGGGTAAGACTTGTATATATAGTTTCTCTAATTTTTGGTCCGTTTATAAATCCGTCTTTTACCTCTTCATCTGTATAAAAATCACTGCTAAGGCTTTCATCTTTAATAATTGCTTCTTTATCTTTTCCAGAATCTATAGCTTTTTGAATATTAGCCTTCAAACCCTTTAGCATCGTTAGATAGTTGTTATAATCCTCATAAGATGCTAGCTCCCCATGCCCGGGAATGATTTTCGTATTTTTATTGATAAGTCTTAAGCCCATCTCTGCTGCTTCAATATCACCATCTATGCTTCCTCCGCTTTTTAGATCTATATATGGAAACGAGCCGTTAAAAAAGGTATCTCCCGTATGTAACACATTAGCGGTTGGGAAATAAACAAGCGCATCGCCATCGGTATGTGCATTATGAACATGCGTAGATCAAAATATCATTATTATTTAAATGTAAGCTTACATCACTATCAAAAGTGATAATGGGCAAACCTTTACCATCTTTATTCTTTTCATCTGCCGCCAATCTTTTTCTTACATTATCATGTGCAAGAATCAAAGCGCCTTGCTCTTGAAAATTTGCATTCCCGCCGGTATGATCTCCATGAAAATGGGTATTCACCAGATATTTTACAGGTTTATCACTTAATGTTTTAATACTCGCCATAATTTTTTCTGAAAGTCTGGCGAATTGATCATCTATCATAATCGTACCGTCTTCCCCGGTTAAAACTGCAATATTTCCTCCTTGTCCAACCAACATCGAGATATTTTCACTTACAGGAATGATCTTAATGTTTACTTCTTGCTTATCTTGAGCTATTCCTGCAAAAGATGTGATAGCAATTATGATGGTGCTTAATATTTTTTTCATGGCTAATTTTTCTAAGTTAAATGAACTATAACAATCTATGATTTAGTACGAATTTCGTTCTTCCTCATAGGCATAGAATCTATAAGGTCTAAAATTTTATCTAGAGAGATGCAATTGTAATCTTTTAGTTTGATCTTTCCATCCAGACCCAATGAGATAAAACTCAAACGGACTGTCTTTTTCATCATATTTCTTATACAAATTGGTAGCAGTGGTCCATTGCGCGTCTTCTGCAAAACCTACTTTCATCTTATGCTGAAATACCTGATAGACGATCACTTTTCTTTCTTCTAGTTCTTTTAATCCCATTTTCAATTCCTGCAGCTGATTGGTAAAATCTTCATTTTGAAGATCTTCTGTAAGCAATAAGATAAACCTATCTTCCCAGTGATGCTTGGAAAGATCTTGTGCTTTAGCTGAATTCATGAATAGAAATAAGAGTAAAAGCGTGAAAATAGTTCTCATTCCTAATATTACAACTTTTTGCATAAAACATTCGTTAAGAAACCCGGTTTCTATATTTTAAAATCTCAAAATAGTAGGTTAAATAAGTCAATACAACTTCATCAATTCACTAAATATAGATTTTATGAAGCTGCCGTAAAGCAGACTTATAATTTAGCAAAGCTTTATCTTTGTAAAGGTTCGATTAAATAGACCATGAAAGAAAACAGTCTTATTCAATTTAATTTTGAAAAGCAGCAATTGCTTAAAGATCAAATTGAAAAAGTTTCAAAAGAACTGGAGCTCGTTCAGCAAGAAACCTATCAGTTTGAATCCATTTTACGCGATTCCTTAAGCGATCTTATAATTGAAGAACAGGAATTAAGCGTACTCTATAAAGAATTTAAAAGATCAAAAAAACTTAAAAGACTTCAGCAAAAACAAAAGGGAAAGAATTTTAAAGAAAATAAGAATCTTAGTATAACTTCATCAGAAAGTTCAGTTAAAGAACTAAGAATTTGAAGATCAAAAAGAGCGAAAAAAACTGTATCGCGAAGCTATGTTACATGCTCATCCCGATAAATTTTCTCTAGATCATGAAAAGATAGAGTTGGCTACAGAGGTTACAACCCAATTAATCGAACTTTATAAAAATGGAGAACTTAAAGAACTTCAAGATTTTCATCTTCATATAATGAGTGGAAATGCACTAATTGGTAGAAAATTTAAACTCCAATGCCTTCTTCAGAGCTTATGCAAAAAGACAATTATTTAGCGAATAAATTAAAAGCTTTAGAAGAAGACTTAAAAACTGCAAAAGCCAAACACACTTATAAAGTTTTAAAAGAATATCCAGACCCCATGAGCTTTCTACAAGAGCTTAAAGATTATTACGAAGACAGAATTTTCAAGCTGAAAAAAAGAACCAGGAAAGCTTAATTTCTATTCATTATTTAATTTTTATCATTTTTTATTGAATTTCGAGTATCCTTTTTAATTCATTTACGAGTCTACTCTACAAACCCTTAATTCTAGTAATTATGAATACTTGTAAATGTTCCAATTGCGATTGTGCAAAATGTAATTGCGTTAATTGTTTAGAAAATAATTGTCCTTGTACCAAGTGCGATTGCAATAAATGCAATTGTTGTTAAACCAATTAAAGGCTGACCAAAAGGTTGGCCTTTTTATTATTTTTGAATATGGAAACCCAAAAAATATGGAATTGGTTTAATGAACAGATTTATTTCTTTATTCTTAAGAGAGTGAAGAATAAAAATGCTGCCAATGATATTTTTCAGAATACTTTTTTAAAAATTCATAGAAATCTAAATCAGGTAAACGAAGAAGAAAAGATCAAAGCCTGGGTTTTTCAGATCGCCAGGAATGAAATTGCAAATTATTTTAATCAGGAAGCTAAATATAAAGAGATTTTAGATCCAGACCAGAAAAATGCTGTTCCTGAGTATCAACATATTTGTTGTTTTGACAAGTTTATAAATAACTTACCAGAAACCTATAAGGACGTGATCGAGCAGGTCTATATAAACGGCAAAAAACAATCTGAAGTCGCAAAGGAAATGGACATAAGCCTCGCCAATGTTAAGGCTAGAATTAGACGGGCAAAGACCATTCTCAAGAAAAATTTCAACGAATGTTGTAAATATGAATTTGATGAAAAAGGCAATTTAATTGGAGAACCAAATTGCGCTTCCTGTAAAAACTAATTATAAGTGAATACATAAGTTTTGAAATTTTTAAACCTAAAACGAACTCTTCCTTTTCCTGTTCCCTATTCAAATATTCTATTTTTAAATAAGTCTTTCATCTTATTAAAATCCTGCTTGGGATATCTACATATATAAATTCGTTGATAAAGCTCTTCTTCATTATAAGAATATGGATTATAAATAGATTTTACCAAAGTTACTTCTTCAAAGTAATTTTCAAAAAAGTCTCCAACTTGGTAACTTAAAGCGATAATGGTATTTGGCATTTCACCTTTAGGAGCCCAACTATAAAAACTGCCGTGATAAGAAAATGCTTTTGGAAGCATGTAAGCTTCTCCATACAAATTCACAGCACCAGCCTGACCATAGTGCTTTGCCCAAATTAAACTTTCTTGTTTTTCATCGCTAGGTAAATTCTTATAGACCTTATTCAATTCTTCCAATGTAGTTTCCCATTTATCGCGAGTATAATATTCATCATATTTTACTCCATATTTCCCACCTTCTATTTCCTTTATTTCAAAAGGATATACTTTTTCAAGATATCTACTAAAGCTATAAACCGGCATTCCAAAAGGAATTAAGATTGCACCTATTACTAATAAAGCAGAGACCGGATAAATTACCCATTTTCTCTTTTTGAAAATAATATGTTCCCAAAAAATGGCTCCAAAAGGTAGAATTGTTAAGATAATAGGAAAGAAATAATAAGATTTTCCATTCTTGTATAACAAGAACAAAAAGGAAATCACAATTGTTACAATCAGGACATGGAATCTAATCTTGGATTTATTTATGAAGAAGTAAATAATTGCAGGAACTATAAATAATAGAGATACAATAGGGTTAATAGCGATTAGTAAATTGATAATCACTTCTCCCCTAGTAATTTTTTCCAATTGAGTTTCATATAACCTATCTGTCATCTGAAATATTGGAAAATCATTCAAGACCTGCCAAATTATATTAGGTGAGATACATAAAAGGAATACAATAATATGCATCCAAAATTTATGATTTATTAAGGCTGTTCTAGTTCTTTCAAAGATTATCAAGGAAGTTAAACTAAGAATAAAAAAGACACTATCATATTTTGTTAAAAAACCTGAGACGCAAAATAGCGTAAGATACCATAAAGACTTATTATCAAGATATTTTACAAATCTTATGAGTTGATAAAAACCTAGCACCCAAAAAAGCTGACTGAATACTACTGGCTGAAAAAGCTGCTCAGATCTTCCGAAACCTGGCGCTATAATAATAGCTAATAGAACAAGAAATACCGCTTTATTTTTTCCACCTAATTCAAGAGTAATCTTGGCCACAACAACCATGATACACAGCGTTGCGAGATGCGAAAATAAATGATGAACAAATACTGAATTTGAATGAAATAAATTTTGAATAAATGCTATAAAACCAATTAAGGGAGGAAATTCCATAAAGCCAAATGCCAGATGTTTCCCTGTTTCTATATGTAACAATTCGTCTCCCTGAAATCCAGAATGACTATCTGCTACTAGATGCATAATAAGTTTTATGCAACAGAAAAATAGAATTATTAACTTGGTTTTTCTATTCATTCATTTAGCAACGGATTTTAACTGTTTATTGCCTCAAACAAGATCTTGTTACTCTCCTTTATAAGAGATCACTTGAGAATATTCCATAAAAGTATCTTTTAAACGCTCAATTTTAGGATCCATTCTATCTGCAAATATTAAATATTGACATTTTGTAATGCTCTGCGGAATACGAACTACATCATTATAAGCACTATTTCTAATTAGAAATGCTGCATCTTCTACAATAAACATCTGCAACTGACTTACATTTACCCCGGTGATCTTAAATAATTGAAACAACCTTTTTGGAGTAGCGATCAAAATATCGATACCATCATAAATATCCTCTTTTTGATTATCTATATTAGGCTCATCAAAAGCCGCATAAACTCTAAGATCTGTACGTCTGGTAAAAGTTTTAAACTTCTCTTCCAATTCTACTGCGGCAGCTTTATCTTCAACAAAGATCAAAGCACGTGGCGCATCTTCAAAAGCTTCTCCTTTTAATTTCTGAATAACACTAATGATCATGGCAGAAGTTTTTCCACTTCCCTCTTTACCTACTATAAAAAGATTAGATCCACTTTTTATCTTAGGTAATATTTTCTTTTGAAATGGAAGAGGTTCTTCAAAACCCAATCTTTCTAAGGCTTCCAATAGTGGAGTATTCAGCTTTTTAAATGACATATTCTTGATATTAGCTTATATTTTTCAAGGTCAAATTGACCGCAAAAATAAGAACCTGCAAGTTGGCGATTAATCCTTATTTAAATAAATGATTCTTGATATATCTTCTGAAAATCAGAAAATATCAAACTCTAATCCGACAACAAATGTTTACAAACGCAAGTAAACGAAAACAAGCCTTTGCCAACCGAATAAACTTTAAGTCTCGATGTAGGTTTGTCCTGTTGAAATGAACGAATGATTTTCAACTGCAATAAATTCTATAGTTATGAGCACTTTAAGAAACACAGTACAATTGATCGGGCATGTAGGTAATGATCCTGAAATCGTAAATCTTGAATCTGGTAAAAAATTGGCCAAATTCTCTATCGCTACCAATGAATCTTATAAAAATGCCAAAGGTGAAAAGATAACAGATACACAATGGCATAATGTAGTTGCCTGGGGAAAGACTGCCGAATTGATAGAAAATTATGTTCCAAAAGGAAAAGAAGTAGGAATAGAAGGGAAACTTACCAGCAGAAGTTATGAAGATAAAGAAGGCGTGAAACGCTACATTACCGAGGTGGTTTGTAATGAATTGTTACTACTTGGAAAATAGACAGTATGGATTTATTAAATAACAAAGCGACATTTCTAGCAGTTAAGAAATGTCGCTTTATTTATTTTATTAGTTAAATCTTAATTCTAATTTTTAATTCTTTACCTCTTCTTTTTCAGGCATTTTGATCTCTGGAGATAATACATTTCCATCGGCATCGATCTCGATGATTGAATCAAATCCAAGTTCATCTAATTTATCTGCAACTTTAGCTCTGTCTCCAACCATAAACCAATTCACTTCATCTGGTTTTACCATTTTGTTACTAACAGATTTCAAATCGCTTAAAGATAGATTCTTGATATTGGCATCGTAAGTTTGATAATAATCATCTGGCAGATCATACTTCACAATATTATAAAGTGAATTATTTACTGCCGAGTTTGTCTCCCATTGTCCCGGTAAAGCAAGGATCTGATTAGTCTTTACTTTATCCAATTCTTCCTGAGTAACCGGTTTAGTAGATACAAATTGAGATAATTCTTTTTTCAATTCTAAGATAGATTCTGCAGTTTTATCGGTTTGTACCGGTGCGTAAACAATAAATGGTCTTTCCTGTTGCGCATCCATCACAAATCCAAAAGCGCCATAAGCCCAATGTTTATCTTCTCTAAGATTCATATTGATACGTGAAGTAAATTCACCGCCCAACACATTCACCATTTGCTCTACAGCAACTTCAGGTACTTCTCCATACTTTCCGGTTAAATAACCACCAATAATTACAGATTGTGGAGATTCTGGCCTATTCATTAAATACAGGGTATTCTTGGTTCCGGTTTTTGGCTTGTTATAAGTGATAGTTGGAACGTCTCCTTTTTTCATCTTCCCTAAAGATTTTTCAAGCTTCGCTTTAAGCTCACTCATTTCTACATCTCCGGTAACAATTAGCGTAGCATTATTCGGCTTCATCCAGGTGTCATAAAATTTCTGAACATCGGCTCGCGTTAATTTTTCTACCGTTTTCTCATATCCAGTTCCTGTATACGGATTGCTGTATGGATGATCTTCTCCATATAAATATTTATTTACTACTCTTAAAGCCATAGAAACCGGTTGAGATTTCTCTCTTTTGATATCATTTAGTTGCTCATTCTTTAATCTGTCAAATTCTTTCTGAGGAAAAGCCGGATTTAAGATCACATCTGCAAAAACATCTAAACTTCCATCTAAGCTTTGTTTTAAGGTATTCATACCCACTCTAGAAATATCCTGATCTGATCCTGTATATAAATTAGCTCCCAGCATTTGAAGTTTTTCATTGATCTGTAAGGAGTTCATATCTTTTGTCCCTTCATCTAAAAGATCCATCGCTAATGCTGCCGTTCCCGGAGTTGCAAGATAATCGGTTTTATAACCCGCATTGAACATAAGATCCATCACTACGGTAGAAACTCCTTCTCTTTTTGCCAAAACAATATTCATTCCGTTAGACAATTTTGCTCTTTGCACTTCGGGGAATTTTACTGCTTTAGGAGTTCCTAAAGGAGGTAATTTAGATCTATCAATATCAGATTTTACTACGGTATATTCCGGGAAAGGTTTACATATTAAAGTATGTTTTCCTTTGGTTAGCCATTTTTTTGCGGTTGCCTGAAGATCTGCAGCTGTAGCATTTTCAACAAATTTCAGTTTTGTTTTGTAGTAAGAAGCATCTCCATGATAAGTTTCATTAGATGCCAATACATCAGAAACTCCACCAAAACCCCCAATTCTTTCCGTTCCTTTTATAATTCCTGAAAAATAATCGGCTTTTACTCTTTTCATCTCCTCTTCTGTAGGCCCATTTTTAATAAGATTATCGATCTCTGCCAAAAGCTTAGTTCTAACTTCTTCAATGATCTTTTCCCGGTTTTACATTTGCATATACAATGAAATTACTGGCAATTTCACTTGAAGACTGAAAAGCGGCAACATTACTGGCAATCTGATCTTCATAAACCAATTTTTTATAAAGTCTTGAATTCTTGCCATTACTTAAAATAGAAGCAATAAGATCTAGCTGAAGATCTTCCTTTCTCTCCAAATGGAGGCGAATTCCATGCAAAAAGCACTCTAGCCTCCGGCACTCTGATCTTCATAAACCTGATAAGTATCGCTATAATGTTCCGGAATATTTCTTTCTTGTCTTTGAATGGTTGGTCCCGAAGGAATATCCCCAAAATAAGCCAACACTTTTTGGTGGATCTCTTCCGGATTAATATCTCCCGCTATTGCTACAACTGCATTTGCAGCTCCATAATAAGACTTAAACCAATTTTGAACATCTTCTAAAGAAGCAGCATTCAAATCTTCCATTTCCCCAATTACCGTCCAGGAATATGGATGCCCTTTCGGATACATGGCTTTAGTGATATAATTCCATTGTTGCCCGTAAGGCTGATTTTCTCCTTGTCTTTTTTCATTTTGAACCACCCCCGCTGCTCATCTAACAAATCTTGATCTACTACTCCAAGTAAATGCCCCATTCTGTCTGATTCTAGAAATAACACCTGATCTAAAGCTGAAACCGGAACATTTTGAAAATAGTTAGTTCTATCTGTATTTGTAGTTCCGTTTACATCGGTTCCACCTATTCTTTCTATAACCTGAAAATAATCATCATCATAATTCTCACTTCCATTAAACATTAAATGTTCAAAAAGATGTGCAAACCCACTTTTACCTTCTTTTTCATTTTTTGATCCTACATGGTACCAAACATTCACTGCCACAATAGGCGCTTTATGATCTTCATGAACCAGGAGCGTTAACCCATTTGGCAACACAAATTTTTCATAATCAATGTTGATGTCATCTGCTTTAAATACTGAATTTTGCGCCTGAGTTTTTTGTACAAAGCCAAAAACGATCAGGAAAACGATCATTAGTTTTCTCATTTTTTAATTGATTTGATTAATAAAAAGTGGGTGGGGCATTTAAATATAAGAATTTAATCAACTAAAAATGAAGGCTATATAAAATATGTATCAATTATCTAAATATTGGAAACCAGATAATAGATGGAAAAGATCTATTCTAGAAAGAAGATATGTTGTGCTAGCCTATAAGTATTGGCGTGTGCTTCTAAAATAATTTTAATATCGGGAGAATAACCTCCACCCATACTTACTTCTACAGGGAGATGAAGATCTTTTAAAGTCTGAAGTACATACCTGTCTCTTTCTTTACAACCATCAACTGTGCAACCTAATTTCCCTAATTTATCGGTAGCAAGTATATCTACTCCACTTAAATAAAAAACAAAGTCTGGTGGACCTGTTGTAATTAGATCGGGCAAGTGTATTTTTAAGAATGTCAAGATATTCTTTATCATCAGTTCCATCCGGTAGCTCAATATCAAGATCTGATCTTTCTTTTCTGAAAGGATAATTGTTCTTCCCATGCATAGAAAAGGTAAAGACTGAAGCATCATTTTCAAAGATCTCTGCCGTTCCATTTCCCTGATGCACATCCAGATCTACAATAAGGATTTTCTCTATTCCTTCCTTTTTCTGAAGATATCTAGCTGCAATAGCCTGATCATTTAAAAGGCAAAAAGCTTCACCCCTATTTGAATATGCATGATGTGTGCCGCCGGCAATATTCATGGCAATTCCATATTCTAATGCATAATCACAAGCCTTCACGGTTCCGTCTGCAATAATGAGTTCTCTTCGTATCAATTCTTCGGAAAGCGGAAAACCTATCTTTCTGGCGGCTCTTTTGTCTAAAGTTCCATTTTTTAAATCATCCAAATACCCTTTATCATGAACAGCTAAGATCAGCTCCTCAGAAGGCAATTCTGGCTGAAAAAAATTAGCCTCAACACAAGTACCTTCATGCAATAATTGCTTGGGCAGCAGATCATATTTTTCCATAGGAAATCTATGACCTGCTGGCAATGGGTGTTTGTAGATGGGATGATTGGCTATTTTGAGCATGAACGGAATTGAGATTGAGACCTCTCGACTCCGCTCGAGGTGACAATTACTGATATTTCAATATAAAACGAATGTAAGTAGAAGCTCAAAATAAGAACGTGAATTTATATTTTAAAAGTAATAAGTTGCTACCTGAATGTCAGTTCGAGCGGAGTCGAGAACCATTTAAAACGATAAATTTCAATTTCTCTCAAATCGTTCCTTCAAGCAGACATTTTAAAGGTTCACAACTTCAGTTATATGTCAATTCGAGCGGAGTCGAGAACTTTTACATATAAGAACAAAATCACTCTTGATTTTCAGAATGCGTTTCATTCCTACATTCTGCCAAAAGATGCAACAACCCTTCATCCCCATTAGCTAAAGCTCTTTTCTTTTTAGCACTCCACTTTTTTATTTTCTTCTCAAAAAATATAGCCTGATTCACATCATTAAACTCCTGACTAAAAATCAGATTAACAGGTCTTCTTTTATATGTAAAACTCGTATTATGAACTCCTGCATTATGTTCTGAAATTCTCCTCGAAAGATCATTGGTAATTCCTGTATATAAAAGCTTATCTGAACACTCTACGATATATACATAATAGAACTTCATAGTTTCTATATTTAAGGAATGACCTCTCGACTCCGCTCGAGGTGACAATTACTAATATTTAAATCAATATAATAGAAACAAATGTCAGTTCGAGCGTCCCGATTGTTATCGGGATCGAGAACCTAACTAATTATAGTCCCGTTATTCACGTTATCTTCATCAGGATTCAAAAAGACCAATTTCCCTTCGGCATTTTCTGTCATCAAGATCATTCCTTCGCTTTCTACACCTCTTAAGTTTTCTTGGAGCAAGGTTCACTAAAACAGTTACTTTTTTACCAATAATATCTTCAGGTTTAAAGCTTTTAGCGATTCCCGAAACTATAGTTCTGGTGTCTATTCCTGTATCTACTTTCAACACCAATAACTTATCTGCTTTTGGCATTTTTGTAGCTTCGGTAATAGTTCCAACTCTAAGATCCATTTTCGTGAAATCTTCAAAAGTAGCGATCTCTTTTTGAGGTTCTGCTTTTTTATTCTCAGCTTCGTTTGCGGCTTTAGTAGCTTCCAATTTGTCTAATTGTTTTTGAATTTGTTCGTCTTCTATTTTGCTGAAAAGCAATTCTGCTTTTCCAATTTTATGTCCTGAATTTAATAAGATCTGTTTAGTTGAAATTTCATCCCAGGTAGAATCTTGTCCATTTTCAGCATCAGAAATATTCAAAATAGATTTCAATTTAGCTGAAGTGAATGGCAAGAAAGGTTCGCTTAAAGTTGCAAGTGCAGAAGCAATTTGCAAAGCAACGAACATTACAGTTTTTACTCTTTCTTCATCAGTTTTAATAAGCTTCCAAGGTTCTTCGTCTGCCAAATATTTATTTCCTAATCTGGCAAGATTCATCAATTCTCCTTGTGCTTCTCTAAATCTATATTTTTCTATAGAGCTGGCAATTACTGCCGGATATGCTCTAAGTGTTGCAAGAGTTTGCTCATCAACTTCAGAATAATCGCCTGGAGTTGGAACTTCACCGCTATAATATTTATCGGTTAATACCACCACTCTGTTGATGAAGTTTCCGAAGATAGCCACCAACTCATTATTATTTCTTGCCTGAAAATCTTTCCAGGTAAAATCGTTATCCTTAGTTTCCGGAGCATTTGCCGTAAGCGCATAACGCAACACATCTTGCTGATTTGGAAAATCTTCTAAATATTCATGCAACCAAACTGCCCAATTCTTTGAGGTAGAAAGTTTTTTACCTTCCAAATTCAAGAATTCATTTGCAGGCACATTATCAGGCAGAATATAACTTCCTTCGGCTTTTAGCATGGTTGGGAAAATAATGCAATGAAAAACGATATTATCTTTTCCAATAAAATGTACCAATTTGGTGTCTTTATCTTTCCAATAAGGCTCCCAGTCTTTCCCTTCTCTCTCTGCCCATTCTTTGGTAGAAGAAATATATCCAATTGGAGCATCAAACCAAACATATAGCACTTTCCCTTCGGCACCTTCTACAGGAACCGGAATTCCCCAATCCAGATCTCTGGTTACAGCACGTGCTCTTAAACCTTCATCTATCCAGGATTTAACCTGCCCATAAACATTAACTTTCCAGTCTTTCTTATGTCCTTTAATCACCCATTCTTTCAACCAATCTTCATACTTGATCTAGTGGTAAGAACCAGTGTTTAGTTTGCTTAAGCGTTGGAACTGCACCGGTGATAGCCGATTTTGGATTGATAAGATCTGTAGCATTTAAAGAACTTCCACAATTCTCACATTGATCGCCATAAGCTTCTTCATGTCCACATTTCGGGCAAGTTCCGGTTACAAATCTATCTGCCAAGAATTGATTAGCCTCGGCATCATACAACTGCTCTGTAGTTTCTTCAATAAATTTCCCATCTTCATATAATTTCTTGAAAAATTCTGAAGCGGTATCATGATGAATCTTTCTTGAAGTTCTGGAGTAATTATCAAAAGAAACTCCAAAATCCTGAAAAGACTTTTCAATAATTGTATGATATTTATCTATAATTTGCTGCGGAGTTACTCCCTCTTTCTTTGCTTTCATAGGTATTGCTACCCCATGCTCATCACTTCCGCAAACAAAAGCAACATCATTACCCTGCATTCTTAAAAATCGTGCATAAATATCTGCAGGCACATAAACACCTGCTAAATGCCCAATATGAATAGGACCGTTAGTGTAAGGTAATGCCGCAGTAATTGTATATCGTTGTGGAGAATTATTCATTTATTCCTGTTCTTTTTTTGAGTCTGGTAAAGGTAAGCAACTGTTAAATATTACACGTTAAAATCTTGTAAAAGACAAGGCTGGCGGAGTAAATGTGTCTATTTTTAGCCAAAACTTAAACTATGCGTAGATTTTTTATATTTATAGCCCTTGTTACTCTTGTTTCCTGCGGAAGTTCGAAAAAATCAGTTTCAGGAAAATCGGATAAATTTGTGATCGAAAATTTAATTGATTTTTCTGCGGAAGAGATCAAGAATTCTTTCCCTGATGCAAATATAGATGAAGGTACCGGCATGTTTGAAGAAGGTACCGTAGAAAAAGATTTTACGGTGTTATATCCAGAAACTCCCAATGAACTTCATATTACATGGGCTGATAATAGTAAAACTAAAATCGATGAAATTCGATTTTCTGATAATGGAAAATGGAAATCTAAATCTGGTATAAAAATAGGAACTACTTACAGCGAGCTAAATGAAATGAATGGAAAACCGATTTCTTTTTATGGCTTTGGATGGGATTATAGCGGTGCTGTTTTATGGAATAACGGAAAATTAGAAGATGGAAAACTTAGAGTTTTTATAGGACCCGATAACGAGGTAAATGCTAAATATTATGGCGACAGAATTATAGAAGCAAGCGAGGAAGATATTGAAGCTTTAGATCTAAAAGTTCAAACTATTCTACTTCATTTAGGCGAATAAAACTTAGAAATAAATAGGGAAATACCCCCTGTTACAATGCTTTGAATATTAGCTATTTTTAGAGATCTTCATTAAAGAAGTTTAAAAGCTAATGGCAAGCCATAACGATTTAGGCAACAAAGGAGAACAGATGGCTGCAGATCTTTTAATCTCTAAAGGTTATAAAATTGTTGCTCGAAACTTCAGATTTCAAAAGGCAGAAGTAGACATTATTGCTCGCAAAAGCAATGTTCTTGCTATTATTGAGGTAAAGACTAGAAGTACTCCAGATTTTGGCAATCCTCAGGAATTTGTAAAAGCAAGACAAATTCAACATTTAGTTAAGGCGGTAGATCATTTTATATCTCAACATCAACTGGAGGTTGACGTTCGATTTGATATTATTGCCATCATCAAAAATTCTAAACAAACCAAAATAGAGCATTTGGAAAATGCTTTTTTGTATTTTGAATAGGTCTCGATGCCGAAAGCTTTCGGGACATTCGACCTGACATCCAAGGCAAAGATTGATTCGAGATAGAAGCTGAAACAAGTTCAGCTTGACTATAAGTCACTTCGAGCGGAGTCGAGAAGTTAAGCCTTCGCTGGCTCTTCCTCTTTCACTCTAAAATCTAAAGGCTCCAATACTTTTAAAGCTCTATCTATAGAAGTTATCTTATCAAATGTCAGCAATAACCTTAAGCCTGCTCGTGTTTTTTTCTCTTTCATGGTACAAGACTGGGAATGCGTTTGTACGTATTGTAACACTTTAGTAAATGCCTGTGTATGGTAGAAATTGGACTGTTGATCTGCTATAAAATACCCTATCAACTTACCTTGTTTCATGATCACTTTTTCCAAACCAATTTTAGAAGTGATCCATTTAATTCTCACGCTATTTAATAGATCTGAAGCTTGAGTTGGCAACTCTCCAAATCTATCTACCAATTCGCTTTCAAACTTCTGCAATTCAGCTTCTGTTTTAATATTATTCAGCTGAGTATACAAATTCAATCGCTCTGTGATGTTGTTGATATAATCATCTGGGAATAGCAATTCAAAATCTGTATCTATCTGCGTATCTTTTACAAAATTCTTATCTTCTATACTCTCGGTATCTTCATAAAGCTCTTTAAACTCATTTTCTTTCAATTCCTCAATCGCTTCATTCAATATTTTCTGATAGGTATCAAAGCCAATATCATTAATAAATCCGCTTTGTTCCCCTCCAAGAAGATCGCCGGCACCTCTAATTTCCAAATCCTTCATGGCAATATTAAATCCACTTCCCAATTCTGAAAATTGTTCTAAAGCAGTAATTCTCTTTCTAGCATCATCTGTCATTGCAGAAAATGGCGGGGTAATAAAGTAACAGAATGCTTTTTTATTGCTACGTCCAACTCTCCCTCTCATTTGGTGAAGATCTGAAACTCCAAAATTATTAGCATTATTAATGAAAATGGTGTTGGCATTGGTAACATCCAATCCACTTTCAATAATTGTAGTTGAAACCAGCACATCAAATTCTCCATTCATAAAAGAAAGCATCAAATTCTCCAATTTTTTACCTTCCATCTGCCCGTGACCAACGCCAACTTTAGCGTCTGGCACCAATCTTTGGATCATTCCGGCAACTTCTTTAATATTTTCAATTCTATTATGAATAAAGAAAACCTGCCCTCCACGCTGAATTTCATAAGAAACGGCATCTCTTATAGTTTCTTCTGAAAATCTGATAACATTGGTTTCAATAGGATACCTGTTTGGTGGTGGCGTGGTGATGGTTGACAAATCTCGCGCAGCCATTAAACTGAACTGCAATGTTCTTGGAATAGGCGTAGCAGTTAAGGTCAACGTATCTACATTTTCTTTGATGGTTTTCAATTTATCTTTTACGGCAACTCCAAATTTTTGTTCCTCATCTACGATCAGCAATCCAAGATCTTTAAATTTCACGGCTTTACTCACCAGTTGATGCGTCCCAATTATAATATCTACTTTACCTTTTTCAAGGTCTTCCAAAGTTTCTTTTCGTTCTTTGGCAGTTCTAAATCTATTTAAATAATCTACCGTTACCGGAAGGTCTTTTAAACGCTCTGTAAAGGTTTTATGATGCTGAAATGCCAAAATAGTTGTGGGCACCAATACGGCAACTTGTTTCCCATTATCTACGGCTTTAAAGGCAGCACGAATGGCAACTTCTGTCTTCCCAAAACCTACATCCCCACAAACCAATCGGTCCATAGGACGCTCATTTTCCATATCTTCTTTTACCGCGGCTGTAGCTGTACTTTGATCTGGAGTATCTTCATATAAGAAAGAAGCTTCCAATTCTAACTGAAGGTAAGAATCAGGACCATATTTAAAACCTTTCTGAAGTCGGCGCTTTGCATATAATTCAATTAAATTATAGGCGATATGCTTAACTCTGGCCTTGGTTTTCTGCTTTAAATTCTTCCAGGCGTTACTACCAAGTTTATAGATCTTAGGCGGCTTCCCATCTTTCCCGTTATATTTTGAGATCTTATGCAGCGAATGAATGCTCAGGTATAAAATATCGCGTTCCCCATAGATCAATTTTATGGCTTCCTGCATTTTTCCCTCAACATCAATTTTCTGAAGTCCGCCAAATTTCCCGATTCCGTGATCTATATGCGTTACATAATCTCCAACTTCTAAGTTGGTCAATTCTTTTAAAGTGATGGCTTGCTTTTTAGCATATCCATTCTTTAATTGAAACTTATGATATCTTTCAAATATTTGATGATCTGTATAACAAACCGTTTTTGACGTTTCGTCTATAAACCCCTGAAACATTGAAAAAACAACGGTATGATACTTTACTTCTCGTTCCTGATCTTCAAAAATATCATGAAATCTCTTTGCTTGCTGATCGCTTACACAAACTATATAATTGGTGTATCCCGCCTGCTGATTTTCGATAAGATTATCTATCAATAAGTCGAATTGCTTATTGAAAGAAGGTTGAGGCTTGGTATTGAATTCTATTTTTGTGCCGTCACCCTGAACTTGTTTCAGGGTCTCAGCTTTAGATTCTGAAACAAGTTCAGAATGACGTAAATGTGATTGTGTACTGAGTTCTACTACACTAAAATCCAGCATTTGTTTCTTGATAAGCGAAGAATGACAGAATAATTCTTCAGGCTCATTATGCTTTATTTCTTCAGAAAGTTTACCAAAAGCTTCTTCAGCTTTTTCAAATAATTTATCGATCTGAGCAGATAGTAAATCCAAATTCTTAACAAAAACCACCGTGTTTGAAGACACATATTTTAAAAAGCTCTCTCTAACCTCATCCAGCTTTTTATTCTCCACATTAGGCATGATAGAGATTTTCTTCACCTTATCTGTAGACAACTGAGTTTCTACATCAAAACTTCTAATACTATCTACCTCATCTCCAAAGAATTCAATTCTGTATGGCTCATCATTACTGAATGAGAACACATCTATAATACCACCACGCACCGAAAATTCTCCGGGTTCTGTAACAAAATCTACTCGTTTGAACTTATATTCAAACAAAACTTCATTCACAAAATCTATAGAAAGTTGATCATTAACGGCAATTTTCAAGGTGCTTTTATCAAGCTCTTTCCTGGTAACTACTTTTTCAAAAAGCGCATCTGGATAAGTAACTATAACCGCTGGTTTTTTCCGAGAATTAATTCGGTTTAAAACCTCTGCCCTCAACAATACATTCGCATTGTCTGTTTCTTCTATTTGATAAGGCCTGCGGTAACTTCCCGGATAGAAAAGCACATTCTTCTCTCCTATAAGTTGTTCCAGATCATTTAAATAATAAGCCGCTTCTTCTTTATCGTTAAAGATCAATAAAAAGGGAGCATCAGCCTCTTTAAAAGCGTTGGAAAGCACAAAAGAAAGCGAAGATCCAACAAGACCTTTTAAATGAATTTTTGAAGGTTTTTCTTGAGTTTGGGCAAGAATATTTTGAAGTTTCTGCTGTTGCGGAGACTTTGCAAAGTTTTGGGCAATAGTGGTTTTACTCATTACGGCAAAGATAAATGCTACCGCATTGGATTACAAAACTTGTACTTGTTTTTAACTATTTCTTGATATGTGTTCGGTCAAAATCTTAATAAGCCTTAAGCATTTTCACCATTTATCATTCTATAGATAGGGTTTGTCTTTCTATTTAGGTATCCATGATAGGCAACATTTAAGAAAATTACTGCAGAACTTATTAACGCATAATAAGCTATAAGATCATTGTTTCCTTGCTGACGCACGTAGATCGCGATTAAAGCCCAGATACCAACCGCAGCAAATTCTCTCATATTACGCTTATAGATCATTAAGATATTTATAATAACCGCAACTGTAATCATTACTAAAGTCCATTGAACTTTATTTAAGATCCATCCGTTCCAACCTATTTTAGAAAGATATGCCGCCACATTTGCAATTGCTGCTACTGTGATCCATCCGGAATATAAACAAATAGGCCACCACACAAAAGCTATAATTTTAAATGGAGCATCCCATCGCTCCATATTTGTTCTTTTTATGATCATTAATAAACTTCCTAAAATAATGAACATCAATATTATGGAAAGAAAAGTATATTCATAAAGCCAAACTATTACCCAGGCGGCATTGGCAATATTTGCAATTATAAAATATGGCCCTGTCTTATCTATAAAATCTGATTCCCCATCGCTTATAAATGCTCTATTTATATGAAAAACCGAATAAACAATCATCGCTAAAAAGATCAACCCCCAAATAGCAAAGGCATAACCCGCAGGCGTAAAAAGATTGTCATACTCTGCACTTAAGCTAGACATTGTGTTATTATTAATGGTCATTATCTGGGAGTAGTAATTCACTATAATTACTAGAATAACCGATATCAAGTTGAGAATAGATAAGTTTTTAGTCATGATGAGGGGATTTATTAGTAAACTAAAATTACTTCTTTTTTTGTTACTGCAAAGATCTGGTCTCCCGGTTGAGGGGAAATCCAAAAATTCCCAGTAAATTCTCCAAATGCAGGAAGTATCATCTGGCAATTATTTTTATAAAAACATCTCAATTTTAGCTGTTGTCTTCCAGCACCATTCAATTTAAAGCCCGGATGCAAATGTCCGCAGAAATTGAAAAAGCCTTCTCTTTCTTCAGGATGATGAGTGAATAGGAATTGATCAAAGATTATTTCTGAATAGATCTTAACGCCAAGATCTTCATATTTTACAGAGGAAATAATATCGTGGTTCCCAGCAACCAGAATAATTTCTGAAGTGATATTTTCCTGAAGCCAAGTTTCAAAAAGATCCCATTCCATATTTAGTGAACTATGAAACAGATCGCCCATAAAATAGATCTTTTTAGGGCTAAAGAAATTTACAACTTCGGTAAGTCTACTGAAATTTTCTAGCGATCGCTTTATGAGGTACGGCACTTCCATATTTTCTGAAATGTGAGATCTTACCTAAGTGCACATCGCTTATAAGTAGGATGCTTTTTTCCTCCCAAAAAAGCACTCCGCTGGAGTGTAATGTAAAATTTTGGTCTTGTATCTGGATCTTTTCTATCACCCTGCAAAAATAACTACTTTTCCCATTGTTGCAGCATTCGTTTTATGCGGTCTTCTAATTTTTCTGAAGACAATTTTTCTCGAAGCCGGTCTGTAATAATAGGAAATGAAAATGGGGTTGGTTTCTCACAGGCTTTCCAAACTATTTGCTGATGGGAGATCCTGTCTAAAGCCATTCTTAACCTTCCTTCTTCTAACTGATGTTCAAAAGTTTCTCTGAAAGCCTGCAGAAACAATAAATTATCAGGTTCATAATCTCTAAAAACGCTAAACACCAATTGAGAGCTGGATTGCAAATGCTTGCTCTTTACAAGTTTGTTGGGATATCCGGTAAAAACCATACCTGCAATAACCGCTATATCTCTAAATTTTCTTCGTGCCATTTCGGTAGCATTCAAACTTTTATAAAGATCATCCATAAGGAAATGCTGAAGAAAACAGATCATTATCCAGCACCTGTTCCATATCAATTTCCTGATCTGAAAGCAGTTCAAATCCATAATCGTTAAAAGCAATGGTAAAGGAAATTGGCAACAGCAAACTAATTCTATACGCCAATAAACTTCCCATAGCTTCGTGAACAAATCTACCTTCAAAAGGATAGAAAATCGCATGATATCCTTCGCGAGTTTTAAAGGTTTCAATCAAAAATTCATCTTTGGTAGGAATGATAGATTCTAATTTTTGCCTCATTAAAATTGGTTGTAAGGCTTTAAGTTCCGGAGATTTTATAGTTTTCTTATCCTACAGAGCCTGCGGCTTCATACATTTCTGCCCTTAACAATTCACTCATTTGAGCAGAAAAAGCCATTCTTCCGCCTTGCCAGCTGGGCACTTTAGAATTCTTCTTTTTAGAATGCCTCACCAAAACCTGCATTCCTTTTATCTTTACCAATTCCAGATTTCTTCCGGCAAAAGTAAAGGCATCTCCGGGATTCAATTTTGAAATAAACCATTCTTCAATAGTCCCAATATATCCACCTTTTAAATATTTTACACTCAGCATGGCATCACTTACAATAGTTCCAATTTGCAATCTGTGCCTCATGGCAATTCCGCGGTTATTCACCTTGAATTTACCGTCTTCTTCGATTTCTACTTTTTTATACTCATCATACGCCTGTAAACTCTGACTTCCTTTCGTGATAAAATTCAGGATCCAGATCCATTGATCTTCGGTTATGCCTTGAAAACAAAAAGTCGACTTTATTTCTGGATAGATCTCCTTCGGAAAAAATCCATTGGAGACAGCAAGCGTCACTAAATATTGCACCAAAACATCAAAACTCATCAAATACGGAATTCTATCTTCCACCACCGTTTCTGAAACTGCTTTTTGAAGAGCTGCTGCTTCAATCAATTCTATAGCATGCGTGGGTAAAAAATAGATCACACTTTCTTTCCCGGGTTGGTGCCCACTTCTTCCCGCTCTTTGAATAAACCGTGCCACTCCTTTAGGTCCACCAATTTGAATAATGGTTTCTACCGGAGCAAAATCTACTCCCAGATCTAAACTGGAAGTACAAACCACCGCCTTTAAACTTTCATTTCTAATGGCCTCTTCTACCCAAAGTCGGGTCTCTTTATTAATACTCCCATGATGCATGGCAACATCTCCTGCAAATTCCGGATATTTATCCATTAATTTCTGAAACCAAAGTTCACATTGAGATCTTGTATTGGTAAAAAGCAGGGTAGTTTTAGAATTATTGATAATTGGCACTACCTCATCTATCAAGTGCAATCCTAAATGTCCTCGCCATGGAAATTTTTCCATTTTCTCAGGAATGATAGATCGTACCGAGATCTTTTTATTCAGATTTGCTCTTATTAATTCTGAATTTTTAAAAGCTTCAGATTCCGGACCCAACAAAACTTCTCGTGCTTGCTGAAGGTTTCCAATAGTTGCTGAAATTCCCCAGATCTTTAGTTCTTTTGAAATTGTTTTCAGTCTGGACAATCCTAATTCCACTTGAACTCCGCGTTTTGTTCCCAATAATTCATGCCACTCATCTACCACAATAGCATTTAGATCTTTAAAGGTCTTGTCATAATCTTTTGAAGCCAACAGCAATTGCAAGCTCTCCGGTGTGGTAATTAAAAGATCTGGCATGTTCTTTTTTTGAGCAGCCCTGTCTTTCATAGAAGTATCTCCGGTTCTAATCCCAACCGTTAAAGAAGTTCCCATTTCTTCTGCAAATCTTCTGGCAGACTGCTCGATTTCTACAGAAAGTGCGCGCAACGGAGTGATCCAAATCGCTTTGAGGCCTTTTTTATGTTTGGTTTTATAATCGGGATTTTGTTTTATATAATCTAACACTATCGGGATCCATAAAGCATAAGTTTTCCCACTTCCGGTGGGTGCATTTAGAAGTCCGTTTTTACCTTGTAAAAAAGCCTTCCAGGTTTGCTTTTGGAAAGCAAATGGCTTCCAGTTTTGTTGCTCAAACCAGGTTTCGGCTAAATTATAAAGTTCGGTTCTGTTCATATTTAAATGCTCCAAGATATAATCTTAGGAGGTGATTGTTCAAATTAAGGTATCAAGGCTTTAAGATCTTCTACAGTATTGGCTTCTTCAATTTTCTTGTCTTTTCTCCAACGCAAGATCCTGGGGAATCTCGTAGCTACTCCACTCTTATGTCTTCCTGAGGCTGCTACTCCTTCAAAAGCGATCTCAAATACATGATGTGGAGTAACACTTCTTACCGGACCAAATCTATCCAAGGTGTTTTTCTTGATCCAGGCATCTACTTTTCTAAATTCTTCATCGGTGAGGCCGGAATAAGCTTTTGCAAAAGTGACTAGTTCCTTTTTTTCTTCATCCCAAAGTCCGAAGGTGTAATCTGTAAAAAGATTAGATCTTCTTCCGTGACCACGCATAGCGTAGGTAAGTACGGCATCTATAGTTAAAGGATCTACCTTCCATTTCCACCAATCTCCTTTTTTTCTACCCACCAAATAAGGTGAATCCAATCGCTTCAGCATTAAACCTTCAGATCTTTCTTCTCTTGCGCGATCTCTTTCTATTGCCACCTCTTCCCAGGAATCAAAAGATATTTTTTCTGAAAGATGTAATGGTATTTCTTCATTTTTCACTTGACTATAAAGTTCTTCTAAGATCTTTCTACGTTCAGAAAATGCAAATTCTCGAACATCTTTTCCTTCCCATTCTAAAATATCATACGCCTTTAAAATAACAGGTGTTTTTTTAAGCAAGGCTTTAGAAACTGTTTTTCTACCAATTCTGGTTTGCAGATCATTAAAAGTTCCAATTTCATTATCTGGAAAGGGTAAGATCTCTCCATCTAGAACAGTTCCATTCGGCAACGCACCAACAAAAGCTTGAAATTCGGGATATTTATCTGTAACCAATTCTTCTCCTCTACTCCATACAAAAAGTTCATTATTTCTAACAATCACCTGACTTCTAATTCCATCCCATTTGTGCTCTGCGCTCCATTCTGAAACATCACCCAGATCTTTCACATCGTTCTCCACAGCATACGCGAGGTAAAAAGGATAAGGTTTAGACAAATAATCTTCTTCATTTTCCTGTAATATCAACTGATCAAAAGAAATTTTACTCGGCTCCCAATTTCCCATGAGTTTGTAGGCCAAAATATCTTCATCTATTTCTGTAGCTTTAGATAAGGCTCGGGTCATCAATTTCTGACTTACTCCAATTCTAAAACTTCCGGTGATGAGTTTACTAAAAACGAAGCGCTCGTAATAATTAAGATCTCTCCAATTACTGAACAAATATTCTTTCTTTTCCTCTTCAGATTTTCTCTTCAACTCGATGATTTCCTGCAAAAATTGAGTGAGACTTTTATCTGAAGAAGAATTTGAGGCAGGAACTATCAAAGCAATAGTTTCAGCAAGATCTCCAACAATATGATATGATTCCTCAAAAAGCCATGCTGGAATATTTGCCAATTCTGATGCCCATTGTCTTAACAATGTAGTATTTACAGGACGTGGTGGTCTTCTGTGAGAAAGTATGGCGATTGCCCAAACCTTATCTTTTGGTGCTGCAATTTTAAAATAATGAGTTAGTGCCTCTACCTTTAAAGTAGTTTTATTAGTGCTGTCTAAGGTTCTAATTAATTCTGCAAACTGTTTCATGATGTAACCTCCTGCTCATTTTTGGTTTCCAATTCTCCTAATTCTCCTTCATATTGAGTAGCCTCAGTTCTCGCATCATATCCCTGTTCATTTAAATATTTAGAGAAAATATCAGAATAACCGTGTGTACAGATCACTTTTTCACAACCTGTAGCTTTTATAGAAGTAAGTAATCCTTGCCAATCACAATGATCTGACAGTACAAAACCTTTATCTATAGCTCTTCTTCGTCTTGCACCTCGAAAGGCCATCCACCCACTGGCAGAAGCGGTTACATAAGGTACCATTTTTCGTATCCAAGTAGTTCCTTGTGCACTTGGCGGTGCTAAAACTATATTTCCTTTAAATTCTTCTTTTTTAGTATCTCTAGTAATTCTGATGGTTTCCGGAAGTTCCAACATTGGCCGAATCACTTCTGTCATATTCTCTATAGCGCCATGCGTATAAATCTTTCCGATAGATGGATCTAAGAATTTTAAAAGTCGTTGTGCTTTCCCTAGAGAATATCCAAATAAGATAGAAGTTCGACCATCTTCTTTATTTTGTTGCCACCAATTGTTGATGTCATTCATTACCAGATCTTGAGGTAACCATTTAAAAGCCGGCAGTCCAAAAGTGCATTCAGTAATAAAACTATGGCATTTTACAGGTTCATATGGCACAGCTACTCCATCATCTTCCGTTTTATAATCGCCGGAAAATACCCAAACTTCTCCTTTATATTCTACTCTTATCTGAGATGAACCTATAATATGTCCTGCAGGATGTAATGAGAATTTTACGCCATTGATGGTGAAGGTTTCATTCCAAGATTTTCCCGTAACCTGTATATCTCCCAATCTGTGTTTAATAATTGGCACATTGGTATGATGAGTAATATATTGTTTATGTCCCCAGCGGGAGTGATCTGCATGCCCATGAGAGATAATTGCCTTATCTACAGGTTTCCACGGATCCAGATAAACATCTGCCTCTGCACAATAAATCCCTTTCTCATTAAAAGCTAATAATGGCGGTTTCATCTATTTCTCTTATTTTGAAATGAAAATTAGCAAATTACCACACCATCATAAAACGATTAAGAAAAGATTAGCGTCTGTTGCAAGGATAATTTTTAGGATAAATTTGATGTAACATCCACAACCTATTAACTATATTTGTGCGGTAAAACTTATTAAAATATGTCATTTTCAGATTTGTTTGGCTCAGGAGAGCACTTGAGAAACTTAGGCCATTTTGCGGCTATTGTAAACTTAGCAGCCGTAGACGGTGAAATTAATGAGCGCGAAGAAGCTCAATTAATGAGATTTGCTCGTAAGCTGGATATTACCGAAGAAGAATATTTACAGGTTATAAAAAACCCAACATCTTTTCCTATTCAACCCCCTAATGATAATGAGAGAAGATTAGAAAGATTACACGATCTTTTTACCATCATTTTCTCAGATCATGAAATTGATGCTGAAGAAGCAGATCTTTTACAGAGATATGCAATTGGACTTGGATTTTCTTTTGAAGCTTCAAAACAGATCATCAATAGATCTATCCAGATCTTTAGCGGACAATTAAACTTTGATGACTACAAATACCTTCTTGAAAGAAAGTAAGCGTTTCTAATCGTCATATTTGGCCATAAACTCTTCAGCTTTTTCCACCATAGTTGTGCTTCCACAAAAGAAAGGCACTCTTTGATGTAATTCTGTAGGTTCCAGATCCATAATTCGTTTGTAACCGTCGGTGGCCTTTCCACCGGCTTGTTCAACGATGAATGCCATTGGGTTACATTCATATAACAATCTAAGTTTTCCGGTAGAAGATTTTGAGCTTTTAGGATAGATATAAATACCGCCTTTAATCATATTTCTATGAATATCGCTCACCATAGAGCCAATATATCTTGAAGTATAAGGCCGGTCTTCTTTTTCTTCCTGACAGTATTTAATATAGTCTTTCACTCCTTGCGGGAAATGCACATAATTACCTTCGTTTATAGAATAGATATTTCCTGTTTCAGGAATTTTCATGTCCGGATGAGATAGATACCATGATCCCAAGGCAGGGTTCAAAGTGAATCCATTAACGCCATTTCCGGTAGTATATACCAACATGGTTGAAGTTCCATAAATAATATACCCAGATGCTACTTGTTTATTTCCGGGCTGAAGAAAATCTTCTATGGTTACAGGAGTTCCTACTGGAGTAACTCTTCTATAAATTGAAAAAATAGTTCCTACAGAAACATTTACATCAATATTAGAACTTCCGTCTAATGGATCTATTAAAACAACATATTTATTCTTGTTGTCTTTATTACACCCTTCGATAGTGATAAAATCGTCATTTTCTTCGGAAGCTATTCCACAAACAATCTCTCTGTTGGTAAGTGTTCTAATAAAGGTCTTATCTGCATAAACATCTAGTTTTTGCTGCTCTTCCCCCTGAATGTTGGTTTCTCCAAAAGCTCCAATGATGTCTACCAAACCTGCTTTATTCACCTCATGATTCACCACTTTCGCGGCCAATCTGATGGAGTTTATTAATCGTGAAAGTTCACCGGAAGAATAGGCAAAATCTTGCTGATTCTCTATGATAAATTCACCTAAGGTTTGATTCTTTTTAGCCATTTTATGGAGTATATTTTTTAAGACGGGGTAAAAATATTCAAATTAATAAGTTACTACAACGTTTTCGGAAAATATATAAGCGGTAGGTTCCTTATTTTTGAATATATTAACATACTATGGAATATATAATACGACAAGCAGAGAAAAAAGACCTTCCGCAGATCTTAAACCTGATCAAGGAATTGGCAGCATTTGAAAAGGAACCTGATGCGGTAGAAGTTGATGTGAACATTCTTGAAAATGAAGGTTTTGGCAACAATCCATTATTTAACTGTTTTGTAGCAGAAGTAAATGGGAAAATTGAAGGAATGGCTTTGGTCTACTTCAGATTTTCAACCTGGAAAGGAAGAACTGTGCATTTAGAAGATCTTATTGTGAGAGAAGAGATGCGCGGCACTGGGCTGGGAAGCGCCTTATATAAAAAGGTGATCGAATTTGCTGTGGAAAAAGGGGTTAAACGTACAGAATGGGTGGTGTTAGACTGGAACAAGCCTGCTATAGATTTTTATAAACGTAGCGGAGCTACCGTTTTTGATAACTGGAACACAGTGCAAATGGACGAAAATGCCATGAAGAATTTCGTGAAATCCTGATTGCCGCTGCTAACTATAGCAGAGCATTAACAGGATTATAAAAATCAATTACTAAATTTGTAAGAAACCAAAAAATACTATGGATTATACTATAAGAGAAGCCGAAAAAAAAGATATGCCACAAGTTCTTGAACTTATAAAAGAACTTGCAGCTTATGAAAACGCTTCAGATCAGGTAGAAATAGAACTAGCAGATCTTGAAAATGAAGGTTTTAAAGAGAATAATTTTAAATGTTTTGTAGCCGATGTAAAAGGTAAAATTGAGGGAATGGCACTTGTTTACTTTAGATTTTCTACCTGGAAAGGAAGAACGGTACATTTAGAAGATCTTATTGTAAGAGAATCTATGAGAGGAACCGGTCTTGGTGGCGCTTTATACCAAAGGGTTGTAAAATATGGTCATGATAATGGCGTTAGAAGAGTAGAATGGGTAGTTTCTGAAGGAAATAAAAATGCTATTGAATTTTACGAAAATACCGGTGCAGACATTAAAAAGAACTGGTACACGGTACATATGGATGAAACCGGAATCAAGAAAAATATCAAAAAATAACTATGGACATATTTAAATTCGGTGGAGCATCTGTAAAAGATGCCTCTGGCGTTAAAAATGTTCTACAAGTCCTAAAGAAAACCGGGGTTGATGATAAGTTGATCGTGGTTTCTGCAATGGGCAAAATGACCAATGCTTTTGAATTGGTCATTTCTGAATACTTACAAACAGGCAATATCCCAGGAGACAGTTTAAATTATATAAAAGATTATCATTATCAACTTTCAGAAGAGCTATTTGGCGCTTCTGAAGGCGATAGTTTTTACTAAAATTAATGAGTTCTTTAAAGAACTTCAAAATTTTATGAAGCACAACAAATCTGTGCAATATGATTTTGTTTATGATCAAATAGTGTGTTATGGAGAATTGATCTCCACCACGATTGTAAGTGAATATCTAAAATCTCAAGCTATAGATCATACCTGGATAGACGCCAGAAATTATATAAAAACAGATAGTACCTATAGAGATGCCACTGTAAATTGGCAAGAAACTCAGGAGAAGATATCTGAACTGAAACCTGGGAAATTATATCTTACACAAGGCTTTATTGGCACAGATGCTAATAATTTTACCACCACGCTCGGGAGAGAAGGGAGTGATTATACCGCCGCGATCTTTGCATATTGCTTAAATGCCGAAAAAGTGACTATCTGGAAAGATGTTCCCGGAGTTTTAAATGGAGATCCCCGAGTTTTTGAGAATTCAACACTACTTAATCAAATCTCTTATGAAGAAGCGATAGAGCTAGCATTTTACGGAGCATCTGTAATTCATCCAAAAACATTACAGCCTTTACAACGCAAGGAAATTCCCTTATTTGTGAGATCATTTTTGGATCCGGATGGTAAAGGAACCGCAGTAAGCAAAGGCCAGACATTAATTCCGGCGATTCCTTGTTTTATCGTGAAAAAGAATCAGGTTTTAATCTCTCTTTCTTCTCTGGATTTCTCTTTTATGGTAGAAGAAAACATCAGTGAGATCTTTAGGTTATTTCATCTATATCAGATGAAGGTGGATCTTATTCAAAATTCTGCTATTAGTTTTTCTGTTTGTGTAGATAACAGATTTAACAATCTGGAAAAATTGATTCAGCATTTAAAAGCGAGATTTAAGGTGGATTATTTAACCGAAGTTTCCCTTATACACCATTAGGCATTTTGACGATAAAGCTATAAATTCTTTAGAAAAAGATAAAGATGTGTTGCTAAAACAAGTCACTCACAATACGGTTCAACTGGTTACCAGAAATTAGAATTTTCAACAAAATTCAAATTTCTATATTTAAAAAAACTAAAATATTCTGCATGGGAATTGTAAACGCAAAAGAAGTCGCCAAAGTCATGAACCTCGATAAGTTGGGTGTTCTTGGAACTTCCATTGGGTGGGTTGTTTTGCGAACTACCAAGCTCTCTAGGCTAAATAAAGAATACGAAAAAAGGAAAAATCTCTCTGGCGTAGATTTTATAAATTCTATTTTGAACGGGTTTGAAGTAGATTTTGAGATTCCTCCAAAAGATCTTAAAAGAATTCCTAAAACGGGACCATTTATAGTGGTTTCCAACCATCCTCTTGGCGGAATTGATGGAATGATTTTGATGAAAATATTGTTAGAACATCGCCCAGATTTTAAGATTGTTGCTAATTTTTTACTTCATAGACTGGATCCATTAAGGCCATATATAATGCCTGTAAATCCTTTTGAAGATCATAAAGATGCTAAATCAAGTTTAGGAGGAATAAAACAAGCCCTTCAACATGTAAAAGATGGTGGAGTATTAGGAATTTTCCCCGCGGGTGAAGTTTCTACCAATAAAGATGAAAAAATGATCGTGGATAAGCCCTGGGAACCTTCGGCTATGAAATTGATCAGAAAAGCAAAAGTGCCCGTAATTCCGGTATATTTCCATGCAAAAAATAGTACATTTTTCTATAGACTTGCGGGAATGAGCGATGTTTTGCGTACCGCCAAACTACCTAGTGAAATGCTTTCTCAAAAGAAGAGAAAGATAAAAGTGAGAATTGGAAATGCAATTTCTGTTGAAGATCAAAATGCGAATGTCAACTTAGAAGGTTTTACAGCTTTCTTGAGAAGAAAAACCTATATGTTGGCAAACTCTTTTGAAAAAAAGAGCCTTTTTGATAATATTCCTACAAGCATAAAACTCCATAAAACTCCAAAAAAGATCATCGATGAGACCAGCGAAAGTTTGATGGAATCTGAGATTGAGACTTGTAGAAGACTCGACAAACGACTTTTAGAAAGCAAGAATTATGAAGTTTTTCTGGCTAAAAAAGAGATCATTCCAAATATTTTAAGTGAAATTGGAAGACTTAGGGAGATCACCTTTAGAGAGATTGGCGAAGGAACCAACAATGCTACAGATCTTGATGATTTTGATGATTACTATTACCATCTATTTTTATGGGATAATGACGCTAAAAAAATAGCAGGAGCCTATAGAATGGGAATGGGATCTGAGATCTTTAAAAATCACGGCATCAACGGGTTTTACTTACAAGATCTTTTTAGGTTTGAGCCAGAACTGTATACACATGATGAGCCAGTCTATAGAAATGGGACGTGCCTTTATCATTAAGGAATATCAACAAAGACCAATGCCCCTGTTCTTATTATGGAAAGGAATTGTGCATTGTACCCTAAGATTTCCGGAACATAAATATCTTATCGGCGGAGTAAGCATCAGCAATAAATTTTCAAATTTCTCTAAATCGCTGATGATTGAATTTATGAAATCTAATTATTACGATCCGTATGTGGCGCAGTTTATTAGACCTAAGAAAGAATTCAAAGTAAAACTTAATGATGCCGATAAAGATTTTGTGTTTGATGAGAGCGAAGCAGATCTTAATAAATTTGATAAGATCATAGATGAAATTGAACCGGACGGACTTAGAATGCCGGTACTTATCAAGAAATACATCAAGCAAAATGCTCGCGTAGTCGCCTTTAACGTAGATCCGCTTTTTAATAATGCTATAGATGGGTTGATGTATATAAGAATTGCAGATCTTCCTGAAAGTACTGTAAAACCTATTATGGAGGAATTTCAGAAAGAGTTGGAACAAAAATCACATCATCCTTAACATCTTAGTTTTCCTCTGTTAATTTCATGTTATACCTTCCCACTAATTGGGAATTAAGTTAATTCGATTTTATCTTAGTGGAAATTAAAATGAAACGAAGATGGAAAAGATATTAATTGCAGGAGCTACCGGAAATACCGGGAAAAGAATCATAGAAATTTTAAATAACTCCAATAGTTTTGAACCGGTTGCTCTGATTAGAAAAGAGGAACAAAAAGAGGTTTTTGACGATATGGGAGTTGAAACTGTGATGGGAGATCTGGAAAAAGATCTGGATCACGCAGTAAAAGGTATAGATAGAGTAATTTTTGCTGCCGGATCTGGTGGAAAAACCGGAGAAGATAAAACCATTGCTGTAGACCAGGAAGGTGCAAAAAGATTGATAGATGCTGCTAAAAAAGCAAATGTCAAGAAATTTATTATGCTTAGCGCAATGGGCGCAGATGAGCCTTCCAAAAATAAAGATCTTGAAACATATCTTAAGGCGAAAGCCAATGCCGACGATTATTTAAGAGAAAGCGGACTTGATTACACCATAGTTCGTCCGGGAGCTTTAACAGATGATCTTGGACTGGCTAAAGTGAAACTTGCAGAAAATCTAAACGAGCGCGGAGAGATCTCTCGAGACGACGTTGCCTTTTTATTGGTAATGAGTTTGGCAGATCCTTTAGCTAAGAATAAAACTTTTGAAGCTTTAGAAGGAAAAGATCCTATTAAAAATGCTTTGATTGATATAAGTCAGGCTTAAGAAATAATCCTAACTAGAACTAGAAAAGGGTTGACTTAAATCAACCCTTTTTTAGTTTATCATTTAAATTATAAGAACGCTTCATCATTAGGTTCCCAAAGTTCTATTTTATTACCTTCTGGATCCAAGATCCATCCAAACTTGCCTTCTTCTACACTTTGTATCTCTCCTACAATTTGCACCCCTTCTTTTTCTAAAGCCTTTAAAAGTTCTTCTAAATTTTCTACTCGAAAATTCATCATAAACTCTTTCTTAGAAGGTTCAAAATAAGTAGTGTCATTCTTAAATGGAGACCATTGAGTAGAAGCATCTTTTCCTTCTTTATCTTTCCACCAAAAAGTACTTCCCCATTGGTTGGTATCAAAGCCAAGATGTTCCTTATACCAATTTCTTGCTGCCTCAGGATCTTCAGATTTAAAAAATATTCCTCCTATTCCGGTTACTCTATTTTTCATGACTTAAATTTTATTAGGTTCTTTTCCAGTTCCAAATTTAGAGATGATCTTATCCACAATGGTTGTGGCTAATTTTCTGGTGAGATTCCACGGTCCAACCGGCCACATGCGGACTTAAGATCACATTTTCCAGAAACATCAATTCCTGAAGTGCTGCAGGCACATTTTCTTCAGTAAAAAGATTTTCAAAAGAACTTTTTTCAAATTCCAAAACGTCTAACCCTGCACCTAAGATTTTCCCTTCAATAAGAGCTAAAACAAGATCTGCAGTTACAACGCTATTACCCCTTGCAGTATTAATAAGCCAAAAAGGGTGTTTAAATTGATTGATAAATTCTGAATTTATCATTTTGTCTGTTTCGGGAGTCCAGGGTGTATGTAAGCTCACCACTTCTACTCTATTCTGAAACTCTTCCAAGTTTACCTGAGTTGCATTTTCATCGCCTACATCAGCTTTAATATCATAACACAGCACGTCTACATCAAAGCCGCGAAGTTTTTTAGCGAATGCTTTCCCCATGTTGCCATAGCCAATAATTCCAACTGTTTTGCCATCCAATTCAATTCCGCGGTTTTCCTCGCGATGCCAAAATCCTTTTCTTACTTCCCTATCTGCTTTATTGAGTTTATTGAACAGGGATAACAACATTCCTAAGGCATGTTCTCCAACAGCATTGCGATTTCCTTCGGGTGCAGCAAATAAGGCAATTCCTTTTCTTTCGGCATAGGCAAAATCAATACTTTCCAAGCCCGGCACCTACTCGGCCAATAAATTTTAAGTTTGTGGCTGCATCTAAAAAATGTTTGTCAATAGTAAAGCGACTTCTAAAAATAATCCCATCAAACAAATGTTGGATTCAGATAAGGTCTTTTGAAGACGTATAATCTTCATCATTTTAAATCCTAAATCGTTTAGTCGATTGATTAAAAGTTAATTGGTTTGTATCGAGATGAAGTATTTTCATTTTATATTTTAGGATAGTGCGTTTGTGTTAGAGTACTTTCTACATTTCCTGTATGTTTTAGGTTTTTTTCAAACAAAAGTACCTGAACTTCTTCTCTTTGTCTGTTTTTGGGATGTCTCAAGCCCCTTGGAACCACAATTAGTTCACCTTCTTTTACTATTTCAGTGCGGTCACGAAATTGCATGTACAAGTTCCCTTTAATGACCTGAAACAATTCATCTTCATCCTCATGGCCGTGCCAAACAAATTCACCTTTTAATTTGGCCAAGAGCACTTGCATATTATCAACAACCGCTATTTGATGCGGATGCCAATTATTGTTGAATTTTGAAAATTTATCTTGAATACTGATTGCCTTCATGCTGTAAATTTACAAAGTTTTGCTTATTAGGTTTGTTTAGTCTTTATTATTTGATCTGCTGGAGGAATAAGAGTATGAAAGCCTGATTAAAATCCTAAAATAAGTTTTGCAATTAAGAAGTACAACAGGATACCAAAAATATCATTACTGGTAGTAATAAAACCGTTGCCATTGCTGGATCTATACCACGTTTATCTAAAAAAATAGGAATAAATGTTCCTATCAAAGCTGCTATGATAATAACGGAAATCAGCGGCATCCAATGGTTAAACTAAAGTAATTTCGTATTAAAAAGAAATGGCTAATAATGATAGCTACAAAGTGCAATGGCTACACCATTGACCAAGCCGAGAACAAATTCTTTAAACAAGCGTTTTAAAATTTCGCCTTTTATCGTGTCCTTCGCCAAACCTTGAACCACAATAGCTGAGGATTGTACCCCAACATTTCCAGCTGTTGCCTGAATTAACGGAACAAAAAAGAATGGGCATAATCTTTCATAACCGTTTGGAAATGTTCCAATAACGGTAGCACTCATAAATCCTCCAAACACCCCAAAAACAACCATGGCAAACGTGCTCTGGTAAGTTCCCAAATACTATCATCTGCCTCAACATCACCGGTAATACCTGCTGCCAATTGATAATCTTTTTCGGCTTCTTCTTTCATGACATCCACAATGTCATCAATGGTAATTCTACCAACCAATCGGCATTTCATCTACCACAGGAATAGCTTCCAAATCATATTTCTGCATGACTCTGGCAACTTCTTCTCCTTCGGCATGCACATTAACATAATCTACATTTGGAATATAAATGTCGCTGATGTTTGCTTTTTGCTACAATAAAGATCTTTTAGAGAAAGTCTTCCTATCAATCTATTTCTATCGTCTACTACATAAATAGAATGCACACGGGTAACATTTTCGGCCTGTGCCCGCATTTCACTTATACAACCTGCAACGTTCCAATTTTCATAAACCTTCACCAATTCTTTCGCCATCAAACCACCGGCAGAATCTTCATCATACCTTAAAACTCAACAATGTTTTCGGCATGTTCTTCATCTTCAATATGGGAAATAACTTCTTGTTGACGTTCTTCTGAAAGTTCTGAAATAATATCGGCAGCATCATCGGTATCCATCTCTTCAATTTCTTCAGCAATCTCTTTTGGAGAGAGATTTTTAAGAATTCGAATTCTGATATCTTCATCCAGCTCCATAAGAGCTTCAGAAGTTTTTACAGAATCAAGAAGTTTAACAACATACATGGCCTCTTCTAGGTCAAGATCTCTAAGAATTTCGGCAATATCAGCATAGTGAAACTCATCCAGAAGCAATAGCAATTCCTTATCGTTTTTTTGCTCGATAAGAGATTCTACTTTTTCAATTAATTCATCAGTAAGTTCAAATTGTATAAGGCTGATTTTTAAGGTAAGGTCTATAAATTGTTGAACACTTAATTGTTCCGGACGTTCTCCAAATATAACATCTTCCCTTAAATCATCTGGTAATTGAAAGATTTTTAAACTGTTTCTAAGCGTTTTTCTGCGTTGTTGAAAAGCGGTTTTTACAACTCTAAAAAATAGCGCTTCATCACAAGGCAGCGTATAGTTTTCTTTTCTTACTAATCTAAAAACCCCACTATCTACCTTTGGCGGCGGATTGAAAACTCCGGGAGGCACGGTAAATAAGTAGGTAACATCATAAAATGCCTGAGTTAGAACAGAAAGAATTCCGTAAGTCTTATTTCATGAGGCGCCCAATTCTTTGTGCTACTTCTTTTTGAAACATCCCCGAAAACTCTGGGATTTGATGCCTATTTCCAAGGTTTTAAACACAATTTGTGTAGAGATATTATATGGGAAGTTACCAATAATAGCAAAAGGCTCGTCTTCAAAGATCTCCTTTATATCATACTTTAAAAAATCTTTTTCATGTATTTTCCCGTCAAAATCTGGGAAATTATCTCCTAAATACGCAACACTTTCTCTGTCTATTTCTATAACATGAAGATCGATGTCTTTCTTGATAACATATTTTGTAAGCACTCCCATTCCCGGACCAATTTCCAGCACATTCTTATAACCAGAATAATTAAGAGAATTAGCGATTTTTTCGGCTACGGTTTCATCGGTTAGAAAATGTTGCCCCAGATGTTTTTTAGCCCTTACAGAACCTTCTACCATTTCTTCCGGAAATTTAGAGGAACCTTTATGCTGTCCGTATTTCTTGTCTTTACCTGAATAGGACTTCTTTTTATTATTTTTCATGGGGATTTTTTTAACCGACTTCTAAAGACGACTTTAAAAGTAAAATTTATTGTTCGCTTATAATTTCAAGCTCTGTTCTAAAGGCAACGAATTTACCTTCAAAGGGTTTGGTTTTGGCTCTTAGTTCTGCAGCATTTTCTGCCTTGTATCTTTCCAAAAGTTCTTTACTATCTGCGGTGTACTGAACAGAATAGGTAATTCCACCCATTTCTTCATTCACCAAAACCTTTGTCATTAAAGCTTTAGAGAATTTTTCAGTTTTAAGCATATCCGGAATATGCTCATTTTTCATCCAAGCGAGCCATTCATCATGAATTTCTTCCTGAACATTGATGGTAACGTTATATATATACATTTTTTCCTGTTTTTTAAGGCTGAATTCTTGAAGATCAGCTTCTAAATTTTGACATTATTCCAGTGAATCGCCTCTTAGGCTGCGGTAATTATTTCTGGCGTCTACAAAGTAAATACTATCGGCGTAATTAAAAATGATTTGCTCGTAAAAATCCTTAGCTTTTTCAGGCATATTTAGATGATCCTTGTACAACTCAGCCAAAAGATACGTGGCATTATCGCCCAAAATTCCTTTAGAGTAAAATTGAAGTATTTTTAAATAGTTGGCTTCTGCTTTTTCAAATTCATTTTTACCTTCCAACAATAATGCTTGTTTTAGCAAAGCTTCATCTTCTATCTTCTCCCCTTTATGTTGCTGCAAAAGTTCTTCTAAAACTTGAATAGCTTCTTCGTCTTTATTCTGAAACGCCAAAAGATCTGCTCTGGCATACATTTTTAAAGCGGTTTGAGTAGAATCGTCTAAAGTATTCTCCTGGATTAATAAACTTAGTTCTAAAGCATCATTTGCAATAAGCTGGGTGGAAGAAGTTTTTAACACATCCAATTGAGATTTGGCCCAGTCAAAATCGCCTTTATAATAACTGGTTTTCGCCACTTTGTATCTGGCTTGTTGCGATAATTCATCATTCTTTACCAAATTTTGAATTTGAGAATAATTTATAAGCGCCTGATTGAATTTTTGTTCCAACACCAAAATATCTGCAAGCGCCATCTTTACTGAAGCTAACTGATAATTGGAAGTGATACGCTCTGCCAATTCGGAAAGCAATTTTTCGGCTTCATTTACCTTGTTCAGCTTAAAAGCTAAGAAATTTGCACGATCTATCTGTATAGAAATGGTTTCTTCCCCAATGCCATATTCAGATAAAACCTGAGCGTAGTCTTTTTCGATCTGCTCATAATCTTTTTTAGAAGCGGTTTGCACCTCCATATTCAGCAATAATTGCTTTGCTTGTAGAAGAATATTTCCCGGCGGATTTTCTGCAATAATAAACTCTAAGATAGATTTTGCAGTTTCCAGATCTTCTTCAGATTTTGCAATCACGGCCAACTGAATGATGCGCTGTAGATTTTGATCGTTCCTTCTATAGATTGCCTTTTCTTGAGCAAATGCTTTATTAAATTCCTTCTGCTGAATGAAAAGCCATGATAAAATCTCGTTATAAACCACCCCTTGATCTTGCTGAAGTCTTTGTAACAGAGCTTTCTTAAGCGCAATATTGGCTTCATTTGTGGCATCTTCTAAAATATATCTGTCAAATTCTCGAATGATATTGGCGCTGGTTTCCGGCTCTTTTTGAATAAGGTCCAGATAAGAAATAAACATTTGTTCCAACTTTCCTTGTTCCCCATAAATTCTAGCTAGCGGAATTTCAAATCGCATCATAGAATTTCCCGCCATTCCTGCTTTATAAGCTCTTTCAGCATAATCTAACAAACTGTATTTTTCGAAATTACGCGCTAAAGTATAAGAGTAATTCGCATTCTCATCGATTGCTTTTAAAGCCTGCTCATAATAGTTGTTGGCCTGTTCGTTTTGTTTCTGAAGTTCAAAATTATGACCTAATTCAATTAGATAATTAGGGTCTTTACTGTTACTAATCTTTTCTTGAATGAGTCTTTCTGCGGAAGTAAAATCTTCTAACTGCTGATAAGAATTGATGAGCCCATAGAAAAAAAGCTGATTCCCGGGATTTTGTTTTACAAGCTGCTCATAGGTTTTCAAAGCTTTTTCATATTCCCCTTGATCCATATAATTCTTAGCCAACTGTTCAGACTGCGCAAACAGACCGAAAGTGGTTAAAAAACAGAAGCATATAAAAACAAAACAGCGCATTTTGTAAAGATAACAAAATGCGCTGCTTGCTTAATTTATTGAAGGGTTAAAAATGACTCGATGTGCATGAAACAAGTTGAGCATGACGGCAATATTAAAAAGCAGAATCGTCACCCTGAAAAGCGAAGTCGAAGAATTAAAAACATCTCGACTCCGCTCGATGTGACATTTAGAACCGTGATCTATAGATTCTGTCCCCCTGAGCGGAGTCGAAGGGTCAAAAATCTTAATCTATAATATCAAAACCTGTGTAAGGCACCAAGACTTCCGGAATTTTGATTCCGTCTGCGGTTTGATAATTCTCTAAGATCCCTGCTAAAACTCTTGGCAATGCAAGCGCACTCCCATTTAGCGTATGTAATAATTGCTTATTACCATCTTTATCTTTGTAACGCAATTTCAATCTATTGGTTTGAAATGTTTCAAAATTGGAAACAGAACTAATTTCCAACCATCTGTCTTGAGCTGTAGAGAATACTTCAAAATCATAAGTAAGTGCAGAGGTAAATCCAAGATCGCCTCCACATAATTTCAAAATTCTATAAGGCAACTTAAGTTCTTCCAAAATTCCCTTTACATGATCTACCATGGTATCTAAAGCCGCAAAAGAATTCTCCGGTTTTTCCACTCGAACCAATTCAACTTTATCAAACTGATGCAAACGATTCAATCCGCGTACATGCGCTCCATAAGATCCTGCTTCTCTTCTAAAACAAGGCGTATAACCGGTACAAGCCAATGGCAAGTCATTTTCGGTTAACATCTCATCTCTAAACATATTGGTAAGTGGCACCTCTGCAGTTGGGATCAAATAAAGATCATCTTCGGTAACATGGTACATTTGCCCTTCTTTATCTGGCAATTGCCCGGTTCCATATCCAGAAGCTTCATTAACCATAAGCGGCAACTGATATTCTTTATATCCAGAATCTGCTGCTTTATCTAGAAAATAAGAAATAAGCGCTCGTTGTAAACGCGCCCCTTTTCCTTTATAAATAGGAAATCCTGCCCCGGTAACTTTGTTACCAAGTTCAAAATCTATAATATCATATTTTTTTGCAAGTTCCCAGTGAGGCAAAGAACCTTCTGCCAACACAGGAATATCTCCGGCTTTAAAAACCTCTTCGTTATCATCTTCTGAAACTCCTGCAGGTACAGCATCATTAGGAATATTTGGAATAGTATATAGAAGCTGTTCCAATTGCTTGGCGGCATCTCCTAATTCTTCAGAATAACTTTTAGAAGCTTCTTTAAGATTTGCAGATTTTTGCTTTAGCAAGTTTGCTTTTTGATGCTCCCCGGTTTTAAACAACAATCCTATCTCTTTTGAAAGCTGATTAGCTTCGGCCAAAGTTTCATCTAATTTAGATTGGGAGGAGCGTCGAGTTTCATCAAGTTTTAAAACATCGTTGAAGATGCTTTCTGCTTCAAAATTTCTCTTTTTTAAGGCTTGAATGTACGCCTCTTTATGCGCTCTGATATTGCTTACTTGTAACATAAGGCCGTTTAATTTTTAATAAGCAGCAAATGTAGCAAAAGCCAGTAAAAATATCATTCAAATTGCGAAGGTAAAATCCAGTCGTGATGTTTAAAGTGATGCCAGGGTTCATTGGCCAGATCTACTTTTGGGTCTGTAAACTGATGATAACCTTGCCCGTTCACACTAACTCTTGCATCTGCAAACACCTGTACATCTTTTCCTTTTTTGGCATATTCTCGCTTTAATCGTTGTGCGAATTGCCAGATAAGATCTGGTTTAGAGTTCACCGCAGCCATTCTGCTTATGAGTTAAATAGTCGGTTTTTTGAACAATTATGGTATCTGTAGTTCCTTTTTCTACTACCCTAAAAGTACTTCTTCCAGATTTTGCGCGTAACATCATTCTCCAGCTTAAACGGTGCCCTTCTTCTGTCCATAGCACATCATCCTTAAAGAACCAGTGTCTTAAGCGGCAAACCAATTTGAATTACGAACCAGATGCCTAAGACCGGAATCAATAAATTTCTATACTCCGGAATTTTGATCTCATTTCCTGTATAATATTCCTTTTTTCCTCTAAGCAGATATTTGTTGATTCCTTTTGAAGAGAAAAAGAAAAGCGTAAATGCCAAAGACAGATAAGGGAAAATTCCAATATGAAAAATAAAGCTGTTGAAAAGATGAAAAAATACCGCTGCAATAAATGCAGGAATTCGTGTTTTCTTATTTAAGAAATAAAGGAATAGTAGTAAGATCGAACAAGAAACCAAACCAGGCCATTACCGTATGTACCCATTTTTCCTGAAGAAATTCTCCTACCAAATAATAATGCTGTTTAGATCTTAATAGGATCTCGAAAAAAGCTACCATCAAACCATCCTGGCATATAATTTTGCCACAGATGCATAGGTATAAACTATCCATAAGTTGTAAGTACAATAACCAGCCATACCCAGCGCGGCATAGAAATAGACCTTAGCTTCGGATTTTTCCAGGCATCTATAGAAGCATATCTATTTGCAGGCAAAAAGGTCATGATCATACCTAAAAGCATGAGCAGATAATAATGATTGTTATAAGAAGTTTTTTGCATTAGATACACTCCTGCCCACATAACGGTAAAAGCAACAATACTAAATCTGTATTTATAACCCACCATTACCAATAAGCCAAAGATGCCCATGATGCTATAATAATAGATCATTCCATTTCCGGGAAGCGGTTGCAAAAATTCAAAACCAATAAAGTTGAAGGTTTCCTGAGGTTGCATAAAATGACGCTTTACAGCACCTAATACAATGTCTGAAAATGCCTGAATTGCCAATAAAGCACCAAAAATAATACGAAACACCACAAGGGCGCTGTTATCAATTTGGGTGAAAAGCCATTTATTCAGCATAGTTATCTTTAATATAAGCTTTGGAGAAAGCTTCATCTTGTCTCATGGCAATTTTTAAAGCCGAAACAGATTCGAATTTTTTCTCATCTCGAATCCAAGATAACATTTCTATGGTTAGTCTTTTTCCCATAAAGATCTTTATCTAAATTAAAGAAGTTGGTCTCTATAGTTTGGGAAGTTCCACCAACAGTAGGATTTGTACCAATACTCATCATTCCATAGACCATTATATTATCTATCTTAGAGCGCACCACATAAACCCCATTTTTAGGTATAAGTTTATATTCTTCTTCTATTTTTAAATTTGCAGTAGGGTATCCAAACTCTTTTCCTAAACCTTTTCCTTTTACAATTACTCCCGTAAGTGAAAATGGATGTTTTAAATAATTATTGGCCTGTTCTACTCTTCCGTCTAATAATGCTTTTCTGATCTTTGTAGAACTAACTGCTACATCTTCTATTTCTTGTTGCCCGATCTCTTCAACTTCAAAATCAAATTGTTTTCCAAATTCTCGAAGATCTTTAATATCTGCTGTTCTGTTTCTACCAAATCTGTGATCGTAGCCTATAATCACTTTTTTAGCTTTAAGCTTATTCACCAGAATATCTCTTACAAATTCTAAAGCACTCAATCTGGAGAACTGTCTTGTAAAAGGATGAACTATAAGATGATCTATTCCAGATTTCTCTAATAATTCTTTGCGCTCTTCTATGGTATTGATAAGTTTTAATTCTCCTTCTTTTTGAAGCACCATTCTTGGATGAGGAAAAAAGGTGAGAATTGCAGATTCCATATTATTCACTTTTGCCGCTGCAATAAGACGCTCAATAATTTTTTGATGCCCGGCATGAACCCCATCAAAAGTTCCAATAGTTATTACCGTTGGCCGGTCGCTTTTAAAAGCATTTGCTCCTTTATGTTCTTTCAATTGAGGTCTATTTTCCGTTAAAAGTATTCATAGTATTATTAATTCCCGCAGTTCCAAAAGACTTTATAAGTTTGTGGGCGGTTTCCAGCCTTTCCGGCATTTTAGCTTCTTCCTCCTGGGTCCAGTCTCCTAAAACGTAATCTACTTGATTTCCTTTAGAGAATTCATCGCTAATTCCAAATCTAAATCTGTTGTAATTACTGCTATTCAAGGTGGCCTGAATATCTTTTAAACCATTATGACCCCCGTCACTCCCTTTAGTTTTCACGCGAATTGCTCCAAAATTAAGGTTTAGATCGTCTGTAATGATCATTAAATTTTCTAATGGTACTTTTTCTTTAGCTAGCCAATAGTTTACAGCTTTCCCGCTAAGATTCATATACGTACTTGGCTTGATCATGACAAAAGTTCTTCCTTTAAATCTAAAAGTTGCTACATCCCCAAGTTTGTCGGTAGTAAAAGTTACCTCTTCTTTCTCGGCGATATAATCTAAAATTTTAAAGCCAATATTATGTCTTGTATTGTGGTATTTCGGACCGATATTTCCCAACCCGACAATCAAAAATTTTTTCATAGGATCTACTTCTTCACGGGGCTCTTGTTTCTTACCTAATAATCTTCCGAAGAAAGCCAGCATAGCATTAAATTTTGGTAAAAATAAAAAAAGCATCCCAAATCCCGACAAAATCGGAAAGGAATGCTTTTTATTTTTGGTAGTAGAATGTTTATTCTTTTACCGCAGCTACATCATCAGTTTCAGTTGCTGGAACTTCATCTGCTGCTACTTCATCTTCATCATCTTCAAGATCTTCAGTAATATTACGAGAAGTCTTAACTTGACAGATAACAGTATTATCTGGATGTTGAATTACATAGTCATCGCTAGCTACTGCAGTTACATAAAGTTTATTTCCAATTTTAAGTTTAGAAACATCTGCTTTAATGTAATCTGGAAGTACACCTGGAAGACCTTTTACTTTTAGGCGACGTAAGTTGTAACGTAACACCCCACCATTTTTAACTCCACGAGCCACACCTTCAGTATGAATTGGAATTTCCATAGTAATTTCTTTGTCTTCATAGATTTGGTAAAAATCCATGTGTAGAATGGCATCTGTTACAGGGTGAAATTGGATGTCTTGTAAAACAGCATCAATTTTATCTGACCCTAAATCCAGAACCACAGTATGCACATCAGGAGTGTAAACCAAGTCTTTGAAGTCAATCTCATTCGCTGCAAAGTGTAATGGTTCTCCCCCTCCGTATATAACGCAAGGCACCTGTCCAGCATTACGTAGGGCTTTAGTTGCCTTTTTCCCCACGCTTTCTCTTTTAGATCCGTTGATCGTAAGTGATTTCATTGTTAAAAATTTTAGGCTGCAAAGGTGCGACATTTTTCGCAACTTTTAAAACCCTGATGTAAAAATATTTACAGCGATAAAATATGCTTTCAGTTAAGCTGAAAAAGCTCTTACATGATAAATTTTGAGCTGATAGATTTATTGTGATGAACCCGTTGCATAACATCTGCAAAAAGTTCGGCACAGCTTACCACTCTTATTTTTTTGCTTTCTCTTTTTAGCGGAATAGAATCTGTAACTATCAATTCTAATAATTGAGAGTTTTCTATTCGCTCATAAGCATCTCCAGAAAGTACCGGATGCGTACAAATGGCTCGAACACTTAATGCTCCTTTTTCCATCATTACATCTGCTGCTTTGGTTAATGTTCCGGCGGTATCTACCATATCATCTACCAAAACCACATTTTTACCAGTAACATCTCCAATCAATTCCATATGAGAGATTACATTGGCTTTTGCGCGTTGCTTATAACAAATTACTACATCGCTTTCTAAAGTTTTTGAATAGGCATATGCTCTTTTAGAACCTCCCATATCTGGTGATGCAATTGTTAAGTTGTCTAGATTCAAGCTTCTTAAATAGGGAAGAAAAACGGTGGAGGCAAAAAGATGATCTACTGGCTTTTCAAAGAACCCTTGAATTTGATCTGCATGAAGATCCATGGTAATAATACGTGTAGCCCCTGCTGTTTCTAAGATACTGGCAATCATCTTAGCGGCAATTGGAACTCTAGGTTTGTCTTTTCTATCCTGGCGTGCCCAGCCATAATAAGGAATTACTGCTGTAATATGTCTTGCAGAAGCTCTTTTTGCTGCATCCAGCATTAAAAGCATTTCCATTAAATGATCTGAATTTGGATTGGTAGAACCAATAATGAATACTCTAGAGCCTCGTACAGATTCTTCAAAAGAAGGCTGAAATTCGCCATCGCTATAAGTTACTGTAATTACGTTACCAAGGGGCGTTCCATAAGCAGCGGCTATTTTCTCAGAAAGCGCTCTACTTTGGGTACAGGTAAAGATCTTAGCTTCGGGTATTAAATCTGGCATGTTGTGTTGTGTTTTGTGGATTAATACAATTGATAATGTTGCGAGGAACAAATTTAGAAATTAATTTATTGTGAGTGCCCACCACACCGCATGAATATTCAGAGAATTTAAATAATTGTAAAAATCTGAAAAACAAGTATTTAATATCGCTTTTTAGCACAGAACTCTTCTAGAGCCAAAAATAATTTAGAGACATGACCGAAAGCCTAAATAAAATTTAAGAATTAATGTTTGCCAAACAGATAATTTTTATAATTTTGCCACCTGCTTAAGCTCGAGTGGCGGAATTGGTAGACGCGCTGGATTCAAAATCCAGTTTTTTCGGAAGTGCGGGTTCGATTCCCGCCTCGAGTACTTTTAACATATCAAATCACATCAAAACCCTATAAACCTCACTGTTTATAGGGTTTTTCTTTTTTCTTATACTCATTTGATACCAAATAAATACATCTAAAAGGTGTCTAATTCGGGGACACTTTAGATAATTGGTTAGGTGTCCCCGAATGGCGTGTAACTGACTGTTAAATAAAGCATTATGGGTTTTTTGTTGTAATTTTTTCAGCTAAATTTAGATGTAATTTAAAACTTAAAAGGATGCAAGATCAATTATCAATATTATTCTATACAAGAAAAAGTAAGGATAAAAACGCTATTCAAGCCACTGTTTATCTGCGAATCACCTACGAAGGCAGAAGAGTTGAATTAAGTACAATGAGGAAAGTTACACTCTCAAAGTGGAATCCTAAAGCAAATAAAGTGAGTGGAATATCCATTGAAGCTAAACAAGTAAATCGGAATTTAGACATTATCAAAAATAGGATTTATGAAATCTATCAAAAATTTTTAGACAATCAAGAGGAGATTTCGGCTCTAAAAATTAAAGATGTGTACTTAGGAAATAATGATAATCAGAAATCCATAGTAGAAATGTTCGAAGAACATAATTCTAGAATGGAAAAACTAATAGGAAAGGATTATTCTTTTAGAACCCTACAGCGTTATAAAACCACAAAAAAGCATATTTCTTCTTTTATTTTATTCGATTATAAAATGAAGGATTATCCAGTAAAGGATATTGATACTAAATTCATTAATAGTTTTATCTATTATTTAAAAACTGAACTAAATCATTCTCATAATTCTGCTGTAAAGTACCTTGCTTATCTTAAAAAGATTGTACGAGTAGCCTATGCAAATGGCTGGATAGAAAAAGATCCGTTCTATAACTTCAAACTTAAGCTTCAGGTAATTGAACGTGAATTCTTAACTAAAGAGGAAATCATTAGCATCATGGAAAAGCAATTTACTATTCCACGAATTGAACACGTGAGGGATATTTTTCTTTTTTCATGTTACACGGGTTTGGCATATGCCGATGTTTTCAAACTAACTGCTGATGATATTGTAAAAGGTATTGATGGTAACCAATGGATTAAAATAAAAAGAACAAAAACAAAATCCTTGAGCAGCATTCCAATACTTCCCGTAGCTGAAAAACTTATTGAAAAATATAAAGATCTAGATAGTCCAACTGGAAAATTACTCCCAGTGTATTCTAACCAACGAATGAATAGTTATTTAAAAGAAATAGCCGATCACTGCGAAATAAATAAGAATTTGACTTTTCATATGGCCAGGCATACCTTCGCTACCACTATTACCCTTTCCAATGGTGTGCCTATAGAATCAGTAAGTAAAATGCTTGGACATCGATCCCTTAAAATAACGCAACATTATGCTAAGATCTTGGATGAGAAATTGAGTGAGGATATGAATTTATTGAAGAAAAGAATTGCTATAGCAGGATAAAAGAAGAGATATAATATTTTCGATTATATAATTTTATTAAGTAAATCCCAATTTAATTTTCTCTAAAATGTATTAATGTGACTAAAAACATAGAATTAATACTGACAGACATTTTTTATATTTATTCTAAATTTCTCCAAAAATCATCGAAATAATTCAAATCAACTCAATTGATACATCTGTTATGATTTAAATATAGAAATTTGTACTCATTTGACACCAAATTGCACTATTCTTATCGAAATAGGTATTTTAGCTAAATAATGTTTAAATAAAATCGAAATTTTGTATCTTTAATTGATGTTTTGTCAATACATTTTATTCTTATGAGAATATAAATAATGGTTTAAAGAATCGTATTGACGTTTGAACATCATCCTGAAATAGATGCAAACGGAAAATTCATATATACGGGTAGGCGTCAGTTATTATAAAATAGTTGAAGCACCCACCATTGCCGGACATGTAAATGAAATACTGGTTTCTTGGAACATTGAAACCATTCGACAAGACCACGGAAAAACATTTCTAGCCAGTATTCCAAAATACGATGGCTTCACCTGTATTCCAAATCACTTAATTTTCAATCCACCTATAACAACTTTTACAATACCTATTCTCCGTTAAGCCATCATATACTGGAAGGATCTTGCAGTGAATCCTTAAAATTTGTAAAACATATTTTTGGAGATCATTATGAACTGGGTCTGGATTATCTCCAACTCTTATATACCAAACCTATCCAGATACTTCCTATTCTTTGTCTGGTCTCCCGGGAACGCTCCACTGGTAAAAGCACTTTTTTGAAATGGCTCAAGCAGATCTTTGAAAACAACCTGACCTATCTCACCAATGATAGCTTTAGCAGCCAGTTCAATGCCGATTGGGCAAATAAATTGCTGATATGTATCGATGAAGTCCTGTTCAATAAAGAAGAGCTCACGGAGCGCATCAAATATTTAAGCACCACCAATTACAATAAACTGGAAAAAAAGGGAGTAGATAAGCGGGAAGTAGAATTCTTTGGGAAGTTCATCCTTTGCAGTAACAACGAAGAAAACTTTATAAAAATAGATCATCATGAAACCCGGTTCTGGGTATTGAAGGTTCCGTCCGTTAAAAAAGAGCACACCGGTTTCTTGGAAACCTTGGAAAAGGAGATCCCTGCATTTTTGTATTTTCTTCAAAACCGAAGCTTACATAGTCCTCATCAAACCCGGATGTGGTTCACACCCAAACAAATCGAAACTCCCGCCCTGACTAAACTAGTGCAGAATAATCGAAACAGGGTAGAGAAAGAACTGGCAAGCATATTACTGATGGTGATGGAAAATCACGATCTCGAAGAAATCAAGTGTTGTCCCTTGGATGTTTTAAATGCCTTGAGCAAAACAAGGTTGAGAACAGATTTGACCCAGATCCGGAAAATTCTAAAGAAAGACTGGAAACTTGAAAGTAGTCCGAACTCGAACCGTTATCAAAAGTTCACGCTCTGGGGAGATGGCAGCACAAATCTTTCCGATGGCAAAGGACGCTATTTCACTATAAATAAAAAGTTCCTCTTGGAGCATTTTGAAGATCAAAACTCAGATTAAAATCGAGAAATAAAAAGGAAAATGATGATTTGATGACAAAATGATGACACGGAAACCCTTGATTTTAGAGGGGGTTCGGGGCGCTGTCATCATTTCATCAAAATCAACGCTGTTTTTGGAGTAAACACTTTTGAATTCTTTCTTTTTTTGATGATTTGATGACAGAATACTCTAAGACCAGTGATAGTAAGAGATACGGCTGTCATCAAACTGTCATCAAACTGTCATCAAAAATAAAATGATGACAATAATTAAAGAATAAGGAACCAAACAAATAAGCACAATTCCAATCAAAAAAAATGCTGCTGAAAGAAAAAATATAAATTTTATATTAAAAATAAGAAATAATGAAATCAAAAAGAATCACCTGCGAAAGAGCCCGAAATCTTTCCATCGTAAAAACGCTGGCCAGCTTCGGGCACTTTCCAAGCAGGACAACGGAGAAAGAAGCCTGGTTTCTGAGTCCCCTTCGGTCAGAAACGCAGGCCTCTTTCAAGGTTTCTTTGGTTTTGAACAAATGGTATGACCATGGACTAGGAACGGGCGGAAACGGGCTGGATTTGATCGTGGCCATGAAAAAGTGTTCGGTTAAAGAAGCACTAGAACTTCTAAGTAAAGAAAAGGACTTCTTTTTTTTTCAGCAGCCCATTTTAAAAAAGCCAACAAGTTCAGAAATAGAAATTATAGAAGTAAAACCCATCCAACATCAGGCGTTGATTCAATATTTGAATGCTAGAATGATTTCGATACAAACAGCGCAACGATACTGTAAGGAAGTTACCTATCGAATTAAGGGGAAGTCGTGTTTCTCCATCGGTCTTCAAAATAAGGAAGGCGGTTGGGAACTTCGGAATAAATATTTTAAGATCTGTAGTTCCCCAAAGAGCTATACCTATTTAAAAAACGATGCAGAACGACTTTTAGTTTTGGAAGGGATGTTCGATCTGTTATCCATGGCCGAGTTATATCCAGATAAACTAACAACCTCAGATGTGATGGTGCTGAACTCGCTTTCTTTTTTAGAAGCAGTTTCGGAATTGTTTGAAAACTATAAAGAAGTTGAATTGTATTTGGACAATGATGCGACAGGAAGAATGCATTCTAAGGAACTAACTAATCGATATTCCAATGTGAAAGATAAAAGCGAATGTTTTATCGGTTATAAGGATTTAAATGAGCAACTGATCTCAATTAGAAAAGAAAAAGAATTGACTAAGAAAATTAAAAAACTCCGGTGAACGCCCAAAGGGAGAATTTCATTTGGAGAAGCAAAGCAAGATGTGTCATTGTCATGACAATCTTGCTTTGCTCCCGGAGGTTGCAAAGATTTTAAAAGAAAAGATGAAACGGGAATACATCCAGATACGCTGCTCGATCTACGAGAAAAAGTTGCTCAAAAAAAGAGCGGCCAGGGCTGGAATTTCCCTTTCAGAATACTTGCGGTCTACGGCTTTTAAAATAAATATGGTGGAACGAATTACTCAGGAGCAATTGGAATGTTATCAACTCTTGATTCAATACAAAAACAACTTCAGCAGAATCAGCAATATGTTTAAAAAGGGCAATCCAAGACTTGCCAAAGAAGTACAAGATCTTGCAGAAGAAATTAGATCCCATTTAAAAAATTTCAAGAAATGATTGGCAAGGGACATTCCATAGCAAGAACAGGAGCATCTATTGGGTACGGATGGAACCAAGAAAAGGATGCGGAAGTAGTACTGAAGGAATATCTGGCTGGGGATACACCAGAAGAGATCACCGAAGAGTTTAAGATCATCCAGTCTCAAAATGAGCGTTGCATCAATAACACCCTCAGTTTTATACTAAGTCCCACTATTGAAGATGGAAAGGATTTAAGCGTAAAAGACTTGGAAGAAATTTCTAAAAAGTTTTTAAAGGAGATGAACCTGCAAAACAACCAATCGATTGGATTTGTTCACAGGGATAAAGAACATACTCATGTGCATATTTATACCAACCGAATTGGCTTTGATGGAAAGGCATACAATGACAGTTTTATTGGAAAACGAAGTCAGCTAGCTGCAGACAATGTAGCAAAAGAGTTAGGCCTTACCCAGAGTGCGGGAAGTGCAACAAGAAAAATTACAGGAATTAAATCCGCAGCGACTAGCGATAAAACAGATCACATGATCGGGTCTTGGAATCCAGGCCTAAATCATTGGATGAATATATCAGCAAGATGAAGGCGAACCAAGTAACACGTGATTCCAAGCATCAATAAATCCAATCAATTACAAGGCTTCCGATTTGAATATAAGGGAGTGAATTTAAAGGGAAGTGAGGTACACCGATCTATGACGGGAGGTAAACTCATTGGAGAAATAACTAGAAATTCAGCATATACAAGAATGAAGGAAGTGCCCAACAGTTTAAAACTAATGGATAAAACAGTGCAACTCAGCACCAATATGGCAGCAAGTATAGCCAAAGGATTAGTGAAACAAGTAATTAAAAGAAGCTTAGATGCGGGAATAGGATTTTAAAGAATTAAAAAGATGAAAAAGCTAGATGAAATTATGGAGCTCATGACCGATGAGATGGCGGACTTTAAGGCTGATATTTTAAAACTTGAACTGCTTTCAAAACAACTATCCACTTTAAGCATTCCCATTAGCACCGAGGCTTTGGATAACAACCTGAATACCTTTTTGGAAAAACAGGAAGAAGAGAACAGGTTGAAAGATGAAGTTCTGAAGGAGATAGAAAAGAAATTAAAACACGCAAGAATAATTCCGAATTATCTGTTGATCCTGGTTTGTTCACTGGGTATAATTTCATTAAGTCTCTTGGGTTATTTTGGGTATTCCTTGCATGCAAGACAAAACGAAAAGTTTGAACTTTATCAAATCCTCATGGAAACCAATAATGATAGATATCAAGAATATTTATCGAAAAATCCGGAAATTAAAGATGATTATTAGCCAGTGGTTGGAGGAGAAAAAATAAGAATTGTCATGACAATTGGCCTTGACGCAAATTATCCTAATTTTACAGTAAATGGCTTCAAAACCCCAGTAAAATCGTCATTTTTTACTGTAACGAATGCGTCAAAAGTAGGTTGCGCCCTATGCTGTTTTTATTTTACGCTTAACTTCCCGTACGCTATAAAAACAGCACAGGATCCACGCGCAAGTTAGTTATGGTAGATGTGGGGCTATGATATTTCTACACTTTAACCCTATATTGATTCTAAAACAAGATTTTAAGTATTAACTATTTAAAATGATTATAAATAATACCTTTGCAAAATTGACAATTTCAAAGGCAAGACTTAATGATTAAAAAATTTCAGTTTAAAAAAAAACAAAAAAATAAATGGAAGCGATATGCAGGGATCTTGCATCTTTGGTTGGGTTTGTTATCAGGAATTGTTGTTTTTATCATGGCAATTACGGGTTGTATTTTTGTCTTTCAGGATGAAATTAGGGATGTTGTTTATGAATGGAGGCACGTAGAATCCAAGAATGAACCTTTTATTGCCCCTTCTGTTATTTTAAATAATATAAAAAAAACCTTTCCTGATTCAGAAGCTACTATGGTGGTCTATCAAAATGCCATCCGGCCTGCAACTGTATCTATAGCGATAAAAGGGATTCCGCATGATATTTACCTAAATCCTTATAATGCTGAGATAATCCATAAACAGAATCTTAATACCGATTTCTTCTTGATTGTTGAAAATCTACATCGCTTTCTTTTACTTCCAGAACCTATAGGTAAACAGGTAACTGGTGTTTCAACAATAATATTTGTTATAATGCTTATTACCGGGCTTATTCTGTGGTGGCCAAAGAAAATTAAAAATGCTTCAAAGAATTTTAAAATAAGGTGGAATGCAAAATGGCGTCGAAAAAATTATGACTGGCATCGGGTGATCGGATTTTATTTAATATTTCCGGCTATCATTATAGCGATTACTGGCTTGAGTTTTACGTATGAATGGGTTCATGACGGTTTATTTGCACTAGGCAATATCACCAATAATGAAAAACTCGAGGAAGCTGTTCCTGTTTTTGAAAATACTAAGAACAAATCTACCGCCAATGCAATCGATTTAGCTTTTATTGAAACTCAAAAATTAGCACCGGATAGTGGAATGTATTTTGTTTGGAAACAAGGATTAGGAATCCCCATTGTTACTGGTGCCTATCCTGAATCTTTGGAATTTGACCATCAATCCAATTTTTATTTTGATAATGTAAGTGGCGATTTGCTTTCCATTGAATATTACAATGATAAAAGTCTTGGATTAAAACTTCAAGAAATGAATTATGGATTGCATACTGGTCAATATTTTAATCTTACAGGTAAAATTGTAGTCTTCTTTCTTAGCCTTTTTATTGCATCGTTGCCAGTTTCTGGAACAATTATCTGGTACGGAAGGCGAAAAAAATAATTATTAATTCTTTAATTTTTTTCTTGTCTACCTTAAAATCATCTTATAGTTTTGCACCTTATTCTTATTTAGAATAAATAAAAATAATAAACAGGTGCGTCAAATTATATTCGTTTTTATAAGTATATTACTTCTCTCATTCCCTACAGAAATATCCGCGCAAGCGAATTCAAGTATATTAACGGGGCAAATAGTAGATGAATTTGGAACGCCCTTATATGGTGCGAATATTATAGCTGTTGATCTAAATCAAGGAACCTCTGCTAATAGCAATGGCGATTATATTTTAAAAGGAAATTTTGAGGGAACTCATAAAATAGAATATTCTTATGTGGGATTCAAAAGTATTACAAAAACAATTATATTTAAAAAAGGGGAAACACAAACCTTAAATATTATTCTTAAAGAAGATCCCTCTGCATTAGACGAAATAAGTGTTGAGTCTAAAAGTAAAGTTCGTGTGAACGGGAGGAAGCTTACGCCATAAACGTAATTAAAGCTGAAGAACTATATAACACTGGAGCCAATATAAATGATGTATTAAATAGAACCTCTGGAGTTAGGGTGCGGGAAAATGGAGGTTTAGGATCTGATTTCACATTTTCGCTAAATGGTTTCTCCGGAAGGCAGGTTAAGTTCTTTTTAGATGGAATTCCAATAGACAATTTTGGTTCCTCTCTTACATTAAATAATTTCCCGGTTAATCTTGCAGATCGTATTGAAGTTTATAAAGGTGTCTTGCCAATTAATTTAGGAAGTGATGCCCTAGGGGGTGCTGTAAATATAGTAACTCGAACCAATCCGAATTATTTAGATGTTTCTTATGGATATGGAAATTTTAATACTCATCGTGCGAACTTAAATTTCGCCTACACAAACCCTGAAAATGGTTTTACAGCCCGCGCGATTACCTTTTATAATTATTCTGATAACAATTATAAGGTGAAGGTGAGACCTATAGATTTAGAAACAGGTCAGAGAATGGAAGAACAGGAAGTGGAACGTTTTCACGACAAGTATGCTTCGGCAACTGCAAATATAGAAGTTGGAGTAACCGGTAAATCTTATGCAGATAAACTACTTATAGGCTTTATTGCTTCAGGAAATAAAAGGATATTCAAACCGGGGTAACAATGGATCAAGTATTTGGAGCTCGCACAGCAAATTCTCGAGCTTTTATTCCTACTCTAAAATATAGCAAGAAAAATATAGTTATAGATGGTCTAGATCTAAGCTTCTATGGAGCATATAATAATGTTCGTAATCAATTCATAGATACTACCAGAGTTCGTTACAATTGGCTTCAGGAAACAAAACCTACCACAAGTGCTGAGTTAAATCGTACGCAACTAGTAAATAAGGATAGAGAAGCACTGGTAACTACAAATCTGGGATACCAAATTAACAATCACCATGGAGTCTCTTTAAATTATTTAGTATCCGATTTCAATCGTGAATCTAGTGATGAAGAAGATCCTGACAATATCACATATTTATTTCCACAAAAATTAAGAAAGCATATTTTAGGATTTGCATATCAAGCAAAATATGAGCGATTTACCGGAACTGCCTTCGCTAAAGCCTATTACTTACAAGCAGAGTCTTTTGAAAATTATACCAATAATACTGGAGTCAAACTATCAGCAAACAAATACAAATGCCAATAACTTTGGTTATGGATCTGCGGCCACTCATTTCATAATGCCTAAGCTGCAAGCTAAAATTTCTTATGAACACACCTACCGTTTACCCAAGCATCGGAATTGTTAGGGGATGGACTTTATACACGTCGTAATTCCAACCTCACACCCGAGACCAGTGACAATATAAATGTTGGAGCAAAATATGAATTCAATATTACATCAAATAATATCTTAGCAATAGATGCGAATTACCTCTTTAGAAAGTCGAAAGATTTTATTCGTCTAGATCAATCTCAGTCTCAGCCAGTAGATAGACAATATGTTAATTTGGGAGATGTATCTACCAATGGAGTTGAAGTTGCAGTAAATTATAGCTACAAAAATCAATTAAAAGCAGGTGCCAATTTCACTTACCAAAGTCTTATAGACAAACAGGAATTTTTAACAAGCTCTAATTTCCAAGGCACTACGACCTCTCCAAATTTAAATTATGGTTTCCGCGTTCCGAACATCCCATATTTGTACGGGAATTTTAATTTAGACTATACTTTCCCTAAAAAAAATGTAGAGGTTAAAAATCAGCTTAATATTGGATACTCCTTAAAATATGTTCATGAATATTTTTTAACTCCAAATCAATTAGGTTCTAATAATCAGGACAATATTCCTACTCAATTATCCCATAACATAAGTGCTTCTTATGAATTGCTTAATGGCAAGTTTAATATATCTCTTGAGTTAAAAAATCTAAGCAACGAAGATTTATATGATAATTATCTCTTGCAAAAACCAGGAAGATCCTTTTTTATTAATCTTCGATACTTTTTAGACAAATCAATCTTTTAATATAAATAATGCATACTATGAATATAACAAAAACAATTTTTAGATCAATGTTAGCCATTAGCTTAATTGCGTTCACCGCTTGTAGCAGTGATGATGATGTTGCTACTGATC
>CAWFKK010000003.1:0-592053 GCA_963816375.1 uncultured Flavobacteriaceae bacterium
TGCCCCATCATTACAAAACCTCCACAAAAAAATATTATGCTAAGCAGGTTAATTTTTCTCATTTTTATATAATAAAATCTCGGGGGAAATTTAAATTTCCCCGGAGATTATTGGCTAATAAAACTTTACTTATTGATATAATCTGATATAATCTATCTGCATAGAAGATTCTTGAAATGCAGGATCAATCTCGCCACCAAAGGTTCCACCCATAGCAACATTTAGAATAAAGAAGAAATCTTTATTGAATGGAGTGCTACCATCATTTACATATTTATGATAAACTTTACCATCTACTAGAAACCAAATACGTTCTGGAGACCATTCTACTGTATAAATATGATATTCTGAACTCGCATTAGAAATAGTAGTGTTACCTCCATCTGCATTTCCACCAGAAGCTCCAGGGTAATGTAATGTTCCATAGATTTTATTAGGTTCATTCCCTTTATATTCCATGACATCTATTTCACCGGTTTCAGGCCATCCCACTTCTTCAAAATTGGCTCCTAAAGCCCAAATTGCTGGCCAGGTTCCTCCTCCTTCTGTAAGTTTTGCTCTTGCATCTATTCTACCGTAAGTGAATTCAAATTTATCTTTCGTTGCAATTCTAGATGAAGTAAAATCAAACCCATTGCTAGCTTCACGTTTTGCAGTAATTATTAAATTTCCATCTTCAACTTTAACATTGTCTGGGGTGTAATATTGTAATTCAGAATTACCCCATCCGTTATTATTTCCAATTTCATAAGTCCAAACATCTGGATCTGGAGCTCCATCTACATCAAACTCTTCAGACCAAGTTAGATCTTGATATTCTGATGTAAATTCTTCTTCTCCTCCTGTATCTGGAGTTTCACCACCTGCTTGTTGCTGATCGTATGGTGTAGTTGTAAACTTCAAGTACCAGGCTAGATCTGGATTATTACCCATAATTCCTCTCACGTACATATTATTTTCATCTATACTCAATATTTCATAAGAACTTGTTCCAATATAATAACTCATAAAACCACCATCAGAATAATCTATTTGAGTCCCTGTAGAATTAGCAATTCCTGAAGATGCAGGAGATAAGGTTGCAACCTTTTCACCGCTAGTATCAAATTCTAAACATTGATCTCCATTTCCAGTTGGACCACCAAATTGACCTACGTAGTCTACGTTAAAGAAAGTTGCCCCATTATTATTTAGCTTATAGGTCAAGTTATCTTCTCCAGTTGTGCTAAATGTTAACACATCTGTATAGAAACAAGAACTAGATTCCGCACCTGCTTTTTCAAAAGGAGCCGCTTGATAGTACGAAGGATTATCAAAATTTTCTCCAGATGTTGGCCCAACTCCAAGATGACCTGGCAAGGAATGCGGCAACATACCATTTCTTAGTACTACCGCCTGTTAAGAATTGCTTAGTTTCAGGATCTGAGAAATCACTCTGTACTTCAACCTCTATAGTTTTAGAACTACTAATTCCACCTTTTCCATATGCAATTGCTGTTACCAGGTAGGTATTTAAACCATTCTTACTAAAACGCTTGGTATATGTTCCATCCAGAGTGGTACCAGTGGTACCATCTCCGAAATTAAATTTATATGTTATAGCATTGTCTGCAGAGACATTGAACATCACTATTCCAGAACCATCTGTACTAATTTGCGTGTCTACCACAATATTAGATGGCACTAACATAGCTTCTAATCCAAGATCATCATCCTGACAGCTTGTGAAAAGCATGGCAAGTGCTAATAAGCTAAAAATTATTTTAAAGTATTTCATAGTTTATTATTTTCTAATTTGTTAGTGCAAACTGATCGTAATAGTAAACTGAATCGTCTCCAGCATTGTCAAAGTCGAAGAAAATTACCACTCTCACATAATCTGCAGCTGGCGCTCCACTAAAATCATATACTAAATTTTCCCACTGACTTCCAACTGTTGTATTAAGATCTACTTCATGAACGATACTTGAATCTTCATTCTCTAACTTTACTTTTACAACCACCCCTTCTTTAGGAGACCAGGTTTTAACTCGAATTTTACTGTACGTATCCAAATCTAATGGAGAAGCAAGTTCGAAGAATGATCCTGCCCAAACTTCAGATCCTGAAGTTTTAGTCATTTTAGCAACCTTAGAGGTTGTGTTTACTCCAGAAGCATCTGGATTCTCAACAACTTCTACCGCTGCGATATTTCCAAAAACTGTGAATGTTGGCGCATCCCCTTCAAAGTCTTGAAAAACAACATCTGCAGCCATTTCTGGAGCTCCGTTTGTAAGTTCAACCTCATCATAGTAATATTCAGATCCATCTCCTGCGTTTCCAAAATCGAAGAATATAACAACTCTTACATAATCTGCTGCTGGTGCATCGCTAAAATCGAAAGATAAGTTCTCCCACTCATTTGCTACAGAGGTAGTAAGATCTACTTCATGAACAATGCTAGAATCTTCATTTTCCAGTTTTAACTTCACTGTAGCTCCAGCTTTAGGAGACCAAGTTTTAACTCTAATAAAATTATAAGTATCTAAATCTAAAACTCCTGTTCCGAAGAAAGTTCCAGCCCAAACTTCTGAGCCTTCAGTTTTTGTAAGTTTTGCAACTTTAGAAGTAGTATTAACTCCTGACGGATCTGGATTAGAAACAACCTCTGTTGCTGCAATATTTCCAAAAACTGTAAATGCGGGTGCAGTTCCTTCAAAATCCTGAATTTTAGAAGAACTAAATGTAGCTCCTACTAATTTGATATCATCTAAGTAGAAAGTTCCTGCTGTAGTTCCAGGTCCGTCTACAAAAATTACCATAGTGCTATATTGACCTGTTGGAACAAAAGGTTCTCCTACACCTTGAGATCCATCTATATAACTCTTAACGGCGCTTGTACCAAAATTGAAAGAAAGTTCTTCCCATCCAGTACCACCATGCATTACGCTTACTTCATTTTGTCTTTCTCCATTAACTCCACCTTCAAATTTCAATAATACAGGTACAGCAACGTCAGACCAAAATTTCATAGTTATAGTTTTAGCACTAGTACTAAAATCTACTGGAGTTCCAAGATTATAAGCCCCACCTTCGTAAGCAACACCAGAATTGGTTAATGCACCCACTTTAGAGGCAGATGTATTTGCTCCAGACTGATCTGGGTTAGTAACAACTTCAAAACTAGCTCCATTAAATACCCCTAAAGCGTAATTAACTGTTGGCTCATCATAAGTTATAGGTAATTTAACCGGATCATTAGCTTCTGGTACAACAACATCTACAGTAGTTTCTGCAGTTGCAACTCCAGCACCTTTTGCAACCACACGAACTGTATAAGTTCCAGGAGCAGCATAAGTGTGATCTAAAGTTCCATTAGGCAATAATTGCGTTGGTTCTTCATCTTCAGTATCCCCAAAATAAACATCAAAAGTTGCTGCGAAATCTGCAGATGCGCTAATGGTAATATTTGAAGGATTATTTGCAGGTTGATCTACATTTACCATCAAGTTCTCTGGAGCTCTAAAAGAGATCATCAATCTTTGGTTGAACTCACTTGTAAGACCCGTAGAACCAACTGCGATAACTTTTACAAGGTATTCACCTTCAGCATAGGTATAAGAAACGGTTTCTCCCGGCATAACTTCTACAGGGGTCTCATCTCCATCTCCAAAATAAACCTCAAAAACCTGTGCACCTTCTCCGCTAGGAGTAATGGTTACATCTCCAGAATCATCCTGAGCAACATCAAAATTGGCTTTTACATCGCTAGGAGCAGAAATATCTTGAAATGCATAATTTGTAATCTCTTCTTTCTCACATCCAGTAAATAAAAGGACCGAGATTGTTAGCATTGCTAAAAATTTGAATATTTTCATCTTTATTCGATTTTTTTAATTTTTAATAATTTGGATTTTGGTCCCATTTACCACCTGCTAGATCAATCTCTATTGCTGGAATTGGAAAAACTTCATTTTTATTTACTGTAAAACCGTCAATCTCTTCAGCAGCTCTTCCTGTTCTTACAAGATCAAAGAATCTATGTCCTTCTCCTACTAATTCTAATCTTCGGTCTTTATATATTTGATCTAATAAGCTATTACCAGAAAATTCTACTGGATCTAATTGCGCTCTTTCTCTCACTCGATTTAAATAAATTCGAGCTTTAGCTTCATCTGATGGAGATTTTTTGAAGTTAGCTTCCGCAGCCATTAATAACACATCTGCAAAACGAATAGCTCTGTAATTATTAGGATTGGTAAGGTTAGCATCTCCTGTGTTTAGATCTCCTTTTCTTGGTAAGTATTTTCTATTGAAATATCCTGTATGGTTATACCCTTTTCCAAAAGTAGCTCCAGTTTGAGATGCAAAGGCTTCAATATCTAAAATAGATACATCTTTACGAATATCTCCAGGTTGAAAAGCATCTACTACACCCTGTACAGGCACGTTAAAACTAAAACCAGAATCAAATAAAGGTCCTGTGAAATTTCTAATTCCTTGGAAACCTACGGCAACATTTCCTTCACTACATTGTAGACATCCAAAACCGGCACCTTCCTTATCTGAATATTGAATTTCAAAAACAGAACCAGGGCCATTTTCACCTTCCGGCTCAAAAATGCTAGCATAATCTTCAACCAACATATAAGGCCCAGAAATCACTTTTTCGAAAACTGCAGCAGCTTCAGCAAATTGCCCTTGAAATAAGTAAGCTTTTCCTAAAAGAGCATTAGCTGCTCCAGAAGTTATTCTTCCTGCTTGAGACTGTGTAGCCGGTAAGTTATCTGCTGCAAAAATAAGATCAGCTTCAATTTGGTCATAAACCTCTTCTTTTGGAGTTCTTGGAATATCAAATTGTTCTCCATATTCTAAAGGCTTATCCACGAATAATGGCACATCTCCAAAAAACTTCACCAATTCAAAATAATAGTAAGCTCTTAAAAATCTAGCTTGAGCTATTACTTCCTCTTTTCCAGCAAAATCTGTTTTATCCTGATATTGCAAAATATAATTAGCTCTGTTCACTCCTGCATACATCCAGCTCCAAACATCACGTAATTGTTGATTTACCGGAGTATGCGTCATTAAATCTATTTCCTGAAAGCCTATAACGTCATTCGCGCTTTCTCCTCCAGCCAATGTATTGTCTGATGCTATTTCACCAATTAGAACGTTTAAGTAGGTAGCTTGTAAAAGATCATAAGCACCAATTAAGCGCCTGCTGATAGTCTTCTTCAGAATTAAAATAGTTGTCTGCACTTTCGTTTTCTGAATTAACATTTACAAAATCATCACTACATGAAATAGCGATAAATGCTACTAATGTGAAGATAATTCTGTTTTTAAGTGTGTTTATTTTCATCTTCATTTTTATTAAAATTTAAAGTTCATACCTACAGAATAAACTCTAGGAACAGGATAAAATCCTTGATCTATACCACTTCCAATAGGATCTCCACTTGAAGCAGAAGGATCATATCCTTTATATTCTGTTAAGGTAAAAGCATTGTTTACAGATGCGTATAATCTTAATTTTCTAATCCCTAATTGATCTGTTACATTATTGCTAAGACTATAACCTAACTGAACGTTTTGAAGTCTTAAGTAAGAAGCATCTTCAACGAAGTAATCTGATAATAAATTATTAGAATTTGCTCCTATATTAACTCTTGGATCTGTATTAGAAGTTCCTTCTCCAGTCCATCTATCTAAAACGTATGATGTTTTGTTGGTACGTATCTCATTTCTATCATAAGCACGAATCATGTCATTTCCTAAAGAAGCAAATGCATAAGCGGTAAAATCGAAATTCTTATAGTTAAAACCAATATTTAGACCCATTGTAGCATCTGGAATTGGATCTCCAATATCTACTCTATCATCTGGGTTAATAACTCCATCTCCATTTTGATCTACATATTTTAGATCGCCAGGATGCGCATTTACTTGTGTTGCAGAGGAAGCGATTTCTTCTGCATTTTGGAAAATTCCATCTGTTTGTAATCCGTAGAAATATCCAATTGGGTGACCAGCTTCCATTCTCGCCGGAGCATCTCCTTGTCCAATTCCGAAGAAACCACCAGGAACAAAACCATTTTCATTAGCTACAGACAGTACTTCATTTTTAAGCGTGGTAACATTAAAATTGATATTGAAGTCAAAATCATCAGACACCAATTGCTTGTACCCAATAGAAAATTCCCATCCTTTATTCTCTACAGAACCGGCATTAACAATAGGTACACCTGCACCCGGAGCACCACCTCCCAGGGTTCCTGAAACTTGTGGTTGTAGAAGTAATTTGTCTGTTTGTTTATTAAAATAATCTACAGTTAGTTCTAATTTAGAATTGAAAAATCTTGCATCTAAACCTATATCAAACGCTGTTTGTTCTTCCCATTGCAATTCAGGATTTGAAATTCTTCCTGGAGCAATACCAAAATTCAAGGTATCGTCAAAAACATAGGTTCCTTCCCCGTTTAAAACAGAGGTGTATCCAAATGCCGGAATACGGTCATTTCCTAAAACTCCATAACTACTTCTTATTTTTAAGAAGTTTACGATTTCGTTTTCGAAGAATTTTTCTTCACTAGCTACCCAACCAATAGATGCAGATGGGAAATAGCCGAATTTATTTTTAGGTCCAAAACTTGAAGATCCATCACGTCTAATTACACCAGAGATAAGATATTTCTCTTTATAGTTATATTGTAGCCTTAAAAAATAAGATAGCAATCTAGAATCAAAAACTCTGTTGCTTACATTAATATAGTTATCTACAACTTCTTCAGCGTTTTCTAAACTTGCATTATCAATAGTGTTTCCCGGAATATTGTATCCTGTAAAACCGTAAAAATCTCCCGTAGATTTGAAGACGGAAGTTCCTACTAAAGCTGTTAAATTATGAGCGTCGTTAAAGGAGTTCTTATAAGATAGAAAAGCATCAAAAGTATAATCTCTAAAGAAATTAGTACTCTCATTTACTACGTTTCTGCCCTCATTAACGTTGAAAACCTTTCCAGAACCGTAAAATACAGATGGAAAGAAACTGTCTCCTCTTACTTCAGAATAGTTGAATTGATATCTAGTCTCTGCACTAAAATGATCGAAGAAATCATAAGCTAGTCCGGCAGTTCCTGTAATTTTATCAACTTGAGTGTTATTGTAAGTATTGGCAATTTGTGCTATTGGGTTAATAACCTCATTACCTAATCCTTCTGCCAAACTGTATTCTCCATCCGCATCGAAAATTGGAATCGTTGGAGCCATGTTTAAGGCATTGAATAATACAGATCCTAAAGCATTCTCCGGAAGTGTACTTCTATTAGAATGAGTATAAATTCCAGTAGTAGAAAGTTTTAGATTGTCAAGAATATCATAATCAAAACTTCCTCTAGCGGTAACACGTTCAAAATTTGAAGAAGGACCTCCAACAATACCATCCTGATTTAAATATCCTGCCCCAAGAGAGTAAGTTGTTTTTTCACCACCCCCAAAGGCATTCACGTTCACATCTGAAACGATTGCTTGTTGGAAAATTTCATCCTGGTAGTTGGTTCCTTCACCCAAAGTACTAAAATCAGTAAATGGTGGATTTTGCCCTCCAGCGGTAAATGCTTCGTTTATAATTACAGCATATTCTGTAGCATTTAAAACAGGTAATTGTCTACTTGTTTCTTGAACCCCTGTATAGGCATCCACATTTACTCTTAAGTCTGTATTTTTAATACCTCCTTTGGTAGTAATCAATATAACCCCATTTGCAGCTCTTACTCCATAAATACCGGCAGTAGCATCTTTTAGTACACTGATGCTCTCTATATCGTTAGGATTAATTACACTTAAATCTTCTATTACTGCACCGTCAACAAGAATCAAAGGTCTTGAATCTCCATTGGTTGAAATACCTCTAATATTAATGGTAGCCGCACTACCTGGAGAACCAGAAGTTGAAGTAATATTTACTCCGGCTACTCTCCCTTGAAGGGCTTGCTCTACACGAACTGGGTTAAGCTCTTCAATAGTCTTGGCTCCAACAACACTTACAGCTCCGGTAATTTCTTTCTTTGCCTGACTTCCATAACCTATAACCACAATTTCATCTAAAGCTTGAGAATCTGATTGAAGTACTACGTTAAGTGTTTGTTGATTTGTAATTATTACCTCCTTAGGGATAAAACCTACATAGGTAAATTGTAACACATCTCCAGGAGATATGTTATCTATAGAGTAATTCCCATCAAAATCTGTGGTTGTTCCTCTGGTTTCATTTTTCACTAATACATTGACCCCTAAAAGTGGTAGATTATTTTCATCTGTGACGCTTCCTTGAACCGAAAACGATTGCGCGCACATCGAAAATATACCCCCAAAAAGGACAATTACTAAGCATGTAAATCTCTTCATTAGATTATTTGTTAAAATTGCATTAGCAATATATTAATACAATGTTAATGCAATAAGAAAAACACCTTTACAAAATATATACAGGAGTATTTTAAAATGTATAGAAAGGAAAGAAGCTCGTAAAATCAAGGCTATATAAGGCAGATAGCTAATTAATAATAAGTTAGATAAATAACTTTAAATCACGACTTTAGACCAAATGTAGAGGTAATGTAGAGTTTTATTAGAAGATGGTTAAGTTTTATACGGCAAGAATATACTCCACCAAATTCGTTTCTCGAGGTAATTCCATCTTTTTACGCAAACGATATCGTTTAATTTCCACACTTTTAACCGAAATATTAAGTAATGGTGCAATCTCTTTAGAGGTAAGATTGAGTCTTAAATATGCGCACAGTTTTAGATCATTAGAAGTAAGCTCAGGATGGAAAGATTTAATCTTTTTAAAGAAGTCTTTATCGGCATTATTAAAAGCTTCTTTAAAGTAATTCCAATTATCTTCTTCGCTTATATCTTTATCTATGGTTTTTATTACAGATTTCACTTTAGATGATTCAGATTCTTTTAACTGATCTTTAATGCTGTTCAAGAATTCGTTTTTCTTTATTAAACTCATTGTAGAAACTGCAAGCTCCTTATTCTTACTTGCCATTTCTCTTTCTAACTGTTCATTCTGTAATTTTACAATCTGCTGTTCTGCTTCAAGATTTTGCATCTTTAAAGCTTTTTTATTCTCTTCGTTTATTTTTTCATGATGCCTATTATAGGCAATATGTACTAAGTAAATCAGAATAAGGAATATTATAACATAGATACCTATTGCCAAGTAGCTCAAATACCACGGGCGAGAAATATCAAAATTGTAACTAACTACATCTGTTACATTTTCCCCTATTTTTCCCTTTACCTGAAACTCATAGCTACCAAAAGAAAGGTTTTTGAAGCCTACATTTGGCTCCTTACTCCAAGAACTCCAATTAGGGCTTAATCCTAATAACCTGTAACTAAATAATGGAGAACTAAATTTCTTATACTCCGGGATGCTATAATCTATATTGATGTTGTTAGATTTATAATGAAATGCCTCTCCCCCTTTTAGACTCACCATTTCGGCTTTATCATCTAAAGCAGAATGTGTTACTCTGTCTATTCTAAGTAAATATTCTTCTGAAGAAATATTGCTTTCACGAAAAGTAAGATATCCATTTGCTGTACCCAGAAGATATGTTTCATTCTTAATAGAAGTAATGTTTTCGTGCCCCTTGGTTATATTTCTTAGATCGTTAGGGAGATAGATAGATTTAAAATTAAAATTAGAGCTGAGCTGAGAAAGTTCTACATAAAAAACAGAGTTTTCTGAAAATCCCCAAATTTTATCATCTCCTTCATTTACTATATTCCCAGAAATTCGGTCAGTTTTACTTAGTATTTCTGACAATTTACTTTTTTTGGAAAAATTATCTGTTCCAGGACGATATTGAAACAATTCTTTGGTGGTAGAATAATATAAGCTATCATTAAATTTAAAAATACAAGATGTAATACCAGAAGTACCATCAAATTTGTAATTTTTAATGTTGGAGATACTCTGTAAATTATCTGTTACATTAATTTTAAAGACTCCTTTATGCTCGTTCCCTATCCAAATACTTCCATCTTTTTCCGGTACAATAAATTTTGATGAATGGGGAAAGCCCTTTACCATTGGTAAAGATTCAAAAGTCTCAGCATTTCGTTTTAAAAAGCTTATCCCGTTATAATGACCTTGAACATACACGTTAGGCAGATTCAACATTTTTTTAACCGTCCAGGTTCCCGATCGTTCTGAAACTAATTTTGCTTCATTTCCATTTATAACAAAAGTCCCACTATTATGACCACAAAAAAGGGTACTATCTATATACTGCAAATTCCAAACCTGCCCATTGGTTCCAGGAATTAATTCAAATTCCTGATCATTAAACATCTTATAATATAAACCTTGATTGGTTCCCAGATAAAGATAATCGTCATTACGAAACGAGGTATAAACAGACCCTATCTTTCCATTCTTATCTTGAAAAAGATTGAAGGGAGAATTTAAATTTATAACACTAAGCCCATTATCTAAACCGGCCCAAATGTTTTTCTCTTCATCTAAAAAAAGACTCAAGATGGTATTGTTAAGAAGGCCGTTAGTTTGATTAAAATGATCTAAAATATCGCCTTGCTCATTGATATGATAAATTCCATTTTCTACGGTACCAAGTACAAGAGAATTATCTGGAAGGTCTATTGCCGAATAAATGCTTACATCTTTGATCTTGGTGGTTACATTCTCTAAATATGGATTTAGTTCATTTCCGTTCCAGGTATAGAAATTTCCAGATTTCCCAACTAACTGAAGTTGATCCTGATGCCAAAATAATTGCATGAGCTCTACCCCTTCTAATAAATCTCCAGGAATAATTAATTGAGGCGCACCATTTTTTATAATAAACAAACCAATATTTGCCCTTTGAAAATAGATTTGATCATTCACCTTGAAGAGATTGGACACAGGTTGATCTCCATCCATCTCAATTTTACTGATCTTCTCCGCAACTGGATCAAATAGATATAGACCTTCAAAACTTTGAAAGATTACCATACCTCCTAAATTCTCAATATGCCAGAACTGTTCTCCATCCTGTACAGGCTTAGGAAATTTATTGAGCAAACTGGTGTAATCTAAGGTTCCAAATTCATTTATCTGCCAATATCCGGCTTCCATATACGCTCCCGTAAAAATCTTATCGCCAACTGCCTTTACAGATCTAATAATTGTATTATTTGGAACCGGATATAAATTCCATTGCGCCCCATTATATTCTAAAAGTCCAGTACCATTAGCTATATAAAGATTCTTATTATCAGCCTGAGAAATCATCCAATTTTGATTCCCTGCATTGTACTGATTGGGGTTAAAATTGGTTACAGGAGGTAACTCCTGAGTAAAACCAAGATTTACAAGAAGTAAAAAAAATATAGTAGATAGAAATTTCAAATCTGGAATTTTGAGCTAATTTAAATTTATTTCGCGAAACTGTATTCTGAATGATTTATCTTAAATGATAAGAATTGACCTATAATGACATAGAAATGAAATTTTTAGTCTTAGTAAGGGGCTGAAAAATGTTATAATTGGTTAAAATTTACTGTTAGATAATTTATTTTTTGAAACTTGACCCAATCTATGATATTTTAAATTTAAGATAAAATTATACTATCCCTATAAAGTTGACCTATGCAGCAATTATTTACACTAAAAAATTTCAATTCTAATTATAAGAACAAGACTTGGTTCTTATTAACATTCTTAATTGGAATTTCCTCTTTTGCTCAACAAAAAAATTCAAATTCTGACAAAGAAATTTCAAGAGCATTTTATATAACTGCTAATACTGGAATGGATGATTCCAATGTCTCTCAGGATATATTTAAAAGAATTACGGAAGCTTCTCAACAAGATAAAGAAGCAACAGTTCTAATTGTGGGAAATCTCACTCGTGAAAAAGGATACCCTAAAGATGATGAAAAACGTAAGGAAGAGGAAGAATTTCTTCAAAAACGATTATTAGACCCTTTAAAAGACTTTAATGGAAGTATCATCTTTACTCCTGGCGAGAACGAATGGAATAAAAAAGGGCACCAGGCTTTAGACGATCTGGAATCTTTTCTTCAAGATAACAGTAAAGCAAAGTTTTGGCCAAACGATGGTTGTGCTTTAGAAAGCGAAAATATCAACGATGACATTGCTCTAATCATGATAGATTCTCAATGGTTTTTAGAAGATTGGGATAATTATCCTTACATTAATAACAAATGTGATATTAAAACCAGAGAGCAGTTTTTTGTAGAATTTAGAGATGAATTAAAAGACAGTCAGGGTAAGACCGTAATAGTAGCTGTACATGACCCAATACTTACCAATACAAAATTTGGTTTTATTAATAAAATAGGAGGATTTTCTTCTCAGACATTTCATAATGAACAACAACGAGAGCTGCACGACAGATTAGAAGCTACAGCAAGAGAATTTGAAGATGTGATCTTTGTTTCGGGTAATGATAGAAACCTTCAGTATTTAGATCATCATGAAGTACCACAAATTATAAGTGGAGCGGCAACAAAAACTCAAAACGCAAAAATTCATAAAGAAGGACATTTTGCTTCAGATGAAAATGGATATGCAAAACTTACCATTTTTAAAGATGGTAGTTCTGTAGTAGATTTTTATTCTGTTTCTGGAACGAGTTCAAAATTATTGTTTTCAAAAGAGATCAAAAGACAACGCACAAGATTGGAAGAGGTGAGTTATGAACCAAGATCTAATTATAACGACACTTATGCTGCTTCGGTTTACACGGATGAGGAAACTGACAAAACCGGATTATATGAATGGGTTTGGGGAGACCATTATCGCGACATTTATAGCAGAAAAATAGAAGCCCCGGTATTGTTCTTAGAAGATCTTCCTGGTAATATGAGACCAATTTCTGAAGGGGGTGGACATCAATCCAGATCATTAAGATTGATAAATGATAACGAAAATGAATATACGCTAAGAGCTTTAAAAAAGAGTGCTGTGCGTTTTATTCAAAACAGTATTAAAACTCATTATGTAGGAGATTATCTTCAAAATACAGTGGCAGAGAGAATAGTAGAAGATTACTACACTACTTCTCATCCTTATGCCCCGTTTGCGGTTAATGATCTTTCAAAAGATTTAAATATTCTACATGCCAACCCAAAAATCTATTATGTTCCTAAGCAAAAAGGATTAGGTGTTTTTAATGATGAATATGGAGATGAATTATATATGCTTGAAGAGCATGTAGGAGATGAAAATAAAGAATTTGAAATCTTTGGAAATCCAGATGATATCTTAAGCACTTCAGATCTTTTGGAAGAGATTGAAGAATCTAAAGAGGCTTATGTAGATGAAGATGCATACATAAAAGCAAGACTTTTTGATATGCTAATTGGAGATTGGGACAGGCATTTTGACCAATGGAGATGGGCAGAATATGAGCAGGAAGATGGTAGAAAAATGTATGAACCTATTCCTCGAGATAGAGATCAGGCATTTTCTAAGTATGATGGCCCTATGATTGCGTTAATAAAACTGGGCGTTCCTATCTTTAGAGCCATGCAAACATTCGAGAAACCACTTAAAAATGTAAAATGGTTCAATTTTGCAGCTTATACTTTAGATAATGCATTAATCACTCATTCCAAATGGCAGGATTGGGAGAATCAAGTTACATATATTCAAAATAACTTAACCGACTCCCAAATAGATGCTGCTTTTGATAGTTTACCAGCAGATGTTAAAGACGAAAGTATCGAAGACATTAAAAAACTTTTGAAAGAAAGAAGAGACAATCTTAAATCTGTTGCTCAGGAATATTATAATTATCTCAACAATTTTGATGTAATTATAGGTACAGAAAAAGACGATAAATTTTTGATTACTCGTAAAAAAGGTGGAGAAACAGAAGTTTCTATTTCAAGAAAAGATGAAGAAGTATTTAATAACACCTACAACGCCAAGGATACCAAAGAGATCTGGATCTATGGTCTGGATGGCGATGATGAATTCAAAATTGAAGGAAAAGGAAACAATCTTATAAAATTGAAAGTTTTAGGAGGTGAAGAACATGACATTTACGACTTTGAAAATACTCGAAATGCTAAGGTGTATGATTATAAAAGTAAGAAGAATACCATTAAGAAGTCTGGAACTCATAAATGGCTAACAGATTCTTATGAAATCAATAATTACGATTATACCAATAGAAAATATTCAGAAAATAAAGTTTTACCAAGTTTAGGTTTCAGTTCAGATGCAGGTTTTAAGTTAGGAGCATCAGACATTTATACCACTTACGGATTAGCTAAAAACCCCTTTACAACCCAACAAAAAATAACCGTAAACTACTATTTTGCAACCCAAGGTTGGGAAGCTAAATACTATGGGGAATTTGCCCATATATTTTACAACTGGAATTTTGGATTGGATGCTTTATACACCAGCCCTAACTTCTCCTTAAATTACTTTGGAAGAGGGAATGATACAACTTATGATGATGGAGATGTAGATCTAGATTACAATCGCGTAAATATTGAGCAATGGCGTTTTGCACCTTCGCTTATATGGAGAAACGATAGAGGAAGCAGATTTGAGATCAAGCCAATGATTGAAGGGATGGAAGTATCTAATAATGAAGGTAGATTTATAACAGATCAATTTCCTTTAACTAATGATATTTATGAAGAGCAGCTGTATGCTGGTGGAGAAGTAAGCTATCAATATATAAATAAAGAGAATAATCCTGCATTTCCAAATGCCGGGATGGCGTTTGACATTACTACAGGTTATAAAAAGAATATAGATGGAAATGAGAACCAGTTTGGGTATGTAAAGCCATCTATCTCTATAGATTATCCAATTCACCCAAGTGGAGTAGCTGTTTTAGCCACAAAAATTGGAAGTGAATTTATTCTAGGCGATAATTATGAATTCTATCACGCAGCAACATTAGGTGGAAATAATAGCCTTAGAGCTTATAGAAATGAAAGATTCAATGGGAAGACCGCTTTCTACCAAAGTACAGATCTTCGTGTTGGTTTTGCAAAATTCAAAACCAACTTCATCCCAATTAGAATGGGAGCAACTTTAGGCTATGACTATGGTAGAGTTTGGGATGATAATGATAATTCTAACAAGTGGCATAATAGCTACGGGGGATCTATTTTCGTGAACGGATTTAGCGCCTTTACCGGAAATGTTGGATACTACACAAATAAAGAAGGAAGCAGAATAATATTTACATTCGGATTTAAATTCTAAGAAGTCTAATGATTAGAATCTGTCTGAATTCAATTTAAAAATGAGAATGATGAGCAGAAACGTATCAGAACAACTACTTGATATTTTAGTTAATGAAGGGGTAAGCCATATTTATGGAGTTACCGGAGATGCCTTGAACTTTTTGGTGAAAGCTATTGAAGAACGAGAAGATGTAGATTGGATAGGAATGAAACACGAAGGAAATGCTTCTTATGCAGCCTTCGGACAAAGTATTACAAGCAAAAAATTAGCTGTTTGTGCCGGAACAGTCGGGCCTGGCGCACTTCATCTTATCAACGGACTTTACAATGCGAAAAAAGAAAGAACTCCTGTAATTGCAATTACAGGGCAAGTTCCGCAACGGCAGCAGGGCACCAATTATTTTCAGGAAGTAGATCTTGAAAAAGTTTTTGCTGATGTTTGTGAATATCAAGCAATAATTAGAACACCCGGAAGAAGCACCAATGGTAATGCAAAGAGCCATTCAAATAGCGGTTTCTCATAACACCGTTTGCCGTATTGAAATTGCTGCTAATATTGCTGAAATGGATGCTGAAAGCGAGGAATTTATTCATCCTATATTTCACTCAGATGCCACTTTAATTCCCGGAAAAAATTCGGTACAAGCTGCGGCAAATGCTATTAATGAAGCTAAGAATATCGGAATTTTAGCAGGAGAAGGTTGTAGACTGGCGAGAGAAGAAGTACTGGAATTATCAAGAAAATTGAAAGCTCCAATTACTCATACCATTCGTGCATGTGATATTTTTGATCACGATACCGAAAATGTGGTTGGGCTTACCGGATTAATAGGAAATCCTTCCGGATATAACGCTGTAATGAAGTGTGATCTTCTGTTGATGTTCGCCACAGATTTCCCTTATATAGATTTTCTACCACATACCACCAAAACCATTCAGGTTGATATTAGGGAAGAGAACATTGGTAATAGAACTGCTGTAGATATTGGGGTTCACGGAGATGTAAAAGAGTTTGTTTCTCAGCTTCTACCTAAAGTAGAAACCAAAACCGATGATGATTTTCTATCTACTCTTACCAAGAATTTCAAGCAGTGGAGAGAGAATATGAAAGAGGAAGCTTCGGTTTCCAGAGACAATACACCTTTGCATCCGCAGATATTTGCAGATATGGTAAATACACATGCTTCAAATTCGGCAATTTTCACCATAGAAACGGGTACCTCAGCAATTTGGGCTGCACATCATATTTCGTTTCATTCTAATAGAAGAATAATAGGTTCTTTTAATCATGGTTCTATGGCTGTTGGATTACCTTCTGCTATAGGCGCCCAGTTTGCCAATCCAGAAAAAGAAGTTTGGGCATTATCTGGCGATGGAGCTTTCAATATGGCCATGCAAGATTTTATTACAGCGGTTAAATATAAACTTCCTATAAAAGTGCTTATTTTCAATAATTCTGAATTGAGCTTTGTAAAACTTGAAATGGAAGAAGCCGGGTTAGAGCCAGCTTTAGATGCGCTTCATGAAACCAATGTAAACTTTGCAGAATATGCTAAACTTTGCGGGGGAGATGGCGTAAGGGTAGAAAATGTAAAAGATATAGAAGCTGCAATTATTCAAGCCAAGAATAGCAAACTTCCATTTATAATTGATGCCGTTGTAAGCAGCGGAGAACTCTCTCTTCCTCCACATATCGGATTTAAAGAAATTATAGGTTTTGGTTCTTCCAAGATCAAAGAAGGAGCACAAGCAGTTACCGGAGATAAAGATCAATGGGAAAATTTAAGAAAAGAACTCAAGGCTTATTTCGATTAAGATTCTTGAGCGCTTTTCAAAATAAAATTAAATGAATATGAAATTTGACGCGATTATAATAGGTACAGGCCAAGCTGGAGTTCCTTTAGCGAGCAGTCTTGCAAAAAACGGATTAAAAACTGCAATTATAGAAAAAGGTCATCTTGGCGGCACCTGTGTTAATGACGGTTGCACGCCTACTAAATCCTACGTTGCCAGTGCCAGAAGAGCTTATGTTGCAAATAACAGTAAAGATCTTGGAGTAAGTGTAGAGGGGAATGTTACTAGTAGATCTTAAAACTATCAAAAGCAGAAAAGATAAGATCATACAGGATTCCAGAGACGGAATCGAGAAAATGCTCACAGAAAATGAGAAGATCAGTTTGATTAAAGGGAACTGCAAAATTCTTAGATGATCATACCATAGAAGTAGATGGAGAGAAAGTATTCTGCAGATAAGATTTACATTAATGTTGGGGGAAGGCCCCGAATTCCAGACGGTTTTGCAGATGTTGATTTTCTAACCAATGAAAGTATTTTAGAACTTGAGGAGATTCCTGAACATCTAATTATTGTTGGCGGTGGATATATTGGGTTGGAATTTGGACAGATGTTTAGAAGATTTGGAAGTAAAGTAACCATTTTAGACAGGGGGGCTACTTTATTAAAGCATGAAGATAAAGATATAGCTGAAGGTATTGCTGAAGTTTTTAAAAATGAAGGAATTCATATTCAATTAAATTCTAATTGTATTAGCGCAAAAAAAGTTGGGAACCATATTGAAGTGACACATGAATGTGAAGATAATTCAGCTCCTGTTAAAGGAACTCATTTGTTATTAGCAACGGGAAGAATACCTAATACAGATAAACTTGGTTTAGAGAACACTAAAGTTAAATTAGATGACAAAGGCTACGTTAAGGTAGATGATGCTTTAAAAACAACTGTAGATCATATTTGGGCTTTGGGAGATTGTAATGGGCACGGAGGATTTACCCATACTTCTTATAACGACTTTCAAATAGTGAATTCTCATCTCTTCCTGGATAAAAAACGAAATCTCTCTGACCGTTACCTTTGTTATGCGGCGTTTATAGATCCACCTGTAGCTAGAGTGGGAATGAATGAAAGTGAGATTAAAGAAAAAGGAATTAAGGCAAAAGTTGCTTCCATGCCAATGAGCAAAATTGCTCGTGCAAAAGAAATGGGGGAAACTCAGGGGAAATTAAAGATTTTTATAAATGCTGAAAATGATAAGATTCTAGGAGCTACATTTTTAGGAGCTAGAGCAGATGAATATATTCATCTTATTATAGATATTATGTACGCAGATGCTCCTTATACGGTGATAAAAAATGCCGTTCATATTCATCCAACAGTAAGTGAATTAATTCCTACCATGCTGGAAAATCTTGAAGATCTAAACTAAGAGTTCAAACTTTCTGCTAATTCTAAAATTGTAGAAATTGTAAGATCTGGAGAATCTGCTAAAGGATAAAGTGATTTTCCGGGTCTGCTTATAAAAGCAGTTTTTAATCCTGCTCGCTTAGCTCCGGCGATATCCCAGCCATGAGCTGCAACCATCATCGCCATAGAATTTTCAACTCCAAATTTTCGGGTTACAAAGTTATAGGTTTCTGCGGCTGGTTTATATTTCTTAACCACTTCCACACTAAGAATCTCATCAAAATAGGAGGTTAAACCTGCAAATTCTAATTGATCTTTGGCTACGTTTGGTTTCCCATTGGTAAGGGCCACCATAATAAAACCCTGTTGTTTTAATTTTTGCAATCCCTTCACCACATCAGCATGAGGAGGTAATTCTGTTATTTTACTCAGAATTTCTTTTACTTCCTCAGTCAGAAAAATTTTTATTGAATTTCTCTGCTGTCATCTTAAAAACAGCCGCAGCAATTTCACTAAAATCGCGATAATTACCGGTAAGCGTTTCAACTAAAGAATAATGAAGCAACTGAGGAAACCAAACTTCAAAACCCAGATCATTCTCTAACGCAGAATTTATAGAATCTTTTAAAGGAGAAAGATCCAGAAGGGTTTCATTTACATCGAAGATTAAAAGTTGCGGTTTCAACATACCGAATGTTATATTAAAATCTAGTAGAATCTAAATGAACAAATTCGGTATTGATAATGGCCTTTTCGGTGGTTTTACTTCTGAACCTTATTAACTCTATTTATCAATAAAGTTGCGGCCTTCTCCCCTATTTTTCCAGGATGTTGATCTACATAACTTATAGATGGCCATAATAATGGGCGCAAAATCTTCGGTAACATAACCAATCATCTTTACATCTTCAGGAATCTTTAGTCCGTTTTCCTGAATGATCCTGGAACTTAATAAAGTGCTTAAATAGTCTAATGCAATAACAGCTTCCACCTTTTCTTCAATCAATAAATTCTTGAGCTTTTTCTTAACAATAGCAATATCTGTAGAGGCTATTATATAATCTTTGGTTACTGGTAAATTAAGATCGTTACAAGCATCTAAATAACCCTGAATTCTTAATTTTCCGAGCCCAATATCCCCTAATGCTGAAACTAATCCAATTTTCTTTAGATTTTTTGAATGTAAAAACTTTACTGCATCATAAATACTCGCTTTATCATTCACTCCCAACTTTATCCAGATCAATATCTATATTAATTCTATCAAACAGAACAATTGGAATTTCATATTCATTGAGACGATGCAAATGTTCAAAATTTTCTTCTTTTTGAGTTTCTTCAGAAACCGAGATCAATAAGCCATCTACCAGCCCGTTAGAAACAAGCTCGGTTATTTGTTGCTCCAACTTTAAAGATTCATTAGAAATATAAGTGATGACTTGGAAACCTAATTTTCTGGCCTCGGTCTCAATTCCCCCCAAGACTTTTGCAAAGAAGGTATTGGAAATATTAGGCACTATTACCGCGATATTCCCGGTACGATTTCTCTTTAAATTTACCGCTGTTGGATTGGGTCTATAATTATGTAATGCTGCCAATTCCTTGACTCTTTGTACCGTTTTCGGACTTATTTCTGAACTGTCATTAAGGGCTTTTGATACTGTTGATACAGAAACATTCAATAATTTAGCCAGTTCTTTTAGGGTGATTTTAGATCTCATAAACAGCAAAAAAAATTAGATAAGCGTTAAAATTAAAGAACTACCGACTAAAAATAGAAGTTCAACTGAATTTTTTTCAGTTTAGTAAAATAAAAAATCCCTCACAGAAAAACTGCAAGGGATGAATTTTATTATTTTAAAAATAATTATTTAGACAATTCTCTAAATTCAAATTTTTGACCTCCAACAGAGATTCCGGCCATGGCACCAGCTTTTGGCATAGTTATAACCCCAACTCCATCAACAAAACTTACCTCACGAGATGCTCCTTGCTCAATAATTACAGCAGACGCATTTCCTGAAAGACTATAAGTTCCATTCTTGAATTCATTTAAGGCATCCTGAGTTTGGAAAGAATAAAACTTCAATAAAAGCTTTTCCTCCAGCCTGAATTCCTATATCTACTTGTTTCATATCAGAATATCCTACTAAGGTTCCTTTTTCATAAACGGTTCCATTTCCAGAAGCCCCGCCTATAATATAAGCACCTTTCCCAGCATTAGGGAAAATGGCATATCCTGCAGAGCTCGCAAAAAGCTCTTGAATGTTTTGGTGTCCTGCAGAAATTGTTGCTTTCGCTTTTGTAGAATCTGCTACTAATTGATCTTCACTTAATCTTGTAGCTCCACAACTTGCCAATACAAGTAATAATATAAAGGCAGAAAGTGGTTTAAATATTAGATTTTTAGCTTTCATAAATATAAATTTTTGGTTGAATTAATAGTTCAAAGATATTAAAGAGCTAAAGACTCAGCAGTGCTATTGACTAATACTTAACATGTTGTGAAAAAATTTTGTTAAAAATAAGGACTATGCAAATGCAGTTAAAATTCGATGTTTTCAATAGGCTCCTAAAAAAAATCGATTAACGACAATATAATCGGGTTGAAATGAAAATATCAATAAAGTTTCGCTACTTTTAAAATTTATATTCTACTCCTTCTTTTTATGAGTAACTAATATAAAATTTAAGATTTACCTTTTTCTTGTGTTTTGTTAAAAAAAATAGAGTAGGTTAAAAGCCTATTAATTTACTGTTTATGACAAAGATATCTGAAGATAAAATAAATAGTATTCCTACCAATTCTAAAGATCAAATAACTAAAGAATTTAAGTTTGTAATAGATCTTATGCCCCAAATGGTATGGGCAACGCAACCTGATGGATATCACGATTTTTTTAATAAACGTTGGTATGATTTTACAGGTCTCTCTTATGAAGATACCAAAAATAAAGGTTGGTCTTTAGTTCTTCATCCAGATGATTTTGATAGAACCTGGCAGGTATGGCAAAATTCTCTTAGTACAGGGATTACTTATGAAATAGAATATAGAATGAGAAGGTTTGATGGAAGCTATAAATGGTTTCTTGCTCGAGCTGAACCTCTTCGAGATGAAAATAATAAAATTGTGAAGTGGTTTGGTACCTGCACAGATATTCAGGAACAGAGAGAAATTTTAAATGAGCTTGAAAATACCAGAAAAGAATTACGAATTTCTAATAAGGACTTAAGCATTTATGTAGATGAGTTAAGCCGAATAAATCTGGAGCTGGATAATTTTGTATATACAGCTTCCCATGATCTAAAAACCCCATTGAATAATTTGGAAGGCTTGATTGCTCTCTTAGAACCTCATAAGATTCAGGATAAAAATCATGAAGAGATCATTAATATGATCGACCAGTCGGTTAAACGTTTTAAAGGAGTTGTGAATGATATGACCTTAATAGCAAAATCGGCTAAAGAAAATCATAAAATGTATGATGTAAATATCCCACTGCTTCTAAATGAAATTAAAAGCGATCTACATAACTTAATACTATCCACCAATACCACTTTTATTTTAAACCTAGATATTGAAAATATTCAATATCCTAAAAAAGAGATAAGAAGCATTTTATTTAATCTTATATCTAACGCCATAAAATATAAAGCAGATAACAGATCACCGCAAATTACAATTTGCACAAAAATTATTTCTGAAGAAATTCTCCTGGAGGTAGAAGATAATAGCTGTGGGATTGAAGCATCTAATCTTCCAAAATTATTTGATCAGTTTTTTCAAGTTAATAAAACGGTAGAGGGATCTGGTTTGGGTTTATTTATTATAAAACGAATGGTTAATAATAGAGGAGGTCGTATTGAAGTTAGCAGCGAAGTAGGGCATGGATCTAAATTTTCCATATTTCTTAAAATGCAAAAATAGAAAAAGGGAGTATTCCAATCTTTAAGCTCTTGCCCTGATGTACTAAAGTGACCTCGCCAAGAATCGAACCACTTCCCCTGACGTCTTATTCTATGGGGATTTATCAATTCTTCAATAAAAGTGTTGACGATCTGTGAACTTTTATAATCGATTTGAACATTCATCTTTACAAAGATAACCAAATGATACAAATAAAATTAGGACACCTAAAAAACCTACTGAGATGGTTATAGAGATAAGTGCATTAATACCTTTTACCTCTTTTTCAAATAGAAATAGTTAATTAAACTTTATTCTATTTCTATAATTACTCAAGTAATAAATAAACATAAGAATGCTAAGAAAGAAAACTTGTGATATAACACTTTCTAACGTACGGTATATACCCAATCAATCTGCCTTAGTAAATTAAAACCTTACTTCTAAAAGCAATATTATGAGTTAAAAACCTTAACCGATTGTGAATATTTTTATTCCATTTATATCTAAGTGCTTGGTATATTTTTCATTATTTCCACCTCATCTTTTGCAATCTTACGGCATTAAGAATCGCTAAAATTGCTACTCCAACATCAGCAAAAACTGCTTCCCACATAGTTGCCATACCTACTGCTCCCAAAATTAAAATTACAGCTTTTACGCCAAAAGCTAAACCAATATTTTGCCAAACGATACGGCGTGTGGAACGACCTATTTTAATAGCCTTAGCTATTTTGCTAGGTTGATCGGTTTGTATAATAACGTCTGCCGTTTCAATGGCTACATCACTACCAAGACCACCCATGGCAATCCCTATATCGCTTGCTGCCAACACAGGTGCATCATTGATACCATCGCCAATAAAAGCAACTTTATTGTCGTTTTCGGACATCAGTTTTTCAACTTCAGCTAATTTATCTTCTGGCAACAAACCACCTTTAGCCCAATCTACTCCCAATCCTTTCGCGATTTGTTGTGTAATGGAATCCTTGTCTCCAGAAAGCATTATAATTTTTGAAATTCCTGCTTCGCGAATTTGCTTAATAGCCTGGTGTGCATCGTCTTTTAATTCATCGGCTATAATCACATAACCAGAAAATTTACCATCAATGGAAACCAACACAATTGATTCCACAATGTCATCGGTTGCAGATGGAACTTCAATATTGTTTGAAGTCATCAAAGGTTTATTTCCAACTAAAACGGTTTTACCATTCACAGTTCCTCTCAATCCTTTTCCTGCAATTTCTGAAACATTGGTAGCCTCAAAATCTTTACCTTCAGCTTTATATTCCATAATAGCCTTGGCAATTGGATGTGTAGATTGTTCTTCCATTGCCATGAGGTATTTCATAAATTCGGCTTCTTCCAAATCAATAGATCTTATTTCTTTGATTTTAAATACACCTTTCGTCACAGTTCCTGTTTTATCCATCACTACAGTTGTAACTTTGGTCATTTCATCTAAAAAGGAAGCTCCTTTAAATAAAATACCATTTTTGGAAGCTGCTCCCAATCCACCGAAATAACCCAAAGGAATAGAGATAACCAAGGCACAAGGACAAGAAATAACCAAGAAAATTAAAGCTCTATACAACCAATCCTGGAATATATAATCATCTACAAAAAAGTAAGGTAAGAAGGTTAATGCTATTGCAAGAAATACGACAATTGGCGTGTAAACCCTCGCAAATTTCCTGATAAACAATTCGGTTTTTGATTTCCTTGCCGTGGCGTTCTGTACCATATCGAGAATTCGGGCAATAGAGCTATCCTTAAATTCCTTTGTAGTTTCGATTTCAATTACCCCTTCGAGATTAATGCTTCCCGCAAATACTTTTTCACCTTTTGCAATGGTATCTGGTTTGCTTTCACCTGTTAAGGCCGCTGTATTAAATGAACCTTTTTCAGAAAGTAAAATTCCGTCCAATGGGATTTTTTCACCCACGCGGACTTGCACTTTTTCGCCAATGACAACAGATTCAGGATTAACCAAAATATAATTATTGTTGCGATAAACCAAGGCTTCATCTGGACGTACATCTAACAATGCTTTAATATTGGATTTTGCCCTGTTAACAGCTGCATTTTGAAACAATTCACCTACAGCATAAAATAGCATTACCGCAACTCCTTCGGGATATTGACCAATTGCAAACGCACCAATTGTGGCGATAGACATCAACAAAAACTCAGTAAAGAAATCTCCATTTTTAATGCTATTCCAACCTTCCTTTATTACAGGAAAACCTACTGGTAGGTAAGCGACTGCATACCAACCGATACGCACCCAATCCATGAAAAATGCTATATCGAAGTAGTCTAATGCAATTCCAATAATCAACATTACGAAGCTGAAAGTGGCGGGTAGATATGCTTTAAAATTTATTTTTTCTGTGCCGTGTGAATGGCCATCATCGTGGTTATGTTCGCCAGAATGTTTCTGGGTATCGATATCCCTTAGATTTTGTTTTTTCTTCATCTTGATTTTATTATTCCAAACCTTGATAGGGTTTATATTCTTTATCCCCGAACTCTTGTTCTATTTGCAGGGTGGTATGGGTTATTTCAAATTTATCGTGCAATTGTTCCCTGATATCATATAAAAATTGATCCTCGTGCCCATCGGGAACGACCAAATGGGTAGAAAGTGCGGTTTCGGTAGTGCTCATCGCCCAGATATGCAGATCGTGTACTTCTTCGACCCCTTCAATATTCATTAAATATTTTTCCACTTCATCGATGTCAATATTTTTGGGAACGGCATCAATGGCTATTTTTACGGAATCCCTCAAAAGTCCCCAGGCACTATATAAAATGACCAGTACAATGACCAAACTAAGCGCAGGGTCTATCCACGTTAATCCTGTGTATTTAATGGCAAGTCCGCCAAGAAGCACTCCTAAAGTTACCCCGGCATCGGCGGCCATATGTAAAAATGCGCCGCGTATGTTCAAATCGCCTTTTGAACCTTTCCAAAAAAGGAAAGCCGTACCGGTGTTTACCACCAAACCAATAGCCGCCACAATCATTACGATATTCCCGGAAATTTCAGTAGGGTTCTGAAATTTTCGGATGGCATCCCAAGCGATCAGGCCCGCAGCCGCAATAATAATCAGGCCATTGATCATTGAGGCGAGAATGGTCGTTTTTCGTAAACCATACGTATAGCGTTTTGAGGGTCTTTTTGTAGCTATTTTTATTGCCGCCCAAGCTAGGATCAGACTAAATACATCGCTTGCATTGTGGCCTGCATCCGCCAAGAGTGCGGAAGAATTTGCCACAAATCCGTAGTAGAGTTCTACTGCTACATAAATAGTGTTCAAGGCTATGCCTATACCAAAAGCCTTTCCGTAGTTCTGTGAACCGTGTGAATGATCGTGTGCCAAAATTATCTATTTTATTTTTTTATCCATTGTTTAGCTGTTTCCCTATTTTCCAAATCAAAATAGTTGATCTCCGCGTTGGTAAACGGTTTCATAAATTGGGCAATCCAATCCTGCCATTTTTTTTCACCCACCATCGCTATTTTTTCATAATCTTTTGCGTGGGCCGTGTCCATTTTCAGGTCCTCCCATAAACCGGGAAAATCCCAGCCTGTAAAATCTTCCATTTCAAAATACCAACAAACCTTCATTCCCTTGTCCAGTATGGCGTGGATAAGCGGATGGATTTTTTCTATGTCCTCTTTTCCCAATTTGCCCGTTGCTTTTGTTGCAATAATATTTTTTTCTTCCAACTCGATTATATGTAACATTTTGTTTAGGTTTTAAGTGATTATTATCCTTCTAAATCGTAAAACCATTCCTCAGCTTTTACAATAGCCTCGGCGATAGCTTCTTTTTGCGTATAACTTTCCTTTAACATCAGTTGCTTGGCAATTTCCAGTGCCTTTTTCCTATCAGGAGGACTAAGGGAACCTAGGTCAGTTTTAAAATCTTCGAACATCGAGTCCATCTTATTACGTTATTATTTAGAACGATATGATTAAATTTCATTTTTTCCACCTCCGTTTTAAAATCAGATTTATATTTATTTACTTCATATTCATTCGGGAGTGTTTATCGCCGATTTCATCAACCTCCTGGCAGCAGCATAAACAACAAAAAGCCTCCGAAGAAAGCGGCGGTCAACCAAATGTTTTGCTCACTTTCGTGGGCCTCTACCAACAATTCTTCGGTAACCAAATACAATAAGGCCGCCAATCCAAAGGCCAAAATGATTTCCAGAAAACCTGTCGAAACTCCCGCTAATAAGGCAGCACTCAACAAGGTGCTTCCAAAAACCAGAATGGATAACCCAAGTATGGTAACGATTATTTTTTTGCGGTTGATATTAGAATTTCCCAAAGTGATGGAGGTGGCCATCCCCAATGCAAGCAGTTCCACAGAAATTGCCACCGCTAAAAAAATCCCGGTCTCTTGATTGGTAACGAAACCAATGCCCATAAGCACCCCGTCGATTAACAAGTCAATCGCGATGACAAGTACAAAGACTGTGGGAAACCCGGTTTTGTTCTTTTGCTCTTTTTTGGGTTCTAAAAAATAGCGTATCCCCAGCATTAAAAGTACACCAGCCCCAAAACCAGTTGCAATTTCCAGTACATCGTGCTTAGCCATAATCTCTGGAAGAATTTCAACCGCAACCACAGAGAATATCACACCTGCAGCAAAGTGCAGGATAGCACTTCGTATTCGGGCGTTTGGTTTTTTTAAAATGGAAACAATTCCACCCAGCAATAGCGCAATGGGGGCAACAGCACCGTAAATCAAGACATTTGAATAATTTTCCATCGGTTTTTTGTTTATATCTGATTGATTTTTAACGCGATAACTTTAAATTTTTATAATCTGATTGATCCTTTTTTCGTTTTATGTTTTTGCTTTTCTACATTTTATGCACAGGCCTTTTATAACTAAATTCACATCGGTTATTTCATACTTATCCGGCAGGCTATCGGGATGTACTTTATTGGGCAAAGAGAACGTGTTGCCGCAATGGGTGCAATGAAAGTGCAGGTGAAGATCCAAACCTTTTTCATCGGAAAGCGCATATTTGGCGATTGCCGTTCCGTCATCTATTTGATGTACTATTCCCTTTTCTTGAAATAGTTTTATGGTTCTAAAAATTGTTGTCCTGTCCGCAGTTTTATTATCATCGTTTTTTTTGATGAAAGCCTTTTCCATACCTTTTAATGTTACGGCATAGACCTTTCTTTTGAGGTGTTTGTAAATAGTTAACCTCATTTTCGTAGGCCTAATTCCCCTATCAACAAGTATTTTTTCAACTTTGGTCATTTTTAAAAAATTAAACGGCACTACATTTTTCGCATATTCCTTTAACCACCAAATTAACATTTTCGGCCATATATCCTTCCGGTAGATTGATATGGGGTATTTTATGATCGGTCAAACAAACGGTTTCATCACAATTGGTACAATGAAAATGAATGTGCAGATCCTGATCAATTTCACAATTACATCCGGTTTCACATAGCGCATATTTTGGTATTCCCGTTCCATCATCTATTTGATGTACGATTCCGCTCGTTTCAAAAGTCTTAATGGTACGGGATAATGTGGCACGATCAGCCTTTACAAAGGCATTTTCGATCTCGGTCAATGCTACGGCTCTTTCTTTTTTGGCCATAAACTTGTAGATAAGAATACGCATTGCTGTGGGTTGCACCTTATGATCATTTAAAAGTTTTTCGATATCGCTCATCTTGACTGGGTTTTATTTCTGGGGTTGCTTTATGGATTTTCCAGTTTTGATTTGAAAGGCGTCCTCTACATTACTTAAATAAATAATCCCATCGCCAGGGGTCGGTGTTTTCCCGTTTTCTAAGATGATGTCTATTGCCGGTTCTGCTTCTTCATCCTGACACACCAGCTCTAGCTTAACCACCGGACTATCGGTTATATGAAAGTCTAAAGACGGGGAAGCCCCTTTGGCCTTGAACCTGCCCGTGCCTTCGCCTTGTGATAGCGTCATACTTTTAAATCCGGTATCGCTCAATGCCTCAATTACTTTTTGTACCCTGTTGGGCTTTATAAATGCTTTTATTTCTTTCATTTTATATAATTTTATTTGTTAAACTATCATATTTTAAAAAAAACCGGACTTACCAAACTCTTTACTAACCAATTGACAAACAGTATTTGGCAAGCCCGGCATAATTTATTTTCCCTATCGGGAAGCCTTGTGTTGTTCCCCCCTATTGTCTCCGACGAGGAGGTACGACGAGAGGAAGACACAGTTAGGGGCCTAATCCGCGTGTTCCGTCTCGCCTTTTTTCATTTCAGAGATCAGATAATACGCCTTGTTCCAGACTACTTTTTCACCGGACTGCAAAGGTTGTAACAATTTGATTTCGACCCAACCATCATCTTCTTGACCCTTTACGATTTTTAAAGGGCTTAATGCCCATTCTTCTTCCCCACCTTCGGTTACTTTTTTGGCCGTAAAAATGTACTGTTCGCCGTTTTCAGTAATGATCGCCTCTTCGGGCAGCGCAGTGACCTTATTTTCAGAAGTGGCTATTTTTGCCGTTAGGTACATTCCCGGGAACAGGTTTCCTTGCTTATTCTCGATCTCGGCGTGTACGTGTACCGCTTTGGGGCTTTCCTCAAAAGTCTTACCCACGGAATAAATTTTGGCGGTCAGATCGGAACCTGGAAGGGATTCGATATTGAATTGAACACTTTGCCCTTCCTTGACCTTGCTCACGTCTTTTTCAAATACCATAAGGTCGGCGTGGATATGATCGGTATTCACGATCTCGAACATTTCGGTCTGTTGCTGGACAAATTGCCCCACTTTAATATTCACTTTTTCCACGTAACCGTTTATAGGGCTTACCACGGGAACCTGACTATATACATTCCCGTTCCTGATGCGGTCTAAATTTACGCCGAACAAACGTAACTGTGATTCCAGCCCCGTGACCATTCCTTTCATACTATTGTATTCCGATTCGGTTTCCTGAAATTTTCTTCCGGAAGCCACTTCGGCATCGTACAATCGTTTTTGACGGTCATATTCCTTATCCAAAAAGTTCATCCGGTTGTAGGCATTGGAATAATCGGTCTGTAACTTAATAAGATCGGGATGGCTTAAGTACCCTAAAACACTCCCTTTACTAACCTTGTCGCCTTCAATAACCTTAATACTGGTCACATTGGCACCAATGATCGCGGTAACGGCAGCTTCATTTTGCGGGGGCACTTCCAGTTGTCCGTTCGCCTCCACAAGCCCGGTCAGGCTTTTGGTGGGCAGGCTATCTACCTTTAATCCCATCGCTTCAAATTTTTGTTGGGAAAGGTGCAGTTTTTTGCCTTCCAGCCCTGCGCTCTCTTCCTGATGCCCGCCACCGTTTTCGGCAGTTTCCGTTTCGTTTTGGCCATCAGCAGTACCCCCCTGCTTACAGGAATTTAAACTGAATAGAACCAAGGCTGCGTAAAAAATCGATTTTATATTGAAATTCATAGCTTTTATATTTATTGTTTAGCGGAATTGAGGAAAAATTCCAATTCGTATTTTGATTGCAGATAATTGTTGAGTGCATCCCAGGATCTGCTCTGGATACCGATGGCATCACGTACCGTTTGCAGGAAGGTAGTATAATCTATACCGCCCTCTTTATAGGCGAATACCGCTCCGTCGCGCTGTTCCTTGGCCAGCGGAAGTGCTTCCTGTTCATAATATTGCCAGGATTCCAGCCATTTTAAATAGCCTTGTTGCAAATCCTGATATTTTGAATTGACCTGAAGCTGTTTTTCCCTGAAATTCTGTTCGGCGATCTGGGTCTGTATCCTGGCCGATTGTGCCTGTCCCAATTCGGGGCCGAAAAATAGCGGAATGGATATCCCGACCTGAAAATTGAAAAAGCCATCTTGGCCCGCAATTTTCTGACGGCCATATTGTGCATTGAACTTTGGAAAAAAGGCCTTGGTACTGAGATTATGCTCTGCATCAGCCACATCGATTTGACGTTTGTAATATTGTAGCATCGGGTGGTTTGTGATCGAATCCTTACGCTGCATTACGGGCGCGTCTATCTCATCAACGCTTGCATCGGCAACGGTATAGGGCGTATCGCTCACTAACCAAAGGTTCAGTTTTTGCAGGTTGCCCAAATAATCCCTATAGACCTGTAGCTTCTGAAGGCTTACCTGCCGTGCCTGATTGGTGGCCGCCAGATATTCAAGCTTTGAAGAAGCCTCAGTTTCATACCGGATACGCGCCGCCCTTTCAAAATCGCTGAAGATGGAATCGAGTTCCACATACAACAGGTATTTCCGTTTCGAGGTGTAGACATCACCCCAGGCTTTGCTCACCTCCCGTTCCACTTGCAACGAAGTAAGGTCGAGCGCTGTTTCACTGAGGGCAATTTTCTCCTTTTGGAGCTTATTTTTAGCACCAATACTGAACAAGTCTATATTTTGCTGTTGTACACCAATAGTGGTATAGATGCCTTCATCCCCATTAGGACTATCCGGCAATTCTTCACCGCCCGTGAAAATATTGGTCCTCCCCAAATCCCAAGCGGTTTTTTTCAAAGCCTGTTGATTTTCTATTTCCAATTGGGCAGCCTTTAACTTGGGATAGTTGGCTTTGGCCCTTTCCACCGCATCTTGTAAAGAGATCGAGGTAAAACCTTGTTCCACCATAAGGCTATCTTGCTGTGGCGAAACTGGTTCAAGGTCATCTTGGATCTGTGCATTGATGCTTGCAGGGAGAGCCGTTAGGCCAAGGCTTAAAAGCACAACGATCAAAGTAGGGTTTACAACTACTTTATCTGATTTCCCATTATCGTTTTTTTTCATTTTTTCCACGAACGTGTACAAAATGGGAACAACAATTAATGTAAGTAAAGTGGCGGTTATCAATCCCCCGATGACCACCGTGGCCAAGGGGCGCTGAACGGAAGCTCCCGCCCCGTGGGAAAGTGCCATAGGGAAAAAGCCCATAATGGCAGCCAAGGCAGTTAATAAAATCGGACGGATCCGCTCTTGTGTTCCGGTTAAAATCCGCTGTTTTATATCCATAATTCCTTCTTCTTTTAATGAATTTAATCTACTGATAAGTACTAGGCCGTTCAGTACCGCAACCCCAAAAAGAACAATAAAACCAACTCCCGCAGAGATACTAAAAGGCATTCCTCGAATGGCTAGGGCGAAAATGCCGCCAATAGCCGCCAAGGGTACTGCCATATAGATCATAATAGATTGAGAGAAGGAGCCCAAAGCAAAATATAGCAATAGGAAAATAAGTGCTAAAGCAATAGGAACTACAATGACAAGTCGGTCTTTTGCCCGTTGTAGATTTTCAAAAGCACCGCCATAAGAAATGTGGTAACCAGGTGGCAATTCCAATTGTTCATCCAATTTAACTTGAATCTCATTGACCATCGATTCTACATCTCGCCCACGAACATTTACACCTACTGAAATTCTTCGGGAAGTATTATCCCTTGAAATCTGCATAGGACCGGGCTGATAGCTGATATCGGCTACTTCCTTGATTGGGATCTGATTTCCGCCAGGCAGATCTACAAGGAGGTTTTTTAAATTATCTATACTCTGTCGATGTTGTTTATCTAAACGCACCACCATATCAAAGCGTTTTTCACCTTCAAAAATGACTCCTGCAGTACTTCCGGCAAAAGCTGTAGTTACATATTGATTCAATTTTTGAATATTCAAACCATATTGGGCAACTTTACTTCTGTTAAAGCGAACTGTCATTTGGGGCAGCCCTGAGGTCGCTTCTAAGTTCACATCCCCAGCACCGCGTACCGTTTTTATGATATTAGCCATTTCTGAAGCCTTTTCAGTAAGAATATCGAGGTCTTCCCCATATAACTTGATGGCTACATCTTCCCGAACACCGGTTAGCAGTTCGTTAAATCTTAGTTCAACGGGTTGACTAAAAACAAAATTCACCCCCGGAACGACTGATAATTTTTCTTTAATTTCCGCTACCAGTTCTTCTTTGGTGTCTGCAGAGACCCAATCATCTTTGTTTTTATCCAAAATGATAAATGTATCTGCAATATCCATTGGCATCGGATCGGTGGGAATATCTGCGACCCCAATTTTAGCGATCATTGTTTCAACCTCAGGGAAATTCTCCAAAACAATGTTCTCTATTCGTTTAGAAGTTTCTATGGATTCGCTTAGCGAACTTCCCGGCCGCAATAGGGCCTGCATTGCGATGTCACCTTCGTCAATACTTGGTATAAATTCACCGCCCAATCGGCTAAAAGTAAATCCTGCACCTACCAGTAATAGAACCGCAATCACCAAAATTATAATGCGATGTTTCAATGATTTTAAAATAACAGGACGATAGCCGTTATTAATACGGGTCATCATCGCGTTACTAAATCCTGAAATTTTGTCCTCTATTTTATGAAACCAGTTTTTCTTTTTGGTGGCCGGCTTCATCGTAATAGAAGTGATCATTGGTACGTAGGTAAGACATAAAATGATTGCCCCTAGAACCGCAAACCCAAAGGTAAAAGCCATAGGGCGGAACATTTTACCTTCTATCCCCGTCAAGAATAAAATGGGGGTAAATACGATAAGGATAATGATCTGCCCAAAGAACGCAGAATTCATCACCGTACTACTTGCGTCATAAACCACTTCATCCATTCGCGGCTGATCGAATTTCTGTTTCCCTGCCTTGACGCGCTTTTCGATCTCATGTACGGTTCCTTCCACAATGATCACGGCACCATCGACAATAATTCCAAAGTCTATTGCCCCGAGGGACATTAAGTTAGCCCAAACCCCGAAAGCCTTCATTAAAATAAAAGCGAACAAGAGCGAGAGTGGTATGAGCGAAGCGGTAACTAGGCCACCACGGAAACTTCCCAATAAAAAGACCAGTACAAAAATGACAATCAATGCACCTTCTACAAGATTTTTTTCAATAGTAGCGGTAGTTCTTCCTATCAGTTCGCTTCGATCTAAAAAAGGAACGATTTTCAATCCTTCCGGCAAGGACTTCTGAACTTCTTTGATTCGATTTTTTACATTGGTTACCACGGCATTTGGATTGTCGCCACGTAACATCAAAATAACGCCTCCCACAGCTTCGTGGCCATCTTGGGTAAAAGCCCCATATCGAACCTGACTGCCAAAGTGAACTTTTTCTGCCACATCTTTTACCAGAATAGGCAAGCCATTTTCGTTTTTGATCACGATTTGGCGAATATCATCTTGGGAACGTGCCAAACCTTCGCCACGAATAAAATTGGCCATTTTGTTTTTTTCTATATAAGCACCTCCCGTGTTCACATTGTTCTGTTGAAGTGCATCGAAAACCTCCGTCATCGTGACATTCATCGCGTTGAGCTTTGCGGGATCGATGGCTATTTCGTACTGCTTGACCTTACCACCGAAGGCATTGACCTCCACAACTCCTTCGGTAAGAGCTAATTGACGTTTCACGATCCAATCCTGAATGGTTCGTAGTTCGGTAGGGGAATATTTATCCTCGAAACCTTTTTCAGCTTTAAGAGTATATTGGTAGATTTCTCCAAGTCCCGTTGTGATGGGCCCCATTCCGGGGCTACCGAACTGTTCGGGGATTTCAGATTTGACCTCGTTGAGTTGTTCCGAGACCAGTTGCCGAGGCAGGTACGTGCCCATATCGTCTTTAAAGACAATGGTTACCACGGAAAGTCCAAATCGAGAAATGGAACGGATTTCCGTCACACCCGGAAGATTGGCCATTGAAAGCTCGACCGGATAAGTCACAAATTGTTCTATATCTTCAGTGGCCAGATTAGGGGATTGTGTGATTACTTGTATCTGGTTATTGGTAATATCGGGCTGTGCGCCAAGGTTAATGGTGAACATCGAATAAAGCCCGATTCCCACAAGAGCTAATACCATAAGCCCTACTATTAGCTTGTTCCGAATGGAAAAAGCAATGATTTTATTAATCATATAATTTGAAAATTTAATTCAGTTTGAAAATGGAAAATAGCGGCCAAAAAGAATTTTGACCTGTCGAAAAAGGATATAGCTATCCTATAAAAAACTGAATTAAACTTTTGGAGGATCTAAAAGGGATAAAATAGGTTCGTCGCCTATTCTATCAAAATGAAAGAAAACTTTAGAAGATATTTCTGTGTTAATAGGCTTAAAGTTGGCTGAAGCAAAATCTGCCGTGTGCACGTGGCAACAATGGCAAGTACAAAATGGAGGACATTGGTCAAAAGCCGTATGGTTATGATCCAAATTTGAAGAAGATAAAACTTCAGTTTTAGAATTATCGTTTATGCCATTATCGCTACAAGGCAGTGCATTGAGCGCCAAAAAATAGAATGATAATATGAGTGCGATAATTTTCACGCTGCAAAGATAACAAAAGAGAGGGTGCACAGGGTGTGCATTTTTTATTTTATGTAGATTAAAATAAGCCCCTCATCTACCATAACTAACCTGCGCATGGTTCCTGTGCTGTTTTTATAGCGTACGGGAAGTTAAGCGTAAAATAAAAACAGCATAGGGCGCATCCTACTTTTGACGCATTAGTTACAGTAAAAAACAACCAATTTAATGGGGTTTCGAAGGCATTTACTGTAAAGTTAGGATAATTTACGTCAAGGTCAATTGTCATGACAACTCCTACTTTTTTCCTTCCACCCACTGGCAATAATCATCTTTAATTTCAGGATTTATAGAAAGATATTGCTGATGCCGATCATTCTCTGATTCCATAATTATTCGGTAAATTTCAAACTTCTCTTTCTCTAATGCTTTGGCTCTATATCCAAAATAAACCAATAAACTCAATGCCATTATTCCCAGCGCTCCGAACAAGATCAACAGGTAATTCGGAATTATCCGTGCACGTTCTAGTTTCCTTTCTATCTCTTTAAGCACATTATCTTTCAACCTGTTCTCCTCTTCCTGTTTTCCCAAAAAGGTATTCAGGTTGTTATCCAAAGCCTCGGTGCTAATGGGAATGCTTAAAGTGGATATTTGTTTTGAAAGCAATTCTAGTTTTAAAATAGCAACCTTAAAATCCGCCATCTCATCAGTCATGAGCTCCATAATTTCATCTAGCTTTTTCATCCTTTTAATTATTAAAATCCTATTCCAATATCCAAGCTTTTCTTTATTACTTGTTTCACTAAGCCTTTTGCTATACTTGTTGCCATGTTAGTGCTGATTTGAACTGTTTTTCCCATCAGTTTTAAACTGTTGGGTACTTCTTTCATCCTTGTGAATTCTGAATTCCTAGTTATTTCTCCAACTAGTTTACCACCAGTCATAGATCGGTGTACCTCACTTCCCTTTAAATTCACTCCCTTATATTCAAATCGAAAACCTTGTAACTGATTTGATTTATTGATACTCGGAATTACGGTTACTTGGTTCGCCTTCATCTTGCTGATATATTCATCTAGTGATTTGGGTCTGGTTTCCAGAACTCGATCATGGATCTGTTTTATTGCTAGCCGCTGCGGATTTAATTCCTGTAATTTTTCTTGTTGTACTTCTCGAACTCTTGTAAGGCCTAACTCTTTTGCTACAGTGTCGGCAGCTAGCTGACTTCTTTTACCAATAAAACTGTCATTGTAAGCTTTTCCATCAAAGCCAATCCGATTGGTATATATATGAACGTGAGTGTGTTCTTTATCTCTGTGAACAAATCCTATAGACTGGTTGTTTTGCAGGCTCATCTGCTTTAAAAATTTTTTAGAAATTTCTTCCAAGTCTTTTACGCTTAAGTTTTTTCCATCTTCAATGGTGGGACTTAGTATAAAACTGAGGGTGTTATTAATACATCGCTCATTTTGAGACTGGATGATCTTAAACTCTTCGGTGATCTCTTCCGGTGTATCCCCGGCCAGATATTCCTTCAGTACTACTTCCGCATCCTTTTCTTGGTTCCATCCGTATCCAATAGAGGCTCCAGTTCTTGCTATAGAATGTCCCTTGCCAATCATTTCTTGAAATTTTTTAAATGGGACCTGATTTCTTCCGCTAGGTCTTGTACTTCTTTGGCAAGTCTTGGATTCCCCTTTTTAAACATATTACTAATTCTGCTAAAGTTGTTTTTGTATTGAATCAAGAGTTGATAGGCTTCCAATTGTTCTTGAGTAATTCGCTCCACCATATTTATTTTGAAAGCCGTGGATCGCAAATATTCAGAAAGGGAAATTCCAGCTCTGGCCGCTCTTTTTTTGAGCAACTTTTTCTCGTAGATCGAGCAGCGTATCTGGATGTATTCTCCTTTCATTTTTTCTTTTAAAATCTTTGCAACCTCCGGGAGCAAAGCAAGATTGTCATGACAATGACACATCTTGCTTTGCTTCTCCAAATGAAATTCTCCCTTTGGGCGTTCACCGGAGTTTTTTTGAGATCAGATGCTCATTTAAATCCTTATAACCGATATAGAATTCACTTTTATCTTTCACATTTAAAAATCGATTAGATAGTTCCTTAGAATGAATTCTTCCCGGCTCATCATGATCCAAATACAATTCAACTTCCTTGTAATTTTCAAACAATTCCGAAACTGCTTGTAAAAAAGAAAGTGAGTTCAGCACCATCACATCTGAGGTTGTTAGTTTATCTGGATATAACTCGGCCATGGATAACAGATCAAACATCCCTTCCAAAACTAAAAGTCGTTCTGCATCGTTTTTTAAATAGGTATAGCTCTTTGGGGAACTACAGATCTTAAAATATTTATTACGAAGTTCCCAACCGCCTTCCTTATTCTGAAGAGCAATGGAGAAACAGGGCTTCTCCTTAATTCGATAGCTCACTTCCTTGCAGTATCGTTGCGCTGTTTGGATCGAAATCTTTCTGTGATTCAAATATTGAATCAACGCCTGATGTTGGATGGGTTTCACTTCTATAATTTTTATTTCTGAACTTATTGGCTTCTTTAAAATAGGCTGCTGAAAAAAAAAGAAGTCTTTTTCTTTACTTAGAAGATCTAGTGCTTCTTTAACCGAACACTTTTTCATCGCCACGATCAAATCCAACCCGTTTCCGCCGGTTCCCAGTCCATGGTCATACCATTTGTTCAAAACCAAAGAAACCTTGAAAGAGGCCTGCGTTTCTGACCGAAGGGGACTCAGAAACCAGGCTTCTTTCTCCGTTGTCCTGCTTGGAAAGTGCCCGAAGCTGGCCAGCGTTTTTACGATGGACAGCTTTCGGGCTCTTTCGCAGGTTATTCTTGTTGAACTCATCATCTCCTATTTTACTATTTATATTCTTTCTTTCAGTAGCATTTTTTTTAAGTGGAATTGTGCTTATTTGTTAGCTTCCTAATGCTTAAATAATTTGTCATCATATTATTTTTGATGACACTTTGATGACAGTTTGATGACAGCCGTATCTCTTACTATCACTGGTCTTAGAGTATTCTGTCATCAAATCATCAAAAAAAGAAAGAATTCAAAAGTGTTTACTCCAAAAACTGGATTGATTTTGATGAAATGATGACAGCGCCCGGAACCCCCTCTAAAAACAAGGGTTTCCGTGTCATCATATTGTCATCAAATCATCATTTTCCTTTTTATTTCTCGAATTTAATCTGAGTTTTGATCTTCAAAATGCTCCAAAAGGAACTTTTTATTTATAGTGAAATAGCGTCCTTTGCCATCTGTAAAATTGGTGCTGCCATCTCCCCAAAGCGTGAACTTTTGATAACGGTTCGAGTTCGTACTACTTTCAAGTTTCCAGTCTTTCTTTAGAATTTTCCGGATCTGGGTTAAATCAGTTCTCAGCCTTGTTTTGCTCAAAGCATTTAAAACATCCAAGGGACAGCACTTGATTTCTTCGAGATCGTGATTTTCCATCACCATCAGTAATATGCTTGCCAGTTCTTTCTCTACCCTGTTTCGATTATTCTGAATTAGTTTAGTTAGGGCGGGAGTTTCAATTTGTTTGGGTGTGAACCACATTCGGGTATGATGAGGACTATGTAAGCTTCGGTTTTGAAGGAAATATAGAAACGCAGGAATCTCCTTTTCCAAGGTTTCTAAAAAACTGGTGTGCTCCTTTTTGACAGACGGAACTTTCAATACCCAAAACCTGGTTTCATGATAATCTATTTTTATAAAATTTTCTTCGTTGTTACTGCAAAGGATGAACTTCCCAAAGAATTCTACTTCTCGCTTGTCTACTCCCTTTTTCTCCAGTTTATTATAATTAGTGGTGCTTAAATACTTGATTCGCTCAGTGAGTTCTTCTTTATTGAACAAAACTTCATCAATGCAGATCAGCAATTTATTCGCCCAATCGGCATTAAACTGGCTGCTAAAGCTATCGTTGGTGAGATAGGTAAGATTGTTTTCAAAGATTTGCTTGAGCCATTTCAAAAAAGTGCTTTTACCCGTGGAGCGTTCCCGGGAGACCAGACATAGAATAGGGAGTATCTGGATGGGTTTGGTATATAAGAGTTGGAGATAATCCAAACCCAGTTCATAAAGATCCCCGAAAATATGTTTTACAAATTTCAAGGATTCATTGCAAGCTCCTTCCAGTACATGATGGCTTAACGGAGAATAGGTGTTGTAAAAATTGTTGTAGGTGGCTTGAAAATTTAGATGATTTGGAATACAGGTGAAGCCATCGTATTTTGGAATACTGGCTAGAAATGTTTTTCCATGATCCTGTCGAATGGTTTCAATGTTCCAAGAGACGAGGATTTCATTTACCTGTCCGGCAATTGTTGGCGCTTCAACTATTTTATAATAACTGACTCCTACCCGTATATATGAAGTTTTATTTTGCATCTCAGCTAGGATGATGTCAACTTGAAACGATTCTTTAAAATCACATTTACTTTATTGAAAAGTAAAATCGTTCTGACAATTCATCAATTAAAGATACAGGAAATCAATATTTATTGAATAAAATTTATTTTAAATTAAATTTGATTAAGAATAGTGCAATTTGCAACTTGAAAAGTTGTTTTATTTATTTTGACCATAAAATTTGTATTCAAATGATTGATTTTAAATTTTTGATATTTTTGAAGAAATTTTGCAAAAGAGGAAAAAAGAGCGGATAGTGGAATTTATTTATGTTTATCTAAGCGAAATTACTTTTCACTTATATAACAAAACTTAATCTTTCCGGTCATAAAGAAATTCGCTCAATTTTATCCCTCTAATTTCTTACGAAGTATTTCCATATCATCACTAACTTTTCTTTCAATTACCTTTGCATAAATTTGAGTAGTAGATAATTTATTATGTCCAAGCATTTTAGATACTGTTTCTATAGGAACTCCATTGGTTAATGTTACCGTAGTTGCAAAAGTATGTCTTGCCATGTGGAAAGTTACATTTTTATTAATCTCGCATGATATAGCAATTTCTTTTAAGTAGCTATTTACCTTTTGATTTGAAATAGGCGGAAGCAAAGTATTTGAAATTTCACATTTTATATTCCCATCATATTTAGAAATAATTTTGTGAGCCTTCCCGAGCAATGGTATTTTAATTGGATTGCCATTTTTTTGTCTCTTTGTCACTATCCAGTAATTATTATCAACGCCTTTAATAATATTTGATTTGTTTAATAACATCAAATCGCAATAAGCAATTCCGGTATAGCAACTAAAAACAAATAAGTCTCTTACCGCCTTTAGTCTTTCTGTTTCAATTATAGTATTCTCCAATTTTTGAAGTTCCTCAGCGGTCAAGAATCCTCGTTCAGTTGGCGTTAATTTTTGTTTAAACTTCACGAAAGGATCTCGGTCAATCCACTCGATATGAAAAGCTAACGTAACCATTTTTCTTAAACGTTGGATGTGCTTTAGTGCAGCGTTGTTACCTATTTGTGGCTGATAGTGTCGAGGTTTATGCTGTCTTAAAAAAATTTCAAATTTTAAAATAAAATCATAATCAAGTTCAGACAACTCTATGTTGTTCTTGTTATATTCTTTTTTAAGAAAAAGCAATATGTATTTTTGGCTGATTAGATAAAGTCGTGAAGTGTTATATCTAAGTTTTTCAAACATACGAGTATTGTGATACTCTATAATATCGCACATCGTATAATAAATCTTCTCTTCCCCAAAATATTTTGATTTTATCATCTGGGGTGTAATACGCTTATTATTGGTTCTTAGCTCTTGAAAACACTGAAATAATTGAGAATGTATTTCACTAATATATTGGTTGATCTCTCGAGAATTACTGGAAGTTCCTTTTGCCCGTTGTTTGTCGGCATTCCAAAGCTTTACATTAATTTTTCTTTTAAGGCTAATGTTGAGCTTTTTACCATTGACAGTTATTCTGGCATAAAGCGGGGCTTGATCGTTTTTAGTTCTTTTACTATAAATCCAAAATAAAATCGAAAATGTTGAAGAAGTACGCATAGTTATCGTCTTTAAAGTTAAACTTTATGTGAGACGAAAGTCAAATCAACAATTTAAGGTTAAACCCTTCTTAAAAAGTAATACTACAAGATAATAAATCTTTTTAAAAATGTTGACGATCTGTGAACTATAATCGTTATTACTAAATGGTAACAAAACATACCAAAAAACATTAATATACTGTAAATCAGTATAATAAGATGTAATTTAGTTAGTATTATTACTGTAAAAGTGACCTCGCCAAGAATCGAACTTGGATCTAAAGTTTAGGAAACTTCCATTCTATCCGTTGAACTACGAGGCCATATTTTACAATAATTCTCTATTTTAGCTAAAACTAGTGATTATGAAAAAAATAATATTCCTCTTTCCTGCTTTATTTGCACTTTTAAGTCATAATAATAGTCAGGCTCAAAATGCATCTATTATGAAAGACCCATTTGCACATACATTTTCTATAGTAGCTAAAGATACAGTAACAGGTGAAATGGCAGTAGGAGTTCAAAGTCATTGGTTCTCTGTTGGGGCTTTGGTTCCCTGGGGAAGGTCTGGCGTAGGAGTTGTGGCAACGCAATCTTTTGTAAACCCTGCCTACGGCCCAAATGGTCTAGATCTTATGGAGAAGGGTAAATCTGCAGCAGTTGCTTTAAAAGAACTTGTTGCTAAAGATGAAGCTAGAGATTATAGACAGGTTGCGTTTCTAGATGCCAGCGGAAAAGCTTCCGCCTATACAGGAGAAAAATGTGTAGAATCTGCATTACAGCATATCGGCGATAATTTTTCGGTGCAGGCAAACATGATGCTGAATGATGACGTAGTACCTGCAATGGCAAAAGCCTTTAAAGATCATGCTAATTTACCTTTAGCAGAAAGAGTAGTAAAAGTACTTCAAGCAGCGCAAGCCGCAGGTGGAGATATTAGAGGTAGACAATCTGCAGCTCTTATAGTTGTAGGCCCAGATAAAGTCGCAAATTCCTGGGAAGATAAAAAAATAGATCTTCGTGTTGATGATAGCAGCGAGCCTTTAGTAGAGTTAGAAAGATTGCTGAAAGTTGCAAGGGCTTATGAATATATGAATAAAGGAGATTTAGCCGTAGAGGCAAAAGATGTAGATGAAGCCTTAAAACAATACGGAAAAGCAGAATCATTATTTCCTGATAATCTTGAAATGAGATATTGGAAAGCCGTTGCTTTAGCTAATAGCAATAGATTAGAAGAAGCAATTCCTGTGTTTAAATCGATTTTTAAAGAAGATGAAAATTGGAGAGAAATGACAAAGAGACTTCCAGACTCAGATCTTTTGGATGTTACCGAAGAAGAATTAGAAAGAATTATAAATTAAAATATCAACTTAAAATATAGCTCATGAAAACAAATATTATTAATAGCATTCTTGTAGCCTTTATTTGGGTTGCATTAGTTAGCTGTAAAGAAGAAAAGAAAGAAGAGGCTGTTACTGCTCCTAAGATAGAAAGTACCAGCACTCCTTCTAAAACAGCTAATAATTTAAATCCAGAACATGGACTCCCAGGGCATAGATGTGATATTCCAGTTGGAGCTTCTTTAGATCAAGCTAAAAGCCCTCAAGTAGATAAAAATAACGACTATTTAAGGACTAACAAATATCCTGTGGTTGTTAAGAAAAATCCAGCTCATGGTGAACCAGGACATAGATGCGATCTTCCAGTGGGTGCAGATCTAAATTAAAAGTTACACCAAAAAAAGCTGTTCCAACTTAATGGAACAGCTTTTTTTTAACTTAGATTTTTAAAAATTCTAGATCTTAATAAAGACTGTTTGATTATAGAATAAGATTGCTTAATCTAAACCTCCTTTTCTAGTAGCATCTTTAGCTTCTGGCCATGTCATTTGCTCACCTGTGCGTTTATTAAGAGGTAAAACTCTTTTATCTCTAGAAGTTTTCTGTGGATCTTCACTGGCCATATACGCCATAATTGCAGTAAGTATCACGTTACTGCGAACATCATCAAATACAATCTTATCATACGTATCTAAATTGGTATGCCAAGTGTAATTCCAATAAGACCAACTTAGTGAGCTTAAGCTAAATGCCGGAGCTCCTGCTGCTAGAAAAGATGCGTAATCTGATCCTCCTCCCCCTGGAATTCCCGGAAAATTTGTTTCAATTTCATCACTAATTGTAGAAGGAACAGCTTCTAACCACCTACCTAAATAATCATAAGAATTTAAGAATCCTCCTCCAGATAGATTTACAACTCTGCCTGTACCGTTATCTTGGTTAAAAACAGCCTGAATATTATTTACTATTTCCGGATGATCTTTTACATAAGCTCTAGATCCGTTTAATCCCTGCTCTTCACTACCCCAATGTCCTGCAATGATAGTTCGTTTAGGATTTGGATACATTTTTTTAAGTATTCTCATAGCCTCCATCATCACCATGGTTCCGGTTCCATTATCTGTAGCTCCTGTTGCTCCATCCCAGGAGTCGAAATGCGCCGAAAGTATAACATATTCTTCAGGTTTCTCGGTTCCTTTAATGGTGGCTATAGTATTAAATGCAGGTACAGCACCTAATTCCTTAGACTCTGCAACCAGTCTTATCTTAGGCTTATCTCCATATTCTGCCAATCTATAGACCATTCCGTAATCTTCTAAAGAAAGTTCTATAGTAGGAATTTTTTTAGTTGAAGCAGAAAAGATCTTATTCGCTCCAAATCCTTTAGACCAATTTAAAGTGATAATTCCTGCGGCTCCAGCCTTTTCTAAAGCTTCAGAAATATTGCGACTGGTATATCCAGTTTTTGACAACTTATCAGACCACGCATCTTCCTGAACCTTTCTATCTTCTTTCATTTTAGCAAAAGAAGAATCGGTTGCAAATTCTTCCCAATTCTCATCTGGTCTCCCTGTTAATTGAGGCATAGAGATCATAACAAATTTCCCCTTAACTCCACTTAGCGATTTTGAAAAATTAATAGAATCTGTGGCTTCAGGAAGAATAACAACTTCTGCAACTATTGGCTTTTTCCCAGAGTCTGGGCTCCACGCAAGCTGCATTCCAGACAGGGTTCTTACACGAGGTTCTATAAGATCTATATGAGTAATACCTCTTTTCCACCCTCGCCATTCTCCCCATTGCTGGTTTTCTGCAGATATACCCCATTTTTCATATTTATTTACTGCCCACTCATGAGCTTGTTTCATTTCTGGGGTACCCACTAATCGAGGCCCTATAACATCTAAAAGTTCATGCCCCAGTTGTTCTAAATTAGAATTTTCTGTAGCTTCTTTAATAATATTTTGAACAACAATTTCTTGATCTTGAGCAAAAATTATTGTTGAAAACAAGAATGAAGTAATGAGTAAGAACTTATTTTTCATAAAAAATGGATATGGTTAATTATCAGTTTCTCAAATATATCCTTTTTTTATAAACATTACAGGAGAGAATCTTATCTATAAGAATGAATAAACAATCCGAGATTTAAAAGTACCTTTTACGATATTGCGAGTTACAATTGGTATGTAAGTTCTCCAATAGAATTAAGTTGAAAAGAATCAACAATTAGAATTACTATAGATGATATGTCTCAAAAATGCCTTTAACCCTATTGCATTAATTAAACATAGTTATAGCAAACACGAGTTTTATTAGAAAAATTGTAATTTCGAATTCGAAGAAATAGGAGCCTGAACGCCTTCATAAAACCAGTTTCTAATTCTAGCTTTCACTCAAAAAACAAAGATTAATGGACATTAATTATATACGCTCAAAATTTCCCGCACTTAAGAACAATTTCATCTTTATGGATAATGCCGGTGGGTCTCAGACTTTGGGAAGCACGGTAAATTATATAAGCGATTACCTTATAAATTCTAATGTACAATTAGGCGCTTCTTATGAAGTTTCTCAAAAAGCAGGAAAGAGATTGGCAAATACTACGCAAGAAGTAGCCGGTTTTATTAATGCTGCACATAAAAATGAAGTAGTAATTGGCCCATCGGCTACTATGCTATTAAGAATTTTAAGTATTTGCATTAGTCAGAATTGGAAAGAAGGAGATGAAGTAATTGTAACCAATACAGATCATGAGGCTAATGTTTCTTGTTGGACAGATTTGGAGAAAAAAGGCATTAAGATCAAAATATGGAAAGTAAACCCTTCTAATTTCGAATTAGAGCTTGAAGATCTTAATAAATTACTTTCCAATAAGACCAAATTGGTAGCTGTTACCCATACTTCTAATGTCCTGGGAACCATCAATCCTATTAAAGAAATTTCAAAAGTGGTTCATGATGCAGGAGCATTAATTTGCGTAGATGGCGTAGCCTATGCCCCACATAGAAAGGTAGATGTACAAGAATGGGATGTAGATTTTTACACTTTTAGCTGGTATAAAGTATATGGTCCGCATTTAGCAATGATGTATGGCAAACTAGATCTGCTAACCAACATGCCGGGAATTAATCACTACTTTTTTAAAGCTGAAGATGTTCCGTACAAATTCCAACCCGGAAATTTCAATTTTGAACTTACTTATGGATTAAAGGGAATAACAGAATATTTTGAAGAATTGGCGGTTTATCATGATGATAAATTGGCTGAAGTTTCAAAAGCTGAAAAATATAATGCAAGCTTTGATCTGGTTGCAAATTATGAAGAGATCTTAGCAACGAAGCTGTTGGATTATTTGAATTCTATAGAAAAGATCAGGATCATTGGAAATAAAACTGCCGATAAATTAAAACGTGTACCTACCATAGCTTTTGTTCATGATTCGCTAAAGAGTTCTGAGATCGTAAAAGCAATCGACAAGGAGAATATAGGAATTCGTTTTGGAGACTTTTATGCGAAAAAATTAATTCAAGATTTAGATCTCGAAAAGAAGGATGGAGTAGTACGCGTAAGTTTGGTTCATTATAATACCGAAGAGGAAGTAGACAAACTAATAGCAGGATTCAAAAAGATCTTTTAGTGACTTTATAGATCTTTACTCTGAATAATCTTTCCACCTTTTTTAATGATTTCAGCTTTTAACTTTTCAAAATTTGAAGCATCTATAGCGCGCGTTGCATCTTCAATAAGGGTTGCGCCAAAACCTTCATTTAAAGCGTCTATGATAGAAAAATAAACACAGTAATCGGCTGCAAGACCACAAAAATAAAGGTCTTCAGCCTTTTTCTCTTTAAGATATCCTGCAAGTCCGGTAGATTTCTCATGAGCATTATCGTAAAAACCGCTGTAACTATCCAATTCCGGATTCATTCCTTTTCTAAAGATCGCCTCAATTTTATTAGTTTTAAGCTTCGGACTAAACTCTGCACCCTGAGAGTTTTGAACACAATGTATAGGCCACAAAACCTGCTCCTGCCCGTGTAATTGTATAGTTTCAAATTCCTCTTTCCCTAAATGATTAGCTGCAAAGCTGGAATGGCTTTCCGGATGCCAATCTTGAGTAGCTATAATCAGCTCAAACTTATCTTGAAGCAAATTGATAGTTTCAACAATTTCATCGCCACCTGGCACCGCTAAGGAGCCTCCGGGAATAAAATCATTTTGAACATCTATAATAATGAGCGTTTTCATGCTACTCTTGATATTTTTCTAATAATTTCTCTCGTTCTTCTTTAAGATTCTTACTTATCCCCACTTTATAGATGTGCGGATTATTGAATCTTTTATATTCTGAAGGTAATCTCTTAAGATTCGATTTTACATAAGCAGCTATTTCGGTTAATGTTCTGGAAGCTTGTGTTCTTTTTCCATCCTTCATAACCCAATGCAAAACTTCCTCTTTTTCAAGATCCTTCAGCAACATAGATTTTATAGGCTCTCGAGGATCATAAATTCGAGATACTTCAGATTCTTCTCTAAGACAAATAGCATCTGCCCCTATCAAATCCCCTTCAGAATTTACCATTCTAAATACTTGTTTTTTATTTGGAAGGGTAACTTTAGCAAGCGTTTCAGAAATTTTTATTCTCGCTTTTCCATTAGAAACTGCCAATTTATAAACTCCGTCTAAAGCAGCATCAGGGTTTCCGGTAACCAAGTTGGTACCTACTCCAAAAATGTCAATTTCAGCCTTTTGTTCCAACAAACTTTTTATCACGTACTCATCTAACTGATTGGAAGCAGCTATTTTTACATAATTCATTCCAGCGGCATCCAGCATCTTTCTACATTCTCTAGACAAATAGGCAAGATCTCCACTATCTAAACGTATTCCAGCAAGTTTCTGCCCTCTTTCTTCCATTTCCTTCCCAACCTTTATAGCATTAGGAATTCCACTTTTAAGAGTATCATAAGTGTCTACTAAAAGAACACAATCTTTAGGTCTGCCTTTAGCAAAAGATCTAAAAGCTTCCAACTCATCATCATAACTCATAATGAACGAATGCGCCATAGTTCCGGAAACCGGAATATTGAAATCTTTACCTGCCACCACATTACTCGTTCCATTAAATCCGCCAATAATAGCAGCTCTACTGGCATAATATCCTCCAGGACCCTGAGCTCTTCTTAATCCAAAATCTAAGAGCATTCTATCTCCGGCAACCAATCTCATCCTACTGGCTTTAGTGGCAATTAAAGTTTGAAAATTTAATAGATTAAGAAGCATTGTTTCCACAATTTGAGCTTCTATAATATTAGCTTCAACTTGTAAAATAGGACTGTTTGGAAATACAAGATCTCCTTCTTGAGCAGCATAAATATTACCTGTGAATTTAAAATTCTTTAAATATTCCAGAAAGTCTGCTTCAAAATCCTGTTTTTCGAGGTACTTAAGATCATCTTCACTAAATCTTAGATCTTCTAGTTTTTCCAGTAGATCTTCAAGGCCAGCAAAAATGGCAAAACCTCCTTTAAAAGGAAGTTTTCTAAAGTAATAATCAAAAACTGCGGTTTGATCTCGCTGTCCATTTTTAAAATAGACCTGCGCCATTGCAAGTTGATATTGATCTGTGTAGGTAGCGGTAAAATTTAGCATTGCTTTTAGTTAGTTTAAACTTTGTCAAGCATCGCTTCATAAATCTCAAGATCTGCTTCAGCTGAACAAAACAAATTTAAGCTTTTGCAGGTGTTTAAGCTTAGGGATTTAGGCATAAAATTGTATTAAAACTGATCTTGGTCGCTTCTTTTATAGGATAACCAAAAACTCCGGTAGAAATAGCGGGAAAAGCCACAGACTTCACCTGCTTATCTTCTGCACACTTCAATGCATTTTTATAGCAATTTTCCAGAAGTTTATCCGCCGGTTGATCGCGACCGTATACCGGCCCAAGGCAATGAATCACATATTTATTCGGTAAATTATGGGCTGCGGTAATAACGGCTTCTCCAGAAGCGATAGGCGCAAGAGGTTTACATTCTTCATAAAGCCCCTTTCCTGCAGCGCGATGAATTGCTCCCGCCACGCCTCCACCAGTGGTAAGTTCGGCATTTGCTGCATTAACCACAGCTTCAAAATCAGGCTGATTGGCGATGTCTCCCTTAGAAACTTCAATTTCTATATTCTGAATAATTTTTTTCATAATTCAGAATTTACGAAAACTACCTCAAGAAGTCAAACAAATTAAAATAGTCGATAACCAAATGCCAGACCAAAGGTAGGAGAGAAAGCCGTGCTACTTGTATCAAAATCTCTTAGAAAACCAAGTCCAATATGCGTGTTAAATATGAAATTGCCACCCAGGCTTCTTTGAAGCCCCCAGTGAACTTCGGTAAGCAATGACGGATTATAATTAGAACTACCGCTTTTTCCGAATGAATATTTAGTTTGCAGCGCAACATAATTTCCAGAATTATTTACAGTAATTTTATCCTTCTTAATTCGCTTATTAATATTATAAACATATTTAAGTTTAGATTTAAAAAAAGGAACCGGTCTTACAACATCCAAGGTGTAGCTGGCACTATTGCCTTCTGCATTCATTCCCATCCCAGCGCCGATAGCATTTTCCCAAACAAATTTCTTAGAAATAGGTAATTCATATCCAAAACTCAATCCATGAAAACCCAATTCAATCTTTCCAAAGTTATCTAGTTGCTCATTCTCGTTTTCTTGAGCGATTGCGTTAAAACCTAGAGTTGAGAGTAGAATTACAAGTAGTATTTTTTTCATAATAAATTGGGGTTTGATAAAATCGAAGAGGATTTTAAGTGATGAGTTTTTTATGAATGATTAATTGTATTTTAACAATAAGTATCAAAAATCTTAAAAAGTTACATCTTAAAACCACTGTTCTTAAGAAATAATCAAAATGAGGAAAATTAAGACTGAAAAATTTTCGGTGTAGAAGAAATCACAATTTGGAAGTAGTAAGAATTTGTCCTTCTTGAACTGTAACTCAAATATTATTAGAGAAGAAGCTATAAAAACAAGAAAGCCTGACATTTCTGTCAGGCTTTTTGCTCCCCCTCTTGGGCTCGAACCAAGGACCCTCTGATTAACAGTCAGATGCTCTAACCAACTGAGCTAAGGAGGAAGTTGCATTTCTCTTTTGCGGTTGCAAATATATGTCATTTTTTAAATGACAACAAAGGAAATATTATTTTTTTTTGATCAAAATGAAAAATAATTTTCCAGTGTTTTATACTAGCCTATTTACTAGTTAAATAACCATCTATAAATGTCATTTCCATTTGCAAATAATACCAATGCAATTAGGATAAAGAACCCAACCATCTGTGCATATTCCATAAATTTCTCGTTTGGAGCTCTTCCGGTGATGATCTCATAAAGCAAGAACATGACGTGCCCTCCATCTAATGCAGGAATAGGTAAAATATTCATAAAGGCTAAAATAATAGAGATTAATGCTGTTGCCAGCCAGAATCCCTGCCAGTTCCATCCGTCAGGAAATAAACCTCCAATAGCTCCAAATCCACCTACCTGGGTAGCGCCTTTCGCCGTAAACACATATTTAAACTGCGCTACATAATCATGTAACGTCCAATATCCATAATTAAAACCTTGTTTTATGCTTTCCCCTAAAGAATACTCACGCGTTTGTATCGTGAAATCTCTTTTACTGGTAAAACCAATCATTCCATCTTCATTAGGAGTTACCTTAGTACTCTCTATCTTTCCATCACGCTTATAAACTAATTCTACTTCTTTGTCTTTATTTTCATTAGCTATTGGCCCAAGTTCATGCCAATATCCAATTTCAGTATTATTTAAAGAGATAATACTATCCCCTTTTTTAAGTCCGGCAATGGCGGCAGATTTCTCTGCTAAAACACTATCTACTACAGCATATTGAATTGGTACAAATGGCTGCATTACTCCTTCCTGAAACATAACAGACCCTATATCTTCTGGCACCGCAATGGTTTCTTGGGTGTTGTCTTGATGCAAAACTGTAATATTCTTGATATCTCGCATAAATAAATGCTTATTGATATCTATAGAATTCTGCATTTCTTCTCCATCAACTTCTAAGATTCTATCTCCATCTTGAAATCCAAATTCTTTAAACTGATCTGCCACAGCAAAGCCTTTTGGCATATCATCTGGCCCTATATAATTACTTCCCCAAACAAAAAGAACCATCATATAGATAAGAAAACCTAAAACTAAGTTTACAGTCACCCCACCAAGCATGATGATTAATCGTTGCCATGCCGGCTTACTTCTAAACTCCCATGGCTGCGGTGGTTTTGCCATTTGCTCTTTGTCCATGCTTTCATCTATCATTCCCGATATCTTCACATAACCCCCAAGAGGCAACCAACCTATCCCGTATTCTGTATTTCCTATTTTCTTTTTGAAAAGGGCAAATTTTACATCGAAGAATAAGAAAAACTTCTCTACTCTTGTTTTAAATAATTTTGCCGGTATAAAATGTCCTAATTCGTGTAGTACGATCAATAAGGACAAGCTTAATATTAATTGTATTGCTTTTATTATAAATGGATCCATTCTTTATTCTTCAAATTTTAATCGCACAAAAGTAACCTTTTATACCCTGCTAAAAAAGTCTAAATGGCACCTCATCAGAATCTTTGCTTAATTTTAATACATAAGCTGCTACTAATTAATAATTAGACTGTAATTTTGCATCAAAGTTACCGGAATGCTTCAATTTTTTAAAAAATTCAAGACTATAGGAATTGTTCTTTTTTTCCTATCAATCATTATTGTTTATAGCATCTATACTTTGCTAAAACCTGAACCCGAACTTCCCGTATTTCAGCCTGATATGGTGAATGCAGAATTGGTAGATTCTACTGTTCAATACGTAAGAAAGTATCATAAAATTGCCGATTTTAAATTGGTGAATCAAAATGGTGATACCATTACTCAGGATTTTTATAAGGATAAGATCTATGTTGCAGATTTCTTTTTTACTACCTGTGTTACCATTTGCCCAATAATGACAGATCATATGCTAAAAATTCAGGAGCAAATTAAAAATGATCCTGAGGTTTTCTTATTATCTCACACCGTAATTCCAAAGGCAGACAGCGTACCGCAATTAAAGAAATATGCTTTGGAAAAAGGGGTAATAGATGCCAAATGGAATTTGGTGACCGGGGATAAAAAGCAAATTTATGACCTTGCCAGAAAATCTTATTTAGCCACAAAAACTCAAGGAGATGCAGGGCCTTATGACATGATACATACCGAGAATTTTGTATTAGTAGACAAGAAAAGACAAATTCGCGGATTCTATGATGGTACCAAGCCAGATGCCATAGATAAACTCATGAATGACATTAAAATTTTAAAAGCAGAATATGCAGATGAATAGTTTTATCTCCTAAACTTTTCTATGACTATTTTTTAAACTATTTTTGCCTTGTTTAAAATCAATCTAAATAAAAATGAAGCTAACTGTAGCTGATTTAAAACGCGGTCAACTTGGGATCATAAAATCCTTTTCTGTAGACAAACTTCCATTGAAGCTACTAGAAATGGGATGCTTGCCCGGGAACAATGTCGAGTTGTTACAAACCGCTCCTTTTAGTGATCCTATATATTTAAATATAAATGGATGCCATCTGGCAATAAGAAAGGAAACAGCGCTTCAAATTGAAATCGAAATAATATAAGCATATGGGGAAACAAATTAATGTTGCGTTAATTGGTAACCCAAATACTGGTAAAACCTCTGTTTTTAACCAACTTACCGGGCTCAACCAACAGGTTGGGAACTATCCCGGGATTACGGTAGAAAAGAAAGAGGGAATTTGCAAATTACCACGCGGCTTAAAAGCCCACATTATAGACCTTCCCGGCACTTATAGCCTTAATGCATCTTCTCTAGATGAAAATGTGGTTATAGAACTCCTTTTAAATAAGAATGATAAAGATTTTCCGGATGTTGCTGTAGTGGTAAGTGACGTTGAAAATCTTAAACGAAATCTTCTTCTTTTCACTCAGATCAAAGATCTTGAAATTCCTACCATCCTGGTGATCAATATGGCAGATAGGATGCAACGAAAAGGTATCGAGCTCGATATTGCCATTCTGGAAGAACGACTTAAATACCAAGGTTGCTTTGGTAAGTGCCAGAAAAAGAACAGGAATAGATGAATTAAAAGAATTGATCCTTAATTACCGCAATATCTCTACAGAGCCTTGTTTGCACGCTTCTGTAATGGATCCGGAATATTTTGGAAGGTTGAGAAAAGCCTTTCCAAATCAGTCGCTTTACAAACTATGGTTAGTAATTACACAAGACGTTAATTTTGGAAATGTAAATAGGCATTCTCTTACTTCAGATAGCAGTTTTCACACCAAGAGCAATAGCGATCTAAAAAGACTTCAGCAAAAAGAAACCATCTTAAGATATCAATTCATCAACGGGCTTTTAAAAGAGGCAATGACGGTAGATCTTAGCAATGCTACAGATCTTAGAATAAGATTTGATAGGTTACTTACCCATAAAGTTTGGGGGTATGTGATCTTTACTTTGATCATGTTGGTGATCTTTCAAGCCATATATGATTGGTCTAGTTATCCTATGGATTTTATAGATACCACTTTTGCTAATTTAGGCGAATGGTCTAGAAATGTATTACCTCCAGGCCCTTTCACCAACTTGATCGTGGAAGGAATTATTCCCGGCTTAGGAGGAATTGTAATTTTTATCCCTCAAATCGCCTTCTTATTTCTTTTTATTTCGATTTTAGAAGAAAGTGGATACATGAGTAGGGTGGTATTTTTAATGGACCGCATCATGAGAAGATTTGGATTGAGCGGAAAAAGTGTAGTGCCATTAGTTTCCGGAACAGCCTGTGCTATTCCTGCGGTAATGGCCACTAGAAATATCGAGAATTGGAAAGAACGATTGATCACTATTTTAGTAGTTCCTTTTACTACTTGCTCGGCTAGACTTCCCGTTTATCTTATTATTATTGCGCTTGTTATTCCAGATAAAACCTATTTTGGATTAAATCTTCAGGGTTTAACCTTGATGCTCTTATACCTTATAGGATTTGGAACTGCCATTGGAGCTGCATGGATTTTGAATAAGATCTTAAAGATCAAGTCGAAAAGTTATTTTGTAATAGAAATGCCAAATTACAAGGTGCCATTATTTAAAAATGTGGCTATTAATGTAATTGAAAAGACAAAATCTTTTGTATTTGGAGCCGGAAAGATCATTCTTGCAATATCTATTATTCTTTGGGTTCTGGCTAGTTATGGCCCGGGAGATAATTTCAATAAAGCTGAAGAAATCGTAAAAACTTCTCATACAGAATCTCAAATTACCGGGAAAGAACTGGAACAGGAAATTGCGGCATATAAACTGAAGCATTCCTATATTGGAATTATTGGACGAGGAATTGAACCCGCGGTAACTCCTCTTGGTTACGATTGGAAAATAGGGATTGCCATTGTAAGTTCTTTTGCTGCCAGAGAAGTATTTGTAGGAACTTTAGCCACTATTTATAGTGTAGGAAGCGATGAGGAAGAAACCATTAAAAATAGAATGGCTGCAGAAGTAAATCCTGTTCTGGGAGGGCCATTATTTACCTTTGCAAGCGGAATAAGCCTATTATTATTCTATGCTTTCGCCATGCAATGCATGAGTACACTGGCTATTGTTAAAAAGGAAACCAACACCTGGAAATGGCCAATGTTGCAGTTGGTGATCATGAGCGGATTTGCCTATGTAGTTGCATTAATCGCCTTTCAAGTATTAAAATAATTCGTAAGAATTAAACTTAAAAACCGACTTAAGAATTATGGAAACTATTCAGGAAATATTAGTCTTTATAATCTTTATTATAGCTGCCGGATATATAGTTACAAAATTTATCTGGAAACCTGCTTTTATGAAAAAGGGATCGAAATCTGATAAAGCCTGTGGCGTTTCAGATTGTGGCTGTCATTAATTACTTTCTTTTGATTTCTCTGAGATTTGCAGATCTAAGGTATAATCTCCCTTAGAAATTTTGCATTAGCCGAAGGATAAGGAAATAATTGTGGTGCAGAAATAGCATAATCTTTACTTGCCAAAAGTTAAGATTTATAGCTGAGATTATTCCCATTAATGATCAACATCTTTTCCTCCTTTAGTTTTCCATTTTCATAAATATCAACTAATACTCTGGCCTCACCCGCCCAAACACAAGTTACCCCTTTAGGACATCGCGAGTCTGAAACTACTTCTTTAAAGCAAACTGCGTTATTATTAAAGCTGAAAGCCTGTCCCGCTTGCAATTGAGCGTTAAAAACATTCACTTCTGTTTGTGCAAAGAGAGCAGATGAGATTAGCAAAAATAGGCCTAGAAATAGATTCTTCATATTTGGGTTTATTTTAAAGACGACTGAATATTTCTTATGTTACAAGAATTAGCCCAAAGCAACATCTAGACTCATCATTAAGATAAAACCGCCTATAAATCCCATGGTAGCGATATCTGTATAACGCTCCTGTTGAGATTCCGGAATAACTTCTTCCACCACCACAAAGATCATCGCACCTGCAGCAAATGCTAAGGCGTATGGCAAAATTGGCTTAAATGTCATCACCGCCCATGCTCCTAAAACTGCCGCAACAGGCTCTACAATTGCAGAAAGCTGCCCATAATTAAAACTTTTCCATCTGCTTAAACCTTGCCTTCTTAAAGGTACGGCTACCGCAAATCCTTCAGGAAAATTCTGAAGCCCAATACCTATTGCTAATGCTACTGCTCCCCCAATACTGGCTCCATCAAATCCGGCTGCAACTCCTCCAAATAAAACCCCAATTGCTAAACCTTCAGGAATGTTGTGCAAAGTAATTGCAAGTGTTAACAATATAGATTTATGCCAGGGTGTTTTAATCCCTTCTTTATCCTTCATTTTAAAATTAACATGTAAGTGAGGTAATACCTTGTCTAAAGAAAAAAGAAATAATGCACCTAAGGCAAACCCAATAACTGCGGGCGTTACTTTGGTAAATCCTTCTCCAGGACTCATTTCTATTCCCGGCGCCAGCAAACTCCAAAAACTTGCAGCAACCATGACACCTCCGGTAAAACCTAACATTCCATCAAAAACTGCCCGATTTATATTTTTAAAGAAGAACACAAGGCTAGCTCCTAAAGCTGTTACGCCCCATGTAAATAAGGTGGCTAATAATGCGGCTAAAATTGGGTCTATAGACCCCATGTAATCTACTATTGCATGTAACATTCTATCAATTTTAAAATTTAAACTATAAATACAGGTATTTTCACCTTGTGTCTTACGCTATCTACGGTAGTTCCAAAAAGAAGGTCTTTAAAAATGGCATGACCGTGCCCCCCTAAAACTAAAAGATCAAAATCTTCTGCATTAACTATTTTAGGAATGGCTCTTTTAGGCGTTCCAAACCCTAATTTTATCTCTACCTTATAGCCCAATTTTTCTAATTCAGCTTTATAATTATCTAAATGAGCCTGGTCTGCAGCTGTTTCATGATCCTGAATTTGACTTCCATAGATCAATGCCCCCGGAGTTTCTACAATATGAATAAGTGTATAAATGCCTTTCTGACCCCCCAACTGTAAAGCAGAAGCAATACTTTTTTGATCTATAGACGAAAAATCTACCGCTATCGCTATTTTATTATAAGACTGCTTTATTTCTAAGATCTTCTGAGTTTTAATATGAGGGCCGATGCTTCTAACCTTTAGATTGAATTCCTCTTCGTAATGGCCAAAGACTAATAAAAATTAATAATACTGCTGCTGCCGCAATAAAAGGAACAACAAAAAGCCATATATATGTTGCGTATTCCGGGTTTTCTAGCCACCCACTCACTTCATCCAACACTAGTTTTGAATTTAGAACCACAATAACCAATGTTATCAACCAGGAAGCGACCTTCATTGGCCATTTTATATGAAAGCCTTCCATTTTTTTCTGATCGCTTACAAAATGTATAAGCGGAATGATGGCAAACCCCAGCTGTAAACTTAAAACCACCTGGCTAAACACCAGTAATTCTCCTGTAGATTCTTCTCCAAAATATAAGACAGTAAACAGCGCAGGAATAATAGCTATCAATCGAGTTAATAATCTTCTTACCCAGGGTTGGATTCTAAGATTTAAATATCCCTCCATCACAATCTGCCCTGCTAGCGTCCCGGTTAAAGTAGAACTTTGTCCGGCGGCAATTAATGCTAATGCAAATAAGATAGGAGCCCAATCTGTTCCTAATAAAGGTTGTAATAATTTGTGTGCATCTCTAATATCTGCCACTCCAAACATCCCATTTTCAAAGAACACCGAGGCTGCTAATATTAAAATTGCTGCATTCACAAAAAATGCAAGATTTAAAGCAATTGCAGAATCTATAAAATTATAGCGTAAGGCCTGCTTAATCCCTTTTTTGGTTCGATTTATCTTTCGGCTTTGCACTAGAGAAGAGTGCAGGTATAGATTATGAGGCATTACAGTTGCCCCAATAATCCCAATCCCAATATATAAAGCTGTGCTATTTGGAATACTCGGTATAAAACCGGTAACCAAACTTGCCATATCTGGTTTAGCAAAGATCATTTCAAGAAAAAAAGAACCCCCAATAACCGCAATTAAGCAAATAACAAAGGCTTCCATTTTTCGCATTCCCTTTCTCAATAAAAATAAGAGAAGAAAACTATCAAAAACCGTAATACTCACGCCCCAAACCATAGGAAGACCAAAAAGCAATTGTAGACCTATGGCCATACCAATTACTTCAGCCAGATCGCAGGCAGCAATGGCCACTTCAGCTAATAAGTATAAAATAAAATTAACAAAAGGGGGATAAGCTTGTCTTGATGCTTGAGCAAGATCTACTCCTCTAACTATCCCTAACCTTGCAGAAAGACTTTGTAGTAATAATGCCATGATGTTGGACATGAGCAATACCCAAAGCAAAGTGTATCCAAATTGACTACCTCCAGCAAGATCTGTGGCCCAATTTCCTGGATCCATGTAACCAACACTCACTAAATAAGCAGGTCCAAAAAATGCCAGGATCCTTTTCCAAACAGATTTTTTGCCAGAAGTCTCTACAGAGCTGTGCACTTCTCCCAGCGATTTAGAATCTTTATCGAACTTCATGATCTTCTGGCAATTTTAAATAAAGATTAGATGCCGACTTATATGATACTGTAAATACTCTATCATTTATTTGTAATTCGATAGATTGATCAAATTCTTCTTTATGAAGTACTTTTATCTTTGCTCCTAACGCAATTCTATTTTTATCTAAATATTGAAGAAAAGATGCTGAAGAATCTTTTACCCCAACAAAAACCCCTGTAGTTCCAGGCTCACATTTAGAAAGAAGTATTTTATTGATCTTGCTAAAATTTCCTTTTCCATCTGGAATTGCATCTCCATGAGGATCTGTTTTTGGATAACCTAGAAACTTATCCAATTCTTGAATTAACTTTTCAGATTCTATATGCTCTAATTGCTCTGCAATATCATGAACTTCATCCCATGAAAAATTGAGTTTATCTACAAGAAAACACTCCCATAATCTATGTTTTCGGATAACCTTCACTGCGTGATTCTCCCCTTTGTCAGTAAGTTTAACTCCCTGGTATTTTTTATAAGCCACCAAGTCTTTTTCAGATAATCGCTTTATCATATCTGTAGCAGAAGAGGCTTTTGTAGCCATCATCTCTGCCAACGCATTGGTAGGAACCCCTTTTTTATGCTGATTTTCGAGGTGATAAATTGCCTTTAAATAATTTTCTTCGGAAAATGTGAATACCATACGTATAACTTACAAAATTGAGCTTCAGCAAATTTGCAAATTTATACCCAGCATACCAAATATATTTTTAGTCTAGTCTAAAAATATATTTGGAATCAAAAAAAAGGACCATAACTAAATGACCCTAAACTTATTCGAAATAAGAATTAATGTTCCTATATTCAAAAATGCGTTCAATTAAATCTCTCAATGAGGGTTAAAATCCTCTTTCCTTCTGGATTTTTTCATATGCCTCTTGAACTTTCCGGAACTTCTCCTCTGCTCCTTTGCGGTAAGCTTCATCCATATGTTGTAGTTTATCCGGATGATATTTTTTTGCCATAGATCTGTATGCTTTTTTAACTTCTGCATCTGTTGCAGATTTTTCAACCTCCAGGATCTTATAAGCATCGTCTGCAGATTTAAAGAACATAGCCTTAATGCTTTCAAATTCTCTTGCACTCAGTCTTAAATATCCTGCAATTTCAGAAAGCTTATATAATTCCTGATCTGATATATTTCCATCTGCTTTAGCAATGCTAAATAAAAAATGCAGAATTTGAAGTCTTACTTCATATCTAGTTCTCTGTTGTAAATAGGTGCAAATTCGTTGTGCAGAAACTTCCCGGCTTTTAATTACTTCATTAAAGGTTCTAAAAGTTGCATTGGCACGCTCTTTTCCATAGGCCTGCACAAAATAACTTCGTACATAATCCAGTTCTTGTTGAGAAACATTCCCATCTGCTTTTATTACTATAGATGCTAAAGAGAGTAAGTTAAGCTCAAAATCTCCCGGAGAGACCTCACTTCTACCTGTAGAGAAAACCGCTTTTGCACCCCCACCAGAACCCATCATATTATCTATTAAGGTCCCTATGATCAAACCTAAAATAAGGCCTGGAAATCTATAAAAGGTTACTCCTAAAAGAGCTAAAATTATTTTAAACATTAAAAAATATAATTTTTGAGTGGCAAAGATACTATTTTGAGCCACTTACACAGAATAGATCATAAAAGTAATTTGAGGTACTATAAACTGTAGCTATTAGTTTATAAGGATTTGAGATAAGTTTAGGTAAAGTTAATTCTGTATCTTTGTAATCTAATAATGTTTAATAAAAAACTCTATATATGTATCCAGCAGAATTAGTAAAACCTATGAGAGAGGATCTTACAAACGTAGGTTTTCAAGAATTGCATACCGAAGCAGATGTTGAAGCTGCTATGGCAAAAAAAGGAACCACGCTTGTAGTAGTAAATTCGGTTTGTGGATGTGCTGCAGCTAATGCGCGTCCGGGAGCTAGAATTTCTCTTCAAAACGGAAAAACTCCAGATAATTTAGTTACTGTATTTGCAGGAGTAGATCGTGAAGCTACAGATAAAGCACGCAGTATGATGTTACCTTTTCCTCCATCTTCACCATCTATGGCACTTTTTAAAGACGGAGAATTAGTTCATATGTTAGAACGTCATCATATTGAAGGACGTCCAGCAGAAATGATCGCAGAAAATCTTACAGCAGCTTATAACGAGTTCTGTTAAGACTCATTTAATATAATTTAAAAGCCGATCTTCACAGATCGGCTTTTTTATTTTCTATAATTAAGCTTCTAGAATGCAAAAGATTGGGATAGAAGGTCACATCGAGCTTGCAAAAATTATCGGGATCGAGATGTTTTCCTTAACCCTTCGACTCCGCTCAGGGAGACAAAAGGCTGAGATAGGTTTTCAAAATAATATTTCATAAATCACAAAGCCGATCATCTAAGGTTCGGCTTTTTCAGTTTTAAGTTTTGAGATACAGGATTAAGACTTGGTAGCTTAAGTTTCATCTAAAAATGTATTTTTGCAGTAATTATAATTTTAAGATGAAGAAAATACTCGCTTATCCTCTTTCAATTCTATCTTACTTTTTTTTCTTTTTAACCTTGTTGGTGTTTCACGTAATTCAATGGTTCTGTTTCACTTTTTTTGGGAAAGAAGCACATAAAACTTCTGTAGATGTTTTTAACTATTGTTTGATGAAGTGTCTCAATATTTTAGGAACCACTTTCACTATAGATAATCCGCATGAAATTCCTACAGATGTGCCGTGTATTTTTGTTTCGAATCATCAGGGGCTTTATGACATTCCACCAATTATATGGTATTTGAGAAAGCATTATCCTAAATTTATTAGCAAAAAAGAACTCGGGAAAGGAATTCCGGGAATATCTTACAATCTTAGACATGGAGGATCTGCTTTAATCGATAGAAAAAATCCGAAAGAAGCAATAGTAACTATTTCTAAATTTGCCAACTACCTTAACGACACTCACCACTCGGCAGTTATTTTTCCTGAAGGAACGAGAAGCAGAGATGGAAAGCCAAAGAAATTTGCTGAAACCGGTTTACAAATCTTGCTTAAAAAAATGCCACATTCTCTGGTGGTGCCTATAACAATTAATAACTCCTGGAAATTATTTGAATACGGATCTTTCCCTTTAGGAATTGGTGTTAATATTAAAATGAAGGTTCACAAGCCAGTTCCAGCAAATTCAGATGATATTAAAGCCATTATAGCCAAAGTAGAGCGTACTATTACTGCAGATATTATCTAATATTTCTTTATTATTACTTTATTCAAACTTAAAAATGACTTCAGAAAAAATAATAGAGAATACCATTTTGTTTGTGCAGCAAACGCTTAAAAATGCTGAAGGCGGACATGATTGGTTTCATATAGAAAGGGTATACAAAAACGCACAACTAATAGCTAATGGGGAAAATGCAGACGATTTTGTAGTGACTCTTGGAGCTTTGTTACATGACATTGCAGATTCAAAATTTCATGATGGAGATGAGAGCGTTGGCCCAAAAGTAGCTACAGAATTTCTAGAAACTCAAGATGTATCAGTAGAAGTGATAGATCATGTAGTGGCAATTATCAAGAACATCTCTTTTAAAGGAGGTAAAGAGGCTCAGAGCTTCAAATCTCTTGAATTAGACATAGTGCAAGATGCAGATAGATTGGATGCCTTAGGAGCCATAGGAATAGCCAGAACCTTTAATTATGGAGGATTTAAAGGGAGAGCTCTTTACGATCCTGCAATCGAGCCAGATCTTAACATGACCAAAGAAGAATACAAAGCTTCTACAGCACCAACTATCAATCATTTTTACGAGAAGTTACTTTTGCTGAAAGATAGAATGAACACCAAAACAGGAAAGGAGATCGCGGAGCAACGCCACTTATATATGGAGCAATTTCTCGATCAGTTCTATAATGAATGGAACGGAAAGCTTATAAAATAAAAAAGCCCTGCAATGCAGGGCTTTTTATATAATTATCTTCTTACTAAAACCAGGCACTCCAGGGAATTCTTGAAAGCACACAAATTAAAGCTAAGGTGTAAAATATAGCTAACATCTTAAACTTTGGCTTAGAAGTAAGTTTTGCTTTATGTTTAGAATAGCCCATAGTTACAAACACTACAGCCAATATCATTACCAATGGATGTTCTACATTATATAATCTTAATACAGGATCTTGCATAACTCCTTTCATTCCAACTTCCCCAAACATTTTAAAATAAGGAGTGGTAAAATATAATACTAACCCAATTAATAATTGGATGTGTGTAGTTATTAATGTGAATAGGGAGATTCTAAAATTATTAGCTGTGTATTCCTTATTACTTACATAACCAATAATTGCACTTACAGAGGCAATTAATAACATGGTTACTACTAAATACGCCCAATACGAGTGTATAAATTGAACTGTTTGATACATAAAATAGATTTTAGGTAAATATAGTTTTTTTCAAATAAAAAATCGTCCCGGTTTCCCGAGACGATTCTAAATTATACTTGTTATTCTAAGTTATTAGAATTTAAAGCTAACTGCAGCATTCCAAGTTCTACCATATCCGAAGAAAACATTATTTCTAGTGTTAACCCCATCATAAGTAGTATCACCTTCTCTTGCTCCTGGTAAGATGTTAGTATTAGATTCAGAAATATAAATATTATCTGTTACGTTATTCACGTTTAATCTAAAACCTAGTCTATTGTTTCCAAGGTCTAAGCCATAAGACAATCCTAAATCTAATAATCCATAAGAAGGCAATTCAAACACATCAAAATTAGCATTGTTCAATGCATCTGGAGCAGAATAACTTGCATATAAATGATCTGCATATCTATATGTAGCATCTACTTTTAAGTCATCTATGATTGTATAATCTGCACCAACACTAGCTGTTAATTGTGCTGCATTTCCAACTTTAACCCCATCTAAGTTAAGAACACCTGGTTCTACCCCTGGAATTGGTTGTTGGCTGCTATCAAAGAAATTTGCTTGAACATCATCTTTATATTCCCAGTTTCCAACTGAAAGCATTGCATTCCAACTGAATTTATTTGTTACTCTACCATAGAAATCAAATTCCACCCCTTGGTGTACTTGAGTAATACCTTGTAGGTTAGCAGTTCCTCTAATTTCTTCTGGAGTACCTCTGAAGAAAGTAGAATTAACAGTTTCAAATCTATCTGCCCATGAAGTTCTGTAAAGGTTCACGTTAGCATTAAAGAATTGAGAACGGAAACCATATCCTAATTCAAGTCCAAAAACCTGTTCGTTCTTAAGATCTTCGTTTAACTCATTTCTGTTTCCAGGATAAACTGCATCAAACAATGGTTGTTTTGAGTAATACCCAATGTTACCAAATACGTTATGTTGCTCGTTGATGTTGTAGTTAAGACCCCCTTTAATGTTTCCTCCAAGGATGTTTTCCCAATCTGTTTCTTGATTTTCAGGAGTATATAAGAAATAGTCTACTCTTTTAAAAGATTGATTAGATGCAGATCCTTGTACAAAGGCAGAAATATTACCTTTTATATATTCTAATTGACCGAATACTCCAGCCCATCTTACAAGACCTTCACTGTTGTAGTCAATTTTTTCTTCGTCATCTATACTTTTAAATACATTTAAAGTATTTCCTACAGTTGGTTCATAAGTTTCAGTTAAAAATCTGTAAGAATTATTTAAATCTCTATTAGAAACATAAGCATCAGCTCCCATAAGATTAACTAACCTTCTGTAATGAAATCCTTTGTAAGAACGTAAATCTGCACCTACGCTCAAAGATAAGTTTTCGTTCAATTCAGTCTCGAAATTAGAAATAACCCCAAACCAGTTGTGAGAGTTCACAGAAGAACGTTGAGAAATTCCATTTTCAGGTCCTCCAACATAATCTCTATCAAAACCAACATTAGAATTGTTTCCATTTACAAATTGTCCTTGATAAGCTCCTTCACCTGAATAAGGCTGTCTTGGGTCACCTAAAGAAGGAACGTCCTGACCTGAGTTCCATGCAAAAACATCATCAATAGGTAGTAAACCATCTTCAGTTAAAGGTAATTGGAAAGATTGTTTGTTATTGATTCTACCTATAGAACCTACAGATCCACCACGACCAAATGATGCGTAAGCAGAAGTAGATAATTTAGATTTTTCTGTGATTTTATATTCCCAGTTTAAAGACATAACTGGTTTGTGATAAAAGTTTCCAGAAAAAGTAAACTCTTCTCCATTTCTATATCCAAAATCTGGATTGTATTTTTCATTTGGCTCACCATTTTTACCATATTTAAGGTAACTAGACAAAGGTGTAAAGAAACCTCTTTGGTTGTGCTGTTGTGGTGCTCCAGTTAACATGAAGTTGAATTCATGATTTTCATTTACTTTGTAACCTACTCCAATATAATAGTTGTAAGCTTCAAATTCTGTCCCATTTACGTAACCATCTCCAGATGTACGGCTTAAAAGGAAAGATGCTGAAAGTCCATTTTCATTTAGACCAGTATTATAAGATGCTAAAGTTTTCAAGTAATTATCATTACCAAAACTTTGTTTTATCATTCCACCTTCAGCTTTATCAGCAGATCTTGTAACTACGTTAATAGTACCTCCAACAGAAGAAACTGCCAATTTAGAAGAACCAAGACCACGTTGCACTTGAATTGCTGTAGTAACATCGCTTAATCCAGCCCAGTTACTCCAGTAAACAGCACCATTCTCCATATCATTAACAGGAATCCCGTTAATCATAACTGCAGAGTTTTGAGTGTCAAATCCACGAATTGTAATACGAGAATCTCCAAAACCTCCACCTTGCTTAGTGGCATAGATAGAAGGCGTAGTACTTAAGATTTCAGGAAATTCTTGAGAACCTAATTTTTCCTGAATTTGTTCAGCTCTAATAGTTGAAACCGCTACAGGAGTTTGACGATCCTTAGCTAAATCTGCAATACCAGTTACAACTACTTCAGAAAGAGCATTTGCATCTGCAGCAACATTTATAGTTCCAAGATTTTGAGTTTGACCGTTAGTTACATTAAACTTTACAGTCTTTTTTTCGAAACCAACAAAACTGATTTCAATTGTACCAGTAGCTTTAGTTACATTAATAGAGAAATTTCCATCAAAGTCTGTACTTGTTCCGGTATTGGTGCCCATTACCATTACTGTTGCGCCCGGTAACGGAGCATTCATTTCGGAATCCATCACCTTACCAGTAACAGTTCCTTGAGCAAAAATTGTAGCAGTTGTTAAAAACAACGCTAATGCTAATAATTTCCTCATGCTTTAAATTGTTTGTTTTTGTTTATAATTCACGGCAAAAGAAGTCAATTAACTGATACTCTACTTTAACGTAATGTTAAGAAATCAGTATTTAACATCTTCCCGAAACAAACATAACAATTTATTACAAGTGATTGATGGCGTGCTAATTAAAGCTATTAACGCTTTATTAACAATAAGGAAATATTTAGTTTAAGTAGTAATTTAAGAGTGTTTTGGTAGATTTATCATGTTCACGAACGTCAGATTTCTCAATTTCTTCTAAAATACTGGACGCTAATTGCTTCCCAAGTTCAACTCCCCATTGATCGTAACTAAAGATATTCCAAACCACTCCCTGAACAAAAATCTTATGCTCATACATAGCCACCAATTTCCCGAGACTTTTTGGAGTTAACTTATCTATTAAGATAGAAGTTGTAGGCTTGTTTCCTTCGAAGATCTTAAAAGGTTTTAATTTTTCTGAAGCATCTTTAGAAAGTCCTTTTTCTTCAAATTCTTTCTGAACTTCTTCTGATGTTTTTCCCATCAACAAAGCTTCAGTTTGTGCAAAATAGTTTGCCATCAATTTATCTTGATGATCTCGATCTCCAAATAAAGAAGTTTTAAAACCGATAAAATCGGCAGGTATCAATTTTGTTCCTTGATGAATCAGCTGAAAAAATGCATGTTGAGAATTGGTTCCTGGCTCTCCCCAAATAATATTCCCGGTTTGATAATCTACAGAATTTCCATTTCTATCTACACTTTTTCCATTGCTTTCCATTATTGCCTGCTGAAGATAAGATGGCAATTTTTGAAGATATTGCGTATAAGGAATCACCGCTTCAGTTTCTGCCTTAAAGAAATTATTATACCAGATACTTAGCATTGCTAACTGAACAGGAATATTATTTTCAAAATCTTCATTTTTAAAATGCTGATCCATTTCATAGGCACCATCTAATAACTCTTGATATTGATCATACCCCACAGCAAGACATATAGAAAGTCCAACGGCACCCCATAAAGAGAATCTTCCTCCAACCCAATCCCAAAGTGGAAATACGTTTTCTGGATCTATTCCAAATTCTGTTACTCTTTCAAGATTGGTAGAAACAGCAACAAAATGCTTAGAAACACCATCGGCCGGAGCATGCTTTTTAAACCAATTTCTGGCAGTATTGGCGTTACTTAAGGTTTCTTGAGTAGTAAACGTTTTAGAAACCACTAAGAATAAGGTGGTTTCAGGATTAAGATCTTTTAAAGTTTGATGAACATGATCTCCATCTACATTAGAGATATAATGCACATTTAAATGATTCTTGTAGAATTTTAAAGATTCTGTGATCATAACCGGACCAAGATCTGAACCTCCAATACCAATATTAACCACATCTGTAAAAGGCAATCCTGAATATCCCTTTTTTGATCCGCTAATAATAGCTTCAGAGAATTGCTTCATCTTTTGCTTTGCAGCAAAAACTTCTGGCATTACATTTTCACCATCAACAAGAATCTCATCATTTTCTTTTGCTCTTAGTGCCGTATGTAAAACAGGTCTATTTTCTGTTTCGTTAATGGCATCTCCTTTAAAATAAGCTTTTATGGCAGCATTTAAATCACACTCTCTTGCAAGCGCTGTTAAGCTATTCTGAACCTCTTTATCAATTCTATTTTTACTGAAATCAACATAAAAATCTTCCCACTGAATTCTAAATCTTTCTGCTCTCTTAGGATCTTCAGCAAACATTTGCTTCATTTCCTTAGACTTAATATCCTCGAACTGAGAACTTAATTTTGACCAGGCTTTTGTTTGAGTTGGATTGATATTCTTCATGCTAATCTTATATTTCTTTAAACGGAATCTTATCTATAGCTTTTTTAACAGGCTCTATGGTTGCAAAATAATCTTCGCGAAGACTATCTGCAATAGGCTCTGCATTTGGCAGGTTTTGACGGAAAGGATCTACTTGTTTTCCTCTCACCCAAAATCTATAACAAACATGAGGCCCTGTTGCTAAGCCTGTACTACCCACAAATCCTATTACATCTCCCTGGTGTACACGCTGCCCTACTCTAACATTTCTTTTAGACATGTGTAAATATTGGGTGGTATAAGTGTCATTATGCTTAACTTTTACATAATTCCCATTTCCAGAAGTATAACCTGAAGCAATTACAGTACCACTGGCTGTAGTCCAAATTGGGGTTCCACGGGGAGCAGCATAATCTGTTCCCAAATGCGCTTTCCATCTTTGTTGTACGGGGTGAAATCTTCTCCCGCTATATCTTGAAGAAATTCGGCTAAAATTTAAAGGCGCTTTTAAAAAGAAACTTTCCAATGGTCTGGCTTCTTCATCATAGAAATCGCTATCTGCAGTTTCTGGATCTACTTTATAATTAAATGCGTAATATGGTTTGTCTTGATGCACAAATACAGCACCTTCAATATTTTCAATTCCGGCATAAATAGTATCATTTATATACTTTTCATAATACACCATCTTGAACTGATCTCCTTTTTGAAGTTTCCAGAAATCTATACTCCATTGATAGATACTGCTTAACTCATGCGAGAGAACAACACTCAAACCCTGGTTTTCCATAGCTTCAGAAAGACTGCTCACAATTACCCCAGAAACGGTTTTCTTCTTTATAGAGACCGGCTTCTGAGCTTTATAAGCTGCAATATTCTCACCAATATTAACCACTGTATAATCTATCCTGTCGTCTTCATAAATAAAGAATTCTGGTGTATTTGCAGAATCTTTTGCTTTAAGAATCACGTATGGTTTACCAACCTTTAATCTTCTAGGATCAAAATTCTCTCCAACTCCTTGAGTGATATCATACACTTTAGAAACGCTTACTCCCTGACTTCCTAAAATTCCTCCAAAACTATCTCCAGATCTTATAGTATCTCGAACCACCTTATAATCGTTAAGTGTAAACCCATATTCTTTTTCTACAGGTACTTTCTTAACTTTTGGTTTTGCTTCACTTATGTCTTTATTTTCCGCTCCATCATTGCATGATAAACATGCCAACGCCAACAATAATAAATAACTTAATTTCTTCAATTTTAATTCTATTTTTCTGTATTAAACAAGTGAGTTACCCATTGTTTCCCCCAGTCGTTAAATTCTTCTTGTGACCAAAGATTAGGGAAAAAACTATTTTTTTGAAAACTAGGCGGCAAAAATTCCTTCCAGTTTGTACCACCAGTAGCAGCTATGGTTTTTTTGTCTTTATTTAAATATCTATGCGCGGCTCCCATATGCATAAGAAGCCAATTGATATTTACGTTGGTGTCAAAAGTACGCAACGCTTCAATTAATTCTTTATTATTCTTTTCATTTTCAGGAAGACTCAAATATTTATGATACATGGTCTTTCCTTTAATGCTATTTGCAATTCTTAAAAATCGGGGAGTATATCTTAATTCAAACTGCTTAAGAGTAAGCGTTTTTTCTCCTGTAGACAAATCGATTCCCCCTTTTTTCCAATAAATATTTTCAAAAAGATCTTCTATGCTATTTTCTGAAGAGAAATTTTCTCTCTCCTTAAAAGGAATGAGATGTTCTAAAGGGGTAGCGTAGATTTCAATCATTCTAAATCCTGCAGATTGAAATCCGCTTGCAGGTAATAAGGCCATTCTAAATTTCAAAAATTGCTCTCTATCCATTCCTTTAATCATCACATCAAAAGAGTTGATAAGAATTCTAATGTATCTATTTAGTCTGTTTGCCTTTTCTAGAAAGACTTTGGCGGTAAGATTTTCATCTTCAATAATCTGTTTTTGCTCATGTATCATGAGCTTGAAGTATAGCTCTGTAATTTGATGATACGTAATAAAGATCTCTTCATCTGGGAAATGAGTCTTTGGAGCTTGTAAACTTAATAGGGTGTCTAAATGAATATAATCCCAATAGGTTAAATATTTATCATACAAGAGCCCATCTAAATAAGACCCCATATCTTGACCTGAGTTCTTGAACTTTTCTTCTAATAGTAATATTCGTTCTGCAATCTCCGGCTTGATTTTGTCCATGCGTTAATCCATTATAATTTGAAGGGGATGTTTTATTCCTTTAAAAGCATCTAAGTCGGCATCTAAAGATCCTACTGCAAGATCTGCCTGAATTTTAACGGGCATTTTATTCTTATCGGCGCTCACCCAAAACGTGAGACTTTCCTTTTCTTTAAATACCCTTCCGGCCATAACATAAGGCCTGAATTTTAAAGTGGCAATTTTACCAAATTTTGTTCTTATAACCTCTCTTCCTAAAAACTTTATTTTGAAATTGTGGTTTTCTTTATCAAAAAACATGTTCATATTAAGCTCCTCACCATCATTTAAGTTCATTCCGTTAAGCTCATTTCTCATGAAATAAAATGAAGAAAGCATATCCTGAACTTCGCTTGCGGTAGTATAACTCGTGTTGGTATTGTGCTTTTTATCAAACACATAGGCTTTATTTAGCTCGTGATTAAAATCTATCTGTATATCTTTAGTATAGCCACCTTCATCAATTTTTCTGATAAATCTATAAGGTAAACCAGATTTTCTATCTATATAAGTTTGATAGTTGTCATCTACTTTAAAGAATAGATGCAACAAACCGGTAGATTTTCCTTTTCCAACAACATGAAATACTTTTTTATTATCCAGCACCTCATCTTTTACTTCTAAAGTGGCATAACTGGCATTAAAAGGTCCATAATGAATTCTAAACTTAAACCACTCGCCACCTTTAAAGGCATTCTGAGCAAAAATGGTAAGGGGAAGTATAAATACTATAAGACTGACTGCTGTAATTCTCTTGTACATAGACTGACAATTTAATAAATATCTTAAAACATGATATTTGATGTGGATTTAAGAATTACAATTTCTATTCCAAATGTATTAAAAGAAAAAACCCCATCAAATTAATGATGAGGTTTTGTCTTATTAACCAACTAAAACTTAAATTATGAAAAAAAAATTAATGCATTTTGGTAACCACTCCAAAAATGCGGTGCAAAAGTCTGCAACTTGTACATTAAAAGCAACACATTTTTAAGGTTTAACTCAAAATTTATCTGCTCATTAATTTTTTATCAATTTAAATATCAAGTTGATATGAATTTAATAATTATTGCAAGGTTCCTCGCAAATCTTGTTCGCGTTCTATCGCCTCAAAAAGGGCTTTAAAGTTTCCTTTTCCAAAAGATTGAGCTCCTTTACGCTGAATGATCTCAAAGAACATTGTAGGTCGGTCTAAAACAGGCTTGGTAAAAATCTGTAAAAGGTAACCTTCGTCATCACGATCTATTAAGACTCCTAATTCTTTTAAAGGGGCTAAATCTTCATCAATTTCTCCTACTCTTTCCAGAACCGTGTCATAATAACTTTCCGGAACATATAAGAATTCTACACCACGATCTCTTAGCTCAGTCACTGTCTTTATAATATTATCTGTTGCTAGCGCAATGTGTTGCACTCCAGATCCATTATAAAAATCTATATACTCTTCAATTTGAGATTTTTTCTTTCCTTCTGCAGGCTCGTTAATTGGGAATTTAATTCTTCCATTCCCATTACTCATCACCTTACTCATAAGAGCAGTATATTCTGTAGAAATATCTTTATCATCAAAAGATACCATTTGAGCAAATCCCATTACTTTAGCGTAGAACTCACACCATTTGTTCATTTCATTCCATCCTACATTACCCACCATATGGTCTATATATTTTAGACCAGTATCTTTCGCCTTAAAATTTGGAGCGTACGTTCTATATCCAGGTAAAAAAGGACCAGTATAATTTTTACGCTCTACAAATAAGTGAACGGTTTCCCCATAGGTATGAATTCCTGAAATTACTACAGAACCATGTTCATCTTCTAAAACATAAGGTTCTACATAAGATTCTGCACCACGAGAAGTAGTTTCTTTATAACTTTTTCTGGCATCGTCTACCCAAAGCGCTACAACTTTTACTCCATCTCCATGCTTGTTGATGTGTGCATTGATATCTCCTTCAGGTTGTAAAGGAGAAGTAAGAACTAATCGAATCTTATCTTGTTGCAAAACATAAGAAACGCTGTCTTTTCTTCCTGTTTCTAATCCTGAATATGCTACCGGCTGGAAACCCCATGCTTGCTGGTAATAATATGCTGCTTGTTTTGCATTTCCAACATACAGCTCAACGAAATCTGTACCTAAAAGCGGTAAGAAATCTTCTGCCTGCGGAATTACTTTTTCTAAATGTAATGATGTGCTATCTGTACTCATAGTTATAATATTTTAGAAAATTTGACAATTAGATAATGAGATAATCATGTAATCTATTAGCATCAAAATTTCAGTTTAATTTATTTATGTAAACTTTTTTACAGATGAACTAATAATTTTATTTAAAATTTTAATTATTGATTCTAATTCAAAAATTAAATGTTCACACTTTGGATAAGAATTTATTTCATTGCATAGAAACAACCAATATTCGGTTTCATCTGCCTCTTTCAGGGCTATCTTTAATTTATGAATGAAATCTTTTCTACTTTCTCCATTTTGAGCCTCTTTAATATTTGCTCCAATTGAAGTGCCTGCTTTAATAATTTGATTAGAAACTACATATTTTCTTTGTTTTTCAAGTAATTCTGAAAACTCAATAATATTTTTAGAAAATTCAAAACTCTTAATTAGTATAATATTGTTTTTATATCTCTCATTAAAAGTCATTTTCTAATTATCTAATCTTCTCATTATTTAATGATCCAACCAGGATTGAAAATACGTTTCATCAGCTATTTTCATAGCATCTTCTGTAAGCATTAAGGGTTTAAAAGTATCTACCATTACCGCCAACTCTTCAGTTTCGGTCTGACCAATACTTCTTTCTACTGCTCCCGGGTGCGGACCATGAGGAATTCCCGCAGGGTGCAATGAAATATGTCCTGCTTCAATATCATTCCTACTCATAAAATCGCCATCTACATAATACAACACCTCATCGCTGTCTATATTACTGTGGCTATAGGGTGCCGGAATACTTTCCGGGTGATAATCATATTTTCTAGGGCAGAAACTGCAAACCACAAAAGCATCGGTCTCAAAAGTTTGATGTACTGGTGGTGGTTGATGTATTCTCCCCGTAATTGGCTCGAAATCGTGAATTGAAAATGCATAAGGATAGTTGTACCCATCATATCCAACCACATCAAAAGGATGTGTTGCATAGATCATATCAAAAATTTCTCCTTGCTTTTTAACCTTGATCAAGAAATCCCCTTTTTCATCATTAGTTTCCAACTCATAAGGTTGTCTTAGATCTCGCTCACAAAATGGAGAATGTTCTAACAACTGGCCAAACCAGTTTCTATATCTTTTTGGAGTATAAATAGGTCTTCTAGATTCTACAATAAACAATCTGTTATTCTCATCGTCAAAATCCATTTTATAAATGGTACCACGAGGGATCAATAAATAATCTCCATATTTAAAATCCAGATTTCCGAGGTGAGTTCTAAGTTTTCCGCTTCCTTTATGAATAAAGATCAACTCGTCTGAATCTGTATTCTTATAAAAATAATCTTGAGAAGATTCTTGAGGAGCTGCCAATGCAATATCTACATCGCTATTGGTAAGCACCACTTTTCTACTTTCCAGATAATCTGGAGTAGGTACTACCTGAAATCCGCGTAAACGGTAAGATTTTATATTATTCTTTGAAGCTATTTTCGGCTTAACGTCATAACTTCCCTTTATCTCCTTAACCTGCGTGGGCCTGTGTTCATGGTAGAGATTGGAAGACATTCCGTCAAATCCAATAGTACCAAACAACTGCTCATAATACAAACTGCCATCTGGCTTTTTAAAAACCGTGTGCCGCTTGTGAGGTATTTTTCCTAACTTATGATAAAATGGCATGAGATTCAGAATTTTAAATTATAACTCCAAAATTCCTTAGTAAAATTGAATTAACTTGAAGTTTGAAGTCGATTATCACAAATATCGCTATTTTTTAGAAAAATGTTCTTAAAGTAAGATTAAATCTGAAGGCCTGTTTTTAATTTGAAGGTTACTAAAACCAAAACCCAATACTAAAAAACCACTGACTGTTCTTAATTTCAGGAGAATAAGAATATTTTGCAGATACCGGCCCTAAAAAGGTTTCTATACTATAACCCAAAGCATAGCCAGTATAATCTGGAGTAGAAAACCAATTTCCAGAAGATAAAAGTTGATCTTCTACATTGGCAAAATTAGCACTGGCAATAATGTGATTTTTTCTGAAGATCTCATAATCTAATTCTACCAAACCTTTTATATAACTATCTCCGGAAATGCTTATAAAATCATATCCGTAGAAAGGAATTATATTATTTATAAAGTTATTACCATAGCCACCAAGAAAGAAATCCAGAGTATTCACTTCAGTATCTCCAATTTTAAAACCAGCTTCAGAAAAAATTCTGGCTGATAATTTATTTATTGGAGTTACTGCATAACCAATAGAACCTCTTGCAATAGAGAATTCAGAAAAATTCTCATTATAATCTGATGAAAAAAGGTATAAATGAAAGTCTCCGTCAAAATAAAACCCTTGAGTAGGAAAATATTTATTATCAAAACTATCCAGTTTTAAATAGCCAAAGGTGCTTAAATAATTACTGTTTTCGAAGGTATAAGATGATGTAGAGTTGTCTATATCCTGAAGCGTTTCTGAGGTGATCTTCACGAATTTTTGCTCCAATCCCATTCCAAATGAAAATTTCTGCTGAAATAAGGTTTCTACATATAACTGATTGGTATAATCCTGATATTCTATCTCTACCTTGTTGATTCCTATTTGTTGAAATCCATCATTATCTTCTCTAAGATCTACAAATACACCTCTGTGAAATATATTATATCGAGACTTTACTCCCACGCTCCAATAATATCCTTTATCTATATAATACTGAAAATTATACCGAAAATTATCTCCTAAAACCACATCTAGAGATGCAACATCATTGGTAAAAAGCGTACTTTTTCTGGTTAAATTAAATAGCGCTCCGCTTTTATAAAGATCATCATAATGCAACCCCAACCTTAAAAATGTTTTATTCTTGCTCTCCTCCAACTGCAAGGCAAGGGTATAGGAGGTATCATTTGGAATAAGGCTGTAATTAATTCTATTGAAGTTTCCTGTGGCTGAAAGATTATTAACTCCAGAACTTAGATCTTCCAGGGTATATCTAGAAGAGTATTTTAGCTTTAATTTTCCCAGGATATAAGCTCGAGGGTAACTGTTATTTCCTTCAATAGTAAGAGAATTCACATTGATGTTCCCTGAAAAATTAACTTTAGGAATTGGCTTTTTATCTTTCGCCTTGCATAGCAGCGATTTTCTCCAGCTCTGCAAATTTGGTTTGAGCAGCTACCTTTCCGGAGTCGATAATAGCTTCCCCTTTATCAAATGAAAGCACCCCAAACGCTGTAATATCTGGTTTAATATAGACATCGGTTTGCTTGATCTTTTCACGCATGTCTTTAATAGTCCTAAAATTGCTTATTTGGGTAAGAATATCAAAAACACTCTTTAGCTGTTCTCTATCTGCCAAACTATCCTGAACATCTACACCAATTATGATATCGGCGCCGCGTTTTCTTAATTCTTCTACGGGGTAATTATTTGCAACACCCCCATCTGTTAATAATCTTCCGTTGATTTTTACCGGACTAAAAATGGAAGGAATTGCACCACTCGCAGAAACCGCTTTTGGAAGTGACCCACTATCCAATATTACCTGATCTCCGGTTTCAATATCTGCCGCGATACACAGAAAAGGAATAGGCATTTTACTAAAATCCTGCACATTGCCTAAATGCATGGTAAGTCTGGAAATAAGATTATAAATATTTTGACCTTTTGATAAGCCGGAAGGAAAAGCGATCTTAAAATTATCGAATGGAAGCGTTAACGCATATTTCTCTGTATCTTCTTTCTCATAAAAGGTTTTAGCGCTTCGCGGAATTTCATCCTGAATGAGAATATTAAAATTGATCTCATGAAAAATAGAATCTAATTGAGAGGAAGTATATCCTGAAGCATATAATGCGCCAATTATTGCCCCCATACTGCTTCCGCCAATATAATCTATTTTCACCCCTGCATCTTCAATCACCTTTATAGCTCCAATATGCGCAAGGCCTTTAGCGCCACCTCCACTTAAAACCAACCCAACTTTTGGAGCTTTCTCTTCCTGGCTAAACCCCAGTAAGGGAATCATAAAAAGCAGGATGAGAAGGATTTTTTTCATGTTATTCTGAATGGTAATTATTATAAATTATAGATGCTTTGGAGTTTCCTACCACTTGCGAAAGCTCATCTAAGAGAGGCTTCTTTAATTCTCTTTAAAGATCGGAAATGTTTTAACAATTCCACGACGGTCTTGTCGCCAATTCCTGTAATAGCTTCTAACTCGGTATTAAGTGCTTCTTTACTTCTCTTATTTCTATGAAAAGTGATCCCAAACCTATGCGCCTCATTTCTTAATTGCTGAATGATCTTTAAGGTTTCCGACCTTTTATCAAGATATAAAGGAATGGAATCTCCCGGATAGAAAAGTTCTTCCAATCTCTTCGCAATACCAATAATGGCGATCTTACCTCTAAGATCTAACATTTCCAGAGCTTTAACTGCAGAAGATAATTGTCCTTTTCCTCCATCTATAATAATAAGTTGCGGCAAAGGTTCCTCTTCATTTAAAAGTCTTTTATACCTTCTATATACCACTTCTTCCATAGAAGCAAAATCATCTGGCCCTTCTACGGTTTTTATATTGAACTTTCGGTAATCTTTTTTACTCGGTTTTCCATTTTTAAAGACCACACATGCCGCTACAGGATTTGTTCCCTGGATGTTAGAATTGTCAAAACACTCAATATGTCGAGGTTCTTCATGAAGTCTTAGATCCTCTTTCATCTGCGCCATGATCCGATTAACATGCCTGTCTGGATCTACAATTTTCATCTGCTTAAATTGCTCCTGGCGATAATATTTGGCATTTCTAAGAGACAGATCTACAATCTGTTTTTTATCACCCAGTTTAGGAATTGTGATCTTTACATCTTCTCCAACATCAACTTTAAAAGGCGCGTAGATCTCTTTAGAATTAGAATGAAAACGCTGTCTTATCTCAATAATTCCCAGCTCCAGCAATTCTTTATCAGATTCATCCAGCTTCTTTTTTAGTTCTATGGTATGAGATCTAATAATAGATCCATGAGAGATCTGCAGGAAATTCACATATCCATAGCCTTCATCACTCACTATAGAAAATACATCTACATTATTTATTCTCGGGTTTACAACCGTAGATCGCGCCTGATAATTTTCAAGCACTTCTATCTTTTCTTTAATTTTTTGGGCATCTTCAAACTCCATGTTTTCGGCATGTTCTTTCATTTGAGATCGAAACTGCTGTAAAGAATCTTTAAAATTTCCTTTTACAATTTGCCTAATTGCATCTATATTTCTTCTATATTCTTCTTCAGATTCATAACCTTCACAAGGCCCTTTACAATTTCCTAAATGATATTCCAGACAAACTTTATATTTACCATTTTGTATCTTTTCTTCTGAAAGATCATAATTACAGGTTCTAAGTTTATAGAGTCCTTTTATAAGATCGAGAAGCGTGTTAACGGTTTTAAAATTGGTAAAAGGGCCATAATATTCACTTCCATCCTTAATCAATCTTCTAGTTGGGAACACTCTGGGAAAACGCTCATTTTTAATGCAAATCCAGGGATAGGTTTTATCATCCTTCAGCATAACATTAAAGCGGGGCTGAAGTTTTTTTATAAGGTTATTCTCCAATAACAGCGCATCTGTTTCTGTTGCTACAACAATATGCTTAATATCATGGATCTTCTTAACCAAAACAGAAGTTCTATGACTATCATGTTGTTTTGTAAAATAAGAGGTAACTCTTTTTTTAAGATTCTTGGCTTTCCCTACGTAGAGTATTTTCCCATTTTTATCATAGTACTGATAAACCCCGGGGCTACTTGGTAAGGTTTGTAATTTTACTTTTAAATCTGGTGTTTCCATTACCTCAAAGATATTACATATTCTTGGGAGCAATAAATGGCAACATAAGAACAATTGTTAAAATTTATTTTTGTCTTTATCCTCTATTTCTTTCTGAAGCTTTAGAATTGAAGGATTTTTAATAAATAACAAGTATGGGAATTCATAAATAATCATTTTAGTACCTTGCAGCTATGGAAAAGAAAGTAATTGGAAGATTTGACAAAGCAGATTTCCCGCTTTTAGATTTAGAAGAGATCGCTATAAAAATAGATACCGGAGCATATACTTCTTCTATTCATTGTAATGATATTATTGAAGAAGATGGAGTGTTGCACTGTACCTTTTTAGATGAAGAACACCCACTTTATAATGGCAAAGCTTTTACTTTTAAGGAATATGATATAGTTTTTGTAAAAAGCAGTAACGGGATTCAGCAAAAGCGATATCAAGTTCAATCCACCATAAAAATATTCGAAAAGGTTTTTAAAATTTCACTTTCTTTGTCTGCTCGGCAAGAAATGCGATATCCGGTTCTAATTGGGAGAAAATTCCTTAGTAAAAAATTTATAGTAGATCCCGAGTTAACTGACGTCTCTTTCAATTTAAATTCAAATGAACATAAAAATTCTATCCAGAAATAGTAATCTATATTCTACCCAACGCCTTATAGAAGCTGCAAAAAAACGAAATCATCATGTAGAGGTAATAGATCCTCTTAAATGTGATCTTGTAATAGAAAAGCGCAAACCAACTATATTTTACAAGGGTAAAATGATTTCAGATACCGATGCGGTTATACCTAGAATTGGTGCTTCTGTAACTTTTTACGGGACGGCTGTAGTTAGACAATTTGAAATGATGGGGGTTTTTACCACTACAGAATCTCAAGCCCTGGTAAGAAGTAGAGATAAATTAAGAAGTTTACAGGTACTTTCTAGAGCAAGATTGGGTTTACCAAAAACTGTATTTACCAACTACTCTAAAGATGTTAGCGAGGTAATTAAACATGTTGGCGGTGCTCCTTTAATTATTAAACTACTGGAAGGAACTCAAGGTCTTGGAGTTGTTCTAGCTGAAACCAATAATGCTGCAGAATCTGTTATTGAAGCTTTTAACGGATTGCAAGCCAGAGTAATTGTTCAGGAATTTATTAAAGAAGCCGGGGGTGCAGATATTCGAGCTCTTATTGTAGATGGCCATGTGGTTGGTGCTATGAAAAGACAGGGAAAAGAAGGAGAATTTAGATCCAACCTTCATAGAGGGGGAAGCGCCAGCGTTATAGAACTTTCTGATGACGAAGAGATTGCGGCAATTAAAGCTGCAAAAGCTATGGGTCTTGGTGTGGCCGGGGTAGATATGCTTCAAAGTTCACGTGGACCGCTAATTCTGGAAGTTAATTCTTCTCCAGGATTAGAAGGAATTGAAAATGCTACTGAAAAAGATATTGCAAAAACCATAATTAGATACATCGAAAGAAACGTATAATTTATGGCTCACATAGACAAGAACAACATACTTGAAATTTTAGGTAAAAAGATTCCTCCGGGAAAAGGAGCGGTGATCAATTTGAACATGGCCAAACTTATATACCACTACTTCAGTCGAGGTTCCTGTTATAATTGAACGATCTAAAAAACCGGGGCCAGTAGTGCTTATTACAGCCGGAATGCATGGCGACGAGATCAATGGCGTTGAAATTGTAAGACAGATAATTTCTAAGAACATCAACAAACCAGTTAAGGGTACTATAATATGTATTCCAGTGGTAAATGTTTTTGGATTTTTGAATCTAGCTCGAGAATTTCCCGATGGTAGAGATCTAAACAGAGTTTTTCCTGGTACCAAGAACGGAAGTCTAGCCAGTAGATTTGCTTTTCAATTTGTTAGAAAAATTTTACCGGTGGCAGATTTTTGTCTGGACTTTCATACCGGTGGGGCTAGTAGATTTAATGCTGCCCAAATAAGAGTTCATAAAGAAGATCATCAAAGTATTAAATATGCGCAAATATTTAATGCTCCCTTCACCATGTATTCTAAAACCATCTCCAAATCTTACAGAGAAACCTGTTACAAAGAAGGCAAAATGGTCTTGCTTTTTGAAGGTGGAAAATCTTTAGACAGCAATAAAGAAATTGCCAAATATGGAGTAGATGGAACCACAAGGATCTTAAATCATTTAGGGATGCTTAAACCTAGATTTATTTGTGAAGATCCACCTGTGCACAGTATTATTATAGAAAGTAGCACCTGGATGCGCGCCAAATATAGCGGCTTGCTGCATGTAAAAATTGCATGTGGCAAACATGTAGAAAAAGGCGAATATATTGCTACCATCACAGATCCGTACGGGAAATTTCGTCATAAAGTAACTGCAAACCACACGGGATATATCATAAATGTAAACGAATCTCCTATCGTATATCAGGGAGATGCAATTTTCCATATATCTACCCTTACTAACGCAAAACATGAAGACCCAATTAAGGAGTAAATACAAAGAATTAAGAGCAAGTTTGACTTTAGATGAAATTGAAGACAAAAGCATCGAAATAGCCAATAAATTGCTTGATCTACCTATTTGGGAACTTAGTTTTTATCATCTTTTCCTCTCCATTACCGAAAAGAAAGAAGTTGACACCGAACCAATTCTTCATATTCTACAAGGCAAGGATAAAAATGTAGTACTATCTAAATCCGATTTCAGCTCAAACAAACTCATAAATTATCTACTTACAGATACCAGCGTTATACGTAAAAATAAATGGGGAATACCAGAACCTGTTGATGGGATTGAAATTCCTTCAGAAAAAATAGAGGTGGTTTTTGTTCCATTATTAGCTTTTGATAAAAATGGACATCGAGTGGGCTATGGAAAGGGTTTTTACGATATTTTCTTAGCTGAATGTAAAGCAGATGTAATTAAAATAGGATTATCTTTTTTTGAAGCTGAAGAAGAGATTACCGAAATTTTAGAGAGTGATGTTGCTTTAGATTATTGCGTAACCCCTAATAAAACCTACACTTTTAAAAAATAAGCAAGTATATTTGTATTATTTTTAACATTAGACTACTTTTAATTGATTTATTATAAATAATTGATGCTCAACGACCTTCAGTTAAACAGTATTTTAGAAGATTTTGATATTGCCTACTGGAAGGTAAATCTTCTTACAAACGAAATTACCTGGTCTGATCATTTTGAGTCGCTGGTGGGTAAACCGCCAACAAATACTTCAGTTTTCGATTATTTTATAAATAATATACTTCACAAAGATTACCGTTACGATTTTAGATTAGAATTTGACAAACTTAGAACCGAGCCTCAAAGCTTTAATCAGGAAGTTAAGATCAAACTTCAGAATGATAAATATAGATGGTTTGAGTGCCGTAACTTAAAGAATAAAGAGAACTCCAATAAAGACATTGCGGTTCTTTTATTCGTGAATATTCATCAGAGCAAAAGAGATCAATATACCATAGAAGAAAATTTCTTCTATTATCGTGAAACTGCAGATATGACCTCTACCGGAGGTTGGTATATAGATACTGTTAGCAATAATATTTATTGGGATGATGTTACTAAAAAGATCCTGGAATGTCCAGCAGATTTTAATTTGGTGTATGATGAAAGGTTAAGATTTTATGCTCCAGAGCATCAGGATAGAGCATTAACGGTCTTTGATAAATGTGAAAAATACGGAATACCTTTTAAGGTAGAACTTAAAATGGTAACCCTCTACGGAAGAGAATTTTGGGTACGAGCTACAGGGAAACCTGTTTATAATGAAGAGCAGATAATTGTAGGAATTAGAGGGGTATTTCAGGATATTGATGAAAATAAAACCAATGAGATTAATTTACAGAACTCTTTAGACATCATTGCCGCTCAAAATTCAAGATTGTTCAATTTTGCGCATGTAGTTTCTCATAATTTAAGATCCCACAGCAGTAATTTGAGTCTTAGTTGTACAGTTGCTTAATGAATCTAAAAAGGCTCAAGACAAGTTGGACCTTATAGATAATGTTACAGATATTTCAGACAATTTAGATACTGCCATCCGTCAGTTAAACGACATGGTTACTCATGAAAGCGTACTAATTAAGGAACGAAAACGCGTAAAATTCGCCGATTCTTTAAACGTGGTAATGGCATCTGTATCATCACTTATAAATCGCGAAAGCGCCAAGATAATTTCAGAATTCTCTGCCCTAAAAGAAATTGAATATATTCCTGAATATCTTGAAAGTATTTTGCTAAATTTAATTACAAATGCAATTCGCTATAAACAACCGGGTAGGAAACCGGTTATTTTTATCCAAACATACCTTTCTCACGAACAGGCATTTATGGAGATAAGCGATAACGGAATGGGGATTGATCTGGAACAATACGGGGAACGAATGTTTGGGATGTATAAGACCTTTCATCGAAATCCAGATGCCAAAGGAATAGGCCTGTTTATCACCAAAAATCAGGTGGAAACAATGGGGGGTACTATTTCTGTCACCAGTACGGTTAATATTGGGACTACTTTTAAAATAAAATTCTAGAGCTAGAAAATGGGGCAAAAAATAGAGCTAGCGTGTATCATCGATGATGATAAGATATACGTGAACTTAGTTAAGAAAATCATCGAAATTAAGAAACTATCTGAAAATCTTCTGATTTTTAAAAATGGCTTGGAGGCTTTAGATTATTTTAAAGTGATCTTAACCAATATGACCGAAGATAAACTTCCAGACATAATGTTCTTAGACTTGAATATGCCTGTTATGGACGGATGGGAATTTTTGAGCGAGTTTATCAAGATCAAAAATAACTTTGACAAAAAGATCACGCTTTATGTGGTTTCTTCTTCTATAGATCCAAGAGATCTAGAAAGAGCCAAATCTTTCAATATGGTTACAGATTATCTTATCAAACCTATTGAATTGAAGAAATTTGAACGCATCTTCGATAAAGATATTAGCGCAGCTTAACGCATTTAGCTATTTGTTGTTTCCTCTTTCTTTGGAAATGTTTTCTTGTTGAAGAATAGCAAGAAGATTACTCCTACGCTTATTGCAGAATCTGCTATATTAAAAACAGGTTCAAAGAAAGTAAAGTGATTACCACCCCAAATTGGAACCCAGGAAGGCAATACTCCATCATATAAAGGGAAATAGAGCATGTCTACCACTTTTCCGTGAAAAATTGTACCATATCCTCCACCTGCCGGTAAAAATTCGGCTACATGTCCGTAACTATCTGTAAACACCATTCCGTAGAAAACAGAATCTATAATATTACCAAAGGCTCCTGCAAAAATAAACGCGATCGCTAAGATGAGCATTCTAGATCCGTTTTTTCTAACCGAATCCCATAACCAATACCCAATTCCGGCAATTGCTCCTAGTCTAAACAGGGTAAGCAATAATTTTCCATATTCTCCGGGGATCTTAGCGCCCCAAGCCATTCCTTCATTTTCTACAAACAAGATCCTAAACCAACTTAGAACTCCTACTTCTTCACCTAAAACAAAATGGGTTTTGACATATATTTTTGAGATCTGATCTATTAATAAGATCAGGATAATGATAAAACTAGCTTTCTTTAAAGACATGGAATATTAATATTATAGAAGGCTCAAAAATACTAATATTATTTAGTTTTTAACTACACTTATATCTCCGTCTATAGAAGTGAGTTTTATTTCATGATTTCCGCTTAAATCTTTAGGAATATCAACCTTTCCATTTCTAGATTTCGCATTGATATTTGCATTGCTTGTAGAAACTTGGATACCCCCTTTGTAGGTATTTATAACGGCATTACCAAGAAATGGCTCCAACTTACAATATCCCGATTGGAGCTGTATTTGAAGATTTTTAAAAGTTCCCGATGCAATTACAGAGGCTATATTAGATTCAATAATCACATCAATTCCTTCAGGAATTTCTAAAGTAAGTCCCAGTGAAAAAACCTTATGGGCGCTTAGTTTATCAAAACCTCCTTGTAGGGCTTTGTTAAAAGCTGAAGTTAACAGCATTCTATCCTTCTGCACTTCTACATTTAAAGAAATATCATTGTAATATTCGCCTTCCGCATGAGAGCTAAGAGTAATTTTATCTGTCTTCGAAGTTTTAATGATGATCTCATAAACCTCATCTGTACTTACAAAAAGTTCCTGAATATTCTTGGCATCATAGATCCTGGTGGAGACCTTTTGAGAATATCCGGTTGTAATTACCAAACTGAAAATTAAGACTGAGAAAAAATACTTCATATCATCTAAGAAACAAAAAACGCTCCATTCTGTAAATTCTCAGATGGAGCGTTGTTTGTATATAAAATTAATAACGTTTAACGCTGTAAATTCTTAGCTTCTATACTTAAAGTAGCATGAGGAACTAATTTTAATCGCTCTTTTGCAATTAATTTTCCAGTTACTCTACAAATACCGAAAGTCTTACTTTCTATTCTTACCAGCGCATTTTTTAGATCTCTAATAAATTTCTCCTGACGAATAGCAAGCTGAGAGTTTGCCTCTTTGCTTAAAGTTTCACTTCCTTCTTCAAAAGCTTTGAAGGTTGGAGAAGTATCATCTGTACCGTTGTTCCCGTTGTTTACATAAGAACTTTTATAAAGCTCTAATTGTTCCTGGGCCTTTCTAATTTTGGCTTGAATCAATTCTTTGAATTCTGCCAAATCTGCATCGCTGTAACGTTCTTTAATTTCTGTTGACATGGGTTTTAATGTTTTTTGACACATAATTTTGTAACAACATCGTCAAAGCTAACTTCGGTACCGTCTGTTATCACGTCTGCGAATTCGAGATTGGCAGTTAATGTCTCGGTTTTAATATATTTAATATTGTTTAAAACAGCATCCTCGACAACACTATTTTTCAGTAGGGTTACGTCTATCGTGTCGGTAACTTCAAATCCGGAATCTTTTCTAAGATTTTGAATTCTGTTTACCAATTCACGGGCAATACCTTCCATTTTAAGCTCTTCACTAATTTGTACATCTAGAGCTACTGTAATATTTCCGCTGCTTGCAACCAACCAGCCTTCAATATCTTGAGAAGTTATTTCCACATCTTGCGGAGCTAATTTAATCATTTTTGAATTTACTTCAACATTTAGCTCCCCTTCTCTTTCTAATGTTGATATATCATCTGCAGTAAAATTATTAATAACGTTTACTACAGCTTTCATGTCCTTACCAAATCTTGGTCCTAAAACCTTAAAATTTGGTTTGGCTTGTTTAACCAAAATACCCGAAGCATCGTCTATTAATTCAATTTCCTTTACGTTCACTTCAGATTTTATAAGATCTTCTACCGCCGCAATTTCTGCTTTTTGCGCATCATCTAAAACAGGAATCATGATTCTTTGAAGCGGTTGTCTCACCTTTATCATTTCTTTCTTACGCAAAGAGAGTACCAAAGATGAAATGGTTTGAGCCTTTTCCATCTTGTGTTCCAGCGCTTTATCTACAAAAGCTTCGTTATAACTAGGATATTCTGATAAATGTACCGACTCAAATTTTTCTTTATTTGTTGCCGAATTTAGATCTTTATAGAGTCTGTCCATAAAAAATGGCGCCACCGGAGCACTTAATTTAGCAACAGTTACCAAACAAGTATATAAAGTTTGGTAAGCTGAAATTTTATCTTGCTCATAATCGCCTTTCCAGAAACGTCTTCTGCTCAATCTTACAAACCAGTTACTTAAATTTTCCTGAACATATTCTGAAATTGCTCTAGTAGCTTTTGTAGGCTCATAATCTGCATAAAACTCATCAACTTTCTTAATAAGGGTATGTAATTCTGAAAGTATCCATCTGTCTATTTCCGGACGATCTTCTAATGCAACATCTTCTTCTTTATACGTAAAGTTGTCTATGTTGGCATAAAGCGTAAAGAATGAATAGGTATTATATAGTGTTCCGAAGAATTTTCGGCTTACTTCTGTAATTCCTTCTAAGTCAAATTTCAGGTTATCCCAAGGATTTGCATTGGAGATCATGTACCATCTGGTAGCATCTGGTCCAAAAGCAGCTAAAGTTTCAAAAGGATCTGCAGCATTTCCTAAACGCTTAGACATTTTTTGCCCGTTCTTATCCAGCACAAGTCCGTTAGAAACCACATTTTTATAAGCTACATCATCAAAAATCATAGTAGCGATAGCATGTAAGGTATAAAACCAACCACGAGTTTGATCTACTCCTTCTGCAATAAAATCTGCTTGCATCAAACCTTCATCTTCAGGCTTTTCAAACGGATAATGCCATTGTGCATAAGGCATAGAACCAGAATCAAACCAAACATCTATAAGGTCTGACTCACGTTTCATGGGTTTTCCTGAAGCAGAAACCAACGTAATAGTATCTACCACATTTTTATGAAGATCTACTTGATCGTAGTTCTCTTCACTCATATTATCAACTTCAAAAATTTAAAAATATCTTCTTTCATAAAACCTGCTTCCACAGATTTTTTCATTTCAGCTTTCAATTCTTTAATAGAACCAATAATGATCTCTTCTCTTCCATCTTCTGTTCTCCAGATAGGAAGTGGAATTCCCCAATATCTACTTCTAGAAAGGTTCCAATCATTAGCATTTGCCAACCAGTTTCCAAATCTACCTTCTCCGGTAGCTTTAGGTTTCCAGTTGATGGTCTTGTTCAATTCAAACATTCTATCCTTAACATCGGTCACCTTAATGAACCAGGAATCTAAAGGATAGTATAAAATAGGCTTATCTGTTCTCCAGCAATTTGGATAACTGTGAACATATTTTTCTACTTTAAAAGCTTTGTTCTCTTCTTTTAACTGAATGGCGATCTCTACATCTACAGATTTCTCTGGAGCTTTTCCATCGTCATAATATTCATTCTTAACATACTTCCCGGCATATTCTCCCATTTCTGGGCGAAATTTACCTTGTAAATCTACCAACGGAACTAAATTATCATTCTCATCTTTCACCAATAAAGGCGGAACTTCCGGGCTTGCTTGTTTTGCCACCAAAGCATCATCTGCACCAAAAGTTGGTGAGGTATGAACGATTCCTGTACCATCTTCTGTAGTCACAAAATCTCCAGAAATTACTCTAAAGGCATTTTCAGGATTTTCAAACGGAAGCGCATATGGCATTAATTGCTCATATTTTATCCCAACCAAATCTTTCCCAACAAAGCTATCGCCAATAAAGAAAGGAATTTTTTATCTCCTTCTTTATAACCGGCTAAGCCTTCTTCAGAATCTACCTTTATGAATTTTTATCGAATTGTTTTTCTGCAAGATCTTTTGCAACAATAATAGTTATTGGTTCAAAAGTGTATTGATTATAAGTCTTTACAGTAACATATTGGATTTTTGGCCCCACTGTTAATGCCGTATTAGATGGCAACGTCCATGGAGTGGTTGTCCAGGCTATCAAATATAGATTTTCAGAAAAATCTTTTAAGAAATCTGGTAAGGTTTCCGGCCTGGTTTTAAACATAGCCGTTACCGTAGTATCTGTAACATCTTGATAGGTTCCCGGCTGATTTAACTCATGAGAACTCAAGCCTGTTCCCGCTTTTGGCGAATATGGCTGAATGGTGTAACCTTTGTAAATAAGGCCTTTTTTATAAATTTCAGAAAGCAGCCACCAAACTGTTTCCATGTATTTTGGCTTATAGGTAATATATGGATCATCCATATCTACCCAATATCCCATTTTTTCGGTAAGGTCATTCCAAACATCGGTATATCGCATTACCGCATTTTTACATGCAAGGTTGTATTCCTCTACACTAATTTTTGTTCCTATATCTTCTTTGGTAATTCCAAGTTCTTTCTCTACTCCAAGCTCTACCGGAAGACCATGAGTATCCCATCCTGCTTTTCTCTTAACCTGAAAACCTTTTTGTGTTTTATATCTGCAAAAAATATCTTTAATAGCTCTTGCCATCACGTGGTGAATTCCCGGAAGTCCATTTGCTGAAGGTGGTCCTTCAAAAAACACAAATGGCTCCTTGCCCTCACGTGTAGTTACGCTCTTTTCAAAAATATCATTCTCTTGCCAGTACGCTAGAATTTCTTCTGCTACTTTCGGCAAGTCAAGTCCTTTATATTCAGCGAACTTTGTGCTCATTCTATAAAAATTTCTTATGAGTTGCGAAAATAATGTTTTTTAGCAAAACCAAAGTGCCTAAATGATTAAAATACTAACCCACTTCCTTAAACAAAAAAATCAGAGTCAAATTAAACGAAACACAGATAAATTTAATTGAAGATCTCCTGGAAAACAGCCAGAGATTTTGGCTTTTTAAAGCTCTCTATATGAAGCTGAAAATAAAGAATCATCATGTCTAAAAAGTCTGATCTTTTTTCTTTTGATAATTTAATATGCTGAATATCCTCAAATTTTGCCTTTAAGAATTGCTGAAGCACGGTTACATTATAACCTTGAACGCAATAATTATTAGTTTTAGAATCTTGAAAAACTCCCTCCAGCATATTAAAATACAGATGCTCCATATCTGAATCGTCTGGATAAAATCCTAAATACTGAGTTAATTTCAGCATAAATAGCAAATGAAAATTCGCAATTTCAGCATGCTCATCCAGCCAATTCATGCTGTATTTCAAGAATTGATATAGGCTTTCATTTTGCTCTTCTTCCTGTATAGAATTCCGAAGGATTTCAGAAAGAAATAATACAAGGGTAGATTTAACAATATTGGTATGCAAAGATTGGTAGGTATACACAATTTTAGCTTCCTGCATATATTCCAAGGTGCCTTTATCTTTATGATTGGCATGGATCTCCAGCTGAGTGAACGGCTGAAACATGGAAGCTTTAAACTTCCCTTTTTTAGATTTTAGGATTCCACGAAGCAAATAGGTTTTAAGTCCGCTAGTTTGCGTGTAACATTTTACAATAAGATCTGCTTCAGAATACTTTAAAGCACTTATAACTATAGCTTCAGAATGAATTTGCATCGAAGAAAATATCAATAACCTTTGGGCAAAGCCACGAGGTACAATTTGGAAAATACTTTTGAAAATTCGAGGCAAGCCTCGGGGAACTAAACCCTCAATGAGGGATTAAAGTTTGAAGATAACAAAAAAGCCACTTTACAGTGGCTTTTTAGAAAATTATATAAAGTGATTATTATACCACTCCTTGTGCTAACATAGCATCGGCAACTTTAACGAAACCGGCAATGTTTGCTCCTTTTACGTAATCTACATGACCATTGTCATCACTTCCATACTCAACACAAGCGTCATGGATGTTTTTCATGATCTCATGAAGTTTTTTGTCTACTTCTTCTGAAGTCCAGTTATATCTCATAGAGTTTTGAGACATCTCTAAACCTGAAGTGGCAACACCCCCTGCGTTAGATGCTTTTCCTGGAGAGAACAAGACTTTAGCTTTTTGGAAAACCTCAATAGCTTCTGGAGTACAAGGCATATTTGCACCTTCTCCTACCAACTTACAACCGTTGTCTACCAACATTTTTGCATCCTCTTCATGTAACTCATTTTGAGTTGCACAAGGCAATGCTACATCACACTTAACTTCCCAAGGAGTTTTTCCTTCAAAATATTTAGCGCTAGAGTATTTATCTACATATTCGCTAATTCTTCCTCTTTTCACGTTCTTAAGATCCATGACAAAAGCTAATTTTTCTTCATCAATACCAGCTTCATCAAGAATATATCCTCCAGAATCTGACATAGTGATCACTTTTGCTCCTAATTGAGTTGCCTTTTCAGCAGCATATTGTGCCACGTTTCCAGAACCAGAAACAACCACGGTTTTTCCTTCTAACTTCTCTCCTTTTAAAGCCAACATGTTTTGAGCGAAATAAACATTTCCATAACCTGTTGCTTCAGGACGAATTAAAGAACCTCCATAAGAACGTCCTTTTCCAGTTAGAATCCCTGTAAATTCATTTCTAATACGTTTGTATTGCCCAAATAAGAAACCAATTTCACGACCTCCAACTCCAATATCTCCTGCAGGTACATCTGTATCTGCTCCAATATGGCGTTGTAGTTCTGTCATAAAACTCTGGCAAAACTTCATCACTTCATTATCAGATTTTCCTTTTGGGTCAAAATCTGATCCACCTTTACCACCACCCATAGGTAATGTTGTAAGGCTGTTTTTAAATACCTGCTCAAAAGCAAGAAATTTAAGCACACTTAAGATTAACTGTTGGGTGAAAACGCAATCCACCTTTGTATGGTCCAATTGCAGAGTTCATTTGAATTCTGAAACCTCTGTTGATCTGAGTTTTTCCCTCATCATCTATCCAAGGCACACGAAACATGATAACGCGCTCTGGCTCCACCATGCGCTCCAGCAACATCGCATTTTGATATTTTTTATTTTTTTCGATAAATGGGATCACCGTTTCTGCAACCTCATGTACAGCTTGCATGAATTCCGGTTCGTTCTGATTTCTTTTAGAAACAACATCTAAAAAATCTTTTACACTTTTCTCCATAATGTAGTGCTAATATTATTAATTATAACGTTTTCGTAATTTTATGCAAATATAATAGGAATATGATGAAGTAAGCCTCTTTTTCGCATTTTGATATAAAATTAACGCCTTCAAAGTCAGGACTTCTCGATTAAAAGAAAAAGCTAATATTTCGTTAACTAGTATTTTATATATTTGTTTGGACGTCAATGCCCATTATATGGTGAAATCCGTATCAATTTTTCTCTTTTTCTCTCTCTTTATATTTGCTAAAGAAAGAGCTTATGCTCAACTCGGTATTTCCCATGAAATTGGAGTATTGGTGGGCCCAGCTTCTTTTTTTACAGATTATGGGGAAAGATGGGACATACAAAACAATGTGAGTAACTCTGGTTACGGCGTTGGATTGGTACATTATATGAATTTTGCATATAGAGCAGAATGCAGTTGTTATACCCGAGATCGTTACTTTAACGATCATTTTAAAATTCGAACCGAAATAGATTATTTCAAATCTAAACTAGAACATTTTGGTCCTGTTGCCTCAAAGAATAACCTGGGCGGAAAGCTTTTAAGTGCAATGCACGGGGAGTCTCAGGTTATAGAAATTGGTGCTTCTTTAGAATACTATCCTTTAAGCATTAGAGATTATACCGCATTTTCTTATCTGTTTTCCCCTTTTGCGAGTTTAGGATTTCACTTTGTGAATTATCAACCAAGCGCCTATTCAGATTTTGGCTCGTTAGAAGATCCTATTAACGTGTTCCCAACCTTTGTAGATGGAATGGATTTTTCAAATGGTTCTACCTGGGCCGTTACTGCTAGTGCGGGATTTCGTTATAAGTTAACTAAATCTAGCGATCTTGCTGCAGAAGCCCGATGGAACTATTATAATACCGATTGGCTTGATGGCCTCAATATAGACGCGCCTCAAAACAAAGCTAAAGATTGGATCTTATGGCTTAATGTTGGCTACATTTATTACCTGGATTTTTAAGGTGATTTTATTGCATAAAGAAACCCCGGAATTTTCCAAGGTCTTTCAATATAATTTTATTTACTTATCCTAAAGCTTGTTTTAGATCTGCAATTAGATCCTCTTCATCTTCAATACCTACACTCAATCTAATTAAAGAATCTACAATTCCCGTTTTTTCTCGCTCTTCTTTTGGAATAGAAGCATGAGTCATACTTGCAGGATGTCCGGCTAAAGATTCTACTCCGCCAAGAGATTCCGCCAAAGTGAACACCTTCAATTTTTCTACAACATTTACTGCGCCTTGTAATGAATTATCTGAAGTTGTAAAAGAGATCATTCCTCCAAATCCAGACATTTGTTTTTTAGCTATTTCATGATTAGGGTGATCTTCAAAGCCTGGCCAATAAACTTTATCTACTTTAGGATGAGATTTTAAAAAGTTTGCAACTTTTTCTCCATTTTCACAATGTCTTTGCATGCGGATGTGCAATGTTTTAATTCCTCTTAACACCAGGAAGCTATCCATGGGCCCGGCAATAGCTCCGCTGGCATTTTGAATGAAATATAATTTATCTGCAAGTTCTTTATCTTTCACCACCAAAGATCCCATAACTACATCACTATGTCCGCCAAGATATTTTGTTGCACTATGCATAACTATATCTGCACCTAGATCTAATGGTTGTTGCAGGTAGGGAGTAGCAAAAGTATTATCTACGGCCATCAACACTTTATGCTTTTTAGCTATTTTGGAGACTGCTTCAATATCTATAATATTCATCATTGGGTTGGTTGGCGTTTCCACCCAAATCAACTTGGTATTATCATTAATAAACTCTTCAATTTTAGAAGCGTCCTGCATTCCAACAAAACGGAATTTAAGACCTAAACCTTCAAAGATCTTTGTAAAAAGTCTATAAGAACCTCCATAAAGATCGTTTGTAGAAATAATTTCATCCCCAGGCTTAAAGAGTTTCATCACCGCATCTATAGCCGCAAGTCCAGATCCAAAAGCTAAACCAAATTTACCATTCTCAATACTCGCCAGTGCATTTTCTAATGCTGTTCTGGTGGGGTTAGCACTTCGGGAATATTCATAACCTTTATGACCTCCGGGAGTGGTTTGAGAATAGGTACTTGTTTGATAAATTGGAGGCATTACAGACCCATATGCAGGATCTACATTATGCTGGCCTCCATGTATGGTTTTGGTGTTGAATTTCATAATTAAATATTTAATGTAAATGTAATGCTCATATTGGGGATTGACAAAATAGCACGTACCTTTACCGCCAATTTAACAACGTAAAGATATCGTGAAAAAACTGCTTTTACCCCTTCTAATCCTTGTGATACTTGTGGGCTGTAAAAATGAAAAACCTGAATTGACTTTTGAAGAGATCGCATTAGATCAAGTTTCTGAAACCAACTGTGTTCCAGATGAAGAAAACTGCGCATTTATAAGTATTCATACTCCAATGGCAGATAATACAGGGAATGTTAGCCAGGTGATGAATCATCATATTGAAGAGCATATTATTAATCTGGTAGATTATCAGGAAGAAGAAGATATCAATACCCTGGAAGCTTTAGTTCAAAAATTTATGGACAACTACGAAGCTTCAGCCAAAGAATTTCCAGAATATAACATTCCGTGGGAAGCATCTGTTGAAGGAGAAATGGTAAATGAAACTCCAGAAGTGATTTCAATTAAATACAAACTCGCATTATTTACAGGAGGAGCACATGGATATACCAGTGTAACTTTCTTAAATTTTGATCCTGAAACCGGAGATCTACTTAAAACCGATGAGATTTTTAATTCAGATTTTAAAGCGTATGCTGAAAAACTCTTCAGAAAGAAAAACGATATTCCAGAAAATGAATCTATAAATAGCACCGGATTTTTCTTTGAAAATGATGAATTTCAGCTTCCTCAAAATATTGGGATATTAAAGAATAAGGTTATTTTAAGATATAATGCATACGAAGTAGCTTCTTATGCAGAAGGAGGAATTCAGCTAGAGATCCCTCTGGAAAAAGCTCAAAGTTATATGAAGATTCTCTAAAAAGACAAATATCAATTAGAGTTCTGGTCTTAAGTACCAGTAATTTTATTTCAAATTCAAAAAAGTAAATCATGAAGAAAATTTATCATTTATCTACCTGCGGAACTTGCAAAAAGATATTAAAAGAGATCGAGGCTCCTTCATCATTTATACTTCAAGATATTAAAGAAGAAGAAATTACTGAAGATCAAATAGATGAAATGAGAGAACTTGCTGGGAGTTATGAATCCCTTTTCAGCAAAAGAGCAAGACTTTATAAAGAAAAGGAGCTTAAAAATGAAGAGCTAACCGAAGACCGCTATAAAAATTTGATCTTAGAGCATTATACTTTTTTAAAGCGACCTGTGATTATTAATAATGATGAGATCTTTATAGGTAATTCCAAAAAAACCGTAGCGGCAGCGAAAAAATCTATTCATGGATAAACGAATGCTCGCCATCCTGGCGGCAATTGGTGCCAGCACTATTTATGGAGTGAATCACACCATAGCAAAAGGCCTGATGCCAATTTATATTCAACCTTTTGGATTCATTCTTTTAAGAGTAACGGGTGCAGCTCTCTTATTTTGGTTGATTAGTTTTTGGGGACCAAAAGAAAAGATTTCGAATTCAGATTGGCCAAGAATTGTGGGATGTGCAATTTTTGGAATGGTAATTAACATGTTGCTTTTCTTTAAGGGATTAAGCTTATCTACTCCCATTAACAGCTCGGTGATCATTACCGTTTCTCCAATCTTGGTATTGATATTAGCGGCAATTCTAATAAAAGAAAAAATCACACCCTTAAAAATTATAGGAATCATTGTAGGTCTTGGAGGCGCATTAACTTTAATATTATTTAGTAGTGCAACATACCACCAACGCTCCCAACATTCCTTTGGGAAATTTTTTCTTTATAATTAATGCTTTTTCTTACGGGCTTTATTTAATTCTAGTTAAACCGTTAACGGCAAAATATCATCCATTTACCTTAATGAAATGGCTTTTTCTTTTTGCTATCATTATCAATTTCCCAATTACAATTTCTGAATTTAGAGAAGTAGAATGGACTTCTCTCCCCTTTGAGGCCATTTGGAAAATGGGATTTGTAGTATTAGGAACTACCTTTGCAACTTATCTTTTAAACATTTTTGCGCTTAAAGAACTCTCGGCATCTACTATTAGTGCCTTTATCTACTTGCAACCGCTAATTGCAATAATTTTTGCAGTTGGCACCGGTGCAGACTCTTTAGATACTGTTAAGGTTGTAGCCGCATTCTTGTATTTGCAGGGGTTTATATGGTAACTAAAAAACCTAAGACTTCTAAACCGAACCACAAGATCTTTAGGTTTTTTTCCAAACCTACGAGTATCTTCTTTTGTTAATACTTTAAAATCTTCGGTGTGTTTAAGATGATCTAGATTATCATACAGTTCTTTAGGCAAGCCTGTTAATTTACGCTCTTTGAGATCTATCCAGGCCCCCATCATTTCACAACTGGCAAAATTTCGTCCTTTATGGTCATAAAAATTATGAATGAATTCAAAGTACATTCCGTCTTCAGAAAGTCCTTTTAATTCAAGACTAACCTTTACAGGTTTTCCTGCAAAAACTTCTTTAAAGTAATATACATGCTCATAAAATACTACGGGGCCAAGGTTATGAGCTGCCATCTCTTTCTGGCCGAAACCATTTTCCATTAAGAATCCCATTCTGGTGTGACTCATAAAATTGATGTATGCGGTATTTGCTAAATGTCTGTTAGCATCTATATCACTCCATCTTATATCAAATTCTTTCGTGTACATATTTTCAATTTTTGATAAAATTACAAATAAATAGTATGCATGCATAGCATTTTAAATTAGGTTTAACGCATGCTAACGACATATTTTTTGCGAAATTTGCTGATATGCCACTAATCAAAAGTAATTATCGTCCCTCTTATTTTTTCAGAAATTATCATATTTCAACCATCTACACATCTGTTTTTAGAAAAGTAAATGGAATTAAGCAACAACGCGAAAGATTAGAGTTGGAAGATGGAGATTTTCTGGATCTGGATTGGAGCTTTTCAGTTAAAGAAAAGTCAGATAAAGTATTAATAGTACTTCATGGGCTGGAAGGAAATGCCCAACGCCCATACATAACTGGGCTAGCAAAACTTTTTAATAAGAACGGATGGGATGTTGCTGCAGTAAATTTTCGAGGTTGCAGTGGGGAGATGAATAGGCTTTATAGATCTTATAATGCAGGGGCAAGTGAAGATCTAAAAGAAGTAATTACAGCAATACTTTCAAAAAATAAGTATACTCATTTAGCTTTAAATGGTTTTAGCTTAGGCGGTAATGTGGTACTAAAATATTTAGGAGAAGGTAATGAAATTCCTAAGGAAGTAGTAGCAGCAGTTGCCGTTTCTACCCCAATAGATCTTGCAGGATCTTGTGAAAAACTGGCAGAATCTAAGAACAGTTTATATTCTAAACGCTTTGTAAAGAAATTGAAGGAGCAGCTGTATTTAAGAGAAGGAAAATTTCCTAATGAATTAGAAAGAGCCAAAATAGATTCTTGTAAGACGCTGGTTTCTATAGACGATCTTTACACCAGCAAAGCACATGGATTTGAAGATGCTTCAGATTATTACGCTAAAAGCAGCGCTCTTAATTTTATAGAAAATATCAAAATCCCAACACTTCTCATCAACGCCAAGAATGATGAGTTTTTATCTGATTCTTGTTACCCGATAGAATCGCCGAAAAGAAATGCCTAATTTTTATCTGGAAATGCCAGATTATGGCGGGCATGTAGGATTTCTTCAGAAGAAAGAACATACCTATTCTGAAGAAAGTGCTTTAGAGTTTATAAAATCCTATATTTAGCATACTTTCCCGAAGTTTCTTTGTGCTGCTGAAGATTTGATTATCTTTGCGCAACCTTTTAAAAATCAAGCATGATTCAATCAATGACCGGGTTTGGGAAAAGCCTTTTACAACTTCCATCCAAAAAGATCACCGTAGAAATTAAGTCGCTTAACAGCAAAAATTTAGACTTAAATGCCAGAATCCCGGGTCAATACCGCGAAAAAGAATTGCCTTTGCGTAATCTAATTGGTAATGCACTTACCCGCGGAAAGGTTGATTTTTCTCTGTATGTAGAAGTTACCGGAGAAGAAACTACAGCTTCTATCAATCCCGCAGTGGTTAAAAAGTACATGAATCAGCTTAGAGAGATTTCTAATGGCGATGAAACCGAGTTATTAAAAATGGCTGTTAGAATGCCAGACGCTTTAAAGACGGATCGTGATGAAATTGATGAAACTGAGTTTGCTTCTATTGAAGAGGCTGTAAAAGAAGCTTTGGTTGAGATCAACAATTTTAGATCTGACGAGGGAAATGCTCTTGAAAAAGATTTGAAGCTAAGAATAGAAAATATAGAAAAACTACTGGAAGAGATCATTGCAATGGATCCAGAAAGGATTGCCGGCGTGAAAGAGCGACTTAGAAAAGGAGTTGCAGAGCTTAAGGAGAAAGTAGATGAAAATAGGTTTGAACAGGAGTTGATGTTTTATATCGAGAAATTTGATATTACTGAAGAAAAAGTAAGATTGAATAATCACCTTGATTATTTTAAAGAAGCCATAGATTCTGAAGATTCTAATGGTAGAAAACTTGGTTTCATTTCTCAGGAAATGGGAAGAGAGATTAATACCATTGGAAGTAAATCCAACTATGCCCCTATGCAACAGCTGGTGGTGCAAATGAAAGACGAATTAGAGAAGATCAAAGAACAACTTTTAAACGTACTTTAATGAACACCGGTAAGCTTATAGTTTTTTCTGCACCTTCGGGCTCGGGGAAAACCACCATCGTACAATATTTATTAGCGAAACCAGAACTAAATCTGGAATTTTCAATTTCTGCAACCTCCAGATCTCCAAGACCGGAAGAAGTAGATGGTAAAGATTATTATTTTTTAAACCTTTCAGATTTCAAGAAAAAGATCAAGAATGATGAATTTTTGGAGTGGGAAGAAGTATATAGAGATAATTTCTATGGAACGCTAAAAGCCGAAATAGAACGCATCTGGTCTCACGGGAAACATGTAATTTTTGATATTGATGTAGTTGGCGGACTTAGACATTAAAAATATCTATCCGGAACAAACTCTTGCTGTTTTTGTAAAGCCCCCAAGTATTGAAGAGCTTAAGATAAGACTGAAAAAGAGAAAGACAGAATCTGATGATAAGATAAATATGAGAGTTGCAAAGGCATCTATAGAACTTGCTACAGCGCCTCAGTTTGATTTTATTATAGAGAATATTCATTTGCAAACCGCTTTAGATGAAGCATATCATCTGGTTTCTACTTTTGTAGGAGCAAATGTGGAACAATCATGAAAAAGAAAGTAGGCTTATATTTTGGCACTTTTAACCCAATTCATATTGGCCATTTAATTATTGCCAATTATATGGCGGAGTTTTCAGATCTAGATGAGATCTGGATGGTTGTTACTCCACATAATCCTTTCAAAAAGAAAAGCAGCCTGCTAGAAAATCATCATCGACTAGAAATGGTGTTCCTGGCTTGTGAAGATTATGAAAAATTAAAGCCTAGCGATATTGAATTTAATCTACCTCAACCAAATTATACTACTACTACATTAATCGCTTTAGAAGAGAAACATCCTACTGTTGATTTTTCTTTGATCATGGGAGAAGATAATTTGAAGAGTTTCCATAAATGGAAGAATTATGAAGTGATCCTGGAAAGGCATTCTATCTATGTATATCCAAGAATTTCTGGAGGAATTGTAGAAAATCAGTTTAAAGATCATCCAAAGATTACAAGAGTAGACGCACCTATTATAGAGTTATCATCAACTTTTATAAGAAAAGCAATTCAGGAAAGAAAGAATATTAGGCCAATGTTACCCGAGAAAGTTTGGGAATATGCCGACAGGATGAATTTTTACAAATAAAAAAAACTGTTTAAAAAATCATTTTGAGTATTCGGTTGAGTTAAATGAACCTACTTTTTTCATTGTGGAACAATAACTTTGCACTTCGACTGCGCTCAATGTAATACTCGCAAACTTTTTAAACAGTTCCTTTTTTCTTAGTCTTCCTAAGATACAAATTATTTCTCTAATGCAGGAATTCTTAACACTTGTCCTGGATAAATTTTATCTGGATCTTTAAGCATTGGTTTATTAGCTTCAAAAATCACATTATATTTATTAGCATTACCATAATGCTCCTTCGCTATCTTGCTTAAAGTATCTCCTCTTTCTACCGTATGAAAAACAGATTCCGGCTCTTTATTTTCAACTTCTAAATTATCCTGAACTTGAGAAATACCCTCAACATTTCCAACCACAAGTACGATCTTCTCTTTGTTAGATTGATCGTAAGCCAATCCAGAAACAGTAGCTTTTTCACCTTCAATAGTAACGTTAAGATTACTAACTTTTAGATTAAGATCATGAATAGTTTCTTCAAGTCTAGAGGCAACCTTTACATTTTCGTCATGTTCTTTTTTAGTGTTATCTTTTGATACCTCCGGCGTAGGTTTTTTAGTCTCTTTATCCTTACCAAAAAGTTTTTCTCCAGCACTCTTAATAAAATTAAATAATCCCATAGTTTGATTTTTTTTGTTTAACCTAATTTACAATAGGGGCATTCAATTTTTTCAGTATAAAATATTAAAGTTTTGTTATTGAAAGCTAAAAAGAAAAACAGCACTACAAATAAATCTGCAATGCTGTTTTACTAAATAACCAACCCAAAAAACTAAAATAAATATGATAATAAGGTTCTTAAAACCCTTTCTCGATAATCTAACGCAGAATATCGCATATCATTGCAATTAATGCTAATAAAATTTACGATTCTTCGAATTCTTTTAAATTTATGTATTTTTGAAGCGAATTAATTTGATATGACAAACTCTCCAAAATTTGGTGTTATTGGTGGCGGAAGCTGGGCTACCGCAATAGTTAAGATGCTTACCGAAAATCTTGATACTATAAATTGGTATATGCGCAGCAAGACTGCCATAGAACATATTAGAACTCAAGATCACAATCCTAACTACCTTAGTTCGGTAGAATTTGATGTTAACCAATTGAATTTGAGTAGTGATATAAATGAAATTGTTGCTGCTTCAGATTATTTGATCTTTGCAATTCCTTCAGCATTCGTTAAGAAAGAATTAGATCAACTTACTGTTTCCCTGAAAGACAAGGTCATATTTTCTGCAATTAAAGGTATCGTGCCGGAAAGCAGCCTTATTGTTGGAGAACATTTTAACCAGGAATACGGAGTATTAGATGAGAATTTTGGGGTAATAACGGGGCCATGTCATGCAGAAGAAGTGGCGCTGGAAAGACTTTCTTATTTAACCATTGCCTGCCAGGATGAAGCAAAGGCAAAGATCATGGCAGATCACCTTCAAAGCGATTATATTACCTGTAAAACCAGCGATGATGTTACAGGAACAGAATATGCTGCAATGCTAAAGAATATTTACGCCATTGCTGCAGGTATTGCGCATGGTTTGGGTTATGGAGATAACTTTCAGAGCGTTCTGATGAGCAATGCTATTAGAGAGATGAAGAAATTCATCAAGAAAGTGCATAAAATGAAACGTAACATTAATGATTCTGCTTACTTAGGCGATCTTTTAGTTACGGGATATTCTGTATTTAGCCGTAACAGGATGTTTGGGAACATGATTGGTAAAGGTTATACCGTTAAAAGTGCACAAATGGAAATGAGCATGGTTGCAGAAGGTTACTACGCTACAGAAAGTGCTTATAAGATCAATAAAGAAAAAGGAGCAAAAACTCCAATAATTAATGCAGTGTACGATATTCTATATGAAGGCAAGAATCCTAAAAAGGTATTTAATAAACTTGCAGAAAAACTGAATTAGTACAAAATCATTCTAAAAACAGGATTTTCTCCTGTCGCTTACTACTTACATGAAGAATTCAATACTCAAGGGGAGCCTTTTGGTTGCCTTAGGAGCTTCTAGCTATGGAATGCTCACAACGTTCGTGAAAATGGCTTATGCCGAAAATTTCACTTCTTACGAGATCACCTTTTCTCAGATGATATTAGGTTTATTTGGCTTGATAATCATCAATCTATTATTTGTAAAAGGAAAGAAAACAGAACATATAGAACCTAAATCCAAGAGCATTTTAAAGCTGATGCTTGCCGGAACTTCTTTAGGTCTTACAAGTACCTTTTATTATCTGGCTGTAAGATATATACCGGTATCTATTGGAATTGTTCTTTTAATGCAAAGTGTTTGGATGGGGGTATTCTTAGAATCTGTTTTTGCCAAGAAGAAACCTTCAGCGCAGAAAATAGTAGCTGTAATAGTTATTCTAACCGGTACAGTATTAGCAACAAATATGCTAATGAGCGATATAGAATTAGATTGGAGAGGAATAGGCTGGGGATTATTAGCTGCTATTTCTTATACCGTAACAATCTATACTTCAAATACAGTGGCGCTGCAATTACATTCGTTAAGAAGAAGTTTATGGATGATGTTGGGAGGAACAATTGTGGTAAGTATTATTTGTGCACCCTATCTTATAGAACAATTTAATTTTGAGATCTTTAAATGGTGGGGACCTTTATTGGCGCTTTTTGGCACCATCTTACCTCCTATTTTATTTACAGCTGGAATGCCAAAGATTAATGTGGGTCTTGGTGCTATAATTTCATCTGTAGAACTTCCGGTAGCTGTACTTATGGCTTATGTTTTATTAAATGAAGTGGTAAATGTTTATCAATGGATAGGGATTATCATCATCTTACTAGCTGTAGTAGTTATGAATTTGCCTAAAAGAGGTAAAAACATCTAAAAACGTAAGATTAATCTTTCAAGTTTGTGAATTTCATAGTCAAAATTGGTTATTTCAACGAATAATTCAATCCTTATAGATTGCATTTCAATTAATTACCTATGTTTACTTACCAAATTTAATTTTTAACCTACTTACACATATGAATAAAAGACTACTAGGCTTAGGCGTATTCGCCTCCCTATTGATTGCATCTTGTTCTTCAGATACCCCTCAAGACAATCCAGATCAAATTCAAAACAGCGATTTTAAAGTAACTACAGATTCAGGAGAACTTGGCAAAGCCATCAATTTAAATGATGCTGGAGTTGTTTCTGTATTAAGTATTACCAAAACTAAAAATCGTCAATCTGCAGGAGATGATACTCCTCAGGTTTCTAATATTGCTTTAGAACAAATTGCAAGTGTAGATGCTCCCGTACTTAACGGGCAGGCCATGCGTGCAGATCATGTAGATATTAGCGGAGATTATGCATATGTATCTTACAATAAAGAAGGAGAAACCTATTTAGGAGGGATAGATATTATAGATATCAGCGATAAATTTAACCCGGTGGTGGTTAGTAGAATGACTACAGCAGCTGCAGATGTTAATGGTATCTTCTTTAAAAATAACAGCATCTATTTCACCGGAGCTTATGATGATGGACTTGCCGGTGGAAATCATGCTATGATTGGTCATGTAAAAACTGCCAATGGAGAATTCACTTCAGAATTTACCACCCAAAACGAAATTACCGGAAATACCGGAGTAGATATTTTAGCTTATAACGACAGTTTTCTTGCATTAACAGGGATCAATGGAATTCTTGGGTTCTTATAAATTCAATGCAGGTGCATGATGCTTTTGAAACCCTTACCGAAAATGAATTTCCAGACTTAAGATCTGCCGCTTATTCTAACGGGAAATTAGCAGTATTAAGCGGGGATAATGGACTGATGCTTTTAAATTCTGATTTTGGAGTAGAAAAGAGTATCGCAATTTCTGGATTAACTGAAGAATCTAAAAGAACTATCAGTTTTTATGGAGAAAATGTGATGGTTTCTGAAGGACCTAACGGAGTTGGAATTTATAACTCTTCCACAGGAAATATGATTAGCAGACTTCCAATTCAACTAGTGCCAGATGCTGTAGTAAGTTCTGAAGATAAAGTAACCAATGCGGTGGCTTTAGCCGACGGATTTATTTTTATGGCTAATGGAGGTGCAGGACTTGGAGTTTCTAAGTTAGACGCTAATAATGTGCTTTTAGAAGAAGGTTTAGCAGATCTTAACGGATCTTCCAATTACGTAAAAGCAGTTGGAGATTATATTTTTGTTGCTTCAGGAACCGGAGGAATGAGAATCTTAAAAATGAGCAGATCTGAAGTTGCTGCAACTACAACCTTCCTTAACTGTTCAGAATTTGAAGAATATAAAGGAAATTCAAACTTAAACGTGAATTCTAATGAAAAAGCTGCGTACAGCGGCGCTCTTACTCTTAAACATTTAAACGTAGGTGGAGAATTTTCTTTCTGTGGATCTTTAAACGTTGAGAAAAGTGTGAACTTCAATAGTTTTTCTGAATCTAATATTAGCGGAGCATTTGCTGTTGGAGAATATGGAAAGAATGAGAATCTTGTTATAAATTCTAAATCTGTTTTAAGAATTGAAGGAAGTCTTGTGGTTTATGGAGATCTTAATTTAAACAGCGGAGCAACCTTAGAATTTATTGGTGAAAACTCAAGTGTACACGTTTACGGAAGAGTTTCAAAAGGTAGCGGTGTAACTATTAAAGGAAACTTTAAAGACACTTCAAACAAATTAAAATAGGTTAGTTTGCAAATAAAAAAGGCCGTAGTTCTAAGAGCTACGGCCTTTTTTTATTTTATAAAATTTCTAGTTCGCCAAAATTCCTTTTTGGATCATTACAGGAAGTTCTTTTACGTCTGCTTCAGCTATAGTATTTTTCTCAAAAACATAAGTTCTTTCATACATCTTACCATCAGCAAAAAATGTAACTGCAAACTCATTGTTCAGCTTTAGAACATTATCCTGTAGGAATTCGATCTTGGCAAAAGATTTTGCAGGCAACACCTTTATAGAATGTCTCATTGTAGAGGTTGTATCCTGCTCATCATAACCTCTGGTTACCAATAAGCACCATTTCTAGACGGAATATCTCTATCGTTTATAATATAGGCATTCCAATCCATAGTTTGATATTCTGCATGCTTTTCACGCACTGCAGCAACGTATACATCTTCTACTTTTGGAATTTCAATATCTTTTTTCAAACTATTGTAACTTGTGTTTTATTTTATAATAGATGACTGTAAGAAAAATAGCTGCTGCTACAAATAGAATACCTCCTACTATCACCTTAACCACGGCTATAATAAATGTTACGTAAAGAATAATGGCAAAAATTATAATTGCCAGGACAAAAAAGCCGAGTTTTTTCATATTATAAAGATGATTTGAATTGTTCTAAGAAGCGTACGTCATTTTCATAAAACATACGTATATCTCCAATTTGATATAATAACATGGCAATACGCTCTATTCCCATACCAAACGCAAATCCGGTATATTCTGTAGGGTCTATCCCGCAATTTTTAAGCACATTTGGATCTACCATTCCGCAGCCCATAATTTCTAACCAGCCGGTTCCTTTGGTAATTCGGTAATCGGTTTCGGTTTCTAGTCCCCAATAAATATCTACTTCGGCACTTGGCTCTGTAAATGGAAAATAAGAAGGTCTTAGTCTAATCTTAGACTTCCCGAACATTTGCTTGGTAAAGTATAAAAGCGTTTGCTTTAGATCTGCAAACGAAACATCTTTATCTATATACAATCCTTCCACCTGGTGAAAGATACAATGTGATCTCGCTGAAATTGCTTCATTTCTAAAAACACGTCCCGGAGAGATTGTTCTAATTGGAGGCTTATTGTTCTCCATATATCGCACTTGTACCGATGAGGTATGCGTACGCAATAAGATATCCGGATCTGTTTGAATAAAGAAAGTATCCTGCATGTCTCTTGCCGGGTGATATTCCGGAAGATTCAAGGCCGTAAAATTATGCCAATCGTCTTCTATTTCCGGTCCTTCTGAAACATTAAAACCTATATTAGAAAAGATCTCTATAATTTGATTCTTTACGATAGAAATAGGATGTCTAGATCCAATTTCAATAGGATCTGAAGGTCTGGTTAAATCACCATAAACTCCCTTTTCTTCTTTCTGCCCTTCTAAAGTTTCTTTTAACTGCGCAACTTTATCCTGAGCCGAATTTTTTAAGGTATTTATAGCCTGTCCAAAATCCTTTTTTTGATCGTTAGGAACATTTTTAAACTCAGCAAAGAATTCATTTAGCAAACCTTTTTTCCCCAAATATTTAATTCGGAAGGTTTCTAATTCTTCTTTAGTTCCAGCTTGAAAATTCTCAACCTGAGCTATATGTTCCTTTATCTTATCAATCATGAATTCATTTCTTTAAAGATGGCAAATTTAGCAAAAATGTGCTTTTAGCCTATCAACATCTTCTCTTATTGTATATAATCCTTTTCTAAAAAATATTGAACAATAGCTTCTTTCATTAAAACCGATTGTTCTCCTGCTTTAAGATTGGGTAAAACTTCTAAGATCTTATAATGAGGCCAACCATCTTCATCTACAAAATCAAATTGATAGTACCCGTAAGGTTCCAACAATCTACAAATTGCAATATGCATAAGATCTAACTTATGATCTTTTTTGAATTTTTTATGTGGTTGTCCCAGTTCCTGTACTCCTATAAGATAAATTACGGCGTCTAAATCCAGTAAATCTCCATCTGCGAATTGATCGGAAAGTTTTCTTTGCAATACTCCCCAACGTTCTTTTAATTGTTCATCTCTTGCCATTGCGCAAAGATACGTATCTTAGATTTTGTAAATACTATCTTTAAAACATGAATATTGTTGATATAGTTTTAACCGTAATATTGCTTTATGGTCTTGTTCGCGGATTATTCCGTGGATTTTTAGCAGAACTTGCCTCCCTGGTTGCCTTTGTTGCCGGAATTTATGGAGCGGTTTATTTTTCTCATAATATTAGTAACTATCTGGCATCTATAACAGATTGGGACCTGCAACTCATCAACCTATTTTCATTCGCAATCACTTTTATATTGATTGCCTTTACAATTTCCTGGGCAGGAAAAGCGCTTACCAAAGTAGCAAATTTGGTGTTTTTAGGACTGATCAATAAATTGCTGGGTGCTGCTTTTGGAATAATTAAAGTGGCTTTTATAACTAGCGTTATTATGATGTTCTTTAGCAGCACTCAGGAATCTTTTGAAATAGTAGATAAACAAACCCTTGAGGAATCTGTTCTGTATGTACCGGTAAGAAGTTTAGCCCCAGCTCTTATTCCTGCAATTATCGAGGAAGCTAAAGACCTCAACATATTAAATAATGAAGAGGAAGTAGATTCAGAATAAAATAAAAAGATCGCTATCAAGATTGATAACGACCCTTTATGATCCCAAACAAACAGTAAACAATTGGGATTTTTATTTAAAAATCTAATTGATATACTTCATCTAATTGCGAATTGCTGCTGATGTTTACCTGTAGATCTTTGATTATTCCAGATCCTACCCCATAAACCCATCCATGAACTTCTAAATCCTGATTGTTCTCCCAAGCTCCCTGAACTATAGAAGTTTTTGCAAGATCATATACCTGTTCTTTCACGTTAAGCTCCACAAATCTGTCAAAACGTTCCTGTTTATCTTCAATACCATCCAATTCCTTCTTATGAAGTCTATAAATGGCTTTTATGTGTCTAATCCAGTTATCTATCAACCCGATTGATTTGTTGTCCATAGCAGCATTTACACCCCCACATCCGTAATGTCCACATACAATTACATGCTTCACTTTTAAAACATTTACCGCATAGTCCAAAACACTTAGCATGTTCATGTCTGAATGTACTACCATATTTGCAATATTACGGTGAACAAAAACCTCTCCCGGTTCTGCTCCAATAATTTCATTTGCTGGAACACGGCTGTCTGCACAACCAATCCACAGTACTGGCGGGGTTTGACCTTTAGCTAATCTCTCAAAATATTGAGGATCTGTAGCAAGTTTACCTTCTACCCATTTTCGGTTATTCTTAACCAGATTATCATATAAATCTTTCATATTCTATATTTTAATTTTATTAATGTGCTCCTTGAAATACTTCTACTCCAAAGATCTCTCTATAACTTTGAGGATTTTCAAATTCTCCTCTTTCAGAAATCAACTTAATATCGATATTCTTATTTTTAGCGGTTACCGCAAAATCATCTAAGATCTCAAGAACATCTAGATCTAAAGATCTTGTTTTGGTAACGTCTATAGTTAGATCAGAATTCTTAGGTAAGGAAGCTAACTCTCTTTGGATAGCACCTTTATTTAAGAAGGTAACCTCTTCAGCAAAAACCATTTTTACTTTACTTTTTCCGTTAGATACATCTTCTATATGTAAGAAGTGTGAGTTCTTATAACTGTTTATCAATATCGTTACAATTCCTACTGCCAGACCCAACATAATTCCAACCAATAAATCTGTTGCAACAATTGCTACCACAGTAACTACAAATGGAATGAATTGAGATTTCCCTAGTTTGAACATTTGTATGAACTGCTTAGGATTTGCCAATTTATATCCAATAATTAATAAAACTGCCGCCAAAACTCCTAAAGGGATTAAATTTAAAAAATGCGGGATTAACATAACACTAAAAAGCAATAAAAATCCGTGAATAATGGCAGAAAGTTTGGTTTTACCTCCACTCATTACGTTTGCAGAACTTCTAACAATTACCTGTGTAATTGGCAATCCCCCAACTAATCCGGAAATAGAATTTCCTATTCCTTGAGCTATTAACTCTCTATTTGTTGGGGTAACTCTTTTTTGAGGGTCTAATTTATCTGTTGCTTCCACACTTAAAAGTGTTTCCAAACTGGCTACAATAGCAATAGTTATTGCTACAATGTAAACCTTAGTATTTCCTAATTGTGTGAAATCTGGAAATGTGAACTGTCCTATAAAATCTGAAACATTATCCGGCACTGGTACAGAAACCAGGTTTCTACCATGAATTTCGAACATTGAAGAACTATCAGAAAATATTAATTGATATATAATACCTGCAATTACAGCAACTAATGGACCTGGAACCAATTTGAAGAATTTACTCTTCTTTGCCAATATCTTGTCCCAAACTAATAATATAGTGAGTGAAATTGCTGTAATTGTAACTACTCCAATAGATACAAAATCTGTCATATGTGCCAGACTTAAAAAGGTATCTTTCCCGGTAGTTTCAAAAAAGGAAAACACACTATTAGACTGATCATCGAACCCCATAGCTAAAGGAATTTGCTTTAAAAAGATGATAATACCAATAGCAGAGAGCATTCCTTTAATTACAGAAGACGGGAAAAAATACCCGATAACCCCAGCTTTTAGCAATCCTAGTATTACCTGAAGGATTCCGGCAATTACTACGGCAACTAAGAACAATTCATAGCTTCCAAGATCTGCAATAGCTGTAAGAACTACTACTGCCAATCCTGCTGCAGGTCCACTTACTCCAAGAGAAGATCCTGAAAGCGAACCTACAACTATCCCCCCAACTATTCCGGCTATAACTCCTGCAAATAAAGGAGCACCACTGGCAAGAGCAATACCTAAACATAAAGGTAAAGCAACAAAAAATACCACTAAACTTGATGGTAAGTCGTTTTTTAAATTTTTAAACATCTAATAATTTATTGTAAAAATTGTAATTCCATCAATTCGCTGCCTAAGAACCCTAAACATGTGCTTAAGACTTAATAGCAAATAGATCCATCTCTGATATTAACCAGCGTGAATTACAATCCTTTTATTTTTAAATAATTGAGGTGGGTAAGAAAAAGACTAAAAATTGAACAATAGTTTCCTTATCAGATTTTCAATTTTGAAATACCTGATTTTTAATCCCGTATAAAACGGTTACCCAATAAACCTAAGGTGTTATGCCTGTTCTGGAGGCGGGGAAGTAACATCGGGATATAGCGACTAAGATTGTGCTTTTCTTTATCCCAAACCAACGATTTCTTGCTAAGAAAATCAATACTAAACTGATTGGCTCTTATCTCGTTGAAAGTGTATTCTATATTCACGTTGTTTTTAGCCTGCTCTTCTTCAGCAGTAGAGAAAACATAAGATATATCTGTATGCTCATCTATAAGCACCACTACAGTTGGAACTGTGAGGAAACTCATAAAAATAAATACAAGAATATAGGCGGTTTTCATCATTTCTGCAAAAATAGCAATAAAGACTGATTAGAAAAATGTTTAGCCATCATTTAACCAGGAGTTGGCATTGCCAGAATCTATCTATAAGAATTTTACCGAAGATCTATCCATCCAACCCTGGTCTCCGTTAGCAAGCTGTAGTTTCACCCAGTTTTGATAAGTGCTTAAAACTTCAATTTTTGTACCTTCATGAAGCTTGAACTGCTCTTCTCCTCTCAAGTTAGGTTCGCTTCTCACCGGCGCTTCTTCCGCAAAAATCACGGCAAATTGGGTATTCTCAATCTTCCCTTTTTGATGAAATCCGAAGAAAATAGAAATTACAAGTAAGATAACCGCTACCATAGATATTCCAAAGAAGACTCTTTTCATCTTAGGCGCTATGCTGAAATAATACAGAATAAAGAAAAGCCCAAAGATCACTGAAAATGCAATAGCCAACCATGCCCAAGTATCATAACTAAAAGTGTTCACAAAATTATTGAAGGATCTGGAAATTCCAGATTGCGGCACTTCCTTAATATCATCTATAACCATATTATTGGCAAACTCCAGATTATTTTTAATATCCTTATCGTTTGGATCTAGCTGCAATGCCTTTTCATAATAATAAACGCTTGGCGCAATATGACTTAGTTTATAATGAGCATTTGCCAGGTTATAATAAACTTCTGAAGAAGCTTCACCTTGATCTAAAATCTTCTGATAATTGCTGATAGCCTTCTCATAATCTCCATTATTATAAGCAGTGTTTGCTGTATCAAATAAAGATTCGTTTTGAGCCACCACCGGCAAACTTAAACAGAACAAAAGGATGTAAAATAAATTTTTCATATCTATATCTGTTTATCTAATGCTGAAATTACTTTTGCTGCTTTATCATAATCCTGTTGCATGGCAACATTAGAACTTGGAGTATATCGAGCAAATTCGCAGCTACTAATAAGGGAAATAAATTCATTCACAGTCTCCGGATCTGCATTTTTTTCCTGCAACAATTCCCTTATCCTGTCTTTGCTCATTTCACTGGTTTGAATATGAAGCTTAGCCTTTAAATAATTATGCAAGGCTTTCTCTAAAGCAATATAGAATGTCTTTTGATCGCCTAAATTCTTTTTAGCTTCAGATAGATATTTTCGCGCTAATTTATTCGCTTTCTTCACTCTGTTCCCCGCGACATCTCCGGCAATTGCCTCTTTCTTTTTTCCTAAGAAGATAGCCAGTAAAATGAATAATCCAGGGCTAAGTAATAAGCCCCAGAACAATCCAGATCCTAAAAATGTCTCCACTATCTACAGGTTTTAAATTTGTATTTAGTTTGATATATCTAAACTGTTCTCCAGCTTCAACCGTTTGCTTATTTACAGTATTTCCTCCACTTGGCGTGTAAGTAGCCCCAGCGGGAGCAGATTTTACATCTAATAAGATCTCATCAGAATTAATGGTCTTATAGGATTTACTATCAAGATCAAAATATGAAAATGACAAAGCTGGAATTGGGAATTTCCCTTTCTGCGTTGGATACAATGGTATAATTATCTGTGATACTACCTTGAGTTCCTTTAAGATCTGTTCTTACATTTTCAGATCTTTCCGGTTCATATTTTTCTAAAGAAGAAGGCACTTCAAGACTTGGAAGATCAAATAACTTCAAGTTACCATTTCCACTTACCTGTACCTTTACATTTAAAGACTCTGTTGCCGCAAGATCTGTTTTGCTGGGTACCACTTTAAAAGTGAAATCTCCAACAGCCCCGGTAAATCCTGCAGGTTTATCTTGAGTTGGAAGCGGTTTTACATTGATAGAACGTTTCCCTGCAGCAACAGTTTTATCTATGGTTTCATACAATCTTCCTCCAAAAATATCTCGTCTGTCACTTGGAACATCTACTGCTACCGAAAGCGTAAGGGGTTCAATATCCAATTCCCCGGTTTTCTGTGGATATAAGATCGTTTTTCTGAGCACCACATATCTATAAGGTTCACCTTCATACTGCCCGGTTTCAATTTTAAGTTGTCTTATATCGATATTCTGACTCCAAAAATCGCTATAAACAGGACTATCTAATTCTCTCCAGTTACTTACACTTACTCTCGGACTTACATATAATTTGTAAACAACCGTAATCGCTTCATTTAAATATGGATTGGAATTGGAGATCTCTGCCACTAAATGCAAATTCTCTGAGGCCACATAATCTGAATTATTGCCATCTTTTGGCGTATCTACCGCTGCCGTGACTTCAATTTGCTTTGGCGAGGTTTTATACGTATTCCCCTCTATGGTTATTTCTGCCTGGCCTATAGTAAATTTTCCTCTTGCGGTTGGCGCAAGAAAATAAGAATAGGTTTTAGAATAAGATCTTTTCCCGTTGATCCAACTGTTACTAACCGCCTGATTTGGACCACCAACTACTGTGAACCCATTAAAAGATGGCGCTTTAAAATCATCCCCATCCTGATTCATTTCAAAATCTACCCTAAGGCGTTCATTTACCCCGAGCTTATTCTTGCTAACATTGGCTTCAAACTTAACCTGAGCCTGAGTTGTGCCAGCTATTGCTATAAAAAATAACAGTATAAAAATTCTTAAATTCATTTTCTTATATAATGTTATTGAGCTTTTACAAAGTTCTTTTTAATTCTTAGATCTTACCAATCTTTTTCGGTTCTGGTCTTTGCCCCTTTTGCTTTTTGAGCATTTATTTTATCCTGAACCTTTTTCTCTTCATTATTCATGGCTTCTAACAAACTCTTTATTTGCTGAGGAGAAAGCTGACCTTGTTGAGGTTGTTGCTGCTCCTGAGGTTGTTTATCGCCTTTTTGATCTTGCTTATCTTTTTGATCTTTTGGCTTGCCTTCATCATCAGGTTTTTCAGGTTCTTTTTGCTTATCATCTTCTTTATCTCCGCCCTGATCTTCCTTCTTATCTCCTTCGTTCTTGTCTTTATCCTGATCTCCTTTGTCGCCTTTGTCCTTATTTTTATCGTCTTGATTCTTATCCTGATCTTTCTTATCATCGTCGCCACCGCCACCTTTGTTATCTTCTTTCTGTTTTTCAAGCATTTTCTTAGCTAATGCAAGATTATAACGGGTTTCATCATCTGTGGGATTATTTCTTAGCGCATTTTTATAAGCCTCTACAGCTTCCTGATATTTTTTCTGCTTCATAAAAGAGTTGCCTAAATTATGAAAAACTTCATGTTTAGCATCTTTGGTTTCTGCAACAGATGCTGCTTGCTTATATCTTTCTGCCGCCTGAGAGGCCTTTTCTTTTGAATAATACATATTGGCCATATTGTATTTGGCCGTCACATTATTCGGACTTTTTGAGACTGCTTCTCTATAGGAAGCTTCAGCCGAAGCAAAATCATTTTCGCCTAATTGATCTTCTGCAGTTCTTAGTAATTCTTGAGTTTCATTTTCAAGTTTTTTATCTCTCTTTTCATCAGATTGTGCCTGAGAAATATGGAAACTTAAAAAGCTTAAGCTCAGAATGATAAATTTTAAATATGTCTTTCTTATGTTTTTCATCTTCCGTCTATCCTTTTCTATCGTTAAACAGATTCAATTTCTTAATCCATGCCGTCTTTCTTTCTAATAAGAAAATATCAACCAGTAATAAGAAAATACCCAAAGCCTAAGAACCATTGATATTGAGATTGATAATCTGCAAATTGCTTTGCTTCAAATTCGGTTTTATCCATATTTTGAAGCAAATCTTTAACTTTTTCGGTTACTTGAGAGGTTACATTTCCCGGAATATATTCTCCTTCCCCAGCATCTGCAATATCTTCCAAAGTTCCTTCATTCAGTTTAGTAATAACCGTTTCCCCATTCTGATCTTTTTTATAAGATCTTATCACTCCATTTATCTTCTTAACGGAATTGGCCCTCCTTTTGGTGTTCCAACACCTATAGTAAAAATTTGAATTCCTTTATCTGCTGCTTCTTTGGCTATAGCTTCTGCATTTCCTTCATGATCTTCGCCATCGCTAATAATAAACAGTACTCTGCTGGTTTGATCATCATCATTATAATAAGTAGTGGCAAGATTAATGGCTTCATTAATGGCTGTTCCTTGAGAAGAAACCATATCTGTATTCATGGCCTGAAGAAACATTTTTGCTGAAGCGTAATCTGTAGTTATTGGTAATTGCGGAAATGCACTTCCTGCATAGGCGATAATTCCAATTCTATCACTCGCTAGATTATTGATGATCTGGGTAACTAATTGTTTCGTTTTTTCAATTCTGCTGGGAGCAATATCTTCTGCTTCCATACTTTTTGAAACATCTATGGCAAAAACAATGTCTACTCCTTCTCTCTTCACGGTCTCCATTTTTGTGCCAATCTTCGGATTCACCAAAGCAATAATAATACAAGTAAAGGCCAGTAATAAAATCGTGAATTTTAAAGCCGGCTTAAACCAGGATCTGTCTGGACTCAAAGTTTCCAACATTTTCTTAGAGGCAAATTGTTGCTGACGCTTTTTCTTCCATAGCACCAATAACAAGAACAATCCAACCAAAATTGGAATTATTAACAGCAACCAGAAATATTTTTCTTCTTCAAAAACGAACATTCGAATGTCTCTTTAATTTCTTTAAATAAATCCTTTAAAAATGGTAGACCTCAGCAAAAATTCAAACAATAGCAAGAACGCCGGCAATAAGCAATAAAGGCTTATATTCATCGGCATAATTATAAAATTTGAACTCTTCTATATCTGTTTTTTCAAGGCTGTCTATCTCTTTATAGATCTCCTCCAACTTTTCGTTATTGGTAGCTCTAAAATATTTTCCGCCGGTAGTTTTTGCAATCTCCTGAAGCAATTTTTCATCGATCTCTACTTTTTGATTCCCATACTGAAACTGCCCATTAGGTAAAATTCCAATAGGAGTAAGTGCAACCCCATTACTTCCCAAACCAATGGTATACACCTTGATATTATATTCTACCGCAAGTTCACTCGCGATTTTAGGGTCTATAAACCCGGCATTATTCACTCCATCTGTAAGCAATATAATCACCTTGCTTTTTGCTTTACTGTCTTTTAATCTATTAACAGCGGTGGAAAGTCCCATCCCTATAGCAGTACCATTTTCAAGAATAGTATTATACTCTGTATCTTTAAGCGCGCTTAAAACAATGGTCTTATCGCTTGTAATTGGAGATTTTGTAAAACTTTCTCCGGCATATTCTACCAATCCTATTCTGTCTCCGGGTCTTCCTTTAATAAACTCACTCGCCACTTCTTTTAAAGCCTCCAATCTGTTAGGCTGAAGATCTCTTGCCAACATACTTGCAGAAACATCTATTGCCAGCACTATATCAATACCTTGAGTAGAAGAAGTTTTGCTGGAAATATCTGTAGTTCTTGGTCTTGCCATTGCAACTATCATCAACGCTAAAGCCAGCAATCTTAAAATAAAAAGTGAATGTCTTAAAGTTTAGGAAGGAAGCTGGGTTTTACCTTAAAACCTTTGATACTCGAAATTCTAACTTCGGCACGCTGACTATTTCGTTTCCAGAAATACCAAACTGCGGCTATTGGCAAAAGCAGCAATAGCCAGAAAAACTGTGGATTTTCGAATGTGAAATTATCAAACATCAATTTTCCGATTTATTAAATTCAACTGAATTGATGACACGATTTGCAATTTCTTCTGCATTGGCATCACCTTCATTGTAAATGACTGTTATTTGCTGAAAACCTCCGTTTTGAGCAAAATTCAAGATCATATAATTCTTTCTTCTCAACTTTTTCTGAATTTTCAACAGGAAATTCTAAAGTTCCAAAAACCTTTTTCCCAGGAACACCTTCCAGCGTGGTGTAATCTTCATCTTTTAAAATAATATTTTTAGCTCCTTTTTCTTCCAGATTCGCATAAATACCATCTACAGCCGCTTGTAGATCAAATTTTACATTTTCACGATATTTTAAGGTGCTTAAGATGATGAACAAAGGTTCTCGAGGCTCTCCATATAGGAACATCTCTCCGCCTACCATCATTTCCTGAGTTTTCGGTGGAACTTTAAGATCTCCTCTTTTTAAAACCCTTGGGGTAGTAATTGTAACTGCTGGATCTCCATACTGGCTATTAATCCAATCCCCTTCCAGCAATTCTTTGGTTTGATTTCCAAATACAACATCTTTAAAATAAGAGAAGCCATTCATACTAATAATTAAAGCAACCACAATAATTATAACTGCTACCGCACCACCAATAGCCAATTTCACCTTATTTCTTCTCTTTCTCTTTTCCTGTTCCAGCCTGTATTCTTCATCTTTTAAACGCTCCTCTTCGGTAGGTTCTGGAATAGCGGCTTTGGTATCTTTAATTACATGCTCTATAGTAGATCTATCTTCTTTCGCTGTAATAATATCGGGTTTGGAATTTGCAAATTTTGCAAGATCGGCACGTTGCAAGATCTTTTTAAGATCGTCTATAGTATTTCTGCTAAGATTCAATTCTTTAGCAGCCATTTTCAATTCCAAATAAGTAATCAATTCTGAAGTTGTGCTTTCCATGGCTCGTAGATGAATTTCATCTTCCAAATATCTACGCACCGCTTCGGTTAATTTTGAATAATATTCTTTGGTCTCTCTATTTTCTAATAAATGAGATTGATCTAATTGCTGAAGTTCAAATAAGAGCTCTTTCAAAAGGAGGTAATTTTTTAGCTTTCTCGTCTCTTTTCTTTTTCTGTTTGAAAAGATAATATCCAAGAGCTGCCAATAATAAAATTCCTAAGATCCACCAGATCCAGGTTGGAAATTCAAATCCTTGAGGAACTTCCATGGCCGGTTTAATAGGAAACATCTTTTGTTTGGTAGTATCTACCACCACATCTGCCACCTCTACCTGCATAGAATCTGTAAGGTAAGGCCTATCATTTATTATAATGCGTTGCTGAGGGATTGTATAACTTCCAGAATCAAACTGCGTAAGCGCATATTCTTTAATTAATTTGAATCTATTCTGAAGCCTGCTGGTATCGGTCTTTAAAGACTCAACCACTTCTAATGGATTGAATGATTTGCCTTCCGGAAACACTACCAGATCTGTAGAATCTGTTTCAACACTTATTCTATACGTTAATTGTTCTCCTATTTTTATCTGAGTAGAATCTATAGAAGATGAAATTTTTGGCTGTTGTGCAAAAGAATTTGAAACACTAAAAAGTATCAAACAAAAAAACAGCGATGTAAGTATGCTGTTCATTTTTTGGCTTGAATTAAAAAGTCTGTTTAATAAAGTATCTTGAGCTAATGTAAAATCTAATCTTGTCATTTTTAGTACTTATGCTCTTGTTTTAAAATAAACCAATAATTTCTTTGCATAACTCTCGTCTACCCGAGTACTCAACATCCCTGCTCCGCTTTTTGAAAAACTATCTCTAAAGTAATTTTCACGATCTTTAAAGTAGGTTGCATACGCATTTCTAACAGATTTAGAACCTGTGTTTACCATCAGTAATTCATCAGTTTCTCTGTCCAACATTTGTACCAAACCAACGTTTGGAATGCTCTCTTCACGCTCATCATAAATTCTAATTCCGGTAACATCATGCTTACCGCTAATGATCTTCAAGGTATGCTGATAATTTTCATCCATAAAATCTGAAAGCACAAAAATGATCGCCTTTTTCTTAATCACGCTGGTCACATATTTTAAGGCTTCAGCAATATTAGTCCTCTTTGCCTTTAGGCTCGAATTCTAACAGTTCTCTTATAATTCTGAGTACGTGAGATCTTCCTTTTTTCGGCGGAATAAAAAGCTCCAGTTCATCTGTGAACAAAAGCAAACCGATCTTATCGTTATTTTGAGTTGCAGAAAAAGCTAAAGTTGCAGCAATTTCAGTAATTACTTCTCTTTTATATTGCTCTCCAGATCCAAATAATTCTGAAGCCGAGATATCTACCAACAACATCATGGTAAGTTCTCGCTCTTCCTCAAAAACCTTTACAAAAGGCTCATTGTATCTGGCGGTAACATTCCAGTCTATATTTCTAACATCGTCTCCAAACTGATAATTTCTTACCTCACTAAATGTCATCCCTCTACCTTTAAAAGTAGAATGATATTCCCCGCCAAACACGTGATTGCTCAAACGCTTGGTCTTGATCTCTATTTTTCTGACTTTTTTTAGTAACTCTTTGGTATCCATTTCCTGTAATTGCTCTTAAGAAGGAGCATCATTAAATTTTACATTGGGTGATCGTGCATTATAATTGCTCCAATCTATGGTACCTCAACCTCGTTGATGATCTTATTAATAATATCTTCTGAAGTTATATTCTCTGCTTCTGCCTCATACGTAATTCCAATTCTATGTCTTAACACGTCATAAACAACGGCGCGAACATCTTCTGGAATAACATAACCTCTTCTTTTTATAAACGCATAACATTTTGCAGCAATTGCAAGGTTGATACTTCCCCTTGGAGAAGCCCCAAAATTGATAAGCGGTTTAAGATCTTCTAAATTATATTTCTCTGGGGTACGGGTAGCAAAGATGATATCTAAAATGTACTTCTCGATCTTCTCATCCATATAAACCTCACGAACAGCTTTTTGTGCAGAAGCTATTTGTTCTAAAGACACCACCGGATTCACTTTTTCAAATCCACCTTTTAAATTGGCTCTTATAATTAATTGTTCTTCGGCCATTTGTGGATATTTAATTACTGTTTTCAGCATAAATCTATCCACCTGCGCTTCTGGTAAAGGATAAGTTCCTTCCTGCTCTACCGGGTTTTGAGTTGCCATCACCAGGAAAGGTCTATCTAAGATAAAAGTTTCATCTCCAATAGTAACCTGCTTTTCCTGCATGGCTTCCAGTAAAGCCGATTGCACTTTTGCCGGAGCTCTGTTTATCTCATCTGCTAATACAAAATTGGCGAAGATCGGTCCTTTTTTAATGCTGAAATCATTCAGTTTCATATTATAGATCATCGTTCCTACAACATCTGCAGGTAAGAGATCTGGCGTAAACTGAATTCGGCTAAAACTACCATGAACCGCCTGAGATAAGGTGTTAATGGCTAAGGTTTTTGCAAGTCCCGGCACCCCTTCCAATAGAATATGCCCCTGACCCAAAAGCCCTATCAGCAACCTTTCTACCATATGTTTTTGACCGACTATAACCTTATTCATTTCTGAAGTTAACAGGTCTACAAACTGACTTTCTCTTTCGATTTTTTCGTTTAGGCTGGAAATGTCTACCGACGCATTGCTCTCAATCATGGATATTAAATTTTATAAATGTGAAGATATTTACTTATTACAAAAAGTGCAAATGATACAATTATTGAACCATTTGGGTTAAAATTAAATAAAAAATAAAGGCTAACTGAAAATTTAATTTCAATTAGCCTTTTATAAACTAGTAATTGGTGAAAATTACTCTAAGAAAATAGTCTCTAAGTCTAGAGTTTCTCCTGTTTTAACTTCAACATCGTTCATAGTTTTTACACTAAGTCCAGAAGCAATAGCCGGAGTAACTTTTAATTGATAGATTCCTGCAGGAACTCCTTGCAATTCAAAATTCCCTTCAGCATTTGTATAAGCAGAAACAGTAGTAGTAGCATTTTGAACTTGTACTATACTTTGAAAAGTTGTTGGGTGAACAGAACCTTTAATAGATCCGGTTTCAACCCCATTAGATAATCTAATTACAGGCTTTAAGATAAATCCTCCAGAAGAACCAGCAGTTACTATAGATTTATCTACATCAAAATCTAAAAGAAAGTTATAAGTTTCTCCCGCAGCCAATTCCTGGTCTACTTTTATTTTTAATCCAGATTGTTGAGCACTTGGGGTACTTAATGGTTGAGTTTCTCCATCTATAACAACACTGTTGTTATTTCCTAATACCAATCTTATTTGTCCCAGATGTCCTGCAGGCACATCAGCATCTGCTAATACCTGGCTTACCCCACCTGTAAGTTCTAAAAGATCATACACACCTGTTTGCACTCCAGCAAGGCTCGTCCATCCTTCTTCTCCTTCAACACTTGCATCTGCTTTTATCATAACGTCTACCACATCTACAAATACAGCATCATAATCTCCAGGAGCATCTGTCATGCTAACCTTAACTCGAGCACTTCCGCTATCTGAGTCATCATCGCTATTACAACTTACTATAGTTGTCATTGCAAGAGCAGCTACCAACATTGGTAAAATTCTCATTGATCTTAATTTCTTCAAGTTCATTTTCATAATTATTATTGATTTGAGTTTGATGAGGATAACGCAGGATCGATCGATTCATTTTGTCAAATTCTTTAATTAACATTATTTAACAAGCATTGGTAAGGCTTTAATAATGATAAACGTCTTACTTGCAATACATTTTATAAATTGGGGTCATAAAAAAATTCAATATTTAACATTCTATGAAAAAGACAGCACTTATTACCGGAGCAACTAGCGGAATTGGAGAAGCTACCGCCCGAGAACTAGCTAAAATGAATATTAACTTGATCTTATGTGGTCGCCGGGAAGATGCATTAAAAAAGTTAAGTTCTGAGCTCTCTTCTCAAACCAAGGTTACTACTCTAAAATTTGATGTTCGAGATAAAGAAGAGATCAAGAAACAAATAAATAGTCTACCAGACAGATTTTAAGCAAATAGATATTCTTATAAATAATGCAGGAAATGCTCATGGTCTAGATCCAATTCAGGACGGAGATACAGACGATTGGGACGCTATGCTGGATATTAATGTAAAAGGTTTATTATACGTTAGCAAAGCTATCATTCCACAAATGACCGAGAGAAAATCTGGACATATAATTAATATTGGCTCTACTGCCGGGAAAGAAGTTTACCCCAACGGAAATGTTTATTGCGCCAGTAAATTTGCAGTAGATGCTCTAAATCAAGGAATGAGAATAGATCTTAACAAGGCAGGAATTAGAGTAGGCGCTGTTAATCCAGGATTAACACATACAGGTTTTAGCAATGTAAGATTTAAAGGAGATGAGGAAAAGGCTGAAAATGTGTACAAAGGATTTGATCCTTTACAGCCAGAAGACATCGCAGAGATCATTGCTTTTGTGGTTACAAGACCTTATCATGTAAATATTGCAGATCTTACTGTAATGCCTACTGCCCAGGCCAGCAGTACTATAGTGAATAAAAATTAAGATATTTTATCTTGTTTGCATAAAAATGCTGAATTTAGGAAGATGAAGATAAAAGCATCTTCCTAAATTTTATTTGAGCTTCAAATCATGATCAACAAACGGCTTTTAATTAAAAACTTACTCGCTCATAATGATGAGAATAGTTTTTATGACAAAAAACGAAAGCTGAATATCGATCAAAAAGAAGGGAAAGCTAAATTCTTAAAGCATATTTGCGCGCTTGCCAATTCTAATCCTGAGAATAATTCTTATATAGTTATTGGAGTAGAAGATGAGGACAATAGCATTCAAGGAGTAGATTTCTTTGACGACAGTAAGATCCAGAATTTGATAAACGCCTATCTCTCCAATCCCCCACTGGTTTCTTATGAAAATATTCCATTTCCACATTTAGCAGATAATCTGGTTGTGGGTTTGGTTACTATTAGACCCAATCATGGTAAGATATGTTCCCTAAGAAAGAATATTTGGAAATATTACGGCGGCTCGGTTTTCATTCGAGAAGGCAGCATGAGCATGCCTAAGGTCTTTGGAATTGATATGAATGATAACAATTCTGAAATTGTAAATGCTATAGAAAAACATTCGCATAACAATATAGAACTCACCTTAGACGGGGTTTTTGATTTTATGAAGATCCGGCAGGATTTTCATCCAGATTACAAGGTTTTTAAAGAATATTTTGTAGTGTGTTGGGCGGGAAAGCGAAAAAAGATAAAAGGAGAAACTTACTTTTCTCGGGTAGATATAGAACTTATTAATGAGCAGGTAAAATTGTTCTATTCAGAATTGGATGAAGTAAGCATCAGTATTGATAAAGATTATTTTAAGATCATAGAATATGTTCATCTAGGATTGAAAAATGAATATCATTATTATCCTCTAGAAGAGGTGGTAATTAAATTTAAAGATAATGCCAGTTACGAGATGGAAAGCACCCTTTTATTTGAACCGCCAAAATTCGACAGAAAAATCCTCTATCATATCTATAATGCCAACAATGCATTAATTACCAAGCTGAAGAATAATGTTGAGCTCAACCGTAATGAAGATCGAGACTTATTAAATCTTCCTGCCACTTATCTTATTTGTTATTTCAACAATTTTGAAATGGCCATGCAAAAGCTGGAATCGGCTAAAGAATTGCTCAGAAATTATAGTGAGAATGCCTATCAATCATACAAAGATAGCATCAGAATTTTAAGAAAAGTAAAATACAGTTAAATGAAAAGAACGATTGCTATTGGCGATATACATGGCGGATTAAAAGCCCTACTTCAGCTATTAGATAAAATTGAAGTGACGGAAGAAGATCATATCATTTTTCTAGGAGATTATGTAGATGGTTGGAGCGATTCTGCCAACGTAATTTCTTATCTCCTGGAGCTAAATAAAAATCATCATTGCACTTTTATTAGAGGTAATCATGATGATCTTACCCACCATTGGCTCAAGACCGGAGAAAAAAATGAGCAATGGCTTCAGCATGGAGGTCAATCTAGTATAGATGCTTATCAAGATATTTCAGAAATGGAGAAGCAAGACCATTTAGATTTTTATGAAAATATGAGCAACTATTATATAGATCATGACAATAGATTATTTATTCATGCAGGTTTCAGCAATTTACGCGGACCAAAATTTGAATATCATGATACTACTTTTTATTGGGATAGAACTTTATGGGAAACTGCCCTGGCCGTAGACGATTCTCTGCCAAAAGATCATAAATATTATCCAAAACGGTTTTTATTATTTAAAGAGATCTTTATAGGCCATACGCCTGTAACTCGGGTTGGGGAAGAAGAACCATTAAATTTGGCCAATATTTGGAATATAGATACCGGCGCGGCTTTTAAAGGAAAATTATCTGCTATAGATATACATTCTAAAAAGATCTGGCAGAGCGACCCTGTTTACAAATTATATCCAAATGAAGAAGGGAGAAATTAAGAGAATTTATTTGTGCTCCACATGAATATCTTGTTATATTTGAAGCTAAAAGTTTTTATAGCATAATTATTGATTATGTTAAGTAAAAATTAGCCAGCGCTTTACAGAAATCATTTCTGTATTGTATGGAAATCCTTTAAAAAAGAAGCTATGGCCCTAAGTAATATGCGTTTAGAAGTAATGAAAACTGTCGAGAAGCAAATAGACAGTTTTGTAGAGAAATATTTGATCCCTGTGGAGGAGATCTGGCAACCTACAGATTTGTTGCCTAATCTTCAGAATGAAAACTACATGGATGAGATCGTTCAGATAAGAGAAGAAGCCAAAGAACTTGGATATGACTTTTGGGTAGTGCTTGTTGCCGATATGGTTACAGAAGAAGCCTTACCAACATACGAGTCATGGTTGATGGATATGGAAGGTGTGGAACAACACGGTGCTTCTGAAGGGAAAGCCAATGGCTGGTCTAAATGGATTCGCCACTGGACCGGAGAAGAAAACCGTCATGGAGACACCTTGAATAAATATCTATATCTTTCTGGAAGAGTAGATATGAAAGAAATTGAAAAAACCACTCAATATCTTATCAACGACGGATTTGATATAGGTACCGGTAGAGATCCTTACAAGAACTTTGTTTATACCAGTTTTCAGGAATTAGCAACCAATATTTCTCACAAGAGAGTTGGACAGTTGGCTAAGAAAAAAGGGAATAAGATGCTCTCTAAAATGTGTAGCATTATTGCCGGAGATGAAATGAGACACCACCTGGCGTATAGAGAATTCGTAAAAACGATTTTTGAATATGATCCAAGCGAAATGATGTTGGCTTTTCAAGATATGATGAAGAAAAAGATCGTTATGCCTGCTCAGTTTATTCGTGAGTCTGGAGATGGAATTGCTACTGCTTTTGAAAATTTCTCTAATGCAGCACAAAGATTAGGTGTCTACACTACGTACGATTATATAGACATCCTTCAGAAATTGAATGAATATTGGGAAATCGATAAATTCACATTCGCTTACAGATGAAGCTGAAAAAGCGAGAGATTACCTGGTGGCATTACCAGATAGAATGACAAGAATTGCAAGCAGGATTGCCGTTCCACAAGATCAACACCAGTTTAAATGGGTTGGAGCAAATGGAATGCTGTAATTTAGCGTTTTGATAAAAATACCAAGCCGTACTAGTAATAGTGCGGCTTTTTTTGCTCAAATAATTCTTTTATATATTGTATTTCATACCGAATATTAAAGCATCATTAACATGAAAAAACTTTTAGGAATTATCTTTTCTATGGTACTTCTATTCTTAATTCTTACGTATGTCTCTGTTCTAGGTACTCATAAAGAATTTGAAACTTGTAAAATAGTAGATCTTAACAATCCCGGTTTTGGAAAGGTTGAAGATCATGATTCTCTTTTAATTCAGCCTAATACTTTATATAAAGGCAATATTATTAAAAAGTTGATGCAAGGTGAAAATTACCGCGAGGCATGGGCTAAGCCGGTAAAATTTCCTGTGGTAATGTTAGATACCTTAATGGGGGGCATGACTATCGTGAAAGAAGGTGGCGGGCAAGCAAACCCATTCTCTTAAACTTAAAAATAAGGAGGGTGAATTATATACATTACGAAGTGTAACCAAAGATCCTCAGCCATTAATTCCAGACGTGGCAAGAACCCTAAAACTTGAAAACATCATTGTAGATGGTATTTCCGGGCAGCATCCTTATGGTGCTATTTTGGCTTCAGAATTGGCAAATGCTGCACATTTAATGAACACACATCCTAAAATGGTTTTTGTTCCAAAACAAGCTAGACTTGGTACGTATAATGAGAACTATGGAAACCGACTTTTTCTTTTAGAAAAGGAAACCGAAGGAGAAGTGAATTGGACACACTATAAAAATGTAAAGGAAATTATAGAAACCAAAGATCTGCAGGAATTAAAAGCCAAAATGGGTGATGATCTCCATATAAACGAAGACGAGCTGGTAAAAGCAAGATTGTTCGATCTTCTAATTGGCGATTGGGACAGACATGCAGAGCAATGGGGGTGGATCCTTCAGCAAGAAGGAAAAAAGATAACGGCAATCCCGATGGCTGGCGATAGAGACAATGCCTTTTTTGACCTGGATGGAGTAATTCCCTTCATTCTTACCAATAAGCACGTAAATCCTCTTGTAAGACCTTATGATAAGGATATAGATTATATGCCCGGATTGGTTTATCCGTTTGATGTGTATTTTTTAAATAACACATCAGAAGAAGTTTTTATTACTGAAGCTAAAAAATTGCAACAATTATTATCTAATGAAGCAATTCATGAGGCCTTTAAGGTTTGGCCAAAAGAGATCTATGAATTGAATGGCAGAGAAATAGAGGAGAAACTCATAGCTCGCAGAAATAATTTATTAGAATACGCTAAAGAATTTCATAAGGTTATAACTGAAAGAGATTTGTTAGAAAAACCTTTAAAAGGATCGGAAAAAGCAGAGATCAAAGAGGAAATGATCCCTTGTTTTGAATGTGAATTAACTTTCAGTAGAAAACATAAAAAAACCCGTTCGCTAATTCCGAACGGGTTTCTTATTTTAAACATTATTCTTAGTTCTTTACAAACTGCTTTTTAATTATTTTCTGACCGTCATTTATTTCTAGAATATAAACTCCAGAAGCAAGATCGCTCACATTCAACTCTAGTTTAGATAATTTACCAGCACCTACTTGTTGTCCGGCATAATTCAACATTCTATAAGTTCCTTTTCTAGCATCTCCCATTTTCACATTAAGCTCACCTCTAGTAGGGTTTGGATACATTGCAAAGTCATAGATAGGTTCTTCAAAACCTAAAACTTTAGCATTTACTGCAGGACCTACCATAGATTTAAGTGCGGCTCCACCAATATTCACGGTATAATCTTCTACTTCTCCATAAGAGAAAGTTTCACAAGCTGTTTGAGCTGCATTATACTTCATAGAAACTCTCATTCTTGTAGCTCCGGAAATTGCACTTGTAGGCACAGTGAAAGTACTACTAAGTGTTCCGCTGCTTGAAGAAGAACCAGAAACCATCAATTCTGAACTATCAAAAGTTCCATTTTGGTTAAAGTCAATCCAAACTTTCCAATATTCAGTATAAGCAGATCCAGAGAATCCGGCACTAAATAAGATAGTGTTAGATCCATAAGGAAGACTTCCTGTCTGACTTGTAAAATCGCCATATCCCCCATTTGCTCCCGTAGTATTAGAAATTCCTCCAATAGAAACATAATCTATCCATTCATCTGAAACTGAATTTCCTTTGGTAGAACAATAGGTTAAGAGATGTTCCACTAGTGGTAACATTTACCGTATTACTTGCAGCAGAAACATTTCCGGCAAGATCTTTTGCCTTCACATAAAAACTATAAGAAGTACTTGCAGTTAATCCAGTTATAGAAGTACTAGTTCCGGTAACAGATCCTAATAAAGTTCCTCCTTGATATACATCATATCCTGTAACTCCAACATTGTCTGAAGAAGCATTCCATGATAAAGTGGTTGCAGAATTTGTAGTTCCTGAAGCTGCCAAACTCGTTGGTGCCGTTGGCGCTGTTGTATCTGGAGTTCCTGCTCCAATATTTACTGTATAATCTTCAACTTCCCCATAAGAGAAAGTTTCACATTGCGTTGGAACTCCATTATATTTCATAGAAACTCTCATTCTTGTTGCTCCGCTTGCTGCAGAAGCAGGCACTGTAAAAGACCCTGAAACCGGAGTAGTTTTAGAAGCAGCTTTGCTCCAAACCAATTCTCCTGCATCTCCAAAATCACCATTTTGGTTATAATCTATCCAAACTGCATAGCCTTCATTATAAGAAGTACCTGTCCATTTTGGAGTAACAGTAATTGTAGAAGCACTTCCTTTAGAAAGATTTGTTGAAATAGAAGTGAAATCGCTATATCCATTTCCTCCTGTTGAAGTATTACTTATTGTTCCTAATTGAACTTTGCTGATGTATTCATCTGCAACACTATTTCCTTTAGAAGTACAGAAAGCTACATCTCCATAAGCAGCTCCTACTCCAACCGCATAAAATGCGTTGGTAGTTGCAATAACCTCAGCAGAACCGGCTCCATAAAGATCTGTAGCTGCTTGAATTCCATAAGTTCTTGCATTTGCATACGTAGAGTTTGCAGAAAGATAAACACTCTCTAATCTATAAGCGATCTTAGCAGATTTTGCAATGCTGATGCCTGTTACATTATAAGCATTTCCAATATCGTTAGTTCCAGATTTTCCCACTGTTAAGATATAGAACCAGTGATTTAATACTCCACTATTGGTATGAACTCCACAATAATCATTAGCATCTGTAGGAGTACAATTAGCATTGACCCAGTAGGTTCCTCCATAAGTATCTGGCTGACCTTCAGAATTTGGATTGCTCATAGATCTTAAAGCTGCATGTCCCGATCTTCTTTCAATATCTTCCCCAATTAACCAGGTAGATTTTGAAGGAGCCGCAAAATATTCGATAGAAGCTCCCCAAATATCAGAGAAAGCTTCATTCATTGCACCAGATTCTTTTTGGTACGCCAAGTTTGCAGTTTTCTCACAAACGGCATGACCAATTTCATGAGCTGCAACATCTATAGAAGTAAGAACATCAAAATAAGTTCCGCTTCCATCTCCATAAGTCATCACACTTCCGTTCCAGTAGGCATTGTCATAACCAACATCAAAATGCACATAACTTTTAATAGCAGCTCCTTGATTATCAAAACTATTTCTTCCATGTACAGAAGACCAGTAATCATATGTTTTCTCTGCTCCCCAATGCGCATCTAAAGCTCCATTGTCTTTATTAGCATTGTTATATTCTGCGGCAGTCCAGTTATTATCGCTGTCTGTAAAATTTACAGCATTGTTATAATTGGTTCCTTTTCTCATGTTATAAGTCTGAATTCCGTTTCCACGAGTAGCATCAGAAAGTATATAAGAAGAGCCGCTTACGGCAGTTTGAATAGATTGAGTTCCGCTGTAACGAGTAGCCGCACTTGCTGTAGCCAGCATAGATTTTAGCAGAAGGTTCTGAAACGTTCTTATTTTCTGCTGAATTAGAACTATGGCTAAATTTACCTAAATGCTTAATGGTTGCATTATAAAATAAAGCACGACCATTTTTAGCATCTATATAAAGATCTCCACGACTTACAGGATTGGTAGCATAAATATCAAATTTGTAAGCTAAACGAGCTTCTTCTTTTGATTTTTTCTTGGAGTCTTCCTGCTCTTCTAATGCTGGAAGTAACACCAATTCTCCTTCAGGCTTTTCATAACCTATTTTAGCAGCACTTTCCGGGTCTTCCCATAAATAAGATTTAGCACCAATATGCTGCAAGGCTTTTTTGAAAGCCACATCTTTAGATAATGATGGCGTGGTCTCTACACCTTCAATATTATAATATTCTCCACTCATAGATTCTAAGTGATCTCCTTTTGAATGCAGAGAATAGGTAGCGAATTCAACTTTTACACCATCATAATATTGCTGATACTTTTTGTGAGAGAAACCAGATTTATCTGATTCAGTTTTCACATTAGAGAATTTCGAGTGTTCGTCTAATTTTAATTGTTCTTTAAACAGTTTCTTACTGTCATTAGCACTAAAGTTAGATTTGTCTTTAAAGATAATAAGAGTCGGTTTTCCCTTTTTATCAATAACTTTTTGTTTTACTTCTTTATCTGAGTCTTGAGCATTTGCTTCAAAAGCCAATAAAGAAAGTCCGGCAAATAGCACGGACTTGAAGAGTAGTTTTCTTTTCAAATCGGTAGGGTTTAATAGTTAGTTAGTTTTTAAGACCCACAATGTAAGAAAACATTTACAATAAACAGTATTGATAATAAATTTATCCTAAAACCGAAATAATATCAATATTTGAAGAATTATTCTAGTATTAATCGCAATTAAAAAGGCATAAAGACTGATTTTAAATCAATTTTAGATTTGAAAATTTAACTCGATAAAACACAAAATGCATCCGTTAAGATGCATTTTTATATCGATGAATGGTTATATTTCTTACAATTTCATTTCAGGAATTCTCTCTCAGTAAATAAAGAATTACATATTTTTCTTAAAAATATCCCCACTTATAGGTATTGTATTATGATATAACCTGCTATAGCTTTATTCTAATAATTCCCTACTACTCAAATTTAAGATATTAATCTTCCGATAGTTATTTATAGATCCTTTCATAAAATGACAATTAGGAGAAAATATTGAAATCTGATTATATCAACATTTTAGAAATTTTAATCAAAAAAAAAATTAACCATGAAAACAACATTCAAAATTTTATTAGTAGCTATTATGTTTGTTATGCCAATTTTGATATATGGGCAAGACACCACTTCTATTAAAGAAAACTGAAATTCCGGAAGGCTATACAAAAATTAAAGTGAGACCTATAAGAATAGGTGCCAAACTTGGGTTTCCAAATGTGGCTGGAGGAAACATAGAATATGTAACCCCTATATTAAAACATAAACTCGCAGCTAATGCAGATTACTCTTCCATAAACGCGTCTTTTCTATCAGAAGGAGAAAATGACAATGGCCTATCACTTAAATTTTCCTATATAGAAGGTGGCCTAAATTACTATCTTTTTAAGCCTGGGAGAGGTCTTTACACAGGACTTAACTACGGAAATTTAAAATTTGAAGGCACAGAACCAAATATCTCATCAGATTCAGATGAAAATAAAATGGGGAGAGGTTATTATGACTTTACACATAGCGGTGTTAATTTAAAATTAGGGGCTAAGTTAGGAGGGCTCTTTTATTTTCGACCCAGAGGTTGGATATTCTTTGAGTAAATTTCCTGATTCAGTAGATAGAAGAGTAGTTTTTGATGATGGATCCTCTGAGATACAAAAAATAGAATTTGATGGTGAAGACTCTCCTATTGCAGCTTCCGCATTATTATCAGGCTTTATTTTTAATATTGGTCTAGGCTTTTCTTTTTAATCGTGAATTATAGACTAAGCTCTTATTAAAGTTACTCAAATTCTTAATTACACAAAATCATTATTCAGTCATGAAAAAAATCATTTACCTCATTTCTTTTCTATTAATAGGCTTTCATTTCAATTGTTCCTCTAATGATCATAATATATAACAGAAGATATTTTAATAAAATTTCTTAATTTGTTTAATAATTATTAAATAAATGGGGGAAAATATTCTGAATAAGGAGCTTCAAAAAAAAATTAATTTGTTCTCATCTCAAGCTGAATTGATGCCTTCTGTCGTAATAATCCAACAACTGGAGCCATTCGTATCAATTTATATGTCTAAAAGAGGATTAGAAGAGCTAGGAATTTCCAAAGAAGAATTAGAAAAAATAGGATCTGATTATCTAAGTAAGTTTTTCAATTTAGAGGATAGTGAAGATTATTTATATAAGCTAAAGAACCTTCTTTTAGAAAATGATGAAAACGAAACATTTACTTTCTTCCAACAAGTCAAATTTAAAAACCAGGTTGAATGGGTTTGGCATATAGGTTCAACCAGAATATTTTTTCAAGATGAAAAGGGAGATCCTTCACATATTGTTACTATTGCAATTCCTTTAAATAAACTCAAGCATATACCAAACAAAGCAGAAAGGATATTAGCAGAAAAGAATTTTTTCCATGCAAATATTGAAAAATTTTTGACTTTGGGTAAAAGGGAAATTGAAGTCCTTAAATTAGTAGCACAAGGAAAATCCTCCCCTGATATTTCGAAACAACTATTTATTTCAACTCATACTGTTAATACTCATCGAAAATCGATAAAAGAAAAACTAGGCATTAATAGTTCTTATGAATTTACTTTATATGCCCATGCGTTTGATCTATTTTAAATATCCTGCTTGAAATTCAAATAATTAGAAAATAATAATTCAGAGTTAAATTACGACGCCCACTTCTAATTAAAATGGAAATATTAATTCAAAGGACAGATAAGATTGAAATACATAAATTAAAAAATGCATCCGTTAAGATGCATTTTATTGAATTTATGAAAGCTAAAATTCTTACAATTTCATTTCTGGAATTTCTCCTTCAACGATCAATTTTCCTTCAGTAGATTTTTGAATATGTTCTACACTTACTCCAGGTGCTCTTTCTAATAATTTAAAACCTTTATCTGTAACTTCAATAACAGCAAGATCTGTTACAATTTTAGTCACACAACCCACTCCCGTTAAGGGTAGAGAGCATCGTTTTAATAATTTGGATTCTCCTGCTCTATTGGTATGCATCATGGCTACAATAATATTTTCAGCTGAAGCTACCAAGTCCATCGCTCCCCCCATACCTTTTACCATTTTTCCCGGAATTTTCCAGTTGGCAATATCTCCGTTTTCGGCAACTTCCATAGCTCCAAGAATAGTCAGGTCTACATGTTTCCCTCTAATCATCCCAAAGCTCATTGCCGAATCAAAGAAACTTGCGCCTGGTAAGGCAGTAATAGTTTGTTTTCCTGCATTTATAAGATCTGCATCTTCTTCTCCATCAAAAGGAAAAGGTCCCATTCCTAGAATTCCATTTTCACTTTGAAATTCAACTGCTATATCATCACGTACAAAATTGGCTACAAGTGTTGGGATACCGATACCAAGATTCACGTAATATCCATCTTTAACTTCTTTTGCTATACGTTGTGCGATTCCGTTTTTATCTAACATGTTAATGTGTTGATTTGAAAATATGTTAAATTTGAAAATTATCGGTTCTTTTTAGCTGAACTAATAATCTTAGATAATAATTTTCACTTATACTATTTAAGTCTTTTATTAATTGTGGATTTGGTTAAGGATAAAAACTCCGATTTCTCGCATAAGTTCAACCAATATTGTGTTTCATCTGATTCTTTTGCAGCAATTTTGAATTTATGAATAAAATCTGCTGTACTTTCAGAATTCTGTGCTTCTATTACATTGGCGCCTATGATGTTCCAGATTTAAATAACTGTGACGCCATTTCAAATTTCTTTACTATCCCTAAGCTATTTACAGTAAATGAATAATCTCTATTGAAAACTCAAAAGTTTTTTAACAATAATATTTTCCTTATCATCTCTCAACTTTCAAATTTTCAAATTGATAATTCTCAAATTACTTTTGTCTCACCGTTCGTTGTTCAATTCTCTTTTCATAATTTTTTCCTTGGAAGATTCGCTGTACAAATATTCCAGGAATATGAATTTGATTAGGATCCAATTCTCCGGGTTTTACCAATTCTTCAACTTCTACAACGGTTATTTTTGCGGCACCACACATTAACGGATTGAAATTTCGAGCGGTTCCTTTAAAGATAAGATTTCCGGCTTCATCGCCTTTCCAGGCTTTTACAAAGGCAAAGTCTGCTTTGTAAGCCTCTTCTAAAACATACATTTTCCCATCAAACTCTCTGGTTTCTTTGCCTTCGGCAACTTCAGTTCCATAACCGGCAGGAGTATAAATTGCGGGAAAACCTTGTTGTGCAGCCTGACATTTTGCCGCTAAAGTTCCTTGAGGAGTTAATTCTACATCTAACTCCCCACTTAACATCTGGCGCTCAAATTCGGCATTCTCTCCTACATAAGAGGAGACCATTTTCTTGATCTGTTTTTTCTGAAGTAATAAGCCAAGACCAAAATCGTCTACTCCGGCATTATTAGAAATACAGGTTATATCTTTTACGTTGAGTTTTACCAGTTCAGCAATAGAATTCTCCGGGATTCCACAAAGTCCAAAACCACCCAACATTAGGGTCATTCCATCCTTCATTCCCTCAAGAGCTTCCTGAACGTTCTTTACAGTTTTTTTGATCATTGAAATTTCGTTTGCCGAAATTTACAAAAACTTTGATCTTACTACAACGTTTTCAAAGAGGTTATTTCTACTGAGCTATCTGAAGTTTTAAAAATCTAATTCATCTGGAATTAACTGAGCATCCTGACTGGCTTTACCATACTCGTTACAGTTAATTTCTATAGAAAGATTATCTGGTCTGGTAAAAGCTCCGGAAGATACATCCAGATCTTTATCTGCATACACTTTTTTCATATAAGAACCCCAAATTGGCAAAGCCATTACAGCTCCCTGACCAAAAGTGATTGATGGGAAATGAACAGATCTATCTTCTCCTCCAACCCAAACTCCGGTAACCAGATTTGGAACTATTCCCATAAACCAACCATCACTTCCATTCTGGGTAGTTCCCGTTTTACCTGCAATTGGATTTTTAAAGTCGTAAGGATATCCCGTCATCGCTTTTTGATAATAAGAATTGTTTACCGCCCAGTTCCCACGTAAACGAGTTCCAGTTCCATACTGAGTAACTCCTTCCATAAGATTGATAGTTACATAAGCAGTTTCTTTACTCATTACATCGCGAGTTTCAGGAACTTGCTGATAAAGTATCGTACCATTCTTGTCTTCAATTCTATTTACAATAACAGGTTTTACATACACTCCTTCATTTGCAAAAGTACTGTAAGCCGAAACCATCTCGAAAACACTCATGTCTGCTGTTCCTAACGCAATAGCAGGCACTGCAGGTATATCTTTAGTATCTACCCCTAATTTATCTAAAAGATTAATCACCGGTTTAGGGCCAATCTTCGAAATTAACCTGGCAGTAACTGTATTTACAGAATTTGCCAAAGCAGCCTTAAGAGTCATCATTCCCGAATACTTACCATCGCTATTTACAGGAGACCAATCGTTTTGATTGCCCATTCTTCCAGCTTCTATAGTAAATCTATTTCTTGGCAACGTATCACAAGGAGACATTTTTAACTGATCTATGGCCGTGGCATACACAAAAGGCTTAAAGGTAGAACCTACCTGTCTTCTGGCCTGTTTTACGTGCTCATATTTAAAATGCTTAAAATCGATTCCCCCAACCCAGGCCTTTACTTCCCCAGTTTGAGGCGTCATAGACATCATTCCTGCATTTAGGAAAGATTTGTAATAAAGTATAGAATCACGCGGAGTCATGATGGTATCTTTTACTCCACTCCAACTAAACACTCTCATCTCTGTTTTCTTGCTGAAAGAAGCAATGATCTCATCGTCAGATTTTCCCTGAGCTTTCATCTTATGCCATCTGTCTGAAACTCTCATAGCACTATTGATTATGCTCTTAACTTCCTCTGGAGTTACATCTCTAAATGGTGCGGTTTTATTCTTTTCGTTTTGGCGGTTAAATTCTTTTTGAAGATGAGACATATGCTCGGTTACTGCATCTTCCGCATATTTTTGCATTCTGGAATCTATACTGGTATAGATCTTAAGTCCGTCTCTATAAATATTATATTCGGTTCCATCTGGTTTTGGATTCTTCTTGATCCAATCTTTCATAAAACCCTGAAGATATACTCTAAAATAAGTTGCGATACCTTCATCATGACCTTGTGGTGAAAAATCCAGTTTCATAGGAATTTTCTGTAACGAATCTTTTTCTTCTGGAGTTAAAAACCCATTCTTCTGCATTTGCTTTAACACCTGATTACGTCGATTTTCAACCAATTCCGGTCTTCTTACAGGATTATAATAAGCGGCATTTTTAAGCATTCCCACTAAAACTGCGCTTTCTTCAATATTTAGATCTTTAGCTTCTTTCCCAAAATAGATCTTCGCTGCAGAACGTACTCCTACCGCCTGATAAACAAAATCATACTTGTTAAAATACATGGTAATAATCTCCTCTTTGGTGTATTGACGTTCTAAACGAATGGCAATAATGTATTCTTTAAATTTCTGCAACACTCTACCAACAAAATTTTGAGAGACATCTTCTGTAAATAACAATTTTGCCAATTGTTGGGTAATGGTACTTGCTCCCCCTTTTTGCCCTAGATAAATTGCAGCTCTTAAAGTTCCCAGTGCATCTATCCCGGAATGTTGATAATAACGCTCATCTTCTGTAGCAACCAATGCCTTTATTAAATGATCTGGAAGATCTTCATATTTAATTGGCGTACGGTTTTCACTGTAATATTTACCCAGCGTTTCTCCATCTGCAGAGAAAATTTCTGTAGCTAGATTGGTTTCCGGGTTCTCCAGTTCTTCAAACTTTGGCATTTTTCCAAATGCGCCCCAACCTGCCATTAAAAACAAAATGATAAGGGATAGAACTCCTAGCCCAAAAAGTGTCCAGAAGCCGATGATATATTTTCTAAAACCAGTATTTTTAGTAGGTTTTGCAGTAGATTTCTTTGATGGGTTTGCCATAGGTGCAATTACATTAATTTTGGGTATTCTCTATTCGAAAACCCACTTCGGTAATACCTTCAAGGTTCTCAATTCCTACTTCACTTCCATTTTTTCTCATGGCCTGCTGAAGGGAAAATTTATAATTACCAGATTCTTCAAATCTTACATTTTGCTTGTACCAAAGCTTGCTTTCTTTAACATCGCCAAAACCGGTACCTAGCCATTCTCCATTTGGTGCAGCCATCTCATATTCTAATGTATCTGTGATGACCTTTCCTTCTGGAAATTTAATTTGAGCTATTAAGAACAGGTTGCTATATTCAAAATCGCTATTATTTCTAACGTTTATGAATAAGTTATACTGTTTAACAGAATCTATATTTTTAAGATTAAACGTAACTATTGAATCTTTATTCCATTTATTCGGAATTGTTTGATACTCATCATACACCCGGTTGGAATCACAAGAGACCAAACACCCAAGAAACAATATAAAAACCGGTAAGAACGCCTTATGCATTGTTATTGTTTGAAGGTTTACCTTTTCTACGTTTGTTATTCTTTCTACGCTTTTTTGTCGCTGTTTTAGGCTTATCAAATCTGGTTAAACTGTCTTGCCCAACCACATCGTAATCTGAATTTGCATTGGCATCTACCGTTGCTACTACTTCATACTCTTCTAAACTTGCAACAGGCTCCTTATCTTTATTTGCCTTAATAATAACATTTGCCTGCTCTGGCGTAAGTTTATGCCAGTTCATCCAGTCACCTTCATAAGCATACCATAAAAATCCCTGAAAAATGTCTATTTTTTGACATACTGCAGTTCCTTTTTTGGTGTATAATTTCTCTTCGGTTCTTGGAAAAGCTTTTAACGCATCTAAATAGGTGTCTAATTCGTAATTCAAACAACATTTAAGCTTCCCACATTGCCCCGCTAATTTCTGCGGGTTGAGTGATAATTGCTGATATCTTGCTGCTGAAGTATTTACAGATCTAAAATCTGTTAACCAGGTAGAACAGCATAATTCTCTTCCACAAGAACCAATCCCGCCTAATCTTGCTGCTTCCTGACGGAAACCAATCTGGCGCATTTCTATTCTTGTGTTGAATTCTCTCGCAAATTCTTTTATTAATTGTCGGAAATCTACTCGCTCTTCAGCGGTATAATAAAATGTGGCTTTAGAGGCATCTCCCTGAAACTCTATATCGCTAATCTTCATATGCAGATTTAGGCGAATAGCGATCTCTCGAGCGCGAACCTTCATTTTATCTTCTCTATCTCTAGCTTCCTGCCAAACATCAATATCACGCTGAGTGGCTTTTCTATATATTTTTAAAACTTCTTCGCTATCTTCTTTAACCTTTTTCTTCTTCATTTGTACCCTAACCAATTCTCCGGTTAGTGTTACAATTCCCACATCATGTCCCGGGGAAGCTTCCACGGCTACCACATCTCCAATGCTTAGAGTTAGATTTTCGGTATTTTTAAAAAAGTGCTTTCGTCCGTTCTTAAATCTTATTTCAACGCAATCAAAAGGCTCTACTCCATTGGGTAGAGACATATTTGCAAGCCAATCGAAAACTGTTAATTTGTTGCATCCATCTGTTCCACACGTTCCATTATTCTTACAACCCTTTGGCTGACCGTCTTTTCCGGTCGCGCAACTGCTACATCCCATATTATATATATTGAAATTCTAACAGGAGATATCCTGCCGAATTGGATTTATAAATTTATTCTAAAAGGTAAATATACCAATATTTATTGGTCTGCGCAGATCTCAATAATTTTAACTACTGCTTGAATTTTAAGACCTCAGACCTTCCTTTTTTAAAGATCTTATTGCTATTTGGAATTCCTTTTCTTAAGGCTTTTTGCTCTTCATATGGCAATGCATTTACTTCTTTACATGCAGTAGAACAACAAGTATCCATAGCTTTTGCACATTCTTCACACTGAATAAAAAGTAAATGACAGGCTTCATTAGCACAATTTACATGAGTATCGCATGCTTTTCCACATTGGTGACAATGAGAGATCACATCTTCAGTAATTCTTTCACTTCTTCTATGATCAAAAACAAAGTTCTTCCCTATAAATTTGTTGTCTAATTTTTGATTTTCAACCTGACGGGCGTATTCAATAATTCCACCTTCCAGCTGAAATACATTTTTAAAACCTTTGTGCTTATAATATGCACTGGCTTTTTCACATCGAATTCCTCCAGTGCAATACATTACCAGATTTTTATCTTCTTTATGTTCCTTCAGATCATTTTCAATAATATCCAAAGAATCTCTAAAGGTATCTACATCTGGAGTAATTGCGCCTTTAAAATGCCCAATTTCACTTTCATAATGATTGCGCATATCCACCAAAATGGTATTAGGATCGTCCAATAATTCGTTGAATTTATTGGCATCTACATGAATTCCTTTGTTTCTTACATCAAAAGTGTCATCATTTAAACCATCAGCCACAATCTTATCTCTCACTTTCACCTTTAATTTCAAAAATGATTTTAGATCGTGCTCTATTGCAATATTCAGTCTTACATTTTTAAGAAAATAGATGTCATCTAAAAAGGCTTTAAACTCATCAAATCTTTTTGCAGGCACAGATAGTTGGGCATTTATTCCCTCATGCGCTACATATATTCTACCAAGAACCTCCATTTGATCCCAGGCAATAAAGAGAAAGTTTCTAAATAATTCTGGATTGCCAATTTTAGCGTAGGCATAAAAAGAAAGAGTAAGTCTGTCTTGCCCAGCTTCTTCTATAAGGGCAGCTCTCTCTTTTGCGCTTAATTTATTGTACAGTTGCATGCTATACCAATTTTTAAGTTAAAAGAAATTTTTTGCAAAGATAAACCTTTAAATTAAAGCAAGAAAAAATGCCCTAGAATTCCTTTCTAGGGCATTTTTCTGAATGGCTAATTCGTTATTTAATAAGTTTTTTTGTTCTTACTTAAGTTAAATAACGCTAGCCCCCATCAACCCTGCTACTTGTATTCAAAAGAACTACAACAGCAGCGCCAAATCGATTCAAAATCAAACAAATTCTAAGAAATCTCATAAACTTGCTTTATAATTATTAGATGTAGAAATTTCAAAAAGGTTGCGTGTTAAAATTGTAGCGATAGAAAAGATATGCTATTTTAGCAGCAAGCATTAAAAAAGTAAAAATGAGCAACGATAAAGAAAAAGAAGCTAAACTAAAAGCCCTGAAACTCACCCTGGACAAGATGGATAAAACCTATGGTAAGGGAACTGTAATGAAGATGAGTGATCAGGCAATTTCTGATGTAGAAGCAATCTCTACCGGATCTTTAGGCTTGAACCTGGCTATGGGCGTTGGAGGATATCCGCGCGGAAGAGTAATTGAAATATATGGACCGGAATCTTCTGGTAAAACTACCTTAACGCTACATGCAATTGCTGAAGCTCAAAAAGCTGGAGGTATTGCTGCGTTTATAGATGCAGAACATGCTTTTGATAGATTTTATGCTGAAGCTTTAGGAGTAGATCTAGAAAATTTGATCATCTCTCAACCAGATAACGGAGAACAGGCTTTAGAAATTACCGATAATTTAATTAGATCTGGAGCAATAGATATTATTGTAATTGACTCTGTAGCAGCGCTTACTCCAAAAAGTGAAATTGAAGGAGAAATGGGAGATTCTAAAATGGGATTACATGCCCGTTTAATGTCTCAAGCTTTAAGAAAACTTACTGCAAGCATTAGCAAAACAAATTGTACTGTTATTTTCATTAACCAATTACGTGAGAAAATTGGGGTTATGTTTGGAAATCCAGAAACCACAACCGGGGGTAACGCCTTAAAATTCTATGCTTCAGTAAGATTAGATATAAGAAGATCTACTCAAATTAAAGATAGCAACAGTAACGTAATGGGTAACAAAACCCGAGTGAAGGTTGTAAAGAATAAAGTAGCTCCACCATTTAAAACTGCAGAATTTGATATTATGTATGGGGAAGGTGTTTCTAAAATTGGAGAGATCATAGATATTGGAGTAGATTATGAGATCATTAAAAAGAGTGGTTCATGGTTTAGCTATGAAGACACAAAATTAGGTCAAGGTAGAGACGCTGTAAAGGCCATTTTAAAAGATAACCCAGACCTCATGGATGAGTTGGAAGTTAAAATTGTAAATGCAATAAAATTAGCGAAAGAATAGTTTTACTGATAATATTAAAATGAAAATCCCGATTATTCGGGATTTTTCTATTTATACACGCAACCTTTTCTTTCTAATTGCATCTGTAGAGTATAACCTACTTAAAAAGTGTCACCTCTTTTCAGATGAAAAAAACCATCATCATACTAAGTCTTATAGTTTTAGAAGGCTGCTCGGTTGATGATAATTCAAATGGGATAATTCAAGATCTGGCACCCATCACTTCCGTAAATATTCCAACCTCTTTTGTAGCTAACAAATCTTATGAGATCGATCTAAATTATAGACGGCCATCAAACTGTCATTATTTTGCCGGATTAGACATCACTCAAAAGAACAACGAAGTAACAATTGGAGTTGTAAATCATTCAAAAACAAGCAGCAGCAATTGCTCGAGCAATGGAGACCTATCAGAAATGACTTCTCTAAATTTTGTTGCAGAACGTAATGATTTTTATATATTTAAGTTCTGGAAGGGTGAGAACTCGGTAGGTGAAGATGAATTTATTATTAAACAAATCCCCATAACCCAACCAGATGATAATTAATTAACGATAAATCCCCAGTTTTTGAGTTTAAAACAACTCATATCTAAGTGTAAAAAACAGGATATAAAAGCTCAGGAGCAATTATATAGGTTGTATGCCGATAAATTGTTTTCTGTTTGCTTAAAATATTCTAACAGCTATCAGCAGGCTGAAGATAACCTGCAAGATGGTTTCATGACGATATTTGATAAAATTGCTCAATACCAGGATAAAGGTTCGTTTGAAGGTTGGATGAAAAGGATCATGATTAATACCACCCTGCAGAAATATAGAAAGCAAGGTGTGTTTGAGATCATAAATGAAGAAAATTTAAGCGAAGCAGCGCTTGAGATAGATGAAGAGGAAGTTTCTGTAGATTTTTTATTGAAGATCATTCAGGAATTACCAGACAGATATAGGCAGGTATTTAACCTTTATGCATTAGATGGTTTCTCACATAAAGAGATCTCGGAAATGCTTCAAATTAGTACCGGTACTTCTAAATCTAACTTAGCAAGGGCGCGAATAATATTAAAAGAGAAAGTGGAGGCCAATCAAATTAAAATGGCCGCCAATTCATCATAAGTAATGGAGGAAAGAAAGCATATAGACAGATTGTATCAAGAGAAATTCAAAGATTTCGAGGCTAGTCCACGTGATGCGGTATGGAAAAATATTTCCTCAAAATTGCAAGAAAAACAACGCAAAAAGAGAGTTTTACCTCTTTGGTATAGAATGGCCGGAATTGCTGCGCTCTTTGCGTTATTTTTTAGTTACACCAGCGGCTTTTTTAAATCTAATAACTATACTTCTTCTCAAGTTGCCTCTAATGTAGATTCTAAGAACACGATACAAGTTTCTTTAGCATCTAAGTTTTATACAGAAAAAATGCTGAAATCGTCTATGACGCTTCAAGCCTTGATGCAACAAACAGAAATAATAGAAAATCAAGAAGCTAACTCCTCATTACTTAGAAACGCTAACACTTCAAAAGAAAGAAGATCAGGGTTTACTCATATTATTAAAGATGATGAAATTAAAGACCTAACTTCTGGAAAGAGTTATGCATTTAATGATTATAGTGAGAATCCATCAAAAATCACACAATATCAGACCAATCAAAAATCGTCAAAATCTAATTCAAATTCAGACTTAGAAGAATTATCTCAGCCTAATTCGAAATCGTTTTCAACAGAAGAGCAGAACACTAAAAAGTCTGATAACATGAAAAGATTAAGTGTTTCTACAGTGGCTGCTCCTATTTATTATGACAATTTTGGTAGTGCTAATACCATAGATGAGCAATTTGCGAATAACAGCGGAAGTGGAGAGATTACCATGTCTTACGGGATTAATTTTGCTTATAATATTTCTGAAAAAATTAAACTTAGATCTGGGGTAAGTAAGGTTGGAATGAGCTATAACATTAAAGATATCGCTTTTACAGCGGCTGTAAACCCTTTAGCGCTTAGCGGAATTAACTATAATGGAAGCATTCCAAATTATAAGATCGAAAACAGAAATGTTAGACCTTTTAGCAATATAAATGCCTCTACAAATTTCAACAAGGCAAGCTTAGCTTCTCCATCTTCGGGATATATCAACCAGAAAATTGGCTTTATTGAAGTTCCTTTAGAGGTTGAATACGTTCTTGATTGATAAAAAAGTTGGATTTAATATTATTGGGGGAGCAAGTACATTATTCTTAGATGAGAATTCTATCTCTTTAAAAACAACCGACTTCTCTACGCAATTAGGGGAATCCAATCAGCTTAATAATGTGAGTTTTAGTACAAATATTGGGTTGGGAGTAGATTATGAGATCTCTAATAGTTTTCAGTTAAGTATAGAACCTATGTTTAAATACCAGATCAATACATACAATACAAGTAATGTAAACCCTTACTACTTTGGGGTGTATTCTGGTTTCAGCTTTAAATTCTAGAACTTATTTATAGAGATGGGTTTTCCAATTCTTGAAGAATTGTTTGAAAAGCTTCATTTTTCAACTCTCTTTTATCTGTTTGCGATTTTCCATGAGTAGGAATAACAGGATCTATTTTAACCCTCATTTTTCCAGGACTTCCAGAGAAGAAAGTATAAGAGAATCGTTTTTTATTATCGTGAAAGGTAATGGGAACAATTGCTAGTTGATGATCTATGGCAAGCCTGAATGCGCCATCTTTAAAAGGAGTTAATAACTTAGATTTATCTTCTGGCACTCCGCCTTCCGGAAAGATACAAATAGAATTTCCCTGATTTATTCTTCTTTGAGCAGATTCAAATACCTGTAATCTACTTTTTTGATTATTTCTATCAACCAAAATACAGGTTCTTCTATAAAAATATCCAAATAATGGGATTCTTGCCAATTCTACTTTTCCAACAAAAACAAAGGGATGATCTACCACAGCCAACATCAGCATAATATCTATTATAGAGGTATGATTAGCGATAAACATGTAGCTGTGCTCATTCTTTAAAGCTGAAATATCTTTTTTCTTAGGATAGAATCCCATTCCGAAGAGAATAGATTTCGCCCAAATTCTTGCACAAACAAAAAATTGAGGATAGAATTTCTCTGAAGATGTAAAAACTACTAAAAATGGCAACATTACAATAATTGGTAGCGCCATTAAAATGTAAAACCATACTCTCCAGATGGCAATTGCAATAGTTTTAAATATGCTCATAGATACCAAAAATAGTAAAATGAATTAAGGGTATTCAACAAAAGAAGTACCTTTGTGAAAAATTAAAATAACGCATGTCTAGAATACTTACCGGAGTGCAAAGCACAGGTACTCCACACTTAGGAAATTTACTTGGAGCCATTATTCCAGCAATAGAAATGGCAAACCGTCCAGATAATGATTCATTTTTATTTATAGCAAATCTACACTCTTTAACTCAGATTAAAGATGCAGAAGTACTAAAAGAAAATACGTATTCTACCGCAGCAACCTGGCTGGCTTTTGGATTGGATATTGAAAAAACGGTGTTTTATCGCCAAAGTGATATTCCTCAAGTAACAGAACTTTCGTGGTATTTAAGCTGTTTTTTTCCCTACCAACGCTTAACCCTGGCGCATTCATTTAAAGATAAAGCCGATAGATTGGAAGATGTAAACTCTGGATTGTTTACATATCCTATGTTGATGGCTGCAGACATACTTTTATATGATGCGGAAATTGTTCCGGTTGGAAAAGATCAATTACAACATATAGAAATGACGCGCGATGTAGCTTCTCGTTTTCATGCGCAAATGGGAGAAACTTTTGTGATTCCAGAAGGAAAAGTAGAAGAAGAGACCAAATATATTCCGGGTACAGATGGCCAGAAAATGAGCAAATCTAAAGGAAACCTCATCAATTTGTTTCTTAATGATAAGCAATTGCGCAAGCAAATAATGAGTATTGAAACCGATAGTACTCCATTAGAAGAGCCAAAAGATCCTGATACCTGTAATGTTTTTGCTATCTATAAATTATTAGGATCTCCAGAGCAAGTTGCAACTATGAGAACTAATTATATCAATGGCGGATTTGGATATGGGCATGCAAAACAGGCTTTATTCGAATTGTTAGTAGCAGAAATTTTCTAAAGAGAGAGAGCTTTACAACTATTACATGAGTCACCCAGAAGAAATAGATGCTGCTTTAGAAAAAGGTGCAGAAAAAGCTTCTAAAACTGCAAACGAGGTTTTGGCAAGGGTAAGAACCAAATTAGGTTATTAAATTACTTCAAACAATTTTCCAGGCAGAGGTCTAACCACGCCTTTTAATTCCATATCAAGTAAGATCCCGGCAACTTTATAGGTCGGGATTTTGCATTCTAAGGCAATAACATCTAGTTGCTGTTTTCCTTGACTTAAATAATCAAAAATTAGCTGTTCTTGAGGTTCTAATTCTACAAACATTTGTTTTTGAACAGTTCTTTTCTCTTCTTCCAACTGCCAGTTTAAAATATAAATTAGATCTGCTGCCGAAGTTAATAAATGTGCATTTTGAGATTTAATTAAGATTATTACACCCTTTACTCTGGCTATCTGTGGCTCTACCGGGAACAGCAAATACCTCACGGTTATAAGAATTGGCAATATCTGCAGTTACCAACGAACCACCTTTTTCTGCACTTTCTATTACAACCGTAGCCTCACTTAAACCTGCTATAATTCTGTTGCGCTTTAAAAAGTTATTTCTATCAAAGGTTTGAGAACTCCAAAAATCTGTAAAAAAGCCTCCATTTTCTTCTATTTGAGCTACATATTTAGCATGTGTTTTAGGATAAATCTGATTGAATCCATGCGCTAAACAACCTATGGTTTGTAAATTATATTTTACTGCAGCTTTTTGAGCGGTAATATCCACTCCATATGCAAAGCCTGAAATTATAACCGGATCTAATGGCGCTAAATCTGCCACAAGCTCTTCACAAAATGCCTGCCCGTGAGCGGTGATATTTCTTGTTCCTACGATACTGATGATGCGCTTATTTTTAAGACTGATGTTTCCTTTTGAAAAAAGCAAAATGGGTCCATCTAGACAATGCTTCAATTTTTCAGGATAATCCTCATCTTTATAATAATTTACCTTGATTTTATTTTTTTCAATGAATTTTAATTCTTCTTCTGCTAGCTTCAAATATTTCGGATCATGTAATTCTTTAATTCTTATCGCTCCTATTCCTTCAATTTTAAGCAAAGAAGCTTTTTTAGAATTCAACACGGCTTCCGCAGAGCCTAAATGTCTGATGAGTTTTTTCGCAGTACTGTCTCCTAAATTTGGAATACTTTGCAAGGCAAGGGTAAATAATAGGTCTTTTTGAATGATAGCCATGATACAAATTGCTACATGATAGATTTCTTTTAATCTGAATTTATATCATATAAAGGCGGAAGTAGGGATTCTTAGATGATTTACAGATCATAATTTAACAAATTCCATTGGTTAGTCACTCATTTTCAGCGACTTTACAAGAGAATTCTATTTAAAAATACTCAAAAAAAGATTTGTTAATAAGATATCTTTAGCTAATTTTATGTTATCGCTTAAAATTATACTTTTGTTGAGATGACTATAGCCAACTACATTTCCGACTTACTATACCGATATGAATGTGTTATACTTCCAGGTTTTGGAGCTTTTTTAACGCAAAAGAAATCGGCGCATTTTGATGAAAACGCTAAAGCTTTCTATCCTCCAAAGAAGCTTATTTCCTTCAATGCACAGTTAAAAAAGAATGATGGGCTCCTGGCTAATTATATAGCAGACTCTAAAGAAATAAGTTATCCCGCAGCGGTGTATAAGGTTGAAGAATTTGTACTTCAGCTTAGTAATGAATTAGAGAAAAATAGAAAACTAACTTTAGATAATTTAGGAAGTTTTACTCTTTCTGAAGATGATATTCTTCAGTTTGAACCTTTAAAAGAAACCAATTATTTAACCGAAGCTTTTGGATTAAGTGATGTTTCTGCAATTGCAGTTCAAAGAGAAGTTTATAAAAAACAAGTTCAGGAATTGGAAGAAAAAGCTCCAATTCAATTTACACCTGAAAGAAGAAATAGTAGATCATACCTTAAATATGCTGCAGTTGCCGTTGTAGCTCTAGGATTGAGTGGATTTGCTGGGTTAAATTATTATAGCAATCAGGTTACAGAACACAATGTTGCAGAGCAACAAGTTGCAGAATCTCAATTGCAACATCAAATTCAAGAAGCAACTTTTGTTATAGATAATCCGCTTCCGGGAATCACTTTTAAAGTAACTAAGCAAAGTGGAAATTACCATATAGTTGCAGGAGCTTTTAGAGTTGAAGAAAATGCGCTTCAAAAAGTAGACGAACTTAAAAAAGATGGTTATACCGCGAGATACATTGGCGAAAACAAATATGGTCTTCATCAAGTAGTTTATGGTAGTTACCAAACCCGCAGAGAGGCAATGCAAATGTTAAGACAGGTAAAAAGTAGTAATGATGGAGCCTGGATGCTTATCCAAGAACTTTAATACTTCGTTAACTTGTAATCAGGCATAATGCCTTGTACCTTTGCCAAAAATTGGCAAAATGCAAGCAAAATTTCCTAAAGACTCAAGAACTATACTTACAGACTTGGTACTTCCAAGCGAAACAAATCCATTAAACAATCTTTTTGGAGGGGAATTACTTGCCCGTATGGATCGTGCTGCAAGTATTGCAGCCAGAAGACATAGCCGTAGAATTGTAGTTACAGCCTCTGTAAACCACGTAGCTTTTAATAAAGCTATTCCATTGGGAAGCGTGGTAACTGTAGAAGCTGCCGTTTCTAGAGCTTTTAAGAGCTCTATGGAGATATTTATAGACGTGTGGGTAGAAGACAGAGAAAGTGGGCAGAGATCTAAAGCAAATGAGGCTATTTATACCTTCGTGGCTGTAGATGAAACCGGCTCTCCAATAAATGTTCCCCCATTAGAACCAGAAACAGACATCGAAAAACAACGTTTTGATGCTGCACTAAGAAGAAAACAATTAAGCCTTGTTTTAGCTGGAAAGATGAGACCGGCAGATGCTACAGAGTTAAAAGCATTATTTGAGGAGAAATAGATAATACTATTTATATTCTTAAGTAACATCAGAATATAATCTTTATAAAAGTTAGAAGCTGAATCAAGTTCAGCTTGACGGAAATAGAAAAAGCCTCTTTCGAGGCTTTTTCTATTTTATAAGAATTATAACTTTATGCTTTCAAATTAAGTTACCATTAAATCTAATTTCTAAGATCTAGAAGCGTAGCGGTCTAATATCTTTTTTTGAATCTTACATTTTCAAGATCCAATCTGCAGGATCTAGTTTTTCCATGTTCTTATAAAGTAAGAAATAGAGCGTGGTTTTTCCTGTGCTGTTGTTAGTTGCAATTTCACCAATATCCTGCCCTAAACTAATTACATCTCCACGTTTTACATAGATCTTAGATAGATTGTTATAAATGGTAAGATAATCTCCATGTCTTACCATCACCGCTTTATTGGCACCTTTAACTACCTGAACTTCACTTACAGTTCCTCCAAAAACAGCTTTCGCATTGCTGCCTTTATCTGTTTCTATATGAACCCCGTTACTGTTTATGGTCACACTTTTTACAATTGGGTGTGGTTGCGTTCCAAATCTGGTAGTAACAACCCCAGATTTTACCGGCCATGGTAATCTTCCTTTATTGCTTGCAAAGTTGGCTGCTAAAGCTTTCGCTTCCGGCGTTAATTTGTAAGTATCTCTTTCGGTAGAACCGCTCTCTTTGTTGGTCTTTGCAATAGATGCACGAATTAAATCATCAATTTGTTTATCTATAGCATTTATCTCTTGTTGCTTCTTTCTAATTTGAGATGCAAACTGCCCTTCTTTTTGACGAATGCTCTTAATTAAAACTTGCTGAGATTGTCTATTCTTCTCTAATTGAGCTCTGGTTTGACGGTTTTCAACAATAAGTTTATCCTTATTCTTTTTTTGAGCAATTAGGTTTGTATTTAAAGTCTGTAATTCTTCGGTTTTGCTCTTTATCTCTTCTCCCTGCTTCTTTCTGTAATTCGCATATTGCTTCATGTACTGAAGGCGTTTATATGCCTGTAAAAAGCTCTGAGACGACAACAGGAACATGATGCGGCTCTGTTGCGACTTACTTTTATAAGATCTGGCAATCATATTCCCATAATCTTCTTTTAAACTGGTAAGCTCTTTTCTTAATTGCTGAATCTTACTCGTGTTAGAGTTGATATCACGCGTTAACAAATTTGCTTGCTGATTGGTAACCTTGATCAAATTTTCTGTGGTGCGAATTTGTCGGTTAAGATCTTCAACTTCAGTTAAGACAGATTTTTCCTTTTTCTTATTCGAATTTCTTAGATCGCTAATTCGCTGAATTTCCTGTCTAAGCTCAATTCTTCGTTGTTCTAAACTCTCTTTGGTTTGCGCGATCGCGGTTAAATTTCCTAATAGGAAAAGAAACAAGACCGCTATACGTGATGATTTGGAAAACAAGCTCATTATTCTATTTCAATTTCATCATATCCGGAAGGAATGTCAAAAGGAAAGCTCAAATCTTCATTAAGCGTAACGCTTTTAAATGAAATTTCTATCTGAGTTCCTTTACCAGAATCGTTAGCAATAATTTTTATATCTTCCGGAAAATTCTGATTTTCCACCTTTTGATAACTTGGGTAAGTAACGGTAACATTTCTGTTCTCTCTTTTCCTGAGACAACTGTTGAGCTACTGCTTTAAATGTTTTAGGGTCTAACAAGAACATTTTCTTAACCGCCTCCAATTCTTTTACAGGAACCAATTCATATCCTCTTGTAGATTCCGTCAATCTATAACGTTCTTCTCTAAGGTCGTAAATAGTTTGTCCTAATAATAAATTCTGAAGTTTTTCAAAATTCTAAAGGAGTACCTAACCATTTGCTTACAAGCGTATAATCTCCATCAAAATAGGTTTTGCTGATCTTTTCATAATAGCTTACTCTATCTTTAGTGATCAAAGCCTTTGCCAACGGAATACCTAAAATTTGAGCAGAGATCCAGATCGCGCTATCTTTTTTCATTCTGAAGCTTACGCCAACAGCTTGCGATTTTTCTTCATCTGTATATCTTAATTTCAGTCTGCTACTCATGGTCTTAAATTCCGGCGCATTGCTATAATGAGCAGCTATTACCTTAGAGGCAGCTTTATCTTCAATTTTTGAAACTTTATTTTTGCTTCCACAGGAAACAAGAATCAAACAGATACTTAGTAGGGTAAATGCTTTTTTATACATTTAATTAATCGTTTTTTTAGATTTTAGGGCTTTCTCGTGAAACTCTTTAGCTTTTGACTCTTCTCCTAAACCCTTATAGGATATAGATAGTTGTTCAAAAAAATCACTTATCATATTTTGATCGTCCAATAAATAATCCTGGCCAAATGTAAGTATTTCTTCGGCTTCCTTATAAGCCTGTAAATTATTTAAGCTTGTTCCTCGAATCAGATACAAAATAGGCTGCGCAGGAAAAATTTCAAGTGCGTTTTTCACTTAATTCTGAAGCTTCTTTAAACTTATTAAGGTCTAACTGAAGCATCAGCGTATTCTTCAATAATTCAAAATTATCTATACTTGCAGCTAAGCCACGTTCAAAGAACCCAAGCGCCATTTCTTTATCATTTTTCAGCAAATAATATTCGCCTAATTTTTGATAAATAAGAGGATCGCCTTCCGTATCTGCAAATAGATCTGCTACTTCTTTAACCTTGTCTTCATATTGCGGATTGTCTCTTACAAACAATACAAAGTCATTCAAAACTTGAAATTTAGCATCTGCTCCAATCTCTTCAGATCCCAAAACCTTTTTCATAGAACTAAAGGCGGCATCGAAATTTTGAGATTCCAGATAGAACTTATATAATGCCAGATGCACCACTTTTGAATTTGGAAATCGTTGTTGCATTTGTTGTGCAGTTTCAAAAGCCTCTTTCGTCATCCCTTCTTTGCTATACACAAAGATCAGATTTAGATAATTGGTTTCATTTTCAGGATTCAATTTTATAGATTCCTTCAGCGTACTTATTTCGCCGGAAGTATTCTTGGTTACTTTATAGATCTGTTGGCGCATGGTATATCGAAATTCGCTTACGCCTAATTTCGCATCCAATTCATCTAACAAGCCCAACAACTTATCGTAATTCTGACTTTCAAAATATAACTCAGATAGATCCTGATAATATTTATTATCAAAAGAGATCAAATTCTTAGCGATCAAAATTGCAGGCTCATAATCTTGATGAAGTCTGTAGCTCTCCAATAATTCTACTAAAATATCCTGCTTATTTGGCTTTAATCTATTTGCCTGCTGAAAACTTGAAATTGCCTTTTCATATTGCTTCTGAAATTTGTAATTCTTACCCATTTCAAAAAACACCACTGCGTTATTAGGTTGAAGTTTTTCACAAATTTGAAGCTCTAGAAGGGCTTTATCATAATTCTCGATCGCTTTTTGTTTTAAAGCTTCAAAAAAATGTTCCTGAAATTCATCTGAAACATTTCCCAGATCATCTTCCATAGTAACCTCCTGCAATTGGTTCTTTTTCCTGAGCCGCAAGTGCCGAAGAAAAAATTCCAAGACCTAGAAGAATTAAAATGTAAGATTTAATGATCATTAAAAGCGGATATAATTAAAACTTTGGCAATCATTTCTAAGCCGGAGATCTTATTCCAAAACAGAGTAATCTCCTATACTTATTTGAGTAAATTCCCCATCAAATTTGGCAAAACTACCAATCATTGCATTATCCAATTTTGCATTTTTAACTTCAGAAAAATTCTGGATCAAACTATTCTTAATTGTAGCATCGGTAATTTTGCAACCGTCTCCAATAGATACATTGGGCCCAATTTTAGCATTAACCAACTCTACATTTTCACCAATAAAGCAAGGCTCGGTAATTTCAGAATTAGTGATCTTTACAGAATCTGAGATCAATTTTTCTCCATCTTGATGAAGGAAATTCAACATTCTTCCGTTGGTTTCTACAGTTACATTCTTATTTCCGCAGTCCATCCATTCATCAACTTTTCCGGGAACAAAAATATTTCCTTTCTGCTTCATCGCTTCAATACCATCATTGATTTGGTATTCTCCACCACGGATGATATTCTGATCTAAAACATTTTGCAACTCGCCTTTAAGCACTGCTACATCTTTAAAATAATAGATCCCGATAACAGCAAGGTCTGATACAAAATCTGTAGGCTTTTCTACAAGATCTGTGATCTGGTTCTTATCATTCAATTTCACAACGCCGTAAGCACTAGGATTTTCTACCTGTTTTACCCAAATAACGCTATCTGCATCTTTATTCAAGGTAAAATCTGCTTTAAAAAGCGTATCTGCATACGCAATTACCGCCGGGCCTTCTAAAGAATCTTTTGCACACATAATAGCATGACCGGTTCCTAGAGGTTTATCCTGATAATAGATACTAACCTTAGCTCCTAAAGCTTCGCCTATCTTTTTAAGATCTGTTTCTACTTGTTCTCCAAAGTCTTCCCCAATAATAAAGGCAACTTCATCTATCTTTTCGTCTAATACTTTTGCGATATCTTCTACCAATCTATGTACAATTGGTTTTCCTGCTATTGGAATTAAAGGTTTTGGAACAGTTAAGGTATGTGGTCTAAGTCGTGATCCACGACCCGCCATAGGTACTATTATTTTCATATTACTTTGTATATATTCCCGATTAGCCGGGCACTTTATTTATATTTATTTTCTTCCGGTACTTCCAAATCCCCCAGCGCCTCGAGTAGAATCTTCAAGAATTTCTACTTCTTCCCAGGTGATATGTTCATGTTTGGCAATTACTAACTGGGCTACTCTTTCTGCCGGCTCTATGGTAAAATCATCATTAGACAGGTTTACCAGAATCACGCCAATTTCTCCTCTATAGTCTGCATCAATCGTACCAGGAGCATTTAGCACTGTAATTCCAAATTTTGCTGCAAGACCACTTCTAGGTCTTACCTGCGCTTCGTAGCCAATTGGTAATTCAATAAACAATCCGGTTTTTACGATGCAACGCTCTAAAGGTTTTAACGTAATAGCTTCAGAAATATTGGCTCTAAGATCCATTCCTGCAGAAGCTTCGGTCTCATAACTTAGGAAGTTTATGATTGGATTTATTGATAATCTTTACTTTCATTTTTTCAAAATTTGTTTTAAATCGCTTCTTTCTGCTACGGCAATAATCAGCAAGAACAAAGTTACAAAAGCTGCGCCTGCAATATAATTTTCACGGAAATATATAAATGAAATTGCTGAAATTCCGATAGAAATTAAGAAGATAGAAACTTATTTTTTTCAGGTTATATGGCACCGGATAATACTTTTTTCCTAAAAAATATGAGATAAGCATCATACACCCATATGCTGCTAAGGTTGCCCAAGCGGCTGCTATAAATCCTATTACCGGTATCAAAGCGAAGTTGAAAACAATAGTAACAACGGCTCCAAAAATGGAGATATACATTCCCATTCTGGTTTTATCTGTAAGCTTATACCAAATGGAGAGATTGTGATAGATCCCTAAGAATAGATTAGCTAATAAAATGATTGGAACAATAGATATCGTGATCCAATAATCTTCATTTCTTATAAGCAATTCTTTAAAAACATCGATAAATGAAATAAGCACAACCATTATTAAACAACCAAAAATCACAAAATAGGTTAAGATATGCGCATAAGTTTGTTTTGCATTTTCTTGTTGCGCATGATTAAAAAAGAATGGCTCTGCTCCCATCTTAAATGCTTGAACGAAAATGGTCATAAAAACTGCCAATTTATAACAACCGGCATAGGCTCCCATTACAGACTCAGATAACATATCTTTTAAAAGTAGTTTATCCAGATTTTCATTAATTACAAACGCGATCCCGGCAACCATAACCGGCCATCCATATTTCCACATCTGTTTAAAAAGCGTGGTGCTAAAATCTATCTTCGATTTAAAGAAATAAGGTAACAAGATCAAAAAGGTTACAGCGCTGGCAGCAAGGTTGGCAATAAAAATATACTTTACCTTATCTGCATCTGTATAATTATCTAAAATGATCTTTGGAGTATACGCAGGAAACTCTTTAACAAACCAAAGGAAATAGAAGTTCAATAAGACCACAATTACAATATTGATGATCTTGATAGCCGCAAACTTAATAGGTCTGTTAGAAGCTCTTAAATAAGCAAATGGAACTACTACTAAGCGTATCCAGAATAAGTATTCCGAAAAGGATATAGAAAATAGTCGGCAGGAAGGTCTACCAGATTGATAAAGAAATCTTGAAAAATAAGAACTCCAACTAAAAATAATAAGGTTGAAAGGGTAAGTGCAATAAAGGCTGTAGAAAAAACTGTTTCTTTTTCTTTGCTATTGCTGAAGAACCTAAAGAAAGAAGTTTCCATTCCATAGGTTAGAACTACATTAAAAAATGCAGCCCAAACATAAAACGTGGTATTATCTGAATAACTTGTGGTTGAAAGTGCCGAGGTATGTAAACCAACCAGAATAAAATTCATCAAACGAGGCAAGACCGTGGCAAAGCCATAGATAATTGTATCCTGAAAAAATCTCTTTAATGTCCCCAAATACCCGTTTTGTTAGAAGATCTAAATTTATTCAAATAAGGCAAGACTACAAACATTAAAAATCTTAATGAAAATAGTCTTGCCTTATTTCAAGCTATCGTTATTTTAAGAGCGATCGGTTATATTTTCAATTTTATAATATTTCAATCTTCCCTCCTTGAGTAAACTCAATTACAGCTTCATTGTTATCAAGATCAAAAGGAATTTTTTCCAATTTTACAGGCGCCTTATTTCCATATTCTTCTTTAGGGTCTGAACTCATGATCATATCATCTTTTGCGCTTTCAAATTGTGCATAATAAATACCCGAGTGTTGAGGATGAATTTGCAAGGCAGCTTTTCTCCCTCTAAAATAGACATTATTAAAGCTCACACCTTCCGCTTGATTGCTTTTAATAGGAATATATAATTCATACCCATTTTGTGTATTTTGAACATAGGCTTTACCAATCATGGCCGGAGCTTTATCTTGAAGGTTCTTATTGCCGGCACAATTTGTAAAAAGGCTGGTTATAATAACCGCACTAAAAAGTAAGTAGAGGTATTTCATGATTTCAAGTATTTGTGGTTTAAAGGTATAAAACAAAATGCTTGCCAAAGAAAAACCCCCGGTAGAAACCGAGGGTTTTTAAATATATTTTCATTCTATAATTAAGCATAATTGAAAGTTGTCTTCGAGCTCATCAAAAAAACAAAATAAATTGAAATCACACTTCTCGACTGCGCTCGAAGTGACAACTATTAGTTTTTAATTATTTAAAGCTTCAGCTCCCCCAACAATCTCTAAGATCTCATTGGTAATTGCAGCCTGACGTGCTTTGTTATAAGATAATTTTAAATGCATCTCTTAATTCGGTTGCATTATCTGTTGCCTTGTGCATGGCAGTCATACGAGCACCATGTTCAGAAGCTAATGAGTCACTCATTGCTTTAAAGATCTGCATTTTTAAAGATTTAGGTATTAAATCTTTTACGATCTCTAATTTTGATGGCTCATAGATATAATCTAAAACAACATTAGAATCTGACTCAAATTTTTGAATAGGCAAGAATTGCTCTGTCATGATATTTTGAGTGGCAGCATTTACAAACTGATTGTAAACCAATTCTACTTTATCATATTTACCATCTAAAAAGCCTTGCATGATAGATTCTGCAATTACAGAAACGTTTTCAAAATCAAGATTATCATAGATAGCATTATTGTTTTCTGAAACCGTATGGTTCTTACGCAAAACATCATGTGCTTTTTTACCAAGAGTAAGAAGCTGCACATTCTTATCGCTATATTTTGCAGCAACCACATTTCTAACACCTTTTACAATGTTAGTATTAAATGCTCCAGCCAATCCACGGTTAGAAGATATTGCAACAATCAATACATTTTTCACTTCTCTTTCTTCAGAGAATTTACTACTTGTATCATCTTCTAAAGTTGCACTTAAACTTTGAAGCAATTCTGTTAACTTTTCAGAATAAGGACGCATTGCAGTAATAGCATCTTGGGCTCTGCTCAATTTAGCAGCCGACACCATTTTCATGGCACTGGTAATTTGCATGGTAGATGATACCGATGTAATCCTGCTGCGTAAGTCTTTTAAGTTTGCCATTTTATTTAGTATTGAGTATCGAGTATTTAAGTTTTAGACAAAATACTCGATACCTACAATTTATTTAAAGTTTAAATATGAACCTAAGTTTAATACACTCAGAGCTCAATACTCAATACTACTTTTTATACTTTCCTGTAAGTTCTTTTGCTACCGACGTTAACGTATCTGTTACTTCATCGGTTAGTTTTCCTGCTTTAAGAGTATCTAAAACATCACGGTGTTTCACGTTAAGGAATTCTAGATAATCTTTTTCAAATTCTTTAATTTTATCTACAGGAACATTTCTTACAAGGTTCTTAGATCCAGCAAAAATAATTGCAATTTGCTCTTCTACCGGGTAAGGATCATTTTCTGCTTGCTTTAAGATCTCTACGTTACGCTTACCTCTTTCAATTACATTTAAAGTTGCAGCATCCAGGTCTGATCCAAACTTAGCAAAAGCTTCCAATTCACGATATTGTGCCTGATCTAACTTAAGTGTACCAGCTACTTTTTTCATAGCCTTAATCTGAGCGTTACCCCCTACACGAGATACAGAAATACCCACGTCAATTGCTGGACGAACCCCAGAGTTAAATAAATCTGAAGTTAAGAAGATCTGACCATCTGTAATAGAAATTACGTTGGTTGGAATATATGCAGAAACGTCACCCGCTTGAGTTTCGATAATTGGTAATGCAGTTAAAGAACCACCACCTTTTACCAAATGCTTTATAGAATCTGGAAGATCATTCATTTCTGAAGCGATCTTATCGTTATCTATAACCTTAGCAGCACGCTCTAATAATCTTGAGTGTAAGAAGAAAACGTCTCCAGGATACGCCTCACGTCCCGGTGGACGACGTAATAACAAGGAAACTTCACGGTAAGCTACCGCTTGTTTAGATAAATCATCATACACAATAAGTGCAGGACGACCAGTATCTCTAAAATACTCACCAATTGCAGCACCTGCAAATGGAGCGTAAACCTGCATTGGAGCAGGGTCTGATGCGTTAGCCGCAACAATAGTAGTATAAGCCATTGCACCTTTTTCTTCTAATTTCTGTGCAATTCCTGCAACAGTAGAAGCTTTTTGTCCAATAGCAACATATATACAATATACTGGTTCCCCAGCATCGTAAAATTCTTTTTGGTTAAGAATGGTATCGATACAAACGGCAGTTTTACCAGTTTGACGGTCACCAATTACCAATTCTCTTTGTCCTCTACCAACTGGTACCATAGCATCTATTGCTTTAATACCTGTTTGCATAGGCTCTGTAACCGGCTGACGGTAAATAACTCCAGGAGCTTTACGGTCTAATGGCATTTCGAAAGTTTCTCCTTCAATTGGACCTTTTCCATCGATTGGAGTACCAAGAGTGTCTATAACTCTTCCGGTAATTCCCTCACCAACTTTAATAGATGCAATTCTCTGAGTTCTTTTAGCAACAGATCCTTCTTTAATTGCTTTAGAAGGTCCTAAAAGTACCACCCCAACGTTGTCTTCTTCAAGGTTAAGAACGATTCCTTCTAAACCACCTTCAAATTCAACTAATTCTCCGTATTGAGCATTGCTTAAACCATAAATACGGGCAATACCATCTCCTACAGTAAGTACTGTACCTACCTCATCTAAAGAAGCTTTTGCTTCAAAACCTGAGAGTTGTTTTTTTAAAATTGCTGAAACTTCAGCAGGATTTACTTCGGCCATAATTATTTAGAATAAAATTGGAGTGCTTAATGCACACCTGTTTTAATTAAATTTTTGATATAAATGTGTTGTTCTTTAATTCCCTTTCTAAATTACTCAGGTTATTTGCAACACTTGCATTGTATTGAAGATCTCCAATTCTTAAAATGAATCCTCCAATTATATTAGGGTCAACTATATTCTTTATGGTAGCACCATTTCCAGTAAGTTCTGTAATTTTAGACAGAATCTTAGCTTCCAGTTCTGGATTTAAAGCAACTGCTGTAGTTACTTTAGCAATCTGAACATGGTTCATCTCATTATATAATGAGTTATATTTTTGGGCTACTTCTTTTAAGATGTTGATTCTTTTGTTCTCTAAAAGCACATCAAAGGCTCCTAAAGTTACTTGATTAACATCTTTAAAAATTTCCTTAAGAACGTTCTTCTTAAGATTAGATTTTAATACCGGGCTTGTAAGCACATCATGAAGATCATTGCTACCAATAATAGTTTTTGAAATGGATTCCATATCAGAATTCACCACTTCAGCAACATTTTGGTCTTTAGCCAAATCTAGAATTGCTTTTGCATAGCGTTGTGCAGCTCTGGTTCCTTTCATGTTCTTATTTTAAGGTAACGTCTTCCAACATTTCTTCAACAAGTCTTTGTTGCTTGTCTGAAGTTGATAATTCATGACGTAACATTTTTTCTGCTATTTCAATAGATAAAGCTGCTACCTGATTTTTGATATCGGCCATTGCAGCTTTCTTTTCATTCTGAATAGAAACCTGTGCCTGAGCAACTATTTGATTTGCTTTTTCCTGAGCTTCAGAAGATGCATCAGCAATAACTTTTTCTTTTAATTCACGTGCTTCTTTAAGAATCGCATCTCTTTCTGCGCGCGCTTCTTTTAAAAGTTTTTCATTATCGGCATGCAAATTTTGCATCTCTTTTCTAGCATTCTCTGCAGAAGAAAGCGCATCATTTATAGAGTCTTCTCTTTTCTTGATAGCACCTAAGATCGGATTCCAGGCAAATTTTGCCATTAAGAAAATCAGTACTAAAAAGACGATGGTTTGCCAGAAAAACAAGCCAATTTCAGGAGTTATTAAATCCATAATTACTTATATAAAAAAAATTAAAACATCATTTTTAAAAACTCATTCGCAACCAACCGTTACGAATGAGTTTTTGGAAATTAACTACCTTAATACACCTAATAAAGAAGCAACCACCCCAAAAAGGGCAACACCTTCTACAAGTGCAGCAGCAATAATCATAGCTGTTTGGATTTTTCCAGAAGCTTCAGGCTGACGTGCAATAGCGTCCATAGCAGAACCACCAATTTTACCAACTCCAACTCCGGCTCCAAGAACCGCTAAACCAGCTCCTAAAGCTGCAAGACCTACATACAATAATTCCATAGTAAATAAATATTAAAAATTAACAATTAATGATGTTCATGTTCCTCAACCGCCATCCCGATAAACAGGGCAGACAGCATTGTAAAAATAAACGCTTGAAGGAATGCTACTAGCAATTCCAGTACTGTTATAAATAATGCGAAAGGTACCGATACTCCGGCAACTCCAGTGCTTTCTAAAATAAATATAAGTCCTAATAAACTTAATACCACAATGTGTCCCGCTGTAATGTTAGCGAACAAACGTATCATAAGTGCAATAGGCTTAATAAAGAATCCCATGATCTCTACAATAGCCAAAACTGGCTTTACAAAGGTTGGAATTCCTGGCATCCAGAAAATATGTTGCCAGTATGCTTTATTCCCGTTGATAAGAATAAGGACTAAAGTGAATAAACCTAAAGATACTGTTACAGCAATATTCCCAGTAACGTTTGCTGCTCCAGGCAACAATCCTAAAAGGTTAGTTATCCATATAAAGAAGAATACCGTTAATAAAAATGGCATAAACTTCATGTATTTTTTCTCTCCTATGTTTGGAAGTGCAATTTCGTCTCTTACAAATAGAACCAATGTTTCCAATAGATTATTGAAACCTCTAGGGGCATGTGAGTTTTTCTTGTGGTGACCAGAAAGGCTTAAAAAGAAGACCAACATAAGCACAACAGTTAAAAACATAGCCGCTACGTTCTTGGTAATAGAGAAATCTAAAGGCTGTGTTCCATTAAGAACATGATGCTCTGCATCAAACTCTACTTCTTCTGCGCCAGCGTTTAACTGATAAATGTTTTCGTGATAGTTCACAAAACTCATCCCATCTTTCTCAACAATGTGATGCCCTTGAGTGTCATGATGAAACTCACTAGACATGAAAGTAACAAGTCCGTTATCTGTATATAAAATTACAGGAAGGGGCAGCACTGCAGCGCTCTCACCTTCTCCAAAAAAATGCCAGCTGTGAGCATCACCAATGTGGTGCATGATCATATCTGTAGCATTAAATTTTTCTTTACCCTCTTGTGCTTCCTCATTATCATTCGCAAACGAAAGAAATGGGATAGAAGTTAACAAAAGTGTCACTATAATCTTAAAAGATTTCTGTGCTGTCATAGTCCAGTTTAACTTAATAATTGCAGGCTCAAAATTCCGTGCAAAGGTATACTTTTAATTTTTATCTAAAAGTCCCCGCGTGAAAATTTTATCACTTTTCGCATTTTTATGGATTTTATTGACACACAATAAGTTATTTCGAATTAATAAGTCTAACCGCTTGTATGGTTTCAAAAATCAAATAAATAAAATAGGGGATAAAAAATGCAAAAACGTTTTCCAACGCATTGGGCATTCTTTCTAATATCATTGGCAACAAGAACAAAACTGCAGCTAACATTTTAAGTAAACTCGCCCCCATAAAGGCAAAACCTGTATTGTCTTTAAAATTGTTATGAATCCACAACAAGACCAAATAAATGATAAGCGTTGCTAAAACATGAAAGGTATAAATGGCTGGAACTCCGTAATAGAAGTTGATATTTGCGAAATAATTTTCGGTTATAAAATACTGAGTAACAAATAAAACAGCAGTGAGTAAACTAAACCATTTTAAGAAATTGAGTAATTGTTGTTTCATAAAAAATGTTTAATTGTCTTTGCTAATTTGGCTTACTTTACGAATTACCTGATAAAGCGCTATAAAAACTCCTAAAAGAGAAATTCCGATCGTGAAACCGGAATACTCATTTGGGTATTTTTTATCTAGCCATATGCCTAAAAACACGCCTCCTCCAATTATTAGCCCCATCTGGAAAGCTATATTTATGAAGACCTGATATTTATTAAGCGGAGCGTTCGGTTTTTTGTTGCTCATTTTTCTTTAAAGTTTTTACAGCCCCTTTCATTTCACAGGAGGCATTAAAAGTAGCTCCAGGTTCTATGGCCAATTTTCCAATGACCACTTCACCATCTATTACGGCAGTAGATCTTAGGGTTAAAGTTTCAGCTACATTTAATTTTCCGGAAAATTTCCCTTCAAAATCTGCATTCTGGCAATTTAAACTTCCATTAATATGGCCGCCTTTGCTAATTACAACTTTTCCTGCTGTTTTTAGGTTTCCGTTAAGAGTCCCTTCTATTCTAAATCCACCTTTAGCTTCAATATCTCCGGTTAATACGGTTCCTGCCGAGATTCTATTTTGTTCTCTGCTAATTTCTGAGGTAATCTTTGATTTGGTTTGACTATTAAACATTAGTTTGGGGTTATTGTTTAGTATTCAACTTTTTATATTCTTCTAAATTTTTGTGCAATAATACAATCCTGTAATTTTCTGAAGAAATTAAAACAGGTTCTTTTTTTACCAGATAGTTCTTGTTATTTCTTAAAAGCTCTTCAAAACCTTCTGCTCTACTCTTATCTTCTATTCCATGAATCACTAGAAAAATAGCATTTTGAGAGTATAGATCTATAGAGGTGGTATAATTTTTATATTCTAAAGTTTTAATCGCCTCCTCTATGGTCTTTTTCAATTTCTCTGCTCCTTCTCGATCTGCATAGGTAAACTCATAAATTAGCTTCATATTTTGTGAGAGAGAGTCTGTTTTAAATTTATTATCTGCCAGAGCGGGTAAAGAATTCGTCAATAATTCCTGTGCTTTTTGTCCGGATTCTGTTTGTGGATATTTAAATGCAACTTCTTTTAAAGCGCTTTTATAAGCCTCAAAACCTAATAACCTTCCTGTAGAAAGTGCCTTTAATAATTCAATTTTTGGCAGTAATTCATCATCATTAAATTCTTGAGAATATGCTGAACTTAACTCTAAAACTTTAACATATTCGCCATTTTCATAAAGCTTAAAAAGCTCCTCATATTTATCTTCAGCTTTATTATCAATTTCTATAGCCAATCCAGGATTTCTAATACTCGCCGCATATCTGGAATCTGGATATTTAGAAAGTATAGTTTGTTTGTATTTATCTGCACTTGCGCGATCTCCTTGAGCTTCATAGATTTGATATAGGTAATAATTTGCAGGCACTACCAAACGTTCTTCCTGCGTATAACCTAACAAAGCTTCAAGCTTTTCCTTAGCCATTTCGTCTTCCTGAAATTTCTCTCTGTAAACCAGGCCTAATCTATAATAAGCATCATTTCGCTGCGCTTTAAGACTGTCTATTATTACTGAATCTATAGGAATTTGAGAGATGTAGGTTTGAGGATCGAACTCTGGACTATTTGCTAAAATATCTTCAGAATCATTATTTAAGGTATCTATTCTTGCAGCCGAAATATTTTCTGAATTTGACCTCCAGTTGTCTTGAAGTTTTCTTGGACCCCAAACTCTTAAAAATTCTTTTAAACCATTTGCAACTCTGGACGGGTTATAAAAATAAAATAAGTTTCCGGCAGAAGCTCCTCCTAGCGAGGGTGGTAATCCCGGACCAGAATTAGGAAAATTACTGGGTGTTGTAGCTATTGGAGCAACATCACCTTTTAAAGCGGTAGCAACCGCTAATGTTTTTAAACTATCGGCATAACGAGTAAAATACGTAACTCGCTCTTCTTCCCCCATATTAACCAGCCTAAGAATACTATCATTCTCATCTGCAATGGCTTCATATCTAATAACCTCTTGAAGATTATCTCTTTTTCTTTTGATAAAAAAGTAATCTCTGGTAGTTGTTGGAATTTTAGTTAAGGTGCTATCGTAATAAGTACTGGCCTTTCTAAAGTTGGCTTTATCAAAATTGATATCTCCTAAAGTTTCATAATTTACAGACTGTAAAAAGATATCGTTAGAAGGTGATTTTAAAGATTTATTATAATATTCTGTAGCTAATCTTGTTGAATCTTGATGATTATAATATTCTGCCTTCTGAAAATAGATCTTATCCAAAAAAGGCCTGTTTTCTCTATTTTCTTCCATTTCTGAAAGCATTTCTAATAGATCTTGAGGATTACCAGTATCAAAATTGAAGTTTCTGGCTTGGGCTAAATAAGCATTTACATAATATTCTCGAGGAGATCTTCGGTTAAGATCAATCACCTTATCAAATGCATAATTGGCGCTATCTCTTTTGTTGAGCCTGTTGTAAAGCTGACCTAAAATAAAGTTATATCTGCCTTCTTCATTATTTATTTTAGTGAAATTTGCGGCAGTTCTAATGGGAACAACGGCGCTATCTATAGAATTTGTATTTATATACGCCTGTGCTAGCATTGCACTTGCATCTGCCCTATCTTGATCGCTTAAAGTTTCGGCTTCTAAAAGTCTTTTTAGATTTTTAATTGCCAACTCATTATTTTGAAGCCTGATATTGGTCTTTTCTCTCCAGATTTGAGCGTGGTTAATAGTATTGCTAGCCGGATATTTATAGAGAATATAATTAAAAGCTTCTAATGCCGGAATAAACCGTTGATCGTAATATCTGGATTTTCCAAGAAGCAGATAGGCTTCATCTATTTGAGGGTTGTTTTCTTTCCCTGCAATGAGCATGGAATGCTTTTGAATGGCTTTTGTTGCTTTATCTTCTGAAACTCTAAAAAATTCATTTCTTTCGGAGCCGGGAAGTAGAATTTCTTGAGAAACCTGCATTCTTTCTACGGGAAGAATATCCCAAAAATTCTCGTTATAGCCTTCAGCAATTTGCTCTTTACCCTGCTCTAGAGCTACATTACCATTGTATAAAGTGTTATATTCTGCAGTAACTGCATGCCAGTTTCTATTGATGAAAGTGTCCTTTTTTCGGGAACAGCCAACAACAGCAACTACAGAAGCAAGAAATAATAAGCCAGAGGAAATTCTATTCAAAATCTATACGTTCTTGATGTTATAAATAACTGTAGCACTAAGGTTTTAGTATGCTAAAATACGTTTCTTTTTGGAAAAGAAAGCCAGAGGATATTATGAGCGTGAATAATGTTATTATTCTACAAATTCTTCTTTTGAGAAATAGGCTTCTAATTCTTGTAAAGTAGCCGGAGAGGTAATAAGATCTTTTTCTATAAGTCCTCTGTTAAGCACTACAATTCTTTCACAAACTTCGGTAATATGAATAAGATCATGACTGGAAATAAGAATGGTAGTATCTCTTGCAGCGGTAAGTTCTTTGATAGTTTTTTTAAGTCTTATTTGGGTAGTTGGGTCTAAATTGGCAAAAGGCTCATCCAGAATTACCACTTTTGGCGTACCTATAAGTGCGGCTACAATTCCAACTTTTTTCTGATTCCCTTTTGAAAAATCTCGAAGGTATTTTCTTTTATTTAAGATCTCGCCATTAAAAAATTCTTCAAATTTTTCCAACAAAGCATCTACATCTGCCTTATTTTGTTGTCTAAGTTCTCCTATAAAATAGAAATATTCTTCTGGAGTAAGATAGCCAATCAGGAAACTTTCATCTATAAAAGAAGAAGTAAAAGGTTTCCAATCTTCACTCTGGTTTACAGTGATCTCATTGTTGAAAATATTCCCGGTTGTAGGCTGTATAAGATCTAACAGAAGACTGAAAAATGTAGTTTTTCCGGCTCCGTTGTTACCCACTAATCCAAAACTCTGACCTTCAGGAATATCTAAATGCTCTATATTTAGTACCGTTGTACCCTTGTAAACTTTAGTAAGATTTGTTGCAGTAATCATTGCTGTAATTTTTAAACTGATTTTTTATTCTCCTTTTTGTCTAAAACCTTCAATCATCGCATATTTATTCCTTTTATAAACCTGAGAAATAAAATTGATGGCACTATTTCTAAAGAACATTCCTATAATTCCCAATCCAAGTAAGAAGATCATTCCGCTTTCAAAAGAAACATATTTATTAAAAAGCCAAAAGAATAACATGGGTAAAACCATAAGTGGTATGCTCACTAACCATTGCGTTGCCCCTGTTCCCTGATAGTTCATAAACGGACTTTTATCCAGATCTATACTTTTTCTATTAAAAGAACCTGCATAAAGCAACAGTGGAATGTTGATCCCTATATTATAAATAGCGCAGATGATATTCAGCAAAAATATACGCCATCCAAAATAAGCATATGGCGTAGCTAATATTGCCAGGATAACTACGCTAAAAGTCATTAATGCAGCCTTAGCGGTTAAATATTTCTTTAATGGAATATTTTGAGACATGATTAAAGAAAAATATTTGGCATCCCAGGAAGGAATGAATTGCCCAAAGTTGATCATAAAAATTCCTGTAATGAAGACGCCTACAAACACGAAGAACCACGGCATGTTTTGATATGAATCTTGCGGATAAAAAAACATCCCATATCCCAATAACAGTAAAGACATATAAATTGTGGTCTTTGGCCTTTTATTACGCCAGATCAACTTGAGATCTTGTTGTAAGTAGGGAGCAATGTCTCCAAACTTCTTTGTCCAAAGAAATTCTTTGGTATCTGCGCTTTTTGTTTGTTCCTTTAAAGACGCATCTAAATAGAATTTCCCTTCTAAATTAAGCTGATTCCATTTGTACAAACCGAAGAAAATCAGAATAGGAACCACTGCGTAAAGAGGTGTTTCAATAACTTGATCTAATGCACTCCCAAACAAAAGTCCCACCTTAAACACATCAAAATAATCTAAAAGAAAAAGCGCTACAATAACCACAACAAATGGAATCAAGGCTTTTAAATTTTCTGTAAATCGCTTTTTAATGATAAAATTGGCATAATTAATAGAGAGCGTTAAGAAAGTTAAAGCGATCATCCATGCAATAATGGAAACATCGGGATGAGATTGCTTATAAATATTGAAGATCCCAAAAGGAATAATGATCAATAAAGGCAGAAGATTGAAAAAAGAGAAAAGCGATTTTACCAATACAAAATTCACCAGTTTTCTTTTCTTAATAGGCATCACCATAAAAGGTTTAATATCTAGAACCGGAAGGGTTTGCAATAAAAACCTATAGGCCAATTCGGCTAAAAGCCAAAGCAACACATAGTTATTTACAAATAACAAAGGATCTTCTTCCGGGAAATATTCTTTGATGATGGGGAAAAGTCCAACCCCAAAAAATAAGAAGATTGTGATGAAATAAAGCGCTAAAAATCCCATTAAGATCTTTAAGCCTAAACTTTTGCCCATACTGGCAGATCTAAAGAAGGATTTCCACTCTAGCGATATTAAACGCTGAAACATAAACTTAAGTTTTTATACAAGTGTGGAAATTTACCAAATTGTTACAATTAAAAAACCTCAGACTTTGTATTTTTGCGTCCAAAGATTAAGACATGAATAAATTTTATGCTTTAAAGATAAAAGAAATTATCCGCGAAACCCCAGAGGCGGTAAGTTTATCTTTTGACATCCCTTCAGAATTAAAGGAAACATTTAAATATAAAGCCGGACAATACATCACCATTAAAACAACGGTAGATGGAAAAGAAATAAGACGTGCCTATTCGCTTTGCTCTGCTCCACATTCTGGAGATTTTAAAGTAACGGTAAAAGAGGTAAAAGATGGGATATTTTCAAGCCTGGCGAATAATAAATTAAAAGCGGGAGATCTGCTGGAAGTGCATCCTCCAGAAGGAAAATTTATTTTCGAACCAGGAAATACAAGTAATACCTATGCAGCATTTGCAGCAGGAAGTGGAATTACACCGGTACTTTCTATTATTAAAACGGTGCTTAGCGAAGAGCCGGAGAGTAATTTTGTGCTTGTATATGGTAATAAAACCCCAGACGACACTATTTTCTTTAAAGAACTTTTAGAGTTACAGGTAAATAATCCTGAGCGACTTTTTATTGAATTCGTCTTCAGCAGAACGCAGGAAAATGATTCTCATTTTGGTAGAATTGAAACTAGCACCGTAAATTTTGTATTGAAAAATAAATTCAAGGAAACCGATTTTAAATCTTTCTATATCTGCGGACCGGAAGAAATGATCCACATGGTAAGCGATGTTTTAAAATTGAACAATATTGATGAATCTAATATTTTCTTTGAATTGTTTACGGCAGCAGATGATGGGGAAGTGTTAGAAACTGCCATGCATGGTGAAACAGAAATCACTATTTTGGTAGATGATGAAGAAACCACTTTTAAGATGAAGAGTGATGAAACCATCTTAGATGCAGCCCTAGAAAATGACCTGGATGTACCATATTCTTGTCAGGGAGGAATTTGCAGTAGTTGTATTGCCAGAATTAAAGAAGGGAAAGCAGAAATGCGCAAAAATCAGATTCTAACAGACGGAGAAATTGCAGAAGGACTTATTTTAACCTGCCAGGCACAACCTACCACTCCTAGTTGTAAAGGTAGATTATGATGATGTTTAGATAATTTTAATTGAAATATTCAAAGATCAGGAGAATAGCACTTCGTTGATCTTCTTAAACACGGTTTCCGGAGCGATAGATCGCATAACATCTTCATATCCCTCCGGAAATTTATTCCCATAAACCGAAGTTGGTATTCTAGGATATTTCTCCAGATCTGGCAACAAGCAATTTTCCAAAGGCTGATTAAATGCTTTAAAACCGGCATATGGATGGGTAACTCCCCAAAGACTAACCACCGGAATTCCATAAATAGCTGCCAAATGTGCATTCCCGCTATCCATAGAGAGCATTCCGTCCAGATTAGAGATAAATGCTAATTCTTCATCAAATTTAAGCTTACCAGCAAGGGATTTTACATTTTCAAATTTAGAAGCCAATTCTTCCAATTTTTCTGTTTCTTCTTTCCCTCCACCAAAAAGATACACTTGTACTTTTCCTTCAGCATTCAGTTTTTCTAATACTTCCGTCATAAGATCTAACGGATACACTTTAGAATTATGTTGTGCAAAAGGTGCAACACCTAACCATTTTAAAACATTATTCCCTGTAATTTCTCTGGCGTTTGCAGATAATTTCTGTTTTTCTGGATACGTATATTTTGAGAGATCTAAGGGATAGCCAAGTTCTTTAAAAACATCGGCATAGCGCTCTGGTGTAGATTTTAAAGGTTTAAAAATCTTATTGTCTGCTCGCGTAAGTGCCTTCTTTTCTGCCCTCCCTTTATCAATTTGCTTTACCGGTATCCCGAATAAATAAAAGATAGATTTTAATACGTTAGTTCTAAGTACATCGTGAACATCTGCAACTACATCTACTCCATGGTCTCTAAGATCTTTAGCCAGACAACTCAACCCAAAAACACCACTATGAGCTCCATTAACGTCTGCCTCATAGATTTCGATATTCTCTATTCCTTTAAAAATAGGGGCATAAAATTTTCTAGTAAGCAAAGTAACCTTCAAGTCTGGGTAGGTAGTTGTTAAGACCTTTAAAACCGGTGCTAACATGGCCACATCTCCCATGGCAGATAGCCTAATCACCAAAATATGAACCCTCTTCTGGTCTGAAAAATTAGTTTTTTCAGACTCACGCTTTTTATGTGAGGATCCAAATTTCATTTAATTCTTTTTTCTTAGAACAGGGTTAAGTTCATCATCGTTATACATCTTCATTTGCTTGTAAACCTTCATGTATTTATCGCCATTCTCAATATCTTTCAATAACTGGTCTATTGCCGAAGAAAGGTCTACACGTTGTTCCAATAGAATTTGAAGTTTCTCATTACATTTTTCAATGTGTTCTGAAGAAGCATCGGTTCTTTGAGTTTCTTCTTCCATATGAAAGATCTTCAAAGCAAGTATAGATAGCCTGTCTATTGCCCAAGCCGGAGATTCAGAATTTATTGTAGCGGTAGATTTAGCTGAAATATCGTTATACTTTTCAAGAAAATAACTGTCAATATATTCCACCATATCGGTTCTATCCTGATTAGAAGCATCAATTTGTCTTTTCAGTTTTAATGCCGAAACAGGATCTATTTGTGGATCTCGAATAATATCTTCGTAATGCCATTGTACTGTATCTATCCAGGATTTACGATATAACAAATGCTGGATTAATTGGTCTTGTTCGCTATACGGATTTGAAAATTCTTGTTCTACAGTATTAATTTCGTGATATTTATTGATCACTTCCTGAAATATAGTATTGGCTTTATCTGAAAACATTAAAGTTATTTTTATCTGATTTTATGTTGATTTCAATAAGGACTACGAGTGGAAAAACCCGTAATTTTTAAAGAAATACAAAGGTATCATATTTTCGCAAAGATTGTAAACAAGGTACTAAAAAGCGAGTAACAGCATTCTACAGATGCAATTTAAGATAGAAATAAGATAAGAATTGGCATAAGGATAAGACCAATTAGCAAGATCTCTTTAAAGATCTTTTCCTTTCTTCCTTCAAAATAATTAGAAACAATAATGCTCAAGGGCGCAAAGAGAAAGATCAATTCGCTACCATCTTTAGTTGGAGAAAATATGGCCGTTAAAACAGATAAGGCTAAGGTAAAAAGAACTAAAACATAGGTAGGTCTTGAATTAACGCTAGATTTTTGCATTAATCCGAAATAATAGAATAACGTCCAGATACCTATTGCAAGAATAACACTTAACGGTAGGAGAAGTTGTAAGTTTTGATAGAGTTTAAAATCGAAACTGCTTTCCTGAAACCATTTTCCCCAGGTATAAAATTCAGAATATGCCAGAATGTGAAAACTAGTTACTAAAGCTCCAACGGTACAACAAGCAACCAACAGGAATAAGCCAGTTTTTAAAGTAATTGGCCGCATGAACCAGGATGCCAACAAAAACTATAAATAAGAATAAAATGGCCCAAAAATAAAAGAGGGAAGCTATACAAATCCAAAAAGTAGCATCAAAAATTTTCTGTGGAATGTCTTTCCTGGATTTTAAACTAATAATTCTTCTTAAGCCTAATAATATGCAGAGATTGGCCAGAATTACCTGATTGTTCTGTAAAATTGCTAAAAACGAAACACAAAAAACCGCAAAGATCACGATCTTAAAAGCACTTCGTTTAGTGAGATCATTTTTTTTAGCTATAAAATTAAGTACGGTAACACTAAGAATAAAGCTTACAAAAACGCCAAATTTAGTACCCCAAACACTAAGGTCTAATGTATTTAGCAACTCTACAAGATTTGCTGAAATGTAAAATACAGCCATAAAAATTGTGACTGCTAAAAAATTTACAGGTTTTGATTTGCTAAAAAAGCTTGTTAGCATTGCCGTTTTTTATATTTTTGTACCATAATATAACAAAGTTATACAATGAAAGATTTTTTTGAAGGAATAGCATGGCTTTTCGAGAATGTTTTATTCATCCCTTTTGATGCGCTTAGAACGTTAGAATTGGACTCATGGTTGCTTGCGAATTTCATGAACTGGATTTTTATGATAATTGGGGCAGTAGCATTTATTTACTGGATGCTTCAATTAAAAAAGTTTGATGATCAAGAGAAAGCACATTACAATCATTCTCACCGATCTACATTAAGCTAAATCAAAGCCTAAGTCCTTTCTAAAATACATCTTATCAAAATGAAGTTTTTCTACATTTTGATAAGATTTTTTTAGTGCCTCTTTGTAATCTTTTCCAAAAGATGTTACAGCTATAACACGCCCTCCGGAGGTTACCACTTTACCATCCTTTTCTGCAGTTCCTGCATGAAACACTATAGAGTCCTTAATATTCTCTATCCCTGAAATTTCATTACCCTTTCCATAAGCTTCCGGATATCCTCCTGAAACCAACATTACAGTAACGGCAGATTCTTCTTTTATTTTAAGCGTAGCTTCATTTAATTTCTGAGTTGATACTTTTTGAAGAAGTGCTACAAGATCAGATTCTATTCTTGGTAGAACCACTTCTGTCTCCGGATCTCCCATTCTCACATTATATTCTATAACATAAGGCTCTTCTCCAACTTTAATTAAACCGATAAAAACAAAACCTTTGTAATCTATTTGTTCTTCCTGTAGTCCATTTATAGTTGGCTTAACAATACGCTCCTCAATTTTCTTCATTAAGGTTTCATCTGCAAAAGGAACCGGAGAAATAGCTCCCATTCCACCAGTATTTAAACCAGTATTTCCCTCACCTATACGTTTGTAATCTTTTGCTGTAGGTAAGATCTTATAGTTTTTCCCGTCGGTAAGCACAAATACACTCAGTTCAATTCCGTCTAAGAATTCTTCTATCACCACTTTTTTACTAGCTTCCCCGAATTTGCTTCCCATCAACATATTCTCTAATTCCTGTTGGGCTTCTTCCAGATCTTCAATTATAAGAACCCCTTTTCCTCCGGCTAAACCATCAGCTTTTAAAACATAAGGAGATTTTAATGTTTTTAAGAACTCTTTTCCTGCAGCTAAACTTTTAGGAGTAAAACTTTCATAAGCCGCCGTTGGAATGTTATGCATCATCATAAATTCTTTAGCTCGCTCTTTACTGCCTTCTAATAAAGCCCCACGTTTAGATGGGCCTATAACAGCCACTTCTTTCAACTCACTATCCTCCATAAAAAAGTCATAAATACCTTCTACCAATGGATCTTCAGGACCTACAACCACCATATTTATATTTTCCTTCAGAACAAAATCTTTAATTTGAGGGAAATTGGTTACCTTCAAATCTACGTTAGTAGCAATTTGTGAAGTCCCTGCATTTCCAGGAGCTACAAAGAGTTTATCGCAGTTCTCGCTTTCAGCTATTTTATAAGCAAATGCATGTTCTCTGCCTCCGGCACCTAAGATTAAAATATTCATCTGGAAGTTGTTTTTTAGTTCTTGTGCCAAAAATAATTGTTTGTAAATTGAAGCACTAATAAAAATCAACAAATTAAAGCTTAATTATTCCTTGAACTGGTTCAAAATTTCCTTACAGCTGAATAAATTCCCTATCAATAGGGCGCAAAAAGCTTTACAAGAAATTCAGAATATTCCGGAAGCTAATTTTATAGATTATATCAAGGAAAAAAGGGAAGCCATTGTAAGGCACCATCTAGCAAATAATAAATATTATTCAGATTTTTTTGGGAATAAAGAATTCAAGAACTGGGCAGAGGTGCCGGTTATGAAAAAAGCAGATCTGCAAAGACCTTTAAAAGAACGTTTAAGCAAAGGCTATTCAAAACGAAATATCTATGTTGGAAAAACTTCCGGGTCTAGCGGACATCCTTTTATCTTTGCGAAAGACAGATTTTGCCATGCCTTAACCTGGGCTGGTTTTATAGATAGATATCATTGGATTGGAATTAACCTCAACAAATCTTTACAAGCCAGATTTTATGGAATTCCGTTAGATCTCTACGGAAATTTTATGGAACGCTTTAAAGATCAGGTGAGCCTAAGAAGGAGATTCAACGTTTTTGATTTAAGCGAACAAAAAATGCAGGCCTTTTTGGAACGCTTCAAAAAATCTAATTTTGATTATTTAAATGGTTACACCAGTGCCATCTTATTATTTGCTAAGTATCTAAATAAACATAATCTTATTTTAAAAGACATCTGCCCTTCTCTAAAAATATGCATAGTTACTTCAGAAAAACTTTTTGAAGAAGATAAGCTCTTGATAGAAAAAGCTGTTGGCGTGCCTGTTATAAATGAATATGGCGCCAGCGAAGTAGGCTTGATTGCGTTCGAAAATAAACTGGATGAATGGGTAATTAATTCTGAAGACCTCTTTGTAGAAATTCTTGATGAAGACAATAATCCACTTCCAAACGGAGAGGAAGGCCGGGTAGTAATTACTTCTCTTTATAACAAAGCTCACCCCATGATTCGTTACGATATTGGAGATACTGGAACTTTAGATATTGGAAGTACCTTCAAAAAACCTCTGCTTAAAAAACTTATAGGTAGAACCAACGATGTAGCAAAACTGGCTAATGGAAAAGTGGTGCCAGGGCTTACATTCTATTACGTTACTAAATCTATTATTGAAGATGCCGGAAGCATCAAAGAATTTTTAATAGTTCAAACAGCGCTTGATCGATTTAAAATTGAATATGTAAGTGATCAGGAATTTAGTCCAGGTCAAATCCAGAAGATATTAAGCGCTATAGAAACTTTTGTTGGCAAAGATCTTAAGGTAGATTTTGAAAGAAAAACAATCTTAAAAAGAAATAAAAGTGGAAAACTGAAACAGTTTACTTCAATGATCTAGCTGTTTTACTTGCTTTTTCTTTATAAAAAAATGTTCCCACAAGAAGATGGTCATAGAATTCAGACTTTTAAAAAGTCCCTGATCTAAAAATCTATAATAGATCAGGAAATTATATTTAAGCAAGGCTAATTTATTCTGAGAAATAGAATCTTTTCTAATTCTATATGCAGCTAAAACCTCATCTATTGCCTGCGTCTCTCCTACTCTTTTTAAAATAGATAACCATAACGCCCAATCCTGTCTTTTTCTTAAAAGAGGAGCATAGATTTTACCTAATTTATCTACATTATAGATGCCGGTGAGATTTCCAACGTAATTAGATTTCAATAATTTCTTATAAGTTAAGATTGGAAGGGCTTGTATTTTCTCTCCGGTTTCCTTTCCATATTCGTTTACCAACTTATAACTTGAAAATGTCATGGCCAGATCATGCATTCGCATAAAATCTAATTGGGTCTGTAATTTTTTTGGTAACCAAAGATCGTCTGCATCTAAAAAAGTAATGTAAGATCCATTGGCAGCTTCAATCCCTTTATTTCTGCTTGCTCCGGCACCTAAATTCTCTTTATTAAGCAATAGTTTTATACGCTGATCGAGGATCATAAGATTCTCTACACGTTCTTTGGTATGATCTTCGGAAAAATCATCGATCACCCACAATTCCCAATGCTTATAAGATTGCTTTTGAACAGATTTGATAGCCTCTTCTATATACGCCGAAGAATTATAGCTGGGCATGATAATAGAAACCAACGGCATACTGTCCATTTTAAGCTGTTTTAGCGCTTTATGTGTTTTGAGAAGTCTTTATGTTCGCTTTTAAATAGTTCTTCTTCTGTAAGGTTCTTAAAATAATCGTACGTGATCTTCATTCCCTCACTTCTTGAAACCTTTAGGCTCCCAACCCAGGATTTCTCGAGCTCTGAGTAATATCTGGTTGACGTTGTAAAGGATCGTCTTCAGGAAGTTCTTTGTAAATTATTTTTTGATCGGTATTTGTTAGTTTTATGATCTCTTCAGCAAAATCTTTAATGGTGATCTCGTCTGGATTTCCAATATTAACCGGATCGCTATAATCGCTCAATAACAATCTATATATTCCTTCAACCTGATCGTCTACATAACAAAAAGAGCGTGTTTGCATGACCATCGCCAAAAACCGTTAAGTCTTCACCTCTAAGCGCTTGCCCAATAAATGCAGGAATTACACGCCCATCATTCAATCTCATTCTTGGCCCATAAGTATTGAAAATTCTGGCAATTCTTGTTTCCAAACCATGAAAACGATGATAAGCCATAGTCATAGATTCCTGAAAACGCTTAGCTTCATCATAAACTCCACGTGGCCCTATAGAATTCACGTTTCCATAATAATCTTCGGTTTGAGGATGTACTAAAGGATCTCCATAAACTTCAGAAGTAGAAGCAATTAATAATCGAGCATTTTTTTCTTTAGCCAATCCTAATAGATGAAAAATACCAATAGAACCCACTTTTAAGGTCTGAATAGGGATCTTTAAATAATCTATTGGGCTGGCGGGCGATGCAAAGTGAAGTATATAATCCAGTTTGCCGGGAACATGCACATATTTTGTAACATCATAATGAGCAAATTCAAAATTTGGCTCTTTCATTAAGTGCTCAATATTTTTCATATCGCCGGTGATCAAATTATCCATTCCAATAACTTGATAGCCTTCTTTAATGAATCTGTCTGATAAATGTGAACCTAAAAATCCGGCGGCACCGGTGATCAATATCTTCTTTGCCATGTAGCTTGAATTATATGCTGAAATTAAGGAAAAAATTATGCTTTTTGATAGGTAGCGTAAAGTTCTGAAAGCGACTCTTCCCAGGCTTTAGGAGTATAATTCAAGTCATCTTTCAATTTTTGCTTGCTAAGTACACTATATTCAGGCCTTTCAGCAATCGTTTTATAAGAATTATCTTTGTTGAGTTCTATCTTATCTAGATTTCCAGAAATTTTTAGAATTTCTTCTGCAAAGCCATACCACGTGGTTTCTCCTTCATTGCTGAAATGATACAATCCAAAATCGTGATTTTTTTCCTTGATCAGTTTCAAGATCAGCTCTGCAAGATCATTAGCATTGGTAGGGGTTCCTTTTTGAGCCGTAGTAATGTTTAATTGTGCACCTTCTTCAGCTTTATTAAGAATGGTCTTAAAAAAGTTATGCCCAAATTCTGAATACAACCACGAAGTTCTAAAAATAAAATAATCATGTAAAATCTCCTGAATATAGGTTTCTCCTTTCAATTTAGAAGCCCCATAAACATTAAGCGGATTAGTTTTATCTGTTTCCGAATATGGCTGATCTGATTTTCCATCAAATACATAATCTGTAGAAACGTGAATAAGCACCGTTCTTTTTTCTTTACAGATTGAAGCGAGATTTTTAACCGCTTCAGAATTAATCAGAAAAGCTTTTTCCTTTTCAGATTCGGCTTTTTCAACATTGGTATAAGCGGCGCAATTAATACAATAATCTATTTGCTTACTATTGAAACAAGCGTGTAAATCGCAATTGGAAGTGATATCAATTTCAGAAGAATCCATAAAAAGCCAATCAATACTCTGATCTTTTTCAGCTAATTTCTGAAGACATTTTCCTAACTGTCCGGAAGCTCCGGTTACTAAAACTGTTTTCATTTAAATAACTCTTTTAGGGTAGGAAGTTTGGTATCTTTTTCTGAAAATATCATTTCTTCTTCAGGAAATTTCCAGTCTATTGCAAGATCTTTATCGTTATAGATAACTCCAGATTCAGATCCCGGCGTGTAGAATCTATCGCATTTATATAAGAAAACTGAAGTTTCGGACAAGGTTAAAAATCCATGCGCAAAACCTTGAGGAATGAAAAGTTGATGCTGATTCTTGTCATTTAAGATCACAGAAAAATGCGATTTAAACGTGGGGGAATCCGGCCTAAGATCTACCACAACATCTAATACTTCGCCATAAATAACACGAACCAATTTTGCCTGTGCAAATTCCCCTTCTTGAAAATGAAGCCCTCTCAAAACCCCCTTTTTGGAAACCGACTGATTATCCTGTACAAAGTCTATTTCCAGACCCGTAGCTTCATTAAATTTCTTTTTGTGATAACTCTCAGAAAAGATTCCTCTATGATCCGGAAACATGTCTGGAGTAAATAGAAAACAGTCTTTTAATGGGGTTGGTTCAAAATTCATTAAGGTATATTAAGAATTAAAAATTTGTTCTAAGATCTTCTCTGTAATTAAATAAGTTGGTTTAACCCCTGTGGTTCCTAGACCACCAGAAGCTAATGTACTTCCAGTTTCTAAAGGGTTATCTGAGGCGTAATAGGCATATCTCACCTTAACATCTTCGCTTATGCTTCCTCTTAATTTCGAAGCCGCCTGAATTGCCTTTTGGTAATGTACTCCTTCCATTTCCAAACCTACCACGTTCCAGGTAGATTCCTGAAAGAATTTTAAAATATCTTTGTTCTGAAGAGAAGTTCCTAATACGGTGATCATAGAACCATCTACTACTTTTATTCCGTTACCTTCCAGATCAGATTTTTTAAGCTCATTCACAAAAGGGTAATTATCTGCTGTACCTTCAAACAAGTGAGCAGAAGGGATCATAATATCTCCTTTTCCCCCATCTAAGATCCCGGCTTTTCCCATAATAGAAATAGAACCCACATTCATATGAATTTCATTTTCTTCAAAATTATAGGGTTTTAAAAGCTCGTCCATAGTTTCATAAGCCTGTTCCCCAAAAGCATAATCCATCACTAAAATTACCGGCTTTTCATCTTCAATTTTTCCAATAAAATCTGGATTTCTAAAGCCTTGCTTGAGTTTAGCGGTATCAAATACCTGTACATCAATATTAGTTCCGCTGGCATCCTCTAAAAACTTCATCCCGTTCTCCAGTGCAACTTTCATCACCTTGCCGCGTAATTGCCCATTCCCACTGTCGCTTAAATTTTCATAAAGCTCCATTACTCCTTTTTCCTTCAACTCTTCTTCTAAAGCTTCCGGAGCAAAAATGGTATTCATAACACTGTGCATATTGGCACTTATAATATGAATTGGCCTGTGCATCAAGTTATTTTCGATCAAATGTTTTTTGATTGCATCTGCCCAGATCTCTCCGTGAATGTGATGCCCTAAACGCTCTCTTAGTACAGGGCTAAAAGTTACAATACGTTTATTATTATTGATGGTTTCATCTATTGCCAGCTTCCCTAACCAGTAAATAATATGAAGAAAACGCTCTTCATTTTCCGGCAACATGAATTTAGGATAAAGCGTAGTTACCTCTTTAAAGGTTCTTCCCAGAATATTAGAAGTATGTGTAAGCGCAATTTCTCGTTCTATCTGGTCTAACTGAGGTTTTTGTACCGCAGCTTCCAGTTTTTTCCAATCTCTGGTCACACTTCCTTCTTCATCTATAATTACACGTCTCATTATCTTGTGAGATTCTACAAAAAGAAAAGTAAGGTGCGTTAAGTATATCATAGATCTCAGATCTTCCACGAGTGATCTCAATATTCATTTGTTCCTCATCTATTCTATAACAATTTCTTCTTCTTTTAGGAGGAACTATGGGCTTAAAGTGAGAATTTGCGTATCCTTCATCGCTTGTAAGATTAATATAACGGCATTCTTCAATACCTTTTGGAAGTCTATCTATAACATATAAAAGTCCGTCTAATTCAACTTTTTCATCGGCAATAGTTCCGTAGATTTCCGGACGTAAAGTCAATAAAGATTCACGTAAAGTCTCCCCAGAAACACCCATAGGTTTATAAAAACCCCTGTTAAACAAGTGCCTCATGGTAATATACATTCTCTCTATGGCATGAGTGCTTTCTTGAGCGCGGGTGCGGCCTAATTGTTTTAAGTTGATCATATGCTTGTACTTGATTTTAATATTTGTTCCAGTTTATCTGCAATATTTCTATCATTAGATAATCTTGGTAATTTATTTTGTCCGCCTAATTTTCCAATAGATTTCATGTAATCCTGAAATCCATTTTCCGGCATTTTTGTGATTTTTAAGGTCTGAAGGATGTTACCAACTTTAAGATCAAAATAATATGAATTTTGTTCTTGTAACGTCTTATCTAGAATTTCAGTGAAAGACTTCATATCGGAAGGTTCTTTTTCAAACTCTACAAACCATTCATGATAAGGCAATTGTTCTCCTTCCGGAGTAATTTGAGGGGCTACAGTGAATTCTGTAATTCTAGCTCCTGTAGCTTCTGTTGCTGCTTGCATGGCATATTCTACTTCTTTGGCAATAACATGTTCTCCAAATGCCGAAATAAAATGTTTGATCCTTCCCGAAACTATCACTTTAAAAGGTTTTAGTGAAGTAAACTGGATAGTATCTCCCAAATTATAAGCCCAAAGTCCGGCAGTAGTAGAAACAATCATTACGTAATTTACACCAACCTCAACATCAGCAAGAGTAAGTCTTTTTGGCTTCTCCTCAAAAAACTCATCGGCTTTTATAAACTCATAAAAGATTCCCGAGTCTAGTTGAAGGAGCATACCTTTATCATCTTGTTTATCCTGAAACGCAAAGAAACCTTCTGATGCAGGATAAAGCTCGATACTATCTACTTTTCTACCAATTAGATTTTCAAATTTTGCTCTGTAAGGTTCATAATTTACGCCCCCGTAAATAAACAAATTGAAATTCTTGAAAAGATCTCCTACTTTCTTTCCCGTTTTTTGCTGAAGTCTTTCAAAATACATCTGTACCCAGGAAGGAATTCCGCTAATCACGGTCATATCTTCTCCTTTGGTTTCTTCTACAATAGCATCAACTTTTTTCTCCCAATCATCTATACAATTGGTTTTTAAAGATGGCATTCTGTTTTTCTGAAGATAAGCCGGCACGTAATGGGCAACAATTCCTGAAAGTCTTCCCAATTTTACACCGTTCTTTTCATGCAACTCTGGGCTGCCCTGCAAAAAGATCATTTTTCCATCTACAAACTTAGTATTTCCGGTCTCGGCGATATAGCATAAAATAGCATTTCTTGCAGCGTTTATATGCGTTGGCATAGATTCTTTAGTAAGCGGAATGTATTTTGCACCGCTAGTGGTACCAGAAGTTTTTGCATAATATAGCGGTTTGCCCGGCCATAGAATATCTTTTTCTCCGGCCACCATTTTATCTACATAAAATCGCAACTCTTCATAATCTCTTACGGGAACTTTTTCTGCAAAATCTTTATAGGTTTTTATGTTTCCAAAATCATGATCTTGTCCAAATTTGGTAGTTGGAAGCTTGATTTATGAGTTCTTTAAAAACATTTTCCTGAACTTGAATTGGGTTTGAAGCCCATTTATCAATTTTCTTTCGGATGTAATTCGCAAAAATTTTTGCGGAGAATGATTTTATAGACATATAGTTTTAATCAAAATCGATATAATCTGTAGGGTTTACAGGATTTCCTTCTTTCCAAAGTTCAAAATGTAGATGTGGGCCAGTGGTTAATTCTCCGGTAGAACCAGCCATAGCAATAACTTCTCCAGCACGCACAAAATCTCCTTGTTCTTTAGTAAGTGAAGAGTTATGTTTATACACAGAAGTAAGTCCAAAGTCATGATCAATAATTATTACATAACCAGTACCTGCGCTCCATTCAGCAAATATAACACGTCCATCTGCAACCGCTTTCACCGGAGCATTCTTCGCGACTACTACATCTACCGCGTAATGTTTGCTCTTAAGCCTATATTTTTCTGAAATTGGACCTCTTACCGGAGGAAACAAAGCAAAATTCATAGCAGAACCTGCAGATTCTAATACGTTATATTTATCTTCTTGTGCCACAACATCTCTTAATAAGGAATCTTCTTTAGAAGGAGTTAGATCTAGTTGAATAGGGTCACTAGGGATTGTTTGTGGCAAAGAGTCTTTATTTAAATTAGCAGGTTCCAGGTCTCCGCTTAAAACCTTTCTAATAGAAGCGTAATATTGGTTATTTAAGATCAAGGCAGTTTGCAAAGAATCTGTTTTATAAGCCAGCTCTGTTGCTTGTTTTTTCAAGGCTGCAGAGGAGTAGCCTGGGATGTATTCTCTTAAGCCTGTAAATGCTATTAAGAAAGTTGTACCCGCAATAAGAATGATCGCACTTAAGGTTACCGCCACAAATACATTAAGTTTGGTTAATTTAAAAGAAAGCCTTTCTTCAAAGGTATCTTCATTAAGCACTACCAATCGGTATTTATGAAGCAATTTCTTCGCGAATTTCTTTTTATTATTTTTAGACTGTTTCATAGTAAATACTGCAAATACAAAGATAGCATAAAGTTAAATTTATACTATTTTATAACTTCTAAACGTTTATATTAATGTTTTCTTACTAAGTTTGTAACAACAAAATTTTTTAATTATGAACGCACTATTTTTACCTTTGGTCATAGGGGCACCTCAAATCATTTTAATCGTGATTGTGGTCTTGCTTTTATTTGGAGGTCGTAAGATACCAGAATTGATGAGAGGATTAGGAAGCGGTATAAAAGAATTTAAGGATGCATCGAAAGATGACGAAACTCCAAAATCTCATACAACAGACGATACAAATAAAGTATCGGGAGAAAATAAATAATTCAACTTTTATATCTGAATAAATAAAAAATGCCCAATTCACATTGGGCATTTTTTATTGTCTTTATTTAATCTTAGCCGATTTTAAAATGGCTTCAAGTTCAAACATATTATCTCGTTTAGCCGATGCCGGAGAAAAGGCAAAACCTTCTAAAATGATATATCTATTATTTGCGGTATCTCTAACTGCGTAATTAATAAAAGGTCCCGCCATAAAAGCATTTTTTACTTCCCAGGTACCTTTAGTTTCATAAGCAAACTTTCCATCTATTTCAGAATTAAAAAGATAAGGTGCATACGCTTCTTCAGTAATCATATAACTTCCCTCTGTAGGCCCTGGAATGTGCGTTTGTCCAATAGAATCTCTCATCTTAATAATCTGTCCCACAACATTAGTATCACCGTCTATGGCGCTTAATGGCACTTCATAGACCATAATCTCCATGTTTCCTTTAGGGATATCTTTTCTTATCCAGAAAAAATCTTCATTCTCTATTGCATATCTATAAGCTGTTGGAAATTTCATAGAAATCCCAAATTGCTTCTCTAATTTCTTATCGTCTTTTAAAGACTTACCAATCCTACGTTGTTTTTCCTTTATTTCGGTGTTTTTCAACAATTTGATCAATACTTCAGAGTTCTTATTGATCTGATCTACAATTTCTTGAGAATTCTGTCCAGATATTACCACTCCTGTTTGAGGATGTGCATATGGATCTTTATATATCTTGAAATCGGCTGTTTTACCGCTATCTATCTTTACAAATAATCTATTTTGTCTCACAAAGCCTTCAAAAGATTGAGGTGGCATTTGGTTTAAAGAGAAAAGTGGTTCTTCTTGTGGTAAACCATCAACTGGAGCTGCAAGCGTACTACGTAAAGATTCTCCAACAGAACCTTCCCATAATTCGTTATTAATTACCACTGAAATATTATTGATATTTCCAGAAGAATCGGTTACAATAATCCTGTCTTTTTTGTCAGAATTACAACTCGATAACAGAGCGATTAAAAATGCAGATAGGAATAAAATATTCTTCATAGAGTGTGATTTGTAAAACAGCATTAGCTTTTTGAAAGCTTAAGCACCATTCCGGGTTTTAAATTTGTACTGGTTATACTATTCCAAGCCCTCAAATTTTGTACCGAAATTCCTGGAAACTTCTTAGAAATGCTCCATAGAGAGTCTCCGCTTTTAACTGTATACGATTTTGCCTGAGATGATCTTTCTGAAATTTGCTGCTTACTTGTGGTATTAGCTACAGGTTTTCTTGGGTAAATTGTAAGATATTGCCCTACTTTAAGATTATTCCCTCTAAGATGATTCCAACTCTTAATACTGCTAATTGCTACCCCATATTTTTGAGAAATCTTTCCTAAATAATCTCCACTTTTAACTCTATATCTTACTTTATCTTCTGCTTCAACAAATCTAGGAAGCTCTTTTTTAGTCTCTGCTATTTCAGTTTTGGCAAAATTATAGATAGCATCTTCATTATTTACAAAAACTCCAACACTGGCTCTTGGCAAACGCAAGGCATATTTTTCATCTTCAACAAAAGGAATGATATCTAGCTTATAACTTGGATTCAAAAATTCAAGCATTTCTTTATCCACCCCGGTTACATTTGAGATCTGATCGAACGTAAGCAATTGTTTCACATGCAAGGTATCTGTCTCAAAGAAAGCTACATCTGGATTGCTTGGTTGAAAATCATGTTCCTTTTGATATTCAAAAAGATACATTGTTGCTAAGAAAGCAGGAACATAACCCGCTGTTTCACGTGGAAGATAAGGTCTCAATTTCCAGTAATTGGTAGATCCACCACTTCTTCTAATTGCTTTAGAAACATTTCCAGGTCCAGAATTATAAGATGCTAACACCAAATCCCAGTCTCCAAAGGTTTTATATAAGCTCGCCAGATATTTTACTGCAGCTTCTGTTGCCATAATTGGATCCATGCGCTCATCTACATAAGAACTCACATCTAACCCATGCATCTTCCCAGTAGTGAACATAAATTGCCATAAACCTGTGGCACCCATATAAGATTTTGCCTTCGGATTTAAGGCAGATTCAACAATAGCCAGATACTTGATCTCTAAAGGAACATCAAACCTGTCTAATTGTTGCTCGAACATTGGAAAGTAATAAGTACTTAACGCCATAAGACGCTCCATAGACTTCTTATTTCTCTTTAGATAAGATTTGATAACACTTTCCAGAATTGGATTGTATTCTACATTAAAAGGCGTTCTGGCATTCAATTTTGCCAATCTAGCTTTTAAGGTATCGGTTGGAAGGTCTTTATAAACAACATCTGAATAATCCTGCTTTTGGATTTCGCGTTGCATATTTTCAAACAGGTCTGAATTTAATAATTCTGATTTCCATACAGAGTCTATAACCGCAGCTTTAGGAAGATCTTTAAGATCTACCAATTCTGCCTTATTAATAGTGGCTCCTATTGGAAGTCTATTCTTAAATTCAGCATCTGGATTTAATATCTTTATATCACTAGAGTCTGTTTTTTTAAATACCTGAACTCTAAAATTGGCTTTTTTAGCCTGATTCTTAGGTTGCTGAGTATTCTTGGGAGTTTGTGCCCATCCTCCCAAAAAAGCAAACATCATTAAGAGTGAGAGTGTTTTTTTCATAATCATAACATTATTAGACAAAAACGAACTTTCATCATTTTTCGTGCCTACTTATTTAAAATAGCATCTATTCCAGGTAAAGATTTTCCCTCCAACATCTCTAACATGGCGCCACCGCCAGTAGATACGTAGCTCATGTCATTTTCTAAATTGAATTTTTTAACAGCTGAAACAGAATCTCCTCCTCCAACTAAAGAAAATGCTCCTTTTTTAGTGGCTTCTCCAATGGCTTTTCCTATTTCTATAGTTCCTTTAGCAAAGGCGTCCATCTCGAAAACCCCTACAGGTCCATTCCAAAGAATAGTTTTAGATTTTAAGATCACTTCAGAGAAATTCTTAATAGTTTCCGGACCGGCATCAAGCCCCATCCAACCCTCTGGAATAGCTTTAGTAGGCTTTACATCTGTCTTAGCCGTTTCAGAAAAACTATCGGCAATTACAGAATCTACAGGTAAGTGAATCTCTACTCCTTTTTCTTTTGCAGATTTTAAAATATCTAAAGCCAGCTCTAATTTATCATCTTCTACTAAAGAATCTCCAACATTTCCACCTTGAGCTTTTACAAAGGTAAAGGCCATTCCCCCGCCAATAATTAGGTGATCTACTTTATCTAAGAATATTCTCGATAACTGTGATTTTTGAAGAAACCTTTGCGCCTCCAAGAATAGCGGTAACAGGCTTTTCTGCAGATTTCAATACTTTATTTAAACTTTCGATCTCCTTTTGCAAAAGATATCCAAAGCATTTGTCTTCAAAATAGTTAGCAACTATAGTTGTAGAAGCATGAGCTCTATGTGCCGTTCCAAATGCGTCGTTCACATAGATATCTCCTAATTTTGCCAATTGCTGCGCAAAATCTTTATCTCCTTCTGTTTCTTCTTTATGAAATCTTAAGTTCTCTAATAATAGAACTTCTCCAGGTTGTAAATTTTTTGCTGCAGCCTCTGCTGTGTCCCCAACACAATCTGATACAAATTTAACTTCAACTCCAATCACTTCAGAAACCTTCTGTTTAATACGTTCTAAAGAGAATTCAGCTTCCTTATCTTTAGGACGCCCCATGTGCGACATCAAGATCACACTTCCACCATCTTCAAGAATCTTAATTATTGTAGGTTTTGCAGCTTCAATTCGCGTAGCATCATCAACTTCTCCATCTTTATTAATAGGGCACGTTAAAATCTACTCTTATTAAAGCCTTTTTATTATTGAAATTATAGTCGTTCAGTGTTTTCATAGTCAATGTTTATATCACAAATATAAATTTTTCTGAAGATATAAAAGTGCAGATTAATTTTATCTTTGCTCATGCTTTTTTCAGAAGTCCTAGGTTTACCACATATAAAAAATCACCTTACAACCACAGCAGACAGAGGTAGAATTCCTCATGCTCAGCTTTTTGTTGGAAATCATGGCAGCGGGGTCTTACCCATGGCCATAGCTTATGCGCAGTATATTTTATGCAATAATTCTGGAGCAGAAAATTCTGAAGCTTCGGCTTGTAATACAAGATTTAAAAATCTTTCTCATCCAGACCTTCATTTTGTATTTCCTGTGGCTACTAATGATAAAATAAAATCGCATCCGGTTTCCAATCATTTTATGGAAGAATGGAGAGAGTTTATTAAAAATTCCTCCTACGGAAGTCTTTTTGACTGGTATCAGAAACTGGGAGTTGAGAATAAACAAGGTCAAATAGGTGTAGATGAGGCTCAGGAGATTGTTAAATCTTTGTCATTAAAAGCCTATGAAGGGGGTTTAAGATCATGATTATCTGGATGGCAGATAAGATGAATACTGCCGGGGCGAATAAACTTCTAAAGTTAATTGAAGAACCGCCTGAAAAGACCGTTTTTCTTTTAATAGCTGAAGATGAAGAACAGATCATTCAAACCATTAGATCCAGATGTCAGATCTTACGCTTTCCTCCTATTGCAGAAACTGTAATAACCGAAGAATTGATAGCTTCTAAAGGTCTAGATGAACTTACCGCTAGAAAATTAGCAATTCAGGCAAATGGAAATTATGCCAATGCCTTGCAATTTCTGAATAAAGATTCTGCTGAAGATATTTTTGAAAGTTGGTTTATTACCTGGATTAGAAGTGCCTTTAGAGCTAAAGGAAATAAAGCTGCAATTCATGATCTTATAGATTGGAGTAATGAATTAGCAAGTTCCGGGAGAGAAACTCAAAAAAGCTTTTTATTATATTGTCTAGATTTCTTTCCGTCAGGCGCTTTTAATGAATTATAAAGCAGAGGGCTTAGTTTATATGCAACCAAAAACTGCAGGTTTTAAATTGGAAAAATTTGCTCCTTTTATACATGGCGCCAATATTACCTCTATTGTTCAAGAATTAGATGATGCTCTTTATCATATAGAAAGAAATGGAAATGCTAAGATCATTTTAACCGATCTTTCTATAAAACTAACGCGATTATTACACACCAAAATTGCTTAAATCTTTAATTATGGAAAACTTTCAGACCTATGTTACAGAGATCTTAATTCTCATTTTTGTTTTGATCACCTTTCTTCAATCTGGTATAGATAAATTGATGGATTGGAAAGGAAATACAGGTTGGTTAAAAGATCATTTTTCTAAAACCTTTTTAGCGGGACAGGTTCCGGTAATGGTTGGAATAATATTAGTAATAGAAGTAATTACCGGGATCTTAGCCATTTTAGGAATAGCGCAAATCTTATTATACGGAAAAGTCTTGATGGGATTATACGCTTGCGTTTTGGCTGCCTTTACTTTGCTAATGTTACTTTTTGGACAAAGAGTTGCTAAAGATTATGCTGGTGCATTTACCTTAACAGGTTATTTTATCGTAGTAATTTTAGGCGTTTACATTATGTCTTAGGCTTAATATAATTTAATAAAAAAGGCTGCAATTAAAATTGCAGCCTTTTTTATTTTAGAGATTTTAAATACTATTCTTTATACTCAGCATTTAATTTTTCCAGGATCTCTTCAGTAATATCTAAACCATCTTTTGCATACATAATGTTTGCAGATTCGTTAGAACCAAAGATGTAAGTATACCCATTATCTTTCCCGTAATCTTTTACGTAATCTTTAACTTTAGAAACTATAGAGTCTATAACCGTATCACTTTCTTCACGCAATTGGTTACCACGCATTTGTTGTTGTTGCTGGATCATTTGTTGCTTACGCATTAAATTTTGCTCCACTTCTTTTCTTTTATCTACAGACATGCTGTTCATGTTTGCTTGATAATCCTGAACTTCTTTTTGAAAATCTTGAGCCATGGTATCTAACTCTCCTTTAATACTATCAGACTTGGCGGTGAATTCTGCTTCCACTTCTTTCATTTCTTTGTACTCCTGAATTAATTTTGAAGTATCTACATAAGCTGTTTTTTGTTCGTTACAACTTGTAAGTCCGGCTGCCAATAAAACAACCATTAGTAATTTTTTCATTTCTGTTTAAATTTTGATTCACGCAAAAGTAATAAAGTAACTCTGTTAAAAATCAAATATTTTTCCAGATTCAACAGAATAAGAAAAAACTATGATCAAACCAATTGCAATAAGAAATAGCGATTAAAAATGGATGAATTAAACCGATATCACAGTTCTTACAACAGCTATCAAGTAATATAAATCGCCTATTCAAACTACAAAAAGTGGCTTAAAACGGCTAATTTTAGTTTTTAGCCTCGTTTTCTAAAGAAATAAGCGATGGAAGAATACTCTGAGGAAGATTTAGCCTTCACATTTGAAATATAACCTATATATAGAGATTTTAAGAAATTTACCTTTCCAGATTTATATTTCTCTGAAAGTAAACTCACGTAATAAGAATCGAAAATCAAAGGTTTAGAATCTGATTGTTTAAAAGAGGTTCCGCAAAAACAGATTTAAAACTATTTCGTGAAAAATGATATAAATGTCTAGGCACATCATAAGCTGCCCAAAATTCTTTATAAAATTGCGCATCATAACTTTTGTAATTTGGAACAGCGATAATTAGCAATCCATCTTTCTTCAGCAAAAGTTCTAATTCTATAATTTGAGATTTAAGATCTGGAACATGTTCTAATACATGCCACATGGTTATTACATCAAATTTTTCAGATTTAAAATGCGTGGAATCTTTATATAATTTTATTCCTTTTTTGAGAGCCTTTTCTCGGGCCGAATTTTCAGGTTCAATTCCTTTTACCTTCCACCCCTTCTTTTTCGCAACAGATAAAAAATCTCCAGTTCCGGCTCCAATGTCTAAAAGCTTTCCTTTTCCGGGAAATTTTTTATTGATCCAGTTCAACTTCTTCCGAAGCATGAATTTTTTAACCTGCTGATAGATCTTATCTTTTAAAGTTGAAGAAGAATCTGTATGAGAAATATAAGCATCGCTTTTATAATATTTGGGAAGCGCATTTTTATCCGGTCTCGGATAAGTAATTAACATCTCTCGATCTTGATCTAATAAAAGTTCAAAATTTTCTCCGGTAACGGTGTGATCTTTACATGTAATAAAAACCTTATTTGATGCTTTTAAAAAATGATCTTCCAATGTAAATTACTTCAATTTTTGAAATTAAAATTTAATGCTTTTCTGATTTTCATAAAATAGTTCCACGTGGAACAACCTTAAAATTATCTTCCCATGTAAACCAAAAGTACAGAAATATCACTCGGACTCACTCCACTAATTCTGGATGCTTGAGAAACTGTTACTGGTTGAATTTTATTCAATTTTTCACGAGCTTCAAAAGACATAGATTTGATGTTTGAGTAATCAAAATTCTTAGGAATTTTTACATCTTCTAATCTATGTAACTTATCTGCGTTGTTCTTTTCTTTATCTATATAACCAGAATACTTAACCTGAATTTCTGTTTGTTCCAACATCTCTTCATTAAGATCATTCTCATCTATAAATTCTTGAACTCCGGGAAAAGTTTGAACATCTTGCATGGTGATATTTGGGCGAGAAAAGATCTTAAAGATCTTATCATTCTGTTTCATTAAAGCAGAATCTTTATCTTCTAAAACAACATTTGCCTTCTCATGATCTACACTAGTGTCTTTTAAAAAGTCTACAAACTTCAGAGATTTATCTTTCTTCTCCTCCATTTTTCTCATTCTCTTTTCACTTGCCAAACCAATATTAAAAGATTTTTCAGTTAATCTAAAATCGGCATTGTCTTGTCTTAAAAGAGTTCGATATTCTGCTCTAGAAGTAAACATTCTATAAGGCTCTTCTGTTCCTTTGGTAATAAGATCATCTACCAAAACTCCAATATAAGCTTCATCTCTTTTCAAGATAAAAGGATCTTTTTCCTGAACTTTTAGCGCTGCATTCATTCCAGCCATCATTCCTTGAGAAGCGGCTTCTTCATATCCTGTAGTTCCATTAATTTGTCCGGCAAAATATAATCCGTCTACCAATTTAGTTTCAAGAGTATGTTTTAATTGTGTAGGTGGAAAATAATCATATTCTATAGCATAACCTGGTCTAAAGAATTTCACTTTCTCAAATCCAGCTACAGATCTTAATGCTTTAAATTGAACATCTTCAGGTAAGGATGTTGAAAATCCATTTACATAAACCTCACAAGTATTCCACCCTTCCGGTTCAATGAATAATTGATGTCTATCTTTATCTGCAAACCTGTTTATTTTATCTTCTATAGAAGGACAATATCTAGGTCCTAAACTTTTAATTCTTCCATTAAACATTGGAGAACGATCAAAACCTTCTTTTAAAATTTCATGAACCTCATTAGAGGTATAAGTCATATAACAAGAACGTTGATTTTTTAACGGTTTTGTTTCATCTAAATAAGAGAATTTTGAAGGAATTTCATCTCCCGGTTGTTCCACCATTTTAGAATAATCTAAAGATCTTCCATCTACTCTTGGAGGAGTTCCTGTTTTCATTCTTCCGGCTTCAAAACCTAAATTCACCAATTCCTCAGTAATTCCTTTTGCGGCTCTTTCTCCAGATCTTCCTCCACCAAAATTCTTATCTCCAATATGAATTAATCCATTTAAAAAAGTTCCATTGGTAAGCACTACAGATTTAGATCTAATTTCAATTCCTAAAGAAGTTCTAACTCCTGCAATTCTATCTCCCTCAACAATAAGTCCGGCAACCATTTCTTGATAGAAATCTAAATTTGGAGTTTGCTCTAAACGCAATCTCCAATGCTCTGCAAACATCATTCTATCACTTTGCACTCTCGGACTCCACATAGCTGGTCCTTTAGATTTATTAAGCATCTTAAACTGAATTGCGCTGGTATCACTAACCAATCCGCTGTATCCACCTAAAGCATCAATCTCACGTACAATTTGCCCTTTTGCAATTCCACCCATGGCAGGATTGCAACTCATTTGAGCTATATTCTGTAAGTTCATAGTAACCAATAAGGTTTTTGAACCTAAATTAGCAGCAGGCAGCTGCGGCTTCACTACCTGCATGACCCGCACCTACAACTATAACATCATATTCTTCAAACATATTCCCTCTTTCTTTATGATTGTTCCACGTGGAACAATTGCATTTTTTCCTCTTCTTTACTTCGCATTATTTCAGCCTCAGTTTCAGATTTATCCTTATATCCACATAAATGTAAAATCCCGTGAGCTAAAACTCTTCTAAGTTCTTCGTCGAAATTAACCTTAAAACTTTCGGCATTTTCCATCACCCTCTCGGTACTGATATAAATATCTCCTTGTAGAATATTTCCTACACAATAATCAAAAGTAATAATGTCGGTATAAGTATCATGATCTAAATATTGCTGATTGATATCTAGCAAATATTCATCATCACAAAAGATATAGCTTATCTCTTCCAGCTTTTTATCTTCCGATAGAATTACCTGCTCCAGCCATTTAGAATAGCGTTCCGGCTCTCCTAATTCAAAATCATTTTCAGAATAAAAATTAATCTTCTCTTGCATCAAAATACTCCTTTACCTTGGTCTTATAAATTTGCCGCAAAGGTAAGCTTTGTCTATTTAAAATCTCAATTGTATTAAAATATTCTTTAGCCCTATCAATTTGATTCTTAGCGTTCTTCTCAAACTCATCTGTATTTGATTTTGAAGTTCTTTTGGACTCCTCTTCCTGAGTAAGCACAGAATTTTGAAGTTCCATAAGTTTATGAGCAATATTATCCATTCTTTTCCTGGTCTCCGGATTATATCCTTTGTCTAAAATGTCATTCTCTATCTCTTCCAATTCTTTTAAAAGATTAACCTCCGACCTTTCTAAACCACCTTCTCTCAATTTGTCTTCTAATTGCTTCCTCAACTCTTGCTGTTGCTTAAATATATTGAATAACTCCCCGCTCATCTCTTCTTTTAGTTGTTCTGAGGTTTCTCCAGGCTTATTGCCTTCCTCCTCCTTTTTTCCTTGCATCTTCTTCATTCCTTTCTCCAACTGTTCACTTATCTGCTCTTGAGACTGAATAATGTCTGGTAACTGAATTCCTTTGCCATCTCCTCCTTTCCCCGGACTCGGATTTAACTGTTGCTCCATATTAGACAATACTTCCCCCAGCATATTTGCCAGTTCATTGGTTCCGGCCATAACGTACTGCTGACTTGCTGTTCCTTGCGGTAATCTGGTTTTCTGATAGTCGTTCTAAAGATTTATCTATATTGAATTCTATATCTGATAATTTGGCGTTTATCACCTCAGTTATCATAGGGTTCTGCAAGGCCAAAGAGAAAATACTATCATCTATATGTTGAAAATGCTCTTTTAAAATTTGTTGTCTCCGTAACTGCTTGGCATAAACAGGATCATTATTACTTATATTTCTAAACTGAAGCATTAGCGCTTCCTGCTCAAAAGAAAATTTAATAAGATTATCTAAGATCTGCCTCATACTTTCTATATTGGCATTGAGTTGCTCACCAGATTGAGAATTTTGAGCTTCTTTCATTTTATCACTCATCTCTTTCATTTTCTCTGCTGCTTTCTTCTGCTCTTTTTTAGCTTGATTCTTATCATTCTTCATTAAATTCTCCTCTGCATCTTTTTGCTCTTTACTAATCTCTTTTTCCTCCTCTCCACTATCCATCTCAAAAGGCTTTTTTAATTGCTCATTTTCCTTTTCCAACGAATCCATTTGGTCTTTAAATTCATTAAACTCCTTGGTTAATTGCTCTTGTTTTTCTACGGTATTTTCTGAATCCTTTTTAGAAAGCTCCTCTTGCTTCTCTCCCAACTTTTGAAGATCGTTCGCTAATTTTCTAGTTTTCTCTTGAACATAATATCGTTTTGTGAGCTCTAATAGCTGTTCCAAATTTTTCTGTTCAGCATTATTTTGTTTAGCCAGATTCTCTAATTTCTGAGTTAATTCTTCACTATTTATCTTTTCTGAATACTTCTCAAGCTCCTTCATCAAGGCTTCATTTTCTTCTAAACGTTCCTCATTTCTTTCCAATCTATCCTGTAGATCTTGCTTAAAATTTTCATTTTCCGGAGAAGAAGAATTTTTATCGTCTAAGGTTTTCTTTAATTTATCTGAATAATTTTTCATCATTTCAGACTGCTGTTTTTGTCTTTTTAAAAAGTCATCCAGCTTTTTTCTGTCATTATAATTTAGTTCTTCTTTCTGTTTTTGAGCCTTGGTCATTTCCTCCAACTCCTTTTCAGAAGATTTAAGTTCATTAAAACTATTCGATAAATTTTCGATGGATTCTTGTTGCTCTTTAAGGTTTTCTTCTTTTATCTCATCGTCAGAACTAGACCTATAATTTATAATTTCACTTTTGGTAGATTTAGCTCCGTGAATGCCATCATTATCTTTTACTTCAAAATAAATCTATAGTTCACACCTTTTTCCAACTTCAGATTTCCGGGAAAAGCATAAGGAAATTGACTTACTGTTCCGGGATTAGTCGAAATAAGCACTTTATTGAGTCTTTTCCTCCTGATTTTCAGCATAATAAACCATATTAATGCTAGAAATTCCATAATCATCTGAAGCATTCCCCAAGAAATACAGGTTTTCTTTCTCAATACTATCTCTTTTAGCTGCAATTTCAATTTTAGGAAATTGATCTTTTATCACAGAAATTGAGTAATCTAAGGTTTCATAATCGCGTAGATTGGAATTAGAGGTTTTAATTTGATATTGAAGATTAGAAGTAATGGCATCACCAAATTGAAGATATTCTTATCCTTCTCAAATTGCTGAACAGTATCCAGCTTTTACAAATTTTACTTTTCGTAGTTTTTGAGTATTTAGTTTCCATATAACCTTAGTGCCTTCGGGTAAAGTAGCATTTCCCGTTCCTTTTAAATATCTCCTTATTTATATTTAGATATTTTGGATATTGCAATTGCATTTCGAAATCGATAAGATTCAGGAACCTCAATAACGTCTATATGATAAGGTAAACTTTCAACATCATTAGCGCTTAGATAAAAATCAATATCCTCCTGAAGTCCTTCAAATTGAAATGAAAAGATTCCCGGTTGTTTCTGTTTCATTAAATAATCCTGATCATTGAAATGAATATTTACAAACTCAGGAATAATTTTTCCATCTACTCGAACTTTAATTTCAAGATTCTTTCCCTCCTCTACAGATAGATCTTGCTCATTAATATAAAATGAAAATGGTGCCGGAGGTTGATACGCAGTTTGGTAATGAACTACTCGAGAATAGCTTTCTGAAAACACAGAAATATTTCCAGTAATTAAAATAATCATGATAATTAAAATAGGAATTGCTGCATATTTTAAATACTTCAAATTACTTCTAAAATTAATTGCAAGCTTAAAAGGAATGGGTTTTAGCTCTCTAGATTTTTGAGCAATTCCAGCCAATAAAAGATCAGATTGATCTGAAGATTTTTGAAGTTGAAGCACATTCAAAAGTTTATCATTTACTTCCGGAAAATGTTTTCCAATAATTTTCGAAGCTTCCAACATATCTATCCCTTTAGATAGGTTTAGTAATTTTAAGATTGGGATAGCCACAAACCTGTAAAGCAAGTAGAAAGAAACCCCAATAAAAATCCAGAAAAGCAAGGTTCTATATAATGGTGATAACCAGAGAAAGTATTCTATAAGTAAGATAACAATCAAATAAAGCAGCCAAATAGAAAAGAACAAAATAGCGCCTTTTAGCAATTCATTCATATAAAATCTACGAATAAATGCCGCCAGTTTTTGTTTGATGTAATTAAAATCATCCATTTTCTGCTTGCTTTAAAGCCGGTATTAAAGCTACAATTTTCTTTCCATTATGAATTATATCCGCAGAGCTGAAATCTTAACCTAAAAATAAATATCATTTTAAGACACTCCTATGGCTTAATAAATGGCAAAAACGATAGAATCTCTTACCTTTGCGGCTAAAATTAGAATTTATGTCTACTAAAGTTAGAGTTCGTTTTGCTCCAAGTCCAACAGGCCCATTACATATTGGTGGTGTTAGGACTGCGCTATATAATTACCTTTTCGCCAAGAAACACAATGGCGATTTTATTTTAAGAATAGAAGATACAGATCAAAACAGGTTTGTGGAAGGTGCAGAACAATATATTATAGATTCTTTAAACTGGTGTGGAATTCCTTATGATGAAGGTCCGGGAAAAGATGGTGGATTTGGCCCTTATAGACAGAGTGAAAGAGCGCATTTATATAAAGATTACGCACAACAGCTTATAGACAGCGGGAATGCTTACTATGCTTTTGATACTGCCGATGCTTTAGATGCTCACAGAAAAGATCATGAAGCGCAAGGAAAAACTTTTATCTATAACTGGCATAACAGACAAAAATTAGATAACTCTTTAGCCCTTTCTTCAGAAGAAGTAAAAGCTAAATTAGACGCCAATTTGCCGTATGTTATAAGATTTAAATCTCCGGAAGCAGAAACTTTGCCATTAACCGATGAGATTCGTGGAAACATGGAGATTGATACCAGCATTTTGGACGATAAAGTTCTTTTTAAGAGCGATGGAATGCCAACCTATCATTTAGCCAACATAGTAGATGATCATTTAATGGAGATCACCCATGTAATTAGAGGGGAAGAATGGTTGCCTTCTCTTGCTTTGCACGTTTTATTATATAGAGCTTTTGGATGGACTGCTCCTAAATTTGCCCATTTACCTTTGATTTTGAAGCCTCAAGGAAAAGGAAAATTGAGCAAGCGAGATGGAGACAAAATGGGATTCCCGGTTTTTCCTTTAGAATGGAAAGATCCTAAAACAGGAGAAATTTCATCTGGATATAGAGAAGAGAACTATTTGCCGGAAGCTATGGTAAATATGCTGAGTTTATTAGGATGGAATCCTGGAACAGAGCAAGAATTCTTTAATTTATCTGAATTAGTTTCTGCTTTTGAAATATCACGAGTTCATAAATCTGGAGCGAAATTCGATCCGGAGAAGACCAAATGGTTCCAACAACATTATCTTCAATTACAAGATAATAAGGAATTAGCTGAACAATTTCAGAAGATCTTAAAAGATAAAGGAGTGAATTCTGATATGGATTTCACCGTTAAAATAGTTGCCTTACTTAAAGAAAGAGCTGTTTTTGTAGATGATCTTTGGGATCTTTCCAGTTATTTCTTTGTAGCTCCTACTCAATTAGACGAAAAAGCTTCTAAAAAGGCATGGAAGGAAGATACCAATGAGATCTTAGAGAAATTAGTGGAGATAATCTCTTCTGTAGACCCTTATACCACAGAAAATCTTCAGAATGAGATTAAAGGATGGATAACCTCTAATGAAATTGGGTTTGGTAAGGTAATGCAGCCCTTAAGATTGGCTTTAGTAGGCTCTTTACAAGGTCCAGATGTGTTTGAAATAGCACATTTATTAGGTCGTGAAGAAACCATCAAAAGAATAAAATTTGCCCAAAACGCGAATTAAGCTTCTTAAAAATAAAATACTACTCCTGCAGAAGCCAATCCTAAATGAGCATTTAGATCGGTGATGCGGGAGTCTTTATTTTTAATACTTTCCTCATCAAGATTCCCAAAGGTATTGGTAAGTCCATATTGGTATTGCCCCCAAAACTTCACACTCTTAAATCCGGTAGAGATCATAGCGGCCACATTTAAATTAATCTTAGTAATATCTTCCAGGTCTGAAGCTTTTACGGCATAACCTTCCATATAATAATCTTGATACTGCTCATCCGTCTTTAATTTGCTATTTATTTGCAAAATAGGACCTACCTCAATGCTTAAATGCTCTCCAATCAACTTCTGCCCTATAAAAAGATTTAACTGCACTCCAGAAGCTTTAAAATCGATTTCCTGAGCTACAGAAGTCATATTTTGCATCACCTTCATTCCGGTATTGAATTCAAAAAAATTCACTCCATAGAGAATGATCAGATTATTATAGTAATTAGCACGAGTAGTGAAACCTCCAAAATAACCCAGTTTATTTGAGGTATTAAAATTATTGGTAGTTAGACCCCCATAGGTTACACCCCCCTGAAGCCCTAATCTATTATAAGTATCCCTCCTATTTTGAGCATTTAATTGAAGTGATGATATAAATAGCGAGATAACGAAGAGATAAATAGAGAATTTCATCTTTGGGTTGTTTTTAATAATTCAAATGTAGCCTAATTATTACTATCTTAATCCTCTAAAACATTTTCATAAACCATGACTGAATCCATTATTATCTCCATTATCGTTGTTATTGCTTTAATAATCCTTTTCACAGGGATCTTTACGGTAAGACAGCAAACCTCTGTAGTCTTAGAGCGATTTGGTAAATTTTTAGCCATAAGAAACTCTGGATTGCAGTTTAAAATTCCTGTGATAGACCAGGTTGCCGGAAGAATTAATTTAAAAGTTCAACAATTAGATGTGTTGGTGGAAACCAAGACTAAAGACGACGTATTTGTAAAACTGAAGATATCTGTACAGTTTCAGGTAATTAAATCTAATGTTTATGATGCCTTCTATAAATTAGAAAGTCCGCATGATCAAATTACCTCTTACGTTTTTGATGTGGTTAGAGCAGAAGTTCCTAAGATGAAATTGGATGATGTATTTGAGAGAAAAGATGATATAGCAATTGCAGTAAAACGTGAATTGAACCAGGCAATGCAGGATTATGGGTATGATATAATTAAAACGCTGGTAACCGATATTGATCCCGGATGCTCAGGTAAAATCTGCTATGAACCGTATTAATGCTGCTGAAAGAGAAAAAGTTGCTGCAGAATACGTTGCAGAGGCTGAGCGTATAAAAATTGTAGCTAAAGCTCGTGCAGAGGCAGAAAGCAAGCGTTTACAAGGGCAAGGTATTGCAGATCAAAGACGTGAAATAGCAAGAGGATTAGAAGAAAGTGTAGATGTTTTAAACAATGTTGGTATCAACTCTCAAGAAGCTTCAGCATTAATTGTGGTAACTCAACATTATGATACTTTACAGTCTATTGGCGAACACACAAATAGCAATTTGATCTTATTACCTAATTCCCCACAAGCTGGAAGTGATATGTTGAATAATATGATTGCTTCCTTTACAGCTTCTAACCAAATAGGAGAAGCTATGAAAGAGAAAAATGCTGAAAAAGGGATTGAGATAAAGAAGAAAAAACGCGATAGACCAGAATCTGGATATAGCACCGATACTGAGATATAATAGATCTTTCTAAAAAAGAAATCGGATATTCACAGAGAACAAGCATTGCTTCTTCTAATGAATATCCGATTTTATATTTAATAAAATTCTTAGTCGGAAGTTACAACTCGCTTCACTCCAAAAATCTTAGATACCGCCTTTAAAACTATGGCCTTTTGAAATATGGAACTTACCATACCTCCCACTATAGATATTGGAGATAATGCTTCTTTTGTGTGGTTGATACTTATTTTTATCTCTTCCTTATCAATTTCATTTTGAAGTTTTAAAATCTTCAAATCTCTATCTATTTCTTCAAATGATGTATACTTTTTCATATGCTAAGTTTAATCGTTAAAGAAGGTCTTGGAAGATTTAATAAGTATGATCTTCTCGATATTTTTCTTTCCAAAAATTCGGAATAAAATAAAGATCAAAGCATAGAATCCACCCATAATGTAATAACCATAACTTAAATGGCCTAGGGCTTCCCCAATACTAATTGCAACAGCTATTGAAATAAACATGACCACAATCAAGCATATAAAACAAATTATCATCAGGTTTATTAAGAAAATAGCCCCTTTAATAATCTTTTTATATAGATCTAACTTATAATAATCGGCACTACTCTTAGCGAGATCCCGAATATTATCGTTCAGATTGTTTATGCTATTGGTTAGTTTTTCAAAAGCCATACGCTTATACTACAGCTTGGTTCGGCTTATTAGATCCAGCATCAGACTTTGTGTCTTTTTGCAATTTTGCATTTTGCTTTCTAAGATCTTCTAATTTAGATTCCATTGCAGATAGTATCTCATCAGCCTTGTAACTTGCAGAAGATAATGTTTCTTCTAGACGGGTTTCAAAATCAAAACGAGCTTTTTTAGCCTTACTACTTAGGTTAGAAGAAGTCTCTTTATATTTTTGGTTAAATTGTTTTTGAGCTTTTTTAGACTCTTTATTGATTTTCTTACGTGTTTCATCACCGCTTTCTGGTGCGTATAACAATCCAACAGCAGCTCCAATTGCAGCTCCAGTTACCAACGCTAATAACGTACTTCCTGTATTTGCCATAATATTTATTCTTTTTTTAGTTAATTATCTTACAAAATTAACTTAAAGCGCAAGAATTCCTTGTTAATAACCGGTTAATATGTAAACTTTCTTTCCTAAAGTATTCTTAAATGATTGAAGAATTTCTAAGATTATCCATTTTTCGCCCAAGAATCTTTAAGAGTTACCGTTCTATTAAAAACCAATTTATCTTCAGAAGAATCTTTATCTACACAAAAATATCCAATTCTTTGAAACTGAAATTTATCGGAAATACCTGCATTTTTTAGACTTGGTTCCACAAATCCAGTAATAGTCTTTAAAGATTCTGGATTTATAAATTCTAGATAATCTTTTTCTTTGTCGGCATCTGGTGCTTCAACAGTAAAAAGCCTATCATATAATCTAATTTCGGCTTCTAATGCGTGTTTTGCCGAAACCCAATGCAGGGTACCTTTTACTTTTCTTAGAGATTCCTCGGTGCCACTTCCACTCTTACTTTTAGGATCATAAGTACAATGTATTTCTGTAATGTTTCCATTATCATCTTTTACAACACTTTCCCCTTTTATAATATAGGCACTTTTAAGTCTAACTTCCTTTCCTAAAGTAAGTCTGAAGAATTTTCTATTAGCTTCTTCTTTAAAATCTTCGCGTTCTATGTATAACTCTCTAGAAAAAGGAATTTCTCTTGTTCCGGCGCTTTCATCTTCCTGATTATTTTCAGTTTCCAGCATTTCTTCTTTTCCTTCTTCGTAATTGGTGATCACCAATTTTACAGGATCTAACACACCCATCACTCTAGGAGCATGTTTGTTAAGATCTTCTCGTATGCAGAATTCTAATAATGAAACGTCTATAATATTCTCACGTTTTGCAATTCCAATAGTATCTGCAAATTTTCTGATAGAACCCGGGGTATAACCTCTTCGTCTTAATCCCGAAATAGTTGGCATTCTTGGATCATCCCAGGAATTTACTATTCCTTTTTCAACCAACTGTAATAACTTACGTTTACTAACAATGGTATGACTAAGGTTTCTACGCGCAAATTCGCGTTGTTTTGGCTTTAGTTTACCTTGGGTATCAATTTTTTCTAAAAACCAATTATAAAGCTCCCTATGCATTACAAATTCAAGGGTACAAAATGAGTGAGAAACGCTTTCTATAAAATCGCTCTCCCCATGTGCCCAATCATACATTGGGTAGATCTTCCAATCCTCCCCTGTTCTATGATGCTTTTTATGCAAACTTCTATACATAATTGGATCCCGCATCAACATATTGGTAGAAGCCATATCAATTTTTGCTCTTAACACATGAGCACCTTCTATGGTTTCTCCATTCTTCATCTTTTCGAAAAGATCTAAATTCTCTTCTACAGAACGATCTCTATACGGACTGTTCTTTCCAGGAGTAGTTGGAGTTCCTTTTTGTTCAGCAATTTCAGCAGAAGCCTGGCTATCTACATAAGCCTGACCATTTTTGATCATTTCTACAGACCAATCATATAATTGTTGGAAATAGTCTGAAGCATAACACTCATTTTCCCATTTGTAGCCTAACCAAAGAACATCTTCTTTTATAGCATCTACATATTCCTGCTCTTCTTTTGTTGGGTTGGTATCATCAAATCTTAAATTTACCGGAGCGCTATAGCGTTCGCCTAATCCAAAATTTAAACAAATAGAAGATGCATGACCTATATGCAAGTATCCATTTGGTTCTGGGGGAAATCTAAATTTTAACTCTTCTCTCGAGTAATCATTCTTTAAATCTTCTTCTATAATTTGCTCAATAAAATTGAGGGATTTTTTCACTTCTGCCATAATATCATTTAAAAAAATAATAGGCAAAGTTATCAAATTTCATCGGGGGAAAGATATTTTATAAGATATAAGAAGCTTTAATTTCAAGTTTAATTGCTTTAAAATCTTAATTAATACGGAATGATTTACATTTCTGAATAAAATCTACTCATAAAGAAGGGATAAATTTGATTTTATAACCTAATATTTAACGATCAGAATTACATTTGTAAAAAAATATTTTGGGAAGTATTAAATTGAAAAATATCAAGGTTTTTTCCTACCACGGATGCCTTGACGAAGAGAGTAAAATAGGAAGTGACTACCGTGTAGATCTTACAATAAAAGGTGATCTTTCTAAATCTGCAGAAACAGATCATCTATCTGATACTATTGATTATGTGCATCTTAATAAGATCGTAAAAGAAGAAATGGCTATTAGATCTAAACTCTTAGAAACCGTTGCAGAACGTATATTAGTAAGGGTATTTAAAGAATTGGAATTGGTGAAAAAAGCTAAGGTACATGTATCCAAAATCAACCCTCCAATAGGTGGAAATGTTGGAATGGTTACTGTAAGCTTAAGCAAATCGAGATAGTATTGTTAGGAAACTCGAAAATTTTATTACATTTGCCATCCAAAATTATGGCATCGTGGCCGAGTGGCTAGGCAGAGGTCTGCAAAACCTTGTACAGCGGTTCGAATCCGCTCGATGCCTCAAAAAGCTTCCTGTTTCAGGGAGCTTTTTTTATTTCCTAAATTTTAAGTTGATTATTGATCTGAGTTTAGATCTTTACTTAAATCAAATGCTACCTCACCAGGTTGCATAATATCTATTTTATCCTGAAGATTTTCTATTCTTTTAGGAAAAACTCCGCGGCTAATAAGTATTGCGCCAAAGATCACCATAATGATGCTTATTCCTCTCTTCATTCTAAAAATACGAGTTGGAGTAAGTTTTCTATTTAATTTTTTGGCTAATAAGATCTTAATAATATCAAAAGATAGATAAGTAAGAAGAACAGTACTAAAGAAAACTACAATTCTATTGGTTTCCATATTTAGGGTTGGACCAAAGACAATGATCAATCCCAACCAAAATCCTAAAACTCCAATATTGATAAAGTTTAGTAAAAAACCTTTAGCCGCTAAGCCAAAATAATCGTTTCTCCCAAGCTTTCTTACCTCTGGCGACTCTTCATCATGAGGAATAGATTTCTTTGTCTGTATAAAGGTCATTACGCCGTAGGTTGCCAGTATCATACCTCCAAAAATAAAAAGTGCCGGGTCGTCTTTTAAACTTGCCAGCAACTTAGAGGTACTTAAATAAGCAATAAATAGAAATATAATATCGGCCAGAATAACTCCCAGATCTAATGAAATTGCCGCTCTAAAGCCTTTAATGGCAGCGGTTTCAAGCAATACAAAAAATACCGGACCTAATAGGAACGCTAGAAAAAATCCCAGGGGTATGGCAGCCAAAACATCTTGAAACATACAAAAATGTTATTTTCACGAAGGTAAGATTTTAGTTTATCTTTTTAATTGTACCTCCAAATGTGGTTTTTTTATCGAGTTTTTCAGGTTGACCATACACATAAATGGTTCCTCCTGCAGTAACGTTTGCTTTTACATATTTTTTGCCAAAAACATTAGCCTTACCACCGGCGCTTAAGCTAATATCTACAGTATTTCCAATTAAATTTTCACCTTTAAAGTCTCCCCCAGCTTTTAGATCTATAATTTGATCTTTTGCCGCTCCAATAATCTCAAGTTTCCCTCCAGTAATAGATCTAGCAATAAAATTTTCTACCTCTACATGTGCAAAAATATCTGCACCTTCAGAAGTTTTAAACTCTATAATAGGCTGAGTGATCTTCCCACAAATTTCAATCTCAGAATTTTGACTGGCTTCTACTCTTAATAATTGCTTATAATAAACACTTACCATAGTATTATCTTCATTCCAAATATGGTTAAGCGAAGATTGAACTCTTAAAATTCCGTCTTTAATTGCTATTTCAACTTTATCTCTGCTATTTCCTGTAACAATAGCTTTATTTTCTTCAGCTTTAATTAAATTAACTTTTAAACCATTAGAAACTTCAATTTCTGTGAAGTTATCAAGATCTATAGTAATCTCTTGAGCTTGGATATTGATTCCTGTTAGAATCAATACCATTAATATCAACTTTTTCATTTTTTCTTTCGCAATAATCTTTATTTCTCAACTTCTTCCTTACTGCCAACAAGATTAAAATCTAAATGTCTTTTAACCAAATCGGCATTTTTCACATTTACATACACTTCATCTCCTAGCTGATATTTTTTACCAGTTTTACGACCTACAATTGCATATTGTTCCTCATCAAATTCATAATGATCATCGTTAATATCACGTAATCTCACCATTCCTTCGCACTTGTTCTCTTCAATTTCTACATAAATTCCCCATTCGGTAACTCCGGAAATAACCCCCAAGAAATCTTCGTCCTGATGATCTATCATGAATTTTACCTGCATGAATTTTATAGAATCGCGTTCAGCATTTGTTGCAAGACTTTCCATCTCGCTGCTATGGTGACATTTTTCTTCGTATTCCTCTTCTGGAGCAGATGGTTTTTCATCTAAATATCGCTGTAATAATCTATGCGTCATTACATCTGGATATCTTCTAATTGGGGAAGTAAAATGTGAATAATAATCGAAGGCCAGTCCATAATGACCAATATTCTCTGTGCTATAATATGCCTTACTCATGGTTCTAATGGTAAGTGTATCTACCATATTTTGCTCTTTTGAACCTTGAACGGAAGTAAGTAAATTATTAAGCGAATTATTGATGGATTTTTTGTCTTTTAGATCTAGTTTATACCCAAATTTAGCAATAACCGTCTGTAAAGAGTTCAATTTAGACTCATCTGGTTCATCATGACATCTGTAAACAAAAGTCTTTTTAGGCTTCTGTTTTCCTATAAATTCTGCAACTTTTCTGTTAGCAAGTAACATGAATTCTTCAATAAGTTTATTGGCTTCTTTGGAGGTTTTAAAGAAAACTCCTGTAGGTTCATTTTCCTCGTTCAGTACAAATTTCACTTCAACTTTATCAAAAGAAATTGCACCTTCTCTCATTCTTCTACCTCTCATTACAACCGCAAGGTCGTTTAAGGTAGTCACGGCATTTACAATATCATCGTTAACAGCTATAGGCTTTATCTTGAATAGAAATTTCTTCAGGAATATTTCCTTCTTTAGTTTCTATAATATGCTGTGCTTCTTCATAAGCAAAGCGAGCATCAGATAAAGTAACTGTTCTACCAAACCATTGATTGATTACATGCGCTTTTTTATCGATCTCAAAAATGGCAGAAAATGTATATTTCTCTTCATTTGGACGCAAAGAACAAGCATTGTTTGAAAGAATTTCTGGCAACATAGGTACCACTCTATCTACCAAATAAACCGAAGTTGCTCTTTGATAAGCCTCTTCATCTAAAATAGTTCCAGGCTGTAAATAATGAGAAACGTCTGCAATATGAATTCCTATTTCATAATTTCCATTTTCTAAAGTTCTAAAACTTAAAGCATCATCAAAATCTTTCGCATCTTTTGGATCTATGGTAAAGGTTAGAACCTCTCGTAAGATCTTTACGTTTTTTAATCTCTTCTGCTTGAATTGAAGTATCTATATTATTAGCAAACTCTTCAATTTCTGTAGGAAATTCATGAGGTAAACCATATTGAGCTAATATTGAATGTATCTCTGTATCATGCTCTCCAGGTTTCCCAAGTACTTCTTTGATAGTTCCAAAAGGAGAATCTGCTTTTTCTGGCCATTCTTCTAAGGAAACAACAACCTTATCCCCATCTTGAGCATCCTTCATTTTGTTCTTCTGAACAAAAATATCGGTATACATTTTTGGATCTTGTATAGCTACAAAACCAAAGGTTTTTTGCATCTGTAAAACCCCAACAAAATCTGTACGCTTTCTTTTTAAGATCTTAACAATCTCACCTTCAGACTTTTTATTTCGTCTTTTATTATAAATGTAAATTTCAACTTCATCTCCATTAAAAGCTTTGTTTAAAGCATTTGCAGGTATAAAAACATCCTCTTCAAGTTCTTCTACAACAACGTACCCAAAACCTTTAGTAGTCATATCCAGAACTCCTTTATAGTAATCTAGATTTGCTACAATTTTAAATTTACCTCTCTCTTCTTCTTGAATTTGCTTTTTAGCAGCCAATTGTGCTAAAGTTCTTATAATCTTATTTCTAGAACTTGGATCATCTACTCCAAGTTTAGCGGCAATTTGTTTATAATTAAAGGTGTTTTCAGGAGATTTTCTAAGGATATCCAAAATACTTTTAGACATACTGCCTTGATTTTTGGAGCCTTCTTTCTTTCTATTCTTTTTCTTCATAAATTTTAATAAAGTATAAAATTACAGCTAAAATGTGACTTGAGATTAATACGGCCCTAAAGTTTTGTTAAGCCATCCTTATCAATTTGATATAGAAGTTTTTTGTGTAGGATTGATTAACAATTAGTTAAGAAAAATAATATTTCAAATTCTTAGTTTATTTCTTAATATTTTATTAATTTTAAACTAACGCTTCTTTTTAGGAATCCCCTCACCTTTATAAGAAATAATAAAAAGGGGATGAACAAATCAACCAGAATATCGCTTCTTTTTATCCTAATTTTTCTTTTAGGAATTATTGGAACCATCTCTTTGGTGCATAAATCTCTGAATAAAAACAACTTAATAGAGAAGCCTATTACCTACTCCACATTTATATTATCTCACACCTCAATATTAAAATAATTTAAGTTTAAAATATTAGTATTTCTATTTAACAAAATCCTTGTTAAACCAGGTATTTAAAGGAGAAATCTATTTTTTAAAACTCATTTTTTAAATAGGTTTCCTATATATCAATTTAAAGAATATTAAAATGGATATTTTTTTTAGAGTGTCTATCTAAGATCAATTTCAATGAGAGTTGTTAACACTTATTATTATATATCCTTTTTTTCTATTTTTTAAAAATTAAAACTGATGTCTATTATTGCTTGTTAATTTGTAGCATAACTTTTTTGAAATAAAATTGGATTTTTCGATACCAACAATTCAAATGGAGTTGTTAACAAAACTATAATGCTTTAATCTCTTGATACTGATATCATTTTAAGATTTACTTAACAATAGTTAATAATTGAATGTTAAAATAAATTATTGAAAACTATTCAATTTTGAGATGTTCACAATCCAATTTTTGATGCTCATAACTTCTCCACAAATTCTATAGTTATAATTAGCATTCTCGGTAAATATTTCTCTATTCCAATTTTAATCCAATAATCCAAATTTCGTTGTTATTTTCTCATCATATGTTATTCACAATTTGGCATATTTATTAAGTGCTTTAAAATTAAGTATCTACAAATAGTAATTAACAACGCAAATAATTTTAGTTAACAAGCCATTTTTTACCTTTGCTAAACCTTAAAACAAAAATTATGAAAATTTCTATTGGTAATGATCATGCCGGAACCCAGTATAAAGAGGCCATTGTGGCCTATTTAGAATCTAAAGGTATTGAAGTTATTAACTATGGTACTAATTCTGAAGAAAGTGTAGATTATCCAGATTTTGTTCATCCAGTTGCTACAGATGTGCAAAATGAAAAGGTAGATATGGGTATTATAATTTGTGGTAGTGGAAATGGAGCTTCTATGACTGCAAATAAACATCAGGGAGTAAGATCTGCTTTATGTTGGACCAATGAAATTGCAAAACTTGCTCGTCAACATAACGATGCAAATATATTGAGTATCCCTTCTCGCTTTGTGTCTCAAACTCAGGCTATAGATATGGTAGATACTTTTCTTAATACACATTTTGAAGGCGGACGTCATCAAAATAGAGTAGCTAAAATACCAGTTTAATGGGGCACGCACATAGTCATTCTCACTCCCACCCGGAAGTTACAGGTAAGAACTTGTTAATATCTATAGGATTAAATGTTCTTATCACCTTAGCTCAAATTGTTGGTGGATTTATTAGCGGAAGTCTCTCTTTATTATCTGATGCGCTTCATAATTTAAGCGATGTAATATCTTTAGTAATAAGTTATATAGCAAACAGATTATCTAAAAAAGATCCCTCCCTAAATAAGACCTTCGGCTTTAAAAGAGCAGAAATTGTTGCTGCTTTTGTTAATGCTGCTACCCTTATTATTGTTGCTGTTCTATTGATGGTGGAAGCAGTAAAACGTTTCCAGGAACCTCAAGAAATTGCCTCCGGGTTAGTTATCTGGTTAGCATTATTAGCAATAGCTGGAAATGGATTGAGTGTTTTATTGATTAAAAAAGATAGTAAAGCCAATATGAATATGCGCTCTGCTTATCTACATCTTATTACAGATATGATGGCCTCTGTAGCGGTACTTGTTGGTGGATTGTTGATGAAATATTATGAGATCTATTGGGTAGATAGCGTGTTAACTTTTGCAATTGGTATTTATCTAATTGTAGTAGGTTATGATCTTCTAAAATCTGCCACGCACGTGCTTATGTTATTCACCCCTGCCGATATTACTTTGGAAGACATTGCTAAAGGTATTTGTAAACTGGAAGAAGTAGATAATGTACACCATGTGCACGTTTGGCAATTAAATGATAAGGAAATTCATTTAGAGGCGCATGTAGATTTTAATAAAGACATTAAAATATCAGAATTTGATAAGATCTTGGCAAAGATCGAAGAAGTTACTTATCATGATTTTGGAATTACTCATATCAACATTCAACCGGAATTTGGAAAATGCGATGATAAAGATCTGGTTGTTCCGGATTAATTGAAAATATAAAATGGAGATAGAAGTAAAGACTTTTTCAGAACTTGGTATAGATGAATTGTATGATCTTTTACAGTTAAGATCTGAAATTTTTGTAGTAGAACAAGATTGCGTTTATCAGGATATAGATGGTAAAGACCGAAAAGCGCTGCATATTATAGGTTCTAAAGATGGAAAAATAGTTGCTTATACGCGTTGTTTTGATAAAGGAATTTATTTTGAAGAAGCAGCGATTGGAAGAGTAGTTGTTGCTAAAGATCAGCGTAAATATGGGCTGGGTCATGAAATTATGAAAGCTTCTTTAAAAGCAATTCAAGATCATTTTAAAACCGATTCTATAAAACTTTCCGCACAACAATACCTCATAAAATTCTACGAATCTCACGGCTTTAAAACCATAGGAGAAGGATATCTGGAAGATGGTATTCCCCATATAGCAATGATAAGATCTTAGTTATTTAAGATCTTATCATATTGTTGTTTGTCATTCAACACCTTTTTAGCTTCTAAAATTTCTGGATTGTAAAGCACATAATGCTTGTATAATCCTTCCTGATAGAAATATCTTTTGATGATCTCGTCTGTTAATAAACTCGCTATTTCAGGTTTCTTATCATCTAATTCTACCTTTTTCTGAGCATCAATTTCCGCTAACAGCGTTTTATAACCATTCAAGATCTCTTGGTTAAAATCTTCAATTTTTGCAGTCTCCATGGCAGTTTTAAGATCTCTTTCTGTAATGGTTTCATAATCGAAATCTGTTTTTTCTAAGAAGGCTTTAAAGTTGTTATAATCTTGATCTGTAAGTTTAAAACTTTCCGGATTCTCTAATTTATGAGCGTAATAATACTGCGTGGCAAAGTCGAAAATAGCATCGCTGGCCAGCAAAGCTTTGGTGATGGTATTATATTCTGAAGATTTTAAAGTAACATCAGGCAAGATTCCTCCCCCATCAAAAACGCTTCTTCCGTTCTTGGTCTTAAATTCGTTATAATCTTCAGTTTTGGTTCTAATTGGATTTCCTTCGGCATCTCTTTCTCTATAATTCAATGCCTGTATACATCTTCCACTTGGAGTATAATATCTGGAAATGGTAAGTTTTAACTGAGTTCCATATGCCAATTCTTTAGGTCTTTGTACCAATCCTTTTCCAAAACTTCTGGCACCAATAATCACTCCTCTATCCAAATCTTGAAGAGATCCAGCCACGATCTCACTGGCAGAAGCACTTCTTCCATTAACAATTACCGCTAAGGGAATTTTTGTATTAATTGGCTCCTTAGGTGTATAATATTTGTTGTTGTATTTATCTATCACAGATTTTGTAGAAGTAATTAACTGACCTTTATCCAAGAAAAATATTACTTACCAAAATAGCCTCGGCTAATAACCCTCCTGGATTTCCTCTTAGATCTAAGATGATTTTATCTGCGCCTTGACTTTGAAGATCTTTTAATGCTTTTATAGTTTCTGCTGAAGCTCGCTCATTAAATCTTGATAATACAATGTAACCGGTTTTATCTTCTAGCAGTTGATAATATGGAACAGCATTTAATTCTACCAAGCCTCTGGTAATCGTAGTGGTCTCGGTTTTGCCTTGTCTTTTATATTCTATAGTAACCTGAGAATTTGGAGCGCCATTTAAAAGCTCTCCTGCATCATCTTTGTAATCTGATACAGATAATCCTCCAATCTTAATTATTTCATCTCCGGGCTTTAAACCAGCTTTATCTGCCGGATAACCTTGATAAGTTTCAATCAGGGTGAACTTTCCATCTTTAATCTTTACAGAAGCACCAATTCCTTGATATTCTCCGGCAGTATTCATTCTGGCAGCTTCTACATCTTGTTCGTTCCAATAATTGGTATAAGGATCCAGATCTGCAAGCATCGCTTTTATGGCGGTATCCATAAGCTCTGCAGGATTGGTCTCATCTACATAATTCATGTTCAATTCTTTGAAAAGCGTGGTGAAGATCTCCAGCTGCTTGGCTATTTCAAAAAAATCAGATTTAAATGAAGAGGTGATAAAAAGTAAACTTAGCCCAAGAAAGGCCACTGCTGCTTTTTTAAGTATTGACGTTTTCATGTGAAGATTCCCTTTCTATAAGTTTATTCATAATTTGAACAATGCAAGTAGTCATTTGCTCAATATCTATCTTCTTAGGTGAAGTATAAATAAACATTAACGCATATTTACCCTGCAAGTTGCTCTCAACAAGGTACTTATTTTTTCTGAAAGCTTCACGCATCAATCGCTTTAGCCTATTGCGGTCTACGGCGTGTTTAAAAATCCTTTTTGGTACAGAAACACCTGTTTTAAAATGGGTTTCTTGCGGATTGTTTAGCGGAAGATAAATGAGTTTTACAGGGAAATTTTTTAAAGATTTTCCTTCTGAAAACAAGCGATCTATCAATATTTTGCTTTTCAGTTTTTCTGAAGAAGGAAACTTTTCATTCATTGAGTTCAATTGAAGGGGCTAAATTAAAAAAATCCGCTTTGGGAATTCCCAAAACGGATCTTTCTTTTTATTCTGAAGCTTTTAAATGCTAAAAACTTCTATTGAAATTCTTATTCTGCAGCTTCTGCAGGATAGACATTATTAGATCTATCTACATCTGCCATAAATCCGGCAGCATCAATCTCAATCTTGCTGATGTCGCTTTTTGGCTTGTTCAGTTTAAGATCATAGTCTCTTTGTGCCCAGGACCAGTCTTTTTCAACAGTTCTTTCCATTCCTTCTGCAGCTGGTTTTTCCCATTGCATCATACTTAGCGGAATGTAGATATTTTCTGAAGTTCCATCGGTATAAGAAACGGTAACATCTAAAGGCATTGCCATAATTCCAACTCTTTCTAAAGTTGCTGTGGTGGCATTGTTCTCTTCAGAAACATCTTTAATTGCGTAATCTATCTTATTGGTAGTATTTACCCAATCATTCAAATACCAATTCAACTCTGCACCAGAAACTTTCTCTGCAACTCTAATAAAATCATTAGGAGATGGATGTTTGAATTTCCACTCGTCATAATATCGATTTAAAGTTTTCTGAAGATTTTCTTCTCCGATGATATAACCCAACTGAGACAAGAAAATACTTCCTTTTACATAAGAAGCTATAGAATACGCCATATTGTACTCATAACGATCTCCATGAGTAGACATTGGTTGTTCTTTTCCAGATTGCGCTAGGTAATTATAAGTTCTATAAGATCCTTTATAAGGATTATCAGAATTTTTACCTTCCAGACTTTGTTGCGCCTGTGTAGAAATATAGCTTGTAAAACCTTCGTCCATCCAAGGGTGTTCAGATTCATTGGTTCCTAATAATTGCTGAAACCAGGAATGTGCAAATTCATGCGCAGTTGTTCCTAAAAGTCCCTCATAGTCATCACCACCGGTTATCAAGGTACAGTTTGCATACTCCATTCCACCATCTCCACCTTGAATTACAGAATACTGTTTCCATGGATAAGGCCCAATGTGTTCGTTATAAAAAGCTAATAATTTAGCGGTTTCCGGCTGAATTTTCTTCCAATTTTCCTTCACCTTAGGATCATTCTTGTATAAAAAGTGAAGTGTAACTCCGCTTTCTGTTTTCATAGAATCGTGGATATATTCTGGATCTGCAGCCCAGGCAAAGTCATGAACTTTTTCTGCTTTAAAGTTCCAGGTAAGTTTATCTCCTTTGGCTCTTTTTACTTTAGTTCCTTCTTTTTCATAACCATATCCAATTTCATCTGCATTTTGAAGCACTCCTGTTCCTCCAAGAATATAATCTTTATCTATGCTGATGTTTACATCAAAATCTCCCCAAACTCCAAAGAATTCTCTGGCGATATAAGGATCTGCATGCCATCCTTCAAAATCATATTCGGCTAATTTAGGGTACCACTGCGTCATAGAAAGTGCAACCCCATCGGCATTATTTCTTCCGGAACGACGAATTTGAACAGGAACCTGCCCTTTAAATTTCATCTTGAACGTAGTAGATTTTCCCGGTGCAATAGGTTCTGCAAGGGTTACTTTAAGTACGGTTCCCTCCTCTTTATAATCAACTTTTTTACCATCTTGATCTAAAGATTCTACTCTTAAATATCCAATTTCATCAGGCTTTAAAATACTGATTCTACTTTGGTATTTAGGTTCTTCTTTAGTTCCTAAGTTATTCACCATTCTTCCATCTGGATCTGCAATATCTTGCAATCTCATATCCATTTGGCTTCCCGGTTGAAAAGCGTTGAAGAATAAATGATAGATATACCTTTTTTAAAGTATCTGGAGAATTGTTGGTGTATTTAAGTTCTTGGGAACCTGTATATTGAAAATTATCAACATTCATGTCAACATCCATCTTATAATCAACATGTTGTTGCCAATAATTTGGATTGTTTTGAGCTGAAATTGCCCCACCCGTTATAATTAAAATACTTAATATTAATTTCTTCATAGTTTATTTTTTAGATGCTTTTGTTCACTTTATCTGCAAGAATCAAGGCATTGTAAAGATTTACCATTTTCCCTGAAGTAGAGATCTCTGTGAATTTCTTAGAAGTTTGCTGATTTTCTCCTACCAATACCGTTGCAGTAGTAGAAACTCCACTATCCATAATGATATGTTTTACCTGAGATGCAGATAATTTTGGATAGAAAGATCTTATAATTGCCGCTACACCTGCAACTTCAGGAGAGGCCATAGAAGTTCCTTGAAGATACTCGTAAGTATTCTTTGGAGTTGTAGACCAGATCTTTACACCAGGTGCAAAAACATCTACATTAGATTTTCCGTAGTTTGAGAATCCTGCAATAAGATCAGATCCATATTCGTAATTCAATGCTCCAACGGTTAAAAAGTTATCTGCAACTTCTGTTGGGGCTTCCGGATTTTGATCGTTAGGATAAACTCTGTTAGAATCTAGATCTAAACTTTCATTTCCTGCTGCGTTTACAATTAGAACATCTTTATCTGCTGCATATTCTATAGCATCTATAACCCATTCTGGATGTGTAGAAAAATACTTTCCAAAACTGGTGTTTATAACCTTTGCTCCATTATCTACAGCATATCTTATCGCTAAAGCTATGTCTTTATCATACTCATCTCCGTCTGGAACAGCTCTTAGCACCATGATCTGAGCATTATTTGCAACTCCTTTCATACCCACATTGTTGGTACGATTTGCTGCAATAATTCCCGCTACGTGAGTTCCGTGTTTAATGTCTTCTTTATCTGTAGTTGGGCCATCTACTTCATTATTACCATATTTTGTATCGGTAATATCATCTGGATTATCTCCAACAATTGCTCTTCCGTCAAGATTTAAATTGAAATGAGTGTCTAATCGGCCTGCGTAGTATTCTATAGCTTCATCCAATTGTTTTAAAGCTTCAGGAATATTTTCATCTACATTATTCTGAATTTGCCCCAACATAGCTTTATACTGCTGCATATCTTGAGTATCTGCAGGCATAGCAGCTAATTCTGCTTTGGTATAATCTTCTTTCCCCAATTTAGCCGAAACTGCAGCATGTGCAGTTACTAATTGTTGCTTTATCTGAGTATACTGATCTCTGGTTTGAAGGGCTTTATTATATTCTTTATCATATTCAGCTTTTGCTTTTTGATAAAGTGCAAATTCTTCTCTGTCTGCAGTACTTATAGCACTTGCAGATTTTCCGTCATATTTTGGTTTTAATTCTTTGTAGATCCTTGTAAATTCTGTGTTCTCTTTAACAGCATCACCTAAAAAGTTCCAACCGTGAATATCATCAATATATCCGTTATTATCATCATCTTTCCCGTTGTTAGGAATTTCATCTTTATTGGTCCAGATTACGCTTTTTAGATCTTCTTGATTGATATCTACCCCGCTATCTACAACTCCAACAATCACCGTTTTTCCGGTTCTGTTCTTAATAATTTCGTTGTAAGCTTTGTTAACACTCATTCCGGGAATAGTATCTGTAACAAGATCTGCTTCCGGCCAGGCTTTTAGTTGAGTATCTGTTAAAGGCGTTACCTTTAGGGGAGATTGATCTATATTATCTATTGGAGTAGCGATAATTGCAGGAGAAGAGCTGCTACATCCGGTAATTGCCATTGCAATTCCAGCAATCATTAAGGGCTTAAAAACAGGTATTTTCATTGAGTTTAGTTTAATTAAAAAGTTCGTTAAATGTAAAAGTTTTGTCGAGTCTTACTCCTTTTTCGGTATGTTTCAGGGTAATAATCTCATTATGTGCATCATGTTCTAAGAACAAATAAAATTCGTTATCTGCTGCGGTATTCAAAAAAGTCTCTTTTTCGTCTAGGGTTAGCAAAGGTCTGGTATCAAATCCCATAACATATGGCAACGGAATATGTCCTGCAGTTGCTAATAGATCTGCCATAAAAACCAAGGTTTTTCCTTTATATTGAATATGAGGGATCATTTGTTTATCGGTATGACCATCTACAAATAGCACACCAAAGCCCATTTCATCATAATTTTGAAACTTCTTTGATGCCTCTCTATCCAGAAAGTTAAGTTGACCGCTTTGCTCCATCGGTAGAATGTTTTCTTCTAAAAAAGAAGCTTTTTCTCGAGCATTTGGTTGAGTTGCCCATAACCAATGGTCTTTATTACTCCAAAATTTAGCATTCTTAAACGCTGGCTCATAGCCGGTTCTATCTTTGTTCCATTGAATACTTCCTCCACAATGATCAAAATGAAGGTGCGTCATAAAAACATCGGTAATATCATCTCTATGAAATCCGTGCTGCTTTAAAGATTTATCTAAAGAATGTTCTCCCCAGGGGTAATAATAACCAAAGAATTTTTCACTTTGCTTATCTCCCATCCCGGTGTCTATAAGCGTTAATCTATCACCATCTTCTATAAGCAGACATCTGGCAGCAATATCTATCATGTTATTCTCATCTGCCGGATTGGTTCTATTCCAAAGACTTTTTGGGACTACGCCAAACATGGCGCCTCCATCAAGTTTAAAATTTCCGGCTTCTATAGGATAAAGTTTCATTTTTTCCAATTTGAACTGCAAAGTACTAAAACCCCAATACATGCTTAAATTCAATCGTTTTTATTTTGTTATTTTTAACAAACTTTTGGAGATTGACATGGTAATTTCTGCAAAAACTATTAGTACTATCGCAGGAAATTGCCATCAGGTTTTAAAAATAGTTATTAAGCTGAAAAATAGAGGGGTATGATTTTAAATATTTACTTATTTCGCGATATTATTTAAAAACCTTTGAACTTCAGTAAATAGCACTATTTTTATGCGACTGAGGTTTTTTATTATAGTATAGATCAATAGAATTTGGATGTTAGAACTTGCAGGATTAATCATATTAGGAATTTTAGCGCAATGGGTGGCCTGGAAAATTAAAGTTCCCGCTATTTTGCCACTTATACTTATAGGGCTTTTTGTAGGCCCCATTTCCACTCTTATTTCTGAAGATGGTGCCAAATGGTTAGAACCAATCTGGAATGGCGAAAAAGGTCTTTTTCCGGGAGAAAGCTTGTTCTATTTTGTTTCCTTAGCAATTTCCATCATTCTTTTTGAAGGTGGATTAACCCTGAGAAAAAGTGAAATTGGAACCGTAGGCCCGGTAATTTTAAAATTGATAAGCGTTGGGGTAGTTGTAACTTTCTTTGGAGGGGGACTAGCAGCACATTTTATCTACGGATTTACCTGGCAGATCTCTTTCCTGTTTTCTTCTTTGATAATTGTTACAGGACCTACAGTAATCTCACCAATTCTTAGAAATATTCCACTTAAAAAGCATGTGTCTTCTATTTTAAAATGGGAAGGAATCTTAATAGATCCTATTGGAGCTTTAATAGCGGTATTGGTTTATGAATTTATACGTGTTGAAGGCGGGCAGGATTTTACTAAAACCGCATTGATAGAGTTCGGAAAGATTATCTTGTTTGGATTTACCTTTGGTTATGCATTTGCAAATGTCTTGGCATTTTTGATCAAGAAAAACGTGATTCCTCATTATTTATTGAATGTTTTTACCCTTGCATCGGTATTAGGTGTTTTTGTTCTGGCAGATCAGTTTGCTCATGAAAGCGGACTTTTAGCAGTGGTGATCATGGGAATGGTTATGGGTAACAAGAATCTTCCAAACTTAAAAGAGTTACTTTATTTTAAAGAATCTTTGAGCGTATTGCTAATTTCAATTCTGTTTATACTTCTTTCAGCAAATATTAAAATGGAAGAATTGTATCTTCTGCTTAATTGGAAGGCTTTAATATTATTCGCCGTGATCATGTTTGTTGTAAGACCATTGGGCGTTATTTTAAGTTCTATAGGTTCGGGCTTAAAAACCAATGAAAAAGCCTTTATAAGCTGGGTTGGGCCTCGTGGAATTGTTGCTGCGGGTATCGCTTCCCTATTCGGATTAAAACTTGCGCAAGATGGTGTTCCAGGAGCAGAATATATTACTCCCCTGGTATTTATGATCGTTCTGTGTTCAGTTTTATTGAATGCAACTACGGCCAGATTGTTCGCTAAAATTGTAGGGGTTTTTATAAAGAATTCTCAAGGAATATTAATTATTGGAGCCTCCTCTATTTCAAGAATTATTGGTAAATATCTTCAGGATAATCAAAGACACGTAGTTTTTGTAGATAGTAATGCAGAAAATATTCGTAAGGCACGAGCTTTAGGAATGGAAGCTATAGAAGGCAGTGTATATTCAGATGATTTGATGAATAATATCGAATTGAACGATATTGGATATTTAATGGCCATGACCGGAAACAGTGATATTAACAAGACTGCAATTTCCCGTTTTCAGAAGCAATTTGGTGAAAATGGATCTTTTAGAGTGATCTCTGCAGATGAAATGAATGATCCTGAAAAGAATCCTACCGAAGGTTTATTCTCTCATACCGATGACTACATAAAACTTACCGAGGTTTCTAGAAGATATCCAAAAATACATGAGATCCTGGTAAATGGTAAAGAGCATTATGAAGGTTTGATCGAGATCTCCAAGTCAGATCCAGATATTATACCGCTTTTTGTAAAGACTGATGAAGGCGACCTTCAAATTATTCCTTCTCATAGTTCTGAAGTTGAAATTATGGAAGGTTTTCACTTGGTTTATCTTGGAAAACAAATTCAGAAGGAAGAAAAAGGAGAGGAAAATTATGATGAGACTGTAGATAATGAAGATTAAATTTATCAGCGTATCAACTGAGAAATTTTCAGAAATTATAAAAAATAGAAACCCCGAAAAGAAGATTTTTCGGGGTGTTTATATTTATTAGAATATTATTCTGGTTATATTAATCATTCAGTTTAAGAACAGCCATAAAAGCTTCCTGAGGAATTTCTACGTTTCCAACCTGTCTCATACGTTTCTTACCTTTTTTCTGCTTTTCTAACAGCTTTCTTTTACGTGAAATATCACCTCCATAACATTTCGCGGTAACATCTTTTCTTAAGGCCTTTACGGTTTCACGAGAGATGATCTTAGCACCAATTGCTGCCTGAATTGGAATATCAAATTGTTGTCTTGGGATAAGTTCTTTTAACTTTTCACACATTTTCTTCCCAATCTCGTAAGCATTATCCTGATGTAATAAAGCTGAAAGTGCATCTACTACACTACCATTAAGGAGTACGTCTACTTTTACAAGTTTAGAAGCACGCATTCCAATAGGAGAATAATCAAATGAAGCATAACCCTTTGAAACGGTTTTTAATCTATCATAAAAGTCAAAAACAATCTCTGCCAAAGGCATATCAAAATTCAATTCAACTCGCTCTGGAGTTAAATAAGTTTGATTGGTGATTTGCCCACGTTTTTCAATACAAAGCGACATTACTGGCCCAACAAAATCGGCTTTTGTGATGATACTTGCCTTAATATATGGTTCTTCTACCCTATTTAAACTTGATGGTTCCGGAAGATCTGATGGATTGTTCACCAAGATCAATTCATCTGGATTTTTATGAGTAAAAGCGTGATAAGATACGTTTGGTACCGTGGTGATTACGGTCATGTCAAATTCACGTTCTAAACGCTCCTGGATGATCTCTAAATGAAGCATTCCTAAGAATCCACATCTAAAACCAAACCCTAAAGCAGCAGAACTTTCTGGTGTAAACACCAAAGAAGCATCATTTAACTGCAATTTTTCCATAGAAGATCTAAGATCTTCATATTCTTCGGTATCTACAGGGTAAATTCCGGCGAATACCATTGGTTTTACGTCTTCAAATCCAGCTACAGCTTCAGTAGTAGGGTTTTTAGCATCTGTAATGGTATCACCAACTTTTACTTCTCTTGCGTCTTTAATTCCCGTAATAAGGTATCCAACATCTCCTGTTTTTATCTCATTCCGTGGAAATTGTTTTAACCTTAAAGTTCCAACTTCGTCTGCAAAATAGTTTTTATCTGTAGCAACAAATTTTATGTTCTGTCCTTTTTTAATAGACCCATTAATAACTCTAAAATAGGTTTCAACCCCTCTAAAAGGGTTATAAACAGAGTCAAACACCAAGGCTCTAAGCGGAGCATCTACTTTTCCTTTTGGTGCAGGAATACGCTCAATAATGGCGGTTAAAATCTCTTCTATTCCTAATCCGGTTTTAGCACTGGCAGGAATAACATCAGAAGGATCGCATCCTAACAATTCCACGATATCATCTGTAACCACTTCCGGGTTTGCACTTGGCAAATCTACCTTGTTAAGTACCGGGATGATCTCAAGATCATTTTCTAATGCCAGGTAAAGATTAGAAATGGTTTGCGCTTGTATACTTTGTGCAGCATCTACAATAAGTAAAGCTCCTTCACAAGCTGCAATAGACCTGGAAACTTCGTAAGAAAAATCTACGTGTCCGGGAGTATCAATTAAATTCAGAATATATTGTTCACCTTTATAGGTGTAATCCATTTGAATTGCGTGACTTTTTATAGTGATCCCTCGCTCGCGTTCCAGATCCATACTGTCTAATAATTGCTCCTGTTTTTCACGGTCGGTTACAGAACCGGTAAAGTCAAGTAATCTGTCTGCCAGCGTACTTTTCCCGTGATCAATATGGGCAATAATACAAAAGTTACGTATGTTCTTCATGTGTCAATTTCAGTGTAGATGGAGCCTATAATTACCCATCATATTAAAGTTTACAAATATAGGTTTTTTAATGTGGTTTATATAAATATTCTTACTAGCTGTTGCTTCATAGTAATTTTGAAGGCTAGTTAGATAAGATTCTTATTTTTTGCTCTAATTCCAAAGATGAAAGCATACAGATTGGCTGCTAAAAGTTGAACCTTCTGATAAATAGTTGATTATAAAAAAATAATTAATCTTTTTAGTAATTATAAAAAAAATTATAAAAGTATTTGGATTTTTTAAAAAAAGACTTCTTCTTTGTAGGTAGAAAAGCTAAATATTAGCCATTTAACGTTTTTTAGTTTTTTATAAAGGTTTTTTTTCAGGTGGAATTCAAACGTTTTCGTAAGAAAACCTGATGGAACTAACTATTTTTTAAATATTTGTGTGGTATCATCATCTATAATTTATCAAAGAAGTTAAGATCGTGATCTAGTCATCTTTAATTAATCTATACATAAGAGTAACTTCTATGAAAAACCAATCTACTTTAGATACCACTACACAAAAAAATGTAAAATCAGAAACCAATCGTTCTATAATAATTATTGGGGCGCTCTTTTTTATCTTCGGATTTGTTACCTGGTTAAATTCTGTACTTGTTCCTTATCTTAAAATAGCTTGCGAGCTTAATAATTTTCAATCGTATTTTGTGGTAAGTGCTTTTTACATTTCCTATTTGGTCATGGCACTTCCATCAGCTAAGATTTTAAAACTCACGGGTTTCAAAAAAGGAATGTCTGTTGGATTGTTAGTAATGGCCGTTGGAGCGCTAATATTTGTTCCGGCAGCATATACCAGAACTTATGGTTTATTTTTATTAGGATTATTTGTTTTAGGAACCGGACTTGCCATCTTGCAAACTGCTGCCAACCCATACATTACCATTTTAGGACCTATTGAAAGTGCTGCAAAGCGAATAAGCATCATGGGAATTTGCAATAAAATTGCAGGAACACTTGCGCCACTAGTGCTTGGAGCCATTGTTTTTAAGAATACAGACACGCTGGTAGAAGAATTAAAAGTTATGGACCTTGCTCAAAAAGCAACAGTTCTAAATGAACTTTCTGAAAGGGTAGTGGTTCCCTATTTAATTATGATGGGAGTTTTGATCTTATTAGCGATCATGATCTATTTTTCATCCTTACCCGAAGTAGATACAGATTCTGAAGATGAAGAACTAGCCAAAACCAATGTTAATAAAACGAGCATTTTTCAGTTCCCACATTTGTTATTGGGACTTTAGCAATGTTCTTTTATGTAGGGGTAGAAGTAATTGCCGGGCGATACTGTTATTAGTTATGCAGCTTCTCAGGGAATTCCACTTATAGATGCCAAAGTATTTACTTCGTATACTTTAGGCGCAATGATTATTGGATATATTATCGGAATTTCTACAATCCCAAAATACATTTCTCAAGAAAAAGCATTAAGAATTTCTGCAATAATCGGGATCATCTTTGGTCTGGGAGCCATCTTCTCAGAAGGTTTTGTTTCGGTATTATTCATATCCTTATTAGGATTAGGGAACGCTATGGTATGGCCTGCAATTTGGCCTATGGCTATTGCCGGTCTTGGTAGATTTACCAAAATTGGATCTTCATTTTTGATAATGGCAATTGCCGGAGGGGCAGTGTTACCTCCGCTTTATGGATATCTAGCCGATATTGTGAACCCACAGAATGCCTATTGGATCGTGATTCCTTGTTATGCTTATATTTTATTTTTCGCGAGTAAAGGTTATAAACTTAGAAGTAATTAAAATATACGAGAAAGAAAAGGTGAAACGCTATATTCAAAATATTCCATTTTTATTTTTGGTAGTCTTAATATTTGGCTGTTCCACCTCAAAACGAATATTATCAACAGATAATCCTTCGGTTAACATAATTCCGAAACCACAAATTTTAACTGTAAATAAAGGAACTTATAAACTCCCGAAAGCAAATAGCATTTCCTTTGAAGGATCTTCAATACTTACTGCAAAATTGCTCAAGGAATTTCTACAATCAAAGAACTTAAATGTTGAAATTGATAATAATACAGCTTTAGCAAATTTTAAATTATTAGCAGATCTCTCTTTTGAAAAAGAATTAGGCGAAGAAGGTTACATTCTGGACATTAACGATAAAGGTGTAACTTATTAAAGCAGCAGGAGAAACTGGGCTTTACTATGGATTACAAAGTCTTATTCAACTTTTGCCTATTCAATTAGATAATACTACTTCTACATCAACCAATATATTGCTTCCTCAACTTCATATAAAGGATTCACCAAAGTATAGTTGGAGAGGAAGTATGATAGATATTGCTCGTAGTTTTTTCGGAGTTGAATATTTAAAAGCGCATTTAGATAGAATGGCGCTGTATAAAATGAATAGACTTCATCTTCATTTAACAGATGATCAAGGTTGGAGATTGGAATTAAAAAGTAAACCTCTTCTAACTGAAATAGGAGGAAAAGGCTCTGTGAAAAATGGAAGAGCTGGTTATTTAACAATAGAAGAATATAAAGAATTGCAGGCATACGCAAAGGCAAGGCATATTGTAATAATTCCGGAAATAGATCTTACCGGGACATAGTTATTCAGCTTTAGTTTCATATCCAGACCTTAATTGTGAGAATTTTAGCAATCTTAATCCTAGAATGGCTACACCACCAGAATTATTTGATGGATACAAAGTGGGTTGGAGCAAGTTATGCCTCACAAATCCGGAAACTTATGATTTTGTAGCCGATGTATATAAAGAGGTAGCAGAATTAACCGAAGGGCCCTGGATACATATTGGCGGAGATGAAATTAAAGATGATCTCTACAAGGCATTTGTTGTTAAAGCAGATTCAATTGTTAGAAGCAACGGTAAAATTCCTATTGGGTGGGAAGAAGTTTCTAAAGCAAATGTTAGTAAAGAACTTATAAGCCAGCGATGGAATGGAAAAACCTCTCCTCTTAATAAATCAAAAGTTATAGAATCTATTTGCACTAGTTTCTATTTAGATCATGCCAATGTTCCTGGCCAGGAGCATACGAATAACTGGTGTAAAAAATCAGGCGTTTCATTGGAAGATATTTATAATTTCCCAGATAATGAAGATGAAATTATTGGAGTAGAAGCCCCAGTTTGGACAGAATTAGTAGTAACCGATGCTATGTTAGATAATAGACTGTGGCCTAGATTAATTGTGGTGGCAGAGATAGGATGGGCCTCATCCCATAATAATTTTAAAGAATTTTCTAAACGTTTGGGAGAACAAAGATCAAGACTAAATGCCTTGAAAATTAATTATTATCCATCTCCAGAATTAAATTGGAATAAAAGTATAGAAGCGCAAAATTCTAAGAACACACTAAAAGGTTTTACCTCTAAATAATATAATAACATCTATGAATAAAAGAACTACAGAGCAAAGCTCCTTGTATGATGATCTAGAAAAGATGAATACACTTCAATTATTAACAAATATTAATAATGAAGATAAAAAAGTACCGCAGGCCATCGAAAAAGTTTTGCCTAAAATTGAAAAATTGGTAGATGTAATCGTTACCAAGATCTCAGAAGACAATGGCCGCTTATTCTATATAGGAGCAGGGACCAGTGGAAGATTAGGAGTTTTAGATGCATCAGAATGTCCTCCAACTTTTGGGGTGACAGATGATGTTGTGATAGGATTAATTGCCGGAGGAGATGTTGCTTTAAGAAAGGCGGTTGAAAATGCTGAAGATAATGATACTCAAGCCTGGGAAGATCTAAAAGAATTTAGCATTAATAAAAATGATGTTCTAATAGGAATTGCAGCTTCCGGAACCACACCCTATGTAATTGGAGGAGTAAAGAGAGCAAGAGAAAATGGCTTAGTTACAGGTTGTATTACCAATAATGCAGATTCTCCACTCTCTGAAGCTGTAGAGTTTCCCATTGAAATAGTGGTGGGTCCCGAGTTTGTAACTGGAAGTACTAGAATGAAGTCCGGTACCGCTCAGAAATTGGTGCTGAATATGATCTCAACTTCAGTCATGATCAAATTAGGACGTGTTAAAGGAAATAAGATGGTGGATATGCAGCTTTCCAACAACAAACTTGTAGATCGCGGGGTGAAGATGATCATGGAAGAATTAGATGTAAACGAAAAGAAAGCTTCAGAATTATTGAAGCAATATAAGAGTGTACGTTCTGCAATCAAAAATCACAAAAAATAAAAAACTTAAGTAAAAATTTTACAGAAGTTTAGAATTAGATCGTAAAATTTAACTTTATTTTTATTTTTTTTACTAATATTATAATCTCAAGATACTTATATCTTATTTTTTTGAAATATTACATGTATTTACATTATAAAATCAACGCAGTTTATTAAATAGAATCAAATTATGGAAAAACGATTACGGAAATCACTTTTATTTTTAGTGTGTCTCTTCTCACTTCAGATGTGGGCACAACAGCGAGAGATCTCAGGGGTTGTTCAAGATAAAGACGGAATGCCTTTACCGGGAGTATCTGTTTTTGTTAAGAACACAGACATTGGGACAGTTACAAATTTTGACGGGGAATTTGATCTTAGTTTATCAGATCAGTCATCGCCGGTATTAGTATTCTCATCTTTAGGTTTTATAAAACAGGAAATTACATTAGGTAACGAAAACGTTTTATCGGTGACAATGGAAACTGATACCGAAAGTTTGGATGAAGTAGTTGTTACTGCGCTAGGTATTAAGCGTGAGAAAAAAGCTTTAGGGTACGCAGTTCAATCTGTTAACTCTGAAAAGCTATTAGAAGGTAATAATAATAATATGGTTAACAGTTTACAAGGTAAGGTTTCTGGGGTAACAGTAGCTAACTCCGGTGGAGCACCTGGTTCCTCTGCTGTAATCTTAATTAGAGGTGGATCATCTATTACTGGAAATAATCAACCCCTAATAGTAGTTGATGGTATTCCAATAGATAACTCTACAAATTCAAGTTTAGAAGTTGCTAGTACAAACAGAGCTTCTGATATTAATCCGGAAGATATTGAAAGTGTTTCTGTATTAAAAGGACCTGCCGCCGCCGCACTTTACGGAATTCAAGCAGCAGAAGGAGCTGTAATTATTACTACAAAAAAGGGTAAAGCGGGAGTAAGTACAATATCTTATTCTGGTACAGTATCCTTTGATAATATTCTTGGAACTCCAGACGTTCAGAATATGTACGGACAAGGTCAGCAATTAGAATCGGAAACAGGAGTTATCACTTATAATCCGGATTCACCATTTTCTTGGGGAGATAGATTATCTAATGGAACTCAAACCTATGATCATATTAAAGATTTTTATGATACTGCAGTTACTTATAATAATAACCTTAGTTATTCGGGAGGTTCAGAAAAAAATCAAGTTTACTTCTCTATAGGAGATCTTTCACAAGACGGTGTGGTAAATGGAACTAGTTATGATAAAACTTCATTTAAATTAAATACCACGTCAAAACTTACAGATAAATTTACAATTGGAGGTTCTGCAAACTATATTGTTACAGAAACAAATAGTACTAAACAAGGTAATGCAGCTGGAAGTAGTTATTCTAGCTTATTAGGATATCCTGTAAATGTGGATATAAATGATTATTTAAATGATGATGGTTCACAAAAAATGATCTATCCAGATCAAACCTATGATAACCCTTATTGGAGTATTGCAAATAGTCCTAATACAAATAAAGTTCATAGATTGTTAGGTATTATAAGTCTTAGTTATGATTTCTTGAACGATTTCAACATTTCTTATAAACTAGGAACAGATTATTACAATGATTTCAGCAAAAGAATTACCGGAGATGGATCTTTTATAGAAAATAGAGAAGATGGTTATATCAGCCAATTTCAAAATGAACATAGAAGAACCACTTCTAACTTTTTATTAAGCTATGATAAGGATATCACCGAAGATTTTAACTTTAGTGCATTAGTTGGAAACACGGTGGAAGATTTAAGAATTCATTCTATCTACAATTATGGAAGAGGCTTTCAAGCTCCAGGTATTTATAGCATAGGAAACGTACTTCAATCTAATCAGTCAATTTCTGAATTAATTACAAGAAAGAGAACGGTAGGAGTTTTTGGAGAATTAAAGTTCTCATGGAAAGATGCCTTATTTTTAAACGCTACAGGTCGTAATGACTGGTCTTCTACCTTGCCAGCAAATAAAAGATCATTCTTTTATCCATCTGTAGGTGCTTCAGCTATTATAACAGATTTATTCAAGAATGCCGGTACAGATATTACATCTTCTAATGGACTTACTTATTTAAAATTAAGAACCACTTGGGCTAAAGTTGGAAAAGATGCACCAATTGGAGCCTTAGAAAGTTCTCTTGGTACCAATATTAATGGCTTGGCAAGTTCTGCATATACTTATAACGGTGTAAATGTTGGTAACCCCAATTTAGAACCAGAATTTACTGACAGTTATGAAATTGGATTAGATTCAAGATTTTTTGAAAGCAGATTAAGCTTCGATTTGAGTATGTATTACAGTAAATCTGACAATCAGATCTTAAGAGATATTCGTGTTCCTCCTTCCGCAGGTACTTTTTATGCAACACTTAACGGAGGAGCTATTGTTAATAAAGGAATTGAAGCTTTGTTATCTGTAAAATTACTTCCGAAGAGCTCAAAGTTACAATGGAATATGGATTATAACTTCGGTTTAAATAAAAGTGAAGTTAAGGATCTACCGGGACAACTTAATGAAGTATATCTATCTGATTCTTGGACCTTCAATAACACCGCTGCGGGAGCAGCAATTCTTAACGGATCTTTATTTGGTTTAAGAGGAAAAAGACCTGTAAGAAATGATAATGGAGATATAGTAGTTAATGCAAGTGGTTTGCCAAGTCTAGAAACAACTGTTTTTGATGATGTAAGCAGATTACCAGATTGGACATTGGGAATTACGAACTCTTTAAGTTACCAGAACTTCAACTTGTCTTTCTTATTTGATATCGTTCAGGGTAATGAAGTGTATAACGCTACAGAATCTGCCTTACAATACTATGGTTTAAGTGCTAAAACTGCAGATAGAGAAGAAAGCTTAGTAATAGATGGCGTAACTGCAGATGGAACGCCTAATACGGTACAGGTGAATAAAGATCAGGCATATTATCAAACTTACTATTCTCAAAATGCAGAGAATTTTATTGAAGATGGATCTTTTGCAAGACTTAGATACCTAACCTTAACTTATAATTTGCCATCAACTTTAATGGATAAATTATCATTGAAGTCGGCACAGCTATACGCTACGGGTAGAAATTTATTGACAATTACAGATTATAGCGGTGTAGATCCTGAAGTAAATACTTATGGAGCAGGAATCGCGGGTGCAGGATCTGTAGGAATAGACAATTTGGGAACTCCAAATACTAAAGGATTTGATTTAGGATTAAGATTTAAATTTTAAGAGATATGAAATTATATAAATATTTATTTTCAATATGTATCATCGCAGCCTCCACATCGTGCAGCGAAGATTATTTTGATGTGAATGGCTCTGTTACAGCGCCAACTACAACATCTCTAGCGCCACAATACAGAATTCAAGGAGCTATAGAAAATACAGTGGCAACGGCCCAGTATAGAGGAGCTAGAGAAGTGTTAGGAATTACTCAATACGGTTCTCAAAATGTGGCAGCCTATTATTCAGAATCATGGAATACGTTCTTAACTACCGGAAGTTATTTTCTTTGGCAGAATTCATATGTTTATGCGCTTCCTAACACTGCAGATCTTATTTATTTAGGAAATAAGTACAATGCACCTAACTATGTAGCTGTTGGTAAAATTCTTCGAGCTTATACTTTAGGGATGACTACAGATCAATATGGAGATATTGTTCTAGATGAAACATATGATAGTGAATCTGCAATGAATATCACTCCAAAATTCCAAACGCAGGAAGAGGTTTATGCTAGAATTTTTAAACTTCTAGATGAGGCTATTGTTCAATTGGATGAGCCAAGTTCTATTGGATTAGATGATGAAGGTGGAGATGTTCTTTACCATGGAGACCAAGAAAAATGGAAGAAATTTGCCTATTCTATTAAGGCGAGATATTTAAACCATTTATCTAAAAAGACATCTGGAGAATTTGCTTATGATGCAGCTGCAATTATTGATGCGGCAGAAAAAGGTATTTCTTCTAATGCCTTAAATGCGTTAATCATGTATGGCGGAGGTGAAATGGAGAATGATAATCAGCCATTTAGTGTAAATGGATATGGTTCTTCTCGATTTGATTATTTCTCTGATTTCTTTGTGAACTTACTTAAAAATTCGTTAGATCTTGAAACGGCAGTAGAAGATCCAAGGTTAACTGTAATTGTCCCAGAAGCTGTAAATGGAGGATATAAAGGAGTCGTTACGGGAAGAGGCTTAGATGGAAATCCAGGAGATGATTATTCTTTAGGTAACGGGGGTTTTTATACCATGCCAGATTCACCAACTTATATGATTACTTATAGTGAAGTAAAATTTATTGAAGCTGAAGCTAAATTTAGAAGTGGAGATAAAGCAGGCGCATATGCCGATTATATGACTGGAATACGTGCAGATATGGAGAAGTTAGGAATTCCTTCAGGAGAAATTTCAGCATATCTTGCAACCATAGATGAACAAATAGGAATGGAAAATTTTGGTCTTTCAGAGATCTTTGTACAAAAATACATCGCTAACGTGCTAAATCCCGAAACTTGGGTAGACTTTAGAAGAGTAGATTATAGTTCAGATATCTACCCCGGATTGGTAAGACCAGAAAATGTTAATCAAGACATTTTCCCTAATGAAGATGACTGGATAGAAGCTATGATGTATGAGTATAATGAAGAAGATAGAAATTATGAAAACATGCCTAACAATGATCCTTATGTAAGATTAACTACACCAGTTTGGTGGGATGTTGCTGGGTAATTTATAATAATACTTATTAAATTATTTAATTTAATAAGTATTAAGTTAATGTTAGTTTGAATTAAAAAAGTCCTCCTTTCATTTAAAACGGGAGGGCTTTTTTTATAAAAAATGTTTTATAAAATACTATCAAATATTCCACAACGAATTTTACTTTTAAACAAAATTTTCTTCATGCTGAATAATAGATTTCTAGTTATACTTACGTTGGTTTTAACTCTGGTTTTTTCGGGATGTAAAACCACAAAACCTGTTGCTTCTAAACCCAAGCCTCCTAAAAAAGAATTACCTCAAGTAGTTCAAAAACCAGAGCCGGGATTTGATGAAATAGAAGATGAAATAGAAGCAAAAGCAGACGCTGAAACTAAAGTTGAAGAAAAAGAGCCGCCGGTTCAACCCTTTAAAACAAGTCCGTATGTAATGCGCGAATTTCGTGCAGCCTGGATTGCTACCGTAGCAAATATTAACTGGCCTAGTAAATCTGGACTTTCTACTCAGCAGCAACAAGAGGAAGCAATAAAACTATTAGACTTTTTAAAAGATCATAATTATAATGCAGTGATTTTTCAGGCAAGACCTCAATCTGATGCTTTATACAAAAGCAATTTAGAACCATGGTCTTTCTTCTTAACAGGAGAGACTGGAAAAGCGCCGGAACCTTATTATGATCCGCTTAATTTCTGGATTGAAGCTGCTCATGACAGAGGAATGGAATTGCATGTATGGTTGAATCCATATCGTGCTTATCATTCTACTGGAGGTCCTATAAATTCAAAATCTATAGTGAATACACATCCAGAATTGGTAGTGAAATTGAAGAATGGGATGTATTGGTTAGATCCTTCAAAAAAAGGAACTCAGGAGCATGTGGAATCTGTTATTATGGATCTTGTAAAAAGATATGATATAGACGGAGTTCATATGGATGATTATTTCTATCCATATGCTTCCTATAACAAAGGCGCAGATTTTCCCGATGCAAACGAGTATGCTGCCTATCAAAAGGCTGGTGGAAAAATGTCTAAACCAGACTGGAGAAGAGCAGGAGTGAACACTTTTGTGGAAACTGTGTACAAAGAAATTAAAGCTGAAAAACCTCAGGTAAAATTTGGTATCAGTCCGTTTGGGATCTGGAGACCTGGATATCCAAAGTCGATATCGGGGATGGACCAGTACAACGAGTTATATGCAGATGCAAAATTATGGCTTAATAAAGGTTGGTTAGATTATTTTACACCTCAGCTATATTGGAAGATCAATCAGACCGCTCAAAGTTTCCCTGTCTTACTAGGATGGTGGGAAGGTGAAAATACTCAAGATCGCCATTTATGGCCGGGAATTAATATAGATTTTGGAGGAGATGCTGCCAATGTAGATGAAACCATCAATCAGATCATGTTAACTCGAGGGATGGTTGCAGAAAGCAAAGGTACAGTGCATTGGAGTATCGCTCCACTGTTGAAAGTATCCAAATCTTGCTAAAGCTTTGGTAGATGGACCTTATAAAAAACAAGCCCTGGTACCTGCAAGTCCTTGGTTGGATGAAATGGTACCCGATGCCCCTTCAGTTTCAACAAAAATTGAAGAAAACAGAGTGAACATTTCCTGGTCTCATCCAGAATTAGAAGATGTAGCTAATTGGGTGGTATACTATAAATATGGAAATAATTGGGCTTATAAGATCTTAGACAGAACTGAAAATTCCACAGAGTTCACTCATTATTTAAAGGAAAAGGAGAAAAAGGATCCGTTGACTTTCATAGGCGTGACATCTGTAGACAGAACAGGAAATCAGAGCACTTTCAACGAAATTAAAATAGAATCTAAATAGCTAAGAAAACTTTTAAAATATGACCCCATTATTGGTTTTTGGCGTTATTGCCGGATATTTTGTTTTACTGCTAATTATAAGTCATTTTACCTCTCAAAAGGCAGATAATAACACATTTTTTACAGCCAACAGAAGATCTCCATGGTTTTTAGTAGCCTACGGAATGGTAGGCGCTTCTCTTTCTGGAGTCACTTTTATTTCGGTTCCCGGGGAAGTAGGAAATTCCAATTGGACCTATCTTCAATTTGTAATGGGAAATATGGTGGGCTACGCAGTAATTGCTTTTATACTGATCCCATTATTTTACCGACTTCAACTGGTTTCGATCTATGAATATCTAAGAGACAGATTTGGGAAGAATTCCTATTTAGCGGGCGCTTCCTTCTTTTTGATTTCTCAAACTATTGGAGCTTCCTTTAGATTATTCTTAGCAGCAGTGGTACTTCAAATTGCTTTTTTTGATGCCTTCGGAATTCCTTTTTTCGTGACGGTGCTTACTACCATTTTACTTATTTGGATCTACACTTTTAGAGGAGGAATTAAAACGATAGTTTGGACAGATACACTTCAAACCACTTTCTTGTTAGCGGCGGTTGTAATTAGCATTATTATGATTATTAATCATATGAATTTGAATTTTGGAGAAGTAACTAGTCTGGTTTCAAAAAGTAAGATGTCTACTGTATTTGATTGGGATTGGAGATCTAATCGCAATTTCTTTAAAACCTTCTTAGCCGGAATCTTTATAACCATCGCTATGAACGGGCTGGATCAAAATGTAATGCAGAAAAACCTGACATGTAAGAGTAAGGGAGATGCGCAAAAGAACATTTTTTGGTTCTCCATAGTTTTCTTTTTCTCTACCATGTTGTTCTTAGCATTAGGAGTATTGTTGTATCAATACGCCATAGATCAGAATATATTAATTCCGGAAAGAACAGATGATCTATACCCATTATTGGCTTTAAATTATTTTGGAACTTTTGCCGGTATCGTATTTTTATTAGGAATTATTGCAGCAGCATTTTCAAGTGCAGATTCAGCATTAACCGCGCTTACAACTTCCTTTTGTGTAGATATTTTAGATCTTTCAAAACGAAAGAGCAATCAAAAGAAAACACGATTTTTAGTACATATAGGGTTCTCTTTATTGATGTTCTTTGTGATCATCATTTTTAATGCATTAAACGATACCAGCGTGGTAAGTGCCGTTTTTAAAGTGGCAGGCTTTACCTATGGGCCCTTATTAGGCTTATTTACCTTCGGATTATTATGCAAAACGCGGAGTAAATGATAAATGGGTGCCATTAGTTTGTATTCTCTCTCCAATTCTTTCTTTTATACTTGATCAAAATTCGGCAAGCTGGTTTTATGGTTATAAATTTGGATTTGAAATATTACTTGTAAATGCTGCCATAACATGTATAGGTTTAGCATTTTTATATAAAAGAGAACCTGGATTTCTATAGTAGAATGATGAAAATGAACCTATGAAAATTGAATTTTACACCTATAACTTAGCGCTTAAAAATACCTTTACCATTACTCATGGATCCAGAGATTTTCAGGAAACGCTGATTGTTGCTTTAACCGATGGGGAATTTACCGGATATGGAGAAGCAGCGGCAACCGTGTATTATGGAGTTTCTACCAAAGCGATGATAGCTTCAATAAAATCTGTAGAAAATATCATTTCAGAAAATATCCATTTAAAACCGGAAGAACTTTGGGAACTCACATTTCCGCATTTAAAAGAAAACCCTTTCGCACAATGCGCTTTAGATATTGCAATGCACGATCTTCATGGAAAACGAAATAAACTTCCTCTATATAAAATGTGGGGTTTAAGTCTTGACAATATTCCGCTTACCAATTATACCATCGGAATAGATTCTGTTGAAAAAATGACAGAGAAGATCAAAGAATTTCCGTGGCCATTATATAAAATCAAATTAGGAACTGAGGATGATGTGCAAATTATCAAGGAGCTTAGAAAACATACAAATTCTGTATTTAGGGTAGATGCAAACGGCGCTTGGACGGCAGAGCAAACTATCAAGAATTCAAAATTGTTGAAGGAGCTAAATGTGGAATTTTTGGAGCAACCCTTGAATCCGAAAGATCTGGATGGAATGGCGGAAGTTTATAAGAATTCTGTATTGCCAATTATTGCTGATGAAAGTTGTATTGTAGAAGCCGATGTGGCAAAATGTAAAGATTACTTTCATGGCGTTAATATAAAATTGACCAAATGTGCAGGGCTTACACCGGCAAGAAGAATGATTGCTGAAGCCAAGCGTTTAAATATGAAAGTGATGGTGGGTTGTATGACCGAATCTACCGTGGGAATTTCGGCAATTGCACAATTATTACCTTTGTTAGATTATGTAGATATGGATGGCGCACTTTTATTAAAATCTGATATTGCAGACGGAGTAAAAGTATATGATGAAAAAGTGCATTTTCCGAAGCGAAATGGAACAGGAGCCCAATTATTAATTTCAGAATAAAGTAAGAGATCTCAACGATTTAGTTTCATCTTCAAAAATTACACTGGCATCTAAATGTCAGGTTGAGCGAAGTCGAAACCTAATTTCTAAGTAAGTATTTTTATAGTATCAATAATTAATTGGTTAACATTTTAAAATTATATGAACGTGTTTAAAAAGATCAATTTATTAGCCTTAGTTGGGCTTTTAACAATTGCTTCTTGTAATAAGAAAGCAGAAGAAAAAGAAGACAATAAAGCGCAAGCTTATATTGCAGATGTAAAACAGGAATATGCTCCAGATAAAAGGGTGGCACTATTTGATGTGGAAGCAACGCAAGCTAACGATGCTTATATTCTTAAAGGGGAATCTAATTTGCCGGATGCTGTAAATGCATTAAAAGAAAAATTAAATGCTGAAGGAATTTCTTTTACAGATAGCATTCAATTGCTTCCTTCAGCAGATGTTGAAGGAAAGACCAACGGACTTATAAAAATTTCTGTAGCCAATCTTAGAGGTGAAGGAAAACATTCCGCAGAACTTGTTACCCAGGCAACTATGGGAACTCCTGTGAAGATCTTGAAAAATAATGACGGTTGGAGCTTGATTCAAACTCCAGACGGTTATATTTCTTGGGTAGATTACGGAGGAGTAATTGGATTAACAGATGCTGAATTTGCAGATTGGAAAGCAGCAGATAAGATCATTTACTTAAATCCTTATGGAAAATCTTTTGAAAAGGCAGATCTAAAAAGTCAGCCGGTTTCAGATTTGGTTGCTGGAGACATTTTAGAGGTTCTAAGCGACAAAAATGGATTTTATGAGGTGAAGTATCCTGACGGCCAAAAAGCCTTTGTAGATAAGGTAGAAGCAATGGGATATTCAGACTGGGTAGCTTCTGTAGATCAATCTGGAGAAGATCTTGGTAGCTACGGCTAAAAAATTGATGGGATTGCCTTATTTATGGGGTGGAACTTCGCCTAAAGGAGTAGACTGTAGCGGATTCACAAAAACTGTTTATTTCTTAAATGGTATGGTAATTCCAAGAGATGCTTCACAACAAGTACATACCGGAAAATTGATAGACTCTACCAAGAATTTTGAGAATCTGGTTCCCGGAGATCTTTTATTCTTCGGAAGAAAGGCTACAGATTCTACAGATGAAAGAATCATACATGTTGGAATGTGGATTGGAGATCAAAAATTCATTCATTCTATGGGGAATGTGCACATAAGTACTATGGATACCACCAGTGCAGATTTTGATGAATACAATTACAACAGATATTTAAGAACAAAACGTATCAATAATCAGGAAGGAAATGGATTGTTATACCTGGCTAAAAAAGATATTTTCATGGCTAAGAAAGATTCTACTTCGGTAAAAGAATAACTTTTAAGATGTTATAAATAAAAAGCTCCTCTAAATCTAGAGGAGCTTTTTTTTTATTTTAAATATTGTAAATCCTAAAATTATTAAATGTAAACAAAGTCAATTTTTAAAATTACCGTCAAGCTGAACTTGTTTCAGCTTCTAAATTATTTAGATATAATAATGTTGAGATTCTGAAATAAATTCAGAATGACATTAATATTAGTTTTATGATATTTTTACTGCCCTGAAATTGTTACTTTTTACCTGACTATTATACTTACAAATACTTCTTATATAGATTATTAAGCACCTTTAAATCATGATCTGTTAGTGTAGAATTTACTTCCGTTTGAATAAAATGAAGTTTAAAAGCCTTAATTGCTGCCGGCATATCGCTTACATCATACCCAATAATCTTAAGAGCCGCTTTTGGAGTAATGTCTAATAAAGGTTCAGATTTTTGGAGTATTAGCCTTTGCCACTATTAAAGAGTCATTTACTTCTGTTTTTATTTCCTGAGGAATTTCTGTAGTTAGCTTATTTCCTTTATCTAAAGTCTGAATCTCTTCTTCAGGGATTTCATCATACCACAATCCGTATCCTTCTTTTGCAAGTTCTTTCCATGGAAAGGTTTTATTAGGATCATTTTTTCTGCTAGGAGCAATATCAGAATGGCCAATAAAATTAGCTGCCGGGATCTTATATTTCTCTTTTAGATCTTTTAAAAGCAACAGTAAACTCTGAATTTGAAGCGGAGAAAAATCTTCACTTCCATCATTATCTAATTCAATTCCAATAGAAGAGGAATTAAGATCTGTATTAGAACCCCATTGTCCAACCCCTCCATGCCAAGCGCGATAAAGATCATTCAACATATGGTAAATCTCTCCATTCTCTCCAATTACATAATGCGCACTTACTTGAGTTCTTTCTAAAGTGAAGGTTTTTAAAGTTTGTCCTACCGAATCTTGAGCGGTATGATGAATAACCACAATATTGGGTTTTCTAAGGTTGAAATTGGTGGTACCTACCCAATCTTCTGCATATTTTAAACTACTTGCAGTTCCGGGATTTGGCGGAGGTAAAACTTCTAACTCTTTTGTAAGTTCTTTGGTATGTTTTTTATGATCTCTGTTAGTTGAAGCATACGGATTGCTGGCACATGAAACTATCATGCAAGCTGCGGCAACTATGGTGATGACTGAATTTATTTTTTTCATTTAAAGTCTTATTTTAAAATTTCCAGCGAACAAAAGCTTCCATTGCTTCATAATCTGCCATCCCTAATTTGTGATAATTTATTGCAGTTTCTCTATTTCTTTCCTGAGCGCGAACCCAAAATTCTCGTTCGTCATCACCCGGAAAAACAGGATGATCTTTTTGAGATTGATGCTGAAAAATGGCTTTTCTTTTACGATCTACTTCTTGAGGAGAAAGCGGTACTGCCATTTCAATTTCATGAGTTTCAAATTCTAACCATGCGCCTCTATACATCCAAAGCCAGCAATCTTTTGTCCATTCCTCGGTTTTTCTAAGTCGGTTCATGGCCTCGGTAATAATTCTAAAACATACAATATGAGTACCATGTGGATCTGCAAAATCGCCAGCAGCAAAGATCTGATGAGGTTTTATCTTTTGTAAAAGTTCCATGGTCAACAAAACATCCTTTTCTGTTACCGGATTTTTTACTGTCTTTCCCGTTTCGTAAAACGGCAAGGCCATAAAATGGATGTTTTTATCTGCTAACCCGGCAAATCTAGCTCCAGCAAAGGCTTCAGATTTTCTTATAAAACCTTTTACTTCTCTTATTTCTGGCAAGTCGATCTCGTTAGGTTGTTTAGACTTTAAGAAACTTCGCATCTTTTCATAGATAGCTTCCAATCTTTTGGTATCGTCTCCCATGCTCTTATTAAAGTCGATAGCAAATTCTACATATCTCAAGACATCAGTATCCCAAACTGCGGTATTTCCTGAAGTTTGATAAGCCACATGTACATCATGACCTTGATCTACCAATCTAATAAACGTCCCGCCCATAGAGATCACATCGTCATCTGGATGGGGAGAAAAGATTAAAGATCTTTTATGTGCAGGTTCAGCTCTTTCTGGCCGTTGAGATTCATCTGAATTAGGTTTTCCACCCGGCCAGCCTGTAATGCTATGTTGAAGATTATTAAATACCTCAATATTGATGTTGTAGGCAGGACCTTTTTCGGTGGCTAATTGCGCCATCCCGTTATTATTGTAATCTTCGTCTGTAAGTTTTAAGATTGGTTTTCCAATTTCTGAAGATAACCAGATTACCGCTTTTTTAATTTGTTTATCATCCCACAAACAATCTTTTACAAGCCATGGAGTGTTGAATCTTGTTAGTTCTGAAGCTGCATCTGTATCTAAAATAAACTCCACTTTATCTGAATGTTGCAGATAGGTAGCGGGTACATTCCCTGAAATTTCTCCTTCTACAGCCTTTTTAATAATGCTCGCTTTTTTCTTGCTCCATGCCATTAAAATGATCTCTCTTGCCTTGAAAATAGTACCAATTCCCATAGTAATGGCTTTGGTAGGTACATTCTCTTTTCCTCCAAAATCTCTTGAGGCGTCTCTTCTGGTAAGATCATCTAGAGTAACCAGTCTTGTTCCGGAGTTGGGAGCAGATCCAGGTTCGTTAAAACCAATATGTCCTGTTCTACCAATTCCTAGAATTTGAAGGTCAAGACCACCTAATTCTTCAATTTTATTTTCATAATCCAGACAAAAAGCTGCGATATCTTCTTTCTCCAAAGTACCATCTGGAATATGGATATTCTCTTTTAAAATATCTATATGGTTAAAAAGATTCTCCTCCATGAACGTAACATAGCTTTGCGGCGCTGTAGGTTGCATGGGATAATATTCATCTAAATTAAAGGTGATTACATTTTTAAAACTTAAACCTTCTTCCTTATGCATTCTTACTAGTTCCTGGTAAACCTCAACAGGAGTTGCTCCCGTAGCAAGGCCTAGTATGGCTGAAACTCCTTCCTGCTGTTTTTTAATGATAAGGTTAGAAATTCTTCTTGCAACACTTTTAGACGCTGCATGTTCATCTGGAAAAACAGTTACAGGTAATTTTTCATAACGTGTTTCTTCAAGTAAATTTAATCTGGCCATAATTAGGTTTTGCGATAGGGTTGGTAATAATAGTTAACGTATTTAGTTAAGTTGGGCTTTTGCTACTGCAATTTGTTGTTTAAAAATATGATCCATAATTGCCACGGTTGCACCTAATAAACTCGAATTCTTTCCTAATTTAGAAAGTTCTATTTCTGTGCGTTCTTTAAGCTGAATCATACAATAGGTATTAATAGATTGCTGAATTGGAGTGGTTATAAATTGTTTGGCTTCGGCTATTTTACCTTCTAAGATGATAAGTTCTGGGTTGAAGATCTGTATTAGAATGGCAATCCCTTTTCCAAGACTTATGCCTATTTCAGAAAGTACATTGATGGCAAATTGATCTCCTCTATTGGCGGCTTCAATAATAATTGAAGGCTCGAGATTTTCAAGCTCGTTATTAACCATTTCTTTTAAGATAGAGCGTTGCCCGGCTTCAATTCCGTCCTTGGCTTTTTTTACCAGGGCAATCCCCGAGGCTACAGTTTCTAGGCATCCTCTTTTCCCGCAATGACATAATGCCCCATCTTCTACTAATGGAATATGGCCAAATTCACCCGCAAAACCTGAAGATCCCATGTGTAATTTTCCGCCCATAATAATTCCGAGACCAATACCCCAGTCCATAGAAAGTACCAGTACATTATTCCTGTTCTTGGCTAGACCAAAACGAAATTCGGCTAAACAAGCGCTTTTTGCATCGTTTAAAATTACTACCGGTTTATCGAATTTCTTTTCAAATTCACTTTGTAAATTTTGTGGCTGATGATCTTTAAGAAAATAGGTAAAGTTCTTACCGTTTTCTGAAGAAACCAATCCCGGCATACTAATTCCAATCCCCATTAGTTTGTCTGAATTGATATTAGACTCGGCGATTAATTCTGTAGCATGTTTATATAAAATATTAACAATATCAAAGTCCTTGGAAATGATAGTGCGTACATTTTTTTCGAATAAAATTTGATGGGTATTATCTAATATAGCCAACTGGATCTGAAAACGTTCAATATGAATGCTTAGCACAAAAAAAGTATTCTCTTTTAAACCAAAAAGGTCTGGTTTTCTACCTCCTACAGATTCTCCTCTCCCTTGTTTTGCAACTATTCCATCTGCAACTAATTGATTTAGTAAAGACATGGAAGTTGGAAGACTTACATTAAAAGTATTGCAGATATCGGCATTGGTATTAGCGCCATTAAAATAAAGATGCTTAATAATTCTTATTTTCTGAAGATATCTTTTTCTTTCAACATTGCTTAATCCCGGTGGTGGATTATGATTGATAAAAAATTCCTGTAATACTTTCGACATAAATTTAATTTAAAGTTGAATTGAAGTTGCCCCAAACTAATGATCCTATTGATGCTTTTTCCTCAATAGGAATTTTTTCTAAAAATATATAAAAAATCAATTTCAAAAAAGACTTTATTAAAATTTTTATGAAAGATTGATTATTTATTTAAAATTTATATTTTTAAACTTTGGTTTTAAAAACAATCTAAAAAATAATGCTATAAAGTTTTCTAGTTCTTAGCAAACGTTGAAGTTTTTATTCTTTAGAGATTAAAAAATATATCTAAAAATAATTTTTAATTGGAGAATAATCTATGATAAACAAATCCCAGAGATATTTGGCCTTAGATGTTTTACGAGGAATAACTATTGCACTCATGGTTCTTGTAAACAATCCTGGTAGCTGGTCTAGTATCTATGCGCCTTTTGAACATGCGGCTTGGCATGGATTTACTCCTACAGATTTAGTATTTCCTACCTTTTTATTTGTAATAGGGAATGCTATGAGCTTTAGCTTAAGAAAATATGAAGAAAAGTCTGAAGTACTATTTTTAAAGAAAATCTTTACCAGAAGCTTGCTCATATTTCTAATCGGACTTTTTATGAGTGCTTTTCCATTTGTTTATAGAAATGAGGTTGGCGATTTGATTTTTAAAGATCTTACCCAAATGCGAATTATGGGAGTTCTACAAAGAATTGCGCTGTGTTATTTAATTGCCGGTTTAATGCTCCATTTTATCAAAACTCAAGCTACAATTATTATCAGTATAAATATTTTATTGATCTATTGGTGGATCATGTATAGATTTGGAACCCCTCCAGATCCTTACAGTTTAGTAGGAAATGCTGCTCTTAAATTCGACCTTTTAATTTTTAATCCGGAGAATCTCTGGAAAGGTTTTGGGATGGCTTTTGACCCTGAAGGCTTATTAAGTACCTTGCCCGCAATTGTAAATGTAGTTGCCGGATATGTGGCTGGAATCTTCATTCAACGTTCTGGAAATACAGTTCCTACCATCTGGAAATTAGCTCTAAGTGGATTTCTAATACTTATAATTGCGAAATTTTGGGATCTCTATTTCCCTATAATCAAAGGAATATGGACAAGTTCTTACGTGTTATATTCTATAGGCTGGGATCTAATTTTAATAGCTGCCTTAATTTTGATTATTGAAATATGGAAATTTAAGAATTGGACCTATTTCTTTGTGGTTTTTGGAAGAAATCCACTTTTCATCTTTGTGCTCTCCGGATTAATAGCAATGCTTATGAGCATTATTTGGGTAGATGGAGGATCTATAAAACCTTGGATATATAATAATGCCTTTTTAAGTTGGCTTTCCAAATACAATGCATCCCTTGCTTTTGCCGTTTGCTTTATGTTGTTTATGTGGATTATTGGATATGTGTTAGACAAAAAGAAAATCTATATAAAAGTTTAAATTTTGTAAACCCTTGGTTTACGTATAATCATCTATTATTTAAATATGAAATTAATTAAATTCTACGCCTCACTTCTGCTTATCATTACTATTTCTTCTAACATTTTTGCGCAGGATGCTAAGGGGAAAATCCCTGAATTCACGCAATATGAACATAGTGAGTGGGTAGATTCTATCATGAAAACTTTAACTCCAGATGAGCGTATAGCTCAAATGTTGATGGTGGCAGCCTATTCCAATCGAGGTCCGGAGCACAAAGAAGAAATTCTAAAACTAATCAAAGACCAGAAGATTGGAGGGGTAATATTTTTTCAAGGCGGTCCGGTTAGGCAGGTAGAGTTGATGAATGAATATCAGGCAGCCTCAAAAGTGCCATTAATAGGAGCCATAGACGCAGAATGGGGATTAGGGATGAGGTTAGATAGTACCATTAGCTACCCTTTCCAGATGCCTATGGGTGCTATGAAAAATGATACACTTATCTATAAAATGGGAACTCAGATAGCCGAACAAATTAAAAGAGTTGGGTTACACATCAACTTTGCACCAGATGTAGATGTAAATAACAATCCAGATAATCCAGTGATTAATTACAGGTCTTTTGGGGAGAATAAATATAAAGTAGCAGAAAAAGGAATTGCTTATATGAACGGACTTCAAGATGCGGGAGTCTTAGCTACAGCAAAACATTTTCCGGGACATGGAGATACGGCTACAGATTCGCATTATGCGCTTCCACAAATAAATCATAGCAGAACAAGATTAGATACTTTAGAACTATATCCTTTCAGAGAAATTGTAAAGGCGGGAATTGGTGGCGTTATGGTTGCCCATTTAGATATTCCTGCATTAGATTCCACCGGAGTTCCTTCAACTTTATCAAAACCTATAATTTCAGGTTTATTAAAAGATGAACTGAATTTTGGCGGATTGATAGTTACCGATGCCATGAACATGAAAGGAGTTACAACGGGGCATGAACCTGGAATAGTAGATAAAGACGCAGTTTTGGCAGGGAATGATCTTTTAGAATTTACCGAAGACATCCCAATGGCAATTTCAGAAATTAGAAAAGCCATCAACCAGGGCTTGATCTCCCAAAAGCAGATTGATGAAAGATGTAGAAAGATCTTGGCAGTGAAACAATGGGTTGGACTGAATAAATATCAAGCCAATTTCAACAGAAAATATCATTGAAGATCTAGACAAGCCGGAATATCATTTATTAAATAGACAACTTACAGAAGCGAGTTTGACGGTTCTTAAAAATGATAGGAATTTACTTCCGCTAAAAAGATTGGACACCTTAAAAATCGCTGCAATTTCTATAGGTAAAGATGAGGTTACTAAATTTCAGGAAACTTTGGGATTATATACCAACATCACCAATTTCAATATTTCAAGAGATGCCACTTCAGAAGATATTTCTGCAATAGAGAAGGAGTTATCAGCTTATAATTTGATCATAGCGGCGGTTCACGATCATAGTAAATTCCCAAGAAATGGATTCGAACTTTCTGATGCTGGAAAACAGTTTATCAGCAGACTTTCTTCAGAAGACAATGTAGTAATGACTTTTTTTAAGAATCCTTATGTGGTAAATGATATTGATAAAATTGAAAAATCTTCAGCATTAATAATGGGATATCAGGATAATGATAATTCTGAAGATCTTGCTGCACAATTAATATTTGGTGGAGATAGGAGCACATGGAAAGTTACCTGTGAGTATTGGCACTAAATTTAAAGAAGGAGATGGATTGGATGTTGAAGGTGGAATTCGATTTAAATATACGCTGCCAGAAGATGCCGGGATGGATTCTCAAATTCTGTATAAAAGAATAGATTCTTTAATGCAGGAATCTATGGATGCTAAAGCTATTCCGGGAGGTCAGATCCTGGTGGCAAAAGATCAAAAAGTAGTGATGTACAAGGCCTATGGCTATCATGAATATAGCGATACTATTACAGTTAAAAGATCTGATATTTATGATCTTGCTTCGGTTACCAAAGTTTCTTCTGCTTTGGCGGCATTGATGAAATTAAAAGATGAAGGTAAGTTTGATCTAAATGCCGGAATTGACACCTATTTGCCGTATTTCAAAAATTCTAATAAAGCAGGAATTTCTTTTAGACAGATCTTAGCGCATCAAGCTGGTTTTAAGCCTTGGATTCCTTACTGGAAAAATACGCTTAGAAAGAATGGAAGTTACAAATGGAATACGTTTAAGAAAGATTCTTCTAAAAGATATCCTGTAAAAGTTTCAGAAAAAATGTGGCTTTTCAAGAATTACCAGGATAAGATCTATAAAGCAATCAAGAATTCTCCCCTAGAACCGGAGCGTAAATATTTATATTCTGGGCTTGCATTTTATTTATTGCCAGGGATTGTAGAGAAGATCACCAATGAAGATTATATAGATTATTTAGATGAGAATTTTTATGCTCCTCTTGGTGCTACAACTTTAACCTATAAGCCATTAGAGAAATTTTCTATAGATAGAATTGTACCTACAGAACACGATTATTTATTCAGAAATAAGCCAATTCATGGCAGTGTACATGATGAAGGTGCAATTATGATGGGGGGCGTTTCTGCCAATGCAGGCTTATTTGCCAATGCCAATGATCTTGCAAAATTAATGCAGATGTATTTAAATGGAGGAAATTATGGAGAGTGTTCAATATATCTCTGCGGAAACCATGAAGGAGTTTACCAGCTATCAATTTCCGGAGAATGATAACCGCAGAGGTTTAGGATTTGATAAACCGAGTTTAGGAGAAAGAAAACCAGATGGCAACGCAGCTATAGATGCTAGCGACGAAAGTTTTGGACATACCGGTTTTACCGGAATTATGGTTTGGATGGATCCAAAAACAGATCTTCTCTATCTTTTCCTTTCCAATAGAGTTTTGCCAAGCAGAGAAAATACCAGACTTTATAAAATGAATACAAGAACAAAGATTCAGCAGGTATTATATGATGCCATAAAGTCTAATTAATTAATAAGCTTAAACGTTTTAAAACTCCTGCTCTAAGCGGGAGTTTTTCTTTTTGTGTTATTCATCGAATAAACCTCCATTTAATTAGATGTTTTTATAGAAATAGTATATTTGTTGAATGCTAAACGCTAAAAAAACCCAATTTTCTAATTATTTCGAATGAAGCAAAATTGTTTGAACCCCCTTGTTTACTTGCTTGCCCTACTCTCTATCCCAAGTTTTTCTCAAAATTCCATCAACGGATCTTTAACAGATCAAAACAAAAATCCTGTTGCTTTTGCAAACGTGATTTTGCTGCAGGCTAAAGATTCTGCCACTGTTTATAAAGGAACAGTTTCTGAAGAAGATGGAAAATTTATTATTGAAGATGTAGCCGATGATGAGTATCTGCTTCAAATAAGCTTTGTTGGTTACGAAGATTATTTGAAAAAGATCAAGGTTAAGAACGATGAAAATTTAGGGAGAATTACTTTAAAAGAATCTGAAAATGGTTTGGATGAGGTATTAGTAAATGCCCGCCGACCAAAGATCAGCAGAAAAATAGACCGTTTGGTATTTGATGTAGAGAATTCTACAATTTCCAGTGGAGATTCCTGGGACATCTTAAAGCATACTCCCGGAGTAATGGTTAGTCAAGGTCAGTTGCTTATCAAAAATAGACCTGCAGTGGTTTATATTAACGACAGGAAAGTTTATCTAAGTCAGCAAGAACTTCAGCAATTATTGCAAGGTTTCTCCGGGAACAATGTAAAATCTGTAGAGGTTATTACCAATCCTCCCGCAAAATATGATGCTGACGGGGGAGCTATTCTTAATATAGTTACTTCAAAAAATATTTCTATTGGTTATAAAGGAGATATAAGCGCTTCTAATACTATTGCAGTTGTTCCTAAATATACCATTGGAACTAGCCAATATTACAAGAATGATTGGTTGAATGCATACGCCAGTTATAACTACAATTCCAGATTCGATTATAAAGAAGACCTAGGGAATATCACCTATTATGAAACTAATGGAAATGTAGATTCTTATTGGGATAACATCTTTAAAAAAGATTCAAGAACCATTTCTCATAGTTTAAACACAAACTTAGATTTTACGTTGAATGAGAAAAACAGTTTAAGCCTAAGTGCTAATTTGCTTTTCACTCCAAAGTCTGATGCTGATATTTCTGGAAGAACGCAGATCTTTAATCCGCAAAGACAGTTAGATTCTCTTTACACTACAGACAGTCAAGTGAATTCTAATCAAGACAATCTGTTGTTTAATGCTACTTACACATCTCAATTAAATGAGAACGGAGCAAATTTATCTGTTCAGGCAAATTATATCAATTATAATAACGATCAATTTCAAGATCTTTCCACTACTTTTTTAAATTCTGAAGGGATTGAGTACGATAATAATTCTTTTAATACCAACTCGTTTCAGAAGACAGAGATCTTAGCAGGCCAAGCAGATCTAACTTCAAGTTTAGCCGGACTTCCATTTGAAACCGGATTCAAAGTTTCCAGAATTGTTTCAGATAGCGGCCTGGATTTCTTTAATACGAATAATGGATCTCAAGATTTTGTAGGTGAATCTTTCTGACACTTTTAAATATGATGAAAATATTTATGCCGGATATGTGAGTTTATCTAAAGATTGGGATAAATGGAGCGTAAAAGCAGGATTAAGAGGAGAATATACCGATGCTTTTGGATCTTCAGCAAACGATGGAGCTTTAAAAGATCAGCAATATTTTGAATTATTCCCAACTTTCTTTTTGTTGCACAGTCCTTCAGAAAATCATTCTTATAGCTTAAATTATAGCAGAAGAATTTCCAGACCTAGTTTTCAAAGTTTGAATTCTTTTAGATATTTCTTAAATGAGAACAATTTTCAAGATGGAAATCCGCAATTACAACCGGGAATAACTAATAAGATCACCTTTAACTATACCTATAAATCTAAACTTTCTTTTGATTTGTATTGGGAAGGAACAGATAATGCTATTACGGTTTTGCCATTTCAAAACAACGAACAACATTTCTTAAGATCTGTAAATTCTAATTTAGATTACGATCAGCAATACAGTTTAGACGTTTCTTATTATTCTTATGTAAATGATTGGTGGTATTTCTACGGATTGGCTTCTTTTTATAATCTAAAATCTGATTTCTATGCCTTGGAAAGCGGAAATCAAAAAGTGACCAATGAAGTTACCAGTACATTTGTAAATATTTTCAATCAGTTCACTTTATCTAAAGACAGAACGTTTACTATGGATGTTTCGGGGATGTATCTGCCAGATTTTATTGCTGGATCTTACGATTTTGATGAACCTCAGTATTCATTAAATATTGGACTTAGAAAATCGTTTTTTGATGGACGTTTGATCGCTACTGTGAATGCTGATGATATTTTTAATACCAATAATATTCCGCTGGTTTCAAAATATCTAAATCAGAACAACTCGTTCTATGCAAAGCCGGAATCTCAAAAAGTGAGATTTTCATTAAGGTATAAATTCGGAAACTTCAAATTAAGAGATAATCAACGTGCTGTTGATGCTGAAGAAGGAGAACGTTTAAAAGAGAAGTCACTTTTATAATTTTAAAAATCCAAGTATTAAATTGAGACCCTGAAACAAGTTCAGGGTGACGAAGCTGATATTATAATTACCCGTCATGCTGAACTTGTTTCAGCATCTCTTCAAATATCCTATTAATTTTATCACAGGTATCAAAATTTCTTTCCCTACAAAAACGAAGTAATCATCTGTTTTTCATCTTACTGATGCATATTGAAAACAAATTCTTAATTTTGCACTCTCAAATAAATTGATTTGGCAAAAATAGGAAACATAGATGTTGGAGAATTCCCGTTGCTTTTAGCACCGATGGAAGATGTGAGCGATCCGCCATTTCGCGCTTTGTGTAAAGAACAAGGGGCAGATGTAGTGTATACAGAATTTATTTCTTCAGAAGGGCTTATTCGCGATGCCGCGAAGAGCGTAATGAAACTTGATATTTACGAAAAAGAGCGTCCTGTTGGTATCCAGATCTTTGGTGCTAATCTGGAATCTATGCTACAATCTGTAGAGATCGTAGAAAAATCTAATCCGGATATTATCGATATTAACTTTGGATGTCCTGTAAAAAAGGTAGTTTCTAAAGGTGCCGGAGCCGGAATTCTTAAAGATATAGACTTAATGGTTTCGCTTACCGAAGCTATGGTAAAGCATACTCATTTGCCAATTACGGTGAAGACTAGATTAGGTTGGGATCATGATTCTATCAAGATCGTTGAAGTTGCAGAAAGGTTGCAAGATGTAGGAGCAGCTTCTATTGCTATTCACGGTAGAACCCGAGCACAAATGTATAAAGGTGTGGCAGATTGGGGTCCTATTGCAGACGTTAAGAACAATCCTAGAATGCACATTCCTGTGTTTGGAAATGGAGATGTAGATTCTCCGGAGAAAGCTATGGAAATGCGAGATAGATACGGATTGGACGGAGCTATGATAGGTCGTGCAAGTATTGGATATCCGTGGTTTTTTAGAGAAGTGAAGCACTTTTTTGAAACTGGTGAGCATATGGCGCCTCCAACTTTGGAAGAGCGTGTACAAGCCGCTAGAAAGCATTTGCAAATGGCTATAGATTGGAAAGGTGAGAAGCTAGGGGTTTTTGAAACTCGTAGACATTATACCAACTATTTTAAAGGAATTCCGCATTTTAAAGAATACCGAACCAAAATGGTAACCAGCGATGATTCTATAGATGTTTTTGCAGCTTTTGATGAGGTAGAAAGAGAATTTGCAGGCTTCGAATTCGCTTAAACTCCCAATGCTTTTTTACTTCGGGTAGCAGCAATATAAGATGCTGAAATTCCCAATACACCAATAGTTAACAGCAACTATTAAGAATATTGATTGCTTTTATGCTTACCGGATAAGGGAGGCTAGGAGTGATCATTACAAAGTTGAATTCTAACTGAAGGTAAACTAGTACTATTCCGAAGATAAGTCCGAGAACTCCTCCAATAACGGTCATTAGCGTTCCTTGAAGAAAAAATATATTTTTAATAGAATTTGGGGTTGCCCCTATATTATAAAGGGTTTTAATATTCTCTCTTTTATCTAAGATCACCATGATAATAGAGCCAATTACATTAAAAAGTGCAATTATTAGTACCAATGTGAATATAAGATATACCGCAAGATTTTCGGTATTCAGCATTTTATAGAGAGTTTCATTGAGCTGAGCTCTGTTCTTAATCACCACTTTATCTCCAAAAATATCTTTAAGCTGATTGCTTATTGCACCAATATCAGCTTCAGGTTTTGTTTTAAATTCTATGGAAGAGATCTCGTTCATCCTTCATACCCAGAAGTTTTCGAGCGAACATTAAATTAGAGAACACATATTTGTTATCTAATTCTTCATTTATGCTATAAATTCCAGTTACCACAACGCTTTCTCTACTAAAAGCGCTGTTGATATTGGTGAGTTTAATCTGCCCTTTTCCGGGTCTTGGTACCATAATATTCAGCAGATTATTATAGTCGAATGGCGAAATGGAAAGTAGTCTGGAAATTCCATTGCCAATTACAACCTGATATTCAGATTGGGTAAGCCAGGTACCGTAAACCATAGAACTATCTACATTGTTTACAGTTTGATAATTAGAATCTACTCCTTTTAGGTATGCGGTATGGTTCTTAGATTTATAATCTAGAAACACGCGTTCTTCAATAGTTTGAGTAAAAGCGGTAATGCCCTCGATCTTTTCAATTCCTGTTTTCTCTTTCTCAGTGAACTGAATCACTTTGCCTTGAGAAGGCATAATTTTTAGATCGGGATCAAATTCGTTGGTAAAGGAGAGACTAAAATCTTTTAAGCCGGAGAATCCGGAGAGAACAACAAACAAAGCAAAGGTTCCTGCAAATATTCCAATAGCAGCAATAATGGTAATAATGTTTATGGCATTACTGCTGCTCTTGGTAAAAAGATATCGCTTTGCGATGTAGAGGGAAAAATTCAAATTAAGATTTTTTCCTGCGCTCTAAAAGATCTGGTTGATCTATAGGATTTTCTTTTCCTTTCATAGATTTCTCAATATTGTCTATATATTCCAAAGAATCATCTACAAAGAAATCAAGATCTGGCATACGTCTTAATTGGTTTTTAGTACGTTGAGCCAGTTCATGTTTGATCTTATGCTTGATAAGATTAAGATCTGCCAGCACCTCTGGTGCATTTTTATTCGGAAAAATACTCAAGTATGCTTTTGCTATAGATAGATCTGTAGTAACGGTCACTTTAGAAACGGAGATCAAAATACCTGTCACCCCAGAATCTCTCAGGTGATTTTGAAGGATTTCTGCAAGATCCTTTTGTAAAACTCCACCTATTTTCTTTTGTCTATTTGTTTCCATAGTACAAAAGTAGCATATTTAAAGATTATAGTATTTTTATAAGCTGAAATTAGATGAATAATTAGACTTTATAATAGAAATGAGAAAGATTGAACATATAGGAATTGCTGTAAAGAATATGGAAGAAGCCAATAAGACCTATCGAGATCTCTTGGGGGCAGAAGCCTATAAAGCAGAAGAAGTAGAGAGCGAAGGGGTGCTAACTTCCTTTTTCAAAATTGGAGAAAGCAAGATCGAGCTATTATCTGCCACAAATGAGAACAGTCCTATCGCAAAATTTTTAGAAAAGCGGGGAGAAGGGATACATCATATAGCTTTTGATGTGGAAGATATAGAAAAAGAAATAGCAGATCTGAAAGAAAAAGGGTTTACCGTTGATCAAGAAAGAACCTAAGAAAGGTGCTGATAATAAAATGGTTGCGTTCCTGCATCCTAAGTCTTCTCATGGAGTGTTGGTGGAATTATGCATGGAAATTGATAATAATAAATAATTTATTTGGTGCGTAAGTAGCAATTATCTAAATTTGCGCCCTCATTATACCTATTGAGCCGGTCCTATAGCTCAGCTGGTTAGAGCACCTGACTCATAATCAGGTGGTCCCTGGTTCGAGTCCAGGTGGGACCACAACTAAAAATCAAGCCTTTCACATTGTGAGAGGCTTTTTTTATGCCTGGATTTTCGATGAAAAAGGATTTAAACTTGAAATTAACAAGTCAGAAGTAGTATTTTACCGACAAAAGAAAGATGTTATCGAGTTTATTATATACTTTAATATATATTGTATAGCTTTAGATAAGCAGTAGATTTAAGACTAAGCAAATTAAATTGGATTTAAATTTCTTAACTTGCAAAATTTAAAAAACCCCCAGCCATGTAATTACGTATCTCTAATATGTGTTATTCCCAAGTTATTTTTTGTTGAATAGGATTAAAGTAATACTTTAGGCGAAATTATGAGAAGTAAAAAGATATCATACCTAATTATTTTTATGGCAATGGTACTATTGCCATACTCTGCATTTTCGCAGATGAATTCTGATACCTCCTCCTAGAAGCCAGTGACCACCACCACCTGTAGGATTACCTATAGATGATCATTTACCTTTGCTTTTCTTAGCGGGAATTGGTTTGGGTATTTATGTGGTAGTTTCAGGAAAAACTTCTAAGAAAGTTCTGTAATTCTTTTTACATATTTTCCAATTACATCAAATTCTAAGTTTACTTCGGTTCCTTTTTTTAGTTGTTTAAAGGTGGTATGCTCATAGGTATAAGGAATAATCGCTACACTAAATTCATTTAATTTAGAATTTACTACTGTCAAACTCACTCCGTTTACAGTAATAGAACCTTTTTCTATGGTAATATTATTTAATGTAGGATCATATTCAAAGGTAAAGACCCAACTTCCGTTAGCTTCTTCTATATTTTTACATGTTCCGGTTTGATCTACATGCCCTTGTACAATATGACCATCTAATCGAGCCCCCAATTTCATGCCTCTTTCAAGATTTACCAGGTCGCCTTGTTGCCAATTTCCAAGACTGGTTTTATCCAGGGTTTCTTTTACGGCAGTGACAGTATAAACATTCCCATCTATAGCAACTACAGTAAGACAAATTCCATTGTGAGATACACTTTGGTCGATCTTCAGTTCAGAAGTCATTTTTGCCTTTATCTTTAGGTTGAGATTGTCTTTTTCTCTCGCTATTTCTACAATTTCTCCTAGTTCTTCAACAATTCCGGTAAACATATCTTTGGATTATTCTTACATTTGTTTGGTAAAAATAGAAATAAAAAAGGGGATTGATTATGAAGTCTGTTCAAAAGATAAAATTAGGAATTAGTATTGGAGATCTAAATGGAATTGGGGGCGAGATCGTCTTAAAGACTTTTGATGATGCTCGAATGCTGGATTTTTGTACCCCAATTATTTTCGCATCGGTTAAAACCTTGAGCTTTCTAAAAAAGCATTTCAATTTATCGCTTAATTTTCAAGGAATAGAAGAGGTATCACAAGCTATTGAAGGAAAAATAAATGTGATCAATGTTTGGAAGGAAAATGTTGCTATAGATTTTGGAGCTGAAGATCCTAAAATTGGAAAATATGCTTTTAAATCTTTAGAAGCAGCAACACATGCTTTGAAAAATAATGAAATTGATGTACTGGTAACCGCACCAATCAATAAAAACACTATTCAATCTGAAACCTTTAAGTTTCCTGGACATACAGATTACCTTGCCAAAGAACTTCAAGGAGATAGTTTAATGTTTATGATCTCAGACAATTTAAAAGTTGGGTTATTAACAGATCATGTTCCGCTAAAAGATATCGCTGAAGTAATTACGCCGGAACTTATAGAAAAGAAGATCAATATCATTCAAAAAACCCTTCAACAAGATTTTAGAATCTCAAAACCAAAAATTGCTGTTTTAGGGATAAATCCGCATAGTGGAGATAACGGACTTATTGGCAAGGAAGATGAAGAAGTTTTAAAGCCAACCTTAGAGAAGATTCGCGAAAAAGGCACCTTGGTTTACGGCCCTTATGCTGCAGATAGCTTTTTTGGATCTAAGAATCATACGAATTTTGATGCGGTAATTGCCTCTTATCATGATCAAGGATTGATTCCTTTCAAAACACTTTCGTTTGGAGAGGGAGTTAATTTTACTGCGGGATTAAATAAGGTTAGAACTTCGCCAGATCACGGAACTGCTTTTGAAATTGCCGGAAAAGATTGTGCAAATATCAATTCATTTAAAGAAGCGGTTTTTAAGGCAATCGAGATCTATAAAACTCGAAAAGAGTATAAAAAACTTACTAAGAATCCCTTGAAAAAACAGGGAAAAAAGATATAAACAAAAATTTGTTTATAACGAAGCGTTAATTCATTATATTTTATATCTTTGCACCTGCCTTTTCCGGAGGGCAGACGCTCGAAATCGATTATGTTATGAGGAAATTAGCAGCGTTTACAATTCCTTTCGTAGGGTTGAAACCAGGTAAGCATGAATTTGAGTACCAAGTAGATAAAGAGTTCTTTGAAGATTTTGAATACGAAGAGTTCAACAGTGCCAATGTAAAAGTTGATTTGCTGTTTGACAAAACGCCGACCATGATGGAATTAAATTTTCATGCGGAAGGTGAAGTAAACGTAAACTGTGATCTAACCAATGAACCTTATGATCAGCCTATAGATGGAGATTTAAGGTTGGTGGTGAAGTTTGGAGATGAGTTTAACGATGATAATGAAGAGATCTTGATCCTGCCGCATGGCGAGTATCAAATAAATGTAGCTCAATATATTTATGAGCTTATTGTTCTTTCTGTTCCGTTAAAGAGAATTCATCCAGGGGTTGCAGATGGAACTTTAGATTCTGAAGTTCTCAAGAAATTAGAAGAATTAAGTCCTAAAGAGACTAAAGATATTGATGAAAATGAAAATGGGGAAGATATCGATCCCCGCTGGAATAAATTAAAAAACTTATTAAACGATAAATAATACGTAGCAATGGCACATCCTAAGAGAAAAACCTCTAAAACCAGAAGAGACAAGAGAAGAACCCATTATAAGGCTTCTGTTCCACAAATTGCCAAAGATCCTACTACAGGAGAAGCGCATATATACCACAGAGCGCATTGGCATGAAGGTAAATTATACTACAGAGGTCACGTGTTGATTGACAACACTGAAGAAGTAGAAGCATAAGAAAGAGCTAAACTTTAATAAAAACTCTCACTAAGTGGGAGTTTTTTGTTTTAAGTTGAATAAGTCCTAAAAAGGCCTTAATTTGCACCCCCGTTCAAGGAAAATTTAGTACATTTCTTTACCTAAGTTTCAGAAATTAACTGAAATTTGGCGTGTAAAATTCGATTTTTATGAATAAAATCACAGCAGCCATAACAGCTGTAGGTGCCTATGTCCCTGAAGATGTCTTAACCAATAAGATGTTAGAAAAAATGGTAGATACCAACGAAGAGTGGATTGTCAGCCGAACAGGGATTAAAGAGCGCCGCATTTTAAAAGATCCCAATAAGGGAACTTCCTACCTCGCCATTAAGGCAGCCCAAAACTTAATAGACAAAACTAACTTAGATCCAAAAGAGATCGATCTGGTAATTTTAGCCACGGTTACACCAGATATGCCAGTTGCAGCTACTGCAGTTCATGTAGCTACAGAAATTGGCGCAACCAATGCCTTTGCATACGATTTGCAGGCAGCATGTTCAGGATTTCTTTATGGAATGTCTACAGCTAGTGCTTATATAGAATCTGGCAGATACAAAAAAGTACTTGTAATAGGTGCAGATAAAATGTCATCCATTATAGATTATACAGACAGGACTACATGTATCATCTTTGGAGATGGAGCTGGAGCAGCTTTGTTTGAACCTAATAATGAAGGTTTAGGACTTCAGGATGAAATATTACGAAGTGACGGAATTGGTAGAAATTCTCTTAGAATTGAAGCCGGAGGATCTTTAATGCCGCCTACAGAAATTACCGTTGCCAAAAATCTTCATTACGTTGCTCAAGATGGAAAGACAGTGTTTAAATATGCTGTTTCCAATATGGCTGATGTTAGTGAACAAATCATGCAACGTAACAATCTTACTAATGCCGATGTAAATTGGCTGGTAGCTCATCAAGCAAATCAACGAATTGTAAGTGCAACTTCCAGTCGTATGAAACTGGAAGATGAAAAAGTACTTATGAATATTGAACGTTACGGAAATACAACCTCTGCAACCCTTCCGTTATTACTAAGTGATTTCGAGAGTAAGTTGAAAAAAGGAGATAATATTATCTTTGCCACATTTGGAGGAGGATTCACATGGGGATCTATCTATCTAAAATGGGCCTATAATTCTTAATAAACCAACAATCTCATCTTATGGATTTAAAAGAAATTCAGAATTTAATCAAGTTTGTAGCAAAATCAGGTGCTAGCGAAGTAAAACTTGAAATGGACGACGTAAAGATTACCATTAAAACAGGGTCCGAAGAAAAAGAGCCTACCTATATTCAACATATGCCTATGGGTGGCCAAATGCAGCAAATGCCAATGCAACAACAAGCACAGGCGCCTGCACAACAAGAGCAATCTCAGGCTCCTGCAACAGAATCTGCAGCTCCAGCGGGAGATGATAATTCTAAATACGTAACTGTAAAATCTCCAATTATTGGAACTTTTTATAGAAAACCTTCTCCAGACAAAGATGTTTTTGTGGAGGTTGGAGATTCTATTAAAGAAGGAGATGTTCTTTGTGTAATTGAAGCAATGAAATTGTTCAATGAAATAGAGAGCGAAGTTTCCGGAAAAATAGTGAAAGTATTGGTAGATGATTCTTCTCCGGTAGAATTTGACCAACCATTATTTTTAGTAGATCCATCTTAGATACTACCAGTTCTTCAAGAATTTAATTTTACTGTTTCAGTAAAAAATACAAAGGTATGTTTAAAAAAATATTAATTGCCAATAGAGGGGAAATAGCATTACGTGTTATTAGAACCTGTAGAGAAATGGGAATCAAGACTGTGGCGGTATATTCTACGGCAGATGCAGAAAGTCTTCACGTAAGATTTGCAGATGAAGCTGTATGTATTGGACCTCCGCCCAGCAACCTATCTTATTTAAAAATTTCAAATATCATTGCTGCTGCAGAGATCACAAATGCAGACGCAATTCACCCAGGATATGGATTTTTATCTGAAAATTCTAAATTTTCAAAGATCTGTGCAGAACATAATATCAAATTTATTGGGGCTAGCCCTGGGATGATTGATAAAATGGGAGATAAAGCTTCTGCAAGAGCTACTATGATGGCTGCAGGAGTTCCTATGTATTCCAGGATCTGATGGATTGCTTAAAGATTATGCAGATTGTTTAAAAACTGCAAAAGAAATGGGTTTCCCTGTAATGCTTAAAGCTACTGCCGGGGGTGGTGGTAAAGGGATGAGAGCCGTGATGAAAGAAGAGAATTTGCAAGCTGCATGGGATTCTGCCCGTCAGGAAGCAGGTGCTGCTTTTGGAAATGATGGTATGTACATGGAAAAATTGATCTTGGAACCTCGCCATATCGAGATTCAAGTGGTAGGAGACAGCACAGGTAAAGCTTGTCACCTTTCAGAAAGAGATTGTTCTATCCAACGTCGTCACCAAAAACTAACAGAAGAGACTCCTTCTCCGTTTATGACTGATAAACTCAGAAAAGAAATGGGAGAAGCTGCGGTAAAAGCTGCAGAATTTATAAAATATGAAGGTGCAGGAACAGTAGAATTCTTGGTAGATAAGCACAGAAATTTCTACTTTATGGAGATGAACACTCGTATCCAGGTAGAGCATCCTATTACAGAGCAGGTAATAGATTATGATCTTATTAGAGAACAGATCATGGTTGCTGCTGGAATTCCATTATCTGGTAAGAATTACTTCCCACAATTACATTCTATAGAATGTAGAATTAATGCGGAAGATCCTTATCACGATTTTAGACCTTCTCCAGGAAAAATCACCAACTTACATGCGCCGGGAGGTCATGGAGTACGAATAGATACACACGTTTATAGCGGATATTCTATTCCTCCAAATTATGACTCGATGATTGCAAAGTTGATTACTACCGCTCAAACCAGAGAAGAAGCTATCAATAAAATGAAGCGTGCTTTAGATGAGTTTGTAATTGAAGGTGTAAAAACTACAATTCCTTTCCATAGACAGTTAATGGATCATCCAGATTATGTGGAAGGAAATTACACTACTAAATTTATGGAGTCCTGGAAAATGGATCCTATAAAAGAAGAAGAATAAAATTAAAACCTCGAGCAATCGGGGTTTTTTTATGGGGTTTCCGCTCCCAAAAGAGCGGTCGGGCTATTCGCTTGTAGTCCCAATACATTTTCATGTATTGGGAGCTAACCGCTGCTATCCCTAACCCAAAAGCTATTTTCAATCGCCTGTCAACTGTAGAGATATCTATTTGTCACTTCGAGACGTCTCGATACCTATCGGGATCGAGAAGTCAATCATATTATAAAATAAATCTCAGAAATTTTTATAACATTAATATTCTCCAAAACTTTATGTAATTTTCATCTCTTAAATACTATTATGAATTTTTCTTACTGGGAGTATAAATCCTGGCTTTCCAATATAGATTACACCATTGTTGGCAGTGGAATTGTAGGCCTTAATGCGGCCTTACATCTTAAAACCAAACACCCAAAAGCAAATATTCTGGTTTTAGAAAGAGGAATGTTGCCCAACGGCGCAAGTACAAAAAATGCAGGTTTTGCATGTTTTGGTAGTCTTTCTGAAATTCTTGACGATCTAAAGACACATTCTGAAGACGAAGTTTTAGAATTGATTAAAAAAAGGGTAGCAGGTTTACAACTACTTCGTGAAAATTTAGGAGATAAAACTATTGGTTATAAAGCATGGGGCGGATATGAACTTTTCTTACCTCAAGACAAAGAACTCTTTCAGGAATGTATCTCTAAAATGGATGCTGTCAACAAATTATTAAAGCCAGTATTTAAAGATGCAGTTTTTAGCGAAGGCAGCAACAAATTCAATTTTAAGAATATTGAAAATTCTCTAATTTTTAATCAATTTGAAGGGCAGATAAATACCGGGAAAATGATGGAAGCACTTTTACATAAAGTGCAGGCTGCCGGAATAAAGATCTTGAATAATGTGAATGTTTTGGAGTATTCAGAAAGCAATACTTCAGTAAAAGTTAAGACAGAGCATTTCGAATTTGATACTCAAAAATTAGTGATCGCCACCAACGGTTTTGCTTCTAAACTTAGGAATCGAAAATGTGAAACCTGCAAGAGCTCAGGTTTTAATTACCAAACCTATCAAGAACTTAAAGATAAAAGGAACTTTCCACTTAGATAAGGGTTACTATTATTTCAGAAATATAGACGATAGAATCTTATTAGGCGGTGGGCGAAATTTGGATCTTAAAGGAGAAGAAACTACAGAATTGGTGCAAACAGATCTTATTCAGAATAGATTGGAACAACTTTTAAAAGAAACCATATTGCCAAATGAAACTGTGGAAATAGATCATCGATGGAGTGGAGTTATGGGAGTTGGAGATCAAAAAATAGTGATAGTAAAAAAATTATCAGACAAGGTTAGTTGCGGGGTTCGCTTAGGCGGAATGGGCGTAGCAATTGGGAGTTTGATTGGTAAAGAATTAGCAGAGATATCTTAATTATATGAAACGAATTTTTAAATTCTTATTGAAACTTATCGCAGGATTATTCCTGTTTAGCATACTTGTAGTAATTCTCTATGGCTGGGTTCCGGTGCCATTTACCCCCTTAATGGCCATTAGATATTTCGAAAATCCTTCAGAAGAAATAAAGCATGATTGGGTACCTATAGAATCTATTTCTCCTCATTTACAATTGGCGGTGATCTCCAGTGAAGATCAAAACTTTTTAAATCATAGTGGCTTTGATATGAAAGCTATTGAAAAAGCCATTGAGAAGAACAAAACAGGAAAACGGGTGAGAGGTGCGAGTACCATCTCACAACAAACTGCTAAGAATGTGTTTTTATGGCCAAACAGAAACTGGTTTAGAAAAGGTATGGAGGTTTACTTTACTTTTCTAATAGAAACTTTTTGGAGTAAAGAACGCATCTTAGAAGTCTATCTTAACAGCATAGAAATGGGTAAAGGTGTCTATGGTGCAGAAGCAGCAGCGCAACATTGGTTTAGAAAACCTGCAGCCAAATTATCTGCTTATGAGGCTGCAGCGATTGCAGCAATTCTGCCAAATCCAAGACAATACAGAGCGAATCCTGCAAGCAGCTATATACAAGGAAGAAAATCCTGGATAGTACGCCAAATGAATAATCATGGAAGGTTTAGTTTAGATTAAAGGGTTTAAAGAATTTAATTTGAAAGAAGAATTATTTATTGCTTGTAACAGCTATTTGGAGGAAAGAATTAATCGAATTAAATCTTCTTTAGAAGATCTCAATGAGGCGCTTCAAAATGAAACTAAGAGCAGCGCAGGAGATAAATATGAAACTAGTAGAGAAATGATAAATACGGAAGTGAATAAACTTTCGGTTCAACTTCAGCAATTTAAAAAACTACAGGCTATTCTTGAAATGGCTAGAAATAGAACAAATTCAACTACTGTTCAGTTAGGTAGTGCGGTAAAAACTTCTGCAGCAAATTATTTTCTTGCAATTCCTGCAGGAGAAATAAATTCAGGAAAAGAAAAATTTTATGCTATTGGTGTAAATTCTCCTGTGGCGCAAGCTTTAATGGGAAAAGTTGTAGGTGAAAACTTTAGTTTCAACGGAAAAGAAAATAAGATCTTAGAGATTTTCTGATCTAACTTCGTTTTGTAATGATGGCTTCAGAAACCTTAATTCCAACCATTTTGTCTATTTCTAATGCTGAAGCATTTTCAAAAAAGATAGTTTCTCCAGAAAGATCTGCTTTTATCAAATAGCTGTTTCCTTTAAAATAGCATTTTAAGACTTTTGCTTTCAGCTTAGAAGATTTAGAATAGTTAATTTCATCTGGATATAGCAAGATCTTCTTTTTACTATTAGCATCTGGAGAGAATTGATTCAACTTGATTTCATTCACATCGCCAAAGAGCGAAGCCACATATTTATCTTTCGGGTGTTGATATAAATTATAAGGAGCATCCTTAGCGTGAATCTTGGAATTCTTCAGCACAATGGTTTCATCTGCAAAAGAAAGGGCGTCTGTGCTATCGTGAGTGGCTATAATGCAAGTAATATTCTTTTCTTTTAGGTAAGCAAAGAGTCTTCTCCTCAAATTATTCTTTCTAAAATGATCTATATGGCTAAAAGGCTCGTCTAATAAGATCAATTCAGGTTCATTTGCTAAAGCTCTGGCAAGTGCTACTCTTTGTTGCTGGCCACCGCTTAATTTACTGGCTTTTACATTTGCCAGCTCTTGCATTTCTACTACCTCCAACAATTCTTTGATCCTGCGTTTTTTCTTGATAGGATACATGTTGCTTAGATATTTCCCCACATTATCATGAACGCTTAAGGGAGGCATCAGATCGAAATCTTGAGCAAGGTATTTTATAAAATCTTCTCCCGGAACCAGATTAAAAGTGGGACCTAAAAGCTCTTTTCCATTCCAAGTAATAGTTCCATCTGTATGATGTAAACCGTAAATAAGTTGAAGCAAGGTGCTTTTTCCACATCCGCTGGCTCCAATAATTGAAACATTTTGTCCTTTTTCTATTTTTAAGTTGATATTCTTTAAAACCGGAGTTTTATCATAAGAAAAAGAGACATTTTTCAATTGAAGCATAGAAGCAGTTTTAGTAGGTGATAAATTTAAGATAAACTGTTTGGAAACCAATAAGTGTTCTATTCTTTTAGATAGTCACGTCACCCTGAACTTGTTTCAGGGTCTATTTCTTTAGATAATTGGGATGCTGAAACAAGTTCAGCATGACGCAAATAATCAAGGAGGAGAAAGTTGAAAATTAATCAATCGAACAATACAGAACACTAATGAAACTTTTCTAATAGAAAAAGACCCCTGAAGTTATTTCAGAGGTCTTTCTAAATCTTTAATTTCAACTAAAATTTAATTGTTTACATCTTATTTGGTAAGCTTTTGAAACCCATATTATATAGGGTAAAAGCAAAGATATCTGCATATTCATCTATGATCATAGCCGTTGGTTTTCCAGCTCCATGACCTGCTTTGGTTTCAATTCTAATAAGAACAGGTGCATCTCCCGCTTGTTTTTCTTGTAATTCTGCAGCAAACTTAAAGGAGTGTGCAGGAACCACTCTATCATCATGATCTCCTGTAGTTACCATAGTTGCCGGATATTTAGTTCCTTTTTTTACATTATGAACTGGAGAATATGCGTAGATGTACTCAAACATTTCCTTGCTGTCTTCAGAAGTTCCATAATCATAAGCCCATCCGGCTCCTGCTGTAAAAGTGTGATATCTCAACATATCCATAACCCCTACTGCAGGCAAAGCTACTTTCATAAGATCTGGACGTTGCGTCATAGTTGCTCCCACTAATAAACCTCCGTTAGAACCACCTCTTACGGCTAAATAGTCGCTAGAAGTATAGTTATTATCGATAAGATATTGAGCTGCAGCAATAAAATCGTCAAACACATTTTGTTTTTTCATTTTAGTACCTGCATCATGCCACTCTTTTCCATATTCTCCGCCCCCTCTTAGGTTTGGTACTGCATAAACACCACCTTGTTCCATCCAAACGGCATTTGCAATACTAAATGAAGGTGTTAAGCTAATATTGAATCCTCCATAACCATAAAGTATGGTTGGGTTTTTCCCATTAAGTTCTATTCCTTTTTTATAAGTAATGATCATAGGTACTTTAGTTCCATCTTTTGAAGTATAGAAAATCTGCTTGCTTTCATAAGCTGAAGGATCAAAATCTATATCTGGTTTATTATATAATTCAGATTCTCCTTCTTTGATCTCATATTTATAAATACTTCCCGGGGTTACGTAGTTGGTGAAGGAGTAATACAGCACTTTTTCATCTTTTTTAGCACCAAAGCCACCTGCAGAACCTATTCCCGGTAAGATCAATTTCTCTTACCAATTTCCCATCGTAATCAAATTGCTTTACTTTAGAAACCGCATCTACCATATAATTGGCAAAAAAATATCCACCTCCAGTAGAAGGAGTAAGCACATTTTCGGTTTCAGGAATAAAATCTTTCCAATTCTCCGGAGTTGGATTTGATGCATCTACGCTAACGATCTTTCCGTTTGGAGCATCTTTATTGGTGAAAATATAAAGTTTAGAACCATCATTTTCAAGCACATAAGAATCTGTTTCTTCATTGTCTAAAATGGTGATCAATTCAGGATTTTCTTTAGTAAGATCCATCATAAACAATTTTCCTCCTGATGTAGAATTTCTTGCTGAGATGTAAAGAAAATGATCATCTTCGGAAACACTTCCACCTACATAACGATGTTTTTGAGCTTCAGTAGCACCGAAGATTAATTTATCGTCTTTTTGATATGTACCTAATTTATGATAGAATAATCTATGCTGATCTGTTTTTGCTGAAAGCTCGCTTCCTTCAGGCTTTTCATAACTTGAATAATAAAATCCTTCATCGCCTTTCCAGGAAAGTCCACTAAATTTAACATCACGCAAAGTATCTTCTACAATCTCTTTAGTTTCAGCATCCATGATCAAGATCTTTCTCCAATCGCTTCCACCTTCAGAAATACTGTAAGCAGCTTTTTTTCCGCTTTTGGAGAAGCTCAAACCACTTAAAGAGGTAGTTCCGTCTTCACTAAATTTATTTGGATCTAGAAATACCTCTGCATCTCCATCATCACCTTTTTTACGGTAAACTACGTATTGGTTCTGTAATCCATCGTTCTTATAAAAATACACATAATCCCCCTCTGTATTAGGAGCACTAAGCTTCTCGTAATTCCATAATTTTGTAAGTCGCTCATTGAGATCTTTACGATACGGTATCTTCTCTAAATAATTAAAGGTAACCTCATTTTCGGCTTTCACCCAGCTCTCTGTGGCTTCGCTACGGTCATCTTCTAACCAACGATACGGGTCTTTTACTTTGGTTCCAAAATAATCTGTTACCGTATCTACTTTTTTCGTCTTAGGGTATTTCAAAGTTGTTGATTTGTCGTTAGTGTTATTTTTATCATGCTCCTGTGCATTTGCAAAGGGAGCGGTAAGCATTAAACATATCGACAGTAATTGTAATTTATTTCGCATATAAATATGAATTAGTTGTCTCTAAATTTAATACAAAATGCCCATAAGTTGAAATCTTATAGGCATTTAGGTTTTATTTATGATTATTTGGTCTGAATTGTCACATCGAGCGTCGTAATAGCGATCGGGATAGAATGGTTAAGACACCTTCGACTCCGCTCGGGAGACATAACATTTAAATTGTTTACTAAACCAAATCGTGGCTCACCAAATATTCAGCGATTTGGACAGCATTGGTAGCAGCTCCTTTTCTCAAGTTATCTGCAACTATCCACATATTCAAGGTGTTTGGTTGGGAATAATCTCTTCTAATTCTTCCAACAAACACATCATCTTTTCCTTCCGCATAAATAGGCATTGGATAGGTATTTACAGATGGATTATCCTGAACAGTAACCCCAGGAAAATCGTTCAATAATTTTCGAACATCATTTTCATCGAAATCATTTTCAAATTGAACGTTCACCGATTCGCTATGTCCTCCAACAACTGGAATTCTAATAGCGGTTGCCGAAACATTTACGTTATCATCTCCAAGGATTTTTTTGGTCTCATTTACCAATTTCATTTCTTCTTTGGTGTAGCCATTGTCCATAAACACATCGCAATGAGGGATGGCATTTCTATGAATTGGATAAGGATAAGCCATTTCGCCTTTTTCCTCTTTATATTCATTTTCTAACTGTTTCACAGCCTTTACCCCAGTTCCGGTAATAGATTGATAGGTAGAAACCACCACTCTTTTAATTTGGTAGGCATCGTGTAGTGGCTTTAAGGCCATCAACATCTGGATAGTAGAACAGTTTGGATTGGCAATGATCTTATCTTCTTTACTTAACTCATGTGCATTGATCTCTGGGATGATCAATTTTTTGTTTGGATGCATTCTCCATGCAGAAGAATTGTCGATAACCGTAGTTCCAACTTCTGCAAACTTAGGAGCCCATTCTAAAGATGTATCTCCTCCTGCAGAAAATAAAGCAAGATCTGGTTTTAAACTTACCGCTTCTTCAAGCCCAATTACTTTATATTTTTTATTTCTGAAACTGATCTCTGTTCCTATAGATTTCTCTGAGGCTACAGGATAAAGCTCGGTTACTTCAAAATTTCTTTCTTCTAATACTTTTAGGATAATATTTCCTACCATTCCGGTAGCTCCAACTACTGCAATTTTCATATGAATGATTTTAATAAACTGAGTGCAAAGGTATATTACATGTAATAATCTAGGCTTCTAGTAATCATATAATTTCTATACGCATCTTTAAATTAAACACAATTGTAATATTTGTGTAAAAAAATACCCCGCTTTCACGGGGTTTGGTTGTTAAATATGTAGTGTAGCGGTAAGCGTACTTCTTTATTTAAAATTTTGACGTCTTAACTCATCTCTAATTTCAATCAATAATTCTTCCTGAGTTGGTCCAGATGGAGCTGGAGCAGCTTCCTCTTCTTTCTTCTTGGTCTTTTCATAAGCTCTTAAAAATAAGAACACAAAAAGTCCAACTAAAATAAAATAGATAATTGCCTGGATTAAATTTCCGTAGGTTAACACAGCTGCTTCGGCGGCTTGTGCTGCTTCTAAAGTTTCATATTTATTTCCGTCTAAAGCGATAAATTTCTGTGAGAAATCTGCTCCTCCAGTTAGCACACCAATAATCGGCATAAAAATATCTGCAACTACAGATGCTATTACTTTGTTAAATGCTGCCCCAATTACTACCGCGGTAGCAAGAGCAACAATATCCTTCTTCATTAAGAAGGCCTTAAAATCTTGAAAAAATGCCATATAAAAGAGTTAGTTAGTTAGTATTTAAGCAATTTAAACAAAATTCTCAAATTAAAGACTACTCGGGAATTATCACTCTTTTTACACGCTGTGAAATTCCGGTTATCAACTCATAAGAAATCGTATTTCCGGTTTTAGCAAAAGCGGTTGCGGGTTGAGGTCCGCCAAAGATGATCACCTCATCGCCATCTTCACATTCTATTCCTGTAATATTAATCATTAACATGTCCATACAAACATTCCCAATAATAGGCGCATAGTGTCCATTTACCATGACTCCTGCGTTGCCATTTCCATATTGGCGGTTAATACCATCTGCATGACCAATAGGTAGCACCGCTATCTTTGTTTTTTCTGAAGCTATAAAAGCTCGGTTATAACCCACAGATTCTCCGGGTTCAATATTATGAATTTGAGAAATGATGGTTTTTAAAGTCCCAATAGGTTTAAGATGTTTTGATACTTCAGGATCGTTTCCAAAACCGTAGAGTCCAATTCCACTTCTTACCATATCATAAGAAGCTTCTGGATAATTCATGATTCCGGAGGTGTTGCACAAATGTAAAAGTGGCCGGTAACCTAATCCTTCTACTATTTGATGGGCCATATTTCTAAATTTACTAATCTGTCCTAAAGTAAATTCTCTTTCCTTCCAATCTTCACTTGCTGCCAGATGAGAAAATATTCCTTTCACCTTGATAGCCTCAGTATTAGAGAGCATAGTTAAGACTTTCTCTATTTCAACATCATCAAAACCCAACCTATTTAATCCGGTGTTCAGTTTGAGATGTATAGGATACTCTTTTAAGCCTAATCTTTCTGCTGTTTTTATAAATTCTCTTAATACAAAATCGCTGTAAATACTTGGTTCCAGGCAACTTTCAATTATTTCTTCAAAATTTACAGATTGTGGATGTAGGACTAAAACAGCATTTTTAATTCCTGCTTCCCTCAGAGAAACCCCTTCATAAGTGTAGGCAACCGCAAAATAGTCAACCCCAAGTTCACTCAATTTTTGAGAGATCACTTCTGCTTTGCTCCCATAGCCATAAGCTTTTACTACGGCCATGAATTTTACTTCTTTTGGAATTTTAGAGCGTATGTATTTATAATTGTGAGCTAGCGCACCAAGATCTATTTCCAGGATTGTTTCTCTTGTTTTATTTGTCAAAATCTATCGTTTTTTAGGATCTATAGTTTGCGCATTATTAACAGGAATAGCTTTTACACGTTCCTGGAGCATTGCTTTATAATAGGCACCTCTACTTAAGAGGTTCATATTCTTCATTTTCTCCAAGAAATACCAGATCATCATTAACAGCTTTTCTATAACTAAATTGTGCCAGATTCCCGGTGCGAGTACAAACCGCATGAACTTTGGTAACATATTCTGCAGTTGCCATAAGGTTGGGCATAGGGCCAAAAGGATTTCCTTTAAAGTCCATATCCAAGCCTGCAACTATAACTCTCACGCCTCTGTTTGCAAGATCATTACACACTGTTACAATTTCATCATCAAAGAATTGAGCTTCATCTATTCCAACAACATCACATCCATCTGCCAATAATCTTATGTTGGAAGCCGATGGAACCGGGGTAGATCTAATTTCATTAGAATCATGAGATACTACCATTTCTTCGTGGTATCTTGTGTCTATAGCGGGTTTAAAGATCTCCACTTTTTGTTTTGCAAACTTGGCTCTTTTCAGCCTGCGTATCAATTCTTCGGTTTTACCGGAAAACATGGAGCCGCAGATTACTTCAATCCAACCAAATTGCTCTTTGTGATTTACTGTATTTTCGAGAAACATTTTGTAATTTTCAGTGCCGAATAGGAAAAGTTCCTATTTCGCATAAAGTTGATACAAATTTATTAAAAATACAACCTGCCTCAGGGCGAGGTTCTCTAAATTTGTGAACCATGCTGAAAGAAATTGTTCTAACCACCGTTTTATAATTGGTAAAATTATTGCAATTATAAGCATGAGCCGTTCTACTTAACTTAAACACAACCTGTGATGAAAAATAAACTTGAAGCCGAATTGAAGCAATTGGCTAAAAAAATATTTGAAAATAATACCAATCAATCTGCTGCCAATCTTAAGAATCAGGCAAAAGAATTATATGAAAAGTTAACCATTTTATCTTTTACAGAAGAAAACCTGGCATTTTTTCAGAAAGAAAATAAACCGCAACCTAACCTGAAGAGCAAAAAGTTGCTAAAGAGGAACCGGTAGCACCAAAGCAGGAAGCGCCTATACAGCAAGAAGTTTTTGCAAGAGTAGAAGAGCCGGTGAAGGAGAAAGAAGAAGAAAAAGATGAATATCTTCCTGATGGTACAGAATATAATGATGCCGATGCCATAACAGAACCTAATACCGAAAAAATAAAAGACATAGTAGCACAAATGCCTCCAGAAACAGAAACGGTAGACAGAATGCTTAATAATGTGATGTCTAGGAACGGAGCGGTTAAAAAGCCGGAAACTCCCGCAGAGGATAAAAAGACCGATTTTAGAAATATTGGAGTAGATTATGATAATCTTCCAAATTTTGAACCGGTGAAGAAGCAGGAAAAAGATCGTCCACGTTCGTTAAATGACAGATTGAAAAAAGGGATTAATATTGGATTAAATGAGCGTTTGTCCTTTATTCGTCATTTGTTTGATGGTAACACGGCAGATTATAATAGAGTGATTTCTCAACTAATACACTTTCGATTCCTTAGCTGAAGCTAAAAAATTTATTCAGCTAGTAGTAAAGCCAGATTATAAGCACTGGGTTGGGAAAGAAGATCAGGAACAACGCTTTATGGAATTGGTAGAAAATAAGTTTAATCATTAGATCTAATCCAGATCAACTATATTTTTTATGGCAAAACTATTTTTAGTGCCAACGCCCATTGGTAATCTTGAGGATATGACTTTTAGAGCAATTAGAGTGCTAAAAGAAGTAGATTATATCCTGGCTGAAGATACCAGAAACAGTGGGAAACTCTTAAAACATTTTGAGATTAATACTCCTATGCACAGTCACCATATGCATAACGAGCATAAAACGGTGGAAACTATTGTAAGAAGAATCCAGGGAGGAGAAACCTTTGCATTAATAAGCGATGCAGGAACTCCGGCAATTAGCGATCCCGGTTTTCTTTTAACCCGAGCATGCGTGCAGGCAGGAATAGAAGTAGACTGTTTACCTGGAGCTACCGCCTTTGTACCGGCACTTGTAAATAGTGGACTTCCCAAATGATAAATTTGTATTTGAAGGGTTTTTACCCGTTAAGAAAGGGAGACAAACCCGTTTAAAGATACTTGCCGAAGAAGAGAGAACGGTTATCTTCTATGAATCTCCCCATAAGCTGATTAAAACTTTAGGTCAATTTGTTGAATATTTTGGTGCAGAAAGGCAAGTCTCTGTTTCCAGGGAGATCACAAAATTGCATGAAGAAACCATTCGCGGAACGGCTCAAGAAGTTTTGGATCATTACACCAACAAGCCTCCAAAAGGAGAAATTGTGGTTGTAGTGCAAGGAAAAGCTTAAATGCAACATCTTTTAAATACTATTAAACAATGTGAGGTGTGTGCAAAACATTTGCCTCGAGGAGCTCGTCCTATTATTGAAGCCTCTATAGATTCTAAAATTTTATTGGTAAGTCAGGCGCCGGGAAGAGTGGTTCATGAATCTGGTATTGCCTGGAATGATCAGAGCGGAAAGAAGTTGAGGGAATGGTTGGGTGTAAATGAAGATACTTTTTACAATACTTCTAATTTTGCCATTTTACCCATGGGATTTTGCTATCCAGGAAAAGGAAAGACCGGCGATCTGCCTCCAAGAAAAGAATGCGCCCCCTTATGGCATAAGCAAGTTTTTTCAGAAATGAAGAATATAGAATTAGTCATTCTAATTGGTTCGTATGCCGCTTCTTATTATCTCTCAGAAGAAAGAACTAATCTCACTCAAAAAGTGGCAGATTTTGAAAAGCATCTCCCTAAATTCTGGGTTATTCCTCATCCTTCTCCGGTAAATAGATTTTGGAGAACGAAAAATCCCTGGTTCGAAGAGGCTGTGGTACCACAACTTCAACAAAAAGTTGCTGAAATATTGTTTTAAGAATTCAAGCTTGTCAGGTTAAGCGGAGTCGAAACCTTAACGTTGATAAAATTTTTTCATTTTTCAAACTAATGAGAAGAAGATCATTTTATAACTGGAATAACTGTTCCATTCCTATAATTTTAATATTTTAGTATCCTTCCCTAACAAGGCTTTATTTTAAAGGAGTCCTATTACCTTTGTAATCAATTTTAAATTATAAGAATTCATGCGCTGGACATTAAAACCTAAACCTGATAGTGATACTGTTTCTCAACTTGCTTCAAAATTGGGAGTTGAAAAACCTATAGCTTCTTTATTGGTTCAGCGAGGAATAGAAACTTTTGAGGAGGCTAAGAAATTCTTCAGACCTTCTTTAGACGATCTTCATGATCCTTATTTAATGAAGGATATGGATCTGGCGGTAGGGCGAATTGAAAAGGCGATAGAAAATGGTGAGAATATCATGGTTTTTGGAGATTATGATGTAGATGGAACTACCAGTGTGGCGCTTCTTTCCTCTTTCTTGAAAAGTTTTTATCCAAATGTTGCTACCTATATTCCGGATAGGTATGAAGAAGGATACGGAGTTTCTTATAAAGGAATTGATTTTGCTGCCGATAATGACATCACCTTGATCATTGCCTTAGACTGCGGAATTAAAGCGATAGATAAAGTTGCATACGCTACAGAAAAAGGAGTAGATTTTATTATTTGCGATCATCACCGTCCTGGAAATGAAATCCCAAAGGCCATAGCAGTTTTAGATCCAAAAAGAGAAGATTGTGAGTATCCTTATAAAGAACTTTGTGGGTGTGGGGTAGGTTTTAAATTGATGCAAGCCTGGGCTATAAAACAAGATTATCCTTTAGACACGCTTTTGCCATATTTAGATCTTGTTGCTACCGCTATTGGAGCAGATATAGTTCCTATAACCGGCGAGAATCGGGTTCTGGCTTACCATGGGCTTCATGTTATAAACACCGCGCCTCGTGTGGGATTTCAAGCCATTCTTGATCAGGTAAAGAAAGAAACTCTTACCATTACCGATGTTGTTTTTATCCTGGCTCCTAGAATTAATGCTGCGGGAAGAATGAAACACGGCTTACATGCGGTTAATTTGTTGGTAGAAAACGATGTGGAAACTGCGAAACAATTTGCGGCAGAAATAGAATCTTATAATTCTGATAGAAAGGATGCCGATAAATTAATTACGGTAGAAGCTTTGGCGCAAATTGAAGATCTGAATGAAAAAGAACGATTTACTACGGTAGTATATCAAGAAAACTGGCATAAAGGAGTTATTGGTATTGTAGCTTCCAGATTAACCGAAACTTATTATAGGCCTACTTTGGTTTTTACTAAAAGTGGAGAGAAATTAGCTGCTTCTGCAAGATCTGTAAAAGGTTTTGATGTGTATGATGCTTTAGAAGCCTGTAGTGAACATATCGAACAATTTGGAGGACACAAATATGCGGCAGGATTAACCTTGCATGAATCTCAATATGAAAATTTCAAGCAGAAAGTTTGAAGAAGTGGTAGCGGGGAGTATCGAAAAACATATGCTGGTGCCTGAAGTTTTGATAGATACCGAATTGAATTTGGCAGATATTACACCCAAGTTTCATAGAATCTTAAAGCAATTTGCACCTCACGGCCCGGGAAATATGTCGCCTGTTTTTCTTACGCAGAATTTAAAAGATTCCGGATTTGGGAAGTGTGTAGGCGCAGATGATCTCCATTTAAAATGTAGAGTAAAGCAAGGGAATAGCCCAATTTCTATAGATGCTATTGGGTTTAATCTTGGCCCTAAATGTAATTTGATAAGTAATGCTCAAACTTTTAAAGCTGCCTATTCTATAGATGAAAATGAATGGAATGGAAATGTTTCCCTTCAATTAAAATTGAAAGATATAAGTGATTAGTAATTAATTACTGCGGAAGCTTTTTTAGGCTTACCTCATTTCCGTCAAATTCTGCATAAGTATAGAAATTGATCCAATCTCCGGTATTTATATAGGTTGAAGTTTCATTAAGTTCTATTTCTAATGGCAAGTGTCTATGCCCAAACAAGAAATAATCATAATGCTGAGACTCTAATTTTCTGCGACAATACTGAATTAACCATTCTCTTTCTTCGCCTAAAAAATGTTGATCTTCTTCACCAGATATCAACTTATTCTTAACAGATAAATGTTGTGCTAACGGAACTCCAAGATCTGGGTGTAACCAACGGTAGAACCATTTTGAAACGGGATTTGTAAAGACCTTTTTCATTCTTTTATAGCCGTGATCTCCAGGTCCAAGCCCATCGCCATGCCCAATTAAGAATTTTTTATTGTTGAATTCAAATTCTTTTGGATTGTGATATACTGGGATATTGAGTTCTTTTTCAAAATAATCATTCATCCATAAATCGTGGTTTCCCACAAAGAAATAGATAGGGATTCCGCTATCTCTAATTTCGGCAAGCTTGCCAAGAGTTCTTACAAAGCCTTTGGGAACTACGTGTTTATATTCAAACCAAAAATCGAAAAGATCTCCTAATAAGAAAATAGCAGCGGCATCTTGTTTGATTTCATCCAGCCACTTCACAAACTTCTGTTCGCGTGGTCTACTCGCCTCTTGAGTAGGCGCACCAAGGTGATTATCGCTAGAGAAGTAAATTTTTTTTCCTGCTGGAATGTTCATAAACCGGAGAATGAATTGTAAATATACTTAATTTGATGAATTGTGAGCTTGCGCAAGGGATGGCAGCGGCATCCCCCGATTTTTTTCGGGGATATAGCGAACAGCCCGACCCTTTAGGGTTGCGCCCTAAGAATTATCTGAAGCATACCACTCTGCAAAAGAAGAGTCGGTTTCCTGAAGTTTTAGAGAATGTAATTGTATGTGTTCTGGAAGATTTTTTTGGATCTTCTCCGCAAAATCTATCACCATATTCTCGCTTGTTGGCTGATAATCTACCAGGATCACACTGTGATCTCTGCTTTCCAGCTCTTTTGCTAATTCTATATGCGGGGTGTTTTTATTGAAGACGGTGGCGTGATCAAACTTATCTACAATTTCCGACTTCACGATCTTTTTAAGGTCGCCAAAATCTATCACCATCCCAAATTTTACATTATTAGCATCTGTAATAGGAGTTCCAATAACGGTAACATTTAACTTATAACTATGGCCATGCACATTCTTACATTTCCCATCATATCCATACAATGCGTGCCCGGTTTCAAATGAAAACTGCTTGGTGATCCTGATCTTGCTCATACTATTAATTTGAGGCAAAGATAATAGTTTTTGTTGGCTTAAATTTTACATACAAGCAAAGCTTTCCTGATGTATATTTGCCGGCTTTTTCAACTCTCATTTAGAGTTTAAATTTTAGAAGCTTTTGCTATAATTTTTAAAATGAACACAACCGCATCCCCAGATCTAGAATTATTTGAACAACTGGAATTCAGAGAAAATCCGTTGTACGAGAAGATCATTTCTGATATTTTAGAAAATCAATTTAGCATTGTTGAAGACTTTTTTAGCTTGGAAGAAGTGGCGGAATTGAGACAATCTCTTTTAACCAAATACGAAGAAGATAACTTTAAGAAAGCTGCTATTGGGAATAGGGTAAATGAAACCATTGAGAAATCTGTGCGTGGCGATTTTATCTTGTGGATGAATGAGGCTAATGCCGAGCCTTTAGAAAAGCTCTTTTTCTCAAAAATTAATTCGCTGGTAGATTATCTTAATAAGACTTGTTTCCTGGGTATTCTTCAGAAGGAATTTCATTACGCTTTATATCCGGAAGGAACTTTTTACAAACGCCATTTAGATACTTTTCAAAATGACGACAGAAGAAAATTATCTATGGTTTGTTATTTAAATGATGAAGATTGGAAGCCTGAAAATGGGGGAGAATTGGTTATTTATAAAGATGAAATTGGCGAAGAAAAAGAGACCAAGATCTATCCATTTCCCGGAAGGATGGTAATCTTTGAAAGTCAGATCTTAGAACATGAAGTAAAACCGGTTAAAACTCCAAGAATGAGTATTACCGGTTGGTTGAAGACTAGATAATAATAATTATTTTTTTAGTTTCTGGTATACAACAACTCCCACCAAAACGAGTGCGAGAATGATCCAAAGTCCCATTCCGCTTAAAAAAGTAAAAATATCAAAAGCATCTTCGCTTACAGGAACTTCGTTTTGTGTCATTATTTGCGTTTGTTATAATAGTGTCTTGAAAAGAAAAAGATTAGCACAACCACCAATGCCATTCCTAAGTAATATTTATTGGCATTTATAAACTCCCAAATAGTAAATCCCCATTGCTCATCTCCAACGGCTGGTTTGTCTTTTGGTAATTCGCTTTGCTGAATCATCTTTCCAATTGTTTAAATCAATTTTTGGTCAGGAATAAGTTTAAAAAACATCTCGACTCCGCTCGATGTGACATTTTATGTTGATATCCCGGCTAATAGTATAATTAACTTTGAGGAAAGATACTAAATATTATACTCGGAGGATTTATTTTTTGAATTTTGATAGGGCTTGTTTAGTAAAGTCAGAAAGCACTAATTCTCCGCTTATTGCAGCTCTTTTTTGAAGCAGATTGTCCCAATTTTCGGTATTTTCCCATAATGTGCGTTTCATTTCTAATAAGGCCTGCGGATTGTAAGAAGCTAATTTTTCGGTAAATAATTCCACTTCGTTATCTAGCTCTTTAATAGAATCGAACACCTTTGCATATAGCCCTTTTTCTTTGGCCCAATACGCATTTTTCCACTCATGAGCGGCTAAGGTTAATTCTGCCAGGCCGGAAACGCCTATTTTGCGTTCTACAGCAGGAGCTATCACAAAAGGCCCAATACCAATGGTGAGTTCAGAAAGTTTGATAGAAGCCGCCTCTGTAGCCATTGCATAATCGCAGGCTGCTGCAAGTCCAACTCCGCCACCAACAGTTTTTCCTTGAATTCTTCCAACTATGAGTTTTTTACAAGATCTCATGGCGTTGATTACCTTCGCAAATCCAGAGAAGAATTGTTTCCCCTGTTCTAAGTTTTCTACAGCTACCAATTCATCAAAAGAAGCCCCGGCGCAAAAGGCTTTTTCTCCTTCAGATCTTAGAATGATCACATTTACAGATTCATCATCAGATAATTTAATCAATTCTTTTTCCAATCTGTCTAATAATTCTGATGGGAACGAATTGCTGGCAGGATGTCCAAATTCTACAGTAGCTATTTTGTTCTGAATATTGGTATATAAACTTCCGTTCTCTCTAGTGGTGGTCATGATTGCTGAATTTTATCAAATGTAGTGATAAAGCGTAAAATTGCCCAATCTTGTAGGTTTCTAAACTTCTTTATGCAGATATTTTCTTCGGAATTGAATAACTAAAGCGCTACTTCTAATAAGCATCCAACAAAAAAATGCGATCCAGATAGCGTACAATTTCAATCCGAAATAGTCTGCGATCAAGAGTGCTGGGGTAAATACTAAAAATGTGGCTACTAGTAATAAGTTCCGAAGGTATTTTGCTTCTCCAAGGCCTTTAAAAATTCCGTCGAACATAAAAGCGATGGCATTTACAGGTTGCATAAGAAGTACAATCCAAAAAACCGAAGAGAATAACACCAGAACACTGGCTTCTTTATTAAATAGAAGTCCGATCTGGTCATAAAGCAAGAAACAGATCGCCATTAAGATAAAAGCTATGAGTACTGCATATTTACTGATCTTTTTACTGAGTTCCCATAAACTTTTGTAATCTTTTGATCCTAATAACTTCCCGCCAATTGCGTTGCCGGCATTGGCATAACCATCTATAAAAAAGGAGAAGAACAGCCAGATATTCATCAATATACTCTGGGCTGCAATGTAATTTTTCCCATATCCGGTTGCGTAGGCATTGGCTAAATAAATGGCGAAATTTAAGGCGGCTGTTCTAACAAATAAGATTTGCAGCCATAAGCAATAGGCCTTTCATTCTTGGATTGATGTTGAAACTCAGTTTTAAATGAAAAGGCGTTTTTTTGAAGAAGAACCATAAAGCCATAATAAGCATGACCAGTTGAGCGGCTAAACTGGCATAAGCAGCTCCTTTTAAATGCATAGGTTCCAAATATCCATCAATTCCATATACTAACAAATAGTCTAAGACTACATTTACTACAGCTCCTGTAAGACTACATTTCATGGCCCAAAGCGTATTTTGCAGTCCGCGAAAAACTCCGAAAATGGCAAAGGTAACTAAGGTTAAAGGATAGCCTAAAGCCCGAATTTGATAATAATCTTCAGAATATTGAAGTATCAATCCATCGGCATTATACGCGCTAAAAATTGAATGTGCAAAAAAAGCAGTGAGTCGCATAGATAGCAAAACTGAAGAGTAGGTTAAAAGCAATTGCTTGCGGAATAAGTGTTTTTACCGCATGTAATCTATTTGCACCAAGATGTTGAGATACAATAGCAGAAATAGCGGTTTTGGTTTGAGCAACTATCCAGATGATGGCAGAGAGAAAGGAACCTACAATTCCTGCTGCCGCCAAAGCTTCTATTGGATGATCTTCCACATTTCCAATAACAGCAATATCTGTTAAGTGAAATAAGCGGCTCTGCAATTCCGGCAATAATTGCAGGAATAGCGATGCGATTGATATTCTTAAAACTTATGGCAGTGCTCAAGGTTTAATTTATATGCTAAAGTTAATGCTTATAATACCAATTCATAACAATGAAATGGATGCGTGCTTTGTTTAGGAAAAAAGATATCGCCTAGTTTCTGATATCCACGTGCTTCATAAAAACGTTGATTTCTTTTATTCTGACTGAAAGTGTCTAATCTAACCGAATCGTAATTATTTTCTCTGGCAAAATCTTCTGCAAAATCCATTAAAAACCGTCCATAGCCTTTTCCCCAGGTTGTTGGATCTGTAGCTAAACGGTGAATATATAGATTTTTAGAATTTGGGGTGAGCCAGGTAATTGGAATGTATTCTTCGTCCATAACTTCTGTAAGAACTATAATCCCTAAGAGCTTATCAGAATTTTCTAAAACATATAATTCTTTATTTTCTATATCGGAATTTAATTTTTCTAAAGAAGGGTAGTGTTCATTCCACTGAAAAATCCCTTTTTCTTGCATGGCAACAGCGCAAGCTTCAGTTAATCTTTTAATATTTTGAAGATCGCTAGAGGTAGCTAATCTAATTTGCGATGAATCTTTCAAGTGGCAGATTTTTTAATTCCTTAAAAATAAAAAAACCACCCTAAAAAGAGTGGTTTTATGTGGAGAATATCGGAGTCGAACCGATGACCTTTTGGCTGCCAGCCAAACGCTCTAGCCAGCTGAGCTAATCCCCCAAAATCGAATTCAAAGATAAACAAAAAATCAAACGGGAGAAATCTTATTTAATTTCTTTGAATCCCTTCCAGAGGGATTTAATTCCCACCGACCTTACAGGTCTAAATTATCCTTCAGTTGCTTTTAAAAGTTCTTCTTGTGGAGTGTCCATAAACTCTCTGGTTTTTTCTAGAACAAATTCAAAATCTTTAGAAAGTTCAGGTTCATTCCACGGATGAGAAAGGCCATAAACATGATCGGCATTTTCTACCAATAGCAATTCTGGAAATGGGCTCCATTCAAAAAGTTGCCCAGAGGCACTTATTGGAACCGCCACATCGCTACTTCCGTGAATGATTAAATGAGGTATTTTCAAGGCTTTGGCTGCTCTTGAAATGGTAAGTCGCTCTTCATTCTCTTTAAAATTGGTGTAGAATTGAAAATGATGAGGTAATTTTTGATTGGTGCGAGTGTTTACAATATAACTCACCCCCTTTTCTTTCCATTTTTCTATAGCTTCTTCTTCGGGAAATCTGGATCCAAAATCGCTAACAGAAGAGAAAGTCACTACTTTATTAATTCTATTTTCTTCTGCCGCTTTTATCACTACAATTCCACCCCCGCGAGAATGGCCAATTAAATTAATGTTTGATGGATCTATATGCATAGCACAATCAAAATCTGGTAATAGTAGCCAGTCTATAATAGATTGAAGATCGTCTAACTCCTTAATGTAATTATTATCTCCAAAGGCTTCAATATCTAAGAATTCTAATGGGTTTTCTGGCGTAGTTCCATTATGTGAAAAATTGAATTTCACAAAGAAATAGCCGGCTTCCGCAAAATATTCGCCCATCTCATCCCAGGCACCCCAATCTTTAAAACCTTTATAACCATGGCAAAATATAACTACCGGTTTTGGTTTGTCTTCTGAAGAGTAAAAAATGTCTGTTAAGATTGGCAAATCATGTTTGCCTTCAATTTCTATATTTTTCTGTTTAGTAATTTCCATATATTTTAATTTCTTTTTCATAGAATGCAGTTTCCGGATCGCAAATTTCTAAGATCAACTTTTTGAGTTGAGCTTTAAAACTTACTAAGGTCTCTGCATTAATCGTGTTATTTTTAATCGCTTTTCTGCCGTTAGATTCTTTGATTCCGAATTTTAGAAATCCTTCTTTTAAGTTTTTAAAAGAGATCACTCCGGCTTCAGCATCTATTGCTTGTGGTTGATTTTCTAACAATATCAAAGCATACATTAGTACTTGAAAGGGCTTTGCGTATTTGTCATAATCTGTAGTGATATCTTCCCAATTGGCAATCTCTAACTGATTGCGAAGCACTTTTCCGGTTTTGTAATCTATAATTCTTAAAATTCCATTAGAAAGATCTACTCTATCTACCTTTCCTCCAATATTTACCGGAAAGTTGAGTTCAGGGATATCTAACTTTGAAGTTAATTTAGTTTCAATTTCTTTAATTATGGTACTGTTTCCAGAAGCTATTTCTTTCATTTCCATTTTCAGAAAATTGGTCACATATCTTTTTACCACCTCTAAAATGAGCAAATTCTTCCCTTTTGAAAGGGGCACTTTACTATACGTTTTGTGAAATTGTTTTGTAACCTCTTCAGGAGTTCTTTTAATAAAAGCTTCAAGATGTTCTTTGTTGATTTCAACACCTATAATCTCTTTATAGAATTCCTCCAAAGTATCATGAACCACCGTACCTAATGTATTATAGGCTACTGTTTCTTCTACTTCTTCTTTATCTCGAATTCCCAACACATATTGACGGTAAAAATCTAAAGGATTTCTAATATACGTGGTGAGCGCAGATGGAGAAAAACCTCGTAAGGCAAGTTGTTCTATTTTTTCAAGGATCTCGGGGGTTTTGTGAATTACTTTTAACTCATTAACTACAGCAGGAACTTCTGGGATCACCACAGAATGTTTTATGTTGTGTAAAGGTTCATTTTCAATTTCTAGCTGAATTAAAAAACGGCTCTTTTCACCCCCCATATTGCTATCTGTATCTGTATTGTGCAACAAGTATACCTTTTTAGCCCGTTGCAACAAATGATAAAAATGATAGGTGTAAACAGCATCTTTTTCTTTGTATGTTGGCAGGTTATAGGTTTTCTTCAGTTCAAAAGGAATAAAAGAGTTATTGCTTTTTCCTGCGGGTAGGGTTCCTTCATCTACAGAAGTTAGAATAACGGTTTCAAAATCTAACACTCTAGATTCTAACATTCCCATTAACTGCAGTCCTTGAAATGGCTTCCCTTGAAAATCTAGGGTTTGAGCACTACTTAATTCTTTGAAGAAATGGTGTAAAGAGGTGACAGATTTTATATGAGGATATTTTATTACAAGATCTAAAAGTTGATCTATCACAAGATGATAATGATACAGGAATTCTAGATTGATCTTATCTTCGTCATTCTTTATTTCTTCTTTAAACCATTGTATCAAGCTACTAAAATCTTCTAATATTTCTTTTGCTGAATTTTTATTTGCAGGAAAACAATAGGACATATTTACAGCTAACCTTTCCTCAAAAAAGTTGAGTATTTGAGCTTTTGATAGATATAGAAGATTATTGGCCTTTATGTTTACAATTGCCGCATCTGCCTCATGTTTGGTAACCTTTTGAATGATAGAGTTACTTAAAACCGAGATCACATCTTTATAATAATAATTCTCATTCTCAGATTTTAAGATCTCAAAGAGTTTTTCAAATAACGCAGAAAACGGACTGTATTTTAAAGGATAGCCCATGGTAATGTTGAGCGCGTCAATATTATTTGGCATAGCATTAAGCATAGGAAGCAGAAGGCTTTCATCTCCTAATACCAAAGCGGTAGAGTTTAGTTGGGTTGGAGTTAGACTTGATAAGATCTCACCCGCATATTTAGCTTGCCCTATACTTTTAGGAATTCCAATAATTTCAATTTCTTTTTCGGTTTTATAATGACCGCTTACACTTTTAAATTCATTGGATTTGTAATATGGCCAGGAACTGGCGTAATTTCTTATGAATAAAGAAACGTCATGGTCTGGATCTGAAAAATGAACCTGATCTATATCCCAGAATACCTGTGCCTTATATTTCAACATTTGCTGAAAGATCAATTGTTCTGCAGAGTTTAGGGCGTTAAAACCAATGAAAACAAATCTATGGGCATTTAAGTGAGCAAAATTTTCAACTTTTTCAGAGGCCTGTCTGTAGACCAAGCCTTGATAGGCTTCTTTTTTAAGAAGTAATCGAGATTTTAACTCATTGATAATATTCTGGGAGTTTTCTCCAAAAGCTGAGATAATTCTTTACAAGTTCTGTTTGATTGTCTTGCAAAGACCAGTGCTCATTATCTTTAATAGCCGATAAATAATTGAAAATAGCATCTGGCGGTACCAGATATCTATCTATTTCATTAAAATCGTGGAGGAGGGTTTGTGCCCAACTGCTAAAATTCTCAAAATCTTCTGTTTGATCTTTAGGAGTTAGAGCCAGGTACACAGAATAGAATTCAAAAAGTGTGGCTGTGGAATCCAGGGTTTTAAGTTCCGATAATTCTTCAGCGAATTCTTCAATACTTAGAATTGATGGAGAAAAAACAGGTTGATCAAATCGGGTTGCTACTTGTTTTTTAAGATACGCACCGGCACGTTTACTGGGTAAAATAAAGGTAAGATCTGGTAAATAGTAACCTTGATCTTGAAGATTTTCTAAAATTTCAGAGATGAATGATGTCATGTTCTAAAAATAGAAAACGCCCCGATAAATCGAGGCGTTTTTAAATAAACTTTTAAAGTTTTCTACTATTTGTTATCAGTAGAAGTACTATCAGTTTTAGTCTCTGTGTCTTCAGACTTATTTTTCATCTCTCTATCTTTATCTAAAGAAATTTCAACACGTCTGTTATCTTGTCTACCTTTTGCAGTTTTATTAGTTGCAATTGGTCTAGTTTCACCGTAACCTTCAGAAGTTAATCTGTTAGCAGGGATACCAGCAGAGATTAAGAATTCTCTAACTGAAGCAGCACGCTCTTTAGATAATTTCATGTTATAAGCATCACTACCTTGACTATCTGTATGTCCACCAATGTGGAAGATAGTTTGTGGATACTCTTCCATAATATCTGCGATAGATTTTAAAGCTTCACCAGAGTCAGGACGAATTGTTGCTTTGTTCAAGTCAAACAATACAGTTTTAGAGTACTCGTTCAATTCAGAAATAACTTCTACAGTTGGTTCTGGACATCCGTTGTTTTCAACAGTACCAGCAACATCTGGACATTGGTCATCTTTATCTAAAACACCATCGTTATCTTTATCTTGGAAAGGACAACCATTGTTTTCTTTTGGACCTGCCTCATCTGGACATTCGTCTTCGCTATCTTTTACTCCATCCCCATCAGCATCAGGACATCCATTCATTTCAGCTAAACCAGCTACAGTAGGACATTCATCTTTTGGATCTGCAATTCCATCACCATCAGTATCAGGACATCCGTCAAACTCAGCTAAACCAGCTTCGTTAGGACAAGCATCTTTACGGTCTTCAATTCCGTCACCGTCAGTATCAGGACATCCGTTAAACTCAGCTAAACCTGGAGTTTCAGGACATTCGTCATCTTTGTCATATATTCCGTCACCGTCAGTATCTTTACCACCGAATACGAATTTAATTCCAGCTGAATGCTGTAAATGAGACATTGCGCCATCACTAAATGCATGCTTATAAGTAGATTGAATATCTAAAGCAACATTGTCAGAAAACCAGAAAGATAAACCTAAACTTCCGTTTAAAGTTCCGTTTCCTTCTTCATCTAACCAAGTGTAACCCCCACCAACTCCAACGTGTGGATCTAACCATCCGTCGTTAAGAAGTGCTCTAAGGCTATAGTTTACAGCACCATCAAGAGCGTAGTATGAAAGGTCGCCTGCAGACTGATCTCCTATTTTATCAATTTGGTTTACAGACCCTGCAGCCTCAAATACAAAACCACCACCAATATATCTGGCAACAGATAATCTTGATACTGAAGGAAGTATATTCCAATGTTCGTTGATGTTAAAATATTCATCTCCGAATCCTCCTGCTGGAGCATCATCTCCTGTAGGGTAATAATCAACCGCGTTTACGCCAACTCCGATGGCCCAAGGGTTGTTTTGATCTTGAGCTTGTACAGTTGTAAAGCCAAGAACAAATAATGAAGCGAATAAAAATCTGCTAAGATGTTTCATATCTGTTATTTTAGTTTTTAAGTGTTAATTGAAACAAAAGTATGTTGTAATTCAATATTAACAAAGTTAAAAATAATAAAGTTTTCTTAATTACACGCTAAATCCCTCGTTTTATAAGGGTTTATGAGTGTAATAAGTGGATAAATTGCTTTGTTTACTCTAAAAGGGAATTAGAAATTTAACAAAATAATACTTAATAATTTAATAAAACCTAAATTATTTAACAATGTCTAATAATCAGATTATTTTATTACCTCTAGTTCTTTCCCAACTTTTGTAAAGGCGGCTATAGCTTTATCGAGATGCTCTTTAGTATGAGCCGCAGAAAGTTGAACTCTAATTCTAGCCTTTTCCTTTGGAACTACTGGGAAGAAGAAGCCGATAACGTATATACCTTCTTCTAGTAACCTGTCTGCCATTGCTTGAGATAATTTTGCATCATACAGCATTACAGGAACTATTGCAGAATCTCCATCTATAATATCGAAACCTGCTTCTTTCATGCCTTTTTTGAAATATTTCGTGTTTTCTTCTAAAGTATCTCTTAAAGAAGTATCATGCTGAAGCATATCAAAAACTTTAATAGAGGCACCAACAATTGCCGGTGCAAGGGAATTAGAAAACAAATAAGGTCTTGATCTTTGTCTTAAAAGATCAATTATTTCTTTCTTTCCAGTTGTATATCCACCCATAGCTCCTCCTAAAGCTTTTCCTAATGTTCCTGTAATGATATCTATTCTTCCTAATACTTTCTTTTCTTCTAAGGTTCCAATTCCTTTTTCCCCAATAAAACCTGCGGCATGACATTCATCTATCATCACCATAGCATCATATTTATCAGCTAAATCACAAATTTTATCAAGAGGAGCTAAAAGACCATCCATAGAAAATACCCCATCTGTAACTATCAGTTTAAAACGTGCTCCCTTTTCATTGGCATCTTGAAGTTGTTTTTCAAGATCTTCCATATTTCCATTTTCATATCTATATCTGGCAGCTTTACAAAGTCTTACCCCATCTATAATAGAAGCGTGATTTAAAGAATCTGATATGATAGCATCTTCCTGAGATAATAAGGGTTCAAAAATACCTCCGTTAGCATCAAAGGCTGCAGCATATAAGATGGTATCTTCTGTTCCGTAGAATTCTGCAATTTTATGCTCTAATTCTTTGTGGATATCCTGGGTTCCGCAAATAAATCTTACGCTAGACATTCCAAATCCGTGAGAGTCTAAAGTATCTTTTGCTGCTTTAATAACTTCTGGGTGAGAAGAAAGTCCCAAATAATTGTTGGCACAAAAGTTTAAAACCTTTTCTCCTGTTGATATGGTTATTTCTGCTCCCTGTGGGGAAGTGATGATTCTTTCTTTCTTATAAAGACCATTTTCTTTGATCTCTTCAATTTCCTTTTCCAGGTATTCTTTAATTGCTCCGTACATATTTTCTGTTTTCTACAAAATTAGAAATCTTTTATACAAAAGTGATGTTCACTTCATTATTAATATAAATGAGGATCTTTTTACTTACTTCATATCCCATTTGTGTAAGTACATAAGCATATTCATCCATTTGCTGTTGATGGTAAGATTGAATACTTCCGGTTTTATAATCGATGATGGTCACCTTATTGTCTTTAATATTAAGCCTGTCTGGTCTTAAAATCTCGCCATGTGGATTGATGATATCCCGTTCTCTTATTATTTTATAAGAATCTGAATAATATGCTGCCAAGTCCGGATGGGTGAAGATGGTAGAGATCAAACTTTCTAATTCTGCTAGTTCCTCTTTGCTCAAGATCTTCTTCTGAAGTGAATTTTGAGAAGGCAGCAGGGAGATCTGTTGCGGTATCTACCTCTGCCATAATATTATGTACCAACAAGCCTTTATTTATAGCTTCTTCCTGAACAGAATCCCATAGCGAACTAGAGTTAGTAACAATTTTTACCGAGTTGCTTCGGGTAGGAGAAGAGTAGAAATGTTTTTGTATAATAGTATTATTTACTTCCTTGATTTGAAGGTTATCATTTTCTATAGTCCCAAATTCATAATTAAATTTAGCATCATCCCAAAGATTCTTAGTTTTTAGAAACCCAATAAGCAACCCAGAAACCACTTTTTCATCTTCCTCTCCCTTTTTAAGATCTAAATTTGATAGGATATAAAGCTGTTTGGAAGCTCTGGTGAATGCTACATATAACACATTAATATTATCAAATTCACTTTGCTCTAATTTTTCCTGATAGGCGGAAGATTCTACTTCTCCCCAATTCTTCATTTTTTCTGAAGCTTTTAAATATCCAACAGGAATATCATCTAAACCGTCCGGAAGCGGCAACCATAAATGATCACGACTAACATCTTTTAGTTTGGTATTGGCAAACGGATAAATAACAACAGGAAATTCTAATCCTTTAGATTTATGAATGGTCATGATCTGCACAGCATCATCGGTTTTCGGGGCGATAATGCTTAGTTTATCTTTATCCTGTTCCCACAATTCAAGGAATTCCTGGATTCCTATTGAATTTTTTTCAACTTTTTCAAAAATATAATCTAAGTAAAACTGCAGATATGCATTGGAAGTTGGAATAAGATCGAAAGTTCTAATAATATACTCTGCAGCCTCATACATCGAGAGATTTCGAATTTCTTCTAAGCTGAAATCAATATTATTGGCAATTAACCAACTAAAGAATTCCTGATCTTCTTTCTCAAGATTTTCAGCAATAACCTTATGTGGATCTTTTACATTTAATGCGTTGGTGAGGTAACTCAGCAAGTCCCATTTTATATTTTTATCGGAAGGATTCTGAGAGAATTCAAAAATTGAATTCATGAAATGTACTTCCGGCGCGTTCGAAACTAATAAGGATTCTGAAGAAACTATAGAAATACCATGCTCACTCAGGTAGTTTGCCATGGCAAAACTTTCCTTTTTGGTTCTGGTAAGTATACAAATGTCGCTTTTAGAAATTCCTTTACTATCTAAATTTTGAATGATCTCCAAGGCTTTTTCCGGATGAACCTCATATTCATGTTCTTTATTATCCGACTCTAAAAATGAAATATTCACATACCCGGGAAATTTCATTTTAACCTCTTGCCCGCTATTTTCAAAAAGTTCTTTATAAAGTTTGTTTTGAAACTTATCTGAAACATACTGAAAAAAGGAATTGTTGAATTTCACAATTTCTTCTGCACTTCTATAGTTACTGGGAAGATTGTTTAAGTTCTTCTCAACATTAAAAGGGTTTTCCTGATTGTAAAGCGCTATAAATTGTTCGGCCTTACCACCTCTAAATCTATAGATAGACTGCTTGGCATCTCCAACCAAAGTTAAACTGGAAGTTTCTCCTAGAACCTGTTCCGAAGATAACGCATGATCTATTAAAGGAATCATGTTATGCCATTGCATTTCTGAAGTATCCTGAAACTCGTCTATAAAATAATTTCTATATCGCTCCCCAAGCCGCTCATATATAAAAGGAGCGGGTTGATTGTTGATCTCTTTTGCAATCGTTGGGTTAAAATCTGAAATTAGAACCAGAGACCTCTCTTTTTTGATATTTTCTATCTCAATGAGCAATCTCGTTTAATAAGGACAACGGATTTAAATTTTTAAGTATCTCTTTTAAATATTCTCTTTTGAAGATAAGAGCGCGAGAGGTTTTAAATAATAATGCAATCACCTCCTGGTTTTGGTCTAAAATTGCTTTTTTATCCTCGGCTACTTTTTTGGCGTATAAAGGGGCATCATCTATTTGATCTTGATAATTAGCTCCAAACGTAACATTATAATTCTTGGCTTTTAGTTTTGCGAAATAATCAAACAATAATCCTCTCGAGAAATCTAATCTTTCAAGAGCAGCATTGTTTGTAATCTCAAAGAATTGAGAACTAACCTCAGAAATCTGATCTTCATTAGTTTTTAATTCTTCTTTTAGCTTATTAGAATAAGCCTCGAAATCGGCTAAAGTCTTTCCTTTTAATAATGCTATATAGGGTTGGTGAGTTTCTTGAGTTAATAAACCCGAGAATTTAAATAGATCTTTAGATATGTCCCAACTCTTATCATCATCAGCCTTATCTAAAGTGTAGCTCAATAAGGCTTTCGTTAATTTTTTATCTTCTCCGGCTCTGTTAATTACTCTATCTACGGCTTCTTTTAAAACTTGCTGAATATTAAGTTCCACTTCAAAATTTATAGGAATTCCAAGGTCTTTCGCAAAGGTTCTAATGATCTTATGAGTAAACCTGTCTATAGTCGAAATATCAAAAGCGGCATAATTATGCAAAATGCTCTTTAATATATTTTGGGTCTTGATCTTTATTTCTTCTGAAGTAAGACCTGTTTCCTGGGCAAGTGCCAACATAAGATCTTGCTGCTCTCCATCTACAGAATATTTGGTAAGCTTATAAAGTGTGGCTATCACCCTCGATTTCATTTCGGCTACCGCTTTATTGGTAAAAGTGATTGCTAAAATGTTTTTATAGGAATCGTTCTTCTCAGCTTTCAGCAATAATAAAATATACTCCTTTACAAGGGTATAGGTTTTTCCAGATCCGGCTGAAGCATTATAAATGGTAAATAAATTCTTCTGAGACAAAATTTTAATTTAGAAGTTGAAAAAGAGCTGAAAGCTTTAAGTTAAATAAATGGCAATTTATCTACCAAGCAATTTAATCTTTAAGTATTTTATAACACAAAAATATTTTTAATAAACGGCTTAATGCCTAAATTTGGGACAATTGATTGAATAATAACCAAAAAAAGATAGAATTATGGCTTTTGAATTACCAAAATTAAAATATGCGTTTGACGCCTTAGAACCAAATATAGATGCTAAAACTATGGAAATTCACCATGATAAGCATCACGCAGGATATACAAGTAAATTGAATGATGCTATTGAAGGTACAGACCTTGAAGGTAAAACAATTGAAAATATCCTTAAGAATTTAGATATGTCTAATACCGCTGTTAGAAATAACGGAGGAGGATTTTATAACCACAGTCTTTTTTGGGAAGTAATGTCTCCAGAAGGAGGAGGAAAACCAGAAGGTGATCTTGCCAAAGCAATAGATAATGCTTTTGGATCTTATGAAGCTTTTAAAGATGAATTCTCTAAAGCAGCAGCAACGAGATTTGGATCTGGATGGGCTTGGCTTTGTGTACATGAAGGTGGAAAAGTAGAAATTTGCTCTACTCCTAACCAGGATAACCCACTTATGCCAAAAGTTGGATGCGGTGGAACTCCAATCTTAGGATTAGATGTTTGGGAACATGCATACTATTTACATTACCAAAATAGACGTCCAGAATATATAGAGAACTTCTTTAACGTTATTAACTGGAAAGAAGTTGCAAGCAGATATGCTAAGCAAAAATAATTTAGTTTAGAGTGTAAAAAAAGCCTGCTACGTTCTTCGTAGCAGGCTTTTTTATTGAATTACAAACTGTTGTAAAATAAAAAAAGGCGGATAAGAATCCACCTTTTTTTGCCCCAAATCTACCATGAACTTAACCTACTTATGCTATGGCTTTGCTAATATACATGATAACTTAGCTTGCGCAAACACTTTTAGATGAACTACGTAGAAATTAGTTAAACGACTCTAGCCGTTAAAAATATTTAATTAATTGTAAGACTTAGCTTAATAAGCACGGTCTTTATTTCCTTCAAAATAATTGATAAATGCCCTGTTAACCACTCGATTACCTCCCGGAGTTGGATAATCTCCTGTAAAATACCAATCTCCTAAATTATCTGGAATGGCCTTATGAAGGTTCTCTACAGTTTGGTAAATGATCTTTACCTTTGGTCTTTACCTCAGGCTCACTTAACAACTCTGCAATTTTATCTGAAATTTGTTGATCTGTAAAAGGCTCATAAATCTCTTTTACAAAATTCTTTACCTCCGTATCTTCCAAATCAATTTGATCTTTGCATTTATGATAAACAGATTCTACAATATCAAACTGATTGGTATCTTTTAATAGCTCTAATGCTGCCCTAAAAGCAACAAAGTCTTCTAGAGCGCGCCATATCTATACCATAGCAATCTGGGTATCTAATTTGAGGGGCAGAAGAAACCACAACCAATTGCTTTGGTTTTAACCTATCCATCATTTTAATGATACTCTTCTTCAGCGTAGTTCCTCGTACAATACTATCGTCTATAATTACCAAATTATCTTCTGGTTTTACAACCCCGTAGGTAATATCATAAACATGCGCCACCAGGTCATCTCTACTGCTGTCTTCTGTAATAAAGGTTCTTAGTTTTACGTCTTTTACAGCGATCTTTTCTGTTCTAAGCCTGTGGGCTAAGATTTGTTGGAGACGTTCATCTGTAAGCGTTTCTTTTTCATCAAGAATGGCTTGATTTTTCTGCTTGTTCAATTCATCCTGAGCCGCTTCCACCATTCCGTAGAAAGAAGTTTCAGCAGTATTAGGAATGTATGAAAATACGGTATTAAGAGTGTCGTGATCAATAGACTTTAATACCTCCGGCATTAATAATCTACCTAACATCTTACGCTCTTTATAGATTTCGGCATCACTTCCACGAGAGAAATAGATACGTTCAAAAGAACATGCCTTTCTTTCTAAAGGTTCTAAAATTTGTTTGATGTCTACCTCACCACTTTTTTTGGTGATTATAGCATGACCTGGATCTAATTCTTTTACATCTTCAAATTTTACATTGAAAACAGTTTGTATTACCGGTCTTTCTGAAGCTACAACAACAACTTCATCATCTTTATAATAATATGCAGGTCTAATTCCTGAAGGATCTCTAAGTACAAAAGAATCTCCGTGACCTAATAATCCGGCCATAGCATATCCACCATCCCAGTTCTTAGCAGATTTTCTTAAGATCTTTGCAACATTAAGTCTATCTGCAATAAGTGGAGAAGCTTCAACTTTAGTATAGCCTTCTTTTTTTAGCTTTTTATATAATTTTCTTACTTCATCATCCAAAAAGTGACCGATCTTTTCCATTACGGTAACCGTATCTGCTCTTTCTTTAGGATGCTGCCCAAGTTCCACCAAATTATCAAAAAGTTGGAATACATTGGTCATGTTGAAGTTTCCGGCAACAATAAGATTTCTGTGCATCCAATTGTTTTGGCGTAAGAACGGGTGAACACTCTCTATAGAGTTCTTTCCAAAGGTTCCATATCTTACATGACCCAGGAAAAGTTCTCCTATATAAGGGATTTCTTTTTTCTGAAGCGCTACATCATCAGCATATTCTGGATGTGCCAGAATTTCTTCATTTATACGCTCATTAATTTGGCTAAAAATATCCTGAATAGGTTGTGCAGCATTAGATCTCAATCTGCTAATATATCTTTCGCCGGGAGAAGTGTTTAATTTGATACTAGCAAAACCGGCGCCATCTTGCCCGCGGTTATGTTGCTTCTCCATTAAGAGGTACATTTTATTTACTCCATAAAATGCAGTACCATATTTCTCTTTATAATATTCTAATGGTTTAAGTAATCTAATAAGTGCAATACCGCACTCATGTTTTAAAGCATCGCTCATAATAATGACCTTTCGGGTTAACGAGGGTTAAAAAATATTAGTCACAAAAAAAGCCCCGAAATTACAGGGCTTTAGTTGGCGTTAATTCTATATCAAACTGAGTTAGACTCTTAAACTCTTTTAAGCGTTCTTGAATCTCATCCTGTTTTAATTCTGTCATTCTTTCTGTTCCGAATTTTTCAACACAAAAGGAAGCCATTCCGGAGCCATAAATAACAGCGTTCTTTAAATTTTCAAAAGATAGATCTTCTGTTTTGGCAAGATATCCTGTAAATCCTCCTGCAAAAGTATCGCCTGCTCCTGTTGGATCAAAAACTTCTTCTAAAGGAAGTGCCGGAGCAAAAAAGATTTGATCTTGGTGGAATAATAAGGCACCATGTTCTCCTTTTTTGATCACTACATATTTAGGACCCATCTTTTCGATCTTTCTTGCAGCTTTTACTAAAGAGTGCTCTTCTGTAAGTTGGCGAGCTTCTTCATCATTAATGGTAATAACATCAACTTTAGCAATTACTTTCATCAAATCGTCCCAGGCATTATCCATCCAAAAGTTCATGGTGTCTAATACTACTAATTTTGGATTGTCTACCTGTTCCAAAACGCTTAATTGTACCAGGGGATGTAAATTTCCTAACATTACAATTTCAGCATCTTTATATGCTTGTGGAACTACGGGATTAAAATCTGCTAATACATTTAATTGGGTGTCTAAGGTATCGCGAGTGTTTAGATCATTGTGATATTTACCACTCCAGAAAAATGTTTTTCCTCCTTTTACAACTTCAAGACCGTCAATGTTAATTCCGTTAGAAGTTAACAGGTCTAAATGTTCCTGAGGAAAATCTTCTCCTACCACAGAAACTATAGCATTGTCTACATCAAATTGTGCAGATGATAAACCAATGTATGTGGCAGCTCCACCTAAAATTTTATCGGTTTTTCCAAAAGGGGTTTCAATTGCATCGAAGGCTACTGTGCCTACTATCAATAATTTACTCATAATTATGTTTGAAATTCTGCCGCAAATATACGCTTTGTTTTTCAAGGCGTTGGGCAATTTTAGAAATTTAGGGGAATGATTTAGTACTTTTTAACTCTCTGTAAAACCTTCATCTAATAATAGACGGGGTTGTTTAGAAGCTTCAACCGCTAAAACATCGCAGCGCTCATTTTGTGGATGATTGTTATGGCCTTTTATCCATTTAAAATCTACTTTGTGCTTTCTGTATTCAATCAAGAATTTTTTCCAGAGATCTGTATTCTTTCGATCTTTGAAATTCTTTTTTTCCCAACCAAAGACCCAACCTTTCTTTACAGAGTCTACTACGTATTTAGAATCGGTGAAAACCAATACTTCTGTGCCTGGATTTTTAAGCTTTTTAAGAGCTTCTATTACAGCAAGTAATTCCATTCTATTGTTGGTAGTGTGCTTAAAGCCTTGAGCAAATTCTTTGCGGTAGGGTTTTCCTACCCATTCCATAACAACGCCATATCCTCCGGGGCCAGGATTTCCTCTTGCGGCACCATCGGTATAAATGTGAACTTGTGGTTGATTCAAATTATTAAGATTCTAAAAGATTTTGAATAACAACCGGGAAGTGTTGATATTCTAATTTGTGAATTTCTGAGGCAACATCTGAAGATTTGTAATGAGGTTTTACCGAAATTGATTTTTGGAAGATGATCTTCCCTTCATCATATTTTTCATTTACATAATGAATGGTAATTCCTGTTTCGGCTTCTTTTTGATCAATTACTGCTTCATGAACCTTATCTCCAAACATTCCTTTTCCTCCAAATTTAGGTAACAAGGCAGGATGTATATTTATTACCTTGTTTGGAAACTGTCTTAAGATCTTTGCCGGGAAAAGCCAAAGAAATCCTGCCAATACAATAAGATCTGGTTTAATATCTTTTAAAACATTTAGTACTTCATTGGTGTCTACAAAAGCATGTTTATCAAAATATAGCGCTTTTACGTCAAGATCGTGAGCTCTTTTTAGCACTTTTGCGCTTCTTTTATTGGAAAAAACGGCCACAACTTTGGCTAAATCCGATTTTTGGAAATATTTTATGATATTTTCTGCATTGGTACCAGAACCCGAGGCAAAAACTACGATCTTCTTTGATACTCTGTGTTGTGGTGAATTCAAAATACTGGTATTAACAATTATTAAGGGTAAAAATAAAGGGTTTAAATGAAATTTCCGTAAATTACCCTCACATTTTTAAAGTAAAAACCGGTTTTAAAATAAAGTTTTTTATTTTTGCCACCTAATCAAAATTAAAATAGAATATTATGTCAGACATTGCATCAAGAGTAAAAGCGATTATCGTTGACAAATTGGGAGTTGACGAGAATGAAGTTGTTAACGAAGCCAGCTTCACCAACGACTTGGGCGCTGATTCATTAGACACTGTGGAATTAATTATGGAATTCGAAAAAGAATTTGATATCCAAATTCCAGACGACCAAGCAGAAAACATTGCCACAGTTGGTCAAGCAATTTCTTATATCGAAAACGCAAAATAAAAAAAGAGTAGTACTATATGGAGTTAAAGCGAGTTGTAGTTACAGGCTTAGGAGCCCTGACACCTATTGGGAACAATGTTGAAGAATATTGGAACGCATTGGTGGCTGGTAAAAGCGGAAGCGCCCCTATCACCTACTTTGATACCGAAAAATTCAAAACTAAATTCGCTTGTGAGCTCAAAAATTTTAATGCACTCGATTTTTTTGATCGTAAAGAAGCCAGAAAACTCGACAGATTTGCTCAGTATGCAATTGTAGCTTCAGATGAAGCTATAAAAGATTCAGGTATAGACCTGGATGTTGTAGACAAGCATCGTGTTGGGGTAATTTGGGGAGCTGGAATTGGTGGACTGGAAACTTTTCAAGATGAAGTTATTAACTTTCTCTGAAGGTGATGGTACTCCAAGATTCAATCCGTTCTTTATTCCTAAGATGATTGCAGATATTGCCCCGGGTAATATTTCTATTCGTCATGGGTTTATGGGAGCCAATTATACTACGGTTTCTGCATGTGCCTCTGCAGCCAATGCTATGTTTGATGCCTTGAATAATATTCGCTTGGGATATAGCGATGTTATTGTTACAGGTGGATCTGAAGCAGCGGTAACCAAAGCCGGAATGGGCGGGTTTAATGCAATGCACGCTCTTTCTACTAGAAATGAAAGCCCTGAAACAGCTTCCAGACCTTTTGACGCTACCAGAGATGGTTTTGTTTTAGGAGAAGGAGCCGGAGCTCTTATTTTGGAAGAGTATGAGCACGCAAAAGCACGTGGCGCAAAAATTTATGCTGAATTTGTTGGAGGTGGACTATCATCTGATGCTTATCATATGACGGCCCCACATCCAGATGGGTTGGGCGTAATTGCGGTGATGGAAAGTTGTTTGCAAAATGCTGGTCTAAAACCGGAAGATGTAGATCATATTAATACGCATGGAACCTCTACTCCTTTGGGAGATGTAGCAGAATTAAAAGCTATTTCAAAAGTATTTGGGGAACATGCCAAGAATATTAATATCAATTCTACAAAATCTATGACCGGGCATCTTTTAGGTGCAGCTGGAGGTATTGAAGCGGTATCGGCAATCTTGTCTATGCAGCACGGAATTGTTCCTCCAACTATTAATCATGAGCACGCAGATGAAAATATAGATCCGGAATTGAACCTTACCCTTAACAAAGCCCAAAAACGCGATGTTAAAGTTGTAATGAGCAATACATTTGGATTTGGTGGTCATAACGCCTGTGTACTATTTAAAAAGTTAGATGAATAAGCTTATAATTATGAGTGTTATTCGCAACATATTAAATTCCCGCTCTTCTAAAGACGGGAATTTTTTTATTGCTATTCAGAAAATCCTGGGTTTTAAGCCTAAGAATATAAGTCATTACAAAAAAGCATTTACCCATCGTTCTCTTAATCAAAAAGATCAGGAAGGAAACGCTGTGAATTTTGAACGCATGGAATTCTTAGGAGATGCCATGTTAAGTGCAGTTATTGCAGCCTATCTATTTAAAACAGTTCCTGGTGGTAATGAAGGTTACCTTACCAAAATGCGCTCTAAGATTGTTAGTAGAAAACATTTAAATGAATTGGGAAAAGATCTAAATCTTATAGATTTTGTCCAAACCAATATTCCTAAAGAACAATTTGGCGCCAACATTCACGGTAACTTATTCGAAGCGCTTATTGGTGCAATCTATTGGGACAAAGGATATAAATATTGCAAAAAGTTCATTTATGATCGAGTGATCAATCCTTATGTAGATATTGAACAATTGGAAGGAAAAGTGATAAGCTATAAGAGTCTTTTAATTGAATGGTGTCAAAAAACCAAGAAGACCTTTAATTATGAAGTTTATGACGATACCGGAAATGATGAGGTTAAGCATTTTGCGGTAAAATTGAGAATTGACGAAAGGGTAGTTGCAAAAGCAAGAGCCACTTCTAAGAAAAAGGCTGAAGAAAAAGCCTCAAAACGCGCCTATTACGCACTTCAGAATAAAATAGAAACCGATTAATCAATCGGTTACAGCTATAACGTTTTCGTAGAAATATCCTAAAATATAGCCTCTAATCTTTAGAATTTAGCAATCTTATTATATCTTTAGCATTAAAGATTAGAAGTATGTTGTCTCACAAATTGGAATTTGATGATGTAGAAGATTATCAATTAGTGGCTATTCATAGTTCTATAGAAGAGTATAAAATGGCTTATTTTTTAAATAAGCATCTTCACCTTCGCTTGCAACGCTCCCGGTTTGATCTGGATTTTAACCATGGAGAAATTCAGGCCCTTTATCCTCTTTTCGAATTTAAAGAACCGGAAAATTACCGCAGCTATCATCTTATAAAAAATAAGTATAAAGGGACCTGTAAAAAAAGTTGTGAGTTCTGGCTCGTTGTTTATTGAAGAGGAAGTTTCATCTAAAATCACCTATCTCATTCCAGAATATAAAGAGGTAGATTATTTTTTAAAGATTGAAGATGATATAGAAGGGGAAGAACAAAGCATAGTAAATAAGATTGCTTTTATACCACAAGTAATTACAACATATATGGTTGATGCCAATCAACTAAAATCAAAGAACAATTTAATTTTAGACTAATGCCAGTAAACAAAAGAACAAAGATTGTGGCCACATTGGGCCCTGCTACCAGTGAGAAATCTGTATTAAAAGATATGCTTGAGGCAGGCGTTAATGTGTTTAGAATTAACTTTTCGCATGCAGATTATGAAGATGTACGGGAACGTGTTAAAATGATACGCGAATTAAATGAAGAATTTGGTTATACTGCAGCTATTTTAGGAGACTTACAAGGCCCAAAACTTAGAGTTGGGGTGATGAAAGAGGAAGTTATAGTAAGCCCAGGAGATAGAATTGTGTTTGCTACCGGGAAACCTTTTAAAGGTAATGCAGAGAAAGTTTATATGAATTATGAAACCTTTCCACAAGACGTGAAGAAAGGGGAACGTATTCTTTTAGACGATGGAAAACTTATTTTTGAAATTGTAAGTACCAATAAAAAAGATGAAGTTGTTGCTAAAGTTATTCAAGGTGGACCATTAAAATCTAAAAAAGGAGTAAACCTTCCAAATACAAATATTTCACTTCCAGCATTAACAGAGAAAGACGTTAAAGATGCCATTTTTGCTTGTGAACTGGAAGTAGATTGGATAGCACTTTCCTTCGTAAGACATGCGGAAGATTTGATGGAATTACAAAAATTAATAAGTGAGCATAGCGATCACAAAATTCCAATCATATCAAAAATCGAAAAGCCGGAAGGGGTTAAAAATATAGATAAGATTGTTGCTTATTGCGATGGGTTGATGGTAGCTCGTGGAGATTTAGGAGTTGAAATTCCTGCTCAGGAAGTTCCTTTAATTCAGAAGCAATTAGTGCTTATAGCTAAAAAAGCAAGAATTCCTGTAATTATTGCTACCCAAATGATGGAAACAATGATCACTAGTCTTACTCCAACAAGAGCAGAGGTTAATGATGTTGCAAACTCCGTTATGGATGGTGCAGATGCGGTGATGTTAAGTGGAGAAACTTCAGTAGGAAATTATCCTGTTCAGGTTATAGAGAAAATGTCGCAGATCATTCAAAGTGTAGAGAACTCACCTTTAATTAAAGTTCCGCATGATCCGCCACACGTGCGTACTAAAAGATACATTACAAAAGCTATTTGTTATCATGCCGCTATTATGGCTAACGAGATCAAGGCAAAGGCAATTTGTACCTTAACAAATAGTGGTTATACTGCTTTCCAGATCTCTGCATGGAGGCCAGAATCTAATATTTTGGTATTTACTTCAAACAGAAGAATTCTTTCTCAACTAAGTTTACTTTGGGGAGTTAAGGCTTTCTATTATGACAAGTTTGTAAGTACAGATGAAACTATTGAGGATATAAATGAAATCGCTCGAAAAAATAAATATGTTGCTAAAGGAGATTTCTTGATCAATCTTGCAGCTATGCCAATTACAGATCGTGGAATGGTAAATACCCTTCGTGTTTCTGAAATTGAATAACTATAATTGATTGTCACGTCGAGCGGAGTCGAGACGTTTTAGTTATTAACTAAAAGCAATTAAAATTATATAGCCACGAATACACAAATAATTTTATTAGTGTATTCGTGGCTTTTTTTAAAGAATTAAACCAAATTATTTTATTTCTGAAATGCTAAAACTCAAATTTTAACTGAACAGCAATCTCTTTATTGTTCTCCTTTTCTTCCTCTTTTCCGGTATTCAAATTAGATAAGGTAATTCCTAATAATCTTACAGATTCTTTCATCTTTTCCTGATACAGAAGCTCTTTGGCGGTTTCTAAGATCAGGTCTTTATCAGAGATATAATAAGATAAGGTCTTGCTTCTGGTTTGCTGACTAAAATCGCTGTATTTGATCTTTAAAGTGACTGTTTTGCCGGCAACTTTTCCTTTTTTTAGCCTTCTTTCTATCTCTTCGGAAATATTCTCAAGTCTTTCCAGCATAAAAATTTCAGAAGATATATTGTTGTCAAAAGTTCTTTCTGCACCTAGAGATTTTCTTATTCTATCCGGTTTTACTTCGCTTAAATGAATTCCTCTAACCACTTTATAATAATGAGCGCCGCTCTTTCCAAAGTGCTCGGTTAGAAATTCTTCAGATTTTTGCTTCAGATCAAATCCGTTGAAGATGCCAAACTGATACATTTTCTCTGCCGTTACTTTCCCAACGCCATGAAATTTTCTGATCTGTAATTTTTCCAAAAACTCCTCCACCTCTTCCGGATTTACCGTTTTCTGTCCGTTAGGTTTGTTATGATCACTTGCAATTTTTGCGATAAACTTATTAATAGAGATGCCCGCTGAAGCATTTAATCCTGTCTTTCTCTTTGATCTTAGCTCGTATCTCTTTCGCGATAAGCGTTGCACTAGGATTTCCTTTTTTATTCTCGGTAACATCTAAATAGGCTTCATCTAAAGAAAGCGGTTCTACCAGATCTGTATATTCAAGAAATATCTCCCTAATTTGATTGGAAACTTCTCTATAGCGCTCAAATCTAGGTTTTACAAAGATAAGTTCTGGGCAATTGCGTTTGGCAATAATGCTGCTCATGGCACTTCTCACCCCAAATTTTCTAGCTTCATAACTAGCCGCTGCTACTACCCCGCGTTCTGCACTTCCTCCCACAGCAATTGGTTTTCCTACCAATTCAGGATTGTCAAGTTGTTCTACAGATGCATAAAATGCATCCATATCTACATGGATGATCTTTCTCTTATGCAGGTCTTCTTTCACAGTACAAATTTAGCCAATCTTAAGTATTATAAGCCTGATTCCAATTATAAAGCCTGAAATTGACTTGTTAAAACATCAGTACAAAATCTTATCTTTGAGAGAGACATTTATACCATGAAAAAAACAGCTATTATTTTAGGAGCTACCGGCCTTACGGGAGGAATTTTATTAGAGAAACTTTTGAAAGATCCCGATTATGAAAAAGTAAAATTATTTTCCAGAAGTTCTGTAAATAATCCCGATCCCAAAATTGAAGAATATTATAATAGACATGTTTCAGCTGGAAAAAGAACAGCAGAATTTTAAGGCAGATGAAGTGTATGTATGTATAGGTACTACCAAAAGCAAAACCCCGGATAAAGAAAAATATAAAAAAATAGATAAAGGTATTCCTGTTGCTGCAGCTAAGCTTTCAAAGCAAAATAACATAAATACATATGTTGTTATTTCAGCTCTTGGAGCTAATTCTAATAGCAGTGTTTTTTACAATAAAGTAAAAGGTGAAATGCAAGAAGAAGTACTGGCACAAAATATTCAAAATACTTACATCTTTCAGCCTTCGTTAATTTCTGGGGATAGAGAGGAAAGCTAGGTTTTGGGAAAATGTTGCCAAAAAATGCAATGTCTGTATTTAATTTTTTAATGGTGGGAGGCTTGAAAAAATATAGATCCATTCATCCCGAGCAAATAGCGAGATGCCATGAAATGGGTTGCTAAAAATGGATATAAGCAGCAAATTTTGGAATCTGATGAGATTATTGAAATAAGTAAGAAGGCTAACTAAAAAGTTGAAAAATCATGTTAGAGATAGAAAGAAAATTCCTGGTAAAATCTGCAGAATTTAAGACTCAAGCTTTTGACAGTTCTAGAATCAAGCAGGGATATTTAAATTCTGATCCTGAGCGTACGGTACGAATAAGAATTAGAGATAACGAAGCTTATATTACTGTAAAGGGAAAATCATCAGAAAATGGACTCTCTAGATTTGAATGGGAAAAAGAAATTCCTTTAGAGAGAAGCAGAATCTTTACTGAAGATTTGTGAGCCGGGAATGATAGATAAATCACGATTTTTGGTAGATGTAGAGGGTCATATTTATGAAGTAGATGAATTTTATGGAGAAAATAAAGGCTTGCTTTTAGCAGAAATAGAATTAGAATCTGAAGATGAAAAATTTACAAAGCCAGATTGGCTGGGAGAAGAAGTAACCGGAGATCAAAAATATTACAATTCATTACTAACTAAAAATCCATTTAATAATTGGAAAATCTCATAATTATGAAACGAATTATTTTCTTATTGTTTAGCGCAACGCTTCTTATAGCTTGTAAAAATGACAAAACCAATACTATCGAAAAAACTGAAACTGTAGAAATTCAGCATCCTGAAACTCCAGAATTAAGTGTAGAAGAGCGAGCCGAAAAATTAAAGCAAGACGGATATCAAACTTTTATTTATACTGAAGGGGATACCACCTTTTTAATGCAACAATATTTTATGGTCTTTCTTAAAAGTGGAAAGACTAGAAGTCAGGATTCTACCGAGGCTGCTCAATTACAAACTAAACATTTGGCACATTTAAGCAGAATGGCAAAAGAAGGTTATGCTAGTTTAATTGGACCTTTTGATGATAATGGAGAGGTGCGAGGTATTGTGGTCTACAATACTAGAACTTTAAAGGAAGCAGATAGTCTTGCGAATTTAGACCCCATGGTAAAAGCGGGGAGATTGGAAGTAGAAGTGCATCCCTGGTGGACTGCCAAAGGCGGAAAATTAAATTAAATAAAAAATCCCGGAAATATTATTGTTTCCGGGACATTCCAATATGTTGTAATTCACAGAGTAAATTTTCGATCTGTAAAGCTCACTTATGCATTCTTCACTTTATTAATAGTAGCCTCTATACTTTCCATTAAAGGTTTTACTTCAAACGGTTTAGCGATAAAATTGTCTGCTCCAGCAGCTAAACAAATAGATCTTGCTCCATCAAGTCCAGACATCATTAGAACAGGAACATCAGAAACACCTTCCGTATTTCTTATTTGAGAACAAATTTGAGTTCCATCTACTCCGCTCAATAATTTATCCATAATTACCAGGTCGAATTTTTCTTCTTGAAGATGTTCAACTGTTTTATTTGGAAGTCTTAAAAGGGTAACATCATACCCATTCATTTCAAGCTGATCATTAAGTATAATACCTAAATGATAATCGTCTTCAACTAGTAAAATTTTATTCATAATGTTTCTTTTTGTCTAATTGCTTATTCCTATAGAACCTACTCAGATCAGGAAAATATTCATATTTCTTAAATTTCCTTTCGATTTGGCTGTCCTTAAAACTTAAAATATTTTATGCAAATATTTACCGATTGCTATTTAACTATTTGAAATACAGTAGTTCTAATAAGAAAATTAACGCAAAAAAAAGTGATACTCTTATGCTTTCGGGATGCTTCTCTGCATTCGTCAAAAATATGAATAATATCGATAAAATCAATCAATCATTTTTAGATTAAACAGTTGTTAAATTGATAATTATTAGCAGTAAAGTATTCGGAGCCCCCTAAAATAGAGGGATTGACCGTTTGTCTATTCGGTTATTTAATGGTTTTTCCTGCATTATGACTCATAATTTTAGTTTTATTTAACAAGTCATCCTAAAATTATATGAATATAAATCCCGATTTTACTCCCCTTTAAAAAACAACACCAGATCTTAGATAATACCTATTTATTTAGCAGATAAATTAAAACCTACCAATCAAAATGCCAAAAAAAACTACAACCCCAAAAGCAGCTAATAAGACCGCTTCCAGGAAAACTATACCGGCTAAACGTCCACTTGTAAGGAATTCCAAAAGGGTATCTGATGAAGAAATGTTCAAGGATAGCGATTATATGCATGAACAGCTAGATAGACTCATATTTGCACTGGAATCTTTTAGGGAAGGAGATATTTCTGTTCGATTGTCTAAAGAACGAAATGATAAATTTGCCGATGTCTCTGAGGCTTACAATACCATGGTTGAAATGATTGGGGGGGTAAGTACAGAAGTATCTAGAATATCTCGAGTAGGTGGTATAGAAGGAAACTTAGATGCCAGAGCAGAATTTAAAGCTTCTACCGGGGTATGGAAGGATATGATAGATAACATTAATATCCTTATTGAAGCTATTGCAAAACCAGTACTTGAAGTAAGTAGAATTCTTAACAGTATTGCAGGAGGAAAACTTGAAGATAAATTTAGCCTAACGGTTACGGGAGATTTTAGAGCCATGGCCGATGTGATCAACCGAACCCTGGGAAGTTTGAATATTTTTGCTGAACAGGTAACTCAAGTGGCTCGTGAGGTAGGAGTTGAAGGAAAACTTGGAGGGCAGGCAAGTGTGCCTAACGTTTCCGGAACCTGGAAAGATCTTAACAGACAATGTGAACCAGATGGCGAGTAATCTTACCGAACAGGTAAGGGAAATTGCGGGAGTAACCACTGCGGTTGCAGATGGAGATCTTTCACGAAAAATTACAGAAGAAGGAAAAGGTGGGGAAGTACTTGGACTTTCTACTACCATAAATAGAATGGTTGACTCCCTGAACATTTTTGCTGCAGAGGTAACAAACGTGGCTCGTGAGGTGGGAGTTGAAGGAAAATTAGGAGGACAGGCAGATGTGCCGGATGTTGCAGGAACCTGGAAAGATCTTACGGTAAACGTAAACACTATGGCATCTAACTTAACCGCTCAGGTAAGGGAGATCGCAGGTGTAGCAACTTCGGTTGCGAATGGTGACCTTTCAAAAAAGATTTCCATTAATGTAAAAGGGGAAATTGCAGAATTAAAAGATACCATCAACCAGATGGTGGATTCCCTGAACATCTTCTCAGATGAGGTAACTCGTGTGGCACGGGAAGTAGGAACCGAAGGAAAATTAGGAGGTCAGGCAGAAGTGCCAGATGTTGCAGGAACCTGGAAGGATTTAACAGATAATGTAAACACCATGGCGAGTAACCTTACCAATCAGGTAAGGGAAATTGCTTCTGTAACTACTGCTGTTGCACAGGGTGATCTTACACAAAAAATTACTGAAGATGGAAAAGGAGGCGAGGTATTAATTCTTTCCAATACTATAAACAGCATGGTAGACTCCTTAACCTTATTTGCGGCCGAGGTAACTCGTGTTGCGCGTGAGGTTGGAACCGAAGGTAAACTTGGAGGTCAGGCTACAGTGCCAAGTGCAGCGGGAACCTGGAAAGATCTTACAGATAATGTGAATATCATGGCGAGTAACCTTACCACTCAGGTGAGGGAAATTGCTAATGTTGCAACTGCGGTAGCAGATGGTGACCTTTCTCAAAAAATTACTATTGATGTAAAAGGAGAGATTGCAGAACTTAAAGATACCATCAACCAGATGGTGGATTCCCTAAACATTTTCTCAGATGAGGTAACTCGTGTGGCGCGGGAGGTAGGTACAGAGGGTATTCTTGGAGGTCAGGCAGATGTGCCAGATGTTGCAGGAACCTGGAAAGATCTTACCGATAATGTGAATTATATGGCATCCAACCTTACCACTCAGGTAAGGGAGATCGCAAATGTTGCAACTGCGGTAGCAAAAGGAGATTTAGCACAAAAGATTGCCATTGAAGCTAAAGGTGAAATAGCAGAATTAAAAGAGACCATCAACACGATGGTGGATTCCCTGAACATTTTCTCAGATGAGGTAACCCGTGTGGCTCGAGAGGTAGGTACCGAAGGTATTCTTGGAGGTCAGGCAGAAGTGCCAAACGTTGGTGGTGCATGGTGGGAACTTACAGAAAATGTAAATACCATGGCATCTAACCTTACCACTCAGGTGAGGGAGATCGCATCGGTAACAAAAGCGGTAGCGAACGGAGATTTATCTAAAAAGATTTCAGAAGAAGAAAAAGGGGGAGAAGTATTAGAACTTTCTACTATTATCAACACGATGGTGGATTCCTTAAATATTCTTTCTAATGAGGTAACCCGTGTGGCTCGTGAGGTAGGAACCGAAGGAATGTTAGGAGGTCAGGCAGAAGTGCCAAACGTGGCCGGAGCCTGGTTAGATCTTACCGGAAATGTGAATACCATGGCATCTAATCTTACCAGCCAGGTAAGGGAAATAGCAAATGTAGCAACTGCGGTAGCAAACGGAGATTTATCTCAAAAGATCTCTATTGATGTAAAAGGGGAGATTGCAGAACTAAAAGATACTATTAACCAGATGGTGGATTCCCTAAACGTATTCGCGGCCGAGGTAACTCGTGTGGCACGTGAGGTGGGAACCGAAGGTATGCTTGGAGGTCAGGCAAAAGTGCCAAACGTTGCAGGTACCTGGAAAGGACTTACAGATAACGTAAACACGATGGCGAGTAACCTTACCACACAGGTGAGGGAAATTGCATCGGTAACCACAGCGGTAGCAAACGGGGATTTATCACAAAAGATTTCGGAACAAGGAAAAGGAGGCGAGGTATTAGAACTTTCTACCACCATTAACATCATGGTAGATGCCTTGAACATATTTGCAGATGAGGTAACCAACGTGGCACGTGAGGTGGGAACCGAAGGTATACTTGGAGGTCAGGCAGAAGTACCAAACGTAGCAGGTTCATGGAAAGATCTTACAGATAATGTGAACCAAATGGCGAGCAACCTTACCTCTCAGGTACGAGATATTGCAGGAGTATCTACCGCCCTTGCACGTGGAGATTTCTCTAGAAAGATTGACGTGGAGGTGAAAGGAGAAGTACAGGAACTTAAGAACAATATTAATGCGATGGTGGATTCCTTCACCACAATTGTAAAAGCGGCAAATACAATTGCAGAAGGTAACTTTGCTATTGAGATGCCCCTTCGTAGTGAGGCCGATCAATTAGGGATCGCCTTGAACACGATGACCGAGAACCTGAAACGAATTTCAGAAGAGAATGAAAATGAGGCATGGATCAAGACCGGACAAGCAGGGCTTAACGACAGAATGCGTGGGGAACAAGATCTGGTAACCTTATCTAAAAACATTATTTCTTACCTAACTAAATACTTAAATGGTCAGGTTGGGGTTATTTATCTTGCTGAAAAAGAAAACGATAAGAAACAGTTGAGGATGACCGCTTCTTATGCATTTACGCAACGAAAATCGTCTAAAAACCACGTTCGAATTTGGAGAGAGTCTTGTAGGACAAGCTGCTTTAGAAAAAGAAGCGATCGTGCTTTCGGCAATTCCGCAAGATTATATTAGTGTTTCTTCCGGCCTGGGAGATAGAAGCCCGAAGAATATTTTGGTGCAGCCATTTATTATAGATGGAGAAGTAAAAGGGGTGATAGAAATTGGTTCTTTTGAATCTTTTAATGATAATCAGTTAGAACTAGTGCGCTCTGTGGGAGAAAACATCGCTATTACCACAAATTCTTCGGTAGATAGAGAAAAAATGAGAGACTTACTTGAAGAATCTCAAAGACAATCTGAAGAATTGTTGAATCAACAGGAAAAACTTCAAATTCAGAGTAAGGAATTACAAATGGCGAATGATGACCTGGAGTCTAAAACGCAGGATTTGGAGATGCAGAAAGAAGACCTTCAATTTAGTAGAGTAGAAGTAGAAAGAAAAGCGAAAGAATTGGAGCTTGCCAGTAAGTATAAGTCAGAATTCTTAGCCAATATGTCTCATGAGCTAAGAACCCCATTAAATAGTTTATTGATTCTATCTAAAGATCTTAGCGATAATAATAAAGGAAACCTTTATAAAGATCAGCAAAAGGCGGCGACTATTATTTATGAAGGAGGGCTCAACCTGCTCAATCTTATTAATGATATTCTGGATCTTTCTAAAGTGGAAGCTGGAAAATTACAAATTCATGCTGAAGATGTTGCTTTGGATAGTTTGGTGAACAATTTACAGAACCAGTTTGTTCCTCTAGCGAAATCTAAAAAGCTGAAATTTGTTATTAAACGCAAATCCAATTCGCCTGATAATATTATTACTGATGGGCAACGTTTAGAACAGATCATCAAAAACCTTATTTCTAATGCTATAAAGTTCACTCAAGAAGGATCTGTAAGTGTTTCTATAGGCAAACCTGAAGCTGGTGTAACTTTTAGAGATATTACCATTTCAAAATCTGAAGTTTTGGAGATCTCTGTAACCGATACAGGAATTGGAATTCCTGAAGCAAAACGTATGATGATCTTTGAAGCCTTTCAGCAGGCTGAAGGTGGAACCAGTCGCCAATATGGAGGAACAGGGCTTGGATTAACAATTTCTAGAGAATTATCCAGACTATTAGGAGGTGAAATTCATATTGACAGCGTTGAGGGGAAAGGAAGTGTTTTTACCGTATTTGTACCTGTAGATCTTACCAAAGCCCCAATTAAAGAATTAGATGAAGCTATTTCTTCTTATAATGAACCAATAAAGCCTCAATTTGTAAATAGAGAAGAGCCAGAAGTAGAAACCAACAAATCTGAAGATAGATCTGAAGATGCTGTTCTGGATGACAGAGAGAACCTTAGAGTTTCAGAATATTCCCTTTTAATAATCAATAAAGACAAAGCTTTTGCACAAATAGTAAAGAAGATAGTTAGCAAATATGGGGTTAAATTAATAATTGCTAATGATGGAAAAGAGGGGATGAAATTAGCTGCTAAATTTCAGCCAAACGGGATTCTTTTAGATGAAAATTTACCAGATCTAAAAGGACTTGTTGTGCTAGATCATTTAAAATTCAATTTAAAAACAAGACATATCCCTGTGTTCTTCATGTCTGCCAAAGATCAAAGTCGTGAGGCCTATAATATGGGTGCAATGGACTTTTCAAAAAAGCCTATTTCTGAAAAGATTCTTGAGAATGCAATTCAAAAGATCGAAAAATTACACAAAACTCAGAACAAGGAACTTTTAATTATTGAAGATGACAGGCCAACTTTAAAAGCGCTCGAAAGTTTATTGAAGAATAAAATGATTAATATTACCAGTGCTACAACTGGGAAAGAAGCCTTAGTAAAATTAGAATCTAAAACTTTTGATTGTATTATCCTTGATCTTACGCTTCCAGATACCACCGGATTTGACATGCTTAAGAAACTGAAATCAAGTCAGAAAACAACAGATCTGCCAGTGGTAATTTATACCGGAAAAGAGCTTACCAAGGCTGAGCTTAAGGAATTATACAAGTTTACAGATAGTATTGTAATTAAAGGCGCGTCTTCTCCAGAGGTGCTTTTAGATGAGGTTTCTTTATACTTACATAGCGACGGGAGCAAGTTTTCTACCAGGCAAAAGAAGATAATGGCAGAATTGCATAATCCTAAACACGTGCTAAAAGATAAAAAAGTACTGGTTGTAGATGATGATAGCAGAAACTCTTATGCCCTTACCAAAGCTTTAACCGATGCTGGGATGAAAGTAGTTGTGGCAGATAATGGAAAAGTAGCAATCGAAAAATTGGAGAAAGAAAAAGATATCGATATTGTACTTATGGATGTTATGATGCCAATTATGAATGGATATGAGGCAACTACAGAGATAAGAAAAAATACAATTTGGGAAGATCTACCAATTATTTCATTAACCGCTAAAGCAATGCCAGAAGATAAAGCGAAAAGCCTGGAAGCAGGAGCCAATGATTATCTTACTAAACCTGTAGATGTAGAGAAGTTGTTGAATTTGGTGCGTTTATGGTTATATCAATAGAACTTGAGGTAAAACTAAGTTTTGATGTGGAAAAGCAAAATTTGTAGAGATTAATCTTAATTGAAAAGTATAAATCTTATGGAGATCAAACAATTTAACGAAGAGAAAAAGGGCCATTTTGAGGCTTATATAGAGGAAACAAAAGCAGGCTTGATGACGTATAAGTGGGATGGGTGAGGAAATGATAAATATTAATCATACTGAAGTTCATACTGGGTTTGAAGGTCAGGGTGTAGGGAAAGAACTTGTTCTTGCCGGCGTGGAGTTTGCAAGAAAGAATAATTTAAAGATAAAACCCACTTGCCCATTTGCTAAGAAGTTCTTAGAACGAACTTCAGATTATGAAGATGTTTTAATGTAAGTAAAAATAAAATCCGCTCTATAAAAAAGTTATAGAGCGGATTTTCAACTAATAAACATAATCAAGAAGTTCGGGACAAGCCCATGAGGTATGAACTGGAAGATACTTTTAAAAATTCGAGGCAAGCCTCAGGGAATTAAACCCTCAATGAGGGATTAAAATTTTATCTCCATCCTCCACCCAGGGCTCTGTATAGATCTACCACAGATTTTAACTGATTGAACCTGGCATTAACAAGATCTAATTGAGAACTTAAGGCATTTTGTCTTGCTGTTAAGACCTCTAAATAATTAGCATATCCATTTTTTAGCAATTCTTCAGAATATCCTGTAGCATCAGAATATGCCTGGAATTCCATAGTTTTCACTTCTATTTTATCTGTACTTGCTTTGTAATTATATAAGGCATCAGAAACCTCTTTTCCTGCTGTTAACAAAGATTTTTCAAAATTAAGTGCTGCTTGCTCTTTTTGAGATTGAGCTACTTCATATTGAGTTCTTATCTTTCTTCCATTAAAAATGGGTTCGGTTAGAGAGCCAACCAAGGTAGCAAAAAGCGAGTTTACACTAAATAATTTGTCGATATCTATACTTTGAAATCCACCATTTGCCGTTAATCTTAACGAAGGATAAAAATTACTTCTAGCCACATTGGTAAGTTCAAATGCATTTACCAAATTATATTCTGCGGCAATAAGATCTGGTCTATTTTTCAATAATTGCATAGGAACGCCTACTTCAAGATCTGTAGTAATTTCCTGCTCGTTTAGATCTCCTCTTTGAATGTCTTGAGGAGCTTCTCCTAAAAGAATTGAAAGAGAATTCTCCAACAATCTAATTTCATTATTAATATCTATCAAAATAGCTTTCGCAGTGTATAACTGCGCTTCGGTTTGCTTTACGCCAACTTCAGTAACATTTCCTGCTTCTTTTAAAGCCTGAGTGGTTTCCAGCCCTTTTTGTCTGGTTTCAATAGTAGTTTCTGTGATTCTCTTTTGTTCATCTAAAGCCAATAACTGATAATAACTGGTGGCGATATTGGCAATTAATCTGGTTTTTATGGCTTGATGTGCGGCCACACTCTGAAGGTAGGAAGCTTCAAAAGCTCTTTTGTTACTTCTTATTTTTCCCCAAATGTCTGCCTCCCAGGATAGATTTGCGGTAACATCAAATTGATCGCTAGTACCATTTAAAAAAGATCCTAACTGACTGTTTTTTGATAATTCCTGATGCGTAACCTGTCCTGAAATTCCTAGAGTTGGAAGAAAACCAGCTTTTCCTTGTTTTACGTAAGCTTCTGCAGCCAATATTTGCTGAAGTGCAATACGTACATCCAAATTGTTTTGAAGTCCTTTTTCAATATAAGAATCTAAAACAGGATCTGTAAACATATCTCTCCACGAAACCTCAGCCATACTTAAGCTGTCTTGAGGGAGCTCATCTGTTCTGAAAAGATTTTGTTGAGGTACAACATTCTCTGGACGCTTGTAATCTTTAGCTACAAAACAAGATTGTAAGCTAAGGGCAACCATCCCAAGAAGTAAGAATTTTGATTTATATAAGATTTTCATTTTTGTAAATTTCTTGTTCAGATTATTCATTCTCTATTGTATCTGGTTCCGGTTTTTTACCCACTTTTTCCTGTAACCATTGGAACAGAATAAATAAAATTGGAATTACAAATACCCCGGTTAAAGTTCCTATTAAAAGTCCACCTACGGCACCGGTTCCAATAGAACGGTTTCCTGCGGCTCCAACTCCGTTTGCTAACACCAATGGCATTAATCCAAGAATAAAGGCGAAAGAGGTCATTAAAATAGGTCTTAAACGGGCTTTTGCACCGTCTATAGCTGCATCTGCAATAGATTCTCCATTCTTTCTTCGCTGTATGGCAAATTCTACAATAAGAATCGCATTCTTGGCGAGCAACCCAATAAGCATGATCAAGGCAATCTGGAAATAGATATTGTTCTCTAATCCTGCAAATTTTGTGGTTATGTAGGCTCCAAACACTCCTAAAGGCAGTGAGAATAATACCGAAAGGGGTAACAAATAACTTTCATATTGTGCCGCAAGTAAGAAGTAAACAAAAACAATAGAAAGTATGAAAATGGTGGTAGTTTGATTACCTGCATTTACCTCTTCCCTCGTTAAACCTGAATATGCAGTGCTATAATTACTCGGTAAAGTAGCAGCAACTTCCTCTACAGCCTTAATTGCATCTCCAGAACTATAACCCGGATTTACTGCTCCAGTTAATGTAGTAGAGTTAAATAGGTTGAACCTGGTTACAGATTGAGGTCCGTATACACGCTTTAATGTCATAAACTCCGTAATTGGAGCCATTTCTCCGCTTTCGGTTCTTACATATAATTTGTCAAGATCTTCTTTTCGGGTTCTGTCTTCTGGTAAAGATTGAACATATACACGATACTGCTTTCCAAATCTGGAGAAATCTGATGCATAAACACCTCCAATATACCCTTGTAAAGTTGAAAATATACTGCTAATTGGTACTCCAAATTTCTTAGCTACAGGAACATTCAACTCGATCTCATATTGTGGATAACGAGTATTGAATGAGGATTGTGCATATTGAATTTCTGGTCTAGCAGATAATTTCTGAATGAATTCTTGATTCACTTTATCTAATTCTTCAAAGCTCGATCCAGATCTGTCTAATAAGTTTACCGTAAAACCTGATGAGTTACCAAATCCTGGAATACTTGGAGGTGAAAAGAAAATAATATTAGCTTCAGGAATTGTAGCTGCAATTCCGAATAATTTTCCGGTTACCGCTTTTATAGACTGACTGTCATCTTTACGTTCATCCCAATCATTCAATCTAATAAAACCAAGCCCATAATTACTTCCCGCTCCACTTATTAAACTTCTTCCGTTAATTACAGAAGCACCCTTTCACTTCTGGAAGTTGAGAGATCTTTTCGTAAAGTTTTTGGTTTACTTCATTGGTTCTATCCATAGATGAACCTGCAGGAAGTTCTACGTTCATAAAGATAATTCCACGATCTTCATCTGGTACAAATCCCGTAGGAGTTGTAGTAGAAGACCACCATATTCCACCTACGGCAAGAATTAAGATAACAGCTGTAATCCATTTGTTCTTATATAAGAAACTTAAAGATTGTCCGTATCTGTGAACAGTTGCATTAAATCCGCGGTTAAAACTAGTATAAAAACGTTGGAGTAAGATTCTTTTTCTCTTTTCCTTTTTGCTTTGCATCATGTGGTTTTAAAAGTAAAGCACACAATGCCGGACTCAAGGTTAAAGCATTAATTGCTGAAATTATAATAGCGATGATTAGCGTAACTCCAAATTGCTCGTAGAAAACTCCGGTTGGTCCTTGAATAAAAGTAACAGGAATAAATACTGCTGCCATTACCAGGGTAATAGAGATAATTGCACCAGAGATCTCGTGCATGGCTCCAACGGTAGCTTTCTTAACATTATTAGCGCCTTCATCAATTTTAGCATGCACGGCTTCCACCACCACAATAGCATCATCTACCACAATACCAATTGCTAATACTAATGCAAATAGGGTAAGTAAGTTGATGGAGTATCCAAATAGATTCAAGAAAAAGAAAGTACCAATAATAGATACTGGAACCGCAATTGCCGGAATAAGTGTAGATCTAAAATCCTGAAGGAAAATAAAAACTACAATAAATACAAGGAAGAAAGCTTCTAAAAGCGTGCTTACTACTTTATCTATAGATGCATTTAAGAAATTGTTGGTATCATAAGGTATAAAGATCTCGATACCATCTGGAAGATCTTTTTCAATAACATCTAATTGTTCTTTTATTGTGGTAATAATTTCCTGTGCATTAGATCCTTTAGTCTGGAAAATCCCCATGTTTACTGCAGGATAACCATTTGTGGAAGAACCCCCGTCATAAGATTGTGCATCTAATTCAATTTTTGCAACATCTTTAAGTCTAAGAAATTGTCCGTCTCCTAAAGCCTTAATTACAATGTTGCTATATTGATCTTCGGTTTTAAATCTTCCGCTATATTTTATTACATAAGAGAAAGCTTCTCCATTATTCTCTCCTAAAGAACCTGCAGCTGCTTCCAAACTTTGTTCTCTTAAGGCAGCCGTAACATCAGATGGCATAAGGTTATAGGCCTTCAACTTATCAGGTTGTAACCAAACTCTCATGGCGTAATCTTTTCCACCAAAAACATTCACATTTCCTACTCCATTCACCCTTTGTATCTCCGGAATCACGTTGATCTTTAGATAATTCTGAATAAAGGTATCGTCGTAATCTGGGTTGGTGCTATAAAATGAAAGGAACATCAAAGCACTGGTTTGCTGTTTTTGAGTAGTTACCCCATTTTGTTTAACCTCTGCAGGCAACAATGGATTAGCTCTAGCTACTCGGTTTTGTACGTTTACCGCAGCAATATCCGGGTCTACATTTTGGTCAAAATAAACAGTAATAGAGGCAGTACCATTATTTGTTGCGGTGGAGGTTATGTAGGTCATTCCCTCAACCCCGTTAATTTGTTCTTCTATAGGTACAATTACACTTTCTAGAATTGTTTCTGCACTCGCTCCAGGATAAGCTGTACTTACCGAAATGGTGGGAGGTGCAATATCAGGGTACTGGGTAATTGGAAGGGTAGTTAACCCCAGCACCCCTAATATTACAATAATAATAGAAACTACCGTTGAGAGTACCGGACGTTCAATAAATTTCTTAATCATAATTTTTCTTTCTTCTCCGGTTAGTTAAATACTTTTTCCAGTGGTTTTGCTACAGAATCAAAAACAACCGGTTGCGGACTTATTCTTGTTCCGGTTCTTAATTTGTCTGCTCCTTTTGCAACAACACTATCTCCTTTTTCTACTCCAGAATCTATAACATACAGGTTGTCTACCATAGCTTTTACTTGTACTATAGATGAAACCACAGAGTCATTATTCTGTAGTTTAAAAACCATCACACTTCCTTGTTGTTCGTAAGTAGATTCCTGGGAGATCACCACTGCGTTCTCATAAGTTTTAGGAATTTCAATTTTCGCGCTATTTCCGTTAGTCAATAATCTGGAAGGATTATCAAAAATGGCTCTAAAAGAAATAGAACCGGTGTTTTCATTTACTACAGAATTTATTGTTTGGATCTTTCCTTCCTGCTCATATAAAGTTCCGTTGGCCAATCTTAATCTTACCGCAGGAATATTGGCAATTTTATCATCTATAGTTGCGCCTTCTGTTTGCTGAATAAAATCTAAATAATCTTTTTCATTCATAGAGAAATAAGCATAAACCTTACTAATATCTGCCACGGTGGTAAGGGGTTCTTGATCTGAAGGGCTTATCAATGCACCTTCTCTTTTTCGAATAGAACCTACATAGCCATCAACCGGACTTTTAATATTTGCATATCCAATATTTGCTAAAATTGAATTGTACCCACTTTTAGCTTGCTGAAGTTTAGCTTTAGCACTTTCCAGTTGTACTGCACTAATAATGTTCTTTTCAACCAAAGGTTTTAATTTATCTACCTCAACCTGAGCTGCATTTACGTTGGCTTTTGCTGCATCTGCATCTTGAGATAAAGACTGAGTTTCCAGCCTGAACAAGATCTGTCCTGCTTTTACTTTTTCACCTTCATCTACTAAAACTTTGGTGATGTAACCAGAAACCTTAGCTCTTACATCACTATTTACTATCCCTTCTATACTTGCAGGATAGGTGGTGAATCCGGTAACCGTTTTTGTAGGTACTTCATAAACAGGATATGGTTTTGGTTGTTGCGCAGCCTGGGCCGCATCTTGACCTTTGTCTTCTCCACAAGAAGTAAGAAATAATAATCCGGAGGATACAAATAGTAATTTTATAATATTCTTCATGTTAAACTTCAATTTTATAAGGTGTATTATAGGGTGATTAGTTTTAAATTTCTGAAATGTTCTTCTTTAATTTTTTAACGGCATTACTTACTTCTTCTAGAAATTGAAGGTAGTTTTCATGAAAAATGAGGTCAAATTCTTCACTCTCATCTGTACTTAAATTGTTTGCAGCAGTTTTGTACTCCATGATATTAGTGTGAATATCATATTGCTCATTCCAGTTATCCAGCATCTCATCCATAACCTGTACAAGACGATTTGGAGTTACATTAAAATAGCGTTTTCTGTCTCCGGGTTTGGTAAAATAACTCACCCTTCCAGAAGCCTGTAAGGTGTTTAAATGAGTACAAATGGTGCTTTTACTGGCATTAAGATCTTTAACCAGATTCTCGAAAGTAATTCCGCCTTTTCCTGTTAAGAATTAGGGTAGAAAAAATTCTGGCTTCCAGAGGAGCCATTTTATCTGCATTCTCTATATAGACTCCCAGTCTTTCAACTAGTTGATTCTTTCGTTCTATAAGTTCTTCTTTTTGCATTCCTGAATTTTGAAATGCAAAATTACGATTAGTTCGGAAAATACCGAACTAATCAAAACTAAAACTTATGTTAATTCCTGGGTTTGTCTTTTAGAATATTCAGGTCAGAAGATTTTATTACATATCCAATACGTACCATACTGGTGTATTTTTGATAATCTATTAAACTTTCAGAATGTCCTGCAAACCATTCCAGCATAAGATATTGATTGTTGGAATTATTGAAGAGTTTATATAATAAGCGAGCGCTTATGGCACCATTCCAATCTTTAAGACCTTTTCTTAGCGTAACATCGGTGCTTAAAGTATTTGGTATGATGGTATACTCCATTTTTGCTTCCCCAAGTCCTACGTAATCCAAAATATCTGGATTACTTTCTTTATAGGCAAATGGTAGCCATCCTTTAACGGTAAGCATTCCATTGGTTCCTACGGGAGTGCTATAACCTAAGGTAAATCTATTCCAGCTTCTACTATCTAAACTGTCTCTTCCGTTAGATTCATGTTCCATCTTAAATTCCGCCAGACCCACAATCTTATCATTTTTATTGAAAACCGGCTTAGCCAAACCTATAGCTGGATTAAAATTGGTTTCGGCAAAAGGACTTGATTTTTTATAGATGTCCCAAAATGCCTTCTGCGTATAGGTTACAAATAAATATGAATTTAAGGGAAGCGTAGCTCGGGTGATCATTTGCTTAAAACTCACCTGATATTTTATATCTGAATTATCTTTTGTGATGGTCTTGTTAGTTGGAACTCCCGAAATAAAATAATTATCCTGATAAATTGAAAAAGACGGCATGAGGTGAATGGTATCTTTAAACTCTTGTCTGGACATACTCTGGGCCTGAAGTTCTAGAAAGCTCCCCAGGATTAGGATAGTTAGTAATGCCGAATTGATATTAGTCTTCATAATATGTATTTGTAGGGACGATACTTTTATGCTCTTACTTATGGTTAAGCGCATGATAATCAAACAAAAAAGGCCACCAAAATTTCTATGGGGGCCTTAGACGATAAATGTTAGTGAAGATTACTCTGCTTCTTCAGTTTTAGTTTCATTCTCTTTATAAATTCCAATGGTAAGTTCACCTTTTTTGTTCATTGTTGCTCTGTACATCCCGGCAGTGTTGAATTCCATAGCAATATTTCCATCATGATCTATGGCGATAATTCCTCCATCTCCACCTAATTCTGGGATCTTTTTCTGAATAACTTCTCTGGCAGCTTCCTGTAAACTCAGTTCCTTATATTCCATAAGTGCTGAAATATCATAAGCAACTACACCGCGTAATAAAAAATTCTCCCCATCCGGTTGCAGATACTGCACAAGTTTTATTATTGGCATAAGTTCCTGCTCCAATAATTGGTGCATCTCCAATTCTGTTATATTTTTTGTTGGTCATTCCTCCGGTAGAGGTTCCTGCAGCTAGATTTCCATTCTTGTCTAAGGCCACACAACCTACAGTTCCAAATTTTGAATCTTTAATATATGGATCGTAAAAAGCGGTAGCATTATTAATAGAATCTGCTTCCTTTTTCTCTTGTTCTTTTATTTTTTGAAGTGACTGAAATCTGTCTTCAGTATAGAAATAAGAAGGATCTACAAGTTCTATTCCTCGCTCTTTTGCAAATTCCTCTGCTCCTTTTCCAGCAAGCATTACATGTGGAGAATTTTCCATCACTTCATAAGCGAGATTAATAGGGTTTTTAACTGTGGTTACTCCTGTAACAGCACCGGCATTTAGCGTTTCTCCATCCATGATGGCGGCATCCATCTCATTGGTTTCTGCATTGGTAAAAACCGCACCTTTTCCGGCATTAAATAATGGAGAATTCTCCATCACGTTGATGGTTTTTTGAACTGCTTCTAGAGCTGTTCCTCCATTTGCTAAGATTGCGTGACCGGTTTCTATGGCTTCGGTAAGTACTTTTTTATATTCGGCCTCCAGAGAGTCAGACATGTTTTCTTTTAAGATAGTTCCGGCACCCCCGTGAATTACTATTCCAAAATTGTCACTTTCAACTTTGTCTGATGTTGGTTTTTGATTGGGTTCTCCAATAGGTTTTTTGTCAACTGTAGATTGGTTGCAGGCAAACAACATACTAAAGGAGAAAAGAAGTATTAATTTTTTCATAGAAAAGGGTTTTGCTGAATGATATAAAAGTACTAAAATTTAGAATAGTTGTTTTATGCAATTATAAGTTAATAGAAAGTTTTTGCGTGAGCGATAGCAGCAGAAAGCCCGGAGTCCCGATCCCGATAGCTATCGGGATGGAATCGGGACGAGGACTTGGAGCGAATAGCGCGGTGCCTGTGGCACACGCCCAAAACATTTACATAAGCTTCACATCTTTGTGGTTGATAATGCGTAATTTTAAGCAAATCAAAAAAAGAAAAAATGGCTATAAATGAACCTTTCAATCTTAATAAATGGATTGAGCAAAATCGGGATTTATTAAAACCCCCGGTTGGGAATAAGAATATTTATAAAGAATCTGCAGATTATATAGTGATGATCGTTGGTGGGCCTAATGCACGCAAAGACTATCATTACAATGAAACCGAAGAATTGTTCTATCAATTAGAAGGAAATATTGAAGTAAACGTGCAGGATAATGGGGAAAAAAAGACCATGAAACTTGGGCCCGGAGATATGTATCTACACCCAGCCGGAATTCCGCATAGTCCCATTCGTCATGAAGGATCTATTGGGTTGGTAGTAGAACGTAAACGTTTAGGAGAAGAGGGAAAAGATGGATTAATGTGGTATTGTGATAATTGCAACAATAAACTCTACGAGGTATTTTTTCCTTTGCATGATATTGAAACCGATTTTTTAAAGCATTTCAATCATTTCTATAGCAGTGAAGAATTAAGAACTTGTGATGAATGTGGCACAGTAATGCCAGCCGATGAGCGTTATACTGCCAAAAACGATTAGTTATAAATATCTCTTTTTAAACTTTATTTAATAATGATATTATCAGGTTGCTGCTAATGGTCTTTATCTCGAGGTTCTCGATTTTTTATTAAATTAGCAACAATCAAACAACAGAAACATCAAATACACAATTTAATGAGTGAAATAGCAGAAAAATTTGGAATTAAGCAAGCCCTTAAAGATCTGGGAATTCAAGATATAAACGATGGAACCTCTACCGGAAACAAGTTTTTTGGAAGTGGAGAAGTGATAGAATCATACTCACCGGTTGATGGCGCCTTGATAGGAAAGGTGAAAACTACCACCAAGGAAGATTATGAAAAAGTGATGCAAGCTGCTACCGAAGGTTTTAAGACCTGGAGAAAGATGCCGGCACCACAACGAGGTGAGATCGTTAGAAAATTTAATGATGAGTTAAGAAGACTGAAAGAACCATTAGGAAAATTGGTTTCTTATGAAATGGGAAAATCGTATCAGGAAGGTCTTGGAGAAGTTCAGGAAATGATAGATATCTGCGATTTTGCGGTTGGTCTTTCGAGACAGTTGCACGGTTTAACCATGCACTCTGAACGTCCAGGACATAGAATGTACGAGCAATATCACCCGCTTGGAGTGGTAGGAATTATTTCTGCCTTTAACTTTCCCGGTAGCAGTTTGGTCCTGGAATACAGCATTGGCTTGGGTTTGTGGAGATGCTTGTGTATGGAAAGGATCTGAAAAAACGCCGATAACCTCTGTAGCATGTCAAAAAATTGCGGCTAAGGTTTTTGCTGAAAATGGAGTGCCAGAAGGTATTTCTTGTTTGGTAACCGGAGATTATAAGGTAGGTGAAATGATGACTACAGATAAGAGAATTCCTCTTATCTCTGCCACAGGATCTACCAGAATGGGAAAAATAGTTGCTTCTAAAGTTGGAGAACGTTTAGGAAAATCTCTTTTGGAATTAGGAGGTAACAATGCCATTATTGTAACTCCAGATGCAGATATAAAAATGACGGTTATTGGTGCTGTATTTGGTGCTGTAGGAACTGCAGGTCAACGTTGTACTTCTACCCGTAGATTGATCATTCATGAATCTATGTATGATAAGGTAAAAGATGCAGTGGTAGATGCATATAAGCAACTTAGAATAGGAAATCCATTGGATGAAAAGAATCATGTTGGGCCACTTATAGACAAAGATGCCGTGAAGAACTATCAAAATGCACTTACCAAAGTTGTAGAAGAAGGTGGGAATATTATTGTTGAAGGCGGAGTGCTTGAAGGTGAAGGTTATGAAAGTGGATGTTATGTGAAGCCAGCAATTGCTGAAGCTGAAAATTCTTACGCTATTGTTCAACATGAAACTTTTGCACCTGTGCTTTATATGATGAAATATTCTGGAACTGTTGAAGATGCTTTAGAACTTCAAAACGGAGTGAATCAAGGGCTTTCTTCTGCAATTATGACCAACAACTTAAGAGAAGCAGAACACTTCTTATCTGTTAACGGATCTGACTGTGGAATTGCAAATGTAAACATTGGTACCAGTGGTGCTGAAATTGGTGGAGCCTTTGGTGGTGAAAAAGAAACCGGTGGAGGACGCGAATCTGGATCTGATGCCTGGAAAGTTTACATGAGAAGACAAACAAATACTATTAACTATACTACCGAGTTGCCATTGGCACAAGGAATCAAGTTTGATCTGTAAATATTATAGAGTATTGAGTACTGAGTATTGAGAATTGAGTACTGAGAATTTTAAAATAAAAAAGCCACCTTTTTCAAGGTGGCTTTTTGTTTATAAAAGCATTATAATAATAGTGTTTCGTCACCCTGAATTTATTTCAGGGTCTCATATTGTATTTTGCAAGGCTTGTTATACAGATACAATTTCGCTTTCATTTAAAAGATCTTCTTGTCTTAATTTTAAAATGATCTGGGCTATTGCTACTACATCTCTTTCGCAGTAACTCACAATTCTACCAAGTTGATTTTCTATATAATAAACATCTCGAACTTCAGAACCATCTATATCCGTTTTAGGGGATGGAATTCCCAATACGTTGGTAAGTAGTTTAAGCGAAGTATAATGTTTAAAATCCCCAAATTTCCATAGTTCTAGCGTATCCAGATGCGGAACTTCCCAGGGTTTTTTTCCAAATAAATCTAGTTTTGCATGGTAAGGCAAGTCCGTGAATGAGCAATCTTCTTGCTATATATGGAAAATCAAATTCCTTTCCATTATGAGCACAAAGCAAATGATGAGGTTTATAAAAATGAGATTCTAATAATTTGGAGAAATCCTGCAAGAGCTTCTTTTCTTCGCCATGAAATGTTGTAATTCTAAAACTTCTTTTATCATCCGCATTCTTAAAATAACCAACAGAGATGCAGATTATTTTTCCAAATTCTGCCCAAATTCCAGCTCTGTCGTAATACTCTTCTGCGGTAAATTCTTCCTTTCGCTGGTATTTGGATTTTTCATCCCAAAGTTTCTGTTTGTCTTCAGGCAAATCCTTGAAATTCTTTTGTTCAGGAACGGTTTCTATATCTAAAAATAGAATATGTTCTAAGTTGAGTTTACGAATCATGATCTAACATTTTATAAGCTTCATCAATATAAATAAAAAAATCTGGAGAATGATCTTCGCCTTCTTTCCTCTTAATAAGATTAGCACCTAGCCTTACAATTATAATATCGTCTTCTGGAATCACTATTACATACTGGCCAAGAACTCCTCGCATATAGAAGATATCTTTGTTTTTATAATCGCTCAACCAAAAACCATAACCATATTGAGGTGCATCTTCAAATCTTTGATGGGTTGCGGTATTTATAAAATTGGTATCGAGAATTTGCGTACCGTTCCAATTACCTTTGTCTTTATAAAGTTTCCCAAATCTGGCAAAGTCTCTGGCGTTAGAAGCAATACAGCAATAGGCTTTTTCCATTCCACTTTCTTCACTGTCTAATTGCCATAACGCACTATTTTTCATTCCCATAGGCTTCCAAAAACTTTCGCTTAGATAATTTGATAGTTTTTTCCCAGTTGCCTTTTCAATGATCATTCCTAAGAGAAGGGTATTTCCACTGAGGTACTTAAAAGATTTCCCGGGAGTTTCTACCACTTTTAGATTCAAGATCTCCTCTCTAATATTCTCCCCAAAATAGGCTCGTGCAGTTTGAGAAAATGGATTGTAATAACTTTCATCCCAATCTAAGCCCGAAGACATCGAGGCCAGATCTCCAACGGTTAATGCAGTTCCATTATAGTCTTTAAATTCTGGAAAAAAATCTGAGACCGGCTGCTCTAAACTTTTGATCTTTCCTTCCTGGATGGCTTTTCCCAGTAAGTGAAACTGTAATAGATTTTGCCATAGAAAAGGAGTTGGTAAGCGAATTCTCGTCATAAGCTTTTGCGTAATCCTCATACCAAATGCTGTCATTTTTTATGATTAGAAAAGCAACAGTCCCAAGTTCTTCATTGATTTCAAGTAACTTTTCTGTTGGTTTTGCAGTATTGTATTCTTTAGATACCGGCCAGGGCTGATAGTCATTTCCTGCCGCGATTTTGCGATTATCAAATTCAGGATAATCATCTATATAGGCGGTTTTGTGCCCGGTTAGATATACTACCTCAATTCCTTTAAGGATATAATCGTAATTAAAAATGTAGAGCGCAAGAATTGCTAAGAGTAGAATCGCAAAGAGGAAACCTACAAATCTGAATATCTTTTTCATATCACTTAAAAATAGCATTTTTCGGCTAATAATAAGTTGATGAAATGGTTAAGCTAGAAAAGTTCTTGTTGTGGGGAAGGATTTTCGTGTTCTAAAAGCCATTTTTTTCGCCATAAACCACCTGCATATCCTGTTAACGAACCATCACTTCCAATAACTCTGTGACATGGCACTACTATCCATAAAGGATTTTTACCATTTGCAGCCGCAACCGCTCTAATAGCTTTTACATCTCCCATCTGTTTTGAAAGCTCAAGGTAAGACATAGTTTTACCATATGGAATTTCGAGCAAGGCTTTCCAGGTTCTCTTCTGAAAATCGGTTCCTTTAGGATTCAATTTCAGATTCGAAATTCTCAAGATCTCCTTTAAAATAGGCATTTAATTGATAAAATTGCTTCTTTGAGATCTTCAGAAATATCAGTAGAAAATTCAGTTTCTTCTTCCAGGATTTTAATGGAAGAAATTCCCTTATTATCACCGTTAATTTCGGCTGGTCCTAATGGGGTTTTAATAATTGCAGAGCTCATAAGATGTTTGTGATATATGGGATTGTATAGAAGAATGCTCTAAATTAAAAATAAAAAAACTGTTTTCAGGGCCGAATCTGAAAACAGTTTTTACTAAAAACCAAGCTGCTTTATTTAAGCAGAAAGATTTCGTTGAATGAGATCATTCCATTTGTTTGCTAAGAATAGCTGAGCATCTGAGTTTAAACTTGCATTGTCATCTTCATCATAGAAAGTGATCTCAGAAACTCGTTGTTTCGGATTGTTTTTCATCAATTCTAAACTTATGTGTGTAACGGCAGTCTTATTTTTGGTAGCTCCAGGAATTGGTATCGTTTTTTTCGAAATATAACTGTCGTTAATGTTTTTAAGATCTATAACATTGTATTCCATGTTGCGTTGTGGTTCTACCACGATCAATTTCTTCGCATTTTGGTCTATCCCTAAAAGGAAAAGATTGGTAAGCTCAATTTCATCTAAATTAAGTTGATGCTCTGCGCTGTATTTTTTAAGACTTGAAAGATGTTTCTTTTCTTTGGTAGATTGTTTAAAGATCATAAATAAGATTGGACCTATAAACAAGAATAATAATGCGATGCCTATGGCAACTGATGCGTTTTCCATTTTTAATAATTTTTAAAGTGAATTGATTTTTTTGGGCAGTTTATGTTCTGTTAAAACATAGCTATGCCTAATTACAGCTTCTTAAAAGCTGCATTTTACATTTCGATTTTTAAAAATTAAGAGATCACCAAAAAAGATGAAATGGAAATATATGATGCTCCAGGAAATATTTTATATCCTGAGAAGCCGGCGCTATAGCTTTAGAAACCTGGCCGTGTATTAAACTTGCTGAAGAAAATAAGAACAGCGAGCTGAAGCTAAAATTCCCGGAATGATCTTCAGAATCTATCTGAACAGAGGTAATAGAAGTTTCCTCTAGAAATAAAGCCTGTTTATTCTGATCTGCCTGAAGATAATCGTAATTTCTTGGGTTAAGATCTTGTGTGAGTTGCTCATAATCAAAAGTAGGATTGCTAAAGGCATTTAAGCTTGCCAATAACAATAAGGAGAATAAAATATGTAGTCTTTTGATTTTCACATAACAAATGTACATAGAAAGTAAATTCGATGATGATTTATTATGAAGAATTTATTTCAAAAAAAAATCGGCTTAAGAATAATTCTTTAAGCCGATCTTAAATATTTTTTGGTCAAACTACGAAATAAGTTTTACCGCATCTTTTGCAAAATAGCTGGCTATCATATTAGCGCCTGCTCTTTTTATAGCTGTTAATTGCTCCATCATAACTTCGTCATGATTTAACCATCCTTTTTCTGAAGCAGCTTTTATCATAGAATATTCTCCACTTACCTGATAAACGGCAACAGGAACATTTACTACATTTTTAATATCTCTTACGATATCCAGATAACAAAGTCCCGGTTTTACCATAACAATGTCGGCACCTTCATCTATGTCCATCAAAGTTTCTTTTATAGCTTCATCTCTATTTGCCGGATCCATCTGGTAGGTTTTCTTATCGCCAAATCCAGGTGCAGAGTCTAAAGCATCTCTAAATGGGCCATAAAAAGCTGAGGCATATTTTGCGGAATAACTCATGATTCCGGTATCATAAAAACCTTCATCTTCTAATAATGTTCTCATTTCAAAAATCCTTCCATCCATCATATCGCTGGGAGCCACAAAATCTGCTCCTGCTTTTGCGTGAGATAAGGCCATTTCAGAAAGTATCGCAGCAGAATCGTCATTTAAAATTTTCCCGTCGGCCACAATTCCATCATGCCCAAATGAAGAATAGGGATCTAAAGCAACATCTGTCATCACCAACATTTCCGGCACTGCATTTTTTACGGTTTTAACCGCCTTTTGCATCAATCCTTCCGGGTTGATAGCTTCGGTACCTGCATTATCTTTTAGCTTGTCATCTACTTTTACAAAAAGTAAAACAGATTTCAATCCTAATTTCCAAAGCTCTTTTACTTCCTTCTCCAAAAGATCCAGACTAAACCTATAATAATTAGGCATAGATGCAATTTCTTCTTTTACATTTTTTCCTTCTACCACGAACATCGGAACAATAAAATCGTCTGGAGAAACTATAGTTTCCCTTACCAAACTTCTAATAACTTCATTAGTTCTTAGTCTTCTGTTTCTTCTTAATGGATACATATTGTAAATTTTAAGCGAGTTATTATTCTACCCAACTTCTTGGGTTTTTCAATACATTCAATAAGATCTCTTCTTCACTGCCCGGTTTTGGATGATGATCATAAACCCATTGCACATGTGGAGGTAAGCTCATTAAAATACTTTCTATTCTTCCGTTGGTCTTTAATCCGAATAAAGTGCCTTTATCATGAACTAAATTGAATTCCACATATCGCCCGCGTCTTATTTCCTGCCAATCTTTATTTTCTTTGGTAAACGGCAAGATCTTTTCTATTTTCGACAATTGGTACGTAAGCATCTAAAAAACTGTCTCCAACCTCTGTCACAAAATTATACCAGTCTTCAATGCTCATTTCTTCTGAAGCTTTGCAATAATCGAAAAATAAACCTCCAATTCCTCTAGCTTCATCTCTATGAGAATTCCAGAAATATTCGTCACATTTCTGTTTATATTCCGAGTAAAAAGTTGGGTTGTGGTTATCGCATGAACGTTTACAGACTCTCATGAAAATGCTTGGCATCCTCTTCAAATAAATAATAAGGCGTAAGATCTTGTCCGCCACCAAACCATTGATCTATAGTATTTCCTTCTTTATCATACATTTCAAAATATCTCCAGTTGGCATGAACGGTAGGCACCATTGGGTTTTTTGGATGTATCACAAGACTCAACCCGCAGGCAAAGAAATCTACTTCTCCAACATTAAAATATTTTTGCATTGCAGGTGCTAATGGGCCGTGAACTGCAGAAATATTAACTCCACCTTTTTCAAAAACAGCTCCGTTCTCAATTACTCGAGTTCTTCCGCCACCGCCTTCTTCCCGTTCCCAAAGATCTTCCTGAAATTTGGCTTCTCCATCAATTTGCTCTAATCCCGCAACAATTCTGTCTTGAAGACCTTCTATATATTGATAAAATTTATTTTTCATGTTGATGATGATCTGATTTTAAAAGTCCGAAGTAAACAACATCTTCCAGTTGCCCCAGATAATTCTTAAATTCATTTCTTAAAATACCTTCCTGCTGAAAATGGTTCTTTAACGCAACTCTCTGGCTAGCCTTGATTTTCTTTGGAAGTACAGATAACCACTTTTTCCATCTCAAGATGATCAAAAGCGAAAACTATCATTTTTGAAATTAATTCTGAAATGATGCCTTGGCCTTGAAAATCTTGATCTACAAAATAAGCAAACTCGCATCTACCAATTTTTTGAGAGATATTCTTTATCTGAAAGTATCCAATGATTTGCGTTGTTCTGCTTCATTCTTTAAGAATGAAATATTCACCTTTCCCCTGTTTTTTAAGCTTTTTGCTCTCAGAGAAAAAACTCTTTGTTTTCCAAAGTGTTTCACAAGAAGAAACCGTTACCGGAAAAGTTGGGTGTATATATTCTTTATTTTTTTGAACAAGCCGGAAAAATTCTGTGGGTCTTACCGAATGTAATTTTTCTATTTTCCAGCTCAGATTTTGCTCATTATATTAAGGCTTTTGCGTTATTGATCTTTTGAATAAGTCCAAAAGAGAAGGTTTTGCTTTCTTTTTGAGCGGTTTCATAAACTGCTGCGGCATGTGTAGCAAGCAACGATTCTTTTTCTTCAGGCTCCATTGGAATAGCATTTAAGAGTAGATCTCCAAATTGCTCATAATGAGAAAATTCAAAATCTGCATTTTTCAACCTCTCTAATAAGTCATCAGAATTCATAGTTTTCAATATCATCTAAAGTGATATTCAGCATAGCTTGAAGTTTTTCATTCAGCTTATTTCGCTGTTCATTTTCCCAAAGATCCGGCACAAATTCAATGTCTAACAACGCAATAAAGGCATCGTCTATCTTCTTTTTTTCTTCGTCTCTAAGTCCTTTGCTTAACATAAGCTCAATATTATTTAGAAGGATATTCTTTAACCGCATCTACAAAAGCACGCGCATTTTCTACAGGAATATCTGGTAAAATTCCATGGCCTAAGTTTACAATATATCTGTCTTTCCCAAATTCATCAATCATTTGGTGCACCATTTTCTTGATCTGTGCTGGTGGAGAATATAATCTTGAAGGATCAAAATTACCTTGTAAAGTGATGTTTCCACCGGTTAAATAACGAGCATTTCTTGCAGAACAGGTCCAATCTACTCCTAGAGCCGAAGCTCCAGATTTAGACATTTCGTTATAGGCGAACCAACATCCTTTTCCAAATGCAATTACCGGGGTAATGTCTTTTAAAGCATCAATGATCTGCTGAATGTATTTCCATGAGAATTCCTGATAATCTGTTGGAGAAAGCATTCCTCCCCAAGAATCAAAAATCTGTACGGCATCTACACCCGCTTCTACTTTAGCTTTTAAATAAGCAATCGTAGTATCGGTTATTTTTTGAAGTAAAGTATGAGCGGCAACAGGATTGGAAAAACAGAATTTTTTTGCAATGTCAAAATTCTTAGAACCTTGTCCTTGCACTGCATAGCATAAGATAGTCCATGGGGAACCTGCAAAACCAATTAACGGCACTTCATCATTAAGCGCTTGCTTGGTCATTTTTACAGCATCCATTACATATCCTAAAGTTTCATGCACATCTGGTACGATCACTTTTTCAACATCAGCAGTGGTTCTTACAGGATTTGGTAACCAGGGGCCTACGCCCGGTTTCATCTCCACTTCAATATTCATTGCTTGTGGCACCACCAAAATATCGCTAAAAAGTATGGCAGCATCTGTACCTATTTGGTGAATTGGCATTACGGTGATTTCTGTGGCAAGTTCTGGAGTTCTGCATCTGGTAAAGAAATCGTACTTCGCTTTCAATTTCATGAAATCTGGCAAATATCTACCTGCCTGACGCATCATCCAAACCGGAGGTCTTTCTACGGTTTCACCTTTTAATGCCTTTAGAAATAAGTCGTTTTTAATCTGTGTCATATCTTAATTGCGTTAATTCTTAGCCCTGAAGGTCTTACAAAGAATGACGTTTATTTATAATGTTTTACCACCTGAACAATCACATTTTCTATAGATGGTGTAGTTGCAATAACAACCGATGTATTTTTATCTTTTAATGCTGAAGCAGTGGTTTTGCCAATGCAAAAGCAAGTTTCAGTTTTAAGTTCATTCAAATTTAAATAACTTTCTACGCCACTTGGACTGAAGAACATAATCCCATCAAAATCTTGTTGGAATTTTTTTTTATTCAGACTCTGTGGTGTAAACTTCAATTTCTTCAAGTGAAATATTATTTTCATTTAAAATTGATGGAAGTTCATCTCTCCTGGAAACACCGCAAAAGAATTTAAAAGCTCTTTCTGGATATTTCGATACAATTATATCTGCAAGATCTTTCCTATAATCAGCAAATTCTTGAACTTCAAATTTCAAGCTTTCTAATAATTCTTTGGTTTTTGCACCAACGCAAAAAATAGTTAGGGGCCTGGGAAGTTCCGTTAATTTATAATTATTCAAAAAAGCTTTTACGCTGTTTTTGCTGGTAAAGATCAAATTATCTTCTGAATTGATCTCGGATTCAAAATCGATAAAATCAATCTTTATTGCATCATATTCTACCAAACCAATACCCGAATTCAAAATTAGATTCTTCTGAGAGCTTACTTAAGTTTTTGGTAGATAGAATGCTAATCATCAACTGCTATTTTAGCACTTTCTTGATCTCGCTCATCAATTCTCTTCCTCCATTGCTCAAAATTTCCTGAGCGCAACGTTTTCCAAGATCTTTCAAATTAGTTACTGACAATGCCTTTTTCAACTTCAATTTTTTGACTTCCGTCTAAACTAAAAAGCGCTCCTTTAAAATGAAGATTATTATCTATAATTACTGCTGAAGCTCCAATAGGCGCGGTACAGCCTCCTTCTAGTTCTTTTAAGAACTCCCTTTCAACATGTACGCAAATTTCCGATTCTCTGTGATTCAAGGCAGAAACTGCTTCTCTGCAGTTATCATCTTCTTCTTTGGCACCACCAACATTGCTCCTTGAGCAGGAGCAGGTAACATCCAGTTAAGATCTATATGATTTGCTGGGGTAAGATTGATACGTTCTAATCCGGCAGCGGCAAAAATAGCTCCGTTCCAATCGTTATCTTCCAGTTTTTGCATTCTGGTATTCACATTTCCGCGAAGATCTACAACAGTATGATGAGGATATTTGTTTAACCATTGTGCTTTTCTTCTTAAACTTCCGGTAGCAATGGTTCCAGTTACCTTCCAAAAATTCAACTCCTTTATGAAGTAAAATATCTTTGGAGTTGGCTCTTTTAAGAACTGCTGCTTCTACAATTCCTTTTGGAAGTGCGGTAGGAACATCTTTCATAGAATGTACCGCAATGTCAATCTTATCGGTTAACATGGCAATATCCAAAGTTTTGGTAAAGATGCCGGTAATTCCCATTTCATATAAGTGGCTGATCTAAATTAAGATCGCCGGTAGATTTTACGGGAACTAATTCGGTTTTATGACCAAAGTTCTCTAATGCAGCTTGAACGGTTTTGGCTTGCCAAAGTGCTAGTTCGCTATCTCTGGTTCCAATTCTTATTACTTTATTCATTTTGCAGCCTCTTCCAAATGAAACATTTTTTGGATTAGTTCCAAACTTTCATCTGTAGTGTTAGAATCATCTTTAAGGTGATTGGCAAAATGATTCATTATTTTTTGAATGATGCGGTTGCTTACAATTTCAGCTTGTTCATCATTAAAATCGGTGATCTTTTTACGTTGAAAATCCAATTCAGCATCCTTCATGGTTTTCAACTTTTTCTTAAGTGCTTTAATGGTAGGAGCAAATTTGCGGGTTTCCAGCCACTTGTTGAAATCTCCTTCTACTTCAGCTATAATTTCTCTGGCTTGCGGAATAAATTGCTTTCTACGTTCCAGCGTTTCATCTGTCATTTGAGAAAGATGATCCAGATGTATCAATTTCACATTTTCAAGTTCCAACACATCATCTGCAACATTCTTCGGAATAGAAAGATCGAGAATCAATAATTCTTTTTTCGCATAGATCAATTCCTTAGAAACAGTGGCATTTTGAGCTCCTGTAGCAACAATCAGGATATCTGCCTGTCTAATTTCAGACTGAAGATCGGCGTAATCTTTTACCGTTAAATTGAACTTTCCAGCAATTCTTTCCGCCTTATCTTTAGTTCTGTTAATAAGGGTGATATTGTTGTTTTTGGTATGTTTTACCAGATTCTCGCAGGTATTTCTACCTATCTTTCCTGTACCAAAAAGCAAAATGTTCTTGTTGGAAACATTTTCAACTTCCTTTAAAATATATTGAACAGATGCAAAACTTACCGAAGTAGCTCCGGAAGAAATGCGGGTTTCGTTCTTTATTCTTTTGCTAGCCTGAATCACAGCGTTTACCAATCTTTCTAAAAACGGATTTGCAACTCCAACTTTTTTAGAGTTTACAAAGGCGTTTCTTAACTGGCTAATGATCTCGAAATCTCCTAAGATCTGACTGTCTAAACCGGTTCCCACATTAAACATATGTGAGATGGCTTCTTTGTTCTTGTATACATAGGCCACTTTCTCAAACTCCTCAACGGTACCGTGTGTATGTTCACATAGTAGCTTTATAAGTTGATAGGGGTGTTGAGCAAAACCGTAAATTTCGGTTCTATTACAGGTAGAGGTAACAATCAATCCATCAATTCCTTCCAGCTTGGCAGCTTCAAGTAAATTTTGCTTACTCTCTTCGGTTAGACTAAAGTGTCCTCGAATGTCTGCATCTGCCTTTTTATAACTTAAGCCGATGATGTAAAAATGTTTTCCTCTTGAAATATGATAGTTCTCCATGAAACTGTTTGGGAATTCTGCAGCAAAAATAACGTATACATATTTTAAAATACAACGCTATAGGTACTAAATGTGTCGATAGATGATAATTGTCATCCTTTTGATATAAATTGAGTGGATTTTGGCTACTTTTGCAGTAGTATCAATCCTTTTGAATGCATTAGTTTAGATTGATTCTAAATAAAAGAAATTTTGAACGATGAATTCAGACCAAAAAAATATCGCTGGAGGGTTTGTAGATGAGACCAAGATTGAAGAAGGTTTTTTTATTCTGAAAGTGCAGAATGAAAGTCCAGATTCAGTAAATTTCACAAGAGAGATAGATAGTAGTTTTATTCAATTTCACTTTTGTGTAAAGGGTCAGGCCAAGTTCTTGTTCAACAAAGGGAACTACCAATTACCACTGGGGGAAGAGAATTCTTTGTTGCTTTACAATCCGCAGCAAGATCTGCCTTTAAATGTAGAATTGTTTTCAAATTCATGGTTGGTCTCCTTGGTGATCTCCATTAAGAAATTTCATTCCCTTTTTTCTCAGGAAGCTGGATACATTCCATTTTTAAGTAGTGAGAACAGAGATAAGAAATATTATAAAGATGGCGATATTTCACCATCTATGGCAATAGTTCTAAATCAGTTATGAACTTCAATCTTATGCCTACCATTAAAACTTTATATTTTAAAGCGAAGGCTTATGAGCTGTTAAGTCTTCATTTTAATAGAACCGAAGACGCCAATGTGGAACAATGTCCGTTTTTAGTTGATGAAGTAAATGTGCTTAAAATAAGAAAGGCGAAAGATATCATCATTGCAAGAATGTCAGAACCACCAACGCTTCAGGAATTGTCTGATGAAATTGGATTGAGTTTAAAAAAGTTGAAAGAAGGCTTTAAACAGATCTATGGAGATTCTGTGTATAGTTTTCTCTTTGATTATAAAATGGAGTTTGCAAGAAAGCTATTAGATTCTGGCGATTTCAATGTAAATGAAGTTGGGATGAAGGTAGGTTACAGCACTTCCAGTCATTTTATCGCCGCCTTTAAAAAGAAATTTGGAACCACTCCCAAGAAGTATATCATGTCTCTATCGCTCCCTACAAATCTCTAGAATTGATTTTTGTGATGCTGTTATTGGGCAAAACTTCTTAAAGTTAATTTATAACAATAATAATAGTAGTAATTTTAGTTCAGGAAAAATTAAAGAAATTGATATTATAAATTTACAAATTTAGTTGCCCTGGGATAGACTTAAAAAATTAAAATAGCATAGGGATTTGACGGATTTATTATAATTGAAGAGATGCTGAAACAAGTTCAGCATGACGGATTTAATAAATATGTCACCCCGAGCGAAGTCGAGGGGTTTATCATACTTTATGATTTTACAAAAATTAAAATTGCTGAAAAAGAATAAAAAATGAGTAAAGGTGTGCTCTTGGTTAATCTGGGTTCTCCAGATAGTACAGATCCAAAAGATGTTAAGAAATATTTAGGCGAATTTTTGATGGATGAGCGAGTGATCGATGTTCCATTATGGGCACGAACGCTCCTGGTTAAAGGGATTGTTCTTAAACACTCGACCAAAAAAATCTGCAGCGGCGTATCAAAAGATCTGGTGGGATGAAGGTTCTCCTCTTATTGTACTTTCTGAAAGATTGAGAGATAAAATAGATGAATTCACCTCGCTGCCTATAGTTCTGGCTATGCGTTATGGTACGCCAAATATTAAATCTGGTTTACAAGAATTACATGATCAAGGAGTAGATGAGGTTCTTATTTTCCCTCTTTATCCTCAATTTGCGATGGCTACTACCGAAACTATTTTGGTATTGGCTGAAGAATTAAGAAGAGAATTCTTTCCTGAGATGAAGTTCACTTCAATTCCAGCATTTTATAATCATCCCGATTATATTAGAGTTTTAGCTGAAAGCATTTCAGAAAAACTGAAAGATGTAAAATTTGAACATTTACTTTTTTCTTATCATGGAGTGCCTGAAAGACATATTAGAAAAAGCGATATCACGAAATCTCATTGTCAAATAGATGGTTCTTGTTGCAAAACCGCTTCTTCTGCGCATCAATTCTGTTATCGCCATCAATGTTTTGAAACTACAAGATTGGTTGCAGAATATCTTGAATTAAAAGAGAATACTTACAGCGTTTCCTTTCAGTCCAGATTAGGATTCGATCCATGGTTACAACCTTATACAGATAGAACTATAGAACGTTTTGGAAAACAAGGCATGAAAAATCTTGCTATAGTAACCCCAGCTTTTGTGAGCGATTGTTTAGAAACTCTAGAAGAAATTGCTATGGAAGGGGAAGAGATTTTCCATGAAGTAGGAGGAGAAAAATTTACCGTAGTTCCGTGTTTAAATGATAGAGAAGATTGGGTAAAAGTATTGTCTAGATGGATAGATGAATGGGCATATTCTAATCCTGTAGAAGCATAATGGCAAACGTGAATTCCAAGGCATTGGGTAATGAACCTATAGGGAAATTACTTATTAGGCAGGCGGTGCCTGCATCTATTGGAATTCTAGTAATGTCTTTAAATATTCTAATAGATACCATTTTTGTAGGTAACTGGATTGGGTCTATTGCCATTGCCGCAATTAATGTAGTATTGCCGGTTTCTTTCTTTATTGCCGCCCTGGGAATGGCGATTGGAATTGGAGGATCTTCCATTATTTCCAGAGCGCTGGGTGCCAATAATTATGAGAAAGCCTTAAAAACCTTCGGGAACCAAATTAGTCTTACCCTTATCCTAACCATTTTGATGGTTGTAGTTGGGCTTACGTTTGTAGATTCTATCATCCCCGCCTTCGGAGGAAAAGGTGATATTTTTGAACCCGCCAAAATTTATTATACAGTTGTGCTTTATGGAGTGCCCTTTCTTGCACTTTGTATGATGGGAAATAATGTGATTAGAGCAGAAGGAAAACCCAAATTTTCTATGGTGGCTATGATCATTCCATCGGTAGGAAATTTGGTCTTAGATTACATCTTTATCAATATCATGGATCTGGGAATGTTGGGCGCCGCCTGGGCCACTACAGCTTCTTATATGTGTTGTTTTGCGTATGTTTTGTGGTTCTTTATGTCTGATAATTCTGAATTGAAAATAAGCAGAACACATCTTGGCTTTAATTGGAATATTTTAAAGGAGACCGCCTCTTTAGGTTTCGTAACCCTTGCCAGACAAGCAGTTGTAAGTATTACTTATCTTTTAATGAATAATATTCTTTTTGATATTGGCGGAGAAGACTCTGTTACCGTTTATGCGATTATCGGGAGAATGCTAATGTTCGCGCTTTTTCCGGTGCTTGGGGTTACTCAAGGATTTTTACCTATTGCAGGTTATAATTACGGCGCAGAGCAATTTTCGAGAGTTAGAAAAAGTATCAATACTGCAATCTTATACGCCAGCTTGTTAGGAATATTGGTTTTTGCAGGTATAATGATCTTTGCTGAAGATATTGTAAGCGTTTTTACAGATAACCCTGCGGTACTTTCTGAAACTCCTCATGCTATGAGATGGGTGTTTGCTGCGGTGCCAATTATTGCGTTACAATTAATAGGTTCAGCATATTTTCAGGCTATTGGAAAAGCGGTGCCTGCTTTGTTGCTTACTCTTTCCAGGCAAGGTTTCTTTTTTATTCCGTTAGTTCTCATCTTGCCGAATTATTTTGGAGAAATTGGGGTTTGGATCTCTTTTCCGTTAGCAGATGTACTATCTACAATAGTAACAGGAATTTTTCTAAATAGAGAGATTAGAAATAAACTGAAACCGGTAGAAGTTCATTCTTGATCTCTCTCTGTATTCACAATTGGTTATATTTGCTTTACGCATAGATAAACAAGCATTACACCCTTAAAAATTACGTTTGTGATAGAATATTACAACTACATTAAATCTTTACATTTAATTTTCGTGATAACCTGGTTTGCAGGCTTATTCTATATTCCTAGATTATTTGTTTATCATATTGAAGCTGCTCAAAAACCGGAACCAGACAGAACTATTTTGCTCAATCAGTTAAAACTGATGACAAAAAGGCTCTGGTTCATCATCACCTGGCCTTCAGCAATATTAGCGAGTATATTCGCTTTTTGGATGTTATATCTTATGCCCGGATGGTTGCAACAACCCTGGATGCATGTAAAACTTGGCTTTGTAGTGCTGCTTTATGCCTATCATTTTAAATGTCATCTTATTTTTAAAGAGTTTCAAAATGATGTTATAAAATGGACCTCTAACCAAATGCGAATTTGGAATGAAGGAACTACGATAATTCTCTTTGCGGTGATCTTTTTGGTAATTGTTAGAGATGCGGTGAATTGGATCTATGGAGTTATAGGAATTATCTTATTAGGAGTGCTTTTAATGCTAGGAATTAAGTTATACAAACGAATTAGATCTAAAAATCCGAATGCTTAGTCTGGTGTGATAATTGATATTTATGGCAAAACTACCTCAATAATATATGAAGATATTTAAGCTCTCCTTAAGAATCCGAATTTTCATTTCCATGATCTTGTTGGTGTTAGGAGCTTCTATACTTATTGCCAGCGTTACAGTATATCAATACAAGCAAGAATCTGAAGCATATCATAAAGAAAGATTAGAGCGCAAGGAACAAGCAATTAGAGAGAACATAAAATTTGTACTAGATAAAACCACGCATGTGGTGAGTACCGAAAATTTACCGGTAATTCTCAAGGAGAGAGATAAGATCTATGAGATGTCTCAGGTGCACGAAATGCAGTTGAATATTTATGATCTAACAGGGAGATTGCTTATAAAATCTAATGAATCCTTTTTTAGAGATACTACCAATGTTCAGATCCCAAAAGAGATTCTTCAAAAGTTGGAAACCTCACCTACCAAGAGATTCTTGAAGAAATCTGAGATCAACGGGCAAAAAACCCAATCTTCTTATACCTATATTCACGATAATCAATTTAAGCCACTAGCAATATTGTACTTACCTTATTTACAAGACGATGAGGTGTTGCAAAAAGATCTGAATGATTTCTTGATGAAACTGGGAGAGGTTTACCTCTTCATGCTTATTGGCAGCGATCTTAATGTCTTATTTTCTTTCAAAATACATTACAAAATCCCTTAAAATAGTTTCAGAAAAGATCATAGAAACAAGGCTGGACAAGCGAAATCAGAAGATACAAATAGAAAATGTTTCTGAAGAGATCTATACTCTCGTTACGGCATATAATAGCATGATAGACGAGTTGGAAGAAAGCGCTGTGAAATTAGCTACCGGAGAGCGGGAGCAAGCCTGGCGAGAAATGGCAAAGCAAGTGGCGCATGAGATCAAGAATCCGTTAACCCCAATGAGGTTAACTGTTCAAAGTTTTCAGCGAAATTTTGATCCCAAAGATCCTAATGTTATTATGAAGCTGAATGAATACAGCGAAACGCTTATTCATCAAATAGACACTATGAGTGCTATTGCTTCGGCTTTTTCAAATTTCGCAAAAATGCCAGCGCAGCAAAATGAAATTTTAAATGTTCCGAAAACTGTAAAATTAGCGTTAGATATCTTCAATGAGAATTACATTCAATTCTCTTCAGAAAAAGAAGAGATTCTGGCGAAATTTGATAGAACACAACTTATAAGAGTGATCACTAATTTGGTGAAAAATGCCACTCAAGCTTTAAATAATGTTCCAAATCCAAAGATCTTGGTGGAGGTAGAAGATGAAACTGAATGGGTTAAAGTATCTGTTCAAGATAACGGAGCAGGAATTTCGGAAGAGAATAAAGACAAGGTGTTCGAGCCTAAATTCACCACTAAATCTAGCGGAATGGGGTTAGGGCTTGCCATGGTTAAGAATATAGTGGAGACCTATGGCGGAAGCATCAATTTTACATCAAGCAAAAATAAAGGGACTATCTTTACAGTCCGATTTCCAAAATAAGAAATTATGACATTTGAAAACATTTTATCAGAGATCAACGAAGGAATTCTACAAATCACGATTAATAGACCTTCAAAATTAAACGCACTAAATAAAGAAACTATAAGCGAACTTCACGATGCTTTTGCAGATGCAAGAGAAGACGAGGAGGTAAAAGTTATAATCCTGACAGGAAGTGGTGAAAAAGCTTTTGTTGCGGGAGCAGATATAAGCGAATTTTCAGACTTTTCTACGGAAGAAGGAGGAGATCTAGCTGCACAAGGACAAGCTAAATTGTTTGATTATGTAGCTAATTTTCCAAAACCAGTAATTGCGGCTATAAATGGCTTTGCACTTGGCGGCGGATTAGAATTGGCAATGGCAGCACATTTTAGAATTGCCAGCGATAATGCAAAAATGGGATTACCGGAAGTTTCTCTTGGTTTGATTCCGGGATATGGAGGAACTCAAAGATTACCTCAATTAGTTGGGAAAGGTCGCGCTATGGAAATGATCATGACTGCCGGAATGATAGATGCTACACAAGCGCTACAATATAATTTGGTGAACCATATTTGTCCACAAGATGAACTCTTAGATTTTGCTGAGAAATTAGCAAATAAGATCATGAAGAACTCTTTAGTAGCAATTTCTGCAGCTATTAAAGCTATAAATGCCAATTTTGAAGATGGGGTAAATGGATTTGAAGTGGAGATCGAAGAATTTGGAAAAAGCTTTGGAACTGAAGATTTTAAAGAAGGAACTTCTGCCTTTTTAAATAAGAGAAAAGCAGATTTCCCGGGAGAATAAATTTTCTTTTTAAAAATATTTAATATGGAATAAATCCTATAATTGGGAATTATTCCATATTTTTGTTTTATGTCGGGAGCAAATGAAATATATAAAAGGAAGAGGAGCGCAAAAGAATGTGCATAACAGGTTTGATGCCCAAAGTCATGAATTTCGGGATGATTTTTTGAATTACTGCGCCCTGGAAGGAGATGAAGCCTCTAACTCCAAAACAGTTTTAATAGATACATTTCCAAAAACGGTGGTGAATAAAGTAACCAGCCCAGATGTGGGAATGGGATTTTCTTTGAATCCTTATCAAGGTTGCGAACATGGATGTGTGTATTGTTACGCAAGAAATTCTCATGAATATTGGGGATATAGCGCCGGGATGGATTTTGAACAGAAGATCCTGGTAAAAAGAAATGCTGTAGATCTTCTAGAAAAGAAATTGCAAAGCAAGAGATGGGAAGCTGCTCCAATTGTGCTTTCCGGCAATACAGATTGCTATCAGCCAATAGAGAAGAAGCTAGAGATCACGCGCCAATTGCTTCAAACATTTTTAAAATATAAACATCCGGTTGGAATCATCACTAAAAATGCCTTGATCCAACGAGATATCGATATTTTAAAAGAACTCGCCCAGGATAATCTCATTCATGTAAATCTCTCCATCACCAGCTTAGATGAAAATGTAAGAAGACTGTTGGAACCAAGAACGGCCACGGTTAAAAAAAGGTTAGAAACCTTAGAATTGCTTTCTAAAGAGAATATTCCCACCAGTGTAATGATGGCGCCTATTATTCCGGGTATCAACAGTCATGAGGTTTTACCGCTGGTAAAAGAAATTTCAGAACGGGGTGCTTTAAGTGTTGGATATACTATGGTGAGGTTGAACGGGGCTATTGGAGGAATTTTTACAGATTGGATACAGAAAACTATGCCCGATAGAGCAGATAAGGTTTTACATCTCATCGCGGAATGTCATGGTGGAAATTTGAATGATAGCAATTTTGGCAGAAGAATGAAAGGAGAAGGTAATATTGCAGAACAAGTTGCCCAACAATTTAAAATAGCCAGAAAAAAGTATTTATCTGGAAGAATTAAGCCAGAACTGAATTGTGAACTTCATGCACAATACAAATCTGGCCAAATGCAACTTTTTTGATGATTAGATTAAAACCTGTAACCTAATTTAAGATTGTAATAAAGCAATGTTTGATCTGCCATTGCAGGGCCTATGTCTGCACCAAGATTAAATCCTTTTCTTCCAAAATAACTTACTCCTATTGGAACATAGCCTACAAAAATACCGCTGTCTTCATCTTTATCCCATACTCCAAAGGCGGCGGTATATAAATATGTTCCACTTAAACCTGTATGAAACATAAATTTTGATTCTTTAATTCCGAAAGGATAAAATTTTACACCTGCTCCAAAACTGGGAATTCCTACCCCAATTTCTAAACTTACATTTTCTGAAACAATGCGATCATAAGTTATTCCTACTAAAGGTGAAATTCCAAGAACACTAACAGAAATAGCATTTTTACGAATATTTTTAAAATCTGAAGTATTGTCCTGAGCAAAAACAGTCGATGATGACAGCAATAAGCTGATAATACATAGAGAGTAAAATTTAATCATAGATCTTCGATTATAATTGGTTCGGAAAGACTTTTCAGTTGAAAGATACACAATATTAACTTTAAATGGCCATTATTGCTTTTTGACAAGAAAGATATAAACCGGAAAATGATCTGAATATCCGCCGGTATATCCTCCATAATCATAGCTTCTAAATGGATAACCTTTAAACTGACCTTTTGGAGTGACCAGGTAATTTTTCTGAAAAATATCTGCTTTATAAAATTTGTATCCCGCCAAATTGCTATTTACTAAAGTGCCGGAAAGTAACATTTGATCGAACAGGTTCCAACTGTCTCTATAAGCTAAGGTTCCACGGCCATTTTTGATCATTTTTTCCATGGGGTTATAAATATCTTGCACCTCTAAATACTCTTTGGAAGACTTTGTATTTAATACCTTTTTAATGCTTTTGTTGGTAGGATCGTCATTAAAATCTCCCATACTAATGATCTTTGCATAGGGGTTTATTTGATGAAGTGAATCTATGATCAATTTATTCAATTGGCCTGCACGTTCTCTTTTATAGCTACTCCTGGCCTCTCCACCACTTCTCGAAGGCCAATGATTTACAATAAAATTTATTTCCTCACCCTCCAATAATCCGTTTACCACCAATTGATCTCGGGTATAAACTCTTTTTAAAGGATCGTCCAGTTCATATATCAACAATCTTCGAGATTGTGAAGTGGCGGGTGTAAATAATGATTTTTGGTATAGTAAGGCTACATCAACCCCGCGTTTGTCTGGGGAATCATAATGCACTATGCCGTAATTTTTATCTCTTAATGGGGTTGATTGATTAGATCTTCTAGAACAGTATAATTTTCGATCTCACAAAGTCCGATAACTGCTGGAGAGTTTTGAGAAGTTTCTGTTCCAATTTCTGAAAGAACTTTGATGATATTCTTAAGCTTATCCTGATACTTTTCTAAAGTCCATACATCCTTTCCAAGTGGCGTTCTATCATCATCAAAAGTGAGGGAATCATTTTCAGTATCAAATAGATTTTCAACATTGTAAAAAGCAACGGTAAGAATTTTATACGAATTCTTTTGTTGAGCTTTTGCCGAATTTCCGAAGTAAAATAAGACAGATAATATCAAGACTATTCTTAAACTACTCTTGTTAAAACCGAAATGTTTATTCATGATATTATCTATTTTTAGAACAGATTAAATTACTGAATTATTGGTAATATCAAAATAAAAGTTTAAACTTACATACTGAAAACGAGCAACTTATAAAATGAAAATGTGTAATTTCATTTTGCTGCTAGGGCTGCTCACCTTCTTTAAATTTTCTGCACAAACCACCCTTACTGGAACTGTAGTTGATGCTGCCACTTTTAATGCATTAGAAGAGGTAAGTATTAGCATTGAGGGAACTGGTTTTAATGGCTCAAGCAACAATGAAGGTAAATTTATTATTTCGGGAGATCTTCCTGAAGGCAATCTGGTGCTTTTATTTATAAAAAGTGGTTATCTAAATCTTCGGCTTCCTATTATTATCACCAAGGGTGAAATTAAAGATCTAGACCTCATTCCACTAAGATTAGATCTTTTAAAAGAGCAAATTCAAATAGGCATCATCAGTCTTTCAGATAACGAATTGAATGAAGAAGATGCAAACATAGCCAATACTTCGGGCCTGCTTCAAGCTACTAAAGACGTTTTTCTAAACGCTGCTGCCTTCGATTTTAGTTCTACTTTCTTTCGACCTCGCGGCTTAGATAGTGAATATGGCAAATTGCTGATTAATGGAATTGAAATGAATAAGAGCTTCAACGGTAGACCACAGTGGAGTGATTGGGGCGGCTTGAACGATGTGCAAAGAAACCAGGTGTTCTCTATGGGTTCTACAGCCAGCGAAGTTAGTTTTGGAGGTCTCGCTGGAACAACTAATATTATCATGAGGGCGTCCCAATATCAAAAGGGAGCAAGAATTTCTTATGCATTAGCCAATAGAAGTTATAAGGGCAGAATTATGGGCACTTATAATTCTGGAGAGTTGACAAATGGTTGGTTTTATTCTATTTCTGCTTCCAGAAGATTTGCGGAAGAAGGTTTTACGGAAGGTACTCCTTACGATTCTAATTCTTTTTTCATTTCAGTAGAAAAGAAAATCAATACTAATCAAAGTCTGAATTTTACCGGATTTTATACCCCGGTTACAAGAGGGAAATCTTCTGCAAATACGCAGGAGGTTTACGATCTAAAAGGAAGAAAGTATAATTCTTTTTGGGGATTTCAAGATGGGGAGATCCGGAATTCACGGTTAAAGGAGATCAAAGAACCCGTTTTAATGTTGAACCATTTTTGGAAGCTTTCAGAGAATTCTGAGCTTAACAGCAATCTTGCCTATCAATTTGGGAAAACCGCAAATACCAGAATAGATTATGGAGGAACAAGATTAGTCTTAGATAATACCGGGCAAGAAAGTTATATTGGAGGTGGATCCAATCCAGATCCTGCTTACTATCAAAAACTTCCCAGCTATTTTTTAAGGTTTGACGATAATCAGAATTATGAAGCAGCATATTTAGCGGAACAATATTTTAAGGAGAATGGGCAGTTGGATTGGAAACAGTTGTATGAAGCCAATCAAATTGCATTAGAAAATGGTGGCAACTCCATTTATGTGCTTTCTGAAGACAGAACAGATGATACACAAATTACAGCAAATACAATACTTTCTGCAAAGCTGAATGAGAATATCTTGCTTAATTCCAGCCTGAAATATTCTCATTTAAAAAGTGAGAATTTTGCCGCTATCAGAGATCTTTTAGGTGGAAATTCTTATTTGGATATCGATTTTTTCGCCGAAGCAAATGCCGAGAATACCGAAAGTGAAACCGCGCAAAGTGATCTTCAAAATAGAAATAGATTAGTTGGAGAAGGAGAAAGGTATAAATACAATTTTGAGTTTATGGCTGATGTTTTAGAAGCTTTTACTCAGGTTCAGGGAAGCTATAAGAAATGGGATTTTTATGCTTCTGCAAAACTATCTCAAACTATCATTTCAACGAAACGGTCTCTTTAAAAATGGACATTTCCCAGACAATTCTTTAGGAGAAAGTAAAGAGTTAAATTTTACCGATTTTGGATTAAAAGCAGGTGGGGTTTACAAACTTTCAGGAAAACATCTGTTTGAAATTAATGCATCATATTTTACCAATCCTCCAACATTAAAAAATTCATTTTCCAATCCTAGAGAAAATAATGAGGTGGTAGGAGATCTAACTTCAGAAAAATTAAGCGCTGCAGATCTAAGTTATCGCTTTAGAATGCCAAATCTTAAATTAAGGATAACTGGATATGCATCAGAAATCAAAGACGCTACAGAAATTTCATTTTATTATGCAGATGGACTTTCCGGATTAGGTAGAAATAATAATACTGCTTTTGTTCAAGAAATTCTAAGTGGAATAGATAAGCAATATTTTGGATTGGAGATTGGGGCAGAATATCAGATCACCAATACTTTAAAGCTTAAAGGCGCAGCTGCTGTTGGTCAATTTACCTATAGTAGCAATCCTGATCTTACCTTGACTTCCAACAGTTTTAATTCTCCTGTTAATTATGGAGAAGCTTACTTAAAGAATTACAAGATTGCAGGAGGGCCGCAACAAGCTGCTCAAATAGGTTTTGAATATAGAGATCCAGACTATTGGTGGTTTGGAACTACGGTAAATTTCTTTTCTCATGCCTTTGCAGATATTGCGCCTCTAACTAGAACCAGTAATTTTTCTAAAGATGCAGACGGCTTTCCTCTTTTAGATTACGATGAAAAAGAAGCTAGAAACCTGCTCACTCAGGAGCAATTTGATGATTACATGTTAGTAAATCTAATAGGTGGGAAATCGTGGTTGTTGAAAGGTGGCTATTATGTTGGATTTTTTGTGAGTGTGAATAATCTATTAGATGAGGTTTATAAAACCGGGGGATTTGAACAATCAAGAAATGCAAATTTCAGGAATTTGAAAGCAGATAATGAAAGAGATCAGCCCATTTTTGGGAATAAATACTGGTATGGAAGCGGTACCACCTATTACGCGAATATGTATGTGAGATTTTAAAAAGATGCGGTTATGAGATCAAAATTCTATTTTAGTTTATGCGTGATTTTTACGCTCTGTTATTCCTGCGTGAATACAGATGATTTTGAGCTTCCTGAAAGTGAAGTAGTAAAAGATGATTTTACCGGAACAACAACCAGTATTTCTGCGATTAAAGGTCATTATAACATCGAAACTCAAGAAATCTATACATTTAATAATACCGATATTTTTATGGAAGGATATGTAATTTCCAGTGATGAAGGCGGAAATTTCTATAAAAAACTGGTATTACAAGATAAGCCTGAAAACCCAACTGCCGGAATTCAAATTTTAGTAGATGATGGGTCGCTTTTTAATTCTTATGAATTTGGAAGAAAGCTTTATATCAAATTAGACGGCTTGAGTCTTTGGAAAAATAATGGGGTTATGCAACTCGGAATTCAAAATAGAGGAGATGTGGTTGCTATTCCGAAGGCTTTGATAGAGGAACATATCATTAAATCTTCAGAAAAGGCAACTATTCAACCGTTAGTTCTTAAGGTTTCAGAATTCAAAATGGAATATTCTAATCTCTTTGTTCATGTGGAAGATCTTCAGTTTGATAGAAATTTGGTGAGAGATGAGCATTTATTCAGTTTGGCGGGAGAAAGTACCGATCAATTTGACGGCGAAAGGCAATTAGAGAGCTGTACCGATGGGTTTACAACAATGTTAAGCACCAGCACCTATTCAGATTTTAAGTCGTTATTATTACCTCGAGGCACCGGAAGTATTACCGGAGTTCTTAGTCGCAATTTTTACGATGAGCATTTTGTAATTGTCCTTAATTCCCCTGAAGGTTTAAATTTTGAGAATGATGATAGGTGTGATCCCGAATTCTTTACTTGTGGTGATACTTTGGAAGCGGGGACAGAACTCATCTTTGCTGAAGATTTTAATGCGATTACCAATGAAAATATGTTGGATAGAAAAGGTTGGACCAACATAAATATTCACGGAGGAAAACGTTTTGAGGATGCTACTCTCATGGGAAATAGATTTGTAAGGATTTCAGCGTACAATACAGGAGAAAGTCCCATGGAAGTTTGGCTTATAACGCCCGAAATTGATCTAGATAAAAGTACCTCAGAAGTCTTGTCTTTTGAAGTAAAGGCTTCTTACGATAATGCCACTATTTTAAGCGTTTATATTACCGATGATTTTACCGGAAATCCCCTAACCACCAACTGGAAACTCTTAGATGCTAAAATTCCTTTAGGTCCTTCCAATCAAAATGGGTTGAATTTTAAAAAGTCTGAATTCGATATTTCCTGTTTGGAAGGAGAAGTAAATATAGCCTTCAAATACTTAGGTTCTGCGCCAGATAAATCTACTACTTATGATATAGATAATGTGAGAGTAACCGGGAATTAATCATGCTTTATGAGTGAAATATATACCGGGAAATGATCTGAAAATCCGCCGGTATAACCATCAAAATCATAACTTCTAAAAGGGAAACCCTGATATTGGCCAGAAAGTGAGATGAGATAAGGCATACTAAAGATCTTTGCTTCATAAAATTGCAATCCATCTACATTTCCAATCAACGAATCTGAAATAAGGATCTGGTCAAACAAATACCATTCATCTTTATGAGCTACAGAGCCCTTTCCATTGTGGGCCATGATCTCCATAGGATTATGCATTTGCTGCTCTTCTATAATTCTAATATTAGCGTTGGTTTGTAAGATCTCTTTAAAACTCTTGCTTGTAGGACCATCATTAAAATCTCCCATGCTGATGATCTTAGAATTTGGATCTTGCTCATAAATAGCATCTATGATTTCCTTATTCAACATAGCAGCCTTCTCTCGACGGTAATTGGTCTCTTCAATTCCTTCGCCTCGAGATGGCCAGTGATTCACTATAATATTCACTTTTTCACCTTTTAAACTTCCGGAAACTAAAAGCTGATCGCGCGTATAGAATCTCCTGTTTTCATCTTCCAGATAATTGATCAATAAAGGCTTTGGCTCCGAATGATGAACTGTAAATAAAGATTCCTGATATAGAAGTGCCACGTCAATTCCGCGTTTATCGGGAGAATCATAATGCACGATCTTATAATTAAAAGGTGCAAGATTTGGATGATTAACCAGATCTTCTAAAACCTTTAGATTCTCTATTTCACAAAGGCCGATTATGGCAGGAGGAGTATTGGTGCTGGCTTGACCAATTTCAGAAATCACCTTTGCGATATTCTTTATTTTGTCTTCATATTTCTCAAGGGTCCATAGATCTTTGCCTTCAGGAGTTCTATCATCATCAAAAGTATGAGGATCATTTATAGTGTCGAATAGATTTTCAACATTATAGAAAGCAATGGTAAAGAGGTTGTAACCCAATGGAAAGATTATTTTAAAAAATGAAAAATAAGCTAACTCAAAAGTAAGAAATACGTCATCCTGAATTTATTTCAGGATCTTAACAAATAAATTATCAGTTAATTTAGAAGCTGAAACAAGTTCAGCTTGACGCAAACGAAGCTTTTGAAATAGCCTAAAGATTTTGTTATTCTTCTTCATCTCCTGTATACGCATCGTATTCAGGATATAAAAAGTTGTTATAAGGGAATCTGGTAATATGAATATCTCTTACGGCTTCGTAAACTTTACGTCTAAAATCTTCAATATTCTCTTTATTTAAAGCTGAAATAAAGATCACATTATTACCCAATTTGTTCATCCAGGTACGTTTCCAATCTTCTAAAGAATAGTGAGCCTTTGTTTTCTCGGTAATTAGATCATCTTCTTCAATCTTAGTCTCGCTATAAGCGTCTATCTTATTAAAGACCATGATTGTTGGCTTATTATTACTCTTAATATCTGCCAAAGTTTGGTTTACAGACTCAATATGATCCTCAAAATTCTCATGAGAAATATCTACCACATGTAATAAAAGATCTGCTTCTCTAACCTCGTCTAAGGTAGACTTAAAAGATTCTACCAATTGAGTTGGCAATTTTCTAATGAAACCAACGGTATCTGTAAGTAAGAATGGAAGATTTCTAATCACCACTTTTCTAACTGTAGTATCTAAGGTTGCAAAAAGTTTATTTTCAGCAAAAACCTCGCTTTTACTTATCACGTTCATCAAGGTAGATTTTCCAACATTGGTATAACCAACCAATGCAACTCTTACAAGCGCCCCGCGATTCCCACGTTGCACTTCCATTTGCTTATCTATAACCTCTATCTTTTTCTTTAAAAGTGCGATCTTGTCTCTAACTATACGTCTATCTGTCTCGATCTCTGTTTCCCCTGGACCACGCATTCCAATACCACCTCGTTGTCTTTCTAAGTGAGTCCACATTCCTGCAAGTCTTGGCAATAAGTATTGATATTGTGCCAATTCTACCTGTGTACGGGCGTAACTGGTTTGCGCTCTTTGAGCAAAAATATCAAGAATAAGGTTGGTTCTATCTAAGATCTTAACATTAAGAATCTTCTCAATGTTCTTTTGTTGTGCCGGAGATAACTCGTCATCAAAAATGGCGGTTCCAATCTCATTTTCATCAATGAATTGTTTCACCTCCATGATCTTACCAGATCCCATAAAAGTTTTTGGGTCTGGTTTATCCATTTTTTGAGTAAAACGCTTTAGTACTTCCCCTCCAGCCGTGTAGGTAAGAAACTCAAGTTCGTCTAAATATTCCTTTAATTTATCCTCATCCTGATTTTGGGTAACTATACCTATTAGGACCGCTTTTTCGTAATTTAAATCAGTCTTTTCTATCATAGCAGCAAAGTTACACAATAGATTGTAATCGTTCTTTTAATGGCTTATTTTCAACAAAAATTTAACTAGAAAATAAAAAAGAGCTGCAAAAATTAATATTTAAGCAGCTCTTTTTTATAATTCTTAGTCTTGTTGCTATTACATTCGTCAAGCTGTTCCGATAGTTATCGGAATTGTTTCAGCTTCTAACTTAAATTAACTTTTCAAGTTGGCAAGATTCTGAAATAAATTCAGAATGACGTTTTTGCGAATTAGTAGATAATTTGTCTTCTGAAATCTCTTAATCAATTAGATCTTGTAATTGATTCCTAAGCCAAATACTTCTCTAATCTGAAATGCACCCACAGCATTATCATCATAAATAGCCTGGAACAATAGATTTGCTGAAAGAAATTTATTGATGGTCATTTGCATGTTCATCAAATAATCTATGTCTATATTTCCCGGTTTATCTAGGTAGTTTGAGTATAGGTTGATAGAGTTCTCCATATTCACATTCTCGAAAATGTCAAATTTTGCCAAGGCGCTTACCGAAGCTCCAAATTCAAATCTATTAGATTTTCCTCTATCAACTCCAAAATAATCTCCGTCTACATAATCCGGTCCTGAAGTAAAAACATCATCAACAAAAATAAAACGTGCAGTAGCCGGAGCTATATTCACCATAAAATTATCGTTCTTTTTCCACATCATGCCAGGTCCTGTTTGTAAATAGGCAGGAGAGAAGAAGTGCGTAGTTTCTGTTCTAATGCTGTTACCGGTATCAGGATCTTCACTGTATTCATACCCTTTGGCAATCTGACTTCTGAAGTTTAAAAAGTAAGAATAATACCAATTGGAATTTTGTAACTGCTTCCCGGCAATTGAGTTTAATTCTAACCTATCACTGGTCTTTCTTGTAAACTCATCATCTTTGGTCTTGGTAAGTCCGTAGTTTACTAACAGCCTATTATCCCAGGTAAAATCATTCATTCTATAATTTAGGTCATAATTCAAGGTCAAATTTCCTGAAATGCTGGAAGTTCCTCCCCCTGTCCATTCTTTATTAAATGCAGATTGGTTAAAAAGCAACTGAATATTTCCTTCTTTACTCCATCCATTTGGCGGGATAGAATCTTTTTCTTTTTCCTGTGCGTTCGCAAAATTAGCAGCTAAAGCTACAGTTAAAGCCAAGAGTAATTTTTTCATTTTTTAGCGGTGTTTTTCTGTTTGAACAAAGGTACCGAGGAGCAAGCTTCGCCATAAAGCACGCTTTTTACCACGGGTTGCAATTTTTCTATTAATAATAAATACGCATTTTCTGGAACAGGTTTATGAGAACAACCTTTTACAATTATAGGTTTTCCTTCTAAAGCGCTTACATCTAAGTTCTGGATGATCTCTGTATATAAGATTGTTTCCAATAACTCAAGATCTCCAGAGATCACTTTTTTAGCATAAGGTTGTAGGTGAGTGGCCAGGAGCATATAAGCCCACGCAGGAATAATTGCATCTGTAGAACAAGTAAGCGCTACATAATGATCCTGATATTGACTCCAATCATGAGCTAAAGCCTTTTCTCTAAAAACGGTTTCTCTTAATACTAAACCTTCCAACAGCCAGTCTTTAATATCAAAAAGACTACGTTCCCCTTTAGGATAGTAGTCTTCTAGATCAAAAGTTATTAGTTTGCTGTTGGCTACTCTATTTACAATTTCGGTAGACATAGTACAGTTGGTGTTTTAATTATAGCAAACCTAATTCCAGCTTTGCTTCTTCACTCATAAGATCTTGCGTCCATGGTGGATCAAAAGTTATTTCGACCTCACAATCTTTTACAGTATCTAATGACTTCACTTTCTCTTCAACTTCTCTAGGTAGAGATTCTGCTACCGGGCAGTTTGGAGTAGTAAGGGTCATTAAGATTTTTACATCATAATCTGTATTTACCATCACATCGTAAATAAGACCTAATTCATATATATCTACAGGAATTTCCGGGTCGAAAATAGTCTTTAGTACTCTCACTATTTTTTCGCCTAATTCTGCGGTGTTTATTTCTTCTTCCATTTTAATCTAATTGTGTTTGATATGCTAGTGCATACATTTTAAGTTGCTTGATCATGCTTACCAATCCGTTTGCTCGGGTTGGAGAAAGATGTTCTTTAAGGCCAATTTCATCTATAAACTGAGTGTCAGATTCCAATATTTCAGAAGGATGCTGATTTGAAAATGCACGAATAAGAATTGCAACAATTCCTTTGGTGATAATCGCATCGCTATCTGCGGTAAAGATCAATTTATCGCCTTCCAGCTCTGCATGAACCCATACTTTACTTTGACAGCCTTTAATAAGATTCTCTTCAACTTTATATTTTTCGTCTATTAGAGGTAAAGATTTTCCCAGCTCGATCATATACTCATATCGTTCCATCCAGTCGTCGAACATGGAGAACTCCTCTACTATTTCTTGCTGATTTTCTTGAATACTCATATATTTTAATTTACTGCAAAAGTACAATAACCTGTTTTGCTATTCAACAGTTTCTGCTAATCTTATGATAGCGTTAACCAATGGTGCAAGTGGTTTTGGTGCATTACCTTTATCAAAGGTTTTAGAATTATAGGTTTTATCTCCTACTTGTACCTCCAATTCTGCATGAGCCGCGGCATCTCTATTTCTATCTTCTGATTCTGGCTCATAAGAATTGAGTGTTTTCAGGTCTATAGCCTCAGCTAGTTTCACTATTTCCTGATATTGTGCTTCGGTAATAGGTTTAGATTTTATCAAATCGTCTATGGTGCCCGTTTTTACCGTGATCTCATCTTTGGTGATAATGTAGGTATTGGCAAAACCTCTTGAAAATTCGTCATAGGTAAATACCATATTTTCTTTTTGCTGATTTGATTCCTGAGAACAGGATTTTAAAGCCATTAATGATATAAAAGCTAGGAATATATATTTCATAGTATTAGTTCTTTAGATTGATTAATAATACGAAAAAGACCGCAAATTACGTCTGTTTTTTCACGCTGAAGTGTATTGGCTGATAATAAAATGTCCTATCGAGCGGAGTCGAGATATTTCGAATTGGGATAAACACTTCCACTTCACTCAGGGTGACGATACTAATTTTCGTCATGCTGAACTTGTTTCAGCATCTCACTATATTGATTACTTTTAAGTGGAGGTAGTGATATATAGTAAAATCTTAGTGATGTCATATCGAGCGGAGTCGAGATATTTTGAATTGGGATAGACCCTTCATTCGCTCAGTGTGAATTTCTATTATTTTCGTCATGCTGCAACTTGTTTCAGCATCTCAACATTCCTGAAATATATTGTTATAAAAACCTATTCCAACATAGATTTTGCTCTTTTCACAGCAGCAATAAAAAGATCGATCTCCTCAAAAGTATTATAAAAAGCAAAGGAAGCTCTTACAGTTCCCGGGATTTTGTAGAAATCCATAATAGGTTGCGCACAATGATGTCCGGTTCTAACTGCAATTCCTAATTTGTCTATAATAGTACCAATATCATAAGGGTGAATCCCTTCAATATTAAAAGAGATGACAGCGGTTTTTTCTTTGGAAGTTCCGTAGATCTTTACACCCTCGATAGCTAATAATTCTGAAGTTGCATATTCCAACAACTGATGCTCATAATTGGCGATATTATCAAAACCAATTGAATTCATATAATCTAAAGCTGCCCCAAACGCAATTCCTCCACAAATATTAGGAGTTCCGGCTTCAAATTTATGTGGTAGGTCTGCATAAGTAGTTTTTTCAAAAGTAACCGTCGCAATCATTTCTCCGCCACCTTGGTAAGGAGGAAGTTTTTTAAGCCATTCTTCTTTTCCGTAAAGCACTCCAACCCCGGTTGGGCCACACATTTTATGAGCCGAAGTCACATAAAAATCTACATCCAATTCCTGAACATCTGCCTTAATATGTGGTGCCGCTTGCGCGCCATCTACCAAAACTGCCGCACCTATTGCATGAGCAGCATCAATGATTTTCTTAATTGGGTTTACGGTTCCAAGCGCATTAGAAACGTGATTTACAAAGACCATTTTGGATTTGTCTGAAAGCAATTTCTCATATTCCTCAAAGATCAATTCGCCATTTTGAGACATGGGAATAACTTTAAGAATAGCTCCGGTTTTCTCACATAACATTTGCCAGGGCACAATGTTAGAATGATGCTCTAATGCAGAAACAATTATTTCATCACCTTTTTCAAATAGTGAAGCGAAACCATTGGCTACCATGTTAATACCATGAGTAGTTCCGGAGGTAAATATAATCTCGTAAGACTTTTCAGCATTAAAATGCGTCTGAATGGTCTTTCTTGCTTCCTCGTATTTATCTGTAGCTTCCTGAGAAAGGGTATGAACACCACGGTGAATATTGGCATTGTAGTTTGAATAATAATCTACAATAACATCTATTACCTGTTGTGGGGTTTGAGAAGTAGCTGCATTATCAAAATACACCAATGGATGTCCATTGACTTTCCGCTTTAAAATTGGAAAATCATTTCTGATCTTTTCAAGGTCGAACGGAATTTTTTCTGCAGCAACTTTCATATAATTTTCACTTTTTTGATTTAGAACCTTAATTAAGGTTTATAGATCAAATCCTAAGTTTACTCCTAATTTTAATGCGATCTGGTGAGTAATTCTCTTTTTGATCTCTGGAATTTTCACACTTTCCAAAACATTGTTAGCAAAAGCATACATCAATAATGCCTTAGCTTCTTTTAGCGGAATTCCTCTAGATCTTAAATAGAATAAAGATTCTTCATCTAATTGCCCAATAGTACAACCATGACTACATTTTACATCGTCTGCAAAGATTTCCAGCTGAGGTTTTGCATTGATGGTAGCTTTATCATTCAGCAAAATATTATTATTTGCCTGAAAAGCGTTTATCTTCTGAGCTTCTTTATCTACCAATACCTTTCCGTTAAAAACTCCAACAGAAGTATCTGCAAAAATTCCTTTATAATCCTGATGACTTTCGCAGTTTGGTGAGATATGATGAACTAAAGTATTATGATCTACGTGTTGTTTATCTTCAATAATTGTAATTCCCTTAAGCGTAGATTCACAATGTTCTCCTTTTTGGTAGAAATTCAAGTTATTTCTAGTGAGTTTTCCACCAAATGAGAAGGTATGCATAGAACAATTACTATCTTCTTTTTGCTCTACGTAGGTATTATCTATAATAGAAGCTGACGATTTATCATTCTGAATTTTATAATAATCTACAATGGCTCTTTTAGCTGCAAAGATTTCGGTTACCGAGTTGGTAAGTACCGGATTTTCTGTTAAACTTTGGTGACGTTCGATAATTTGCACCTGAGAATTTTCCTCTGCAATAATCAAATTTCGAGGTTGCACCAATAAAGCAGACTCATTACCTGTAGAGAAATTCACGATCTGTATAGGCTTATCTGCAACTAAATTCTTATGGATATGAATAAAAGCTCCTTCTCTAGCAAATGCAGTATTTAGCGGATTAAATCCAGTTTCGTTAGTTACCAATTTGTTGAAATAGGTATCTATAAGATCTTTATATTTTGGTTTGTTCAATGCAGAAGACATCAAGCAAACATCAATTTTATCATGCGTGGTTTGAGACAAATGCGAAGAAAAAATCCCATCTACAAATATCAGGTTATAGCAATCTATATCATGGATAAGATATTTTTTGATATCTCGATATTCTAAAGCATCCTCTTTTTTAGGGAATACGCTATAATCTTCTTTTAATATTGAATTAAGGGAAGTATATTTCCAGGCTTCTTGCTTTTTAGTTGGAAAACCTAGCGTCTCAAACTCCTTAATAGCATCGGTTCTTAACTGATGGATATCAGAATCTGTATCTAATGCTTCTTCAAAAGCTAAAAAGGAAGAGATTAATTTATCTTTTAATTCCATAATGTTTTTCAATTTTCATTCCTAGAACAGAACTATTTCTAGCGCCATTAAAGTTCTAATTTGTGGATTTTTCAATAATTCTTAGGCAGGAAGCCTGCAAATCAGAATTATTTACGAAACCGCGTTTTCTTGTTTAATCCAGTCATATCCTCTTTCCTCAAGCTCTAGAGCAAGTTCTTTTCCACCAGATTTTACAATTTTACCGTCCAGCATTACATGTACAAAATCTGGAACTATATAGTCTAACAAACGTTGGTAGTGAGTGATCACTAAAACCGCGTTGTCTTTACTTTTTAATGCATTTACACCTTTAGAAACAACTTTCAAGGCATCTATATCCAATCCAGAATCGGTTTCATCTAAGATGGCCAATTTTGGTTCTAACATTGCCATTTGAAAGATCTCATTTCTCTTCTTCTCACCTCCGGAAAATCCTTGGTTTAAAGAACGAGATAAGAATTTTCTGTCTATTTCTAACAATTCAGATTTCTCACGAATTAGTTTCAACATCTCGTTAGCCGGCATGTCTTCTAATCCTTTAGATTTTCTGTGAGCATTGATAGAAGCTTTCATAAAGTTGGTTACAGAAACTCCAGGAATTTCTACAGGATATTGAAAAGACAAGAAAACACCAGCGTGTGCTCTTTCTTCAGGATCTAATTCTGTAAGATCTTTCCCTTCAAAAATGATCTCTCCCTCTGTCATTTCATATTCTTCCTTTCCTGCAATAACAGAAGATAAAGTACTTTTACCAGATCCGTTAGGACCCATGATGGCATGTACTTCTCCTGCGTTTATTTCAAGATTGATTCCTTTAAGGATTTCCTTATCCTCTATGTTGGCGTGTAAATTCTTTATTTTAAGCATAATTATATGGTATACATCCGTTACAACCGGACATTTTTACTTCTTTAATTCTTCTTTTTCAGGCTTCTTCTCTGCAAAGATCTTTACAACCTCTGTAATTTCTATAACCTGAGAATAACCTGTTAATTTCTTACTATCTGTAACTTTACCTTTTACTTCCACCGGAACAATGGTTGCATTTTCTAACGTATAATCTTCAAAACGTTTTTTGAGATCTAAGGAAACAGAATCTGCATGAACCTGAAACACAAATTGATCTCCTTTTAGCACGGCAGAATTTCCTACAGAAATAAAATTCCCTTTGTAATTCTGAATACTATCCACAGCCTTAATTTCTACAGTTTCAGTTGGTGCAGTTTGCGATTCATCATCGCAAGCCACCGTAAAAGCTATAAGTGTAAATATGAAAAATAGTTTTTTCAGCATGTCTTCAAATTTATCCTACAGATCCTTCTAAGGATATTTCAAGTAATTTTTGTGCTTCTACAGCAAATTCCATCGGTAATTTATTCAGTACTTCTTTGCTAAATCCGTTAACAATCAAGGCAATTGCTTTTTCGGTATCTATTCCTCTTTGGTTGCAATAGAATATCTGGTCTTCCCCAATTTTACTGGTGGTAGCTTCGTGTTCTACTTTAGCCGATTTGTTTTTCACTTCAATATAAGGGAAAGTGTGTGCTCCACATTTATTCCCCATCAATAATGAATCACATTGTGAGAAATTACGAGCATTCTCTGCTCTACTGTTTATTTGCACTAATCCTCTATAAGAGTTTTGAGATTTCCCTGCAGAAATTCCTTTAGAGATAATAGTACTCTTGGTGTTCTTACCAAGATGAATCATTTTTGTTCCTGTATCTGCTTGCTGATAGTTGTTTGTAACAGCAATAGAGTAGAATTCTCCAATAGAATTATCTCCTTTTAAGATACAGGAAGGATATTTCCAGGTTACGGCAGATCCGGTTTCAACCTGTGTCCATGAGATCTTTGCATTTTTCTCGCATAGCCCACGTTTGGTTACAAAGTTATAAACTCCACCTTTTCCTTCTTTATTTCCAGGATACCAGTTTTGAACTGTAGAATATTTAATTTCTGCCCCATCTAAAGCAATAAGCTCTACAACTGCAGCGTGTAATTGGTTTTCATCTCTTGTTGGCGCAGTACAACCTTCTAAGTAACTTACATAGCTATCTTCATCTGCAACCAATAATGTTCTTTCAAACTGACCGGTTCCGGCTTGATTAATTCTAAAATAAGTTGAAAGCTCCATCGGACATTTAACCCCTTTTGGAATGTAGCAAAATGAACCATCACTAAATACTGCAGAATTTAATGCTGCATAAAAATTATCTTTCTGAGGAACCACTGTTCCAAGATATTTTTTAACCAGTTCCGGATGTTCTTTTATCGCTTCAGAGATGCTCATAAAAATGATTCCCTTTTCTGCCAATGTTTTTTTGAAGGTGGTAGCAACAGAAACAGAATCTACTACAATATCCATCGCAATATTGTTCATCTTCTTTTGCTCATCTACAGAGATCCCTAATTTTTTGTACATCGCTAAAAGATCCGGATCTACATCATCTAAAGTCTTATTTGGGTCTACAGATGTTGGTGAAGAATAATAGGAAATTGCTTGAAAATCTGGTTTTTTGTAATGTACATTAGCCCATTCTGGTTCTATCATCTCCTCCCAAATACGAAAAGCTTCTAATCTCCAATTGGTCATCCATTCTGGCTCTTCTTTTTTCTTTGAAATCGCCCTAACTATGTCTTCGTTTAAACCAATAGGGAAAGTATCAGATTTAAAATCTGTGTAAAACCCGTATTCATACTCTTTAGTTTCGAGCTCCTTCTTTAAATCGTCTTCAGTATATGCCATTTGTTTCTATTCTAATGAGTTTCCCGAAAATTATCGGGTTAAAATTTTGAGATTATAGCGAAAAACTTTCACCACAACCACAGGTGCGTTGTGCATTAGGATTGTTAAAAACAAATCCTTTGCCGTTTAATCCACCCGAATATTCCAAGATGGTTCCGGCTAAATACAATACGCTTTTTTTATCTACAACAATCTTTACTTCGTTGTCTTCAAAGAGCTTATCGTTTTCTGCTTGAGATTTGTCAAATTTCAATTCATATGACAATCCAGAGCATCCGCCACTTTTAACACCTACACGCACAAAATCGGTAGTTGCATTATAGCCTTCGTCAGACATAAGTAATGCAATCCTTTTTTTTGCGTCTTCGCTTACCTTTATCATAGCTAAAAAGATTAGTCTTAATTTTGTGCAAATATACTACAAAACAAACGGTTTACCATATCCTATAGATTTGTTTTAAGAATAGGATTATAGGCTGTTGCAATAGAGTAATTTAAAGATTTACCTTTATTAATATTCAGTAAATCAATTAGATACGCTATTAAATTCAGCAATTATAAGTATTCCGTTATACTGTTTTTAGAATGAACATTTATAAAACCCGATTAATTGCGGGATGTTGAGATAATATTCATTTATTTTGCATTTCAAAACTTCAAATTATGTTAGAAGATAGTCACCAAAGCAAAACAAACCTTTCAGAATTAGGCGAATTTGGTCTTATAGACCTGCTCACAAAAAATCTGGCACCCAAATTAACTTCCACGGTTAGAGGAATTGGTGATGATGCTGCAGTTTTAGATTTTAAAGACCTGCAAACATTGGTGTCTACAGATCTTCTAGTTGAAGGGGTACATTTTGATCTTGCTTACATGCCATTAAAACATCTTGGTTATAAGGCTGTAATGGTGAATCTTTCTGATGTTTATGCAATGAATGGAACTGCTTCTCAAATTACCGTGAGTATTGCATGTTCTAATCGTTTTCCTGTGGAAGCTTTAGAAGAATTGTATGCAGGAATAGAATTGGCTGCAAAACTTTATAATATAGATGTGGTTGGAGGAGATACAACTTCTTCTACAAAAGGACTTCTTATAAGTATTACTGCTATTGGAAGTGCTGCAAAAGAAGATGTAGTCTATAGAAAAGGAGCAAAACCTAACGATCTTTTGGTGGTAACTGGAGATCTAGGCGCTGCTTATATGGGACTTCAAATTTTGGAACGTGAGAAAGAGGTTTTTAAAGTAAATCCAAATTCTCAACCAGATCTAGATGCCTATACTTATTTAATAGAAAGACAGTTAAAACCGGAAGCTCGTAGAGATGTTCCGGGATTATTAAAAAGCCTGGAAGTAAAACCAACTTCTATGATAGATATTAGCGATGGATTATCTTCTGAAATTATCCACTTGTGCAAGAATTCTAAAGTTGGAGTAAATCTTTTTGAAGATAAAATTCCTCTAGATCCTTCGGTTATTGCGGTGTGTGAAGAATTTGAAATAGATAGCACCACTATAGCTCTTAGTGGGGGTGAAGACTATGAACTATTGTTTACCGTAGCGCAGGAAGATTTTGAAAAGATTAAAGCAAACCCTAATTTTAGTATTATAGGTCATATGACCGAGGAAAGAGAAGGGATGCATCTTATTACCCGTGGAAACACAAAAATTCCTTTAATTGCTAAAGGTTGGAATTCTTTAGAACGAGAAGAAGAATAGTTAAGAAGCGGTATTGGCATAAAGCCTCTGGCATCTTTTTTTATGAATTTTTCTGATATACTCGTTAGTTTCTTTAAATTTTGGGGTTAATCTTTCTAAAAAACCATTAGCGGTATCTGTCATTTCCAACCCGCATTTTGCGCATTTATATTCGTGAATGTGATCTGTTACGTTTTTTGAAACCTCTAATTTGTGTCCAAATAGTTTACAATACGCCTCTGCAAATGAAAATAATTTAGGGTTTTTGTCTTTCATAAAAGATTGATTTGCTTGTTTCTAAAAATTAAAATTATAAAAAAAAGTTAAATAATCGACAAAAAGGTTAAATTAATCGATGAAATGCATAAAAGTTTGTATTTCCAATTGATTTTCCATATAAGATAAATGCCCACTCTCTAAACTTATAAGCCTGCAATTACAATACTTTGCAACATATTTCACTCTCTCATAATCCATTACCTCATCATTTTTACCGGCAATAATAAATTTAGGTACTTCAAGACTTTTTAATACCTCAATTCTATTTGTACGAATTTTCATACCTTTTATTGCTGCGATAATTCCTTCTGTCGAAAAGGTCAGCGCTTCTTTTTTCAATGCTTCTATTTCAGATTTAAATTTTAAACTGTTCTCTTGAGACAGTAAATTCGAGATTGCCATATTTACAAAAGCAGATTTATTTCTTTTTACTAAGGAAGCTGCTCTGTCTCTTATGACTTTTCTTTCTTCTAAATCTTCATCTGGAGTAGAATTCATAAGCACTAGACCTGAGGTCATTATAGGAAATTTTTCTGAAAAAGCCAAACCAACATAGCCGCCCATGGAATGTCCTACTAATGTTACTTTTTCAATTTTAAGATGAGAAAGTACATGATGAACCGCATCTGCCATCATCTCCATACTGTGTACTTCATCCAGGTTGCCAGATTTGCCATGTCCCGGAAGATCGATGCATATCACTTGTCTTTTTTCGGAAAGGGAAGGAATAAAGAAATTCCAGATATTGCTGCTTTCTAGAAATCCGTGTAAGAAAACAATAGGATTTCCAATACCTTTGGAGGTATAATATAACTGAGTATTTCTGTAGTTTAGCGTCATTCAATCAATATATTATAATAATTTAAATAGCAAAATGAAATTTACCAAAGAAACCTTTATTGTAGGATTTGCATTATTTGCCTTGTTTTTTGGAGCCGGAAATTTAATCCTTCCTCCCTTTTTAGGTTTTTTTGCGGGTAAAGAATGGTATCTCGTGGCGCTAGGTTTTGTGATCTCCGCTGTAGGGATTCCGTTGTTGGGTATTCTTGCTCACGCCAGATTGCAAGGGAGTATGTTTAACTTTGCAAACAAAATCTCGCCAATTTTTAGTGTTATCTTTTGCGTGCTTGTTTATATGATAAGTGTTACAATACCCGCACCAAGAACTGCGGCCGTAACCCATGAGATTGCTATTGCGCCTTTTTTTGATATTACCCCGCTTACCACAAGTATTGGTTACTTTTTTCTCGTTTTCATCTTTGTTATAAAACGCTCTACGGTGGTTAATAATATGGGAAAATTCTTAACTCCCGCTATTTTACTATTATTGCTGATTATTATTTTCTCCGGATTTTTCTCTGAATACTTACCAATGAAAGAACCGGTTACTAAAACGCCTATACTATCCGGATTTTTTGAAGGCTATCAAACTTTTGATGCTATTGCTGCGCTGGTAGTAGGAGGAGTGATCATAATTTCGGTAAAACTGAAAGGTTACACCTCCCAAACTGAAATAAAAACAATCATCACTACTTCAGCATTTTTAGCGGCGCTAGGTTTATTTTTTGTCTATGGAGGCTTGATCTATAATGGAGCTATGGTAAATTCAGAATTTCCTGAAACCATTACAAGAACCGAACTGCTTTCGGGAATTAGTTTCTTAAATCTTGGAAGTTTTGCTCAAATCGCCCTTGCAATTTTGGTGGCGCTAGCTTGTTTTACAACCGCTGTAGGAATTGTAACGGGTACCGCCGATTTCCTCACAGAAAGAATTGGTAAACCTATGGTGTATCCTATAACAGTTTCTTTGGCTTGTATTATAGGTGTATTGGTAGGAGCTCTATCTGTAAACGCAATTATTGAAATTGCTTTGCCGGTTTTGCTCTTAATTTATCCGGTAACTATTGTTTTAATTATATTAAATGTACTACCTGAAAATTGGAGAACTAAACTAATTATGACCGCAACAGTAATAGCTACTATTATTTTTAGTTTGCCCGATGCTTTTAAATATTTGATCTCTCCGGAATCTTTTGAAAATGTAAAACATTTAATTCCTTTAGCTAATTATGGATTAGGCTGGGTGATTCCTGCTTTTGTTGCTTTTATGCTTGCTTATCTATTTCAGAATTTTATTCAGAAAAAAACAGAAATTACAGCATAAAAAAACTGCCTTAAGAGCAATAATTTTCGTCAAGCTGAACTTGTTTCAGCTTCTAACTTAGTAGTTAAGATTCTGAAATAAATTCAGAATCGAACGTTGACGAATATGCTACTATTAAGACAGCTTCTAATATTTAATCTTCAAATTCTAAGAATTCATAATATCTTCTATCTCATCTGCTTCAATAGGAATATTGCGCATTAAGTTGAAAGGTTCTCCTTTTGGCTGAATTACCAGGTCGTCTTCCAATCTAATTCCAAATCCTTCCGCAGGAATATAAATTCCAGGCTCTACAGTAAAACTTGGTTTGCTTCCATAGGTTCTGTCAAAATTCCGTAATCATGAGTATCCAAACCAATATGATGAGAGGTACCGTGCATAAAGTACTTTTTGTATGCTGGCCAATCTGGATCTTCATTTTTAACATCGGCTTTATCTAATAATCCTAAACCAAGAAGTTCAGAGGTCATTAATTTTCCAACTTCTACATGGTAATCTGCCCAAATAGTTCCAGGAACTAGCATTTTTTGCGCCTCATTCTTTACCCTGTTCACTGCATTGTAAACTTCTTTTTGTCTGGTAGAGAATTTCCCGGAAACAGGAATCGTTCTAGACATATCGCTAGAATAATTAGCATATTCTGCACCGGTATCTAAAAGAATAAGATCGCCGGCTTTACATTGCTGATTGTTCTCTATATAATGAAGCACATTTGCGTTATTTCCACTTGCAATAATTGGAGTATAGGCAAATCCTTTAGATCTATTATTCAAAAATTCATGCATGTATTCTGCCTCGATCTGATATTCCCAAACTCCAGGTTTTACAAAATTTAAAGTTCTGCGGAAAGCTTTTTCGGTAATATCACAAGCTTTTTGCATAAGATCTAATTCTATTTGATCTTTTACAGAACGCAATCTTTGTAAAATTGGATTACTCTTGGCAACTTGATGTGCAGGATATCTTTTCTTACACCACTCTACAAATCTAGCCTCACGAGTTTCTGTCTCGATACTTGCGCGATAATGCTCGTTGGTGTTAAAATATACAGTTTCACACTGCGTCATCACTTCAAAGAAAACTTTATCAAAATCTTTAAGCCAGTAAACGGTTTTAATTCCGCTGGTTTCTAAAGCTTTTTCTTTGGTTAAGTTTTTCACCTTCCCAAACCGCAATATGATCGTTGGTTTCTGTAAGAAATAAGATTTCTCTGTGTTTTTCTAGAGGCGCATCTGGAAAAAGTACCAAAATACTTTTGTCCTGATCTACCCCACTTAAATAAAATATATCACGCGCTTGTTGAAAAGGCATGGTGCTATCTGCACTTATTGGGTAAATATCATTAGAGTTAAAGACCGCTAAACTATTAGGCTTCATTCGAGCCATAAAGTTCTTTCTATTTTTAATAAAAAGCTTTCGATCTATTTGGTCGTATTTCATGAAATTGTGTTTAGTTTTTAATCTATTTGAACCTGATCAGAATTAGAATTTCTGTAAGATTTTCAAAATTAGGAAAGCTATCTCCAAAAGCTGTTAAACTAAGTTTAAAAGATTTTAGATTTCTTTAACAATTCGCTTATTCATATAAATTCAATCTATTTCTAAGCTGAAGATTTGATTTTTGGAGGTTTTTTAACTTTCTAAGTAAATTTTCAATCGCTTCAAGGCCTTCCAAGTTAATGTTGAGGTCGTAATGCAATCTTCTTAATTTTTCAAAATCTGAAATTTTATCGCAATGAACATATTCCGTTTTTTCTACAGTTATAATTTCAAGCAGACCGCTGTCATGTAAATTGTGAATAAAGGTGCGCTCTACACTATATTGTGTACATAATTCGTCGGTGGCTATTAATTCTTCTAAATTCATGAGCGTAATTTTTGAAGTTCCTTGAACAATTCTTTTTCTTTAGCAGAAAGGTTGGTTGGCATTTTAATTTGGTAAGTAATATAAAGATCGCCAAACTGCCCATCTTTCTTATATTTTGGAAAACCTTTTCCTTTTAATTTTACTTTGGTTCCGGGTTGAGTTTCCGGTTTAACTGTGAGTTTCACCTTTCCGGTAAAGGTGTCTACGGTAATTTCGCCCCCCAAGAGTGCAGTATAAAAATCAATATCTACGGTTTCATAAAGATTTTCTTTTTCTCTTTTAAACTTGGTATTGTTCAAAATATTAAAAGTGATCAAGAGATCTCCTTTCGGCCCGCCTTGAACTCCAGGGCCACCATGACCTTTAATTTTTATGGTCTGTCCGTTTTCCACCCCTGCAGGAATGGTTAATCTTATATTTTTGCCATTAACGGTAATAGTTTGTTTCTGGCTGGTATAAATATCTTTTAAATTAAGCTGAAGCTCTGCATTAAAATCCTGCCCTTTAAAATGGGTAGCTCGTCCTCTTCCTCCACCGTGACCTCCGGCTGCTCTTCCTCCAAACATTTGCTCAAAGAAATCTGAAAATCTGTCGTCATCAAAACTTCCGGAATACTGCTGTTGGCCTCCACCAAAACCACCAAATCCGCCTCCGCCCTGAGAGCGTTGTTGTTTAGCTTGCTCAAATTGTTCGGCATGTTTCCAATCTTTTCCGTATTCATCATATTTTTTCCTGTTCTCAGGATCACTTAAAACCTCATTGGCTTCATTTATTTGCTGAAATTTTGCTTGTGCACTTTTATCATTCGGATTTAGATCCGGGTGATATTTTCGCGCTAACTTTCTATATGCCTTTTTAATATCTGCCTGAGAGGCAGATTTATCAAGTTCTAGAATTTTGTAATAGTCTATAAAATCCATAGATGATTTTTGCATTTATATTTAAATGATATTTGTGTTCCTGAAATTACTAAAAATGATCCTGCCAATGGGTTAAGCTTTTCCAAAAAGTTTATTTATCAGAATAATTAAGAATTCCATGCTAGATTTAAGATGTATCGAATATTAAAAGTTTCAATCTTAGGCTCGCTGAGTTTTGATTATCAAACTTGAACAAATATTAAAGTACTTTGAATTAGTTCTAAATTGAGGGTAAAATACGGGCTGAAAGTTTGTGAGTAACTATTTTCAGATGTATTTTTGCTGTTAAAATTTTATAAAATAATCAAACCAATGGGTGGATTACTAAAATCTTCAGTAGCAAAAAAGTTTGCTATGGCCTTATCGGGACTTTTTCTAGTTCTATTTTTAGCTCAGCATTTCACTATCAACTTAACTTCGGTGATAAGCCCCGACGTTTTTAATGAGCTTTCTCATTTTATGGGAACCAACTTTTTAGTGCAGGCGCTATTGCAGCCGGTATTAATTTTTGGAGTTTGTTTTCACTTTATTATGGGATTTGTATTAGAGATTCAGAATAGAAAGGCGAGAAGTATAAATTACGTACGTTATAACGGAAGTTCAAATTCTAGCTGGATGTCTAGAAACATGATCTGGTCTGGATTAGTGATCCTGGCTTTTTTAGGACTTCACTTTTACGATTTTTGGGTGCCGGAATTAGTTCATAAATATGTGGAATCTAACCCAGAAGATGCTACTAGATATTATGGAGAATTGGTGGAAAAATTCCATAGTCCTGTAAGAACAGGACTTTATGTGTTGTCATTTATATTTTTAATGCTTCACTTATTACACGGTTTTTCATCTTCTTTCCAATCTGTTGGATTTCATAACAAATATTCAAAAGGATTAAGAGGCTTTACTGTAGCGTTTGCTATAGTTATTCCGTTAGGCTTTATTTTTATAGCACTTTTCCATCATTTTAATAACGTTTAATAGGAGAGATTTATGTCAGTTTTAGATTCGAAAATACCGGAAGGGCCATTAGCAGATAAATGGACTAACTATAAGAATAACATCAACCTGGTAAATCCTGCCAACAAGCGTAATATTGATATTATTGTAATAGGAACAGGTCTTGCTGGAGGTAGTGCTGCGGCAACTTTAGCAGAGCTAGGATATAATGTAAAGACTTTTTGCTACCAGGATTCTCCAAGACGTGCGCACTCTATTGCAGCACAAGGGGGAATTAATGCATCAAAAAATTATCAAGGAGATGGAGATTCAGATTACAGATTGTTCTACGATACTGTAAAAGGTGGAGATTACCGTTCTCGTGAAGGAAACGTTTACCGTTTGGCAGAAGTTTCCGGAAATATAATCGACCAGTGTGTGGCTCAAGGAGTTCCTTTTGCACGTGATTATGGTGGATATTTAGATAACCGTTCTTTTGGTGGGGTACTTGTATCACGTACTTTTTATGCAAAAGGACAAACAGGACAACAATTATTATTAGGTGCATATTCTGCAATGAACCGCCAGATTAACCGTGGTAAAGATCCAATCTTTCAACCGTCATGAAATGATGGATGTTGTTTTGGTAGATGGGAAAGCTCGTGGAATTATTGCTAGAGATATGGTAACAGGAGCTATAGAGCGTCATTCTGCTCATGCAGTAGTTTTAGCTTCTGGTGGATATGGTAACGTATTTTACCTTTCTACAAATGCAATGGGAAGTAACGTAATGGCGGCCTGGAGAGCTCACCGTAGAGGTGCTTACTTTGCAAACCCTTGTTACACTCAAATTCACCCAACATGTATTCCGGTTTCAGGAGATCATCAGTCTAAATTAACATTGATGTCTGAGTCTTTAAGAAATGATGGACGTATTTGGGTTCCGAAGAAAAAAGAAGATGCTGAGGCCATTAGAGAAGGAAAATTAAAACCTACAGAGCTTAAAGAAGAAGATAGAGATTATTATTTAGAGCGTCGTTACCCTGCGTTTGGTAACCTTGTACCTCGTGATGTTGCCTCTAGAGCAGCTAAAGAACGTTGTGATGCAGGTTATGGAGTTAATAAAACAGGAGAAGCAGTATTCTTAGATTTTGCTAGTGCTATTGAGCGTTACGGAAAAGAAAAGGCCTTTACAATGGGTCATAAAGATGCTTCTAAAGAAGAAATATATAAATTAGGGAGAGACGTTGTTGAAGCGAAATACGGAAACTTATTCCAGATGTACGAGAAGATCGTAGATCAAAATCCGTATAAAACTCCAATGATGATCTATCCTGCGGTTCACTATACTATGGGTGGTCTTTGGGTAGATTACAACTTGCAAACTACAATTCCTGGATGCTACGCGGCTGGAGAAGCAAACTTCTCAGACCACGGAGCAAACAGACTTGGAGCTTCGGCTTTAATGCAAGGTCTTGCAGATGGATATTTTGTACTTCCTTACACTATTGGAGATTACCTTTCTAAAGATATTAGAACTGGTAAAATTCCAACAGATACTGCAGAATTTGATGCTGCAGAAAAAGATGTTACAGACAGAATCAATAAATTGATGAATGCCGGAGGACAACATTCTGTAGATTCTTACCATAAGAAATTAGGTAAGATTATGTGGAACAAGTGTGGTATGTCTAGAAACGCTACAGAACTTAAAGAAGCTATTCAGGAAATTGCAGAATTAAGAGAAGACTTCTGGAAGAATGTAAAAGTTCCTGGAGCTGCAAATACTAAGAATGCTGAATTAGAAAAAGCAGGGAGAGTAGCAGATTTCTTAGAGCTAGGAGAACTATTTGCTAAAGATGCTTTGCATAGAGAAGAATCTTGTGGAGGTCACTTTAGAGAAGAGTATCAAACTGAAGATGGAGAAGCCTTAAGAGATGATGAAAACTTTAAATACGTAGCTGCCTGGGAATACACTGGTAAACCTGCAGATGCTATTCTTCACAAAGAAGACTTGGTATTTAATAACATTGAATTAAAAACTAGAAGCTATAAATAGTACGGAGATTGTGGTAATGAGAATTAGAACTCAATACCAAATACTCAATACTTAATACTTTATAAGATTATGAAGCTTACATTAAAAATTTGGCGTCAAGAAAGTGCCGGAGCTAAAGGAAAGATGGTAGATTATCCAATAGATGGAATAGACGGAGATATGTCTTTTCTTGAAATGTTGGATGTTCTTAATGAAGACCTTGTAAACAAGGGAGAAGAGCCGGTAGAATTTGATCATGACTGTCGTGAAGGTATTTGTGGTTCTTGTTCATTACAAATTAACGGGGAACCTCATGGTCCCGATAGATTGATAACTACGTGCCAATTGCACATGCGTACTTTTAAAGATGGAGATACCATCGTTATAGAGCCGTTTAGAGCAAAGGCATTCCCGGTGATAAAAGATCTTATTGTAGATAGAACTGCTTTTGATAGAATTCAACAAGCTTATGGATATGTTTCTGTAAACACTTCTGGAAATACGGTAGATGCTAATACTATTCCTGTTAAGAAGGAAAATGCAGACGATTCATTTAACGCTGCAACTTGTATTGGTTGTGGAGCTTGTGTAGCTGCCTGTAAAAATGCAAGTGCTATGTTGTTCACTTCAGCTAAAGTTTCTCAGTATGCTTTACTTCCGCAAGGAAAAATTGAAGCTACAGAGAGAGTTCAGGCTATGGTAAGACAAATGGATGAAGAAGGATTTGGTAACTGTAGTAATACTGGAGCTTGTGAAATAGAATGTCCTAAAGGAATTTCTTTAGAGAACATTGCACGTATGAACAGAGAATATATGTCTGCAACTACAAAAGGATAAATCTAAATTTAGAATATTAAAAAACCCGGATTCTTAGAGTCCGGGTTTTTTATTTATACTAATGCATTTAAAATGCAAGATCTTTATTTCTTAAGTCGGTCATTTACATAACCACGAACTAACTCCGTAGTTAATCCAAACATAACGTGAGCAAAAAGCTCATTTGCCTGCATTCTAATAGGAATGTTTGTTGGCTTAGCTTCTAATCCTACAATTGGTAAAGCAGTTTCGTGAGTAGAGGCCCAGGTAGTGGCGCCAAAAATAGCTCCATCTATTAGTTTCATTTCATCTTTATTTCGCTTTCCATATCCATAAGCAGCTCCTAAACTGGCGCCAAATGGAAAGTTTACCAACTGCTCTGCTAGCGCTTCATTTTGAACGGAAATAGGGGTTCCGGTGATCTTTGTAGAAAGATCATCTACTATTTTTAGTTGAGCAGATTTGTGCTCGATCTTTCTAACAGGTAGAAATTGTTCTATAGCACTTTTAACTGCAGTTCCTGCTAAACCTCCAATAAATCCGGAGATCAATCCACGTGATGTGCTAGAAGCAAATGTGTTTTTCTGTAAAAAACTGTCAAGACTCATAATTGTAGAATTTGAAGTAAAACTATTTATATTCCTTTTTTCAAACAATCTTTTAACAGCTATTTAGCAAAGAAACCTTCAGAATTTTTAAATTTACTTATGGCAAATATTTTAAAAATAGCAGTAATTCAAGCTGATCTTCATTGGGAAGATGCGGTTAAGAATCGAGAATTATTTTCGAAACGTATTGAAGATATAACAGAAGAAGTAGACCTTATCATTCTTCCCGAAATGTTTAGTACGGGATTTTCTATGAATGCAGAAAATCTCGCTGAACCGATTGAGGGTACCACCTTTAAATGGATGCAAAAGACTGCTAAAGAAAAGAAAGCAGCCGTTACAGGAAGTGTGATCGTGGAAGAAAACGGGAATTATTATAATAGGCTGTATTTTGTTTTTCCTGATGGGAATTTCAAAAAATATGATAAAAGACACACCTTTACTTTGGCAAAAGAAGATCTTACTTACACTGCCGGAAAGGAGCGTTTGATAGTAGAATATAAGGGCTGGAAAATTTGTCCGCTTGTATGTTATGACCTCAGATTTCCTGTGTGGGCACGAAATACCGAAGATTATGATCTACTTATTTATGTGGCAAATTGGCCGGAAACAAGGATTCATGCCTGGGATATTTTATTGCAAGCAAGAGCTATAGAAAATATGTCTTATTGCATTGGAGTGAATAGAACTGGGCCAGATGGTAACGATTATCAATATAATGGTCATACTGCCGTTTATGACGGTTTAGGGGCATCTATGTTCGATAATACTTCAGCTGAAGAATTTACCGAAATTGTTAGTCTTAGATAGATCGAAAATTCTAGAGATCAGAAAGAAATTAAAATTTCTTGCAAGATCGAGATCAATTCAGCATAAAAGACTGATTGATATCCCAATTGGCGCGAACATCTATAGCTTCTGGGAAGTAAATGATCTGTTCTGGCTTTGTCTTTTTAAGATAATTCCCGGTATCCCATTTTCTATTCGCATTAGCATCATAAATAACTCTTATGAGGTATTTGGCGGGAGGAAGATAATCAAACCTTAAAGTGCTTTCTCCATCAGAGAATTTCTCGGCTTTCATTTCTCCTTTTTCATCTGTAAGCTGTACCAAAACCGGATAAGATTTTACATTTTGAAGGTTCAGGGTTACATTTCCGTAATCTGAAAGCGCCTTTGTTTTTAGCGTTTTAATTATAGTATCGTTGGTGCTATTATAAAAATCTGTTACCGCCCCCGGTAAAATACTTAAGTAATAAGTTTGATTTTCGGCTTTATCAAATTTAATTTGTAAGCTGCTTTCATAAGGCTTCAATTCTGAAACAAAAGCAACAGCCAAAGAATCCTGATCTAGAACAGAGATCATTTCATCATTTTTACTCACTAAAGGCGTGTTGGCTTTCAATTATAAAATTCTTTCCAAAATCGATGTTTCCAGATGGCTCTGTGATAATACTGAGCGAATCTTTAGGCATATCTGTAATTCTTGTAAGCAAGGTATCCAAACTCTTAGGAGTTCTTACAGCAAACTTTAACGTATCTGTATCTAGTTTAGGCTGAAACCATAGATTCAAACTGTCTTTGCCTTCCACTTTAGTAAGCTTATATTCAAAATTGGCAGGAGCGCCATAAATAGGATCTATTTTAATACTGTCCAGATCCACACCTCCACGGTAACCAATCAATAATTTTTGTGCTCCTGTTTGTTTTGGTCTTTCGGGTTTAAAATTTTGTACTTCTCTAAACAATGTTAGAGTCAAAAGTAGTATCAGAAGGAATGGTGATAGGCCTATCTAAAAAAGCGATCTTTTCTTTTCCCGGATCATACTTATAATTATTGTTTAGATCTTTAACTGCAACCAATTGATAGGTGCCTTCTTTTAAGTTAGAAAGCTCGAAGGTTTTTAAACTATCTAAGGTATTGGTGATGTATCTTGGCGGCTCATTGAATACTAAAGAATCTGAATAGTTCTCGTCCATCTCATAAAGCATCACCGAAATAAAAGGTTCAGCCTCTTTTAATAAAGCATCTTGCACTTTCCCTTTAACCGATAGTGAATCTATATAACTGCCCGTAGAAAAAACATATTTAAAGAAAGGCAGAGGGTTCCCTTCATTATTATCTACCACGCTTTGTCCAAAATTGAATGCATAGGTGGTATTCTCCTGGAGCGTATCTCTTATAATGATCTTGATATATTTGCTCGGCGATCCTAAGGGGGTAATGTCTGGTTTTGGATCCATAGGAGGAGAAACTATAATCTGCTTTTGGGCATCTTCAAGTTTTATATATTCATCAAAATAGATTCTAATCTCTCTTTGATCGAAGTTTACAGAGAAATTCTCTGGGCTTGCGCGTATAAATTCCGGTGGACTTTTATCTTCTGGGCCTCCCGTGGGAGTTCCTCTTTTTGCGCATTGAACAAAAAATAAAGCTATCGCCATTAAGAATAATACAGATGCTTGCTTTTTCATTGAACAGAGATTTTAGGCAAAGAAACAATTATTTTTTCTTTTCTTATTCGGTAAAAGCCATACTCACTACGCTAATTTTAACTCCAGGACTTGCTTTAAGCACATTTGCGCAGGCTTCTATAGTTGCACCGGTGGTTATAAGATCGTCTACTAGGAGTATATGTTTATTCTTTATCTGTTCCGCATTTTCTAAAACAAAGGTTTCTTCCATATTATTCCATCTCGCAAATCTGGTTTTTAGCGTTTGTGTAGAAGTGAAAGATTTTTTTAAAAGAACCTCGTCCATATATTCGGCTTGTAAAGCCTTCGCCAATTCTTTTCCAAAACCTTCCACCTGATTAAAACCTCTGGACTTCAGCTTTTTCTTATGAAGCGGAACTGGGATGATAAGATCTATATTTTGATAATCTTCAAATTGAGATAAAGTACTTCCTGCCCAGGCTCCTAAATAACTACTAATTTCTTTATTTCCTTTATATTTTAATTGATGGATTAAGGTCTGTACGTTGCTTTTTTTATGAAAAAGTAAAAAGGAAGTTGCGTTTTCTATGTCAATTCTTCCATAAAATACTTTTTTAACAGGATTCTCGTTATCAAGATGATAATTGGTAACCGGGAGTTCATGCAAACAATTTGTGCATATAAGGTGTTCATTTTTAGAGAGAATCTCTTCACAGATCACACACGATTGAGGAAAAAATAAATTGATTAAATCGTGAAACATATGTTAATGAATTGTAATTTCGCTGATTAAACTCTTAAATTTACAAACTAAATTACATTTTATGATGACCGAAAAGAAAAGTAATACTGCTTTAAAGATATTAACCGGTATTTTGGCTGTGGCGCTTATTGCACTGGGAATATATACCGTAAAATTCTATAATGAGGAGAAGGAAAATAAAGCCATTCTTCAGAAAGAAAAAACAGTTATAGAAGATGAGTTAAATGATCTTATTGTTAAATATGATGAAGCTATTGCAACCAACGATGTTATGGATCAAAACCTTGTAGATGCCAGACAACGTATTGCAGTTTTATTAGATTCTGTAAAAGATAATGAAGCTAACCTTGTGATGATCTCTAGATACAGAAGAGAGATTGGAAACTTGAAGAGCGAAAAGGATAGACTTTTTAGAGTAGTAGATAGTTTGAGTAATCAGAATAGAAGACTTGCTTCTACCATAGATAGTACAAATACTATTTTGGCAGAAAGAGTGAGGGTTTCAGATTCATTACAAGTTACCAACCAGTCGCTTTCAACTAAAGTAGATCGTGCAGCACAATTAAAGATTACTTCTCTTAAAGGAGAAGGAGTAATTGTGAGAAATAGTGGAAAATTAGTAGAAAATGACAAGACTGGAAGAATAGACCAAATAAGAACTTGTTTTACAATTACTGAAAATCCTTTAGCTGAAGCTGGAGAAAAAGAATTGTATGTTCAGGTGTATAACCCTAAGAACGAATTGGTAGGAGACCAGATTGCTGTAAATCATGATGGTGGAACAATGGTATATAGCGCACAATCTAAGGTTTTCTATGAAAATGAAGAATTAGACGTATGTATCCTGTCTAAAACTAAAGAAGATAAGTTATTGGAAGGTACCTATAAAGTTTATGTGTACTCTGGTGCGCAATTAATAGGAACCTCTTCATTTAGTCTGAGATAATAAATTATTAAAAATCAAGAGCCGCCTTGACCTAAATCAAGGCGGTTTTTTTATTTTTGCGCTATGGCAAAACAAGAAGATTTATTTAAAAATGTGATTTCCCATGCTAAAGAGTATGGATATATTTTCGCTTCCAGTGAGATTTACGATGGTTTAAGCGCTGTTTATGACTATGGTCAAAATGGAGCCGAGCTAAAAAGAAACATTAGAGATTACTGGTGGAAAAGTATGGTGCAGTTAAACCAAAATATTGTTGGAATAGATGCGTCTATCTTAATGCACCCTAAAACATGGAAAGCTTCTGGACACGTAGATGCTTTTAACGACCCGTTAATTGATAATAAAGATTCAAAAAAGCGTTACCGTGCCGATGTTTTGGTGGAAGATCACGCCGAAAAATTATTACAAAAAGCTCAAAAAGAGATCGACAAGGCGAAGAAACGTTTTGGCGATGCTTTTGATGAGGAGCAATATATTGCAACTAACGACAGAGTTAATAGATATCTTACTCAGCGTAAAGAGATCTTGGCAAGATTAGGTTCATCTTTAACCAAAGAAGATCTTAAAGATGTAAAAGCTTTAATTGAAGAGTTGGAAATTGCAGATCCAGATACCGGTTCTAAGAATTGGACAGATGTGCGTCAGTTCAACTTGATGTTTGGTACAAAAATGGGAGCTTCTGCAGATTCTTCTTCAGATCTTTATTTAAGACCGGAAACTGCACAGGGAATTTTTGTAAACTTCAGCAATGTTCAAAAAACCGGAAGAATGAAAATTCCTTTTGGAATTGCACAAACCGGAAAAGCCTTCAGAAATGAGATCGTGGCGCGTCAGTTCATCTTTAGAATGAGAGAATTTGAACAGATGGAAATGCAATTTTTTGTACGTCCGGGAGAAGAGTTGAAATGGTATGAGCATTGGAAAGAGACACGATTAAAATGGCATCATTCCCTGAATCTAGGAGAGGAAAATTACCGTTTTCATGATCATGATAAATTAGCTCATTATGCCAATGCAGCTGCAGATATCGAATTTAATTTCCCATTTGGATTTAAAGAATTAGAAGGGATTCACTCCAGAACAGATTTCGATTTAAAAGCACATGAAGAGCATTCTGGTAGAAAACTTAGATTTTTTGATCCGGAATTGAATGAGAATTATGTGCCTTACGTAGTAGAAACTTCTATTGGATTAGATAGAATGTTCCTGGCGGTTTTGTCTTCATCTCTTAAAGGAAGAAACCTTGGAAGATGGGTCTTCCCGTACGGTTCTTAAATTACCTGCCGTATTAGCACCAACAAAAGCGGCAATTTTACCATTGGTTAAAAAAGACGGATTACCGGAATTGGCAAATGAGATCATAGAAGAATTGAAATGGGATTTCAATGTTCAATATGACGAAAAAGATGCTATTGGTAGAAGATATCGTCGTCAGGATGCTGCCGGTACGCCATTGTGTATTACTGTAGATCATGATTCTTTAGAAGACAAATCGGTTACCGTAAGATATAGAGATACTATGGAGCAAAAAAGAGTTCCAATTTCAGAACTTTCAAAGATCATTAGTGAGGAAGTAGATTTTAAAAATTGGATGAAGAAATAATTCTGATTTTTAAGTTCTAAATAACATAATAAGAGGCAATTAATAAATTTATTAATTGCCTCTTTTATTTATTTTATTTTTTAATTGACTATTTTTAAGGTTTATAATTGCAGCAAGCGCTATTCAACAGAATATGAGTAAAATATTACCATTTTTATTACTGATGCTTTTTATGGTATCTAATCAAATCTCGGCTCAAAAGAGAGAAATTTCAGGGCCGGTATTTATAGATTCTGCAAAGTCCATCCCTACAGCTTCATTTTCAAGCAAAAAGTTTAGAATGGTTCCGCCGGAAGATGAATTCAAGATTTATAATCCTAGAAATAGAGGAATTAATAAAGTGGTTCCAGGCAAAGGTTTACCAAAGAATAAAAGCGCACTCACTCAGGAAAAAATGGGAAAAGTTCCCGGAAAATCTCCAATTATTTCTTTTGATGCGGTTACCTCAAGATCTACCCCAACAGATCCAACGGGAGTTGCAGGCCCAAATCATTATTTGAACGCCTGGAATTCTGCATTTTCGATCTTCGATAAAAGCGGAAATCGAATTACACCCCCTGCATCGCTATCCAGTATTGGAGGAGAATTTACAAACGAAACTTTAGGAGATCCTATCATCGTTTATGATCAATTTGCCAATAGATATATTATCTCCCAATTTAGTGATACCCCAGAAAGTTTTCTGGTAGCAATATCTCGTGGTCCAGATCCAGTAAACGACGGATGGTATACCTATAGATTTTCTACAAATGGTGCCCTGCCAGACTACCCAAAAATTTCAGTTTGGAGTGATGGGTATTATGTAACTACTAATAAAAATACAAACACCGCAAGTACAAGTCAGGTAATCTATGTATTTGAAAGAGATAAAATGTTGGTTGGAGAAACAGCTAAAGTTATTTCCTTTCCATTACCCGGCATAAATACTAATGGTTTTTATAGTCCTGCAGGCTTTAATGCTCAGGGAAATGAATTACCACCTAAAGGAAATTCCCCAATTATTTATATGCAAGATGATGCATGGGCTGGGGTTTCTGAAGATCATTTAAAATTATGGAATGTAAATGTAGATTGGAATTCTCCAGGAAATTCAACTATACAGGAATCACAAGATCTAGGAGCTGCTAATGGCGTCTCTCCATTTAATGCAACTTTTGATGGTGGAAGTTTTGTAAACCTGGCTCAGCCGGGAGATGCTCCAGATGTAGACGCCTTACAAGCCGCAATGATGTATATGACACATTACAGAAGGTTTGCAAATTATAATGCAGCGGTAATGAACTTTGTGGTAGATGTAGATCCCACTCCAGCAGAACATGCGGGTATTAGATGGTATGAATTACATCAAAATGCCGAAGGTGGGCCCTGGAGTGTTTATCAAGAGGGTACTTATGCCCCAGATAAAAGCGATAGATTTAGCGGAAGTATAGGAATAGATAAAGAAGGTAATATTGGCCTGGGATATACAGTTCTGGATGATAGCCCTGCCGCTCCAATTTATCCTTCCATAAGATACACCGGTAGATATGCGAATGACGAATTAGGTAAAATGACGGTGGTAGAAACCAGTATGGTTGAAGGTACTTCCCCAGATCCATCTTCTAGATATGGAGATTATGCTCACTTAAGTGTAGATGCGGCAGATGGCTTAACTTTCTGGCATAATGCGGAATATTTTAGCGGCTTAGATAGAAAAAATAGAGTGAGTGCATTTAAACTGGCACCAGATTTTGGTAACGATGTTGGAATCATTGCGCTTGTAAATCCTATTAATTCAAGCCTTTCTAATTCAGAACAAATTACGGTAACTATAAGAAACTTTGGCAGCAATACACAAACCAGTATTCCTGTTTCTTACAGCGTAGATGGGGGAACTGTAATTACTGAGACTTTTAATGGAATTCTTGAAGGTACAAGTTCTACGAATTTTACTTTCTCTGTGCCCGCCAACTTAGGAAATGTAGGGCAGTCATATGAAATTACTGCCGCTACCAATTTGCCATCAGATGAAGATAATGATAACGACAGTTTTACAACACAGGTAAAAAATCTTTATCCAAACGATGTAGGAGTGACCTCTATAGATGCCCCATCTACCGGTTTAACTTTAACGGCTAATGAAGATGTTACTGTAACCATTGAGAATTTTGGGGGTGAAGCTCAAAGCAATGTACCGGTATCTTATTCAATAGGGAATAATTCTCCGGTAAATGAGGTTTACAACGGAACCATTCCTGTTGGCCAAAATGTTGTTTATACTTTTTCTCAAACTGCGAATCTTTCTTCTTTTGGAAGATATATGATCAAAGCTCAAACCAATCTAGCTGCAGATAACAACAAACAAAACGATGGAACTTCAAAGTCTGTTGCTAATCTAAATTGTATTCCTACAGGATCAGATTGTTCTCTGGGAGATGGAATAAGTTATTTTGAGTTGGGAGATATTCTAAACGAGAGAATTCCATGTGGAGATGGATATATAGATTATATTGGTTTTTCAACAGATCTGGATAGATCAAAATCTGGATTTACCGTTACTGTAAAAACCTTGACGCAAGCCACAGATGGAGAGAAGTTCTCACTTTGGATAGATCTTAATGATAATGGAGCTTTTGATGAGGTAGAACGATTTGTAACCAGCCAGCCAATTCCGCAGCCAAACACCCCATTTTCTTATGATTTCGATCTTCCAAGAGATGCAGCACTAGGTCAGCATTTAATGAGAGTAAGAGCTGGAGATACAGATTATGGCGGAGAATTGAATAATCCTTGTAGCGTGATGGATTATGGAACTACCCATGATTATTCAGTAAAAATTACAGATAGCACTTTAAATATTAAGGATTTTCTTTTGAATGAAGCAGATCTGCAAATTTCAAGACAGGAAAATGGAATATATCGCATCTTCTTAGAAACCGATTTTGATCAAACCCTTAGAATTACCGTTCATAATATTCTGGGTCAAAAAATGTTGGAGAATAAAGTAGAAAGCAGTGAAGGCGGTTATTTGTACGATTTGGACATGTCTTACGCAGCTGCAGGGGTCTATTTGCTTAGAATTGGTACACGAGAGGTGGGGATCGTAAAACGTTTCATCGTAAAATAATTAAGTTGATTGATGCTCTCTTTCAAATTTTCTTCTGATTTATTTAAAACCCTTATCTAATCCTTATTTTTGAGGAAATTATTTATTGCATGAAGATTATTTCTTACAACGTAAACGGAATTAGAGCTGCTATTAGAAAAGGATTTATTGAATGGTTAGAACAAGCAAATCCAGATATTATTTGTTTGCAGGAAATAAAGGCCAATCCAGATCAATTTGACTCGCTTCCTTTTGAAGAGATTGGGTATAAATACCATTATTGGTATCCTGCTCAAAAAAAAGGATATAGCGGAGTAGCTATTTTAAGTAAGCATGAGCCTGAAAATGTGGTTTATGGTACCGGAATAGATTATATGGATTTTGAAGGCCGAAATATTAGAGCAGATTTTGATGGATTTTCTGTAATGAGTCTTTACCTTCCTTCAGGAACAAATATTGCCAGATTAGAACATAAGTTTCAGTTCATGGCAGATTTTCAGGAGTATATAAATGAACTTAAAACCGAATTTCCAAACCTGGTTATTTGTGGCGATTATAATATCTGTCATGAAGCTATCGATATTCATGATCCTGTAAGATTAAAGAATACCTCCGGATTTTTACCGGTAGAGAGAGAATGGATAGATAGCTTTATGAAAAGCGGATTTATAGACTCTTTTAGGCACTTTAATCAGGAATCAGATCAATACTCCTGGTGGAGTTATAGAGCTAATGCCAGAGCTAATAATAAAGGATGGCGGATAGATTATAACTTGGTGTCTCATCCTCTAAAAGACAAATTAAAGCGAGCTGTGATCCTACCGGAAGCTAAACATAGCGATCATTGCCCGGTATTAGTAGAATTAGAACCCTCTTCAAATTAAATACTTATGATTAAAAAGATCTTTTTTCTAAGCCTTCTCTGTGGAATTTTCTTTACCTCTTGTGTTTCCTCTAAAGTCCATAAGGACCTGCAGTCTCAGTATGATGCGGCACAAGTAAAGAACAAAAAACTTTCAGAAGATTTGCGAGCAACAAAATCTAAATATGAGGGAGAGTTAACAGATTTGCGATCTGATTTTAATAAACTATCCGCAGAACGAGATGGTCTTAAAAAGGAATTAGAACTGCTAAATGATAAGTATGAAGATCTTAAGAATTCTTATGATGCTTTAGACGCTAATAGTTCTAGCGCGCTTTCTGAAAATTCTAAAAGAAATAGGGAGCTTTTATTAGCTTTAGAAGAAAAGGAGAAAAAGCTGACTTCAGAACAAGAGACGATTGACCAAATTGCAAAAAGATCTCGCTGCTAGATCTAAAAGAATTGAAGAGTTGGAAGGCTTGATAGCTGCAAAAGATGCTAAGATGAATGCCTTAAAAACTGCAGTTTCTAACGCGCTTACCAATTTTGAAGGAAAAGGACTTACCGTAGAACAACGCGATGGGAAGGTGTATGTTTCTATGGAAAATAAACTTTTGTTTAGCTCAGGAAGTTGGACCGTTAATGCTGAAGGTAAAAAAGCGGTACAACAATTAGGAAGTGTATTAGCTCAAAATCCTGATATCGCAGTTTTAATTGAAGGACATACAGATAATGTTCCTTATGGTGGAAATGGGCAGTTAACAGATAACTGGGATCTTTCTACTAAAAGAGCAACTTCTATCGTTCATATTTTAAGAGAGAATTCAGGAATTGATCCACAGAATCTAACTGCGGCAGGAAGAGGTGAATTCGCTCCTGTTGCAAGTAATGCAACTGCTGAAGGAAAATCTAAGAACAGAAGAATTGAAGTTATACTCACTCCAAAATTAGATGAAATAAGCAAAATGCTTCAAGAGGTAGATTAAATCAACACAATTACAATTTTCAAAAATTAAAAACTTTACGCATAAATTTTTATTAAATGAAATATACCAAACTCCCACAATCTGATATTCAAGTAAGTAAGATATGCTTGGGATCTATGACCTGGGGACAGCAGAATACAGAAGCCGAAGGCCATGAGCAAATAGATTATGCACTTGAGCAAGGAATTAATTTTATTGATACTGCCGAGATGTATTCTATTCCGGCTAGAAAAGAAACTCAGGGAAGTACAGAAAAGATCATTGGTTCCTGGTTAAAAAAGACCGGTAATAGAGATAAAATAGTTCTTGCAACCAAAGTCGCAGGTCCTAATTCCTCAATGTCTCATATTCGTCCTAACCTTGGATTTAGTAAAGAAGCTTTGAACGATGCCGTTAATAAAAGTTTAGAGCGGTTGAATACTGATTATATTGACCTTTATCAGATGCATTGGCCGGAGCGAAATACAAATTATTTTGGCCAGCGTGGGTATAAGAGAAATACAGCAGAAGCATGGGAAGATAATTTTCATGAAGTTCTTGTAAATCTTGATGAACTTATTAAAGAAGGAAAGATCAGAAAGATCGGGCTTTCTAATGAATCTCCTTATGGGGTGATGCGTTGTGTGGAAGAATCTAGAAAAGGGCTGCCGGCAATAAGCACAGTTCAAAATCCATATAGTTTATTGAATAGAAAAGATGAGATTGGTTTAACGGAGATCTATCATAGAGAAGAAATAGGTTTGTTGCCCTATTCTCCTTTAGGAATGGGAACTCTTAGTGGGAAATACTTAAAAGGTACACCAACAAATACAAGGCTTACCTTATTCCCTCATTATAAAAGATATTCTAACGAGAAATCTGTGGAAGCTACTAAAATGTATTTAAAAATTGCTGAGAAACATGGTTTGTCATTAACTCAGATGGCTTTAGCTTTCATAGAAAAGCAGCCGTTTGTTACCAGTACTATTATTGGGGCAACAACAATGGATCAGCTTAAAGAAAATATAAATTCTATTCATGTAGATCTTTCAGAAGAGATCATGAAAGAAATAGAAGAAGTGCAAGAATTAATTCCAAATCCTGCACCTTAATTATTTAAGCAAATAAAAAGCTTACTACATCTTCAATCCTGGCTACCTTCAGAATTTTTATTCCGTAATTATTTTTAGGTAGCTTAGATTGTTTAGAGATCATAATAGAGGCAAAACCTAATTTTTCGGCCTCCAGAATTCGCTGTTCTGCTCTTGGTACAGGTCTTATTTCGCCTGCAAGTCCAACTTCCGCCGCAAAACAAATGTCTTTTTCTATAGCTACATCTTCATTAGAAGACAGGATAGCTGCAACTACTGCAAGATCTATAGCCGGATCGTCTACAGAAATTCCTCCGGTTACGTTTAAAAAAACATCTTTTGCACCCAGTCTAAACCCTGCGCGTTTTTCTAGAACGGCCAACAACATGTTCAGTCTTTTGGCATTATAGCCGGTGGTAGATCGCTGAGGTGTACCATAAACCGCTGAACTTACCAGGGCTTGTATCTCGATCATTAATGGTCTCATTCCCTCTAAGGTAGAAGCAATGGCAGTTCCGCTAAGGCCTTCTTCATTTTTAGAGATCAAAATTTCAGATGGATTTGCAACTTCTCTTAAGCCGCTGCCTTGCATTTCATAAATTCCCAATTCATGAGTAGAACCAAATCTATTCTTATGAGCTCTTAAAATTCGATATACATGGTTTCTATCGCCTTCAAATTGTAAAACGGTGTCTACCATATGTTCTAATACCTTAGGGCCGGCAATACTTCCTTCTTTGGTAATGTGACCTATTAAGATCACGGGTACTCCGGTTTCTTTAGCATATTTAATAAGCTCTGCGGTACATTCTCTAATTTGAGAGATACTTCCAGGAGAACTTTCAATATAATCGCTGTGAAGCGTTTGTATAGAATCTATAATTACAATTTCCGGCTGCAACTCTTCAATCTGTTTAAAGATATTCTGAGTTTTAGTTTCGGTAAGTATATAGCAATTTGCAGGATCTGGATTGATTCTCTCTGCACGCATTTTTATTTGCTGCTGACTTTCTTCACCAGAAACATACAAGGTTTTATGAGGAAGGTGTAATGAAATTTGGAGCAACAACGTACTCTTTCCAATACCGGGTTCTCCTCCAAGCAAGGTTAGATGATCCGGGAACAATTCCTCCTCCTAAAACCCGGTTAAGTTCTGCGTTGAGCGTATTTAACCGGGGTTCTTTAGAGTATTCTATCTCTGCTATTTTTAAAGGCTTGGCAGTTCTTTTAACTTCTCTTGTTGCCTGAGGTTTCCAGTCTTTTTGATCTGGTTTTTGAACCACTTCTTCTACTAAGGTGTTCCATTCTTTACAGGAAGAACATTGGCCTTGCCATTTAGAATGTTGTGCTCCGCAATTTTGACAATAAAAGGTAGTCTTGGTTTTGGCCATATAAATAATGACAGGATTTTAAATTTTTAGTTAGGTTTAATACCCAAAATCTTTTTTGATCTGTTCTGCCTTATCAAGCATGTAATCTATAGTTAAAAAAGAAATAGGCTCTTGCCCATATCCTTTCTGATAGTTTCTCATTGCTTTCTTAGGATTTCCGGTTTCTTCATCGTAGCGAGCTTCAAAAAAGGAGGCTAACATAGTGCCTGGATAATTCTTTTCTGCAAGCTTCGCCAATTTTTCAAGCTCCTCCCATTTCTGAGTTTTCTCCATAGCTTTATAAACCGCCATCATATCATTTAGCCTAATTGTTTTATCTATGGCATATAATGATTTGATATTATCATATTTCTCAACCAGATAATCATAAGATGAAACAGATGTTTGCAAAAGTACGCGGTTATAATCAGATACAGAAATTGGTCTATACACTTCAAAGATCTGCTCTAAAGCCTTAGGAATAGCATTTCCAACAAGGGTATAATGAGAGGCATTTTCAAAATTATCAAAATTGTAATGAAGATTCTTATTGTCTATACTTTTCAACTTGGAGTCAAAACTTAAAATTTTGTCTTTTAAATTTGAAATATCTTCAGAAGAAGTAGCGAGATAATACCAAATGGGGGTTTCCGTTTTGCTAAGGGAAGCAACAACTCTTTCCTGCATTTCTGGAGCTAAATCGGGGCTAAGATTTATATATCCTTGAAATAATGGATTTTCTTTTAATAGATAATAATTGATGAAATTTGCGGTAAAATCATGACCCATGGCAACTCTAAATGGCAATGTTCTATAATTTGAATCTAAAAATGGCATCAATTCCATTCCTAAGAATTCAAAAAAATCGGCTCCGGTATCAGAAGGTAAAAAGGTCTTGTCGTTATAAAACGCATCGGTATTTCGAGAATCTTGCTGGTTGATTCCAACTACGATCATCTCCGGAATATCTTCCCAATAGGAATAATAATCAACATTTCCGGCAACAGGTTCAAAAAGGTAATCTCCATCCAACACTATCAGAACTGGGTAGGCTTTTTCTTTATTTTTCTCGTAATTTCTTGGGAGTTGAATTTTCAACTCGCGATCTTCCCCTAATTTAGAGGATTTGATAGACTTGTAAATTGTTTGTGCTGAAAGTAGGGTTGGCATCAGCAGTACCAATAGTAGTAGTTTTTTTATCATAGGTTAAGTTTAAAATACTGAACACAAGATAGTTATTATTTTTTACCATTTAAAATAGGAAGAAATAGGAACGAAAGTCCCCCAACTATAAGGATTAAAAGGGTTTGGGTTCCCCAGGCAATCCACCCGAAAGCTTCTCCATCTTGTTTTGAAATGCCAAAAAGCATCATGCTTGCTCCAATTGCAATTGGATAGACTCCAATCCCGCCATTGGTAGCAGAAATTGCGAAAGATCCCACAACAAATGCTACCATAACAACTCCGAAAGAGGTATTTGCAAGTTCTGGAACGGTAAAGATGATCACGTAGAACATAAGTACATACATCACCCAAATAAATAGGGTGTGAAATATAAAGCCCCACTTATTTTTCATCTTTAAAATACTGCGCATTCCTTCTAACAAACCTTTTGCAAACTTTTTAAATTTTACAAAAATTCCGTGTTTAGAGCGTTTTATGAGTTTTAAGATAATAACTCCAACAATTAATATTGCGATTAGAATTCCAAAAGTGAATAAGTGGATTAATTTGGTTGCTCTGGAAATAAGCTATTAAATCATCGGTTTGCATAAGCATAGCAATTCCAACAACGGCAAGTAGCATTATAAAATCTGCAATTCTCTCTGAGATAATAGTTCCAAAAACCTTTTCAAAAGGAATGTCTTCATAGCTGGATAAAGTAACCCCTCTTAAGATCTCCCCAGATCGAGGAATTCCAAAATTTGCTAAATAAGCAATCATCACCGCCATAAATCTATTGAGGAATTTAGGCTTGTAACCCATTGGCTCTAATAGGAATTTCCATCTATAAGCTCGGGAAAGATGAGATAATAATCCAAAAAGCATAGAGAGCAATATAAACCATGGGTTTGCAGAGGTTATATTGTTTAGAAGATCTTCTCTTTCTTGTGGGGTGGCACTTTTCAATGAGTACCAGATCAAAAAAACTCCCAACATAAGTGGGAGTATGATCTTTAAAATTTTTATTGTAGTCTTTTTCAAGAAATTATATCAGCAAATTATTTTCTTCGTTTGGAAAAACTAAAGATGGTTTAAAAGATTTAGCTTCTTCAAAATCCATAATAGCGTAAGTTATTAAAATTAAAATATCTCCTTTAGCTACTCGTCTTGCTGCGGCACCATTTAAAGTGATCTCTCCAGAATTTCTTGGGCCGGGAATGGCATAAGTTTCAAGGCGTTCTCCGTTATTATTATTTACGATCTGAACTTTTTCGCCCTCAATAATATTAGCAGCATCCATTAGATCTTCATCTATGGTGATGCTTCCAATATAATTAAGATCGGCCCCGGTACATTTTACGCGGTGAATTTTAGATTTTACTACGTGAACTTGCATTATTTTTAATTTAGTAATTGAGAGCTAGATTATCTATAAGCCTTACATCTCCTGCATAAACTGCTATAAAGGCGCGATAATTAGCGTCAGGTAATTGGTTGTTTAAAGTTTTTAACGTGCTACTGTCGGCAATTTCAAAATATTCTAACTTTAAAAATGGATGCAAATTAAATTCATTTTCCACCCATTTTGAGATAATATTTGCATTTTCTATGCCAAATTTTTCCCTAACCGTTTGAAGGGTTTTGTATATAAAAGCAGCATTTTCACGTTCTTCGGCGCTTAGTCGTTCATTTCTGGAACTCCTTGCAAGACCGTTAGTTTCTCTGTCTATTGGGCAGCCAATTACTTCAACAGGTAAGTTATATTTTTCTGTAAGTTTTTTAATGATCTGCAATTGCTGAAAATCTTTTTCTCCAAAAAATGCCATGTCCGGCTGTACTATTTCAAACAATCGTTTTACTACCGTACCAACTCCGTCAAAATGGCCGTTTCTAAATTTCCCTTCCATTTCAAACTCAAGTCCGTCATACTCAAAATGTTCAGCTTTAATAGAATCTCCATATAATTCAGAGGCATTAGGCGCAAAAACAATAAGATTCAATCCTAATTTATCTAAAAGGGCGACATCAGAATCTAAAGTTCTAGGGTAATTTTGAAGGTCGGATGGATTGTCAAACTGGGTAGGATTTATAAAAATACTTACCACCACAAGGTCACATTTTCTAGCTGCTTGTTCCACAAGAGACAAATGTCCTGCATGTAAAGCACCCATAGTTGGGACAAATCCAATGGTAGTTCCACTAGATTTTAATCCTGAAATTACCTGTTGTAGGGCGGCTTTCTCTTTAATAATCTGCATTTTGTTATAAAATTAACAGCGTGCAAACTTAATATAATACTGGCAAACTGCATAAAATTTTGTAATTTTGCGTGTTTTTTATTCGCAAAAGCAAAAAATTTATGAAAGATAAGAGGATATTGTACGTATCATCTGAAGTAATTCCTTACCTGCCCGAAACCGATATATCATCTATGTCTTTTGAAGCTGCTAGAATGGTAAATGGGCTTGGAGGTCAAATTAGAATTTTTATGCCGCGTTATGGCAATATTAATGAAAGGCGACACCAATTACATGAAGTTATTAGATTATCTGGGATGAACCTGGTAATTGATGACCTGGATATGCCTTTAATTATTAAAGTTGCTTCTATTCCAAAGGAAAGAATGCAGGTGTATTTTATTGATAATGAGGATTATTTTAAGAGAAAAGCTACATTAACAGATGAAGATGGGAATTTATTCCCCGATAATGATGAGCGAGCAATTTTCTTTGCTAAGGGTGTGATAGAAACTGTTAAAAAATTAAACTGGTCACCAGACATTATACACGTGCATGGGTGGCTCTCTTCTTTACTTCCGCTATATCTTAGAAATTACTACGGAAACGAGCCATTATTTTCTGGCGCAAAAATTGTTACCTCAGTATACAATCAAAGTTTTGATGAGACGTTAGATAAGGATCTGAGTAAAAAGATACTTTTTGATGGTTTGGAAGATGAAGATGTAAAACATCTTAAAAAACCAAACTATGTTAATTTAATGAAAACAGCGGTAGATAATTCTGATGCTGTGATTATTGGAGGAGATAATCTTCCAGATGAATTGAAAAAGTATCTGGACAAATTAGAAAAGCCAGTTCTGGGATATAAATCTCCGGAGGAATTTTCTACTGCGTATCAGGATTTCTACACAACTAAAGTATTATCAGAATAAATTAAGCAATATCGAATGATTTTAATGAAACGCTTACGCTTTATCCCGTTAATGTTAATTACGGTTCTAGCATTTATTTCATGTGATGAAGATTATAATACCATTGGGGGAGATTTAATTGGAGGGCAATTTGATTCGCTTCCAAAATATCAACCAGGCGTTAAAGCTTATTCAAAAAAGCTTGGTCCGGTTCAAACCAACAATCTCCCAGTTAATTTATTAGGGGTATACAATGATCCGATTTATGGATTGCAAGAGGCAAATGTCCTTACGCAGCTATCCCTTTCTACAGGAAATCCAGATTTTGGAACAGAGCCAATACTGGATAGTGTGGTTTTAACATTGCCTTATTTCAGCACTCAGGTAGATACCGAAGATGATGGTAGCCCTATTTATGAGTTAGATTCTATTTATGGAAATGCTCCGGTTAAATTATCTATTAGAAGATCTAATTACTATTTAAATGATTTTGACCCTACAGATAATTTTCAAAATCGCCAGAAGTATTATTCAGATCAGGGGGATGTTTTTGCTGCTTCTTTAATTGGCGAACCGCTGTATGTTAATGAAAGTTTTATACCTTCAAAAAGAGAAGTGAGTTATACTGAAATGAACAGTAATACTGGCAATTTAGATACGTTGGTAAAATCTCCAAGATTAAGAGTTTCTCTAGAAAATGAATTTTTTCAACAGAATATTTTGGATAAACAAGGTTCTACGGAATTGTTTAACAACAATAATTTCAAAAATTATATAAGAGGATTATATTTTTCTGCTGAAGCAATCAATGGTAATGGGAATCTAGTATTACTTAATTTAAGAGATAGCGATGCGAACATCACTTTATATTATAAATCTAAAGAGAAAGATACTAACGATTCTGACGAAGATGGTGATACTACAGAGTTAATTTATAAACCAAGTACTTATAAACTAACATTTGGATCTAATAAAGTAAATACATTCACTCAAAATTTCCCGGCAGAATTTGTTCAGCAAATAGAAGACTCTAATGAAGATTTAGGCAGTGAGAACCTATTTTTAAAAGGGGGTGAAGGAAGTATGGCTGTAGTGGAGTTATTTGAAGATGAAGCGGAAATTGAGGCGATAAAAGAAAATAACTGGTTGATAAATGAAGCTAGTTTAGAGTTTTACGTAGATCAAAGTAAAACAGTAGGAGGAGATTCTGAGCCAGAAAGAATTTACGTATACGATCTGGAAAATAATCTACCATTAATAGATTACCAAATAGATCAAACCCGTAACGATAACAATCCTTTAAATTCTGTAATTGGTCATTCTGCAAGATTGGTAAGAGATGAAGATGGAAATGGAGTTAAATATAAAATAAGGATAACAGAATTTGTTAAGGCGATATTAGATGGGGATATTGATGTTCGAAAATTAGGAGTAGTTGTAACTCAGAATATCAATATTACTACAAATTCAGCTTTAAAGAATTCTTTAGAAGAAATAGATAGAGTGCCAACAGGATCTGTAATTAGTCCAGAAGGTACCGTGTTGTATGGAAATTTGGCAAATGATGAAGCCAAAAGGTTAAAATTTAATATTTATTATACAGAAACAAACAATTAGAATATGTGCGGAATTGTTGGATATATTGGATTTAGGGAAGCTTATCCAATTGTATTAAAAGGATTACAAAGATTAGAATATAGAGGTTATGATAGTGCGGGTATTGCGCTGTATGATGGCGAAGAACTTAATCTTTGTAAAACAAAAGGGAAGGTTGCAGACCTTAAAGCAAAATTTGAAGAAACAGGTACTTCTACTGAAGGGCATGTAGGAATTGGACACACCAGATGGGCAACTCACGGAGTTCCTAATGATGTAAACTCACATCCTCATTATTCAAATTCTGGGAATCTAGTGATTATTCATAATGGGATTATCGAAAATTATTCAGCTTTAAAGAAAGAGCTAATAAAAAGAGGTTACACTTTTCAGTCTGATACAGATACCGAAGTATTGGTGAATCTTATTGAAGATGTAATGTCTAAAGAAGACGTCAAACTGGGGAAAGCGGTTCAAATTGCATTAAACCAAACAGTTGGTGCATATGCTATTACTGTTTTTGATAAGAGAAAACCAAATGAATTAGTTGTTGCAAGATTGGGTAGCCCATTAGCTATTGGAATTGGAGAAAATGAATATTTCATCGCTTCAGATGCTTCTCCTTTTATAGAATTTACTAGCAATGCTATCTATCTTGAAGATGGAGAAATGGCAGTTGTGAGATTAGGGAAAGAGATCAAAGTTAGAAAAATTCATGATGATGCTTTGGTAGATCCTTATGTTCAGGAGCTTCAGTTAAATCTTGAGCAAATTGAAAAAGGTGGGTATGACCATTTTATGATGAAGGAGATCTATGAGCAGCCAAATGCAATTACCGATACTTATAGAGGTAGAATGCTGGTTAATGAAGGCATTATTAGAATGGCTGGAGTAGATGATAATATAGATCGAATTGCTAATGCAAAGAGGATTATTATTGTTGCTTGTGGTACCTCATGGCACGCTGGATTGGTTGCAGAGTACATTTTTGAAGACCTGGCTAGAATTCCTGTTGAGGTTGAATATGCTTCAGAATTTAGATATAGAAATCCTGTAATAGGTGAAAATGATGTTGTAATTGCTATTTCTCAAAGTGGAGAAACTGCAGATACTATGGCAGCTATTAAATTGGCTAAAGAAAAAGGAGCTTTTGTTTTTGGAGTTTGTAACGTTGTTGGATCCTCAATTTCAAGAGAGACTCATGCAGGAGCTTATACCCACGCAGGGCCAGAAATTGGAGTTGCCTCTACAAAAGCCTTTACTACACAGATCACTGTTTTAACCTTAATGGCATTAAAACTTGGTAAGTATAAAGGAACAATTTCAGATTCAGACTTTAGAATGCATTTACAGGAATTAGATAGAATTCCTGCAAAGATCACTAAAGTGTTGGAAGAAAATGAGCATATCAAGATCATTGCAGAAAAATATAAAAATGCACCAAACTGCCTTTATTTAGGTAGAGGATATAATTTCCCGGTAGCATTAGAGGGAGCTCTTAAATTAAAAGAGATCTCTTATATTCATGCGGAAGGATATCCTGCTGCAGAGATGAAGCACGGTCCAATTGCATTAATAGATGAAATGATGCCGGTAGTGGTTATTGCAACCAAAAAAGGACATTATGATAAAGTAGTAAGTAACGTTCAAGAAATCAAATCAAGAAAAGGTAAGATTATTGGGATAGTTACTCAAGGTGATGAGGAAGTACGAAGTTTAGCAGATTATATTATTGAGATTCCTGAAACTATAGAGTCTCTAACTCCTCTATTAACTACTATTCCTTTACAATTGCTTTCTTACCATATTGCAGTTATGTTAGGTAAGAATGTAGATCAACCTAGAAATTTAGCAAAATCTGTTACCGTTGAGTAGGCAGAAATTAGCATAAAATCAAAAACCCTTTCGGAATATTTCCGAAGGGGTTTTTTGTTTTTTATAATTAAGGGAAATTCTAATAATTATAAAAACAAAGCTTTAATAGGCTTGTTAGATCAAGTGTTTTTAAGTATTAGAGAAGAATTTAATTTCTCGAAAAAAGTTGCATGAGAGCCTGTTTTAATTTATAAAGAAAAACTATCTTTGCAGCCTGAAAATGAATTTTGGTATATTCTTATTTATAGGAGATTATCAAATAGAATTATAAAGATTTTAATATTAAACTTTAAAGAATTAGATAATGTCTAAAGTCACAGGTAAAGTTGCACAAATCATTGGTCCTGTAGTTGACGTAGTTTTCAACTCAGATAATGGTGATTTGCCTAAAATTTACGATTCCTTAGAAATTACCAGAAAAGATGGTTCTATTTTGGTTTTGGAGGTACAATCTCACATTGGTGAAAATACAGTACGAACTGTATCTATGGATTCTACCGATGGATTGAGTAGAGGTATTGAAGTAGTTGCTACTGGAGCGCCAATCCAAATGCCAATTGGAAAAGATGTTTATGGTCGTTTATTCAATGTAATTGGAGATGCCATTGATGGAATGGATAATTTGCCAAAGGCTGGTGATGCTGGATTGCCAATTCACCGTCAGGCACCAAAATTCGAAGATCTTTCAATTTCTACTGAAGTGCTTATTCACCGGTATTAAAGTAATTGACCTTATTGAGCCTTACGCAAAAGGTGGTAAAATTGGTCTTATTTGGTGGTGCAGGTGTTGGTAAAACTGTATTGATTCAGGAATTGATTAACAATATCGCCAAAGGTCACGGTGGACTTTCAGTATTTGCTGGAGTTGGAGAAAGAACTCGTGAAGGAAATGACCTTTTAAGAGAGATGTTGGAATCTGGAATTATCAAGTATGGTGATGACTTTATGCATTCTATGGAAGAAGGTGGATGGGATCTTTCTAAAGTTGATAAAACAGCTTTGAAAGAATCTAAAGCAACTTTCGTATTCGGACAAATGAATGAGCCTCCTGGAGCACGTGCTCGAGTTGCACTTTCAGGACTTACTATAGCAGAATATTTCCGTGATGGAGCTGGAGAAGGACAAGGAAAAGACGTACTTTTCTTCGTAGATAACATCTTCCGTTTTACACAAGCTGGATCTGAAGTATCTGCATTATTAGGTCGTATGCCTTCTGCGGTAGGATACCAACCAACTTTGGCAACAGAGATGGGTGCTATGCAAGAACGTATTACTTCAACTAAAAAGTGGTTCTATTACATCTGTACAGGCGGTTTACGTACCTGCGGATGATTTAACTGACCCTGCACCTGCAACAACCTTTGCCCACTTGATGCAACAACGGTATTGTCTCGTAAGATTGCAGAACTTGGTATTTACCCAGCGGTAGATCCTTTAGATTCTACTTCAAGAATTCTTACTGCAGAGATCTTAGGAGCAGATCATTACAACTGTGCTCAAAGAGTAAAAGAGTTATTACAACGTTATAAAGAATTACAAGATATTATTGCAATTCTTGGGATGGAAGAACTTTCTGAAGAAGATAAAATGGCTGTAGGTAGAGCAAGACGTGTACAACGTTTCTTATCTCAACCTTTCCACGTAGCAGAACAGTTTACAGGTCTTAAAGGAGTATTGGTAGATATTAAAGAAACCATCAAAGGATTTAATATGATCATGGATGGAGAATTAGATCATTTGCCAGAAGCTGCTTTCAACCTTAAAGGAACTATTGAAGAAGCTATTGAAGCTGGAGAGAAAATGTTGGCTGAATCTTAAAATAGAATTGAGTATTGAGTAGTTAGTATTGAGAGTACACACTACTCAGAACTCATTACTCAATACTAATTACTCAATACTGAAAAAATATGTATTTAGAAATCGTTACTCCTGAAGCAGTAGTATTTGGAGCAGAAGTTGAAGCTGTAAAAGTTCCCGGAATAGAAGGTGAATTTCAAATGCTTAATCATCATGCCGCTATCGTTTCACTTTTAGTAGAAGGAGAAGTAAAGATTAATCTTGCTTCGTCAGCAAATCCTGAAATGATCAAAGATCTTTCTAAGGATTTTAGAAAAGAAGCTAATAATGTTCTTTTCTATCCTATTAAAGGAGGAGTGCTAGAAATGAAAGATAACAAAGCAATTGTTCTGGCAGATTAAATAGCATAATCAGATAATAAAAAATCCCAAATTCTAAAATATTAGAGTTTGGGATTTTTCTTTTTATATATTTTCTTAGGCTGAACTTAAAAGATAAGAATGTTTCAACAGCAATCTTTTTGTCAAGTTTTTTACTATACTCTTTATTTTTGACTTTCTGATGAGATGCTGAAACAAGTTCAGCATGACGGCAATTTTAAGAATCAGCATCGTCACTCTGAACTTGTTTCAGAGTCTATAATACGCAACTATATAAAATACGTCAATGGTAATTGGTTTCAGGATCTACAATACTCAACCATTAAAAAACCTTTTAAAATTTTGTGAATGATATCTATTTAGCTCTTAACCAGGCTTCTCTAGCTTTTAATAGCCTTCTTATCTGCTTTTTCATCTATACTGATAGTATATGTTGGATCATCGGCTAAAGTAACATCAACTTTCTGTTCCTTTCCATATCTACTCAATTACAATTGAATCGGTGTCTCCAGATTTTTTAGTTTTTAAGAAATTCTCCCAATCTTCTTTACTTTGTGATTGGAGTGTTATTTACCGATTTAATTTGATCTCCTTCAGATAATAATGCCTTATAAGCAGGACTTTCATTTTTTGGATTACTTGAAATAATAACTTTATCATCTTCAGTTTTTACCGAAGCTCCAAAATATGCCGATTCTTTAAGCTGTTCTATCTTTAATCCTACCGTTTTTAGCAGATCAGAATAATTGGGCATTTCACTTTTATAGATATAATTATTGAAAAATTCATCTGCAAATTCTTTCCCTGCATATTTACCTAAGTGTTGTTTGAATATCTGATATAGTATAAGCAACTTCAGGTTTCCCATAAGTTGTCCACATTAGTTTCATGAAATTATCTAATGTAAGATCCTTTTCGCGCAATTTTAGATCTAATGCTAATCCTAAAATACTTCCGTAGGAATAATAAGAAATAAAAGTGTTTTCCCTATTTACGGCATCTACAGAGGTAGCGGCATCTACAAAGGGAGCCTGATAGCTCATCTCTATCGGGTTAAAATATTGATGAGCTGGAGAATTCCAAACGTAGTTGAAAGTTCCGTTTAAACTCTTTACATACTTTTCTGGAGTTAATAATATTGGCTCTGGTTAAGATCAAGTTAGTATAATAACTTGTAAATCCTTCAGCAAACCATAAAGCTCCAGACATATTTGCTTTTGAAAAATCAAAAGGTTCCAGGTCTGCAGGGCGAATTCTTTCTACATTCCAGGAGTGGAAATACTCATGAGACACCGTACCAATATTTCCTTTCATTCCTCCTTCAGCTAAACTTTCAACATCGGTTAAAATGGTGCTGTTTCTATGCTCCATTCCATCTCCGGTAACATTTGGCATATAACAGGCCAGGAATGTATATTTTCCGAAGTCATATTTAGGCAATTCGCCATACACCATTTTTTCTTGGTCTACGATCTTTTTTACTTTTTCAAAATATTCATCAAATTCTGCTTTTGTTCCGGGGTGATGCAATACAAATCGAATCTCCTGTCCATCTACATTAAAAGATTTCATCTCATAATCGCTAATTTCCATGGGGCTATCCATAAAGTAATATAGATCTGGAGCAGCATATTTTGTAGCTGAAAGCTCTTTTAGTTGAGTTGCTACTTTCCAGTTAGAATTCTTGGGAATATTAACAGTGACTTCAATTGGTCTATGTTCTAAAGTCTTGCTGAAGATAAAAGTAGCGGGAATGTTTAAATGTGCATGGGTGTTGTCTACCTGAGAATAAGTTCCATCGCCATGATTTGCAAATAGGGTATAAGAAATGTTCACGGTGCCATCATGCCCGGTAATTTCCCAGGAATAAGGATCTGGTCTGGTAGTTTTAAGTTCTTCTCCTTTACTATTTGTTGCTTTTAAATTGTATACGTTTTTAGCAAATTCATGAACCGCATATCTTCCGGGAGAAGATCTGCTCATTTCAACTTTTAAAGTATGACTTTTAATGTTTGGAAATGTGGCCTTTATTGTAGCTTCATGATGCGCTGCATTTTCAAATGAAATTTGATAGGTGTTGGTTTGGCCGAATGATACTGCGGAAATAAGCAGCAAAAAAAGGAATTTATACATAAGAATTATCGATTTTGGACTCTAAATTAATCAATTACAAAAAGCTTCACTTATTCTTCTTCGATATATTCTAAAATATCTCCCGGCTGACATTCTAATGCTTTGCAGATGGCTTCTAGAGTAGAGAATCTAACAGCTTTGGCTTTACCTGTTTTTAAGATAGAAAGATTTGCGGTGGTAATTCCAACAAGTTCTGCAAGCTCATTGCTTTTCATGCCTCTTTTTTCCAGCATGTTATCTAAATTGATATTTATAGACATGATTTAAACTGTTAGATCATTTTCTTCTTGAAGACTTCTAGATTTTTCAAAGAGTTTACTTAGATAAATAAAGAATAGACCGATTGAAAAGATGAAAAATATATTATAATAACTTGATTCTACGCTAAATCCTATTTTAGCTCTTCCTTCAAGAATTAAGACAGAAAAGAAGTTTACTGCAAATTGAAGCAAAGTAGAAAAGACTATAAGTTGTCCTATTTTTTTGAAAAGGGAAATTTGTAAGCTTGTGAAATATGTGTTCTTGAAGAAGCTGCGAACTAGTTTCCTTAGTAAATAGATTGCATAAGTACCAATTACAGCGACAGAAATATTGGCAATTATTATCGAAATTGATTGAAAAGTGAAATTTTTTATTTCTCTATCATTTATGAAAACTGGAAATGTATGCCCAGTTATTAAAAAAATAATATACGTAGATAAGGAAGAGAAAAGGTCTATTACCAGCAATATAAAACATATATCAATAGTGAGTTTCAGTAATTGAGGAGATTTCATATCAAAATTATTATCGTTTATCAATAACAAACATAACTATAAATTATCGATAAACAATAAATGGTTAAAAATTTACAATTCAATAACATCAAGAATTATATGTACTATTTATAATTTTAAGATTGTGCTTGTCATAAAATCGTAGTTTAACTCAATAACATTATAACCTTTTAGCTTTCGTAGAAGCAGGGCATTAAAGTATTATTTCCCTATTCAAACCTCAATAATTCCTATTATATTTGCGAAGAACTGATTTTTAGAGTCGCTCATGCTAATAGCAATACTTTTAGGGTTTATATTTTCTCTGTTTTTGGTGGTTGCCGGAAAAATTTTTAAAGGCAAACTGGCAGTGCTTTCGGCTGCGATACCATTATCTTTATTTGTTTATTTCGCTCAATTTATTGGTAGAATTGCTGATGGAGAGGTGATTAGGCAGAATATAGAATGGATTCCTTCCTTTGGGGTTAATCTAGGATTTACTCTAGATGGATTGTCGTTGCTGTTCTCTTTAATGATCACAGGAATCGGTTTTCTGGTATTCGTCTATTCTTCAGTTTATCTTAAAAAGCATAAATATTTAGACAGGTTTTATGGGTATTTAAGCATGTTCATGGCAGCTATGCTTGGACTTGTCTTGTCAGATAACTTAATTTCCCTATTCGTTTTTTGGGAACTTACCAGTATTAGTTCTTTCTTCTTAATTGGATTTAACAACACCAATCCTGCTTCACGAAAATCGGCAATTACCGCTTTAGCTATAACCGGATTAGGGGGAATGTCACTTTTAGCAGGTGCTGTATTTTTAGGTTCGGTTAGCGGAACTTATAATATATCTGAAATGTTGGCTATGAGCAGTGATATTGCTGCCAGCCCTTATTATACGCTTATTGTTATTTTAATTTTTGGAGCCGCCTTCACAAAATCTGCTCAATTTCCATTTCATTTTTGGTTACCGGGAGCTATGAAAGCTCCAACCCCGGTTTCAACCTACTTGCACTCTGCAACGATGGTAAAAGCTGGGATCTATTTGTTGATGAGATTAACTCCAGTTTTAGGAAATCAAGAATTGTGGAATTCTACTTTGATCATTGTTGGAGCTGTTACAATGGTCTATTCTGCAATTCATATTATTTTTAGAACAGATCTTAAAGGTATCCTGGCATATTCTACAATTTCAGCCTTAGGTATCCTTGTATTTCTAATTGGTCAGGGAACTGTAGATGCTTTCTTTGCGGCAGCAGTTTTCATTATTGTGCATGCATTATATAAAGCTACATTATTCCTGGTTACGGGTATTATAGATCTACAAACAGGAACTAGAGATACCACAAAATTAAAAGGCTTGGGGCGTGTATTATTTCCAGTGGCAATAGCCGGTTTCCTAGCCGCTATTTCTAGTGCCGGTATTCCTCCAACCATTGGATTTATAGGCAAGGAACTTACTTATGAATCTACAATGCACGTGGTTAATAGTCCTGTTCTTTGGATTGTTCTAATAATAATAACGAAAATATTACTTCTCTACGGAGGTTTTGTAGCAGGTATCAAACCTTTTGCCGGAAGAACTCCTGATGAATATAAAAATGTTGCTTTACCGAGTATGCTGTTATGGTTACCGCCGGTTCTTCTTGCCCTGGGAGGTATTCTTTTTGGGATATTACCTAACTTAATAGATGAGCCTATAATAAAACCTGTAGTAGCTGCCTTAGGCGTAGATGGGTCTGAGATTCATCTTAAATTATGGCATGGCTTCAGTACTGTATTATGGTTGAGTTTATTTACCATCACTGTAGGTACTGTAATGTATTTTATGATGAAGCCTACAAAAGCTTTAGAGGCAAAAATTGCAAGACTGGAATATATTTCACCACATTCCATTTCCACCAAATTATGGGCTTTTGCAAATTATTTTGCTCGAAAATGGACTAAATTTTTCCAAAACGGATATTTACGTAATTATGTTTCAACAATAATTGTTGTACTAATAGGATTGTTAGGATTTACCTTATTTAATGTAGCAACTTTCTCTGTAGATTACTCCACTTTTTCTGAAATCACTTTTTATGAAGCATCTCTTTGTGTGATTATGCTAGTGGCAATACTTTATACCGTTTTTACAAAATCTCGATTGGCTGCCGTCGCTGCTATGGGTATTATAGGGTATACCATTTGTATGCTATTTGTGATCTATAGCGCGCCAGATCTTGCAATGACTCAGTTTTCTATAGATACTTTAACGGTAATTCTATTCGTCCTGGTGTTATATAGACTTCCTAAATATTTAATATTATCAGATTATAAAGTTCGTATTAAAGATGGGATTGTTTCTTTAACCTTTGGAGCAATTATAACAGTTTTAATATTAGAAGTACTTGCAGAACCAATGAATACTGAAGTAAGCGATTTCTATGCTAAAAACGCTTATCTTATGGCTCATGGAAAGAATGTGGTAAACGTTATTCTGGTTGACTTTAGAGGGGCAGATACCATGATTGAAATTTCTGTATTGGCAATAGCCGCCATTGGAGTTTTTGGATTGCTTAAATTAAGATTGAAACGAAGTGATAAACGATAGAAAGAGAAGATCTGACGTAAAAACTAAGAAGTAATGAAAACCATTATATTAAGAACAGCAGCTACCTACCTATTGCCGGTTCTATTGCTGTTTTCTGTATTTATACTTTTAAGAGGACATTATTCTCCTGGGGGAGGATTTGTTGGAGGCTTAATTGCATCAATAGCCTGGGTGTTGCATGCCTTTGCTCATGGACTTGAAAAAACAAAACCTCTAATTAGGATCCATCCTGGATTTTTAATGCCTGTAGGATTAGCACTGGCTTTTTTAAGCGGAATTTTCCCTATTATTTTTGCAGATATGCCTTTTATGACCGGAATTTGGTATCCGCATCATGTTCCAATTTTAGGCTCGTTAGGAACTGCATTATTTTTTGATACAGGAGTGTATCTGGTAGTGGTAGGAGTAACCTTAACCATAATTTTCACAATTACAGAATCTGCATAGTCTATGGAAGTAATTTTAGCGATTATGATTGGAGTGCTTTATGCCGCAGGAATTTATATGATCTTGCGCCGAAGCCTTGTAAAGCTCATCTTAGGAATTATTATTCTTGGGAATGGTGCCAATTTGCTTATATTTTTATTGGGACGAATTGTAAAAGGACATCCTCCAATAATCCCAGGTTCTGCTGAAGTTTTTCACGATCTGTACGCAGATCCAGTGCCGCAGGCATTAATATTAACTGCAATTGTAATTAGTTTTGGATTACAATCTTTTGCTATTATTCTTATAAAAAGAGCATACAAAGTGGTTAAAACAGATGATTTAGATGAAATGAACGCAATAGACCAAGATTCATGACACAACAAATAGTTTTATACCCCCTATTGCTTCAGTTATTCCTAAGTATCTTATTGATGTTCTTTTGGAACAAAATAGGGATACAAAAAATAATAAGCATTATTGGAAGCGTTATTAGTGTAGCAGTTTCAGTTTGGTTGTTCGCATATATCTGGGAACATGGTACACAAACCGTACAAGCAGGTAACTGGAAAGCGCCTTTTGGAATCATTTTCGTTGCAGATACCCTCTCGGCAACACTGGTGCTCTTAACAGCAATTTCTGGACTTGCGGTAGCTAGTTTCTCATCGGCATCTGTAGTAGCTGCCCGCCTTAGGTTTGGATATTTTCCCATCTTTCATTTTCTTTTACTAGGACTTAATGGTGCCTTTTTAACAGGAGATATCTTTAACTTATATGTTTGGTTTGAGATCATTATCATAAGCTCTTTTGTGTTGATCACCCTTGGAGGGGAAAAAGCGCAGGTAGAAGGTGCCGTGAAATATTTTACATTTAACATTTTAGCTTCAACTATATTCTTAACTGCTATTGCAGTGCTTTATGGATTAACAGGAGCGCTAAACATGGCAGATCTTTCTGTAAAAGTTGCCGCTATAGAAAATAGAGGGCTGGTAGAAATTACGGCAATGTTATTTTTAATTGCCTTCGGAACAAAGGCCGCAGCCTTTCCGCTTTACTTCTGGCTGCCGGCGTCATATCATACTCCACCATCGGCTGTATCTGCAATTTTTGCTGGATTATTAACAAAAGTGGGGGTGTATGCACTTTTACGAGTATTTACGCTCATTTTTGTGGGTGATGCCTTCTTAGCTAATATCATAACCGTAATGGCCATACTTACGCTCTTTAGTGGAGGTTTGGGTGCCCTGGTTCAGAATAATTTAAGAAAGGTTTTCTCTTATCTTATAATCTGCCATATTGGATATATGATTGCCGGACTTGGATTGTTTACAGAAGTGGCAATTGCCGGTACCATTTTTTATCTTATTCATGATATTGTAGTAAAAACCAATTTATTCATGGTAAGTGGATTGATGTATAGAATTAGAGGAACTAATAGTGTGCAGGCAATGGGAGGTCTGTATCATGATTATCCAAAATTGAGCTTGTTAATAGCAATTCCTTTATTTTCATTAGTTGGAATTCCGCCATTATCTGGATTCTGGCCAAAAATATCATTATTAAAAGCTGGTTTTACTGCAGAACAATGGTGGCTAGTAGGTGCCATTATCTTCGCAAGTTTGATCACACTTTTTATAATTGCCAAGATCTGGGCAGGAATTGTGTGGAAAAATAAGCCGGTAGCAGAAGAAAAATCGAACTTTAGATACTTTGCCTATCTTTCAAATCTTAAAAAAACACAGATGATAGCTCCTATTGTATTTCTATCTCTGGTATCTTTATATATTGGTTTTGGAGCAGAACATATTCAACAGCTTTCCTCCAGAATTGCAACAGAACTTATGGATCATCAACAGTACGTAGATGCAGTGCTGCATAACGTTCAAAATTTGAAGTAATGAAGAACAGGTTCTTATCTAACATAATGCTTACGGTTATTTGGGTGGCTCTTACAGGAGATTTTACCTTTCCTAATTACTTGTTCGGGTTTGGGCTTAGTTTTCTAATGCTTAGAATGATTACTACAGGAAGGCAGAATACTAAATACTTCAGGATTTTACCAAAAGCAATTGGCTTTGTATTTTTCTTTTTATATGAATTGGTAAAAGCAAATCTGGAAGTTGCCTATGAGGTAATGACACCAAATTATAATATGACTCCCGGAATTGTAAAAATTCCGCTGGATGTTAAATCGAATATAGAGATCACGCTTTTAGCAAACCTTATAACTTTAACCCCAGGTACTTTAAGTTTAGATGTTTCTAATGATAAGAAGGTACTTTACGTACATTCTATGTATATTAAGGATAGAGAAAGTTTTGTTGCCAGCATTAAGAACGGATTTGAGAAACGCATACTGGAAATTTTTAGATGACATTAATAGACTTTTTATATTATTTCGTAATTCCGGTGCTAACAGTTTCGGTATTATTAATTGTGATAAGATTCATTAAAGGCCCCAGCATTGTAGATAGGGTTATTGCTTTGGATCTTATTATTACCACGGGAATTGGGTTTATAGGAACTTATTCTATACTTACCTATCAACCGGCATTTTTAGATGTTGCCATGATTTTAGCATTAATTGCTTTTTTAAGCACGGTAGCATTTTCATATTACATTCAAAAAAGAAACAAATAATGACAGAAATAGCTGTAGGCGTGTTGGCTTTCTTCGGAACCATTTTTATTTTTCTTGCTGCGGTAGGACTAATAAGAATGCCAGATACTTATTTGCGAATATCGGTTACTACCAAAGCGGCAACTTTAGGGATAGGTTTATTAATGCTTGCCGCTGCTGTATATTTTCAGGATCTTTCTATTACCACCAGAGTAATGGCAATTATCTTGTTTATTATACTTACCTCCCCCGTGAGTGGACATTTAATTGGGAGAACTTCTTATTTTTCTGGGGTTAGACTTTGGAAGAATTCTGTTATGGATGATCTTGATGGAAAATATCAAAAACATTCTCAAGTTTTAAAAAGTGAAACAGATGACACCCCCGAAAATAACTTAAGTCATATTAGAGATGCAGAAGAAGAGCTTTAAAGTCTTTTCTTATCAGTTTCATTTCGTTGCTCTCTTTTCAATTTAAGTTTGTGTTCTAAGAAATTAAATCCGTAATTAATTACTAAGATTAGAACAGAAACAATTAACAGTTCCTTTTTAAAACCATAGGCAGCTAAGCATCCTGCGCCCGCACTACACCATAAGGTTGCGGCCGTTGTAAGGCCTTTAACGCTTTTGCCATGTTGTAAGATGGTACCGGCTCCAATAAAACCAATTCCTGTAGCTACCTGGCCCAAAACTCTCGTAATATCTACATAAGGAGACATCTTTAAAATTTAAGGATAACAAGACAAAAATACAAGAACCTAAAGCCACTAATGCATTGGTTCTTAAACCCGCATTCTTACCGCGAAGTTCCCTTTCTGCCCCAATAACAAGTCCGGCAAGAGTTGCAAGAGCAATTCTTAAGCTAAATTCTGTGAGTTCCATATTCATAAAATGAGGAATATTGTAAATTAGCAAAATGCAAAGATCTCCATTAAAGTTAGCGAAAAGCCTTGAGAACAGAAAGTTATCTAACTCCTTTCGCTCTCTTAAACCACAATCAGATCTTGTAGATTTTTCTTCTAATGATTATTTAGGATTTTCACGATCTGGAAATATTTACGAGGCTTCTCATAATTTATTAGCAGATTTAGATCTACAACGTAATGGCGCCACAGGATCTCGCTTGCTTTCTGGAAATCATAAAGTATATGATCTCACAGAAAAAATGCTTGCCGACTTTCACAATGTAGAGTCCGCACTTATTTATAATTCTGGGTACGATGCCAATATTGGCTTTTTTTCTGCTGTTCCACAGCGAGGAGATATCATATTTTATGATGAACTTTCTCATGCTTCTATTCGGGATGGAATCAATATGAGTAATGCGAGAGCTTATAAATTCAGGCATAATAATTTAGCTGACCTTAGAGATTTACTCATTAGAAATAGTGAAAATAAAGAGCAAGCAGATCTTTATATAGTTACAGAATCGGTTTTTTCTATGGACGGAGATATTCCGGATCTTATTAAGTTAGCTGCTCTTTCTGAAGAATTTGGTTGTTTTCTGATAGTAGATGAAGCCCATGCAACAGGAGTTTTTGGGAAAAATGGAGAGGGCTTAGTTCATGAATTAAATCTTCAAGATCAAGTCTTTGCGCAGATCAATACTTTTGGTAAAGCCATGGGTTGTCATGGAGCTGTCATTCTTGGAAGTACAGATTTAAGAGATTATCTCATCAATTTTTCTCGAAGTTTTATATATACCACAGCTTTAAGTCCGCATTCGGTGGCTACCATCAATAGTGCATATCAATATTTAAGCAAAAGCAATTTGGAGATGGAGCAACTGAAACGAAATATCATGCATTTTAAAGATGAAATTAGAAAGCAAAATTTGCAGTCATACTTTGTAGAAAGTCAATCTGCCATTCAATCTTGTATCATCCCTGGTAATGATATGGTAAAAAAGATTTCAGATTTATTAAAGTTGAAAGGCTTTGATGTAAAACCAATATTATCGCCCACGGTTCCGGTAGGAAAAGAAAGGTTAAGATTCTGTGTGCACAGCTATAATTCGGCAGAAGAAATAACAGCTGTTTTAAATCTCTTGGGTAACTTTGCAAAAGATTTTTAGGCTCACTTCAGCAAATAACATCTTCAATTTGTCTTTTGGAGTCTTCATTTAAATTTAAACATACATGTCTACATATTTTATCACAGGAATAGGAACTGAGATTGGAAAAACCATGATTTCTGCAATTGTTACGGAAGCTTTGCAAGCCGATTATTGGAAACCTATTCAAGCCGGGGATCTTGATCATTCTGACACTCATAAAGTTCAGAATTTGATTTCTAATGAAAAAACCATTTTTCATCCCAATAGTTTTTCATTAAAAACACCAATGAGCCCGCATGCAGCAGCAGAAATTGATGGGGTAGAAATGACTTCAGAGAATATAAAAAGACCAACTTTTACTAATGAGAATTTGGTAATTGAAGGTGCCGGAGGATTATTAGTGCCTATAAATAATAAAGAGACTATAGCCGATCTTATTTCTAAAGAAGATAAAGTATTGGTAGTTTCCAGACATTATTTGGGAAGTATCAATCATACACTTTTAACCATAGAAGCTTTAAAAGCCAGAGGACTTCAAATTGCCGGGAATTATTTTCAACGGTGAAAAGAAAGAATCTACAGAAGAGTGTTATTTTAGAGATGAGCGGAGTTCCGTGCATTGGAAGAATAGATGTAGAGCCTTATTTTGATAAAAATGTAATTAAAGAATATGCTGAAAAATTTCAGGAGAGTTTAAAAGCGCTTTAATAATTTCAGCTTAAAAAAGATTAGAAAATGTCTACTTCAAATATAAAGTCACCGGTTATAAATTCAGAATTAAGCGATCTTACAAAAAGAGATCAAAAACATCTTTGGCACCCACTTAACCCAGCATAAATTATCTTCAGAAATGTTGCCAATTGTAAAGGCAAAAGGAGCATTATTGTATGATGATCAGGGAAAAGAATATGTAGATGGAATTGCGTCCTGGTATACTTGTATGTATGGACATTGCAATCCGGCAATCACCTCTAAAGTTGCAGCGCAAATGCAAAAGTTAGATCAGGTAGTTTTTAGCGGTTTTACACATGAACCGGCTATTAAATTATCTGAAGCTTTAATCGAGATCTTACCCTCTAATCAACAGAAATTGTTTTTTAGCGATAATGGTTCTACGGCTACTGAAATTGGGATAAAAATGGCGCTTCAATATCATCATAACCTAGGAAATGATAGAAAAGTGATGCTCGCTTTTGAAGAAGGTTTTCATGGCGATACTTTTGGAGCTATGTCTGTTTCCGGACTTTCGGTTTATAACGGTGCTTTTGAAGATCACTTTATAAAAGTGGTAAGAATTCCTACCCCAACCGGAGAAAATAATCAGGAAGTTTTAGAATTATTAAAAAGCAGAATTTCAGAATATAAGATTGCAGGTTTTATTTATGAACCTTTAGTTCAGGGAGCCGCCGCAATGAAAATGCATGATGCTGAAGGTTTGAATGAGATCTTAAAGATCTGTAAAGCCAATGATATTATTTGTGTTGCAGATGAAGTTATGACGGGCTTTGGAAAGACCGGAAAGAATTTTGCTTCAGAATATATGGAAACGCAACCAGATGTAATGTGTTTATCAAAAGCATTAACTGCAGGGTTATTGCCGATGGCCATTACCACTTGTTCTCAAAAAGTATATGATGCTTTTTATGCAGATGAGATCTCAAAAGGACTTTTTCATGGGCATACCTATAGTGCCAACCCGCTTTCTTGTACTGCAGCTTTAGCTGGAATAGAGCTCTTGAATTCAGAAGAAATTCAGAATGATATTGAAAGAATTACAAAGTCGCACCAGGATTTTAATGAAAAGATTAAAGCGCACCCTAAGGTTACAAATACCAGACAATTGGGGGTTATTTATGCTTTTGATCTTAATGTGAAGATGGAGCGCTACGGAAATGTAAGAAATTTGCTCTTCAAACATTTTATGGAGAAAGGTGTTTTTCTGCGTCCGCTGGGAAGTACAATTTACATTCTAGCGCCATTTGTTACTACTAATGAACAACTTGAAAAGATTTACGACAGCATAGAGGAAGCGCTGGAAATATTTTAAGTCTGCTTTTAAACCGATTCTATTATTTCATACATTAGAATGTAAATTCATTTTAATTATGATGCATCCAGATACAGAGATCAGGTTTATTAGCGATGAAATTGGTTATGGCGTTGTGGCTACCAAATTTATTCCCAAAGGTACTATTACCTGGGTTCAGGATGAATTGGACCAAATCTATACCCCGGAGCAAGTTTCTAAGATGAAGAAATTGTCTCAGGAAATGGTAGATAAATATACCTTTAGAAATAACAAAGGCAATTTTGTGATGTGCTGGGATCTTTCCAAATACGTAAATCATAGTTTTAATTCAAATTGTCTTTCTACGGCTTATGATTTTGAGATTGCAGTTCGAGATATACAAGAAGGGGAAGAGCTTACAGATGATTACGGTTATTTGAATGTTACTGAAGAGTTTAAAGCTAAAGATGAAGGGACTTCACGATCTGCTGTTTACCCGGACGATCTTTTAAATTTTCATGAAGAGTGGGATGAAAAATTGGAAGATGCTTTTAAATATATTGAAACGGTGGACCAGCCATTAAAAAGACTTCTTAATAAAGACCTACAACTAAAGCTCGAAAAAGTGCTTTCCGGGAAAGATGATCTAGATTCTATTCTTAAGCTTTATTATCAGGAAAAATAGTTTCAAAATTCTTTGGCATAACTTCTAACTTATTAATTCAATGTTATTTGAGATTAAAACTGCGAATTTTATGATATAAAATTTAGCTAATGCTTTCTCGCACCCTATTTTTGCTTAAAAATTGCAACTTTTGAAAACACCTATTTATATAGCTTCCATGGCTTCCGTTTCCCCATTGGGAAATTCTGCTGAAGAGATTTGGAGGAATTATAAAGATCCAAAACATTTTATTTCTAAACATAATTTTGGTGAAAATGAAGCTTTTGCTGCCTTTCTTCCGAAGGAATTAAAAGAAGAAATTGAGCAACTTCGAACTTCAAATCCGGTTTTTAAGAATTTGGATCTTTCGGTTCTTTACTCAATTTATACCTCCAGAAAAGCAATAGCTCAAGCCGGATGGAAAAAGGGAGATGAAATAGGGATTAATATTGGAAGTTCTCGTGGAGCTACAGGGCTTTTCGAAAAATATCATCAGAATTTTTTAGAAACAGGAAAAGCCGAAACTCTGGCTTCTCCAACTACTACTTTAGGAAATATTTCTTCTTGGGTGGCCCAGGATATAGAATCTACCGGACCGGAGATCTCGCATAGTGTAACCTGTTCTACAGGCTTGCAAGCTATTTTAAATGGAGCAGCATGGTTACAAGCTGGGATGGCAGATAAATTCTTGGTTGGCGGGAGCGAAGCGGCTTTAACTCCATTTACAATCGCCCAAATGAAAGCCATGAAGATCTATGCTTCAGAAGATCTGAGATTATCCTTGTCGTGCTTTAGATACAGAGAAAGTAAGAAATACCATGATCTTAGGCGAAGGTGCAGGAGTGATCGCACTTCAGTTAAATTCTGAAAATAGCATAGCAAAAATTTCAGGAATAGGATATGCTACCGAAAGATTGGATCATCCGGCTTCTATTTCTGCAAATGGAGAATGTTTTCAGAAATCTATGAAAATGGCAATTGGGAAGTATGCATCCTACTGAAATTGATGCTGTGGTAATGCATGCTCCGGGAACCGTAAAAGGAGATCAGGCAGAAATTAATGCAATTAGCACTCTTATTTGGAGAGAATTTACCGGCTATGACTTCTAATAAATGGAAGATAGGTCATACTTTTGGAGCTTCGGGAGTTCTAAGTTTAGAATTAGCGGTGCTTATGCTCCAACATCAGGAATTCATTCCGGTGCCATTTTCAAGTATAAGTAAGTCGCCAAAGCGATTGAAGAATATTTTGGTGAATGCCGTAGGTTTTGGAGGAAATGCGGTTTCAATATTAATCAACAATAGTTAAATTTTTACATTCTGCCTGTTTTAGGAGAATTCAGAAATAAATCTTTTATAATATTTGTAAATCGGCATATATAGAAAACAAACGTCATTCTGTTCCGATTGCTATCGGAATTGTTTCAGAATCTGTTTTGCAGATATACATTTAAATCTTTTTAATACAAACATTCAGAAAGACTTAGTTTTAGTTATTTTTGAATACAAATCATATTTATGGCAACTAAACACAACTGGACAAAGGAAGAAATTCTAGAAATTTACAATAAGCCTTTTATGGAATTGCTTTATGAAGCAGCCACAACCCATAGATTGCATCACGATCCTAACACAGTTCAGGTTTCAACATTATTATCAATAAAAACCGGGGGATGTCCTGAAGATTGCGGGTATTGCCCACAGGCAGCAAGATATCACACCAATATCGAGGGGAACGATCTTATGAGCGTGAACCAGGTAAAAGCTCAGGCTTTACGTGCAAAAGCTTCTGGAAGTTCTCGCGTTTGTATGGGAGCAGCCTGGAGAAATGTAAAAGATGGAGAAGAATTTGACTCGGTTTTAGAAATGGTGAGAACCATCAACAAACTGGATATGGAAGTTTGTTGTACGCTTGGAATGATCACAGAAAATCAGGCGCAACGTCTTGCTGAAGCCGGATTGTATGCTTATAATCACAATTTAGACTCTTCTGAAGAATATTATAAAGAAGTAATTTCTACCCGTGGTTACCAGGATAGATTGGATACGATTGGGAATGTTAGAAAAACCAATGTAACGGTTTGTAGCGGCGGAATTATTGGAATGGGAGAATCTATAGACGATCGCGCCGGAATGTTGGTAGCGCTTTCTACATTGAATCCTCAGCCGGAATCTGTGCCAATTAATGCATTAGTTCCTGTAGAAGGAACTCCTCTAGAAGAGCAAGCGCCGGTTTCTATCTGGGAAATGGTAAGAATGGTGGCAACCACTAGAATCATTATGCCAGAAACTCAGGTTAGACTTTCTGCCGGACGTACTCAAATGAGTAGAGAAGGCCAGGCAATGTGTTTCTTTGCTGGAGCAAATTCGATCTTTGCAGGAGATAAACTTTTAACTACTCCAAATCCTGATGTTAATGAGGATATGGAAATGTTCAAAGCTTTAGGATTAAATCCTCAAAAAGCATTTGAGAAAAAAGCAAAACCAGAAAGTGTTTCTGCGGAAGAATCTAAGTTTGCGAATCTTGGAGAAAAGCCAAAATGGTCTAGACCAGGACACCAAATAGAGAAAAACCTAAAAGCTCAAGAAAAGGCGAAATCTAAAGCTTAACTAAAATCATTGAAGCTAGATCTACAAGAAATACCAAGGGTTAAAGGAATTTCGAAAGAAGATTTCCTCAAGGAGTATTTTATTCCTCAAAAGCCGGTAATTCTTGAAGATCTTAGCCAAGATTGGCCTGCAAGACAAAAGTGGGATTTCGATTATTTTAAGCAGGTTGCTGGAGATGTTGTGGTGCCGGTTTATGATGGAAAACCAGCCAAAGGCAAACAGAAAAGTCATGCTCCGGCCAAAAAGCTTAAATTTTCTGAATATATAGATATTGTTAAGGCAGGACCAACAGATTTAAGAATGTTCTTTTTTAATCTGTTGCAAAACTGTCCGAAGCTTATCGAAGATTTTAAATATCCTGAACTGGGAGTAAAATTCTTTAAAAAGCTACCGGTTCTATTTGTAGGAGGAGAAGGTTCTAAAGTGGTGATGCATTATGATATGGATCTTGCAAACAACTTTCATTTTAATTTTGCAGGAGAGAAAAAGGTAATTTTATATAGCCCGGAGCAAACTAAATATCTTTATAAAGTGCCGTATTCTATTGTAAGCATGGAGATTATAGATATGGATGCTCCAGATTTTTCAAGATATCCCGCACTTGCAAAAGCGCAGGGTTTTGAAACGGTACTAAAGCATGGAGATGCACTTTTTATTCCGAGTAAATGGTGGCATTTTATAAAATATCAAACTCCGTGTTTATCTTTAACCCTTAGGTCTTTACCAAAATCGCCAAAAAAGATATTAGAAGTATTAAATAGTGTAATTTTGGTGAGGAATTTTGACAACTTTATGCGAAAGCTTAAAGGTCAGGATTGGATTGATTATAAAAATAAACAGGCGATTAAAAGGACGCATAAAAATGCAGGAATTGAATGATGGAAGATAGATTGAATTTAGTAGAAATTCCTAGAGTTCATAGTATCTCAAAAGAAGATTTTGTTGAACAATATGTGAAGACTCAAAAACCGGTTGTGATTGAGCATTTAATAGAAGATTGGCCTGCTTATAAAAAATGGGATCTAAACTATATTAAAGAAGTAGCGGGTAATAAAACGGTTCCTCTTTACGACGATCGCCCAATTACTTCAGAATTCAAATTCAATCAACCGCATTTGGAGATGAAGATGTCGGAGTATATAGATCTACTTCAGTCTAAACCAACCAATTACCGTATCTTTTTATATCACTTGTTAAAAGAAGTTCCAAAACTTCAGGGCGATTTTAAGTTTCCTAAAATGGGACTTCGATTTTTAAAGCAGTTGCCAATGCTATTCTTTGGAGGGACTAATTCCAAAGTTTTTATGCATTATGATATAGATTATGCCAATATTTTGCATTTCCATTTCCACGGAAAAAAGCAATGCATTCTTATATCCGCCTTCAGAAAGTAAATATCTTATACAAAGTTCCGCATTCTTTGATTTCTAGAGAAGATATAGATTTCACTAATCCAGATTTTGAAAAATTCCCTGCTTTGAGAGAAGCTAAAGGATATATTACAGAATTGAATCACGGAGAAACACTTTATATGCCGGAAGGTTACTGGCATCAAATGACTTATCTCACTGCAGGTTTCTCTATGAGTTTAAGAGCTACTTCTCGTGGCCTCACGAATTTCTCTAAGGCCGTATACAATCTGGTAATAATGCGACATTTTGATAATTATATGCGCAAGTGGAAAGGACAGAAGTGGATAGATTATAAAAATGAAAAAGCGATGGAAAAGACCAATGCTAAAATCTAAGTTTTAATAAGATCGTTACCTAATTCATATACAAGATTAGATTCATATCCTCGTTGGAGCAGATAATCGCAGAGTTTTTTTTTCTTTTTATAAGGATCAGATTCTTTGATGAGCTTTAATTTCTTCTCTGCAACTTGATTCGAGAATTTTTAAATATTCGGCTTGATCTATTTCTGTAAGTCCGAGTTTAATAATTGGTGCAGAGATCTCCTTCTTTTTAAGCTCTTGAGTGATCTTGATCTTTCCCCATTTTTTTATTCTGAATTTCCCCCGAACAAAACTTCTGGCAAAGCGTTCTTCATTTAAGAAATCTTCCCGCATTAATTCTATGATGATCTGTTCACATGCTTGAGGAATCATTCTCATTTCCCTTAATTTATCTTCCACTTCTTTTTGAGAGCGATCTCTATAAGCACAATATTGTGCTAATTTTAGAGTGGCCTCTTTTACGGTATAAGATTTTTGAGATGGATCTGCCTTCATAGAAGAACAAAGGTAAAAAGACAGAGTTATAAATTCACTTTTATCAACAGTAATAGTTCTTATTCAGCAGAGGTTCTTAAAAATTGAAATTTTATGAATGGTTGTAATAATTTGGTGACTTATCAAATAAGGTATATTTGAGGATGATTCGGTTTTTGTTAGTGATAGGCATGGTCTTATCTTTTAATACTTCTTTTGGGCAGTTAGGCGTTTTGTAACGGAAGTAAGGGAGCTCCTATTTTTCAAGAAGATTTTGGTGCTGGTTCCGGTTACGGCCCTAGGTTGGCAGCTGGAATTACTAATTATAATTATGTTAGTTCAAGATCCTCAAGATGGAGAAATACACGGTTTCAAGATATTGTTGGACGCCAAATTACTTCTTGGCATTCCTAATTTTCCAAAATACAACCCACTTCTGGTGGGAGAGCTTTAATTGTAAATGCCGGTTTTACTGCCGGGCAGTTTAATATAAGACAGATATTTCCGGACTTTGTGAAAATACCACTTATGAGTTTTCAGCGTATCTAATGAATATTTATAATTACTACCAGCGGAGCTTGTCCTAATGGTGATATTCCGGTAAGAATGTAAAAATTTCAAATTTGGGATGAAACCGATACTCAGCTTTTAAAAGAAGGCAGTACAGGTCTATAAATTCTACTTCTATTCACCCATGGAAACAATATGCTCTTACCTTTAAAAGTGAACCCGGTCAAAATAATGTGATCTTAAAAATGTTTAATAATGGCGATGGTGGCTGCGGAAATGATCTTGCAATAGATGATATCATTTTTAGATCTTGTGGAGATCTTACCAGTATAGATTCTGGAAATTCTTCAAATATGAATTTGAAAGTTTGTGAAGAAGATACTCCTATTAGTATCGATTTAAAAGCAACTCAGATAATTCTGTATATCAAACTCACGCATACCAGTGGCAACAAAGTTCAGATTCTGTGACCTGGACAGATATTTAGGGGCAAATCAGGATATTTACAGCGTTAATAATTTGACGATTCTCCACCACTAATATTTCAGGGTGAAGGTGCATTGCTGAAGATAGTGTGAATCTTACTAATACAATTTATGTAGTTCTTTATCTGAAGCGTTTTCTCGTGCAAGCTGGTTGCTACACCAGAATGTCTCTCGGTGAGTAATGGAGATGTATGTGGTTTGTGGAAACTCTGAAATACCACCGATATCTGTTACTAAGCTGGTACTAATGAAACGGTGAATTGGTATGATGTCTAGACTATTGGTGGGAATTTGCTTCAGCAAGATTCGTTTAATTATCAATCTGATGTTGCAGTATTTTTATGCGGAAGCAAGAAAGCACGTTGTTAGATTGTAATCCAAGTTCCAGAACTGCAGTTAAAATAACTGTTGATAATATCCCTGATGTGGAAAATGAAATAATTCAGATATGTCCAAACTCATCAGTCACTTTAGATGCGGGCGTAAGAGGTTATAATTATATGTGGTCTACAGGTGAAACTTCCAGACTATTCAAATAACGAAACTAGGCAATTATACCGTAGAAATAGCTACAAATTTCGGGATGTACCGTAATAAAAGCTTTTATTATTACGTTCTGTTGATGAAGCACAAATAAGTGATGTAAAGACAGACGATAACTCTATAGAAATCATTCCTGCAAGTACTGGAGTTATTTGAATACTCTCTGGATGGAGTCAAATTTAGGATATCAAATATTTTTACCGTAAGTTATACTGCTTATATAGAGATAAGAGCCTTTGATTAGCTAAATGAATTATTTATCTTATATAATATTAAACAATTTCGATATAATGAATTAGATTATTTTAAGAGGTTAAAAACTTTTCCTTTTTTCCTACAAATTAAAATATTCTAATGGGATGCGGTTATTAATTTTTTTTCAATCATTAGTTATTCTATTTGAATTTTCTAAATTTTTTAAACAAAAAAACGCCTCCCAAATTAATGAAAGGCGTTAGTTTTTAAGAATAATAAGATTATTCTAATACTTCCCCGTTTTTATCGTGAAAGTGATATTCCATGTACGTGTAAGCGTCTCTTGGTAAAATTTTTACCCAGCGCTTATGGTCAAAAAACCATTGGGAGCGGGGCGATGGAAAGCCTCTTGTTAAAAAGGCTGCAATAAATGGGTGCGTACTCAAGGTGATCTTTTTATGATTCTTCTTGATCAATCTTTCTAAGTCGGTTTTAATTTTGTCTATCACGATAATAGGTGCCTCAATCTCACCTGCTCCGTTGGGATTTTCTTCCCGTGTTTTGATATTCGTTTCCGGCCGTACGCGTTGTCTTGTAATTTGAATCAATCCGAATTTACTTGGAGGAAGTATTTTATGTTTCGCGCGATCATCGCTCATCTCTTCCCTTAAATGATCGTAAAGGGCCTTCCTGTTTTCGGGTTTGTTCATGTCTATAAAGTCTACTACAATAATTCCGCCCATATCGCGTAAGCGAAGTTGGCGAGCTATTTCTGTAGCGCTTATTAGATTTACTTCTAAGGCTGTGTCTTCTTGATTTTTGGCTTTATTAGACCTGTTACCAGAGTTCACGTCTATAACGTGCATGGCTTCGGTATGCTCAATTATCAAGTAAGCACCTTTACTCATAGAGACGGTGCGTCCAAAAGAAGTTTTTATCTGTCTTTCGACTCCAAATTTTTCAAAAATGGGAACATTGTTTTGATGCAATTTTACTATAGATTCTTTATTAGGGGCAATTTCTGCCAAATAATCTTTGATTTGTACATATAGCGTTTCATCATCTACAACAATAGATGTGAAAGTATCATTAAAGATATCCCTCAAAATAGAAGATGCTCTATTTAATTCTCCCAATACTTTGGAAGGTTGAGGCGCTTTGTATAATTTTTTACACATGGCTTTCCAGCGATCCATTAAATTCTGTAGATCTCTGTCCAGCTCTGCTACTTTTTTGCCTTCTGCTACGGTACGTACAATAACACCAAAACCTTTAGGTTTAATGCTTTTCACCAATCTTTTAAGCCTGTCTTTTTCTTCTTTGCTCTCAATTTTTTGAGATACCGAAACTCGGTTAGAAAAAGGAACTAAGACTATATAACGGCCAGGAAGTGAAAGCTCAGAGCTTATTCTTGGGCCTTTAGTAGATATAGGTTCTTTCATGACCTGTACCAATAGCGACTGATTTGATTTTAAGACCTCGGCAATGCTTCCGTCTTTATCAATATCTTTTTCAAAAGTAAAATTCTGTAAAGAATAGTCTTTTAATTTACCTGTGCTTACACGTTTTATGAATTTCAACAATGAAGAGACTTGAGGTCCCAGATCATGATAGTGTAAAAAACCATCTTTTGTGTAGCCTACATTTACAAATGCGGCATTTAATCCGGGAACAGCTTTTCTTATCTTGGCAATAAAAATATCGCCAACAGCAAAATTACTGTCGTCTTCTTCCTTGTGTAATTCAACTAGTTTTCCATCTTTTATTAAGGCAAAATCTACAGCAGAGGAACTGGTTCTAATAATCAATTCTTTATCCACTCTAATTAGATTTTTGTCCCGATAGTATCGGGATGGATTAAACATTAAATTTTTCACAGGGTTTTTAAATCCTGAAGAAACCTTATTGCAATAAGTAGTATCGCGGGTTTCATTTTCAAAGAACGTCTTTTACTAAAAAAAGTAGTGCGAGCACTACTTTTTCTTATGGCGGTTAGCTCTACTTCTTTTCTTTCTCTTATGAGTAGCTACCTTATGTCTTTTTCTTTTTTTACCACTTGGCATAGTGTTAGTTTTTTAGATTAATAATTCTATTTTTCTTCTTTATTTAAAGAAGTGTACTATTTTACGTCTACGTTACTCTTAACACCGTCTACAAAAACTCTTGCTGGTTTAAAAGCAGGAATGTTGTGAGCTGGAATTTTGATAGTCGTGTTTTTTGAGATGTTTCTTCCGGTTTTCTCAGCTCTTGTTTTAATAACAAAGCTTCCAAATCCTCTTAAATATACATTATCTCCGCTTTCTAAGGAAGTTTTTACTTCTTCCATAAATGTTTCAACAGTAGCTTGAACATCACCTTTTTCCATTCCTAATTTCTCTGAAATTCGGGCTACGATATCTGCTTTCGTCATTTTAGTGCTATTTATTGGGGTTCTTAATTTTCAAGGGGGCAAATATAAGAATTAAATCTCCAATAAATCAATCCTAATTCATTAAATAGTAACCAAATAAAGAATTATTATTGCAATCAAACATCTATACTTGTGTTATTTCATAAAACCTTGACATTCTGGTACTTGAATAATAAAAGGGAATATGCCCTGGAGAGAAACCAGCGATCCTTATTGTATTTGGCTAAGCGAAATTATGCTTCAGCAAACAAGAATTGAACAAGGATTACCATATTATTTAGCCTTTACAAATGCCTATCCTAGCATTTTTGATCTTGCAAATGCTTCCGAAGAAGAAGTTTTAAAGCTATGGCAAGGTTTAGGCTATTATTCTCGTGCTCGAAATCTGCATGCAACAGCAAAATATATTGCTTTTGAACTTAATGGTAAGTTTCCAGAAACCTACGAAGGGCTCCTAAAATTAAAAGGAGTTGGAGATTATACGGCCAGTGCTATTGCTTCAATTTCTTATAATGAGCCTGTAGCAGTAGTAGATGGAAATGTTTATAGGGTGTTATCGCGTTATTTTGATATTGATACTCCTATAAATAGTACAGCCGGAATTAAAGAGTTTAAATTACTAGCAAAAGAATTATTAGATAAAGAAGATCCGGCAACCTACAATCAGGCTATTATGGAGTTTGGTGCGCTTCAATGCAAACCGCAATCTCCTTTATGTAATACGTGCCCTTTGTCTGCAAGTTGCTTGGCGCTTAAAAATAATAAGATCTCTATGTTGCCAGTTAAATTGAAAAAAGGTAAAATCAAAAAACGTTATTTTAATTATCTGGTTTTTCAATCTGAAGAGAATAAAACCATTTTGGAAAAACGTTCCGGAAAAGGAATTTGGGAAGGGCTTTATCAATTTCCTTTAATTGAAACCGATGGTTTGTCTTGCATCAGAAGAATTAGAATTAGAATGATAACTTTCTTGAAATTGCTGGAAAAGATAAGTTGAAGCTGGTCTTATATAATGAGATTCCTGTAATTCATAAACTTTCACATCAGCATATCTACACCAGATTTTGGTTAATAGAAAAAGATACGCTTCCAAATACTGCTATTTCTATAGATAAATTAGAAGAGTATCCCGTTCCAGTGCTTATTGCGAATTTTTTAAATGAATACAGTTTTAGCTATTAGCAAGGGCTTTAAGATTAAGCCTATTAGATTTATAATTTTGTTAAACAAAGACTGAATAATTTTAGTTATTTTTAAAATATAAATCAATCTAATTGCGGTAATTTCGCGACTTAAAATAATTTAATTATGACGGGCACACTTAATAAGGTAATGTTGATAGGACATACAGGAGATGATGTGAAAATGCATTATTTTGAAGGTGGTGGTTCCATAGGTAGGTTTCCTTTGGCAACAAACGAGGTCTATACCAATAAATCTACAGGGCAACGTGTAGAAAATACAGAATGGCACAATATTGTTGTAAGAAATAAGGCTGCAGAAATTTGCGAGAAATATCTTAAAAAAGGGGATAAAGTTTATATAGAAGGTAGACTTAAAAATAGAAAATGGACCGATGAAAAAGGTTTGGAGCGATACTCTGTAGAGATACAATGTACAGATTTTACCTTCTTAACACCTAAGAATGAGACCTCATCGTCTCCACAGCCTCAACAAAATTCTGGGCAGACACAAGCCAATACTGGCTCAAAAAATGATACTTTTGCCGGCCCAACAATGAACAACCAAGAAGAAGAGGACGATTTGCCCTTCTAAGTTTAACTAAAATCAAAGCAATTGGATCCAGATCCTCCCAGTTTAATCTCGTTATTTTTTTCATTTGATTTTTCACAGATATTCAGCTTTGTGATGATATTTGTGTTATTAATTTTCTCCGCTCTAATTTCGGGGGCAGAAGTAGCTTTCTTTTCTCTAACTCCTTCAAATTTCATCTCAGAAAATGGTAAGAGAAGCAATACTCAAAAGATAGTTGTTAAGCTTCTAGAAAAACCTAAAAAATTACTCGCCACTATTCTTGTGGCAAATAATGCCATAAATATTGCCATCGTGCTTCTTTTTAGCTCACTAACCGACGAGTTTTTTGGAAGAATGAACGCGGTATTATTTGGTATCAATTTTAAATTTTTGATAGAGGTAGGCTTAGTAACCTTTCTTATTTTACTTTTTGGAGAAATACTTCCAAAGGTTTACGCCAGTCGTAACAATGTGAAATTTTCCAATTTCATGGCTTATCCGCTAAATGTGTTGGATTACATTTTTTCTCCGCTTAGTATACCTATGCGGGCAATTACCTTGTTTATTCATGAAAGATTAGGGAAACAGCGTAGTTTTATAAGTGTAGATCATCTTTCCCAGGCGCTGGAGCTTACAAGAGAAGAAGATACAACTCATGAGGAGCAAAAGATCTTAAAGGGAATCGTGTCGTTTGGTAATACAGATACCAAACAAGTAATGAGACCCAGGATGGATATTTTTGCTTTAAATGAAAGTCAGCCATTTAAAGAGATCATCCCAGAAATTATTGATAATGGATATTCCAGGATTCCTGTTTATCAGAGAAAATGTAGATCAGGTAACCGGGATTCTTTATGTAAAAGATATTCTGCCTTATTTAGATAAGAAAGAATTTGATTGGACCAGCTTAATGAGAGATCCCTACTTTATTCCGGAGAATAAAAAACTGGATGATCTTTTAAACGAATTTAAAGTTAAAAAGATCCATTTGGCTATAGTGGTGGATGAGTACGGGGGTACCAGCGGTTTGATCTCTTTAGAAGATATTATTGAAGAGATTGTTGGGGATATTAGTGATGAGTTTGATGATGAAGATCTTATCTTTTCTAAACTAGATGATAAAAACTTTGTTTTTGAAGGTAAAACTCCGCTGAAAGATTTTTACAAGATCATTCGTTTAGAAGATCCTTCAGAATTTGAAGAAAATAAGGGAGAGTCTGAAACCCTGGCAGGATTTTTACTTGAAATTTCGGGTGGATTTCCAAAGAAGAATGAGATCATATTTTTCTTGAATTATAAGTTCACTATAGAAGTTATAGACGATAAACGTATCAAGCAGATTAAATTGAGTATAGAAGAGGCATGAGAAAATTGATATTTAGCATCTTGATCTTCGGGTTAATTTTAAGTTGCAAAGATGAAGAGCAACCAAAACCCAATGCATTTTTAGCGCTAAATTATCCTGAAGCCAAGTATAATCCAATAGATCTTGATTGCCCTTATACTTTCGAAAAAAATGACATCTCTAAGGTGGTTCAAGCTGAAGGAAAAAATCCTTGCTGGATAAACATACAATATCCTTTGCTAGATGCAGCGATCTTTATTACCTATCAACCAGTTACCAACAACTTAGATTCCTTGTTAATGGATGCTCAAAAACTTCCTTTGCAGCATACTATAAAGGCAGATTTTATTGAAGGTGATATCTATGAGAACAAGTCCCATAAGGCTTACGGGATGTTCTATGAAATAGATGGCAATGCAGCATCTCAAGCTGAATTTTATATTACCGATAGTACAAAGCATTTTCTTACCGGGTCTTTATACTTCAATCACAGACCCAATTTTGATTCTATTATGCCTGCAGCAGCCTATATTAAGAAAGATATGAGGCATTTAATGGAATCTATAAAGTGGGAATAGCAAGTTAATTTTTTAAGAATATAAATATCATTACCTCAACAAATCATAGCGTTGTTGAGTGTAATTATCATGTTTTATTATATTTCCTTAAGATAATTTCATAGTTTAGTTAAACTAATTATAAAATATGAGATTATGAGGCACATTCAATTACGTTGCGTTAAGTTGATGTTTTTGTTATTGGTGTTCCCGTCATTAGTGATGGCGCAGGAAACACTCAAGGGAAAAATAATTGACGAATCTACAGGAGAACCGGTTCCCTTTGTAAATGTTATAGAGAAAGGAACATCTAATGGAACCACGAGTGATTTTGAAGGAAATTTTTCATTAGAAGTAAACGCTCTCCCAACAACTGTTGTTTTTTCTTATATAGGATTTGAAACACAGGAGGTTAATGTTACTAAGAATTCCCCCATGTCTATTAATTTTGCTCAATCTGCAGCAGCTCTAGATGAAGTTGTTGTAACCGGTTTGGCAACATCTGTTAAAAGAACCAACTCGGCAAACGCAGTTGCATCTATTTCTGCTGAAGACTTAGTTGGTACTACAACCCCACCTACTTTAGATGGGGCGTTGTATGGTAAATTTCCAGGCGCAATTGTAAGCGCCAACTCTGGTGCGCCAGGGGGTGGTCTTTCGGTTAAATTACGTGGTGCAACTTCTATTCAAGGGAATACACAGCCTCTTTATATTGTAGATGGGGTTTATGTAGATAACTCATCTATTCCGGCAGGATTAAACGCAGTTTCTGCTGCTGCTGCTGGAGGAAGTGCTTCCAATCAAGATAACCCATCAAACAGGATTGCAGATATAAATCCGGAAGACATTGCGAACATAGAAATTTTAAAAGGTGCTTCTGCTGCTGCAATCTATGGAAGTAGAGCCGCTGCCGGGGTGGTAATTATCACTACCAAAAGAGGGGTTGCAGGAGAAACTTCTTATAGATTTTCACAATCTGTAGGGTGGACAGAAGTCATCAATCTACAAGGGGTTAGAAATTATAACGAAGAAAGGGTAAGAGAATCTTTTGGAGAGGCCGCAGTTCAGGATTTTATAGATGCCAGAGATGGAAACAGACTGGTAGATTATGAAGAAGAACTTTTTGGAAATAAAGGGCTACTTACTATTACAAATTTTAGCACTAGCGGTGGGGGAGAAAAAACAAAATTCTTTGCTGGAGCCACTCACAATAGTGAAGATGGAATTGTTGCTAATACGGGATATGAAAAAATATCTTTAAGATTGAATGTAGATCATAGAGCCAACGATTTTATAAAATTAGGCTTGAGCACAAACTATATTCACTCCTCATCAGACAGAGGATATTTCAATAATGATAATACAGGTACATCGGTAGGGGTGGCTTTAACCGGAACGGTGCCATGGTTACAATTATTTCCAGACGAAAACGGGAATTATCCAGATAACCCTCTGGGGTCTTCAAACATCCTTCAAACCAGAGATCTTGTTACCAATAATGAAAAGATCGATAGATTGATTATGGGAGGTTCTGCCAATATAGATTTATATAAAAATGATAAATCTAATCTAGAATTGATTCTTCGAGGAGGTTTAGATTTTTACGGATTTAATACAATTGCGTTCTTTCCAAAAGAACTTCAGTTTGAAAAGCCTTCAAACGGAGGGCAAAATGGGGTATCTGTTCAGGGATCTACTCAAAATAAGAACTACAACTTATCTGCGTTCTTAGTGCATAATTTCTTTACAGAAAGTAATATCAACTTTAGAACTCAAGCAGGTTTAACTCGGGAGTATTTTGATAGAAACGGGTATTTAATAACAGCTACAGATCTTGTGGCTTCAGAAACTAACGTAGATCAGGCTACCAATACAGGAGTAGATCAAAATAGATTGAAGCAAGAGGATGCAGGTTTCTTTGCTCAGGAAGAGGTTAACTTTCAAGACAAAGTTATTGCTACCATTGGGGTAAGAGGAGACAAATCTTCTAACAATGGAGATGCCAACAAATTATCTTATTATCCTAAAGCATCTGTAGCTTTAAATTTGAATGAGTTTGGTTTCTGGAATCAGAATTCAGCTTTTAATCAATTAAAATTAAGAGCAGCTTATGGGGAGGCAGGAAACTTCCCTCCAATTGGAGCGCTATTTACTTCTTATAATAGTTTTACCAATGTTGGTGCAGGAGGAGTAACGCTAAAGGGAATTAGTTTAATTGGTACCAGAGGTAATCCAGATCTAAAGTCAGAAAGACAAAAAGAATTTGAAACAGGGATTGATTTTGGATTTTTGAATAACAGATTTACAGGATCTTTAACTTACTATATTAAAACCGTAGATGATCTTATTCTTAATGCCTCTAAAGAACCTTCTTCTGGATTTACTACAGAATTTGTAAATGCTGGAAGCTTAGAAAATAAAGGGGTAGAAATAGGAATTAATGCTGCCATTTTTAGAGGTGAAGATTTTAATTGGGATTTTGGGATGAACTTTTTCAAGAACAAATCTAAGATCACTCAATTAGATGTTCCGGCCTTTAATGTTGGAGGTTTTGGAGCAACTTTAGGAACTTTTAGAATTGAAGAAGGTAAGAGCGCTACCCAAATTGTAGGGATTGGACCAAACCCAGATGCTAATGGTCTTCAGAAATTTGGAGACGCAGAACCAGATTTTCAAATGAGTTTTAATAATGCTATTAGTTATAAGGGGTTTGATTTCAACTTCTTATGGCAATGGAAAAAAGGAGGAGATAATATCAATTTAACAGCGCTTCTTACAGATTTAAGTGGAACAAGTCATGATTATGATAAGATAGATTTGGATCCTGAAGGGCAGTTAGGAAATGGGCCTTACCGCGTAAGTCAATTAGGTTCTTCTGCGGCAGTATTTATAGAAGATTCAGGATATTTAAGACTAAGAGAAGTTGGTTTATACTATACCTTACCAGAAAATGTAACCAGTTCTTTTCTTAGTGGAACTTTTGACCGAATTAAATTTGGGTTCTCCGGAAACAATTTGATTAATATTTTCGATTATAACAGCTACGATCCAGAGGTTTCCAACTTTGGTGGGGGAGGTATTTTCAATGCCGTTGAGGTAACTCCTTTTCCATCTTCTAAGAGATATATGTTTAACGTAGCCTTTAACTTTTAAAAAATATTAATATGAAAATTTTAAATAAAATATCAATTTTAATGGTTGCGGGATTACTTAGTACTTCTTGCACTGTCGAAGAATTTTCAGATCTAAATGGTCCGGAAGTGGGCTCTCTTGTTGAAGATCTTTCTCGTGGAGATCTTCAGGATCTTGTTGGAGGTGTATTTTATAGTATGAGAGTTGGGCTTGGTAATTATTATGATGACACAGGAGTTTTAGGAAGAGAATTTTACAGATTTTCTAGTTCAGATCCGCGTGCTTACTGCCGATTTGTTAGGGCGTGAAAACGCAATTCTTGATAATAATACCTTTTATATAACAACGCCTTGGGCTGCAAGATATAGAACGGTGAAAAACGTAAATATTATTTTAGAAGCTTTAGATAATTCTACTGCCGATTTTACTGATGGCGAATTAAATGCAACTAAAGGATTTCTAAAAACTATAAAAGCTCATGAATTATTAATGAACTTGAATCTTACCGATGAAAATGGAATAAGATTAGATGTTAACGATCCTGAAAATCTTGGCCCTATAGTTTCAAAATCTGAGGCTTTAACTGCAATTAGAGCTATGTTGGAAGAAGGTGCCACCAATTTAGCAGCAGGCGGAGATTCTTTTCCATTTAGTATGACCGCTGGTTTTGAAGGTTTTGATGATCCTTCGAGTTTTCTGGAAGTGAATAAGGCATTGTCTGCTAGAGTAGCGGCATATCAGGAAGATTTTCCTGCTGTTTTAAACTTTTTAGAAGATTCTTTCTTAGATCTTAATGGAGATCTTTATAATGGGGTGTACTATGTGTTCTCTGAAGATCAAAATGATCTTCCTAATCCGGTTTTCTTTCAACAAAATGCCTCTGCAGCTGGAGTTAGAATCGTGCAACCAGATTTTATTACAGATGCAGAAACAGGAGATGCACGTGTTCCTGCCAAGACCAGTTTAAGAGAAGAAACTATTACTTTTGATGGACTTTCTGGAGATTATGATTTCTTTGTGTATCAATCTAGAACAGATGATGTTCCAATTATAAGAAATGCAGAGCTTATTTTGTTATATGCTGAAGCAAATATTTACTCTAATCCAGATGAGGCAGTAAAGGCTTTAAACATTATTAGAAACGCTGCATCTTTACCTGATTATTCCGGAGCTACAACAGAAGCTGCGCTAATAGATGAAATGCTAATGCAAAGAAGATATGAACTTTATGGAGAAGGGCATAGATGGATAGATGCCAGACGTTATGATATATTAGATACATTGCCTATAGATAGACCTGGAGATGATGTGTTTACTCAATTCCCTATTCCTCTAACCGAAAATGAATAAGGCTTAAAAGTTTTTATTTGAATTGGAAAAATCCAATGGGTCTTCTAAAGATTCATTGGATTTTTTATTTAGAACAAATCACTACTTTCGTCACTTAAAAATCTTTACCCTCCAGAAATGCCACTAAAAAATTTAAAATGGGTCTATTTAATTCTTCTTTCTTTAGTTTGGGGAAGCTCATTTATATTGATCAAAAAAGGATTGATAGGATTAACTGCCTTGCAACTGGGCTCTTTCCGAATTTTATTTGCGGCGATATTTCTTTTGTTTGTGGGGTTTAAAAGTTTGCTGAAGTTAACAAAGACACAATGGAAATGGGTAGTGATATCTGCATTTTTAGGCTCCTTCTTTCCGGTGTATCTTTTCGCTTTTGCTGAAACTGAAATTGACAGTGCAGTAGCCTCAATTTTAAATGCAACTACCCCATTAATGACCTTGATCTTTGGAGTGTTGTTTTTTAAATTGATATTAACCCAAAACAAAGGTCTAGGAGTAATTATAGGATTAATTGGAACTTTAGGCTTGATCTTTAGCGGAGCGCAGGTTAATCCAGATCAGAATTATTTTTACTCTTTACTGGTGATTATCGCGGCTTCTTGTTATGCTATTAATGTGAATATTCTAAAGAAATATATGCATGATATTTCGGCACTGGGAATTACTACCGGTAATTTTTTAATACTTGCAATTCCTGCATTTATTATTCTATTATCTACAGGATTTTCATTCTCAGATATTAAAGTAGATTCTGAAATTGGAATTTCTGTTTTCTATGTAATGATATTGGGAGTAATAGGTACCGGTATTGCCATGATCATTTTCAATAGATTGATACAGATCTCAGATCCTGTATTTTCAACTTCAGTAACCTATACAATTCCATTAGTAGCTTTAGGTTGGGGTTTTCTTGATGGAGAGAAGTTTAGTATGCTTCAGTTATTTTCAGCTTTAATTATTTTATTAGGAGTTTTCTTAGTGAATAGAGCTAAGAACCTATATACTTCAAATAAAAAAACCGGCCTATAAAGACCGGTCTTTCCAACATTAATAAAAATAATTATTCTTCGAAATCTGCATCGTTTACTCCTTCATTTAATTTGATAGAAGAAACAACGAACTCAAAAGATTGTGGTCCAAAAGACTGAGAAATGGTAAAAGGAAATTTAATTCCGTCCACTTCTTGATAATTGGAATATAAAGTAGGGATAGACATTGTTTGTCCTCCTTGGGATACTGTTTTTACAGATTTAACTTTAAGTCCAGATTTCACATCATAATAAGCAGTAGTCTGCTCATTTAAAGAAACCGCATACGCATCACTACCTTCAACTTGCTCAATTCCCATAACCTTAGCTCCTTTAGCATTTAACTCTGGAAAAGTTGTAGCGTCTTGTTTTGCTGAAGCTATTTGCTCATCGTTAAATGGCATTTTTTGACCTTGCATTACTGCAAATCCTGTGGTACCATTAAAGATTTGTTTGCTCATGGCATTCCCTCCCATAGATACAACAGTAGAAGATTTACCATCTGCTGTACTCTTAGCTTCCAGGTCAAGTTTTTGACCTTGAATAGTTGCTTGAGCCATTAATACAATACTTTCCACTTTTTTAGCGGCTTCTTTCCCGCCAATTGCTTTTAAGTAATTGTCAAAAACAGTTTCTGCAGTTACAGAGGCATCTACAGTTTTGTTGAATTCTGGTTTTTCTATTTCTTTTGCCTGCTTGTCAAAATACTTAACCGGGATTTCCTTTCCATTATAAGTAAGATTTTCTAAACTTTCAGCAACATCACTTCCTTTTCCAGCAATTACAATTCTTGAATTATCTACCTGGAAATATTTTTTTGCTACTCTTTGAACATCTTCTGCTGTTACAGCATTTATCTTTTTAAGATAGTTTTGATAGTAATCTTTTGGAAGATCTTCAGTTTCAATATTTAAAGCATATTGAGCAATAGTAGTTGGGTTTTCTAAGGCTCTTACAAAGTTTCCAACATATTTAGCTTTTGCTAATGCCAATTCTTGAGTAGAAACCTTCTCATTTCTAATTTTATGGATCTCGTCTAGAAATGCAATCACGGCACTATCTGTAACGGCATTTCTTACACTTGCGCTTGCAATAAAAGTAGAAACTATATTTATCGTCATCGGTTCTGGAATAAGCTCCATAAGTATAACCTTTATCTTCTCTTAAGTTGTTGAACAATCTACCTTCTCCACCGCCACCAAGAACTTGGTTAGCTATAATAGCAGGAAAATAGTCTGCATCTCCTTTTTTAAGTTTTATGGTGTTTACAAGAGCAACTTCACTTTGAACAGCGTTTGGCATGTTCAAAAAGTCTACCTGAGTATATTGAACATTTTTAGGCTCTGGCAAGGTAAACGTTGGAAGATCTCCTTTTTTCCAGGAGCTAAATCCTTTTTTTACAAGGTCTTTTGCTTCTTTAAGATCTATATCTCCTACAATTACTAAATATGCGTTTTGAGGCACAAAATAATTAGAGTAATAAGATTTTACGTTGTCCAATGTTAAGCTTTCCACAGTTTCTTTAGTAACCATTTCTCCATACGGATGATTAGTTCCAAAAGCTAAAGCCGATCTTAATTTTCTAGCATTTGCAGCTACATCTTTTTCATCTGCCTTTAATCCTTCTAAATATCGCTCTTTAGCCTTGTCAAATTCTTCTTCTGTGAACTTTGGATTTAAAACTCCGTCTGCCATCATTTCTAAGATTCTTGGAAAATACTTAGATAAACTTCTTGCAGAGGCTCCGCTTGCAAAATAGTTAAGGTTGGCACCTAAGTAATCTACTTCTTCATTAAAGGCATCTTTATCTATAGAGGTAGTTCCTGTTCCCAAATAGATCTCCGGTTAAGTGTAGATACACCTGCCTTGGCTCCTTCTGGGTGTGGAGGATTGTCCATAGTTAAGAGTCATACTTACTCTTGGTAATTTGTGATTTTCTACCAATAAACTTTAAGACCATTGTCTAATGTAAAAGTCTCTGGAGTACCAAGATTAATTTTGGGAGCCGGACCCGGTTGTGGTTGCTTGCTTCGGTCTACTTGAGCTTGAATCCCAAATGAAACAAGAAATAAAATGGCTAATGCTGTTATTTTATTTTTCATCATTATATTTTTAAATTTTATCTATTCAGAAGCAGCTGCGCTTTCTTCTTTTGGTAAATATTTTAATACTAATCTTTGATTTGGATTCAAATATTCATTTGCTACTCTTTTAATATCTTCTCTAGTTATAGAGCGGTAGATCTTGATTTCATCATTAATTAAATCAGTATCCCCATATAACATCTGATATCTTGCCAAAGAATTAGCAATACCTTCTATGCTGCTATTAGAGTTTACAAATTGATTCTCAAAAGTGTTTTGAAGTTTTTCATATTCTCTTTCTGAAATTAGTTCAGTTTGAAGTTTTTTGATCTCTTCATCTGTTTCTGAAACTATAGTATCTAAAGAAACATCTCCTAGCGGAATTCCAAAAATTACATACTGTCCGTAATCTTCTTCACTAATATTGAAGGCTCCAATTTGAAGTGCTTGTTTTTGATCGTCTACCAATTTCTTATAAAGTCTAGAAGATTTACCATGAAGTTAAAACAGAAGAGATCATGTCTAAGAACATAGGCATCTTTGTTTTTCATAGACAGGAGTTCTGTAAGCAGTAACAACCGCAGGGAAGTTGAATGTTTGGATCGTGATACGTAGCATCTATTTGCTCTGTAATAGGATCTTCTTTAATATTGATTGGTTCTACTTCTGCTCCTTTAGGAATTGGAGCAAAATAATCCTGAATCATTTTTTTAGTTTCAGGAATTTCAATATCTCCTGCAACTACTAATGTAGCATTGTTAGGAACATAGAATTTCTTGTTAAAAGCTCTAAACTCTTCTAATGTAGCAGCATCTAAATGCTCCATAGAACCAATAGTTGGCCCAACGATAAGGATGTTTCGTAAAAAGATTCTTCTTAACTTCGGCTAAGAATTTGCCCGTAAGGGGCATTATCTACGCGTAATCTTTTTTCTTCTTTTACTACTTCATTTTGTGTGTCTACCCCGCCCTGGTTAATAATTGGGTGCATCATTCTTTCAGATTCCATCCATAAACCTAATTCTAGATTATTTGATGGAAAGTTTTCATAGTAATACGTACGGTCATCTGTAGTATTGGCATTATTTGCTCCTCCATTGGCAGAAACAATTTTAAACCAATCTCCTTTTTTAATGTTCTCTGTACCTTCAAATAAAAGGTGCTCAAAGAAATGAGCAAATCCTGTACGATCAGGGTTTTCGTTTTTTGCTCCTACATGATACATTACCGCTGTAGTTACAACAGGTGCCGTTTTATCCTGATGTAAAATGACGTGTAAGCCATTATCAAGATCGTATTCTGTAAATTCAACTTCTTGTGCGAATCCGGTAACTCCAAGAATTAACGCGCAGGCTGATAATTTAAATTTGTTGATCATTTTTTTTGAATATTTTTATTAACGTCTCTATAAGTTGACAAAAACTAAGAGATGTTACAAAATATTTGGAATCTTTAACAAATTGGCCTCTAATAAGTTCAACAAACCATAAGTATGTTAAAATTAACAGGCTCTTAAGTATATTACTCCTCAAATTTTATGAACTTTAGAAGAGAAAAAAGAAAAGAATGAAAACTTTAAGTATCCCAATTAAATATGGAATCGCAATTTCTGCCGGATTAATAGCTTATTTTTTAATCCTATCGTTATTTGGTGCCCATAAAAACCCTGCCTATAGTTTATTTAATGGGGTAATTATGGGTTTTGGTATGTACGAGGCTATAAAACATTATAGACTTGAAAAAGGCGATAAGTTTAAATATCAAAAAGGGTTTATGGCGCTTTTGTTAACTGGCTTTAACGCAACTATTATATTCACTATATTTTTTGGAATCTATTCTACAGAGTTCAATCCAGATTTTTTAAATGAATTGTTAAGCATGTGGAGGTCTGAGTATGATACCAGTGTAGGGATTATTCTTTTCGTGGTTGCCGTTATGGGTTTTGCTACCACTTTTGTGCTTACACTTACCTTTATGCAGCTCTTTAAAGATTCTTGGAATACAGGAACAGGTAAGAAACATGTGATACGAAAATAAACAAAGACTTTGTGAATTAATTATTTAGAAGTATATTTGCACCCGCTTGTGGAAAATTTACAAGCTAATTTCTTTTAAATAATTAATTAATTATACGCTATGTACGCAATTGTAGAGATAGCAGGGCAGCAATTTAAGGTTGCAAAAGACCAAAAGGTATTTGTACACCGCCTAGCAGGAGAAGAAGGAGATAAAGTTTCTTTCGATAAAGTTCTTCTAACAGGTGATGGTGACAATGTTACTTTGGGCGCCCCAGCTATAGACGGTGCTTTGGTAGATGCTAAAATCACCAGACACGTTAAAGGAGACAAAGTTATTGTCTTTAAAAAGAAAAGAAGAAAAGGTTACCGTGTTAAAAATGGTCACCGTCAGTCTTTAACTGAAATTTCTATCGTTGGAATTACACTTCCAGGATCTAAGAAAAAATCAGAACCGGCTAAGAAAGAAGAAGCAACTGCTTCAGACGACTTAAACCAACACACTGTTGCCGAATTAAGAGAAATGGCAAAAGACAAAGGAGTTGAAGGTTACTCTTCAATGAAAAAAGCAGAACTAGTTGCTGCTTTAAGTTAATTTAATAGTTTAAAAACGAAATAAAATGGCTCACAAAAAAGGAGTTGGTAGTTCCAAGAACGGTAGAGAATCAGAATCAAAACGCTTAGGTGTTAAGATATTTGGTGGTCAAGCTGCTATCGCTGGAAATATCATCGTTAGACAAAGAGGTTATACACACAATCCAGGAGAGAATGTGTATGGAGGAAAAGATCATACTTTACATGCCAAAGTTGACGGTCTTGTAAAATTCACTAAAAAGAAAAACAATAAATCTTACGTTTCTATCGAACCGTTTGACGCTTAGTATTTTCTTTTATAGATTTATAAAAACCCTTTCTGTTTTCAGAAAGGGTTTTTTTGTACTTTTAAGTGGAGTATAATTCTCGTACTATGAATTTTATAACCGTATTTTCAACCCCTAATTCTTTTCAAATTGCGATCATTAGAAACCTATTTGAAATAGAAGGAATTGCCTATAGAATATTTGATGATGTGATGAACAGCGCAGCAGGAATTGCAGGTTTAGGCAGCGGGGGAGTAAGAGTGCAGGTAAAAGAAGAAGATTATATAAAAGCTCGTTATATCATAGATAAAGCAGAGTTTTAAACAGAATTTCTGCTCTATCATAGTAATTGATCTTTAAATGAGATGCTGAAATAAATTCAGCATGACGTAAATCTAAAGAATTATATCGTCACCCTGAACTTGTTTCAGGGTCTATTTCAACAGGTAAAAAAAATAAGTTGGCATTAGCGTCTTGATAAAATTGTAAGTGCAATGTTAACTCGCAGTTCAGAAACATTTCAATCCCGAAACATCTCGACTCCGCTCGATGTGACATTCAAAAATATCCAACATAAAAAAGCCCATTTGAAATTTCAAATGGGCTTTTTTAAAAATTAATGTGCCTATGGCACCATCACTAGTATCTGTAATATTCAGGTTTAAATGGTCCTTCTACAGTTACTCCAATATATTCAGCTTGCTCATTAGATAATTCGGTAAGCTCTACTCCAATTTTTTCAAGGTGAAGTTTAGCTACTTTTTCATCTAAATGCTTAGGAACATATAAACTTCATTCTTATAATTATCTGTATTTTTCCAAAGCTCAATTTGTGCCAAAGTTTGGTTGGTAAATGAATTACTCATTACAAAACTTGGATGACCGGTAGCACAACCTAAGTTTACCAGTCTACCTTCAGCTAAAAGAATAATATCTTTCCCGTTGATGGTATATTTATCTACTTGAGGTTTGATGGTATTTTTGGTATTTCCGTGGTTTTTATTTAACCAGGAAACATCGATCTCATTATCAAAATGTCCAATATTGGCTACGATGGTTTTATCCTTCATCGCTTCAAAATGTTCACCTCTAACGATATCTTTGTTCCCGGTAGTGGTAATAACGATATCTGCTTTGTCAAGAACGTTTTCTAGCTTCTTAACCTCAAAACCATCCATAGCAGCTTGAAGTGCGCAAATAGGATCAATTTCAGTAACAGTTACAATAGATCCAGCTCCTTTAAAAGATGCGGCAGTTCCTTTTCCAACATCACCATATCCACAAACAACAACTCTTTTTCCTGCCAACATAACATCTGTAGCTCTTCTAATAGCATCTACAGCGCTCTCACGACATCCGTATTTATTATCAAATTTAGACTTGGTAACAGAATCATTTACGTTAATAGCTGGCATTGGAAGGGTTCCATTTTTCATACGCTCGTATAAACGGTGAACTCCGGTAGTAGTTTCTTCAGAAAGTCCTTTAATACCATCTGCCAATTCTGGATATTGATCTAAAACCATATTGGTAAGATCTCCACCATCATCAAGAATCATATTCAATGGTTTTCTATCTTCACCAAAGAACAAGGTTTGCTCAATACACCAGTTAAATTCTTCTTCATTCATTCCTTTCCAGGCATAAACAGGAATTCCGGCAGCAGCAATTGCAGCAGCAGCCTGATCTTGAGTAGAGAAAATATTACAAGAGCTCCAGGTAACTTCTGCTCCTAAAGCGGTTAAAGTTTCAATAAGAACTGCTGTTTGAATGGTCATGTGTAAACATCCGGCAATTCTAGCACCTTTTAAGGGTTGCTCATCTTTAAACTCCTCTCTAAGAGACATTAATCCTGGCATTTCTGCTTCTGCCAGTTCAATTTCTTTTCTTCCCCAATCTGCCAGGGAAATATCTTTAACTTTATAGGCCGTATAAGGCACCGTTTTAGTTGACATATTATTATATTTGATTTATAGCAATTTTTCTGCTGCAAAAGTAAGTAATATATAATAAAAATTTATGCCACTTTACAAAACAATAACAGTAAATCCCCATACTAAAGTCTTCATTTGGAAGGTAGAAGAGTCTCTGGAATGGTTGAGTAAAGGCATAGAATTAACCAGTCATTGCCAGAACAGAGTTGATGGTATGAAATCTGAACTTCACAGACGTGGATTTATGAGCATCAGGCATTTAATGGCAGAAGCAGGCTACGTAGATGCAGATCTTTATTATGATGAACTTGGGAAACCGCATCTTACAGACGATAAATACATATCTATTACCCATTCTTATAATTTTACAGGCATTATAATAAGTACCGAAAAAGTTGGGATTGATATTGAAATGCAACGAGATAAGATTCTTAAGATCGCCAATAAATTTACTCCTCTGGAGGAATATCATACCTTGGCTAATGATGAAGCTTTAATTAGAAAACTTACTATAGTTTGGGGCGGCAAAGAAGCTATTTACAAACTTTTAGCTGAACCAGGATTAGGTTTTCTTCAGCATATAAATATCACCGATTTTGATTTTGATGATCTTCAAACTACAGCTAAGGTCTTTTTTAAAGGAGAAAGTTCGGGATTTGATCTGAATTTCGTTGAATTTGAAGGCTTCACCTGTGTGTATGCGAGAGAAGGTGAGAAAATTAAACAAGCCAAAGCTTAATTAATGGCTTCTATTTACTCAGAATTACTTCAGAATAAAAAATCTCTTAAGCCACATTTGGCGGTCTTGATAGATCCCGACAAATTTGAAATAGCTAGTGCAGCGAACTTTTTCCATTCAATTCCAGCCTATGTTTCTTCAATTTTTGTTGGCGGTAGTTTGGTTGAGAAGTTAAAGACAGAAGAAGTTGTAAGCTGTATTAAGAAGTATACTAAATTGCCCGTAATCCTCTTTCCTGGAGATCATTCTCAGATCACAGAAAAGGCAGATGGATTATTATTTTTAAGTCTCATATCGGGAAGAAATCCTGAATATTTGATCGAGCAGCAAGTAAAATCTGCAGGACAACTTAAAAACTCTAAACTTGAGATTATTCCAACAGGATATATCTTGATAGATGGCGGGAATGAATGCGCGGTGCATAGAGTAAGCAATACTTTGCCTATTTCGCAAGATGAGGTGGAGACTATAGTAAACACGGCATTTGCAGGGGAACTTTCAGGAAAAAAATTAATCTATTTAGAAGCAGGAAGCGGAGCAAAAAATCCTGTTTCTATGGAAATAATTTCTCGGGTTAGAGAAAATATTACAATTCCTATAATCGTTGGTGGAGGAATAAGAACTAAAATTCAGCTTGAGAATGCCTATAAAGCAGGAGCCGACATTGTTGTTATAGGAACTGCTTTCGAAAAAAATGACTTCCGTTAGAAATCTTTACCCTTTCAACTCATAAGTGTCAATAAAGAGGTATTTTTGAATAGAACTTCATAGAATTCAATAAAACATGGAAATTTCAGTAGAACTTACCTTAAGTCCGCTTCAAGATGATTATGAACCGGCGATCATTAATTTCATAAAAAGTTTGCGGGCATCTGGACTTACTATCAAAGAAAATCCTTTGAGTACGCAGGTATATGGAGAATATGATGAGGTTATGGGAATACTTAATAAAGAGATGAAAATAGCTTTAGAGGCTGTGGAGAGAGGTTTAATGTACATTAAGATTGTAAAATCTGATAGAAGCGATTATGCAGCCCATTTTTGATTTTTTCTTCGGGCAGTATTATTCCTATCCTACCCTTTACATCATACTCGAAATTATAGCTGTTATTTTTGGGTTTCTGTCGGTTTGGTATTCCAAGAAAGAAAATATCTTAGTTTACCCAACGGGCATCATAAGCACCCTCATATTTGTTTATCTTCTTTGGCAATGGGGATTATTGGGAGATATGATGATAAATGCATATTATTTCTCTATGAGTATTTATGGCTGGTATGTTTGGACCAGAAAAGTAGATGCCGAACATTTTACCCCGGTTACCGTGATGACAAAAAGGGAACATATAATGGCAATTTTACTATTTATTGGGACAGTTCTCTTTGTATATGCAGTTTATAATTATTTTGATAGATGGAATAGCTGGACAGCTTATGTAGACGCTATTACAACTGCGGTTTTCTTTGTTGGAATGTGGTTAATGGCTTTAAAGAAGATCGAAAATTGGATCTATTGGATCATTGGTGATATAATCTCTGTACCCTTGTATTTTTATAAAGGACTTACCTTAACCAGTTTTCAATATTTATTATTTACAATAATTGCCGTTTATGGATATTTAGCATGGAAGAAAAGCTTGCACAAACAACTTCAACCTGCATAAAGGCAGTATTATTTGGTCCGGAATCTACCGGGAAAACTACCCTTGCAAAAAGATTGGCAGCTCATTATCATACTCATTGGGTTGAAGAATATATGAGAGAATATCTTCAGAAAAAATGGGATTTGGCAAAGGAAGTTTGTACTCCAGCGGATCTTCTTCCAATTGCTGAAGGGCAGATGAATGCAGAGAACGAATTGAGCAAAATAGCGAATAAAGTGTTATTTTGTGATACCAACTTATTGGAGTTAAAAGTATATTCTGAAGCCTATTATGACGGATTTGTTGACCCCCAACTTCTTAAACATGCGTTAAACAATTGGTACGATATTTACTTTTTAACTAATATTGATGCCCCTTGGGTAAAAGACGACCTGCGGGATAAGCCCCACGATAGAGAAGGAATGTTCGAAAAATTTAAAAGCACCCTACAGCTTAATAATCTTCCTTTCGTAATTTTAGAAGGAAGCGAAGAAGAAAGATTTAGAAAAGCAGTTTCTATAATAGATGAACTTTTAAATAGATAAAATTGAATTTTACAAAGGCAGACATACAACAAATTGAAAGCAAGGGGATAGCTATTAATGAAATAGAAGATCAGCTTAAAATATTTAGCAGAGGTAATTTACCCGTGAATATTGCTGCTGCTGCAACTGTTGGGAATGGTATAAAGCAATATTCCAAAGAGAGACAATCTGAATTAGAGAAGTATTATGAGGAGCATAAGGCAGATCATAAAATTCTAAAATTTGTTCCTGCTTCTGGTGCTGCCACTAGAATGTTTAAATCTATTCATGTTTTTTTAAATGAATTTGATCCTAACCGTGAAGAACTAGACACCTATTTAGATAAAAAAAACGATAAAAGTTTACGACTTTTCTTCGATAAATTTGAAAAGTTACCTTTCTATCAAGAAGGCTTAGAAATCGCTAAAGATCGAGATGCTAATTTTGATGCTCTTTCTGAAGACGAAAGAAAAGTAAGTATTACCAAAGCAATGCTTTTTTCTCCAGGGTTGGATCTTAGTAATCACCCAAAGGGTTTAGTGCCTTTTCATAAGTACGATGAACTTACGGTAACAGCGTTTGAAGAGCATCTTTATGAAGCAGCGTTATATGCTGACGTTCATGAGGAATGTAGTTTACATTTTACGGTTTCTGAAGATCATAAAGAAAAGTTTGAAGAACACTATCAGCAAATAATTAATAGGGTAAAAGATAAAACCGGTAAAGATTATAAAATCACCTATTCCTATCAGAATCCAAAAACCGATACTATTGCGGTAAATCAAGATAACTCTCCATTTAGAACCGTAGAGAATACCCTGTTTTTTAGACCCGGTGGGCACGGTGCTTTGATCGAGAATTTGAACAATCTTGATGCGGATGTTGTTTTTATTAAAAATATAGATAATGTAGTAAAGCCTTCTGTTGTTAAACAAATGGCAGGTTACAAAAAGATCTTGGGAGGTAAATTATTACTGCTTCAAGAAAAAATCTTTGAATATTTGAGAATTTTAGATTCAGAAGATATTTCCACTCATCAGGTGGAAGAAATTAAGAGTTTTTTAAATGAGAAACTAAGTCTAAGTTCTAAAGTAGATTTTTCAAAATTTTCTAAGAAAGAGAAAGTTGAGTATCTAAAAGATAAATTGAATAGACCACTTCGAGTTTGTGGAATGGTTAAAAATGAAGGAGAGCCGGGAGGTGGACCTTTCTTAGTTAAAATGGAGGATGGAGAACGTTCGCTTCAAATTATCGAGAGTGCTCAAATAGATTCTTCCAATATTCAACAAAATGAAATTGCTCAAAATGCTACTCATTTTAATCCGGTAGATCTGGTATGTGGACTTAAAGATTATAAAGGCAATGCCTTCGATCTAAATAAGTTTGTAGATCCTTCTATGAGTTTTATTGCTGAAAAAACTAAAGATGGTAAACCATTGAGAGCTTTGGAAAGACCGGGATTGTGGAATGGCGCAATGGCTAAATGGAATACGGTTTTTGTAGAGGTTCCTGTAGAAACTTTCAATCCTGTTAAAACAGTTTCAGATCTTTTGAAACCAAGTCATTTGATGCAATAAAAAATGGCCAATTTTGACCAACTTATTCAGGAATTAAATTTTAAGGCGGTGAGAAGCTCCGGCGCCGGTGGCCAGCATGTAAACAAGACTTCCTCAAAAATTATAGTATCATTAGATCTTGAAAATTCGCAAGCATTTTCTGAAGAAGAGAAAAGCCGCGTGCTAAAAAAATTATCTTCCAGACTTACCAATACGGGAGAACTTATCTTAGAAAGTCAAGGATCCCGAAGTCAGCATAGAAATAAAGAAGAAGCTATCTCCAGACTGGTAGAAATTATTAAAGAGGCGCTAAAAAAGCCAAAGCCAAGAAAAAAGACCAAGCCAACCAAAGCTTCTAAATTAAAACGGTTGAGAGAAAAGAAAATAAGATCTGAGAAAAAAGGGAATCGCCAAAAACCTTCTCTCTAGACAGTGGCTGGTGTTACTTCTTTCTACACTTTTTTAAATATAATCTTCAATTTCCACATCCCTCGATTTCTAATAAGCTGAAATTAAATTTGAAACCCACTGTAAATAGGGCTTCTATAATTTTACATTGAATCTATTTTGTTTGGTATAATTATTCCTTTAAATCGTACAGCTAGGAATTATTTACATTAAAAAATTCGTATTAGAAGGAGAGACTAATAACCAACCCTTTCTATATATGTAAAAGAGCTGCCAATTTTGGCAGCTCTTTTTTTGTTTCTACTTTTAAAGCCAGTACCGCTGATTATTAGTAAATTTGCACAATAATTAACGCATGCAACTATGGTAGCAATTCTTATAGTAGAAGACGATGTAGCATTTGCTACAATGTTGAAAACCTTTTTTGAAAAGAGAGATTTTGCTGCTACCGCGGTATTCTCTGCTACCGAGGCGCTAAAATTAATAGAGTCTGATAAATTTGACGTGATCTTAACAGATATGAGATTGCCGGACAAAGATGGTCTCGAAATTTTAAAAAATGCCAAGGCTAAAGATGCTTCTACTCAGGTAATCGTGATGACTAATTATGCCGAGATCAACATGGCGGTAAAAGCTATGAAAGATGGAGCTTTTGATTATGTTTCAAAACCTTTTCAACCGGAAACCATATTACAGACTATCAATAATGCATTAAGCCAGAAATCGGCAACCCAAGAACAACCGGCTGCTAAAACAGCATCTGTAGCTAAAAAATCTAAGGAAAAAGTGGAAGATCATTCCACAGAATTCATAAAAGGGGTTAGCGATGCTGCAATAAAATTGAATGATTACATAAGTTTAGTAGCGCCCACAAATATGTCGGTACTAATAATGGGAGAAAGCGGTACCGGGAAAGAGCAGGTAGCAAAGACTATTCATGATAAGAGCAAGCGTAAGGGCATGCCATTTATTGCAGTAGATTGTGGTGCTATTCCAAAAGAAATAGCATCTAGTGAGTTCTTTGGACATTTAAAAGGATCGTTTACCGGAGCAATTCAGGATAAAACGGGTCATTTTGAAGCTGCCAATGGAGGGACTCTTTTCTTAGATGAAATTGGGAATCTTGGATACGATCTACAAGTTCAATTATTACGGGCACTTCAAGAAAGAAAGATAAAACCTGTTGGAGGGAATGCTGAAATCAAGGTAGATATTAGAGTGGTAACTGCAACCAATGAAGATCTTTCTCAGGCGGTAAAAGAAGGAAATTTTAGGGAAGACCTTTATCATAGATTAAATGAATTCTCTATAAAAGTTCCTGCATTAAGAGAACGTACCGAAGATCTTATACTTTTTGCTGAACACTTTTTGGATGAAGCAAATGCCGAATTAGAGAAAGAAGTACTAGGTTTTAGTGATGATACGCTGGCTGCATTTAAGCGTTATAGCTGGCCTGGAAATTTAAGAGAACTTAAAAATACAGTGAAGAGAGCAGTACTTTTAACACAAACCGCAGAAATACCTTTGCAAGTTCTTCCTCATGAAATAGCTACCGCAAGTAGTGAGAAAGAGACTTATAGTTTGTTTAAGAATAAAAATGAAGAAACCTTGATCTTGGAGGCTTTAGAAAAATCGAACGGCAATAAAAGTAAAGCCGCAAGAATTTTATCTATAGACAGAAAAACACTTTATAATAAGCTGAAACAGTACAATATTAAACTATAGTGATCTCGTTCTGAAGTTCTTTTAAAAGTACATCAATATCCAATAAGACCTTTTTCACAAAAGAAATCTCCAATACATTTTCTTTTTTGCTTTCTAGATCTGTTAATTTAATAATGATCTCTTTTGCATGAAGTTGCTTGAACATTGGTAGCATTCTATGGGAAATTTGAGCTACGCGTTCCCAATTAGCACTTTCTGCCTCTCTAAGAATTTCTTCCAAATTCAGTTTCGTGCTTTCAATAAACGCATTTAAAATGGTGTTTAGAGCAACTGGATCATCTCCCGCAAATTGAGAAATTTCAGACAAAGAATAAAGTTGATCTACAGCATCGTTTTCTTTTAAGGTCTCCATCTCATTATTAAGCTCGATCTTTAAGATCTTACCAATTTTCAGCAAAAGATCATTAGGCTTGTAAGGTTTAAGGATATTGCTTGCAAATCCGGCTTCGGTATATTTTTCTTGAGCTACATCTGTTCTTCCAGAAGCGGCAATAACAGGAATCTCTGCAATTTCTGGATCTGCTTTTATAGTGCGAACAAGTTCAAATCCGTCCATTAAAGGCATTTGGATATCTGTAAGTACTAAATCATATTTTCTTTTTTTCAATAACTCTAAAGCTTCAATACCATTAGCCGCAGTGTCACAATGCATCCCTTTGGCTTTTATGAGCTCTTGTGAAAGGGTGAGTTGTGAAGCTTCATCATCTACCACCAAAATATATTTCCCACTTAGATCTATCTCTTCAACATCTTCACTTAAAATTTCTTGAGTTGCATCCGGAAACCTTGTAACCGGAATCTTAATGATAAATTCACTTCCTGCTCCTGGCTCGCTGATAAGTTGAATACTTCCTTTTAATAGACTTGTAATTTGTTTAGTAATGGCCAGTCCAAGTCCTGTACCCCCATATTTTTTTTCAATTGAAGCGTGTTCTTGAGAGAATTCTTCAAAAATATCTTCTTGTTTTGCTGTGGAAATCCCAATTCCGGTATCTTTTATAGAAATTATTAAAATGTAACTGTCTTCAATCTCTTTCTTAAGAGATAATGAAGCAGCGATCTCTCCGCTTTCAGTAAATTTATAGGCGTTGGTAAGCAGGTTAGAAAGTATTTGTTTTAATCTGAAAGGATCACTTAAAACCTGGCAATCGCTGTTTTCTGATGTTAATATGGTATATTTTAGATTTTTAGTTCCCGGATCTGGAAGGGTATTATAAAATGTTTCTTCCAGTAAATTCTTCGGATTAAATCTTATTTTTTCTACCAGCATTTTTCCCGCTTCTAGCTTAGAAAGATCTAAAAGATCATTTACCAGATGAAGAATATATTCTGAAGATTTTTTTAAGTGAGATAGATAATGTTCTTGCTTGGTATTAAGACCAGACTTTTCCATAAGATCTGTATATCCAATCACCGTATTTAATGGCGATCTTAGATCATGTGTAATTGTAGCCATGAATTGCTCTCTCCTTTTCATCAAAGATTCGGTAAAAGATTTTGCATCTTCTAATTCTAATCTATACCGCTGACTTCTGGAAACGTCTTTTAAAATTAAAATCAAGAAGAATAAAATTATAAGAATACATGCTATTCCAACCGCAATTATTATTCTCGAGATCTCATTCAGCATTAATTGAGAAGATTGAACTTTTTCCAAAGAGGCCGCTCTTTCTTCCTGTTCAATGGCAGATAATAAGTTTCTTAGCTGCTGATTTAAGGTAACATCATTGGTTAGTAATTCATTCTCCTTTTTATTGATAACATCTTTAAAAGCATTGCTCTGTTGTTCTAATTCACTTAAAACCTTCTTTACTGAAGCAACCAAAGAATCTGCGCTTAAACTTGTAGAAGGTTCATTGTTTTCTGCCTTCGAGTACTCGAGCAATCTAATTAAGACGCGGCGTTGATGAGGTTCCAGATTTGCAAATCTTGTCTCATAATCGGGCTCGTTAAATGAAGGATCTACCTTTTGAAGTTCATTTATAACTTCTTTATAGTAACTGGTATTCTGATTCTTAGATCTTAGTTTTAATAACTCTTCTAAGTTTTCACTTTTTTTGGATAGCAAGAACAGTAATACTGTCCATTTCAACCTTCATTAAAGAATCTGCATAGGTAGTTCTTAAAGTTTGAATGCTGCTCTGGATGTTGCTTATTTGGGTTTTATATCTATTTAGATCTAGGGTGTCTCCAGATTGAATAAATTGTTTCCCTATATTTTCAGTCTGATAAAGTTCTGTAGCAATCTCACTTACCAATACCAATTGCTGGTTGTTGAGATTGTTGGATTGGTTCAATTTTGAGAATCTAACCACTTGAGAATAAATAAACCACACGGCGAGTCCTGCAAGTGCGGCCAAAAGAATATAGCCAACAATCACCTTAAAAGTTATAGATCGCTTTGTGTTTTTCATGCTCAAATTATTGGCAAAATTACGGCAATTATGTCAAAACGCTAGATTTATAGTTTTAATCTAAGAAATCCTTATTATCTTTGCTGCACATCTCAAAGGGGTGCCGATTCATTAACCGAATTGGCTGAGATTATACCCAACGAACCTGGGCAGGTAATGCTGCCAAGGGACAATAAAACCAAAATGGTTTTAATAAATGTGTATGGTACTCCCTAATAGATCGCTCGAGAGATTTATGTAGGGTTTTTTTATGCACAATTTTTACTGAACTTAAATCAAAATGAATAATCGCCCCTTTTATTCGTAAACAAAAATTACGAATGAAAAATGTATTATTTGCAGCCTTGATCTTATTCACATTTCAGGCTTTTTCACAAGATTACACCCTTAGAGGAAAGATCACCGCCAATAACAAGGCTTTGGAAGGAGCTTCTGTTGTTGCATTGGGAGAAAAAGTTGGAACTCAAACAAATGCTGAAGGGAACTACTCGATCTCTCTAAAAGAAGGATCTCATACCATTTTATTTAGCTATGGCAATAGCAAAACCATGAAAATTGATCTTACCCAAAACATGAATTTGGATATAGATCTTACCAACGCGCAGGAAGTTTTAGATGAAGTTTTTCTTATCTGCTCTTAGAGTGAATGCGCAATCTCCAATAACCTACAGTAATTTAAGCAACGAGGAAATTGAAGAGCGAAATTTAGGTCAGGATATTCCCGTTCTAATGAATTACATGCCAAATGTAGTCACAACTTCAGATGCTGGTGCAGGTATTGGTTATACCGGGATTCGAGTTCGAGGGAGCGATGCAAGCAGGGTAAATGTTACCATTAATGGAGTGCCTTATAACGATTCTGAAAGTCAGGGTTCTTATTGGGTAGATCTGCCGGATTTTGCCTCATCTGTGGAGAATATTCAATTACAAAGAGGGGTTGGAACTTCTACTAATGGAGCTGGAGCTTTTGGAGCCAGCTTGAATATCTTAACCGATGGATACAGTCCTAATGCCAATGCCGAAATATCTAACAGTTTTGGATCTTATAACACTCATAAACACACTTTAAAATTCAGTACCGGTTTGTTGAAAGATCATTGGGAAATCTCGGGAAGAGCTTCTCAAATTAAAAGTGATGGTTATATAGACAGAGCAAGTTCAGATCTAAAATCTTATTTTTTGCAGGCCGCTTATGTAAATGATAATACCTTGATTAAAGCCTTAATGTTTGGAGGAACAGAAAAAACCTATCAGGCTTGGTACGGGATTGATGGCGAAACTTTAAGATCTGATAGAACTTATAATCCTGCCGGAGAATACACTAATGAAAATGGGGAGGTTCTGTATTACGATAATCAAACCGACAATTATCAGCAAGATCATTACCAATTACTATGGAATCAGAAATTCAATAATAATTGGTCTTCTAATGTGGCTTTGCATTATACCAAAGGAAAAGGTTATTATGAAGAATTTAATGAAGATGCGAGTTTAAATGAATTTGGTCTTCAAGAATTTATAGCGAATGGTGCCGAATATAACCACCTCAGATCTTGTAAGCCAAAAATGGTTGGATAATGATTTCTACGGAACAACTTTTAATTTGAATTATCAAAACACCAAGTTAGATCTGGATCTTGGTGGGGGTTGGAACCGATATGAAGGCGACCATTTTGGAGATGTTGTCTACACAAGATTTGCGATGAACATGGAGCCTGATGAAAATTACTATTTTAATGATGCGGTTAAAACCGATTTCAATGTTTACGCAAAAGCAAATTTCGCTATTACAGAAAAGTTAGCAGCCTATGTAGATTTTCAGCTAAGAACTATAAATTATAAAACTAAAGGCCTACAGGATGATCAGTCTAACTTTAATGTAGATGATAATTTCAGCTTTTTCAACCCAAAAGCAGGACTAACCTATCAGATGAATGATCAAAATCAGCTTTATTTCTCTTATGCCAGAGCAAACAGAGAGCCAAGTAGAGCAGATTATGAGAATGGAAATCCGGAGCCGGAAGGTTTAAATGATTTTGAATTGGGTTGGAGATATAAAGCTCCAAAAGTTCAGATCAATACCAACCTTTATTATATGGATTATCAAAATCAGTTAGTGCTAACGGGAGGTATTGATGATGAAGGAGTTTTTGTTCGTGAAAATAGTGGTAACAGCTACAGACTTGGATTAGAGGTTGATGCGAGCATTAAGATCTCAGACAAGCTTAAAAACCCGTCCTAATATCTCTATTAGCAGAAATAAGAATGTAGATTTTGTTTCTACTTTTAATGGAGAATTGACAAATTTTGGAGACACAGACATTTCTTTTTCTCCGGAAGTTGTCGCCGGAAATATTTTAAGCTATTTGCCTGTTGAAAGATTACAATTGAACTTGCTTTCTAAATATGTTGGAGATCAATACATGAGTAATATAGAAGCTGAAAATTCTAAGCTGGATGCTTATTTTGTAAATGATCTAAATGTTCAATACACTTTTAAAGAGCTTTCCTTCTTTAAAGAAGTGGTATTAACAGCTTTGGTGAATAACATCTTTAATGAGAAATATGTTTCTAATGGATATTATTACACCTACGATGTTGAAAATGCAGAGTTTCCAAGTGGGGTCCAAACCTTTGATGGTGCGGGATATTATCCGCAGGCAACCACCAATTTCTTAATGGGTCTTAATCTGAAATTTTAAGAAAATTGAAGTCTTCCCGTGTCTAAAAAAATGCGGGAAGATTTTTAATTAGAGATCTCCAAGGTATTTCCGCTCTTTCTTACTCGGTAAGATTTTAAAGCATACTGGCCTTCTCCTTTGGTAATCTCACCGGTTAGGATGTTGTATTCATTCCCATCGCCACAATCACAGGTAGCAATTAATCCGTTTACGGTTAATCTAGAGCAACTTGAAACGGGATGGTTAGGATCTGTAAGTTCAAAAGCCAGATATTGCGAATTATTAATATTATAAACAACAACCCCATTCAGCCCATAATTATAGGTGGTATAGCTATTGCCCGGAAAATTTAAGCTGTTGTACTCCGGAAGCCCTAGATTGATAGTTAAATTGACATTGATATCAACTAAATAAGGATTGTTGTTACGGTTTTCATCTGCAGTACTACAGGAAAATAATAAGGTAATTAATAGGGCTAAGAATAGAATTCTTCTGATCATTTTATAGGTTTTGTCTGTAAACAATTTTATTGTTTTCAATGTTTAAATTTATTATATTTGTTTAGATAAATCCCGTCGCGCATGGGATTTTTTGTATTTATTAGCGTACTGAAGGTTAAAAACTAAAGAATTCAATCTATATAGATAAATCTGGCTCTATAGCCTTAATATAGATTTATTTTGAAATCACTAAACATATATTGATAAATTTTGGAAAGGGTACATTCTCCTAACTTCCATGATTATTAAACGATAACATTATGAGCAAAGTATCTTATTATACACCTGAAGGTTTAAAAAAGCTTAAAGATGAGCTTAACCAGTTGAGAGATGTGGAAAGACCAAAAGCTTCGCAAGCTATTGCAGAGGCTAGAGATAAAGGGGATCTAAGTGAAAATGCTGAATATGACGCGGCAAAAGAAGCACAAGGTTTGTTAGAACTTAGAATTTCTAAGATGGAAGAAGTTGTGTCTAATGCCAGAATTATTGATGAGTCTCAACTTGATACCTCTAAAGTTTTGGTTCACTCTTTAGTAAAGATCAAAAATCTTTCTAATAAGATGGAAGTAACCTATAAATTGGTAGCACAAAGTGAGGCCGATCTTAAGACCGGAAAGATCTCTGTAGATTCTCCTATTGGAAAAGGTTTGCTGGGTAAAAAAGTGGGTGATACCGCAGAAATTAGCGTTCCTAATGGAACTATGAAATTCGAAATCATAGAGATTTCTAGAGAGTAAGATTTTTAAAATATTTAAAATAAATCCTTTTCATTAGACATCGTTCTATATTCTGAAAAGGATTTTTTATTTTTAATCCAAACTATAAATAACATGTCAACTATATTTTCAAAGATCATCAGTGGGGAATTACCGGCTTATAAAGTAGCTGAAACCGATAAGTTTTTAGCCTTTCTAGATATCAACCCGAATGCTAAGGGGCATACCTTATGTATCCCAAAACAAGAAGTTAATAAGATCTTTGATCTTGATAAAGATACCTATCAGGAATTGATGGAATTCTCTACGAAAAGTAGCAATAGGTTTAGAAAAAACTGTTTCTTGTAAAAGAGTAGGAATGGCTGTTATTGGCCTGGAAGTTCCACATGTACATGTTCATTTAATTCCTCTTAATAAGATGAGCGATATGGACTTTAGTAATAAACTGAGTTTTTCTTCCGAAGAAATGGAAACACTTACGGAGGCTATAAAATCTAATATCTAATGGATCTTTCAGAATATAAATTAAGTCTGGAAATTAGAATAGATTGGAGCGATCTAGACATGTATAAACATGTAAATAATCTTACATTTTTAAGGATCATGCAATCCGGTAGGGTAGAATTTTGGGAAGCTACGGGGCTTTCAAAAGGTTTTGAAGCTACCAAAAAAGGCCCAATGCTTGTCTCTAGTCATTGCGATTTTAAAAAATCGCTGTATTATCCCGGAAAAGCCATTGTGAAAACAAAATTAGACTATATCAAAAATTCAAGTTTTGGAATAGAGCATGTTATTCTTAAATGACAAGATGATGAGGTATGTGCGGTTGGGAAAGATGTAGCCGTTTGTTTCGATTTCAATAAAAATGAGACTTATAGAATCCCAGATGATCTTAGAGAGATCATGACTAAATATTGATTACTCAATTTTTTTAAGCGCTATTTGAAAGGTTGTTCCCTTGTTGATCTCACTGCTAAAAACCTTGATCTTACCTAAATGATATTCTTCAATAATGCGTTTTGCTAAGAGAAAGTCCAAGTCCCCAACCTCTTTTTTTAGAGGTATAACCCGGTTCAAAGATCATTTTGTATTTGCTCTTGGAAATCCCTTTCCCAGTATCTTTTACATAGATATAAACCCAATGTAGATCCTGTTTGATCTCGATCTTTAATTGCCCTTTTCCACGCATGGCATCTATGGCATTTTTAACCAAATTCTCGATGGTCCAACTGTATAAAGACTCATTAAGGTTTACGTAGATTGGCGAATAGGGAGTGGAAATTTGAAAATCTATAAGATTAGAACTTCGAGATTTTATATAAGTAAAACTTTCTTTAGTTGCCTGTACTATTTCTGTTCTGGAAAGAAGTGGAGCCGATCCTATTTTGGAGAATCTTTCGGTGATAGTTCTTAATCTGTCAACATCTTTTTCAATTTCAGCAATGTATTCTTTATTTACATTTTCTTCTTTCAAAATTTCTGTCCAACCAATTAAAGAAGAAAGAGGGGTTCCAATTTGGTGTGCGGTCTCCTTCGCCATTCCTGCCCAAAGCTTATTCTGTTCGCTGGTTTTGGTAGTAGTATAGAAAAAGTAAACCACTCCTATAAATAGAAATATGATGAGCAATAAAGCAATAGGATAATACTTGATCTTGGTTAGCAGCGGCGAATCTCCATAATAGATCTTATGGATTCGGTTTGCGCCTAACACCATTTCTATGGGTTCGTTCTCATCTTTTAATTGCTCTAAATAATTCTGAAGTTTTTTTGGATCAGCTCTAACTTCTGGGTCAATATTAAGTCCGTCTATAATATTCTCATTCTCATCTACCCAAATGGTAGGAATGCTGGTATTATTATTTAAAATATGAAGGGTAAGATCTATATCGGTATCATCGTTGGCTTTATCCAGAAATGCCTGGGCAGCAGTCCAGACTTCCATCTTATCGCGTTCATCTTGCTTTAAACGTTCAAAAAATATGGAGGTATTCCATAGAATGAGAACCACAATGAGTAAAGATGAAACAATGATGAACCAACGGGCTAAGTTTCGTTCGTCTGAAAAATTCATGAAGCCAATTTAAGAAGATTTAAATATAACTTTTTTCTGTTAATATTATTGTTGAAGCGGGGTTTTTCATTACTGACTCGATTCGTTACCTTTGTGAAAAATTGCAAGATGTTAACAGTAGACCCCAAAGAAATTAGTACCGGACAAAGGCATCAATATTTACTGGGTGCGGTAGGGCCAAGGCCAATTGCATTTGCAAGTACTGTAGATGAAAATGGAAGACCTAACCTGTCTCCTTTCAGTTTTTTTAATGTATTTAGTGCAAATCCGCCAATTTTGATCTTTTCTCCTGCAAGACGGGGAAGAGATAATACGGTGAAACACACATTTTTAAATTCAAAAGCCACCAAAGAAGTAGTTATTAATATTGTAAACTACAAGATGGTTCAACAAATGTCTCTTTCGAGTACAGAGTATGCTGAAGGGGTAAATGAGTTTGAAAAAGCAGGTTTTACAATGCTAAAATCAGATTTGGTGAAACCTTTTAGAGTGGCAGAAGCTCCGGTTCAATTTGAATGTAAGATCAAGGAAGTGGTAGAGCTTGGCCAGGAAGGTGGTGCAGGAAATTTGGTGATCTGCGAAGTGGTGAAAATGCATTTTGATGAAGAGATCTTAGATGAAAATGGGCAAATAGATCAGCATAAAATAGATCTTGTAGCAAGAATGGGCGGAAACTGGTATTCCAGAGCCAATATGGGAATGTTTGAAGTGCCAAAACCTTTATCTAGTTTAGGGATTGGGGTAGATCAAATTCCTGAAAATATTAGATCGAGCAAGGTGTTAACCGGAAATGATCTTGGGAAACTGGGGAATGTGGAAGCATTACCAAATGAAGAAGAATGTGCAGCATTATTTAAATGAAAATGACGAAATTGCCAAATTAGTTAGATCTGGTGATACTGAAAAAATTCATTTACAGGCACAATTATATTTAGAGAAAGACGAACCGGCGCAAGCCTGGAAATTATTATTAGCAAATAGATAACGAAATGGAAGTACAAGGTAAGATTAAAATGATAGGGCAAACCCAAACTTTTGGAAGTAATGGGTTTAGAAAGCGTGAAGTGGTAGTTACCACAGAAGAACAATATCCACAACATATTATGGTGGAATTTGTTCAGGATAAAACAGATTTATTAGATAGTTTCCAAGTTGGACAACCTGTAAAAATAGGAGTGAATTTAAGAGGACGTGAGTGGGTAAACCCTCAAGGAGAAACTAAATATTTTAACTCTATTCAAGGTTGGAGAATTGAGAATTTACAGGCTGGAGCGCCTTCAGGAAATTCTGCGCCTCCTGCAGATCAATTTGAACCAGCACAAGATCTGAATGATGAAGATTATGACGATCTTCCTTTTTAATTAGATAGATTTTAAATGTCACATCGAGCGTCCCGAAAACTTCGGAGTCGAGATGTTTTTATAAACCATTCAACTTATGGTAACCCAGAGAGGCACAATAGGTTTAAGAAGAAACTAGTTAAACTTTAAAAATATATTAGTTGATGAGCTGTTTTAAAGATCTGAGTTATTTTAGATCTTTGAAACAGCTTTTTTAATTTTAAGAATATCAGTTTGAAAACTCCAGAAGATCATACATTATTTCCCTCCGGTAGAAATGGCTACAGAAGATGGCCTGCTTGCCTATGGAGGAGATCTTTCTGTAGACAGACTTCTTTATGCATACAATCACGGAATTTTTCCCTGGTTTGAAGATGGGCAACCTATACTTTGGTGGAGTCCCGACCCGAGAATGGTATTATTTCCGGAGAAATTGAAGATTTCAAAAAGCATGAAACAGGTGCTTAGAAATAATAATTTTCAATCTCACTTTCAATAAGGATTTTAAATCGGTTATAGAAAATTGTGCGAATATAGATCGAGATGGTCAAAACGGTACCTGGATAACTTCTGGAATGCAAGAGGCTTATTTAAAATTGCATGATTTGGGAGTTGCCCAGTCTATAGAGGTTTGGCAGGATGAAGAGCTGGTGGGTGGGCTCTACGGAATCTATCTTCATGAAAAACACGTTTTTTGCGGGGAAAGCATGTTTGCAAAAGTGAGCAATGCTTCTAAATATGCTTTTATTAAAATGGTAGAGAAATTAAGGGCTGCAGGAGTGAAGCTGATAGATTGCCAGGTTTATACTTCGCATTTAGAAAGTCTTGGAGCCGAAGAAATTTCCAGGGAAGAGTTTTTAAAATTCTTAAAATAAAATTTACAGATTCAAACTTAGATCTGTAATAATAAATAGTTCAGATTTAGGAGAATTTATATAATTGCTATATCTAAATTCTGGACCAAAAGAAAATTTAACTTCTTGAAAAAGATTCTTTTGAATAGCTAGCTTTAATCTCTGCCCTAATTCTGGTTTTTCAAAAGTACCATAACTCCAAACTGTTTCCGTATCTGTAGCTAAATAAAATTGATTGGTTTTATTTTTAAGCTCTGTTTGCAAGGGGAATAAGAAACTTAACCTAAATCGGGTTCTATAACTAAGTTTTTCTCGAATTCTTTCTTCCTGTCTTATTCTATACGTAATATTTAAAATGCCTTGTTTTACTAAGTTACTGTATTGTTGCACGAATCTAATTTCATCTTTTTCTGTTTTATCGAAAGATTCTTTAAACCTATAAAGTGCTCCAAAACTTAGTTTTTTAGTTTCGTTAATTCGGTACTCTGCATATTCATTAATTTCTATATGTATTTCCTCAAAAACAAAATCGTCATTTTCTTTGATGTAATTTCGGTTGGCTAATCCTGTTGTTAAAAGCCAGGAGTCGGAAAGTTTTATGTTTACAGAAAATTCAGAATCGGTAAGAATCGGAAGATTTTCTTGAGCATATATTGCTGAAAAGGATGTGCAGATAAAATAAAAAACAAGGATGATTTTTAGATAGTTAGAAAGCATAATTCTGTATTATTAATTAAGCTCCTTATTTCTAAAACAATCTTCCTGATGATCATTCACCATTCCCGTAGCTTGCATATGTGCATAGATTACTGTAGATCCTACGAATTTAAAGCCACGTTTTTTAAGATCTTTACTCAACTTATCGCTTATTTCTGTGGTAGCAGGGGCTTTTTTATAATCTAGCACTGTATTTTGAATAGGGGTGTTATTTACAAAACCCCAGATATACTTGCTAAAACTTCCAAATTCCTTTTGAATCTTCATAAAAGCCTGAGCATTGGTAACCGTTGCTCTCACTTTCAATTTATTTCTGATAATACCTGCATTTAAAAGCAATTCCTGAATTTTATCTTCAGAATATTCAGCAATCTTCTTGTAATCAAAATCATCAAAAGCTTCTCTAAAATTCTCTCTTTTTCTAAGTATCGTGATCCAGCTTAATCCTGCCTGAAAAGTTTCTAGTACCAAGAATTCGAATAAAGAATCATCATCATAAACCGGAACTCCCCATTCATGATCATGGTAAGCTTCATAAAGAGGATCACCCACACACCATCCGCATCTTGTTACTTCGCTCATTAAGCTTAAGGTTTAAATTGATAAGTAATTGTTCCGGGTTGCTCCGTTCTACCCGCTAATCGGCTAAAAACAGCTTGAGTGGCATATTGTAAGGCTTGCTCTGTAAGACATTCGTTATTTGTGGAAGAACTCGCCTTATTAATGGCGGTTTCAATTACACGGCCATCTTGATTTACCTTGATATTTACAACAATTCTTCCAGGAATATCGCAGGTGTAAATAGGGTTTGGAATATCTACCGCCGTTCTTCCTTTTAGAGAAAAGGAAATAGAGCTATTATCCATACTCCCTTTCTTTGTAGATGTTTTATCTGTTGCCTTATTTCCGTCAGATCTTTTTTGAACTTCTTTTTTCTTTGGAGAATTTTGCGAGCTGTAATTTCCGGAGCCGGTTACATCTTCGTTATCTGAGGTTTCCTCTTGCGCAGCGCTATTTTTTTGAAAGATCTCATCGAGTTGCTTGTTAAAATTGGCATCTCTAGATTCCTGATTTTCATTAAATGCCTGATGCGTTTTTACTGTATTTCTTTGAGGGGTTTTTGCAGGTTCAACCTCTTCAGGTTTCTCTTCTTCGGCTTGTTCGGTCTTAAAACTTTCAAGATCTATAAGCATCTCTCTGGTTTTCTTGTTGCTGTTAGAAAGATTAAAATTATACAAACCAAGCATCAACAGCAAAAAGAGCAGGGAGGTAATTATTAAAGCTTTATGTCTGTCAAAAAAATCCATAGAATTAAAACTCCTTAAAACCTCGTTTATTCTGGCTTAAGGTAATAAATTTTGAAAAGCCTCCAGGTCCATAGAATCTTCAACCTTAAAATCGCCAATTCTGGTTCTTCTTAACGCTGAAAGATGTGCCCCAGAACCTAGTGCTTTTCCAAAATCGTTTGCAAGACTTCTTATATACGTTCCTTTGCTGCAAACTACTCTGAAATCTACTTCAGGAAATCTAGTTGCAGTTACTTCAAATTCGGTAATGGTTACTTTTCTGGATTTAACTTCAACTTCTTCGCCGTTACGAGCATATTCATAAAGACGTTTTCCATCTTTTTTTAATGCTGAAAATACCGGTGGAACTTGTTCTATTTCACCTATAAACTGAGAAGTAGCCTTGTTAATATCATCTTCTGAAATATGATCTACAGGAAAAGTTTCATCAACTTCGGTTTCCAGATCATAAGATGGAGTGGTAGCTCCTAATGTAAAAGTTCCGGTATATTCTTTTTCCTGTCCTTGAAATTCTTCAATTCTCTTCGTGAATTTCCCGGTACAAATAACAAGCAAACCTGTGGCCAATGGATCTAATGTTCCTGCATGACCAACCTTGATCTTTTTAATATTGCAACTTTTTCTAATAAGCCATCTCACTTTGTTCACCAACTGAAAGGAAGTCCAGTTTAAAGGCTTGTCAAATAATAAAATCTGTCCTTCTTTAAAGTCTTCGCTTTGCATTAAGAGGTGGTAAGAGGGTTTATGAAAAAGTGGTAGAAAAGGATAAATAAGCCGAAGGCTATTCTATAATAACCAAAAACTTTAAAACCGTGCTTGCTTAAATAGCCTATAAAAGATTTAATAGCAAGTATAGCTACCAAGAAGCCTATTACATTTCCAATAATCAAAAGGTTGGTTTGGTCTGATGTTAATTCAAATCCATCCTGATAATAATCGTATGTTTTCTTAACTGTAGCTCCAAACATGGTTGGAACTGCCAGAAAAAATGAGAATTCTGCTGCGGTAGTTCTTGAAAGCTTTTGACTCATCCCTCCAACAATGGAAGCTCCACTTCTGGAAACACCAGGAACCATAGCTAAACATTGAAAGAAACCGATCTTTAAAGCTGTCATATAACTAATCTTATCGTCTTCAGAAGATTTAAACCATTCGTCTACCTTTAAAAGAATAAAACCTCCAATTACAAGAGAACATGCAACTACAAGAGGACTCTCTAAAAGTTCGTCTATAATATCATTCAGCAAAAGTCCTAAAACAACAGCCGGTAAAAATGCTACAAATAGTTTTTTGTAGAAATCTATACTTTGAAAAAAGCGTTTCCAGTACAATACCAAAACAGATAAGATGGTTCCCAGCTGAATTACAATGGTAAATAGCTTGGTGAAATCCTGATCTGCAATTCCAAAAAAGGAGGAGGCAATTATTAAATGTCCGGTAGAAGAAACAGGTAAAAATTCGGTTAATCCTTCAATAATAGCAAGAATTATTGCTTCAATATATCCCATTTAGTGCTTCTTCGGATTTAATAAAATGGCATAAACTTCAATTCCAAATCCTATTAAAACTAAAGCAGGAGCTAATCTAATTCTTCTAAAATTATAGATCTCTGGGTTAAATACATTGGGATCGTCACTTCCGCCGCCAGACATTAAAATAAAGCCTAATGCAATTACAGCTAACCCAATAAACATAAAAGTGTAGTTCTTTTTGCCAAAGACAAAATTGAGATCTTGTTTATGAAGTGGTTTTTTGTTTTTATTCATCAGTAATTTTTTAATTATCAAAGCTTAGCCACGAATGCACTAATGATTTATAAAATAATTCGTTGATGCATTAATTTATCTGCTTCAAAATTAGCCAAAATCGCTAAATTATTATTCGTGTATTAGTGGCAATTATTAAGATTAATAGTACAATTCGTCTGTTTTTAAATTCAAGAATCTTGAGGTGGCAAAGAAAGTACTTAGCCATGTAATGAAAATTCCCATCAAGAAAACACCAACAAACAATCCAATCAATAAAGTTGAATCTCTTAGTAATTCTAGTTCCGGGAAGCTTTTGTTTAAATAATACAAAACAATTCCCATTCCTATCAGCGCAAGTACAGCGCCAATAATTCCTAATTTTACGCTTTGCCATATAAACGGTCGGCGAATGAAACTCTTGGTGGCCCCTACCATTTGCATGGTTTTAATAATAAATCTTTTAGAATAAACAGCCAATCTTATCGAGCTGTTGATAAGCAATACGGCGATAAATGTGAAGACTCCGCTAATTACCAGAATCCAGAAACTTATCTTCTTTACATTGTCATTCAACAATGCTATCAAAGGTTTGTCATAAATCACTTCATCTACAAAATTCTTGGAGGTAATATCTGATGCTATTTTGTCTATTTGTTCAGAATCTACATAATCTGCCTTCATGTGCACATCAATAGAGTTCTGTAATGGATTATAGCCTAAGAAATCCATGAAATCTTCGCCTATCTCTTTGCTTTGTTCTTCTGCGGCTTCTTCTTTAGATACAAAAACGCTGGTTTTGGTATATTCTGCCATGGCAAGACTTTTCTTTAACTGCTCAATTTCAACATCTTTTGCATTATCTTTAAGATAGACGGTAAGAGCGATTTGCTCCTTAAAATGATCGGCTACTTTTTTAGTGTTTAGCACTAATAGACCTAAAAGACCAAGAAGAAAAAGTACTAGTGAAATACTGATTACAACAGAAAAATAAGAAGAAATCAATCGTCTTTTTTGATACCGTTCAAAAGATGTACTCATAGAGTGGTTACAGATTTTTTGTAAAAATAATAAACTTAATGATTCCCTATCTTTAAAACGTTTAATCTTTCAGATTTATTCTTTAAGAAGAGAAATTGATAAAAATTTATATCATGAATATATTAATATACGGTACCGGTGGCGTAGGCGGCTATTTTGGAGGAAGAATTGCCGATGCGGGATATAAAGTAAGTATGATTGCTAGAGGTGAACATCTAAAAGCAATTCAACAAAACGGATTGGAGGTTGAAAGCATCAATGGAAATTTTAGAGTAAAACCTTTTCTTGCAACAGACGATCTTAGTAAAGTTCCACTCCAGATCTAATTATTTTAGGAATAAAATCCTGGCAAATTCCTGAAGCTGCCAAAGCCTTAAAACCTTTGGTTGGAGATGAGACCATGATCTTACCATTGCAAAATGGTGCTAATAATGTTGAAAATTTGCTAAAGGTCTTTCCTGAAAAGAATGTTCTAGGTGGGCTTTGTAATATTGTAACCTTTGTGGCAGGTCCCGGGCAAATAAAACATGTTTCTCGAGATCCGCTAATAACTTTTGGAGAACTTGATAATTCAAAGTCTGAAAGAATCCTTCAGCTTAAAGAAATCTTTGATGATTCTAAAATTTCTAATATCATTCCTGAAAACATTCAAACAGAGATCTGGCAGAAATTTTTATTTATAACAACCGTGAGTGGGCTTGGCGGACTTACCCGAGCTTCTATAGATATAATGCGAAAAAGTGATTATTTATTAGATCTAATGAAGAGGTCTGCTCAAGAAGTAATGGCTGTTGCAAATGCAAAAGGAATAGCCCTTTCGCAAAAGAATTATGACTGGGCTTTTGATGTGATTCTAAAACTTCCCGCGGGAACAACGGCTTCCACTCAAAGAGATATCATGAACGGGAAACCTTCAGAATTGGAAAATTTTAATGGTTATATAGTTAAAGAAGGAAAACGTTTAGGGATTGCAACTCCTATTAATGAATTTGTTTACGAGTGTTTATTGCCTATGGAGAAGAAGGCCAGAGCTCAGTAAAAATCCATAAGTCTTAAGTATTCTATACGTGTATAAAATCGTAACTTTGTGGCTTATTCCTGAAATTTTAGTTTCAGGATTTATTTTTTTAGAAAATTATAGCAATGAGTTACCATTTTAACGAGATTGAGGCCAAGTGGCAGAAATATTGGGCAGAGAACCAAACTTTTCAAGCAAAGAACAATAGCGATAAACCTAAATATTATGTATTGGATATGTTTCCTTATCCGTCTGGTGCAGGATTGCATGTTGGGCATCCGCTAGGATATATCGCCAGTGATATCTATGCCAGATTCAAGCGTCATAAAGGTTTTAATGTGTTGCATCCTCAAGGTTATGATAGTTTTGGATTGCCTGCAGAGCAATATGCTATTCAAACCGGTCAACATCCTGCTATAACTACTGAAGAGAATATTGCCAGATATAGAGAGCAATTAGATAAAATAGGATTTTCTTTTGACTGGAGTAGAGAAGTGCGTACCAGTAATGCAGATTATTACAAATGGACACAGTGGATTTTTATTCAGCTTTTTGATTCCTGGTATGATATAGCTGAAGATAGATCCAGAGCAATTTCAGAATTGAAAGAAATTTTTGCTGCGGAAGGAAACGCTACCGTAAATGCTGCTTGTGATGATGATATTGAAGAATTTGCTGCAGCAGATTGGAATGCTTATTCTGAAGATGAAAAACAACAGATCTTATTAAAATACAGACTTACTTATTTAGCTGAAACCGAAGTGAACTGGTGCCCGCAATTGGGAACGGTGTTGGCGAATGATGAAATTGTGAATGGAGTTTCAGAACGTGGAGGATATCCGGTAGTTCGAAAGAAAATGACACAATGGAGCATGCGTATCTCTGCGTTTGCAGAAAGATTATTGCAAGGACTGGAAAACATAGATTGGAGCGAAAGCTTAAAAGAAAGTCAGCGTAACTGGATCGGGAAATCTGTTGGGGCCTTGGTTCATTTCAATCTCTATGGAGAGACCCTGAAACAAGTTCAGGGTGACGCTCGTCATGCTGAACTTGTTTCAGCATCTCAAAATAGATCTCTGTTTTTACCACCAGACCAGATACCATATATGGAGTCACTTTTATGACATTTGCACCGGAACATGAATTGGTAGAAAAGATAACCACTCCGCAGCAAAAAGAAGAAGTTGAAGCCTATATAAAAGCATCAGCAAGAAGAAGTGAGCGGGAGCGTATGGCAGATGTAAAGACCATAACAGGAGTTTTTACAGGTGCCTATGCAGAACATCCGTTAACTAAAGAGCCAATTCCTATCTGGATTGGAGATTATGTACTTGCAGGCTATGGAACCGGAGCTGTAATGGCGGTGCCATGTGGAGATCAGCGGGATTATGATTTTGCGAAGCATTTTGAGCTTCCTATCAAGAATATTTTTGAAAATGTAGATATTTCTGAAGAAGCTTTTTCAGGAAAAGAAGGAACTGTTATTGCAAATTCAGATTTTCTTAGCGGACTTTCTTATAAAGAAGCTTTAAATAAAGCCATTCTAGAATTAGAAAAATTAGGAAGAGGGAAAGGAAAAACCAATTATAGATTGAGAGATGCCGTTTTCTCTCGCCAAAGATATTGGGGAGAACCATTTCCTGTGTATTACGTAAACGGACTTCCGCAAATGATCGAAAAAGAACATTTGCCATTAAGATTGCCGGAAGTTGAAAAATATTTACCAACCGAAACAGGAGAACCACCTTTAGGAAACTCTTCTGAATGGGCCTGGGATACTAAGAATAATAAAGTGGTTTCTAATGAGATGCTGAAACAAGTTCAGCATGACGAAGCGAATAATGATGTCACCTCGAGCGGAGTCGAGGGGTCTTCAAACAATGGAATATACCCTCTAGAATTAAACACTATGCCTGGATGGGCAGGAAGTTCCTGGTATTTCTTCAGATATATGGATGCTCAAAATGAAGATAGATTTACTTCAGAAGAAGCTCAGAAATATTGGGAAAATGTAGATTTATACATTGGTGGTAGCGAACATGCTACAGGACACTTGTTATATTCAAGATTTTGGACCAAATTCTTGTATGACCGTAAAATGGTAACTGTAGAAGAACCTTTCAAAAAATTGATAAACCAAGGGATGATCTTAGGAACCAGTGCTTTTGTTTACAGAGTTGAAGGTGAGAACAAATTTGTTTCTAAGAATCTTATTGAAGGTAAAAATGTGCAGCCAATTCATGCCGATGTTTCTTTTGTAAATGCTTCCGAAGAATTAGATATTGAAGCTTTCAAAAAATGGAGGCCAGAGTTTGAAAATGCTGAATTTGTTACTGAAGATGGAAAATACATTGTAGGTAGAGAGGTAGAGAAAATGTCTAAATCTAAGTACAATGTGGTAAATCCAGATGAGATCTGTAAGCAATACGGTGCAGATACTTTAAGGATGTACGAAATGTTCTTAGGGCCTTTAGAACAGGCAAAACCCTGGAATACTGCAGGAATTACAGGAGTGCATAGTTTCTTGAAAAAATTCTGGAAGTTATATTTCAACGGAGAAACTTTTGAAGTTTCAGATGCGAAGCCTTCAGCAGATTCTTTAAAAACACTTCATAAGACCATCAAAAAAGTAACCGAAGATATTGCTGCTTTCAGCTTTAATACTTCAGTTTCAACCTTTATGATCTGTGTTAATGAACTTTCAGCTCAAAAATGCAATCAGAGAGAGATCTTAGAACCTTTAGCTATTCTTTTAGCGCCTTATGCACCGCATATTGCTGAAGAGTTATGGCAAAAATTAGGTCATTCTGAATCTATTTCAACAGCTGAATATCCTGTTTTTGAAGAGAAATATTTAGTGGAAAGCACCAAAGAATATCCGGTTTCCTTTAATGGGAAAATGAGATTTACGTTGGAATTGCCTTTAGATATGGGGAAAGATGAAATCGAAAAAACGGTGATGGCAGATGAAAGAACCCAAAAACAATTGGAAGGAAGAACGCCTAAAAAGGTGATCGTGGTTCCCGGAAAGATCGTAAATATTGTAGGCTAAGCACTCGAACTGTTTTTGATTATATTTGAAGTATGGAATATCTTTTTATAGGACTTGCCGCCGGTGCCATTGTTGCATATTTCATTTTTGCCAGATTTAGCAATCATAGAAAGAAGCTGAAGGCAGATGAACAATCGGTGATCTTGATGGATAAGATCAAGAGCGTTTGTAAATTCATCACCGTAGAAGGCGATTTCTCTGAGATCTATCATTATGAAAATCTGAAGGAGAAATACGTCAGTCTTATCTTCGGAAAGAAAAAAGCCATAGTTCTTATAACTGCAAAAGCTCATATAGGTTTTGATCTTAGTAAGATCAGGATGGATAGCGATAACGAAGCAAAGAAGATCATACTTACCAATTTTCCACAGCCGGAATTATTAACGGTAGAAACAGATTTTAAATATTACGATAAGCGCGAAGGTTGGGCGAATCCTTTTACCACTTCAGATCTTACCGATATTAATAGAGATGCGAAAAAGCATATCGTAGACAAGATCCCTCAAAGCGGACTTTTGGAAAAAGCCAGAAAAGAAGCTTTGAGTACCATTCTTCTTATTGAAAAAATAGTAGAAACCATTGGTTGGAAGCTAGATTATACTGCCTTAGAAACTCAAACCGAAGAGCAGCCAAAATTGAAATAAATCAGTTCTATCCTAAATCTCTTTTAAATTAATAACTATGGATATCGATGTTCTAAGAGATTATTGCCTCGCCAAAAAAGGGGTTACAGAAGAACTTCCTTTTGGTCCGGATACCTTGGTTTTTAAAGTGATGGGAAAGATGTTCGCCTTGGTTGGTTTAGATGAGGTGCCATTACGAGTGAATTTAAAATGCGATCCGGAGAAAGCAGTTCAGCTAAGAGAAGAATATCCAGATACTATTTTGCCCGGTTACCACATGAATAAACAACACTGGAATACGGTTGTTTTAGATGGATCTATCAATAAAACAATGAGCTTTGAATTGATAGATCATTCTTACACGTTAGTTGTTTCCAGCCTTACCAAAAAATTACAACAGGAACTTAACAGCCTATAATCAACAGTAAATTTCTGTATGACAACATTAGAATTTTATACGCAAGAAAAAAATAAACAGGAAGATCTATTAAAAACTGCCAATAAAAAGCTGAATCTTTCCAGCTTGCTTAGGTTGGCTGTTTTTCTAATTACTGCTTTTGGCATCTATTACTTTTTCGGCGATTTTAAGGTGATTGCTTTCATATTTCTTGTAGGTATCGCCATTTTTCTATTTTTAGTTTCTCGGCATTCAGATATGCAATATCAGAGAGATAAGATCAAACAATTGGTAGAGATCAATGCTCAGGAAATAAGAGTGCTTCACAGGAATTATTCAGATCTGCCAACTGGTAAAGAATATGAAAATCCGTTACATCCTTTTAGTCATGATATTGATCTTTTTGGGAAAGGCTCTTTTTTTCAATATATAAACAGAGCAGCACTTAGAGAAGGAGAGATCAAACTTGCTGGGATTTTAACTGAAAATGCAATTGATGGAATTGTTAAGAAACAGGAAGCCATTAAGGAATTGGCAGATAAAGTATTGTGGAGACAGGAATTCACCGCTGTAGCCAATCTTGTAAAAACCGAAACTCCTTCCAAAACAGTGCTCGAATGGTTTCGCTCATATAAAAGTTTTGTTCCGAAATATATTCCGTGGGTTGCTGCGGGATTTTCTATTATTTCGCTGCTTCTTTGTATTGGTTATTTTGCAGATTACGTTACCGGACTGCAATTTTTTCTTTGGTTTTTGGCAGGATTGCTTTACTCAGGTTTCTATTTAAGAAATGTGAATCTTCTATCTATGAGTGTAGATAAAGTGCAGGATACTTTTCATCAATATCACCAATTATTGGCGATGATGGAAAATACCGAATTTTCTTCAGAGATATTAAAAGAGCAACAACAGGAAATACATTCTGAAGCTAAAAAAGCATCTGCCATTTTTAAGGAATTTTCTAAAGCGATAGATTCTTTAGACCAAAGAAGCAATTTCTTGATCGGGGTTTTGCTGAACGGATTTTCTATTATGGGATCTTCAACAATCTTATAAGCTCGAAAAGTGGATCAAGAACTATCATCAAAATGTGAAAAGTTGGTTTGAAGTAATTGAAAAGATGGATGCTTATAACAGTCTTAGGGAATTTTGCTTTTAATCATCCGCAATTTGTATTTCCAAATATCAATTCAGATGAGCATATCATAAAAGCTACTAGTCTTGCGCATCCATTATTAAATCCTGAAAAGCGAATCGCAAATAATTTCAGTATAGAAAATGAACAATTTTTTATAATTACCGGAGCGAATATGGCGGGAAAAAGTACTTTTTTAAGAACGGTTTCTTTGCAAATTGTCATGGCAAATATCGGGTTGCCGGTTTGTGCTACCAGTTGCGATTATTCTCCTATAAAACTCATTACAAGCATGCGTACCACAGATTCGTTAAGCGATGATGAATCTTATTTCTTTTCAGAATTAAAACGACTTCAGTTTATTGTAAATGAAATTAAGACCGATAAATATTTTATCATATTAGATGAGATCTTGAAAGGAACCAATAGTACCGATAAGGCGATTGGTTCCAGAAAATTCATTCAGAAATTGGTGGGGTCACATTCTACAGGGATCATTGCTACGCATGATCTTAGTTTATGTGAAGTGGCTACAGAATTACCTCAAGTAGAAAATCATTATTTTGATGCAGAGATTATTAGATGACGAGTTGCATTTTGATTATAAATTCAAGGATGGAATTTGCCAGAATATGAATGCTTCGTTCCTTCTGAAAAAGATGAAGATCGTAGATTAGCCACATTGTGGCTTTTTTAAATTGTCACATCGAGCGGAGTCGAGATGTAGTCATCATATTAATTGAGAAGCTGAAACAAGTTCAGCTTGACGGAAATATGTAATAGTGTCGTCATTCTGAATTTATTTCAGAATCTTACAGAATCCAAATCTTCAATTTCTTTAAAATTTTAATTTAGCTTCATGAGAAACTTCTTTCAATACCACAAAATGACCTTGCTCATGGCAGTCGCGGTGGTATTGTTCTATTTCTCGTTTGCTTACGATCTAGATCGCACCGATTTTATTAAACTTTTTGGACTTTACACGGGAGCTTTCTTTTTAACCTGGAAGATCGTCAAGATCGAGAAGAGTCAATTCTGGTTGCTTGCGGCTACTAGCATTAATTTTTAGATTGATCTTTTTATTTGCCATTCCCAATCTCTCCCAAGATTTTTATCGATTTATATGGGATGGCAGAATGATCGCCGCGGGATGGAATCCATATTTATATTTACCTGAAAATTTAATAGCTTCCGGAACAGCTCCTATCGCTCAGGCTAAAGAGTTATTTAAGGAATGGGAGCTTTAAACGCGAGTCATTTTACCAATTATCCTCCGCTAAATCAGCTCATATTTGCATTGGCAGGAATACTTTCAGGAAAAAGCATTTTAGGTGCGGTAGTGGTGCTAAGATCGGTGATCATTTTAGCAGATTTGGGTACACTTTATTTTGGAAGGAAATTACTTCAGAAATTAAAGTTGCCAGAACATCAGATCTTTTGGTTTATACTGAATCCGTTTATCATCATAGAACTTACCGGAAACCTACATTTTGAAGGGGTAATGATATTTCTGCTTATACTTTCGCTTTACTTTTTAGTTACAAAAAAGTGGATCTTAAGTGCTGTTTTTATCGCGCTTTCCATTTCTCTTAAGCTGCTACCGTTGATCTTTTTGCCCTTGTTATTTAGATTTTTCAGAAGAGAAAATGAAGGTTCACAATTTGAACTTTGCGAAAGCTCATCTTTTATTATCTTATCGTAGGAGCCGTAGTGATTTTAAGCTTTCTTCCTTTTCTTTCTTCAGAATTGATCTCCAATTTTATGGATAGCATCGGGCTTTGGTTTCAAAAATTTGAATTCAATGCCAGTATTTATTACGTGGTGAGGTGGATTGGTTTTCAAGTTAAAGGCTACAATATTATCGCTACTGCAGGAAAGGTACTGCCTATAGTGGTTATCCTTATTATTGGGGCATTGGCTTTATTCAGAAAAAACAATTCCGTAGAGAAGCTTATTGTGAGTATGTTGTTAGCGGTAAGTGTTTATTTCTTTCTTCTCTACAACCGTTCATCCTTGGTACGTCGCAATGCCTTTGATATTATCTGTATTTACCAGATATAAATTTGCCTTGCTTTGGTCTTTTATGGTGATTCTAAGCTATTCCGCTTATGTTAACGAAGCTTACCAAGAAAATCTATGGCTTGTAGGGTTGGAATACCTAGCAGTAATAGGAATGTTTATATATGAAGTATTTTGGCTTAAACCTGATTCTCCATCAAGATTTGTTGCTTTTGGCGATAATGATGAGGTTTCTGATGTAAATGATAGCTCCAAAGAAATGAGCCGATAATAACACCGGATCTTTTCTAAAGATCGCATAGGTAAAAATAATTGCAGATCCTGTTAAACTAATGATCCAAAAGGTTTTTGGCAAGGTAGATTCCTGGGTTTTTTCAGAGTTATACCATTGATAAAGAAATCTTCCGGTATAAATTATTTGTCCGAATGTTCCCATAATCACTAACCACAAGGCTAGATTTTCTCCATGAAATAATTTGCTCCAATCCAGAGTGGCAAAAAATATCATATAAAGGGTGATGAGGATAGGCGATACTATAACTGCTATTTTCAAAAAAATATTAGAATCTTTCCAATGCCCTTTTAATTGTAGATTTCTGAAGTAGACAAAATAGATCAAAGCCTGACCGATCATTATTGCAATATCGTCTCTTAAATATCCGTAGATGAAAGAAGAAAATTGCTCCTAATAAGCTCAATTTCCAGAAAATAGTGGGAGTTTTTACCTCTTTTGCTTTTTCAGATCGTAACCATTGAATGATCAGTCTGGAGGAAAACATAAGTTGTGCAAGAAAACCAATTCCGTAAACCAACCAATCTTTCATAATTTATTCTGGATGTAAAAAGGTAAATATCTTAATCTAACTCATAAATAAAGGCTGCTCAATTATATATTATGAACAGCCTTTAAAAATGTTTGTATTGTAAAATGGATTACATATCCAATAAGTAAGCGAATATCAATGGAGCTACGATGGTAGCATCACTTTCAATAATAAACTTAGGGGTGTTAATGTCTAATTTCCCCCAAGTGATCTTTTCATTTGGAACTGCTCCAGAGTAAGACCCGTAACTAGTTGTAGAATCTGAGATCTGGCAGAAATAATTCCAAAAAGGAGTATCTGTTCTTTCCATATCCTGATACAACATTGGTACTACACAAATTGGGAAATCTCCTGCGATACCTCCACCAATTTGGAAGAATCCAATTCCTTCTTTAGAATTGTCTGTATACCAATCTGCAAGAAAAGTCATATACTCAATTCCAGATTTCATAGTACTAGCTTTCAACTCACCTTTAAGAACATAAGAAGCAAAGATGTTACCCATGGTACTATCTTCCCATCCCGGAACTACTATTGGTAAGTTCTTTTCGGCAGCAGCATACATCCAGGAATCTTTTAGATCTATTTCGTAATATTCTTCTAAAACTCCAGAAAGTAATAATTTATACATGAATTCATGCGGGAAATAACGTTCTCCAGCAGCTTCTGCATCTTTCCAGATCTTTACAATGTGCTCCTGAATTCTTCTAAAAGCTTCTTCTTCCGGAATACAAGTATCTGTAACTCTATTCAATCCTTTTTCTAAAAGATCCCACTCATCTTGAGGCGTTAGATCTCTATAGTTAGGCACTCTTTTGTAATGTGAATGCGCCACTAGGTTCATTACATCTTCTTCCAGGTTTGCACCTGTACAAGAAATGATCTGAACTTTATCCTGACGGATCACTTCAGCAAAAATTTTACCTAATTCGGCAGTACTCATGGCTCCGGCTAGAGAAACTAACATTTTAGAACCTTGAGCCAATTGCTTTTCGTATGCTTCAGCAGCATCTACAAGCGCTGCAGAGTTAAAGTGTAAATAATATTTTTTAATAAATTGGGAAATCGCTCCTTTACTCATCTTCGTCTTCGTCTGGGTTATGATTTAAATATTTGAACTTATAGCTCAACATTTTATAGTATAATTTAGCGGCAAGAAAATCTGAAGATTTCTCTTTATCATTAGGACAAAGCTCAACAATGTCAAATCCTACCACGTTCTTTTTCTTGAACATCATTTTCAAGAATTCTAAGGTTTCATACCAAAAAAGTCCACCCGGTTCCGGAGTTCCTGTAGATGGCATGATAGAAGGATCAAAAGCATCAAGATCTATCGTGATAAAAACATTAGGAGTCATTTGCCCAATAGCATCGTCCATCCAGTCTTCATAAAGATCATGTGCAAAATACACCTGGTTTTCATCCATATGATCCATTTCAGAAATATCCATAGATCTAATACCTACTTGTACCAGGTTGGTAGTTTTGCTCGCTTCGTGAAGTGCGCATGCATGGTTGCATTTGCTACCTTCATATTCTGGTCTTAAATCTGCATGAGCATCAATTTGAACCACGGTTAGATCTTCAAAAGATTCGTTGAAAGCACGAATGGTTCCTATAGAAACAGAATGTTCACCTCCAAAAACAGTTACAAACTTATCTTGTTTGATGTAGTTCTTTGTGGTTTTATGAACAGCCTCTACCATTTTTTCTGGAGAAGAATCTTCGGTTACCGGAGGAGCAAGATAGACTCCCTTTTTGTAAACCTCTGTTCGGGTTTCAATATCAAAAAGTTCCATGTTCTCAGACGCGTGTAAAAATGCATCAGGACCTTTATCTGCGCCTTTTTGCCAAGAACTTGTTCCATCATAGGGAACGGGAATCAATACCACTTTAGCCTCATCTATTCTGGCATATTTGTCTGGTATCCCGGCGTAATTCTTTTTGCTCATTGCTTGATTTTAAAAGATTTAAGTTTTAATTTTTGCTTAAAGTTATAAATATTTTTGAGAATTTAGTTTTTGGTATCATATCCAAGAATATTCAACAGCTCATCTGATGTTTGCTGATTGCTGAATAATTCTGTAGTTAGATTACCATCTGCATCTCTGTCTATTAAAATATGTTTAGGAGAAGGGATTAAACAGTGTTGTAATCCGCCAAAACCACCAATGGTTTCCTGGTAGGCTCCTGTATTAAAAAATCCAATATATAAAGGCTTGTCTTTTCTATATTTTGGAAGATAAATGGCATTGGTGTTTTGCTCTGAGTTGTAATAATCATCACTATCACAAGTTAAACCTCCAAGTAAGACTCTCTCGTATTCATCATTCCAACGGTTAATGGCCAACATCACAAATTTCTTGCTAATTGCCCAGGTATCCGGTAAAGTAGTAATGAAAGATGAATTGATCATATTCCACTTCTCTCTATCATTTTGTTGTTTTTGATAAAGGATCTCATAAATAGCTCCTCCACTTTCACCTACAGTAAAAGAACCAAACTCTGTAAAGATATTTGGAACATCAACTTCAGCTTCATCACAAGTTAATTTGATCTGATTGATGATCTCTTCAACCATATATTGATAGTCATACTCAAAATGAAGCGAATTCTTAATTGGGAAATCCTCCACCAATGTTTAAGCTGTCAAGTGTTGGACATACTTTTTTAAGATCGATATAAACCTTCAAACATTTATTAAGCTCATTCCAGTAATAAGAAGTATCTCTAATCCCGGTGTTGATGAAGAAGTGAAGCATTTTTAGCTCTACCTGCTCATTTTCTTTGATCTTTTTATTGAAAAAAGGAACAATGTTCTTATATCCAATTCCTAGTCTGGAGGTATAAAATTCGAATTTTGGCTCTTCTTCAGAAGCAATTCTAATTCCAATCTTATATGGATCGTTGATCTCTTCAGATAAAAGATCTATTTCTTCGTAGTTATCTATAATAGGAATACAGTTCTTGTGCCCACTATTCATAAGATTCGCAATGTTGGAAATGTACTGATCTCTTTTAAAACCATTACAAATTACATACGTATCATCTGTGATCTTTCCCGTTTTCTTTAATTTCTGAACGATATTGATATCAAATGCCGATGAGGTCTCAATATGAATATCATTCTTTAAAGCTTCATTTAAAATATGCTCGAAATGAGAACTCTTGGTACAATAACAGTAATTGTAACTCCCTTTGTAGTCATGCTTTTCTATGGCATTCTTAAACCAAACCTTAGCTCGGTCTATATTCTGAGAGATTTTTGGCAAATAGGTGAACTTTAATGGAGCACCATATTTCTTCACCAATTCCATAAGGTCTATATCATGAAATTGCAATTCATCATTTTCCAATTTAAACTCTTCTTGTGGAAAATAATAAGTCTGGTCTATTAAGTTGCTGTATTTAGTATTCAATGCTTTATTTTAAATGATTTAAAAATGAAAATGTAGGGATTAAATTATCCTGTCAAAAAAAATGACTGGTAAATTATTGTTAAGATAAGGGGTTGACAAGAATTGCGGAATAAGCTCACGAGTGTCCCGAAAGCTGATTGCCTTCTTGCGAAGTTGTATCATGATGATAACAACGGAGTATAAAATCAATTTAATCAACCGATTTTTGGTTATTCTCTAAAATATAGATGAATATTCGTTTTAATGAAACGAGGATAAAAATTTGATTGAAAGTTTCTTCCTTCAAATTTTTACCACTCTAAATTTCCTTACAAATGTATTAAAAATGTTAGTATTAAAATCCTAAAATTTTAGGGGCAACTACAACATTTTCAGATTGATAATTTCTTGTTTGGTCAATACTCTCCAATTTCCTCTTGGAAGGTCTTTTTTGGTAAGTCCGCCAAAAGTTACACGGTCTAGTTTTTCTACTTCGTACCCAAGACTTTTAAAGATTCTTTGTACCACATGTGGCTTCACACTATTGGTTTCAAGCCCAATTTCATTTTTAGGTCTATCTGCAATATAGCTAATCTCTTGAATCTTTACTTTTCCATCTTCTAGAGTAACTCCTTCTTTTATCTTCTGAATATCTTCAAATCCAACCGGTTTTGTAAGTTCTACATGATAGATCTGGCGAATTCCATTCTTAGGCTTTCCTAATTGCTTTTCTAATGCCCCATCATTGGTGAATAAGTAAAAGTCCGCTGGCTTGTCTGTCTAACTTTCCAACAGGAACAATTTTTCCTTTAGATGCATTGGCAATAAGATCCATTACCGTCTTAGAACCTTTTTCTAAACTTCCTGTAGTATAGAAACCTTTAGGTTTGTTTAGTAAAATATATTCAGGTTTCTCTGGATTTAATCTTCTGCCATCAAATTTAACCTCATCTGTTAACTGAACACGGTAACCCATTTCGGTCACGGTTTTTCCGTTAACGGTTACATTTCCGGCAGCAATATAGATGTCTGCATCTCTTCTAGAACATACTCCAGAGTTAGAAATGTATTTATTTAATCTTAAACCGTCCTTTTTTACGGGCTTTTCCGCAGGGGTTTGTTTCTTTACAGGTGCTTTATCGCGGGAAACGGGCTTGTTCGATCTTCCATCAATCTGCTTACCAACTCTTTTTCCTTTTGAAGATTTCTCGTTTCTGCTCATATCTCAAATTTTTTGCAAAGATACTCGATTATTCTCAGTCTGTTAAGCTTAATTCTTAAAGATTTAGGTTCTTAGAAAACACGATTCAGTACATCTGCATGATCTATTAATAAAATGCTGAAAACTCCGGCTACAATAATCAGTTTTAAAATGTTATGAAGCAGCAAATACTGCCATTTAGCCGAACTAAAATATAAGAATAATAAGAAGAAGATCAATAAAAGAAAAGAAGCATAGAAGTAATAATCCATATATCCAACATCAAACTTTGTGGTAAGAAGTAAGATTGGGATTACTGCCAGAACTGTTAGAACAGAAAGAAAGAACTTGCTCCATTTTTCGCCATATACCACGGGGATTGTCTTGTAATTTAAAATTAGATCTCCTTTTAAATTCTCCAGATCTTTCACCAATTCTCGCATCACGATCATAATATATAAGAAGGTAGCATGAATAAAGATTACCGTTTCAAAATTCTTGTAGTAAACAAATACCACAAAGAACGGAATGATTGCTAATATACTGGCAACAAGATTTCCTAGAAATAATATTTTCTTGATCCTGTAAGAATAAACCCAGATCATAAAAATATAGATCGAGAAAAATACTACCGCTCTAAAAGAAACATAACTCGCAAAAAATATGGAGGCAAAATTCAGAATAAAATAGACAGAGAGTTTGGTACGCTGACTTATAAACCTATCCAACATGGTTTTTTTTGGCCTGTTGATTAGATCTTTTTCACTATCGTAAAAGTTATTGATGATGTATCCTGAAGCAATGATTGTTGCTGAAGATAAGATTAAAAAGAAAAGATTGGCATCAAAAAGAATGTCTCGTAATGGTAATTCTGGCGCAAGTATAAAAGCCGAAGTAAGGTATTGAGCAATTACCAATATCAAAATATTGTAACCTCTCACTACCGAAAACAAACTCAGCAACTTAAGCAATAATCGTTTGTTTTTAGCTGCCGCCATGTAATTTAGAGAATTCTAAAAATTGTAAACTATTTCCAGATTGTAGTCTTTTAAGACCTTTTTAGCTTTGTCTATATCTTCAGTAAATCCTAAGATATAGCCACCACCTCCAGAACCGCAAAGTTTTAGGTAATAGTCATTAGTCTCAATTCCGGTTTGCCATAATTTGTGGAATTTGGCAGGTATCATTGGCTTGAAATTATCAAGCACTACGTGAGAAAGCTTTTTAATGTTCCCGAAAAGAGATTTTACATCGCCTTGAAGAAAATCGTCAACACAGGCATCTGTATGTTTTACAAACTGGTCTTTCAGCATTTTTCTGAAAGGTTCCTGTTTCATGTTTTCCATAAAGATATTCACCATAGGGGCAGTTTCACCCACAGTTCCAGAATCTAATAGGAATACAGCACCTTTCCCGTTTTCGGTTTGAGATGGAATTCCTGCAGGCTCAATATTATCTTTGGAGTTTATTAAAATTGGAATGCTTAAGTAACTGTTTAAAGGATCTAAACCTGAAGATTTTCCGTGGAAGAAAGACTCCATCTCTCCAAAGATCTTTTTAAGCTTTAATAGCTTATCTCTGGTAAGATTTTCAAGAACGGTAATCTTATCTGTAGCATATTCATCATAAATAGCTGCAACAAGTGCCCCACTGCTTCCAACTCCATATCCTTGAGGAATACTAGAGTCAAAATACATTCCTTTATCAATATCTTCTTTCAGGGTTTTTAAATCGAAATGAACCAATTCTGGATTAGAAACTTCCAATTCTGCCAAATAATCTGCAAATCTTCTTAAGCTTTGATTAGATTTTATAGCAACTTCTGAAGGATTTTCGTCAACTTTCAAGGCTCCATTGTAGAAGTTATAAGGAATAGATAATCCCTTAGAATCCTTGATAATTCCGTATTCTCCGAAAAGTAAAATTTTAGAGTAGAATAATGGTCCTTTCATAAGTATAAAGATTAACCTTCGTTAATTGGAATTCCAATTTGATAGATTATGGGCAAATATAAGTAATTAAAATTACAACTTTTTTGCGCCCTTTCCAATTTGAGTCGCAAATATACTGTCCATTTTCGCAATACGCAACAAGCTCATTCTTAATGAATTCTAAAATTTTTACTTTATTTTTTTCCGGATATAAGCACGTGTACATTGGCTCCCGCATCTAAAGTGAAACAAACGGGTAGTTTTGTTGTTTCTCTAAATTCCCAGATCTTATTGATGATCTCCATGGTATTTGGCTTCATCAAGATAAAATATGGATTGCTACTCATCATCATAGAATGCAAAGTAAGCGCTTCACTTTCAACTAAGTTCATAAATGAATCTAGATCTCCGCCTTCAAAAATTGGTTTCAATTTGTCTAAATTGTCATGTGCTTGTTTAAACCGGGCTTCAGCAAAAGGATGTGCGTGCATTAAATTATGGCCCACACTGCTGCTTACCTGTTTTTGACCTTTATCTACCAACAAGATGGTATCTTGATAATTTAAAAATACATCATGTACTTTAAAAGGATATTTAATTCCGAAAAGATCTGAACTGTCCTTAAGATCCTGCATGTGTTCCCCATTCTATCAAGTTCTCCTTCTATACTTCTGCAAGCACTTCCAGATCCTAATCTTGCTAAAAAAGAAGCTTTTTGATTAAAATATTCTGCAGTCATTTCCGGATTCAGTTCTTTTTCAAGGCTCATCAAACAAAGTGCTAAGGCACTCATTCCGCTTGCAGAAGAAGCAATTCCGCTACTGTGTGGGAAAGAATTTTCGCTGCTAATTTCTAAATGATATTGCTCTTAAAAATGGGCAATATTGTTCTATTCTTTTAAAAAAAGTAGCGATCTTAGGTTTAAAATCTTCCTTCTTTTTGCCTTCAAAATAAAACTCGAAATCAAATTCTTCATTTTTATTTAAGGCTGAAGTTCTCTTATTAAACTTTAAAGTTGTTGTTGTTTTACAATGATCTAGCGTAAAACTTATAGAAGGATTTGCCGGAATCTGATTTTCCTTTTTTCCCCAATATTTCACCAGGGCTATATTACTAGGCGATTGCCAGGTTACATTACCTTCTTTGGGCGATTGAGAATATTCTTTTGGTAAAAAATCTTTTTCAGTCATGCTTCCGGAAAATTTAGGCAAATATACTTTTTTAGTTTACACTATTTAGCGGTCATAGCTTGTGCCGCTAAATATCCTCCTGTCCATGCATTTTGAAAATTAAATCCGCCGGTAATAGCATCAATATTCAACACTTCTCCAGCAAAATATAGGTTTTTAAGCAGTTTGCTTTCAAAGGTCTTAAAATTGACTTCTTTTAAATTAACTCCCCCAGCGGTAACAAATTCTTCTTTAAAAGTACTTTTTCCGTCCACCTTAAAAATGGCTTCGGTAAGCTGAAGACTCAAAGCTTGTAATTGATTTTTATTTAGATCTGCCCAAATATCGTCATCTTGAATATTTGAGGCTTTTACCAATTGTTGCCATAATCTTTTTGGAAGATCAAATTGTGCATATTTAGAGGCCTGTTGTTTTGGATGTTGGATTTTTAATTCCTTTAATTCTTCTAAAATATCTTCTGAAGTTTTTCCGGGAAGCCAATTTACTTTAATGTCGAATTTATAATTAAGATCGTGCAATTGTCTGGCACCCCAAGCCGAAAGTTTTAAAATTCCCGGTCCGCTTAGTCCCCAATGAGTAATAAGTGTGGGTCCTTCGCTCTCTAGTTTTTCTCCAAGAATTTTTATTTCAGCATAAGTAGAAACGCCCGGAAGATCTTTAATTCTTGAGTCTTTTATGTTGAAAGTGAATAATGAAGGCACCGCTGGTTCTATAGAATGTCCCAATTTTTCTAACATTTTCCATACTTTAGGATTACTTCCTGTGGCTAGAAGGATCTTTTCAGCAGAAAATTGATCTTTATTTGTGCTGATGTTCCAATAGGCATCTACCTGTTCTATATTTTGAACCGATTGATTCTTTAAAATATCGATCTTCAGTTTCTCGGTAGCTTGTAGAAAACAGTTGATGATACTCTCTGAAGAATCTGAAACCGGAAACATTCTCCCATCTTCTTCAATTTTTAGCTCAATTCCATGATCTTCAAACCACGTAATGGTATCGCCGGTCATAAAACTATGAAAAGGCCCGCGGAGTTCTTTTTTCCCACGAGGATAATTTTTTATCAATTCTTGCGGAATGAATTCTGCATGAGTAACATTACAGCGGCCTCCTCCAGAAATTCTAACTTTGGTAAGCACTTCTTTCCCGCGTTCTAAGATCAGAATTTTTAAATGCCCATCCATTTCTGCTGCATTTATGGCAGTAAAAAATCCGGCAGCTCCTCCGCCAATAACTATAATATCGTAATGTTTCATAATTGTCTTTGCATGATTTAAAGTCGGTCTGGATAATCGGAAATTATTCCATCTACTCCAAAATGTATCATTCTTTCAATTTCTTCAGGTTCATTCACCGTCCAAACATTCACCTTAAATCCTTCTTCATGAGCCGCTACCACATTCTTTTTAGTAATAATTCCTATTGAAGGATGTATTGCTGCGGCATTTAACTGTTTCCCTAATTCTATAGCCTGCATCATACTTGCCTTACTTAAAACTCCTATTGGGATGTGATCATCTAATTTTCTTACCATAAACAATTCATTGGTTTGAAAACTAGAAACAATAAAATCTGAATATTTCCATCCTTTTTCTGAGATGTATTTCTGAATGATCTTACAGGTAGCTTCTGCTGTATTGGTTCCTTTTAATTCTATATTGATGCTGCATTTGCCTTCAATAAGATCTAAAACTTCGGTTAACAGCGGGATCTTATATTTTCCTTCTATACTTAAACTTTCTAATTTTTTCCAGGATTTGCGAGCTACTTCGCCGGTACCATCAGTGGTTCGGTCTAAGGTAAAATCATGTATAACTACCAGTTCTCCGGTCTTACACCGGTGCACATCCAATTCTATAGCATCTACTTTAAATTCTAAGGCTTTAGATATACTTTCTAAGGTGTTTTCTGCAACATGGGCTTTAGCGCCCCTGTGTCCAATTTTTAGAAGTTTTTTCATGGGGTAAAGATATTGAAATAGCTCGAATAGTTATTTTTTGGCCGTTATTGATTAAAGTATTAAAACCTTAAGTATTCCTTATTATTCATTAACATTTTTTTACATAACGTGTAAGGTAATTTTATGGTATCAAACCCAAACTAACTTATTATGACAGAATCTGAGAATTTTCCTGAGCAGTCACAAACCCAACCGGGAGATCAATATAAAATGTCTCCAGAGCCTAAAATAATTAGAGATACTTATAAAGGAAGTGATAAACTGAAGGGGAAAGTTGCCTTTATTACCGGGGGAGATAGTGGGATAGGCCGAAGTGTTGCTGTACATTTTGCAAGAGAGGGAGCAGATATTGCTATTGTTTATAAAGAGGAAGATGAAGATGCGATGGAAACCATGAAAATGGTTCAAAATGAAGGTAGAAAATGCATTATTTTACAAGGAGACCTTAAAGATTCAGATTTCTGTAGAGCTACAATTTCAGAATGTGTAGAAGAATTAGGTAAATTGGATATACTCGTAAATAACGCAGCCGTTCAATTTCCTGAAGAAAAGGTGAAGGATATAAGTTTTGAACATGTATTTGAAACCTTTGAAACCAATATTTATCCTTATTTTTATTTGATAAACGCTGCGTTGAAGGTGCTTAAACCAGGCGGAATTATAATTAATACCGCTTCTGTAACAGCTTATCGCGGAAGTGAGCATTTATTAGATTATTCCAGCAGTAAGGGTGCTATTGTTAGTTTTACCAGATCTTTATCTAAAATGTTGGTAGACAGGAATATTAGAGTGAATGGAGTTGCTCCCGGACCAATTTGGACGCCTCTAATCCCTTCAACCTTTAAGGATATTAAAGATTTTGGAAAAGATACTCCAATGGGAAGGGCCGGGCAACCATCGGAGGTAGCACCGTCTTATGTTTTTTTAGCTTCAGAAGATAGCAGTTATATCACAGGGCAGATTATTCATGTAAATGGAGGAGAAATAATAGGTGGATAGCTTTAATAATATTTAATGTGTTTAAATTATGGACATTCGCTCTAATGAACCTTATTGGTTAATAAAAAATGCCTTAAACAAAAGTTATCCTTCACTAAATGCAGATTTAGAAACTGAAATTTTAATTGTTGGGGGCGGGATTACCGGCGCTCTCATTGCATACAGTCTTATAAAAGAAGGAAAAAAAGTAGTTCTTTTAGATAGAAGAGATGTTTGTAGTGGGAGCAGTGCTGCGAGTACGGCAATGCTTCAGTATGAAATAGATGTATCTCTTCATGAACTTATAAAGCAACGAGGGCTTACGCCTGCGGTTTCCAGTTACAAAAGCTGTGAAAAAGCTATTTTCGATCTTAAAAATATTGTTGATGAGATTAAAAGCAAGTGCCAATTCGAGTTTAAAAAAAGCATTTATTTTTGTGACTCTAAGAAAGATCTCAACTTTTTAGAAGAAGAATACAATGTTCGGAAAGAGCATGGATTTAAGGTGAAATGGTTGGAGAAACATGCGCTTGGAGAAATTAGGGTTAAAGGCCTATGCTGCTATAGAATCGGAATCTGGTGCTGTAATGGATGTTTATAAATTGGCGAATGATCTTCTAGAGTACTGTGAGAAAAAAGGGTTGGAGATCTTTGATAGAACCGAATTGAAGGAGGTAAAGTATCTAGAAGATAAATGTGTTGCCACTATTGCGGGCGATCATAAAGTGACGTGTGACCATGTTGTTTACTGTACAGGATATGAAAGCACCGAAAAGCTGAAAGAAGATGTAGTGAATTTAAAAAGCACCTACGCTTTAGCTTCAGAAGCATTTGAAAAACTTCCAAAAGCCTTTAGAAATCATATTTACTGGAATACATCCTCCCCATATTTGTATTTTAGGTCTACCCCTGATGGTAGAATAATCATGGGGGGAGGAGATGAGAATTTCAAGAATGCCACTAAGAGAGATGCATTGCTTCATAAGAAAGAACGCTCTCTAACTAAAGATTTTAAAGAGCATTTTCCGGATATAGATTTTAAGTTGGATTATTCCTGGGCTGGCACTTTTGGAGAGACTAAAGATGGTTTGCCATATTTTGGAAAACCTGATATTAGATAAGAGTGAACATTACATTTTAGGATTTGGAGGTAATGGAATAACTTTTAGCGTGATGGGAATGGAAGCTATCATTCATTCTATAAATAATACTCCACATCCATTTTTAGAATACTATAAATTCAATAGAGATATCTAAATTTCTTTTTAACTTACTAAACAGTAAAAAATAAATTATAGAGTTATGGAAAAATGGTTTGAAGCATCTTCTACCTCATTAATTGCAATTTGTCTTACCGCTATTGGAATTTACCTTGCGGTTATCATTTTCACAAGAATTGCAGGAAAAAGGAGTTTCTCCAAAATGTCTAGTTTTGACTTTGCGATGACGGTGGCTATTGGATCTATTATGGCTACTACTATTTTGTCTAAATCTGTAAGTATGGTACAAGGTATAGTAGGTCTTGCAATTGTATATATTTTACAAATTTCTGCAGCTCTTTTAAGACGTTTTGAATTTTTTCAGAAGGCAATAGACAATACCCCTCTTTTATTGATGGATGGAGAGAAGATTCTTGATGATAATCTAAGGAAAGCTAGAGTAACAGAGTCCGATTTGCGATCTAAATTAAGAGAAGCAAATGTTATACAACGCTCTCAAATTAAAGCGGTTATATTTGAAACTACGGGAGATATTTCTGTAATGCATGCAGATGATGATACAAAATTAGAAGATTGGCTATTACAGGGTGTAAAGAAATAACAATGTAAGATGGAATGGACAGATGTTTTAGGCCTGGTTGCTGGAGTTTGTACAACCGTTTCAGTCATTCCTCAAATTAAAAAAGCCTGGCAAACCAAAAAAGTTGAAGATATTTCTCCAGGAATGTTCGCTATTTTAATTTTAGGGGTGTTTCTGTGGGTAATTTATGGAATCACGCAAAAGGATATGCCTGTAATTGCAACCAATGGAGTTTCTCTAGCGCTAAATAGTTTAATGCTTTTTCTAATGTTACGATATCGGAAAAAATGAACTACCAGAGCTCATAAAATATCGCAGCACTTATACCAAATAAAATATGTGCAATTATCAATTGAATGTAATATTCACTCCAGGTTATTTTAGGCGGATTTTTACTTATCCAAAACATGAATTTCCAGGAGAAAATTCCAATGATGCCTGCTATAAATCCTAAGATTGCACCAGAAATCAGAGTAGAAAAAGGAAAGATTTCTAAGCTCCAAATTACTTCAAATAAAATCACGAACATCCATCCAATTAAATAATGTAAGATCCATCCGGCAATACTATTTTTCGAGAGTTTTAATCTGAAAAGATCAGATCTTGATAGTACCATATTTAAAAGTTCCGGTTCTTTAAACTGTTTGTCTCTTATTTCAGCAAGAATATAACTAAAGGCAGTCATGACAGATGTCGCAATTAATCCTGAAAGAAATATTTTCATTATTTCCATAGTGTGTTAATCTTCTTTAAAGTTAGATTAATATCTTCTTAAACCTATTTGGGGAATGAATGTGTTGCTATAAATTTATAGAATCTCATCAATATAACAGCTCATGATCACTATAAAAGATAAAATTTCCAAGTCTGAAAGAAATCCAATTGTTGCCGAAGAACAAAAGATAAAAGCTGAGTTTTCAGAGTTTATTTTAGAAAATAATCATCCTTGCGTAATGGCGCAAACGGTATTTAGCATGGATAAAGTTGATTTTCATGTCTATGAAAATTTTGGATCTAAGAATACAGCAATAAAAATATTAAAAGATCTTAAGCAGTACATTGCCAATTACGATTTTGAATCTAAAGAATTTTTAACCTTTATGGCTGTTTTTAAAGGAAGAAAGGCCTTTACCGAAGAACAGTTTGAAGAATTGCTGTGGTCTCAACTCAACCTTCTGCATGAGGTGGATACAGATGAATGGGATAAGGAGGTGAGCGATGATCCCAATAACAAAGACTTTAGTTTTAGTCTTGGTGGAAAAGCATTTTACATGGTTGGATTGCATCCCAATAGTTCAAGAAAAGCCAGACAAACTCCTTATCCCGCTATTGCTTTTAATCTTCATCATCAATTTGAAAAATTGAGAGAAATGGGGACTTTTGAGGTGGTGCGTGATAGAATAAGAGAAAGGGATCCAGAACTTCAGGGCAGCATCAATCCAATGTTAGAAGATTTTGGAGAAAATAGCGAAGCACGACAATACAGCGGAAGAAAAGTTGGAGATGAGTGGAAATGTCCTTTTCTTTCGGGTAAAATGTAGTGTATGTATCAACCTAAGAAATATAAAAAGCAAGATCCCGATTACTTATATCAATTCATAAAAAATCATCCTTTTGCAACTTTAGTTGTAAAAGGCAAGCAGTTGCTGGCTACTCATATTCCTGTTTTAATAGATGGTGCTAATGCCAAAAATTTTAGGTTGTATGCCCACGTGGCAAATCATAATGAGCTGTTGAACTTTCTAGAAGATGATGTTGAGGTATTATTAATATTTCAAGGGGCACATGCTTATATTTCATCTTCCTGGTATAAAGAGAAAGATATTAGTACCTGGGATTATTCCGCAGTTCATGTAAATGCCAGGATCAAATTACAAAGCAGGCAAGAACTTGAGAATTCCTTAGAAAAGCTTGTGGAAACATTTGAAAAGAAACAGCAATCGCCTTTGTATTACAAAGATATTCCTAAGAAAATGTTAGTAGATCACCTTCCATTAATTACTGGTTTTTGGGCAGATCCATTTGATATTAAAGGAGTAGCGAAACTGCATCAAACTTTTGAAAAAGATGATGTTAATGCCGTGGTGGAACAGTTAGAGAAAGGGGATGCCTTGAGTAAAGAATTAAGCAAAAATATAAAAGAAGAAAATGATTGAAGTAATAAAGAAACAAACCGGAGCTGCTTTTAAACTGAAAAAAGGTCAGAAATTAAAGGTAATAGATCCTCAAGGAGAACAGGTGAGTGATATGGTGTTGTTTAATGCTGAAGATCCTCGAGAAAAGATCTCTTCGGGAAAGACCTTAGATTTTGAAGAAAGCATTCTTATTACCAAAGGTGATTTTTTGTGGAGCAATAGAAGTAGAAAAATGATGGAGATCCTGGAAGATACCAATGGAAGAAACGATTTTTTGTTAGCTCCCTGCAGTCCGGAAACCTTTCAGATCATGTACAAGAATCCGGAATATCACCCCAGTTGTTTTGAAAACTTGTACACCAATCTTAAGAAGTTCAATATAGAGCCAGATGATGTTCCTACGGCATTCAACATCTTTATGAATGTGCAATTTGATGAAAAAGGAAAACTAAGTGTAGATCCGCCATTAAGCAAGGCAGGTGATTATGTTCTGTTTCAAGCCCAAATGGATCTAATAGTTGCATTAACGGCCTGTTCTGCAGAAGACAGCAATAATGGCAGTTTTAAGCCTATTCATTATGAGATTTTAGACTGATCCATTTTTCTTTCTAAACCTCATATTCAGCATTTCAATAGCTAAAGAAAAGAAAACCGAAAAGTAGATATAACCTTTAGGGACATGATAGTGCATTCCTTCAACAATTAACATCACTCCAATAAGAATAAGGAATGACAGCGCCAAGATTTGAATAGTTGGATGCTCATTTACAAAATCTCCCACAGCTTTTGCAAAGATCATCATTACAATGATAGAGATCACCACCGCGATTATCATAAGCATTAGCTGATCTGTAAGCCCTATTGCTGTAAGTATGGAATCGAATGAAAAGATGATGTCCAATAATACGATCTGTAGAATGGCATAGCCAAAAGAATTAATAGCTTTTACTTCCTTTTCTGATTCTTCTTTTCCTTCAACTTTATGGTGAATTTCCAGGGTGCTTTTTACAAGAAGAAAGACTCCTCCTGCAATTAATATTATATCTCGCCAACTTAGTTCAAACTCACTAAATGTAAGTACAGGTTGCGTAAGACCAATAATCCAGGTAATGCTTAGCAATAATAACACTCTCATTACTAAAGCGGCAGAAAGTCCACCTACTCGCGCTTTTTTCTGCTGCTCTAGAGGGAGTTTTCCTGCAACTAAAGAGATAAAAATGATGTTGTCTATTCCTAACACTATTTCCATAAAAGAAAGTGTAAGTAGGGCAATCCAGGTGTCGGCTTGTAAGAATATTTCCATTGAGAAAACGCGAAATTTTTGGTCGAAATTAATAAATATTATGAAACGGTTTTCAACTATTTTAGAGCACCAATTCAGCAAATAATCGGTTAATGGTTTTGTCTAATTCCGGGCACATTCCGGGGTGAGGTCTGGAAGTTTGAATTACCGAACTTCTAATTGCGGTAAGCCATCTAAATCTGGATGGGATATCCATTTGTGCAATAGGCCCTCCATCTTTTGCTCCGGCGGCTATCTTTTCAAATGAATCTAAATTTTTTCTGATCTCTTCAATATCAAAATCTTCACACAAACATCTTAGCCTATTTTCATCGAGCTGATAAAGCACCTTGAGAAACTTCTCTCGTTTAGAAAAAAGAATGATACCTACATTTAAGAATTCTTCACGCTCCACCCGCGGAAGTACTCTAATTACGGCATATTCATATAAGTGCTTCTCTGGCATTTTGTGCTTCTTTTAAAAATATTTCTGAATTGGCTAATCGTACTAATAAGAATTGAATGTAGGTTTCTTTTATCTGTTCTTCATTTTCATCATAACCTTCCCAATCTAACCATTCCGCTGGGATAAGATTTACGATCTCTCTAATTTTTTCTTCGGATAAAAGAGTTTTAGAGATACGGTCTGCTTCTTCCAATTCTGAAGCTTGCGGCAGGAGTACATGATCTTTTATAAATGCAAAAGGAGTTTTGGCCTGCTTCTCCATATTGGTCCAGGAATGATGAAAATAGAACGAAGCTCCATGATCTATGAGCCAGAGCTCCTTGTGCCACATAAGCATATTGGTGTTTCTAAAAGTTCTATCTACATTGGTGATAAAAGAATCTAACCAAACAATTTTAGATGCTAACAGTGGTTCTACCTGAGTTACTACTGGATCAAAATTAATGGCGCCAGATAAAAAGTGCAAAGCTAAATTCATGCCCTGGCTAGATTGTAGAAGATCTTGAATCTCTTCATCTGCTTCGGTTCTTCCAAAAGCTTCATCTAAATTAGCATACACCAATTCGGGAACTTTAAATCCTAAAGCTCGTGCAATTTCAGATCCTATTAATTCAGCAATGAGCGCTTTTACCCCATGCCCAGCGCCTTTAAATTTCAACACATATTTAAAGTCGTCATCAGCTTCAGCTAAAGCAGGCAAAGAGCCACCTTCTCTAAGGGGAGTTATATATCTGGTAACGGTTACCGTTCTTAATTCTTGGGTATCTTTCATCTAAATTGCTATGCTGAAACAAATTTAATGGAATATTAGATATAGAAGATAGGGAAGTGCTATAAAACAAAAAAAGCTTCAGATTTCTCTGAAGCTTTTTTTTGTGCGGGCGGAGAGACTCGAACTCTCCACACCTCGCGGCACTAGATCCTAAGTCTAGCGTGTCTACCAATTCCACCACGCCCGCATTATCATTTTACAACACTTAGGACTCGTTGTAAAACCCCGCTTACCTTGATAAGCGGCTGCAAATATACATAAATGTTTCAATATTCAAATACTTCTGAAAAAAAATATCAATTTATTATCTTTACCTAAATTCAAAAAATTGTACATGAAAGATGTAAAAAGTTATGTTGAAGAAAATAAAGATAGATTCATTCAGGAACTTATTGATCTTCTGAAGATTCCATCAATAAGTGCAGATCCTGCCTATAAGAAAGATGTCTTGAATACAGCCGATGCTGTAAAGAAAAGTCTTGAAGAAGCGGGGTGCGATAAAGTAGAAATTTGTGAGACTCCTGGATATCCAATTGTTTATGGAGAAAAAATAATAGATAAAAACTTGCCAACAGTGCTGGTTTATGGACATTATGATGTGCAACCGCCAGATCCTATCAATTTATGGGATAGCCCACCTTTTGAGCCTGTTATTAAAGAAACCAAGATTCATCCTGAAGGTGCCATTTTTGCTCGTGGAGCTTGTGATGATAAAGGGCAAATGTATATGCATGTAAAAGCCTTGGAGTATATGACCAAGAATGATGCTTTGCCTTGTAATGTAAAATTCATGATAGAAGGGGAAGAAGAGGTAGGAAGCGAAAGTTTAGGTTGGTTTATTTCTAAGAATAAGGAAAAGCTTTCTAATGATGTGATCCTGATCTCAGATACAGGGATGATCGCTAAAGATGTACCTTCAATTACTACTGGTCTTCGCGGATTGAGTTATATGGAAGTGGAAGTTACAGGGCCGAACCGTGATCTACATAGCGGATTGTATGGAGGAGCTGTAGCAAACCCGATTAATGTACTGGCTAAAATGATCGCTTCTCTTCAAGATGAAAATAATCATATTACCATTCCCGGATTTTATGATAAAGTGGAAGAGTTAAGCAAAGAAGAAAGAGAGAAAATGGCGGAAGCGCCTTTTGATCTTGAAGAGTATAAGGAAAAGCTTGACATTGATGATGTATATGGCGAAAAAGGATATTCTACCTTGGAGCGTGCTTCTATAAGACCAACTTTAGATGTAAACGGAATTTGGGGTGGTTACACCGGAGAAGGAGCTAAAACAGTACTTCCTGGAAAAGCCTTTGCTAAGATCTCGATGAGATTAGTGCCAGACCAAGATTGGAAAGAGATCAGCAAATTATTCGAAAAACATTTTGAGTCTATAGCTCCAAAAGGAGTGCGAGTAAAAGTAAATACCCATCACGGCGGGCAAGCTTATGTAACTCCAATAGATACTATGGAATATCAGGCGGCCAACGATGCTTATAAAGAAGCTTTCGGAAAAGAGCCAATTCCGCAGCGAAGTGGAGGAAGTATTCCAATTGTAGCTTTGTTTGAAAAAGAATTACAAAGTAAAACCATCTTAATGGGATTCGGCTTGGATACAGATGCTATTCACTCACCAAATGAACATTTTGGAGTTTGGAACTACTTAAAAGGAATTCAGACTATTCCTTTATTCTTCAAGCATTTCACAAAACTAAGTCAGAAATAATCCGAAGAAGATTAAATAAAAAAAGCTGTCTCAAAATTATTCTTTCGTCAAGCTGAACTTGTTTCAGCTTCTAACTTATATTGATTATCAATTAATAAGATTCTGAAATAAATTCAGAATGACGTTTCTGTAAATTTTGAGACAGCTTTTTATATATGAAGTAAGTAACTTACTTATAACTTCTTTACATATTTAGTGATGATCACAATTTGTTGTCCATCAACTTTCCCTTCAATATATTCTTCATTTTCATGATCTAAAGAAATACGTCTTACCGCAGTTCCTTGTTTTGCAACCATGCTGCTACCTTTAACTTTAAGATCTTTAATAAGCACTACAGAATCTCCGGCTTCTAAAATCACGCCATTACTGTCTCTATGTACAATGCTATTTGCTGAGGTTTCTGCAGGTAAAGAAGATTTTGCCCATTCCTTCACCTCATCTTCCATATACATCATGTCTAAAAGATCTTGTGGCCAGCCTAAAGATTTTAATCTGCTAAGCATTCTCCAAGCCATTACCTGTACCGCCGGAACCGGACTCCACATACTGTCATTTAAACATCTCCAATGATTGGCGTCTACTTTCTCCGGATCTTCGATTTGTTCTTTACAAGTACCACAGATCAAAATGCTATTTTCAGCATCTTTAGGGGAATCTGGTATTTCATAAACTTCTAAATTATCTGAAGCGGTACATAATTCACATTGTGATCCACTTCTTTGAAATAACTCTTGTTCCAGGCTCATTGTATTTGTTTTAGATGCCAAAGATACATTTTTGAGAGCAAAGCAAAAATTGCTTAAATCTGAAAAATAATTTGCTCTATGTTTGTAGAATTAAATATTTATTCTACATTTGTAGAGTTAAGTGTAATTAATTCTATCTCATGCAATTATCTAAAGCTGAAGAGCAACTTATGCAAATTCTATGGAAACAGGAAAAGGCGTTGATGAAAGATCTTATAGATGCTTATGAAGATCCTAAACCTGCAACTACCACTATTGCTACTCTTTTAAAAAGAATGCAGGATAAGAATTTTGTAGACTATAAACAATTGGGAAGATCTAGAGAATATTTCCCATTGGTAAAGAAGAAAGATTATTTTTCTAAGCAGGTAAACGGACTTATAAAGAATTTTTTTAATGATTCTGCCTCTCAATTTGCTTCTTTCTTTACCAAAGAGACCAATCTTTCTAAAGAAGAATTGGAAGATCTAAAAAGCATCATAGATTCTGAAATCGAAAAGAAATAGATCATGGAAATATTCTTTCTAAAATCGGCAGCTTGTTTAAGCATTTTCTACTTGTTCTATAAGATCTTATTGGAAAATGCGAGCATGCATACTTTTAAAAGAATTTATCTTTTGTCTGCGCTTGTATTGTCAGCAGTTATTCCACTCATCACTTTTTATGAGTATGTAGAAGTAGAACAGGGAGCAGGTTTAGTGGAGAATTCTTCAGCATTAATTACAAATTTCACCACAAGTTCTGTTGAAAGTTTTAATTGGTCTCAACTTTTATGGGGTATATATTTTCTTGGAGTGGCTTTCTTCGGAATTAAATTCATCAAGAATCTTATCAGTATCAATTTTAGGATACTTCGAAATCCGAAAGTAAAAGCAAACGGACTCATCAATGTTTTACTGAAGTTTCAACGTAGAGCCTCATACTTTTTTCAGTTATATATTTCTGAATAAAAAAAGGTTCGAAAATAATGATATTCCAAACGAAGTATTGATTACATGAAAAAGCACATTCAGAGCAATATCACAGTTTAGATATCTTGCTCATCGAGTTTTTACAGGTCTTGGTTTGGTTTAACCCCATCATTTATTTTATAAAACATTCCATAAAGCTTAACCATGAATTTCTTGCAGATCAAGCTGTGATTCAACAAGGGATAGAGCGTACAAATTATCAAAAAATTCTGTTGGCATTTTCATCACCCGAGCATTTTTCGGAGCCAACGGGGTATCAATTGGCAAGTGCCATTAATTATTCATCAATCAAAAAACGATTTACAGTTATGAAAACACACACATCAAAAAGGAGCATGTTGCTTAAAAGCTTATTGCTATTGCCATTGCTGGCATTTATGTTATTTAGTTTTACTACCAAAACCGTGGTGCCTATTGAAACAGTGGTAAACAGCGATCAGGTTAATCAAGATCAGAAGAATTACATTTTAGAACAGGAAAAAGCCACTGCCAAAATGGTAAAGGAGTATAATAAATTGGCTAAGAAGTACAATGCTTTAGCTAAAAAAGAGCGAACTATCTCAAGAGATGAACTTAAGAGAATGGTTTATATTTTCGACAGAATGACCGAGGAGCAACGAGCCCAATCTGAAAAATTTCCAGAGATCGTAGTTCCTAAAAATGCTCCGGCACCGCCAAGACCAACTCAAGGAGATGATCTCCAAGATATAGTGCCACCACCGCCACCTCCTGCACCACCACATCCAGAAAAGCTTCTTTAGATAAGCAAAGAGAAATGGAGCGTGAAATTAGAATAGAAGAACGCACGATGAGAGATTCTGAACGCGAAATGGAGCGCCAGGAAAGAGAAATGGAAAGACATGAGCGTGAACTTGAAAGGGCAAATAAAGATGAAGAAAGAATGCAACAGAGAGATGCAAAGGCATGAAGGAGAAATGAAAAGAGCAGAACGAGAAATGCATCGTCATGGAAATGGAAATGCAGAAAGAAGGACACCTTTGCAGCACCACCGCCACCACCAGAACCTACAGAGCATTTTAAGCAATTAGCAAAAGAAGGCGGTATCTTTTATTTTGAAGGCAAAAAGATACAGTTAGAAGAAGCCATAAAATTGGTTAAAAGTGGAGATAATATTAATATTGATGTTTCACAACAAGGAACTGAGCCACCAATTATTAAGATCAAGAAAAATTAAAAGCTCGAATATAGATCAATGGAAAGCCTCATTTCTAAACGATTTGAGGCTTTTTTATTTAGTCTTTTGAAAAAACTTCAATTTCCAAAAACTCGAGTTGCTAAGTTGCTAAAAACTTTTTTAGCGTTTTCAGGATCGCGGGGAACTTCTTCAACTTCTAGCTTGCCTGCATTTTCTTCTAGCTTATAACTAAAGACAAATTTTGGATCTGCAACATCTATATCATAAGCTCCAAAACGAAGATCATTAAAATATAAAGTTTCATCTCTTTTGGCAATGCTATACCAGCCTTGTGAAATAGCGATTATTCTATTAAGATCTTTTTCATCTTTAAAATCATTTACCAAATCATGATTCTTCGGAATGCGTTTGAATTCTATAGGCTTTGTATCAAATAATGAATAATCTGCAAGTAAGATAAGCATCTTCAACTTCTACATTGGCAGACCACATAATAGTATTAAATGGACTTGGCCTGGTTTGAATTTGGCGATATGCAATATCTTGGTTCTCTAACGCGCTTTCAAATTTGAAATATGTGATCGCTTTTAAGCCGATGGTGCAGATCATATAAATGCTACTTACAATAAGCCCAAGATTATTGTATTTCCTCCTTTTTAAAGATCCTTTTTTAGCTCTGAAGGCTAATATCAAGAAGATCAAGAATGGAACGGTGTAAAGCGGATCTATAACAAAGATATTCTTGTAAGCTAACCTAAGGTCTAACGGCCAGAAAAGTTGCGTACCCCAAGTAGTATGGGCATCTAATAGCGGATGCGTTATTAAGCCCCAAAACATTAACCACGACCAATCTTTCCAATGAATGCCGGATCTTTTTTCAATTTTTGAAATGAGCCAGCCAAATATTGGAGCAAAGAGAATTGAAAATAAGATAGAATGTGAAAATCCTCTATGCATTTCAATGGCAGTTAAAGTATCTGTAAATAATGGAGCAAAGGAATCCAAGTCTGGAATTGTTCCCGCTATAGCGCCATATAACATCGCCTTATTACCTGCTTTTTTTCCTAAAACCGCTTCTCCAACGGCAGCGCCTAATACTATTTGAGTTAAAGAATCCATAGTTTAAACTTTGCTGAAAATAGATTTAAAAGCTACAAACCCAAATCCGGCAAAAAGCATCAGATGAAATACAATCAATCCAAAATCTTGAAGAACAAAAGCGCTATAAATTCCGAAGCCAAAATACAACCAAAGCGCAGCTTCAATAAAAGTGCTTAAGGAAAGACTATTGGTAAGATATTTATTTGCTTTCCAGGAGTCTTTAATATTATTCACATTGAATTTAGGGGTTCTTATAAACTCACTTTTCTTTCCAAAATGACCTTCCAAAACGGCAAGGGAATTATGAACTGAAAATCCCATAGCAATTGAAAAGAAGGTAATGAACATCCCAATAAATCTGAAGAAATTTTTGAAGGAGCTCCCGTGTATCTTCATATAGGTGACTAAATAGCAAACAAAAAATATCAAGGTGCTAATTGCGAAAAAAGCAATGACATTAAAATACCAGCTAAATTGAGGGTTGGAATTTTTAATATATAACACAGGAATGCTTAACACCGCCAATAAGATCACCAGCAAGAACATACTTGAGTTAAGCAAATGGAAAAATCCGTGAAATTTGGTGCCTGCACTCAAATTTTTATCATGTAGCAGTTTCCCATAATTCTTCTGAAAGTTTTCGGCAGCGCCTTTGTTCCATCTAAATTGTTGAGATTTCGCAGCGCTAATTACAATGGGTAATTCGGCGGGAGTTTCTACATCTTCCAGATATTTGAATTTCCAATTCTTTAACTGAGCTCGATAACTAAGGTCAAGATCTTCGGTTAAGGTATCTCCGCTCCAATTTCCGGCATCCATAATACATGCTTTTCTCCAGATTCCGGCGGTACCGTTAAAATTGATAAAATGCTTTCCGAAATTTCTTCCGGTTTGTTCCAGAATGAAGTGAAAATCGAGTGCAAATGCCTGAATTTTGGTTAAAAGCGAATAATTTCTATTGATATGTCCCCAACGGGTTTGAACCACACCCACATTTGGATCTTTAAAATAAGGCACCGTTTGCAACAACCAATCCGGCTGAGGTAAGAAGTCGGAATCAAAAATGGCGATAAATTCTCCTTTCGCGATCTTCAAACCTTCTTTAAGTGCTCCGGCTTTATATCCGGTTCTATCAACTCTTTGAATATGTTGAATGTCGAGTCCGGATTGTTGTAATTCTGATATCTTATCGGCGATCATTTTTACCGACTCATCTGTAGAATCATCCAAGACCTGAATCTCTAATTTATCTTTAGGATATTCAATTTTTGAAATATTATCTAAAAGCCGTTCCATTACATACAACTCATTATAAACAGGAAGTTGAATGGTAACTTTGGGAATTTCTTCGGCTATGGAAAGATCGAATTTTAGGAGAAGTATCCGGTTGTTTCTTAGATTTCAGATAATTAAAAAGAAGGCTTAACTGAGAAAAACTATAGAGCAAGATCAGCAATAAAGCGATGGTGTATATGATGATGATCGCAAACTCCATTATTTAATACTGTATTTAAAAATCCAACCTAATATTTTCACACCTGCAAAGATAGCACCTTTAAGAGTTCCTGAAACTTTTGAAACTCCTATTCGGTTTTTATAATGCACAGGAACTTCTACATACGAGAATTTTTGTCTGATGGCTTTTAACTGCATTTCTACCGTCCAGCCATAGGTTTTATCCTGCATGTTTAGCTGAAGTAGTTTGTCATATTTTATGGCTCTAAAAGGGCCAAGATCGGTGAAATTTGCATTGAAGAACAATTTCATCAATGTACGTAGCTAATTTATTTCCGAAACGTTGAGGGAAGGTCATAGAACCCGGTTCGCGCAGAGCACTTACTCTCGCACCTATAACCATGTCTATATTATCATTGATAATAGGAGCGACGATCTTATCCATTTCTGAAGGGAAATCGCTGTAATCTCCATCCAGAAAAACAATGATATCCGGCTTAATTTCTTGGTTTGAAATATAATCCATGCCTTTTAAACAGGCATAACCATAACCTTTTCTATTTTCTTTGAGTACCGTAGCACCGGCTTGAGCAGCATTTTCTTCGGTCTTGTCGGTAGAATTATTGCTGACTACAATAATCTCATCAACAAAATCTGGAATTTCAGCAATTACTTTTGCAATAGAATCTGCTTCGTTATAAGCAGGAATAATAACTTTAATGATCTCAGGCATTCAGAAAATTAGATTTGTCTTGAGGCATTATGCGCAAAAGCTAATGTTGAGTACGCAAAATAAAGGCTTTACTTACAATTTATCTGCTTTTCTGATTTAATAAATCCATTAAATCTACATCATTTCCTAAAAGAACTTCTTCAGAATTTATTCTGCCATCAAGATCTCCATTTTCTAATTTAAGCACTCCTCTTGGGCAAACTGCAGCACAAATTCCGCAGCCTACACAACTGGATCTTACTATGTTTTCTCCTTTTTGAGCATAGGCACGAACATCTATTCCCATTTCACAATACGTAGAACAATTTCCACAGGAAATGCATTGTCCGCCATTGGTAGTAATTCTAAATTTTGAGAATAAACGTTGTTGCATTCCTAAAATAGCCGCCATTGGGCAACCAAATCTACACCAAACTCTATTTCCAAATATTGGGTAGAAGCCTGTTCCAATAACTCCGCTAAAAATAGCACCAATCAAAAATCCGTAGGCCTGACGCAGCGATTCCGCATTAAATAAGAAAAGAGTAGTGCCGCCAGCGTAATGAAATCCTATTAAAGAAAGAACTATCACTAAATAACCAATGGCTCCAATTCTTGCATCTTTTGCTAATTCTTCTTTTTTAAAGAACCAAATTCCGGCAAAAAGCAAGGTTAAAAATACTCCTACGCCAATTAAAAAAGTATCTCTTGTTAACCAATATTTTGAAGCATCGTCTCCTAAATAAGAATAGATCACAGCGGTTGTCATTACAACCACAAATACCAGCACACTATGAATTACCCAGCGTTCAACTTTCCAGGCAAACTGACTTTTATCTGATAATTGTCTATAAGAATCTCCGGCAGTTTCGGCTAAACCACCGCAACCACATACCCAGCTACAATACCAACGTTTTCCGTATTTGTAGGTGAGAATTGGAGTAATCACAAAAATGGAAACAATTCCAAATAACAATAAAGCCAAGCCTACATCTCCGGCAGAAATAAAAGAGTCTACTCGATATTGTTCAAAATTGTAATAATTAAGCGGCCAGATATTTTTCAGATCATAATAAGGAAGGCTAAACGTATCACTATTCAATCTTGCCATAAATTCCGGGATGAGGAAAGCGAAGGCTGTTTGAAAAAAGATGACTGAAATGGTTCTTAGTTTTTCATATCTATTATGGCGATATTTCCAGATAAATTTTATTCCGAAGGCAGCAATAGCAATAGTATACAGCGTTCCATAAACAAACCATTGGCTGGCAGGATTTCCGCTTAATGCTTTACTCAGAGGATCGAAAAGTGCAATTAAACCCGTGTTATCACCATCTTGAACCAATCCTATAAATTGAGGAAAAAAGTAAAGTATAATGTAAAAACCGGTTAGAGAAATTCCTGCAAGCCAGGCCAAATATCCCCTGCTGGACATAGACTTAAACCAAACTCCGTCATTCTTTATACCGGGATGTGTATCTGAATATGCAGCTTTTGCAAACCAAACAATTCCAGCAAATATGGAAGCCAGAGAAATACTTAGCCACAACGTTTTATTAGGAAAATTGATATTGAAAGCTGCTAACAACAAAATAATAAGTCCGCTCATTCCTAAAAAAGTAGCGAGCTTTTGCTGTGTATTAATAGACTTTGGTGGTTCGCCGGTGAGAGCCATATTAGGGTGAATAGAACTCATAGTTATGCTGTTGTAAGTTGATTTTTAAATGCTGAAAAGATCTCTTTTTCGTGTGTTTTGTAAAACTCAGGATCAAAATTGGCTTCTTTTAAATGAGAAAGCACATATTCTATGCTTCGTTCTTCATTCAACCATCGGTCTATCACTTCATGTCTTAATCTAATTCCGTAGATATTGATACCTAAAAATTTATTGGAAGTTTTATCAAAAGAAATAGTGAGAAATTTCGTTTCATCTTCATGTTTCCAATTAAGATGTTGCTCATTTTCTTTAGGTTTACTCCACACCCAACCATAGGTTTGATATTCTATATCGAAGAATTTCGCACTATTAAACCAATTTCCGGGTTTGTAGGGGGTTTTGTTTCCTGTTAAAGTTTGTGCCAAGGTTTCACCCATCATTCTACCGGTATACCAAACGGCTTCAATTGGTTTTCTCTCACCAATATTTTTACGCTGCTGCACGCAATCTCCAATAGCATATACATCTGTAATGTTTGTTTGAAGATATTCATCTACCAGAATTCCTTTATCTACTTCAAGAGAAGTATTCTTTAAAAACCCAATATTTGGATGAACTCCAGCACAAAGTCCTACTAACTCGCATGCTATTTCTTCTCCATTTTTGGTCAAAACACCTTTTACTCGTCCGTTTTCATCTGAAAGGATCTTATCTAATTCTTCTTCATGTCTTAGATCTACGCCGTGAGAAATGATGTGTTTAGAGATCAAATGTGCATCATGATAGGGCAACACATTTCCCCAAAATGCTTTTTCACGAACAAGAAATGTAACATCGATTTTTCTTGTTCTAAGCATTTCAGCCATTTCAACACCAATCAATCCGCCGCCAATAATCACCGCTTTTTTACAATTAACAGAATTCTTTTCCAGCAATTCCAGATCTTGTTTGGTTACCATGCCCTGAACTCCTTCTAGCTCTTCGCCTTCCCAACCAAATTTATTAGGAAGCGAGCCGGTAGCTATTATTAGCTTATCATATTTCATTGCTTCCCCAACAGAGAAGTGCAGTGTTTTTTGCTCAAAATCTATCTTTTCTACCCAGGCTTTTTTTAGCTCAATTCTGTTCTTTTCCCAAAACCAATCTTCATAAGGTTTTAGGTGATTCCACTTCATATGGCCCATATAGACATACATGAGAGCAGTTCTGGAAAAGAAAAAATCTGATTCTCCGGAAATAACGGTGATCTTTTTATCAGAATTTTTTCGAATATGCCTTGCGGCAGTAATTCCTGAAATTCCGTTGCCTATTATGACAATGTGCTCCATATATTTCCTAATTTTAAAAGGTGCTAAAAAATTGGCCGGTTAAAAGTTACTTGTAATTTCATCTTTTGGATACATTTCAAGTCAACCAAGGTAAAGTACGCAGAAATAAGCCATAATAACAAGGCTTTAAGCCATTTTTGTGCTTTGTTAAGAGATATTAGAGGTATGTATTTTAAGATTTAAATGTTATCTCGATTGTTTCAATATATTAAGAGCATAACAGTGAAGATTTATATCATTAAGATGCTGAAACAAGTTCAGCATGACGGGAATTATTTTTTTAACAAGAGCATCGTCACCCTGAATTTATTTCAGGGTCTCATCATGGAAGTATTGTTTTATGATCTAAAAGTATTTTAATAATTAAAATTTCTATGAAGATTTTCAATTTCAAATCTCAATTCCAGATTATTTCAGCAATGTTCTTTCTTGTGCTGCTCAGTTCTTGTGAAGCTCAGAATACTTCAGAAAAAATAAATGGAATTAGCTTGGTGGCTTCCAGAGAGAAAATTTCAGCAAATGATATTCAGCCTATAAAAAAGGTAAATGCTAATACGGTTGCCTTGATGCCTTTTGGTTTTATGGAAAGCTTGAACAGTCCTAAATTGTATTTTAATCTGGAAAGACAATGGTGGGGCGAGCGCGAAGAAGGTATAAAAGAAAGTATCGAACTTATGCGAAAAGATAGTTTGGAGAGTGATGCTAAAACCTCAGATCTGGATCAGGAATGGCGAATTTACCGGGGATGTAAAAATGAATTCTGAGGCAGATTGGGTAAGTTTTGAAGAGCAATATGAAGAATTTATTCTTTTGTATGCAAAAATTGCTGAAAGTGAAAAGGTGGAGATCTTGTGTATTGGTACAGAATTATATGAATTTGTAAATGCCAGACCTGAATTTTGGAATAAGCTGATCGCCGACCTTCGCAAGGTATATTCCGGAAAACTTACCTATGCCGAGAATTGGGATAAGATGGATAAAGTTGAGATCTGGGAAGCATTAGATTATGTTGGAGTGGATGCTTATTTTCCTTTAAATGTAGAAAGATCTCCAAAAATTGAAGAATTTGCGTAAAGGGTGGAAACCTTATAAAAATTCTTTAAAGATTATTTCTGAAACTTCTGGAAAACCTATTCTTTTTACGGAATATGGTTATAGAAATATAGATTTTGCAGCTAAAACTCCCTGGGATTCTTCCAGAGAATTGAAAGATACCAACAACAAATTACAAGCAGATGCTTTAGAAGCTTTGTATCAGGAATTTTGGCAGGAAGATTGGTTTGCAGGCGGATTTTTATGGAAGTGGCATCATAATCATGCTGTAGCCGGGGGAGATAAAGACACTCAATTTACACCTCAAAATAAACCGGCAGAGCAGGTGGTTAAAAATTATTATGGCAGAGTTTTTACAAACTAAGCTTGGTTTTATAAAAGCTATAAAGTTCATCTGGAGAAGCACCTCGATACTTTTTCCAATAGATCTGTAAGAACACATATTGCACTTTCCAAACCCCATATTCTTCATACCGGCGAGCAGAAGTGGTCAACCATTTTTTGATGACTACAAATTGATTTTTCTCGTAAAGTCTTCTTATGATGTCGTTGTCTTCATACACGATAAAAGACTCGTTAAAACCACCAATATTTTTGAATAGATTCCTTTCTACAAACAGGGATTGATCTCCACCGCGACAAGCTTTATGATTAAATTTCGTGAAATATCCCATCAGGTTCAACCACCAGTGATTCTTGTCAAATTTCATACAAAAACAACCCGCTAAATTGCCTTGTTCTATTTGCTCTACAATTTCAAGATCAAAATTATAAGGAGGAAAACTATCGGCATGAAGAAAATAAAGCGTCTTACCTTTTGCAATAGCAGCTCCAGCATTCATTTGCTTAGCTCTTCCTTTATTAGAAGTAATAAAAATCACCCCTTCCTGATCTGATAATAATGCAGCAGTATTATCTGTACTTCCGCCATCTACCACGATAATTTCAGAAACATAGATAGAAGAAGAGCTTCTTAAATGCTCTAAAAGATGAAGGATGTTGGCCTCTTCATTAAAAACAGGAATAATTATGCTGATCATGATTATTTCTGTTCGTTAAGATTCCAATTGTAGTCTTTATAGTTAAGGGTTGCGTATCGCTAATCTTAGTTTCAGCGTATTTATTGATGTAATCTATCACTGTTTGATCACTATCTCTAAAATCTTTTTTATACCAATCGAAAATTGAAGAAACCTTTGGTGAATTTTCAGAAAGATCATTTTTATCTGAATTGATGAATTGCTTAGTAGCTTTATCTAACTGCTCATTGATCTTCGCAGCAGTATAAGCTTCATTCATCAATTTTGGACAAGAAATAGAAGCGCAATTAATGGCAAAATGAATTCTTGGCTCATTCATTTTTCTCAGGATACTATTTTCAATTCCGCCTAAAGAAATTTGAACATTCCCAATTTTTACCATGTCTTTGGTCCAGGCACCTTTAATGTCTTTGATACTTTTTACAGGATAATTTTCAAGTATCAACTTAACAGTGTTGGCGTTATACGTGTTTATGTAATACGCCAACTGTTCTTGCACCGACCATTTATCTGAAGGTTGGTGATTAGATAACATGGTGATATAAGAATCCAGCGCTGTTCTGTCTGCCTGGAACCCTTTATAATCTACCAAACCATCACTATTCACATGCTTTTTAAGCAGTTTGTCCCAAGCGCTATGATCTACATTTACTTCAGAATTTGCCGTGGTAGAAGCGATCTCTTCTGAAGCTTCTTTGTTAGATAAACCTTTGTCATTAAGCCCTGCAGCCGATAATAACGTACAGGAATTAAGCACTAAAAGGCTTATTCCGGTAAAAAGTAACGGGCGAATGAATGTAATTTTTTTCATAGTTCAAGTGTTAGCAGATCAAAATTGGGTGGTTAATCCAGTTATATTTTTTTGATCAATTCTTTAAAAAGTGTGATCATTTGCGGTTCTGCTTTTTCTGCCATTGCAATGATCTCTGCTATATCTACGGGTTTTAGGTCGTCAGGGTTTCCTTCATCTGTAATTACTGAAATTGCAGACACCGGAATTTTTAGATGATTTGCCACAATTACCTCAGGTACAGTACTCATACCCACCGCATCTGCACCAATTATTTTTAAATATCTGTACTCTGCTCTTGTTTCCAATTGCGGCCCTAATACCGAAGCATACACTCCTTTATGAAGGATGATATTGTGTTCTTTTGCTGTGTTTTCAAGGGTTTCATTCATAGCTGCATCATAAGGCTGACTCATATCTACAAAGCGTTCCCCCAATTGTTCAACCCCATGAAAAGCTAAGGGAGAACCTCCTTGAAGATTGATATGATCTTCAATAAGCATCAATTCTCCTTTTTTATAATCTAAGTTGATAGAACCTGAAGCATTAGAAACCAAGAGTTTTGAAATCCCAAGTTCCTTCATCACTCGTACCGGATAAGTTACATCCTGAAGGCTGTATCCTTCATATAAATGAAATCTACCTTGCATCACCACTACTTTCTTGCCTTCTAGCTTTCCGAAGATCAATTTTCCTTTATGAAATTCTACAGTCGCAGTTGGGAAATATGGAATATGATTATAGCTAACTTCAGCTAAAACTTCAATCTCGCCAATAAGTTGACCAAGTCCTGTTCCTAATATTATTCCAATTTCCGGAGCGTCAAATCCGCGGGAGATAAGGTAATCTGTAGATTCTTTAATTTCTTGTATCATATTATTTCTTCAGGAATTTTTGAAAAATCGCTACATCTTGAATATCTTCTAAATAATCAACATCGTTACGAGGTTCCAATAATTTTACATTTTTATTTTTAAGATCTTTTAAAGTGTCTTGAAGCACAGAATCTGTACCCCAATTCTTGTTTTTAAAGACTTGTGAAGTTAAGAAATTCATTCCTAATAAATAATACCCACCATCTTCTGCAGGACCAACAACGGCATCATATTCTTGCAGATCTACAAAGGCCTCTGCAAGATCTTCCTTATTAAGATCATAAAGATCGCTTCCAATTATTATAATATTTTGATATCCGGCTTTAAAACCTTGTTCAAAAGCATAATGCATGCGTTCTCCCAGATCTTCTCCCTGCTGAAGTTTTTTGCTGAAAATAGCATTATCCCAAAGATCATTTTCTCTAATTTTTACAGAATAATGTACCTCTTTTTCTACGGAAAGATCTTTGGTAACATTTACGGTGTGTTCAATAAGAAATTTATAGATCTCCAGAGCGGTTTCATCTCCCACATCTTTGGCAAGTCTTGTTTTCACTTTGCCAAGTTCCGGGTTTCTGGTAAATATTAAGAGTAGATTTTTAGAGGTTGATTTCAAAATTGTAAATTATAGATTATTTCTAATTTCGTTTATTCGGTACTCTCAATCAATTTATTTAAAGAATTTAACAAAGCTTACACTGTATAAGTTAGATGCTGAAACAAGTTCAGATGACGGTTATTATTAACATCCTTCATCGTCACCCTGAATTTATTTCAGGGTCTCAACAAATTATATTTATATAAATTAGATACTGAAACAAGTTCAGCATGACGGTTATTGTTAAATCCTGTCATCGTCACCCTGAATTTATTTCAGGGTCTTTATTTATTATAGATGCTGAAACAATTCCGATAACTATCGAAACAGCATGACGGTTACAAATTATCAATATACCTTTTCTCCTTTTTTCAGCCATTTAGACCAATGTTTGGAGAAAGTGTGCACTTTTTCGGTTTCTTTTTCTTGAGTATTATAAACAGCATATCCGCTATTCTTCCACTCAAAAATTCCGCCGTATAAATTCTTTACATTTTGATATCCGGCCTTTTTTAATTTCTCTGAAATATTTTCAGACCGAATACCTACAGAACAATATACCACGATTGGAATAGATTTGTTGTTGAACAGTTGTGAAATCTTTTCTGCGGAAAAATCATCATAACCCACAAATTGAGCATTTTTAATATGGCTCACTTCATATTCTTCCTTTTCGCGGGCATCAAAGATCAAGATAGGATCTTTGTCAAATTTCAACATTCTTAATTCTTCTACAGAAATATAAGGAACACTGTTGGTGTTATATTTTGCTAAAAGTTCTTCCATAGAACTCTGAGCCTTCACTTGAAAGCTTGTAATGATAAGAACTACTATAAAAATTGATCTTTTTAAAGTCATAATTAGTTGTTTCTGTAGATACTTACGTGAAAATTTAGAACTGCGATGTTAGAGTTTTCTAAAATTCGATCTCAATTCCTTGTAATTCACTTTCGGCTTTTGGTAAGATCTCGGTATTATCCCAAATTCCGGTAAGTATGGTTTTTGCGTATTCCTGTGGCAAACCATTTTTCAACATCAATTCATTGTCGTAAGTTCATGCTCATAATTAAACGAATGATGAGATAGAATTCGGCGATGCATTTTCATCTAAAATTGCATACCAAACTCTGGGAGTTCCATCGTTAGCCGGCATCCCAATAACTCCCGGGTTAATCCAAAGTTTATCTCCGATCTTTTCATTAAAAGGAAGTCCGCAATGCCCAGCAATTATAATATCAGAATTGGTCTCTTCAAAGACGTTGCTTTTTACTTGTTTAGGAGTCGATTTAAAAATGAATTCTGAAATGTTGGAGTAAGAACCGTGCACTACGGTCACTTTTTTATCAGCATAAGTGAAACTTAGATTTCTTGGTATTGCTCTTATAAACTCAAGAGAATCTTTGTCTAAATGTGCTTTTGCGAACGGATACCAAAGTTGTGAGAAATTATCGCATCTGGAACCTTCTCTAAAATCGCAACCACAATCGTCTTTATCTTCAGCCAACTGAACCTCCACATTTCCGGCGATAGCTCTGGCTCCCCAATCTTTAAATAGCTGAATGGTTTGCTGAGGTTGGGCGCAATATCCAATAATATCTCCCGTGCAGATACAGTTTTCAGGAGGAATTCCTTCAGATTTGGCAATAGAGATCAACTTTTCTAAAGCCTGTAAATTGCTATAAACTCCTCCAAATAAAAGAAGTTTGCCTTTTAGAGTTCCAATATTTTCTATTTCTGAATCCATTTAGGAAGTAAATATAAGATTATGCAAGTGATAATTCCCCAAACGTTGATCCAAAGTAGGTCTGCATATGGGCCTTCAGTTAATATCAAAGCTTTCGGGAAAATATTAAAAACGAGTAAAAATCCGAAGACCAATCCGCCAACTACACTTAGGTAAAAACTGCTTTGAGGTACCTTGACCTTCCAGAACATAAAAACCGGAGTAAGCCCAATAACCATAGTTCCGGAAATGGTAGTTGCAGAAAGGATTTCAGCATCTAAGAAAACAGGAATGGTTCCCACGATTGCTAAAACCACCATGGCAATTCTTCCAAATTTGATGCTTCTTCCAAATTTAAGATCGATAGCAATAAGTTTAGAAAATGATGAAAATGTGGAGTCTAACGTTGATGCTGCAGAAGTGATCATAATAAAGTTGATCACTAATAGAATAATAACTCCAAAGGCTTTTCCAACTTCTACCGCCGCTTGCCCTTGCATTCCTTCTTTTTGCGCATAAACCCCAATAATACTAAAGAGTACGATACAAATTCCACCAAAGACACTCGCTAAAAGAAAACTTTTCAAGGTTGTTTTTGGGCTGCTTATAAAACCTCTGTCGGTTAGTACCGGATCATGAAAAGGATAACTAAAAGATTGAATTACGGCGGCAAAAAGCAAGTTTAAGCCGGTTGCCATGGTCCAACTTCCGGAGGTTGCCACTTCTTTAACGCTTATTTCTCCAATGCTAAAAATGTTCCAAAGAATGATACAAAGCAAAACGGCAAAGAATCCCATTTGTATCACATCTGTAAAAATGGAACTGCTTAAACCACCTTTTAAAGCATAAGCCAACGTCAAAATTGTAAAGACGATGATCGCCCAATAAAATCCGCTACTGCCCTGATCTCCAAAATAAGTACCGATGACCATGGTATTAGACCAAACTTCATTAAAAAGCCTAATGCTTATCAAGATCGAGAATAAGGCGACAGCTCCTCTTCCAAATTTTGAAACTAAGAATTGGTGAATACTTTTAAACCCTCCTTTTACTCGCATTGCGTAGATCACTATCCCTGCAATTGCGAAGGAAAGGTAATAGCCGGCATAGGCGAGACCTCCCACGATCCCGAATTCCAAGCCGAGATTTGCTGCATTGGTAATGCTTTTTGCGAAGATCCAGGAGATTATTAAGCTACCGGTAAGCATTCCTGTATTAGGCGCTTTGTTTTTAAAAGTAGCTTTAAAAAATTCTCTTGCGTTTCTTGCTCTCGGTGAAATTATAAAAAGCGCAATACTGGAAAATAGGAGTAACCACCACTGCCAGTAGATAGGTTCAATTTTATAAACTTCAATAAAAAGTGTCATGTGATTATTTAGAGGTCAGTAGATAGTTTTATATTAAAATGTTTAATAGTCCCCGAGTATGTCAGGTTGAGCCTTTCGGCTTAGCTCAAGACAGACTCAGTCGAAACCTAATTTTTAAAAAGCAATAGTTCTCGACTACGCTCGAACTGACAAAAGAACGAACATTGTATTATTAATAATCAATTAGTATTTTAAAATTATATGTTTTCAACTTCTCACCTTTATGAGCATGATAGAAATTGAATTCTATCAACTACTCATCCCACCAAACCGGGAAATTGATACTATTGTCATTTGTAGCGCTAGCTGCCTGATTGTAATTTTGGGCATTTAGTGCAGCTTCTTCAGTAGGGTAAGGCATTCTAACAGGAATGAGATCGTTATTCAAACTTGCAGAAATTGGCTTAAGATCAGGAAAACCTGTTCTTCTCCATTCTGTCCAACCTTCATACCCGTTTATCATATTAGCGATCCATTTTTGGGTGATGATCTGTTCGATCTTATCTTTTCCTTCCGCACCATAAGCAGCCGTAGCGCTTAAATAATCTTGGAGGCAATGCAGTGTTCCAATATTCAAAAGCTTGGGTATACGGCCAGCTCATATAACATTTTAGGATCTGCCTGAATATATCCTTTTTCGGCAGCTTCAGCTAATAAGAAATTGGTTTCCCAGCTTGTCATAAAATTAGCGTCCAACATTCCAGAGTTTTCTCTAAAGATGCTACCTGCGTACGAATAATCTGCAGGAGAAATGGAGGTTTGTGAAGCATCTATTCCGTTGATGAGTCCGTTGTAAACTTGCGGGTCATTTCCTGTTGGTCTAAACAACACTTCAATTCTTGGATCTTCCAGATCATGCAAAATTTCATCTATAGTTTCAGACATCACGAAATTGTTGAAATCTCCGGCTCTTAGTCTTGCCAGTCTAAAGTTATTTGGCTCCCCATCTGTAAAATCAAAAGTGGCATTATCAGCATTCGTTCTGATGAAATTCCCTTCCTGATATACTTGTTGTAATTGTGAAGCAACATCGGTCTTTGCTGAAATGCGCATCAAACTTTTAATCTTCAAAGAATTTGCAAATTGTATCCAGTTATCAAGATTTCCATTAAAAAGAATATCTCCTTCTAGTTTAATAGCGCCGTTGTAATTCTGAATTGCTGCTATCCCTTTATCAAGATTATCAAGAATTCCGCCTTCAGCTAAATAAATATCTTCCTGAGCATCATATTTTGGAGTGGTGGTAACTTCTTTTCCTTTAAAAGCTTCAAAATATGGCACATCTCCATAAATATCTGTGAGCGCAGCTGCCATATAGGCTTTCATGATAAGTGCCGGACCTTCGTAAACCCGATTAGCTTCTGTAGTTCTGGCTTGTTCTAAAATGATCTCATTATCTCGAAGATTGGTGTAAAAAACAGGCCAAGGATTACCTCCAAGTTGCGGAGATTTCAATGCATGTCTGTCAAAAAGGTTGAAATCTAAAGCTGTTAAATATTGGCCTAGTAAGTTTCCGGCAACAAAACCTTCATAAGACATTTCTTCGCCATAATCATAAATGACTTGCCTCAACAGCAAACTTGGCTGAACTTGCAAAGGTGCATTTGGATTGGTGTTGATATCTTCAAAATCTTTGGTGCAAGAAGAGATAGCTGCAAATGCTACTAAAAGTGCTGTTATATATATAAATCTTTTCATCTTAAATACTATTTTTAAATGGCTATTATCGCCTAAAAATTAATTCCTGCTTTAAATCCAAAACTTCGGGTGGTAGCATAAGACATATCTTCTACACCACTTACAAATCCGTTGCCTTGAACCGCTAATTGTTCAGGATCAAAATGAGGAATTTCACTAAATGCAAATAGATTTCTTCCAACCAAAGAAAGATTGATGGTTGCTCCATCTTTCATAAACCCAAGTGCTCCCTCGTTCAGGTTAAAAGTATAGCCTACAGCAAATTGTCTTAGTTTTAGGTAAGAAGCATCATAAACGTTGTTCTCTTCATGATTTCTGTCGTAATACTGACGGTAATATGATTCTGCAGAAACGGCTGTGGTATTAGGCACATAAATTGGATTTTCTGAAGTTCCGGTGTTTACTACTCCGTCTGCAATAATTCCCGCTTCCGGTCTATAAGAAGTTTCTTCTAACTGGCCTCCAACAGCTCCTAAAGCTAAAGTTCTTGAAACTAAAATTCCGCCTTGTCTCCAGTCTAATAAAAAGCTAAGATCCCAATTTTTATAGTTGAATTGGTTGTTGAAACCAAGCATAAAATCTGGGTTGTAGTTTCCTAATTTCTGAAGGTTATTATCTGCAATATATCTTCCGGCTTCCGTTAAGATGAAATCTCCATTTTCATTTTTTAGGTATCCGGTTCCATATAGATCTCCAATTTTTCCGCCTTCTTCCACTTGTAACCAAACCGTTTGATCTGGATTGTCATAAATTCTATTGTAAGCCAACGTCAATCTTCCTGCTTCCTGCGGAAGTTCTTCTACTTTAGAAACATTTTTGCTAAAATTCAAGGTGCTATTCCAGCTAAAATTGCTATTTCTTACAGGCGTAATTCCTGCGATGATCTCAACTCCTTGAGATCTAACTTTTCCTGCATTCACCACTTTTTGTGTATATCCTGAAGAGATCCCAATTGGTAAAGATAAGATCTGATCTTCTGTCAAGGCATTGTAATACGTAAGGTCAAAATTCAATCTGTCTTTAAAGAATCTGATATCTGCACCAACTTCATAAGAGGTAGTTCGCTCTGGCTTTAAATTAGGATTTGAGATGATGTTCTGATCGCTAAAAGTAGGCTGAGACATATAAGGCGTTTGCGAAACAAAAGCTCCTGTGGTTTGATAGGGATCTGTATCATTTCCTACCTGTGCCCAACTGGCTCTAAGCTGAGCAAAAGAGAAGAATTGAGGCAATTCTGTAACATTTGAAAGAATAAAACTTCCGGAAACTGAAGGATAGAAAAACGAAGTATTAGCTACAGAATATGGTGTGGCAAGAGCGCTAGACCAATCATTTCTTCCGGTAACATCTACAAACAAGAAATCTTTATATCCAAATTTTGCAATTCCATACAAGCTATTGATTCGCTTTTGAGATTCATATTGAAAAACTTCAATTGGAGAGGCAGCATTATTCAGTTTAAAAACTCCGGGCTGTGCTAAAGTGGTGGTTTGAGATTGTGTGGTAGAAGCGGTTTGATCTAGTCTGTTTCCACCTAAAGAAATATCGGCAGAAATAGCTCCAAATACCTTGTTATAATTCAGAAGGAAATCTGTGTTGATCTCTCTAAAGAAAACTTCATGTTCGCCATAAGCACCATTCTTGAATCTATTGGAGCTGAATGCTCTCTTGAACTGACGGTTTTCACTGGAATAATCCATTCCGGTACGTACCGCCAAACTTAAATTATCTGTGATCTCTTGTTTGATAGAAAGATTTCCGAAAACACGATCTCTGTTGAAGGAGTTGGTGTTTTCATATAGCATAAAATATGGATTATCAAAATAGGTATAATTATAAGAGATCTGCTGCACATCTTCCAGACCCGGTTGCCAGTAATCTTTTAAATTCTGAATATTCAAAGATCTCGGACCCCAAGCTACAAGAGAGTAATTCAGGTTTTCTGAACCATAACCATTGGCAGGTCTATTATCACTTCCGGAATTCACATAGTTAATGGTGGAGTTGATGCTCATTCCTTTTAGCGGCTTAAAATTGAGTTTAGCAGCCACGGTTTGTCTGTCTAGATTTACACCCGGAATAATAGATTCACTTCTAAGATCTGTAAAAGAAAGTCTGTAATCTCCTTTTTCAAACCCGGAAGAAACCGATATGTTATTGATGGTAGTCACCCCGGTCTCATAGAAATCTTTTAAATTATCTGGATGAGAATTGAAAGGAGTGGGAGTAATGGGAAGGTCGTTATACAGCGAAGTATCACCACCACGAACAATAGTTCCATCGGGTAAAACTACAGGACTATCATATTGAGGAATCAAAGTTCCCTGATCCAATCTTGGGCCCCAGCTGTATGTGATCAAGTCATTAACTCCACCCCCAAGGCCATCTTTAAATTCAAATTGTCCGGAATTCCCTTGTCCGTATTCATTCTGAAATTCCGGAAGTTGAAAAGCGGTATCTATAAAAAGACTGGTATTAATACTAATTCCCATGCCTTTAGCTTTTGAACCGTTCTTAGTTTCGATAATGATCACTCCGTTGGAAGCTCTAGTTCCATAAAGAGCTGCGGCACTTGCTCCTTTTAAAACCGAAACAGACGCAATATCATCAGGATTTACTTCCATCGCTCCGTTACCAAAATCTACTTCCTGAAATCCTGCGGCAGCTTCAGAAGTATTAGCAAAAACAGTGTTGTTGTTAATTGGAGTTCCATCTACAATAAATAGCGGATTGTTATTAGAGAAAGAAGCTTCCCCTCTAATGGTGATCTTAGAAGTAGAACCTACCCCAGTAGCACCTTGACTAATACTTACTCCGGCTAATTTTCCGCTAAGATTGTCCAGGAAATTGACCGCTTTGACCTCAGAAATTTCTTTTTGCTGAATGCTTTGCACAGCATATCCTAATTCTTTGGTTTCTCTTTTGAGTCCGAGAGCGGTGATCACTACTTCATTTAAACCTGTAGCAGATTCATTTAAAGTAACGTTGATATTATTTTGACCATTAATTTGAATGCTTACCGTTTGGTAACCAAGAGTAAATACTTCTAAAGTTCCGTTGAGGTTGGGAACTTCTAAACTATAGAAACCATCATCATTTGTGGTGGTTCCTGTATTGGTGTTTTTAAGTACTACGTTGGCAAAAGCAATTCCATTTCCAGAAGCGTCTGAAACCTTTCCTGTAATTTTAGTTTGAGCAAAACCAGTTGCTGCAAGGCAAAATGCCAGGCACATGAATATAATTTTCATCAGATAATATATGTGAAATAATAAATAATCGAAAACCGAAAGATGTCGGTTGGGTTATAGGGAAGGAACAATAAGGTTTGGAGAGCCTTTATTGAATAGGATTCGGAATTGTAAACTGAGACTATCAGAAAATTCTGAAAACTGTTAACTCTTTTTGTCGGAATCTGAAAAGAGCAAGAATCAGTTTTGTAACTTCTACTGAAATTCCTTTAAAGCAATTTCTAAAAAATGAGAGATCTTTAAAACCATCAAGATCATTCAAAACTTCTAATTTTACAATTTCAGTAGAAGTTTCGGTTAAAACCGCTTCCAGAGATCTGCAAAGTTTGGAAGATTGCCAGGGTAACTCTAAGAAAGTTGCTGCATCAAATTGTGATCTTTCAAGTCCCATTAAATAGAAACCTCCATCGGTAGAAGGTCCTATTACAACTTTGTTAGCTTCTAATTGTGTTGCGGCAGTAATTAAATGAGATGTTGTAAGCTGTGGAGTATCATTTCCAATAGTTATAATATTGGTAAAACCTTGATCAAATACTTCCTGAATTGCGTTTACAAATCTACTCCCGAACGAATTTCCTTTTTGCTCTTTTTCAGTATAAAGAAAATAGGGCAATTCAGATTTTTGAACGGTCTTAAGAATATTATTATTTAGAACATCAAATAATGCCTGACCTTTAGGAATAGCCTTCTGCATTTGCTCTTCCGCAGAAGAATTTGCAAATATCAATACAGCAGTTTTTTTGGTCATTTTAAAAAGAGGTCGGCTTTATAAAAGCTATTAGAGTTGTTCTATAATTATTTTGATTTAGTCTAGTAACAGAACCTTGACAGCTACTTCCTGCACCTGCAGTACAGCCATAACAATGTTGAGAAATGATGATGTTTCTGTCGTTAAGCAGATCTTCATTATACTCGCTAATATGCTTCACCTTACTATTTACTTTAAGATCTAACATCTGGTTGAAATCGCAATCGTATAACCAGCCATCCCAACTAATAGAGATCGTATTGGTACACATTACATTTTCTACCGCTGCAGGATTATAAGCATCTACCAGGGCATACATATAATCTTCATAATTTTCTGAAGCTATAAGGAACTCCAAAAATCTACTTATAGGAAGGTTGGTGATAGCAAATAAACTCCCGAAATCTATATTGAAATCTTCTTTTAAAGCTTCTTTAAAATCGCGTTCCATCGCTTCCTGATCTGTTGGTAAAAATGCGCCTGAAGGATTGTAAACCAAGATCTAATCTTAAACCTGTACCTTCTTGTGCATACCCAACTTCATTCAGCATTTGTAAAGCTTTGATGGATTTATCAAAAACGCCACTTCCACGCTGCTTGTCTGTTTTCTCTCTTTTATAATAAGGTAAAGATGAAATTACATGAACATTGTGCTTCTTTAAAAAATTCCGGAAGATCATGGTATTTTTTGTTGGCAAGAATGATGGTAAGATTAGATCTTACAATAAAATCTTTGATACCTGCTTTTGAAGCTTCTTCTACAAACCATCTAAAATTTGGGTTCATCTCTGGCGCTCCACCTGTAAGATCTAACGTATGAGCCCCGGTAGTTTTAATAACTTCCAAACACTGCTTCATGGTCTCTACCGTCATGATCTCTTTTCTATCCGGACCGGCATCTACATGGCAATGAGAACATACCTGATTACACATATAACCAAGATTTAGCTGCAGAATTTCCAGTTTTTTAGGCTTTAACGGAAAATGTCCTGTTTCGGCAATCTTATCTTTAAAATAAGGGAGTTCTCCTTCACGAAATATTCCGTTGCTTAAAAATTTTAATTGATTGTCTGGACTTGAGAGATCATCTTTTCTAGCCGACAATGATTTTAATAGGGTCATAAAATTTAATTCAAAAATTAAAATCCTGCATGAAAATGGGGGCAGGATTTAGCGCATTTTTACATGCTTAACTTGTCATATTTATTCATCATTTGCACTCCGTGAACCAGAGTAGCTCCTCCTTTAATGGCTGCTCCAACATGAATAGCTTCCATCATTTCTTCTTTTTCAATTCCTCGTTGCAATCCGTCTTTTGTATATGCATCTATACAGTAAGGACATTGAACCACATGCGAAACCGCTAGAGCGATTAAAGATTTCTCTCTTGCGGTTAAGGCTCCTTCTTCAAATACTTTTCCGTAATAATCGAAGAATTTATTTCCTAATTCTTCATCCCATTCGGTGATTTTTCCAAATTTTCTAAGGTCTGCTGGGTCATAATATGTTTTAGACATGATAACTAAGATTTATATTTTAAGTTAATCGCAAGCATCACTTATACCTACGAAACTGCATCAATTTTGGTTTTAAAGTAAATATAGACGTATTAAATAGGCTTAAAGAATTATAACTAATAATTATTTTTTAATGATTTTAGAGTTTCAGAATCATTATTAATTCCGCATATAATAAAGTTTTATATCAGTAGATACTATTATCGAAATTTAAATTTTATGCTTATATTAGGCTTGTTTTAACAATTATGTTAAACTATTATTTTTTTAATTTTAAACTAAACCAGTGTGTATGGGAATTAAAAACTACTTTTTTTTAGTGTTATTTTTTATTTCATCCTTACTCGTTGCTCAGGAAAAAGATGTTTCTGGTACCGTAACAGATGAAAATGGTTTGCCTTTGATTGGGGTAAATATTATTGTGAAAAATACTTCGAGAGGTACACAAACAGATTTTGATGGTAATTATTCAATTTCTGTGAGTCCTGGAGAGACCTTAGTGTTTTCGTTTGTAGGTTTCTCTGCAGTTGAAAAACCTGTTGGAGAAAGCTCAACCATTAATGTTACTATGAACACCGCTGAAAATTTGGATGAGGTTGTTGTGGTAGGATTTGGTACGCAATCTAAGCGAAAGGTGACAGATAATATTGTATCCATTTCTTCTGATGAGATCAATGATATTCCAATTCCGAGTTTACAGGGAGCGTTAACGGGAAAAGCTGCAGGGGTGCAAATCACACAAATCAACGGGAAAGTTGAAGGAGGAGTAAAAATGAGAATTAGAGGGGTTTCTACAATTTCTTCATCTCAAGAGCCCTTATATGTAATAGATGGTATGCCTTTAATAAATGATAATGAGAGTGTGTCTGAGGCGCCAATAAATCCGCTTATCTCTTTAAATCCTAACGATATTGCTTCCATAGAGATCTTAAAAGATGCGTCTTCTGCAGCAATTTATGGGGCTAGAGGAACAAATGGGGTAGTGCTTATTACCACCAAATCTGGGAAGTCTGGAAAAACCAAAGTTTCAATTAACACTTCTAGCGGTTGGAGTAAACCCACAAATAAATTAGACTGGTTAAATTCAGCTCAATATATAGAATTACTTTCTGAAGCTAATGCTAATTCTTATGGTCCTGAGGATACTTATTTAACCGAAGAAGGTGGATTCTTTGATTATGTTTCTAATGGGAAAGACTGGAGAAATCTTGAGGTAGATACAGATTGGCAAGATTATGCTTTGGTAGACGGTTCTGTACAGGATCATAGTTTATCTGTTTCTGGAGGGGATGAAAAAACAACATTTTTTGTTTCTACAGGATATAATAGAACAGAAGCAATTGTAAGAGGAAATGATCTGGAACGTTATTCTTTAAGAGGGAATTTAGATCATAAGATTTCAGATAAATTTAGAGTAGGATTAAATACAGGGATAAGCAAATCTAAAATTTCTAGAATAGGAACAGATAATTCTTTTTCTACTCCTTTGCAAGCGGTGGCTCAAACTCCGCTTTCTCCCGCATATTTAGATGGGGGAGTGATTCCTAATAATGAGACCACTATTTATTACAACTTCTTGATGCAAGAATATAATGGAAATTGGGATGCTAATATTTTTAGAGTCTTATTGAATACCTATTTGCAATACCAAATCATTCCACAATTATCTTTTAGAACTGAATTTGGATATGATAATAACAATCAAACAGAGGAATATTTTGCAGGTAGTTTAACAGAATCTGCTTCTACCAATGGATACGCAGATGCAAATGCTATTCAGTCTGATAAATATAACATCTCCAATTACTTTACTTATAATACCACATTTAATGAAGATTACGATTTAGAAGTAGTGGCAGGGATGAGTTTTGAAGAGAGCTCTAGAAAAAGACAATATGTGGCCGGAACCGGTTTTCCATCAGACGATTTGCAAACTGTAGAAAGTGCTTCAGAAATTACTGCGGGTACTTCATCTAGAACCAGATATAATTTCTTGTCTTATTTTGGAAGAGCAACAGTATCTTTTTTAGATAAATATTTGTTGAAAGGAAGTTTAAGATATGATGGTTCCTCTAGATTTGGAGTAGATAATAGATACGGTTTCTTTCCAGCGGCTTCTGCGGGTTGGATAATTTCTGAAGAAGATTTCTTATCTAATTCTTCTGCCGTTTCCTTATTGAAACTTAGAGGTAGCTGGGGTGTTACCGGGAATGCTGGTATTGGGAACTTTGCCAGTTTAGGCCTTTTTGGAGGAAGTTCTTATAATAGAATCTCCGGATTAAGACCTGTGCAATTAGCCAATCCAGAATTAAAATGGGAGCGTACAGAACAGGTAGATATAGGTTTAGATTATGGATTTGCCAATAATAGAATAAGTGGGGAGATAGATTATTATGTAAAAACTACAAACGATCTCTTGCTTAACGAACCAATTCCAGGTACTTCAGGATATGGTACCATCACTCGAAACGTAGGATCGCTTATCTAATAAAGGTTTTGAATTTGTATTAAATACAACAAATGTTAGAACCGAAGATATCACCTGGAAAACTTCTTTAAACTTATCTACTTTAGATAATAAAGTAAAAGAACTTCCTGGAGGAGATATAGTAGTGGGACGTAACATTGTTAGAGAAGGAGAAACCATTTCCTCTTTCTATGTGGTAGAATATGCCGGAGTAGATCCTGAAAATGGGGATGCTTTATTCTATACAAATACATTGAATGCAGATGGATCTAGAGATAGAACTAAAACCAATGTATATGCAGATGCAGAACGTGTGATTAAAGGAAGTCCGTATCCGGAATTTATGGCAGGATTTACTAGTAATTTAAATGCCTATAATTTTGATTTCTCTTTTACTTTTCAGGGAGAATTTGGAGCTTCCTTATATAATGAAGGAGGAAAATTCCAATCTGGAAACATGAGATATGAAGATAATCAAACGGTAGATCAGTTAGATAGATGGCAAAATCCTGGTGACATTACAGATGTACCACAGGCTAGATTATATACTACCAACGGGCAACAGGCTTCAACTAGGTATTTAGAAGAATCAGATTTCGTGAGATTAAGAAATGTAACCTTAGGCTATACCGTTCCTGCCGATGTGACCAATAAATTTCATGTAGATAGATTACGCGTGTATTTAACCGGTTTAAACCTGTTAACCTTTACAGATTATAGCGGATATGATCCGGAATCTACTTATGATAATAATGGAGATTCTAACATCCAAAGAGGGATAACGTTTTACTCGGCACCCCCGGCTAAAACCTTTACTGTTGGTTTAAATATTGATCTATAAAAGAAGAATTATGAGAAAACTTATATATTATATCAGCTTATCATTACTTACACTAAGTTTAGGGTCTTGTGATGATAATTTGAACATAGAACCGGAGCAAAATCTATCTCCAGAGGTGGCTACCAGTAGCCCTTCTAACTTAAGAAACATCATTAATAATATCTATGGAGAAGCCAGAGATAATGATAGCTACGGGGGAGGAATTGCCATGGCTGCAGATCTTTTAGGGAATGATGGAGATGTTTCCTGGAATGGAACCTATACCCAACCTGCAGAATATAATGAGAAAGCTGTTTTATCTGATAACGTTTATGTAGAAGATATCTGGCTGAATGCTTATGAGATCAACAATCAGGCGAACATAGTATTGGCAAATTTAGATGTTTTTGAAGATGCAGATGCTCGAGATCTAACAGAAGGAGAGGCTAAATTTTTAAGAGCTTTAGCTTATTTTGATCTGGTTAGATTATTCGCCAAACCCTATGAAGCGGGGCAGGCAAATACTCAATTAGCTGTACCAATTGTACTAGAACCAGTTCTGGATGCCACAGGAGTTACCAATCCATCTAGAAATACTGCAGAAGAAGTGTATGCACAGGTGCTAAGTGATCTTTCTGACGCTTATAACTTATTGCCAGAAGAAAATGGCGTTTATGCCTCTAAATATACCGCCAGAGCTTTACAGGCAAGAGTGTATTTACAAATGGGAGATTATGCAAATGCTAGAGATGCTGCAGATGAGGTTATTCAGGAATCAGGATTTACGCTTACAGCAGATTATTCGTCCGCATTTAACAATGCTGGAAACTCAACCGAAGATATTTTTGCCTGGCAAGTAACCAGTCAGGATGCAAGTATTAATTCTTTTAATGAGTTTTGGGCAGGTCAGGATTTTGGTGGACGTTCCGGAAACCCTGATATTTCTATCGAGGACGAACATTTTGATATTTACGATGATCCAAATGATGAAAGAGGGCTTTTCTTTTATGATACTTCAAGACTGGTAGCCACTACAAAATGGCAATCTCAGTTTGCTAATATTCCTTTTATTCGTTTAGCTGAAATGTATCTGATACGTGCCGAGAGTAATTTTAGATTAAATACTGAGATTGGTGCAACTCCAACCGAAGATATCAATGTTTTAAGAGAACGTGCAATGGCCAGTACATTTGATACTGTAGATCTTGAAACTATCTTATTAGAAAGACAGCGAGAGCTCTCTTTTGAAGGTATAGCATTATTTGATGCTAAAAGGTTAAAGCGAAGTGTAGGAGAAATTCCTTATGATGCTAATAGATTGGTGCTACCAGTTCCATTAAGAGAAATGGATGCTAATCCAAATTTAGAACAGAATCCAGGATATTAATTAGCAGATTGTTTTGAATTATAAAGGCAGTTACTTTAAGTAACTGCCTTTTGTTATTTTTATAAAGCTAAATAAGCTCTTACGGAAAATATATTCTTCAATGATTGGCTGTTCCTGGCATTTTAAATAAAAATACCTCACAGATAAGTTATCACTTTTTTCTAATGGTTTTCTTGATCTTTCGAAAGAAAAAAACTGTAAGAAATACTATTAGCAGAATTTCGAATCCCAATAAAATATATAAAATATTCATGGTTTATAAATTGAGTCAAACAGGAGTAAATTTGTTTTGTCTCAGGTTTGCAAATACAAATATCACCTATAAATCCGCATTTGGTTGCCGTTATTAAAATTTAAGTTACGGTTTTTAACAAATTTTTAAAATAATATTTTACCAGATTTTTGTATAAACTAACGTTATCCACATAATAAATGCTCTCAATGCTTCAACTTAGTCGATATATTGGGTTAAGGAATAAACGTATATTATTTTTACATGTCCGTGAAAAATCAGTAAAAGATATAATTAATTGTTAATTTTGTTCCTGTTTGATTACTTGCGCAAATAGCGAGTTTATAATTATTATGAGAATAGACGTTAAGACCTTACCTGTAGAAGAAATTATAAGAGATATTTCTGAAAGTTTAAAAGCCCCGGTGACTAATGGAAGTGGAGAACTTACCATTCGTATTCCGGAAGAAATGGGAGAAGGATATATTAAGGGAATAAGTTTTGACTGCGGGATGGGAATTGTTTCTTATTGCTGCAAATTTTATACAGACGTTTCTATTCATTTTTCTTTAAACACCGTACACCCTCTTAAATTCATCTTTTGTTCAGAAGGGCAGGTGGCGCATACTTTTCAGGAAAGTGAAGAGCTTCATGAAATGGATGCTTATCAAAATATTATTGTTTCCAGCAGTGGGTATAATGGGCATGTACTATATTTTAAAGCCAATGTACAAACCCATGTGTCTAGCTTAGAAATTATAAGATCTCGTTTTGCTCACAGAAGTAATTATGATTTTAAAGACCTTGATGCAACCTTAAAAGATCTTTTTAAAGACGCGGTTTCCAAGCAACAGTTCTTCTACCAGGGTAATTATAGCATAAAAGCTGCAGACATCATGGAAGAAATGAACACGCCCGATTATACTGGCTTTTTAAGAAGCCTTTTTCTGGAAGGAAAATCGTTTCATATGCTGGTAATCCAAATTGCACAATATCAGGATGATGAATCAGAAGACAGGTTGCCTACAATTTTAAGAAAGTCTGATATTCAAAAAGTAGATTATGTAGCAAAGCGTATTCTTGGAGATCTTGGTAGCAATCTAACGGTTGAAAGTCTTGCAAAAGAAGCAGGAACTAATGTGAATAAACTTCAGGAAGGCTTTAAATATGTGTATGATCTTACCGTTAATAAATATATTCAGCATAAGAAATTAGAAGCTGCAAAAGAAATGCTGATGACTACAGAAAAGAACATTTCTGAAATTGTAATTTCTATAGGTTTAAACAACCGAAGTTATTTTTCTAAGATCTTCAAAGAAAAATATGGAGTTAATCCAAAATATTTCCTGAAAACTCGAAAAACCAGCAATAACTAATTTTAAAAAACTTCAAAATATCAAGTTGGTTATAATGTTATTTTACTAAATTCAAAAAAAAACAAGCAGCATTAAAGAGTAACCTTTTTCTATAACTCCTTTCCCTATACATGAGTTTAAGTCTTAATCACGTTAAAACAAAAGTTAAGTTCTTTAAACGACCTTTATTTTTAGGGATACTTACAGGAATATTCTTTCTTTCGATTGGGTTATTCGGAATTTGGCAACGCTTCCAGATCTTAAAGGAAGCAGAGCAAAGAGAGATGTCTAATATCATCAATCTTGTAGAACAAAACATCAATCATTCTCTTAAAAATAGTTACTCTGTAGCTTTAAGTTTGGCACTTCTTATAGATGATAATGGAGATGTGAACAATTTTGATGAAGTAGCGCCAAGTCTTGTAGATGATAATCCGTTTATAGACGGCGTAGAAATGGTGCCAGATGGAATAATCAAGCTTGTATACCCGTATGAAGAAAATAAGAGTGTAATAGATTATAATATTCTTAAAGATAGTACAAGAAACCAGGAAGCTTATAAGGCAATAGAGTTACGTAAAATGTATTTTGCAGGCCCATTTGAGTTAAGACAAGGCGGCCTGGCAATTATTGGAAGATTGCCTGTTTTTAAAAAGAATAAGTTCTGGGGTTTTTCTGCTATTATCGTAAAGTTTGATAATCTTTTGCAAAAAGCGGGAATTACTCAACTTTTAGGGGATAAATATAATTTTCAATTTTCAAAAATTCAGAATGGATCTGGAGAAGAAGAACTCTTTTTTCCGAAGCTTGAAAATATAGATAAATCGTATTCTCAAACGGTGATTTTGCCAGATGGCGACTGGAAATTTTATATAACCCCCATTAATCAAAAAGGGATATTCTACTGCCTTGTTCCCATTAATGATCTTCGTGCTCATACTTTCTATCTTTCTGGGGTGGGCAATGTTTAAATTGCTGCAACAACCGGCTAAATTAGAGGCATTGGTGGCTTCTCAGGCCGGAGCCCTGGCAAAAAGCGAATTAAAATTTAGAAGTATCTATAATCAGGCAGCGGTTGGGGTGGCACTCTTAGATTCAGAATCTGGCAGAATGTTAGATACCAATAAAAAGTATAGAGAACTGCTGGGTTATTCTAAAGATGAATTGCAAGGTTTGACTTATATGGAGCTTTCATATCCTGAAGATCTTGAAGAAGATATAGAAAATATGAAACGCTTAAGGGCAGGAGAATTCAGAGAGTTTTCTATGACCAAACGAATCATTCGAAAGAACCAGGAGGTGTTATGGGTAAAACTCACAGTTTCTGCCATGTGGCAACAGGGAGAAGCGCCTAATACCCATGTGGCTATTATAGAAGATATTACAGAGAAGAAGCAAGCTGAGATCAATCTAAAACGTTCCTATCAAACGGTGATGGAGCAAAACAGAAGATTGCTCAATTTTTCTTATATTGTTTCTCACAATTTAAGATCGCATTCCAGCAATATCCAATCTATACTTAATTTATATGAGATTGCAGAGTCTGAAGATGAGAAGTTAAAATATGTAGATATGCTCTCCAGGGTAGCATTTTCATTAAATCAGACCTTGATGGATCTTAACGATGTTGTTTCTATACATTCTAATTTAGATCTTGTGGAAGAGCCGGTATCGGTTTTAAAATATGTGAATCAGACATTAGATCTGCTGAAAGTGGAAATTGATAAAAAAGGTGCGACTTTTAATGTAGATGTTCCTGAAGAAATGGTGGTAGATTTTAATTCTGCTTATATGGAAAGTGTTTTGCTGAATTTTTTAACCAATACGCTGAGGTATAGTAACCATAGCAAACGTTTAGAGGTTTCCATAACCGGAAAAATAGAAGATTCCAAATGGATGCTCGAGATAGAAGATAACGGGATAGGAATAGATTTGGAGAGAAACAGAGATAAGCTTTTTGGGTTGTATAAAACTTTTACCAAAAGATCTAATTCCAGAGGAGTTGGACTGTTTATCACTAAAAATCAAATAGATGCCATGGGTGGCAAAATAGCGGTAGAAAGTGAAGTAGGGAAAGGTTCAATTTTTAAAGTATATTTTAAATGAGAAAGGAGATTTGTGTAATAGATGATGATTTGATCTATCAGATGATCATAAAAAAGATGATCCATCGCACAGATGTCTTTAATGAAGTGGTAATTTATAGTCGCGCAGATAAAGCTTTAAAGCGATTTAAAAACCCCGATACAAAACTCCCAGATCTTATCTTGTTGGATATTAATATGCCCGAGATGGATGGCTGGCAATTTCTGGTAGAATTGAAAAAACAGCGTCCAGATTACGCTACCGAAACCAAAATTTATATAGTTACTTCTTCAATCGCTTCTTCAGATAAATCGAAAGCGAAATCCATCCCCGAGATCTCAGGCTTCTTAAGCAAGCCCATAAGTGTTGAAAAACTGAAAGAATTGGGGGAGAAAGCTTAATTAAAAAAAACTACAAAATTTATAAATTAAAAAACCCCGAAACATCGTTTCGGGGTTTTAAGGTGGTGCCTCCAGGAATCGAACCAGGGACACAAGGATTTTCAGTCCTTTGCTCTACCAACTGAGCTAAGGCACCAGTTGCTTTAAAAACTTGTAGTAAGCCTCTCAAGCGGGTGCAAATATAATTTCATTTTTACTAACCCACAAATGAAATTTTAAAAAAATGCTTTTGTAACTTCGCTTTTTTAAAGAAAACCTATGAATCTGGTCATCGATATTGGAAATACTTTAGTGAAAATGGCTGTTTTTCAGCAAAGTAAATTCCTCAAGAAAAAAATTTGCCTCAAGCAAGATTTTTTAAAAAATTTTGAAGAATTAATTCAAAAGCACCCCGAAATCACCCAATGTCTTGTTTCCTCGGTGGCTAAAACCTCTCCAAAGTGGCTTCAAAAGATCGAAGAAACCTTAGATTTAACCATTTTAACTCCAGAGTTGCCTAAGGTGTTTACCAATCTTTATGCTACGCCTTCAACTTTAGGAAATGATAGAGTGGCTTTAGTGTCTGCCGCAGCATTTCATCATCCCAATCAAAATGTGCTTATTATAGATGCAGGTACCTGTGTGACCTTCGATTTTAAAACCGATCAAAATGAATATTTGGGAGGGGCTATTTCTCCCGGTATACAAATGAGATATAATGCGCTAAATACGTTTACACAAAATTTGCCGTTATTAGAACCGGAAGATGATGTTGCCCTGATTGGAAATTCGACTAAAAATAGCATGCATTCTGGTGTTATTCTGGGGATTACGGCAGAAATTGATGGAGTGATAGATACCTATAGTGCTCAGTATAAAGATTTAACAATTATTTTGACAGGCGGAGATGCACAATTTTTGTGTAAACGATTAAAAAATAGCATCTTTGCGAACTCTAATTTCCTCCTTGAAGGATTGAATTATATTTTAGAATTTAATAAATCTCAATGATTAAACGATTTATATTAATCGTAGCCTTAATATCTACCGCACTTGTGGCTGCGCAGGAAGGAACCTCTTCCCCATATTCCTACTACGGAATTGGATTGACAAAATTTAAAGGAACAGTGGAAAATCAATCTATGGGAGGGCTAAGGCTTTTCTCTGATAGTATTCACGTAAACCTTAGAAATCCTGCCGCTTACGGAAGGTTGAAACTTACCACCTACACCGTAGCTGGAAGTACCCAAAGTATCAAGCTTACCGGAGATGAAGGAAGTGAAAACAGTAAAACCTCTACGTTAGACTATCTGGCTATTGGAATTCCTACCGGAAAACTAAATTTCGGACTTGGTTTAATTCCATATACTTCTGTTGGATATAGAATTTTAGATGTTAATGAAGAAACCGCCAATAGATTTATTGGAAGAGGGGGAATGAATAAAGTATTTCTTACCGCGGGTTACGCCATTACTAATGATCTTAGCGTTGGGGTAGAAGCAGATTATAATTTTGGAAATGCCCAAAATACCTTCACAGCTTTTCAGTCGGAGGTGCAGTATGGTACAAGACAAATTGCAAGAAGCGACTTTAAAGGCTTTACTTATAACTTTGGTTTAGATTATCAGCGTGATCTTACAGAGAATTTGAGATTATATTCTGCAGTGACTTATACACCTAAGATGAATATCAATCTTGATAAGATGTTGAATATATCTACAATAACCATTAGAAATGGAGTGGAAGTACCTACAGAAGAAGTAAATGTAAATTCACTGGAAAATGAATTAACCATGCCAGGTCAATTAACACTTGGGGCAGGATTGGGAAAAACCAATAAATGGTTCATGGGTGCAGAGTATACCAATCTTAAAGCTAGCGATTTTGCCTTTAACTCAGGAGAAACCGCTCAGGATGTAAGGTATAACGATGCCTCTCAATATAGATTAGGTGGATTTTTTATTCCGAAGTATAATTCTTTAACAAGTTACTTAAGTAGAGTAGTTTACAGAGCTGGTTTAAGATATGAGGAAACGGGCTTAAGTCTCAATAATGAAGACATTAACGAGTTTGGCATATCTTTTGGATTAGGATTACCAGCAGGAGCAGATTTCTCAAATGCAAACATTGGAATTGAGTATGGACAGCGCGGTACATCAAGTTCTGGTTTGATTAAAGAAAACTTCTTTAAATTATCAATTAGTTTATCTTTGAACGACAAATGGTTCCAGCAACGTAAATTTGATTAACCACAATAAAAACAAGAAAATGAAAACGAAATTTATAATTGCCCTTTCTGGATTGCTCTTAGGATCAGGTGTGCTACATGCTCAATCTAATGCTGATTGTGCTACAAAAGCTGCACTAGCTTATGACGATGCAAAGGCTCAGCGATATGAGCAGGCTTACAAGCCATTAATGGAAGTTAAAGAAAATTGCCCTACCTATAGTCTAGCAACTTTCCAATATCTGGAACGAGTGCTTAATTATAAAATAGATAATGCAACAGCAGATCAAAAAACTGCTGCAATAGAAGAGATGATTCAGTTAATGAATGATCGTTTGAAGTATTTCCCAAACAAAACCAGTGCAGGAGATGTTCAGGCAACTATTGCAATGTTAAAGTATGACAATAGCATTGGAACTAAAGAAGAGCAGTTTAAGGCTTTTGATGAAGCTTTTAAAGCAGATAGAGAAAACTTTACTTCTGCACGTGCGCTTTATGCTTACTTTTCTTTACTTGTAGATTTACAAGATGAAGGTAAAAGAAGCTTAGAAGATGTGTTTGCAAACTATGATGAAGTTATTTCTAAAGTTGAAGAAGAAGAAAATGCTTTAGCAGAAAATCTTGCACCTCTTTTAGAAAAACAAGAAGCAGGTACGGCTTTAACAGCTAAAGAACAAAAGTTGGTTAGCAATTCAGAGATCAACCTTAAAGCTTATAGTACTGTAAAAAGTAGTATTAATGGGAAATTAGGTCAGAGAGCAGATTGTGATAACTTAATTCCTCTTTATAATAAAGATTTTGAAGCTAGAAAAGATGATGTTGCATGGTTAAAAATTGCAACTGGAAGATTATCTGCTAAAGATTGTACAGAAGATCCAATCTTCTTCAAATTATCTGAAGCTTTACACAAAGCTGAACCTTCTGCAAAATCTGCACTTTATTTAGGGCAGTTAGCAGATGCTAAAGGACAGGCTTCTCAAGCGCTTAAATATTATAACGAGTCTGCAGACTTAGAAACAAACCCTTCAGATAAATCTAGAGTTTATATGAAGATTGCAGATAGCTACAAGAAAAAAGGAAGTTTTGGGCAAGCTAGAACTTACTATAGAAAAGCCCTTCAGGCTAAGCCATCTGCAGGTAGAGCTTACTTACATATAGCAAATATGTATGCTCAAAGTGCTAACAGTTGTGGTACAGATGCATTTAGCAAAAGAGCTGTATACTGGTTAGCTGCTAATTATGCTGCAAAAGCAGGAAGTGTAGATCCATCTTTAAGTGGAGTTGCAAATGAAACTGTTGCTGCATATAAAGGTAGAGCTCCTCAAAAAGCAGATATTTTCCAGGCTGGAAAAGCTGGTCAAACCATCAGCATTGGATGTTGGATTGGTGAGAGCGTGAGAGTTCCTTCATTGTAATATCAATGATTACATATCAAAAAATATTTTCAGGCATTGTCACAGTTATCGCTGTGACAATGCTTTTTTCATGTCAGGGTAATCTTAATAAAGTAAGAGCCCTGGAACAGCAAGCCGATAGTCCGCAGACTATAGGAGAAGAGATGTTTTTGAAATATACAGATTCCGGGAGAGTGGTAGCTACGCTTAAAAGTCCAAAAATGATGGATTATACCAATCTTGAATTTCCTTACAGGGAATTTCCTGAAGGGGTGCGCGTAGAGTTTTACGATGAGAATAATCAAAAGAATACCGTTACCGCTAATTATGCAATAATCTATGATGAACCTGGCTTGATAGATCTGCAAGGAGATGTTGTGCTTATAACAAGTGATAGTACAAAGTTGGAGGCAGATCAGTTATTTTGGGATCAATCTTTAGCGTGGGTTTTTACAGATAAAGCCAATACCATTCGTTTTGCGAATGGAGCCCGTAATGATGGACAAGGCTTTGATTCCGACTTAAATTTTAGTAATTTCCGTTCTCGCACCAATGTGGGAATTCAGGTAATTGAAGAAAAAAATAAATGATGAAATTTTATAAGTATTTCGAGTACGCATATTTAATTATTGCGGCTTTCTTTCTTTTTGAAACAGTAAGATTGTGGAATACCGAGAGAAACAGAGCTTATACATTTATCTTCTTTGTGGTACTTGCTATATTCATGTTCTTCTTTAAACGCCGATTTAGGAAAAAGATGGAGGATAGGAATCGTTAATAATATATGGAAGTTAACATACTCATTATTATAGGTACTCTGGTATTATCCGCATTCTTTTCGGGTATGGAGATCGCCTATGTTTCTTCTAATAAGATCTTTATAGAAATTGAAAAAAGACAATCCGGGTTTCTTGCCAAGATCTTAACAAAACTCACTAAAAAGCCTTCAAAGTTTATTGCAACCATGTTGGTTGGGAATAATATAGCCCTGGTGGTTTATGGGTTCTACATGGGAGATCTTATTATGCTTTGGCTTGGAAGTTTGTTGCCGGTAGATAATTCAATTTTAAGAGCTATCATCGTAGATTTTAGTTTGTTCACACAAACCGTGATCTCTACCTTGGTGATCTTGTTTACGGCAGAATTTCTTCCGAAGGTATTTTTCCAGATATATGCCAATTCCTTGCTTAAGTTCTTTGCCTTACCGGCCTATTTATTCTATATGCTATTTAGTTTTATATCTTCTTTTGTGATCTGGATCTCCGATGTGATCTTGAAAAGATTCTTTAAAACCGAAGGAGATGAAGTGCAACTTGCCTTTAGTAAGTTAGAATTAGGAAACTTTATAAGTGAGCAAATGGAGACGGTAGAGTCTGATGACGAGGTAGACTCCGAAATTCAGATCTTTCAAAATGCATTAGAATTTTCAGATATCAAAGCTCGTGAGGTCATGGTGCCACGAACCGAAATCGTTGCTGTAGACCAGGCCGTAGCTCCAAAAGATCTTATTAAAATCTTTACTGAAACCGGTCTTTCTAAGATCCTTATCTATAATGAAACCGTAGATGATATTATTGGATATATCCATTCTTTTGAGCTTTTCAAAAAACCCAAGACTTTAAAATCTACCTTATTACCCGTAGTTTTTGTTCCGGAAACTATGTGGGTAAAAGATGTATTAAGTATTCTTATCAAGAAGAGAAAAAGTATTGCGGTGGTTATAGATGAATATGGTGGAACTAGCGGAATGATCACTATAGAAGATATTGTTGAAGAATTGTTTGGTGAAATTGAAGATGAGCATGATCCTGTGGTTCTAATTGAAGAAAAATTAGGGGAAGATCACTTTAAATTCTCTGCACGTCTTGAGGTAGATTATTTAAATGAAGCTTATAAATTAAATATTCCTGAAGGAGAGAATTATGAGACTTTAGGAGGATTTATCACCAATTATACCGAGGAGATTCCCCAGCAATTCGAAGAGCTTAAGGTTGAGAATTTTAAAATAAAGATCTTAGAAGTTTCCAATACAAAAATAGAATTAGTAGAGCTGGAATTGAGGGATAAAGACTAATTTGAAGAATACGTTAATATTTTGCAAATATTAAGTTTTATAATTAGGCTAAAAACACTATTTTCGCCCACTATATTAGATAAATTATAACTAAAAATGGCAGTATTAAATAAAATTAGACAGCGTTCAGTTTTCTTAATAATTATCATTGCACTGGCGTTGTTCTCTTTCGTTCTTGCCGATGTAATTCGTAATGGAGGCATGAGCTCTCAGAAATCTCAAAACGTAATTGCAACGGTAGATGGTGAAGAAATTGGTCGTGAAGATTTTGCGAGACAAGTAGAAGCTTACCAAAGAAACATGGGTCCAAACGCTACAACTGCGCAAGTGGTGAACCAGGTTTGGGACATGAAATTGAGAGAAGTTATTTTGAAAGAAGAATTCGAAAAACTTGGAATAGACGTGGGAGAAGCTCAGGTAAAACAATTATTGCGTCAGCAACTAGCAGACAATCCTAATTTTACCAATGAGGCTGGAATGTTTGACGAAAGCAAACTTCAGCAATATGTTGCCAACTTAAAGGCAACTTCTCCAGAAGCTTATAACCAATGGTTGAGCTACGAGAATTCTGTTGCAGAAGCTGCTAAAGAAAATATCTATTATAATTTAATTAAAGCCGGAGTTGGAGCTACCCTTTTAGAAGGAGAGCAAGCTTACCAATTAGAGAATGATAATGTAGATCTTAAATATGTTCAAATTCCTTACAGCAGTATTGCAGATGCAGAGGTTACTGTGAGTAAAGATGAAATTAGAGATTACGTTAAGAAACATTCAGAAAGATTTCAAACTGAAAAAGCTAGAGATATTCAGTATGTATATTTCCCTGAAGAAGCATCGGCAGAAGATGAGGCTGAAGCAAAATCTACTGTGAGTGATGTAATGTCTAGCAGAGTTCAGTTTAACGCTGCTTCAAATCAAAACGATACTTTGCCAAGTTTTAAAGATGCAGAGAATATCGAAACTTACGTAAATCAAAATTCTGATATTCAATATCAGGATATGTACTTTTTCAAAGATGAGATCAATAGCGATTTTAAAGATCAGATCTTCAACTTGAACAAAGGAGAAGTTTATGGACCTTATAAAGAAGCCGGTTATTGGAAAGTGACTAAAATGGTAGATGCTAAGCAAATGTCAGATTCAGCAAAAGCTAGTCATATCATGATCTCTTGGCAAGGACTTCAAACTGCAAATGGAACTAACAGAACAAAAGCGGAAGCGAAAGCTTTGGCAGATAGTCTTGCGGGAGTTGTAAAAGCAGATAAATCTAAATTTGCAGCCTTAGCAACAGAATACTCTGGAGACCTAGGTTCTAAAGATAATGGTGGAGATCTTGGATATTTTAGACCAGGAAGAATGGTTGCTCCTTTTAATGATTTTGTTTTTGAAAACAATAAAGGTGAAATTGGAGTTGTAGAATCAGACTTTGGATATCATGTAATTTCTATTGAAGATAAAACTGCTGAAGAGCGTGCGGTAAAAGTGGCGACTATCGCTAGAAATATTGAAGCTTCAGAAAAATCTATCAACGATTTGTTTACGAAAGTGACCAAGTTCGAAATGAATGCTAAAGACAAAGGATTCAACGAAGTTGCAAAATCTGATAACTTCAATGTAAGAACTGTGAGAGATATGAAAGCTCTAGATGAAAACATTCCTGGAGTTGGACCTCAAAGAAGAATTGTACAATGGGCTTTTGAAGATGAAGCTAAAGCTGGAGATATCAAGAAATTTGAAGTTCCTGGTGGATATGTAGTGGCTCAAGTAACTGCTGTAAAACAAAAAGGTGCTCAAGCTGCTGAAGATGCATCTGCAACGGTTACTCCAATCTTAATGAAAGAAAAGAAAGCGAAGCTTATTAAAGAGAAAATCAAAGGAAACTCTTTAGAAGAAATTGCAAGAAACCAAAATTCTAGCGTACAAACAGCAAGTGCTGTAAACCTTAAAAATCCAACCCTTGCAGGAGCTGGAAGTGAGCCAGAAGTTGTTGGAGCGGTATTCTCTCAAAAAGTTGGTGAGTTAAGCAAGCCAATCGCTGGAGATAAAGGGGTGTATGTTGTAAAGTTAGAAGCTATTAATAAAGCTCCAAAAATGGAATCTTACAGAGCTTATGCAAACAGAGAAACTGTAACAAGAAGACAATCTGTAAACGCGAGAGTATTTACTGCTCTTAAAGACAATGCAGAGATAGAAGATAATAGAGCTAAGTTCTACTAGTAGAATTTAAATTCTCAATAATAAAAAACCCGAAGTTAATAGCTTCGGGTTTTTTTATGGAATATAGATATCGTTTGAGTATCTATTTTAAATTCGTCACTCTTGAATTTATTTCAGGGTCTAAAATTAAGTAGATGCTGAAACAATTCCGATAGCTATCGGAACAGCATGACGGAGGGGATAAAAAACATCGTCACCCTGAACTGGTTTCAGGGTCTGTAATAGTAACGACAGTATGATGAAGTAATGCTGAAACGAGTTCAGCATGACGTAGAGGATAAAAAATACATCGTCACCCTGAACTGGTTTCAAGGTCTGTAATAGTAACGACAGTATGATGAAGTAGATGCTGAAACAAGTTCAGCATGACGTAGAGGAAAAAAAGACATCGTCACCCTGAACTGGTTTCAGGGTCTTTAACTGTAACGAAAGTATGATGAAGAGATGCTGAAACGAGTTCAGCATAAGTTCGATTCAATAAAGAAATGGTGTATTATAAAGCCATTTCAGAATAATTGAGAATAGTAGCGTAGCCTTTGTTTTTGAAATATTCCTGTTCATTTTTCCCTCCGGTAGCCAAGATGAAATCTCCACCCCAACCCCCAAGACTTTTTATGGCTCCATTAAAATCGGGGAAAAGTTGAGTTTTAATTTTTGGAGTATTAATTAATTTTGAAATTAAGGTCTCATGGATATTCATGAGCATTTTAAACTCAGTTAAGCTTTCACAAGTCACAAAACTTCTGGTAAGAGCCGAGATCTTTTCAATATCTGCGGCTAAAGAATCTTTAGATTGTGCCTTATAATGCGCTATAGATTCTCTGGAATTCTGCTTCTGATTTAAATGCACAAAGAACAACTGATCTTTAAAGGAAGGATTGAAATTTGATGTCAAGAATGCTTCTCCCGGATTCTGTAAGCTGATAGGTGATGGGATAATTGCTATTAGCGGCAGCAATATCATAACCACTTCCTTTAAAAGTTGAAGAGAGCAGCTTATAAGCATCAACTTCAAACCAGAGCGCAATGTTATTGATTAATGTGGAAGAGCTCCCTAAGCCCCAATTCTGTGGAAATTCAAGCTTTGTACTACTTGTAATCCAGAATGGGAATTCAATACTTCTGGATTTAGTTTATTTGCCACTTGTAAAATTTCGAGTAAGCGAGTTTCTTCTTTTGTTTTTAGCTCGATTTTTTGGCCACTTTTTATGTCTGAAATTTTTAGAGTCAGCTTTAAACCAAATTTTTCCATCGTGTTTAAGAGCAGTCCAATTCACCATTTGGGAATCTGTAGAATTTACTTCAAGAGTTTGACCAAATTTGGTTGGAACGGCAAGGGCTAAAGCTTTGTCTAAAACTGTGTATTCTCCGGTTATTAATAGTTTGCCGTTGCTTCTAAATGTCTTCAATGAAATATAAATTTAAAGTTTGTTTTAAGCTCTTAATTTTTCCAATTGTTCAGACACACTGCTATGGGTAACGGTGTGATGTTTAAAATAACTCACCAGTTCATCCTTTTCGGCATTAGATGCATTGTATTGATTCAGGATATTCATTAAATGCATTTTCATATGCCCTTGTTGAATTCCTGTGGTTACCAAAGATTTTACGGCGGCAAAATTTTGAGCTAATCCTGCTACTGCTACAATTTGCATTAATTGAGCTGCTGTTGGTTTTTGAAGGATCTCTAAGGCAACTTTAACCAATGGGTGTAAATTTGTGAGTCCGCCTACCGTACCTAAAGCTAAAGGAATTTCTATCCAAAATTTGAAGATCCCGTCTTCTATTGTGGCATGCGTTAAGCTTCTATATTGGCCACTTCTGGAGGCGTATGCATGAATTCCCGCTTCTACAGCTCGAAAATCATTTCCGGTAGCCAATACTACAGAATCTATTCCATTCATGATGCCTTTGTTATGAGTTACCGCCCGGTAAGGTTCAATTTCAGCAATTTTCATCGCAGTTAGAAATTTTTCAGCAAAAGTTTGTGAGCTTGTATGCTTATCATCTGATAATTCTTCAACTGGACAACTCACTTCCGCTCTTACTATACATTCCGGAACATAATTAGAAAGTATGCTCATAATAACTTCAATCTGTTTCTCTTCCGCAGAGAAAGGAGCATAATTTAAAGCCTCATTTTTAAAGGTGTCTGCAAACTTCTCTAAACAGGAGTTGATGAAATTTGCGCCCATAGAATCTTTAGTTTCAAACTTGCAATGCAGCTGAAAATATCCGTCTAAAGCTTCGGTTTTATCTCGTAATTCTATGCTGGAAACCCCACCTCCGCGTTTTTCCATGTTTTTGGTAATTCCACTTACTGCTTCTAGTAATTTGGGTTTTACTTCTTCAAAGAATTGTTTTAATTTTTCTTCATCTCCTTTAAACAAAAAATGCACTTGGCCAATTTTGGTGGTATTAAGCACGGTGGCTTTAAATCCGCCGCGAGAATGCCAGAATTTTGCAGCTTTACTGGCAGCTGCAATTACCGAGCTTTCCTCAATTGTCATAGGTATCGCGAATAATTCTCCATTAATGAGAAAATTGGGTGCGAGGCCAAAAGGCAAATAAAAATTACTTAGTGTGTTTTCTGTAAACTCATCATGTAACTGTTGCAGCTTCTCATCTTCATGCCAATATTGTTCTAAGACAGAAACAGATTGATCGCAATTTTTTAAGTAGGTTTTAGACAACCAGTTGATCTTTTCTTCCTTGCTAAATTTAGAAAAGCCGGAAATAGGTGCATTCATTTAAGTAAAATTTGAATTTCAAAGATACAATTACTCTTATTATTCAAGAAACACCTCTGTAGGTTTCACTCTGAAGTAAAATTTATTAGAAAAACCAATGTCTTAGTTTAACAAATTGTTAGTATTTAACACACAAAACGCCTGTTTTTTGCTCAATTTTTAGTAAACTTGGCCAAGAAAAAATATTCTCAACTTTTTATGAAATTATCCCAAATTGTACTTGCCCTTTTATTGGTAGGAACTTCTGCGGTCTTCGCACAGGAAAAACAAGTTACTCTAGAAGAAATATGGAACGGAGAATTTAGTCAACAACGACTAGAATCTTTAAATTCATTAAATAATGGCGATGAATATATCGTTCTAAATCAAGATAGAGCATCAGGAACTTCCAGCATAGATGTGTATTCTTATAAATCTGGAGAGAAAGAAAGAAGTCTTGTAAATAGTGCAAATCTTCAAGATATCAACAGATTTTCAAGTTATCAGTTAAGCGATAATGAAGGGAAAGTTTTGTTGGGAACAGAAATGGAGCAGATCTACAGACATTCTTCTCGCGGAATTTTTTACGTATATGATCTTTCTTCAAAATCATTAAAAAAATTAACCGATAGAAAAATTCAGGAACCTACATTTTCTCCTGATGGTTCTAAAGTTGCTTATGTTTTTGAGAATAATATCTACATCCAGGATCTTGCATCTGGAAAAGAAACTCAGGTTACCAATGATGGAAAGATCAATGAAAATATAAACGGAGTTACAGATTGGGTTTACGAAGAAGAATTTGCTTTTGTAAGAGCTTTCGATTTTAATAAAGATGGATCTAAATTGGCATTCTTGAAATTTGATGAGAGAGAAGTTCCAGAATTTTCTATGGATATGTTTGGAACTGAATTGTATCCTACTACTACCACTTTTAAATATCCAAAAGCGGGAGAAGCAAACTCAAAGGTTTCATTGCATGTTTATAATCTTCAATCTGAAGAGACCAACGATGTAAAGTTGGGAGATTATAAGGATTTTTATATTCCAAGAATAAAATGGACCAACAATGCTGACGTATTAAGTGCTCAGGTTTTGAACCGTCATCAAAATAATCTAGATCTTATTTTTGTGAATACTAAAACCAACGAAGCTAAAGTGGTTTTAAATGATTCTGACAAAGCTTATGTAGATGTTACCGATAATCTTACTTTTTTAGATGATAATAGTTTTATCTGGACAAGTGAGAAAGATGGATGGAACCATATTTATCACTACGATAAAATGGGAAAATTGATCAACCAGATCACCAAAGGAAATTGGGAAGTAACCAATTACTACGGATTTGATCCTAAATCTAAGACCATTTTCTATCAAAGTACAGAAAATGGAAGCGTAAATAGAGATGTTTATTCTATCAAGGCAAATGGAAAAAATAAGAAAAGGTTAACCGATAAGGAAGGAACTAACAGTGCCGATTTTAGTGCAGATTATTCTTACTTCATCAATACCTTTACCAACACCACTACGCCAAACAGATATACGTTGCATGATGCTAAAACCGGGAAATTGGTGAGAGTTATAAAAGATAATTCAGCATTATTAGAAAAAGAGAAAGCATATAATTTTTCTCCAAAAGAACTTTCCACTATTGAGATTAATGGGAATGAGTTAAATATGTGGATGATTAAGCCATCAAATTTTGATGAGTCTAAGAAATACCCATTATTGATGTTCCAATATTCAGGACCTGGATCTCAAACGGTTTCAAATTCTTATTTTGGAGCTAATGATTACTGGTATCAGCTTTTGGCAGATAAAGGTTATATTGTAGCTTCTGTAGATGGAAGAGGAACAGGATTTAAAGGGGCTGCCTTTAAAAAAGTGACTCAAAATGAACTTGGAAAATACGAATTGGAAGATCAAATAGCTGCTGCTAAGAAATTGGGAGCTCGTGATTATATAGATCAAGGACAGAATTGGTATTTGGGGATGGAGCTTTGGAGGCTTTATGTCTACAAATGCGATTCTAAAAGGGAATGATGTGTTTTCTATGGCAATTGCCGTGGCACCGGTTACAAGCTGGAGATTTTATGACAGCATCTATACCGAAAGATATATGACCACGCCTCAGGAAAATCCTACAGGATACGATGAGAACTCTCCAATTAATCATGTAGATAAATTGAAAGGGAAATTCTTATTGGTTCATGGTTCTGGAGATGATAATGTTCATTTTCAAAACAGCATGAGATTGATAGAAGCATTAATTCAGGCTAACAAACAATTTGACTGGGCTATTTACCCGGATAAAAATCATGGAATTTATGGTGGGAATACAAGATTACACTTGTACACTAAAATGACGAATTTCATCGAAGAGAATTTATAATAATCTAAACCTAACCCTAACTTTTAAATAAATGGCAAATACTGCACCTCCAATTAATCAAAAAGAATTATTCGGACATCCGGTTGGTCTTTATATCTTATTCTTCACAGAAATGTGGGAGCGTTTTTCTTACTACGGAATGCGCGCAATTCTTGTACTTTATCTTGTAAGTGCAACTACGGGAGGAAATGCCGGTCTTGGTTGGACTGGAGGAGAAGCTATAGCGCTTTACGGATGGTATACCATGTTGGTTTATGTTGCTTCCATTCCGGGAGGTATTATTGCTGATAAATTATTAGGTCAGAAAAAAACAGTACTCATAGGAGGAATTATCTTAGTTGCCGGACACGGAATACTTGCGGTAGAAGAAATGTGGGCATTTTATTCTGGATTGGCATTGATTATTGCCGGGGTTGGAATGTTAAAGCCAAATATCTCTACTATGGTGGGTGGACTTTACAAAGAAGGTGATATTAGAAGAGATAAAGGTTTTACTATATTTTATATAGGAATTAATCTTGGAGCCTTTCTTTCAAGTTTGATCGTTGGTTATGTAGGAGAAGAAATTGGATGGCACTGGGGCTTTGGACTTGCAGGAATAGCTATGGCTTTAGGATTGATAGTTTATCTATGGGGTCAAAAATATTTAACCAATGTTGGGAATCTTTTATCTAAAGCTGAAATGGCAGATGGAGCTTCTCTTGGAAATCTATTTTCAGATCTTTTAAAATCTCCATTACAATTAATAATATCATCTGTTTTAATGGTGGCTTCAATATACTATCTCATATTTGAATCTTTACCATATGGATTATTATATATCTTTTTAACGCTAGTTACAGCATTGATGTTAATGGTATACAAAGATCTTAGTTCACAGATAATGAAAGATCGTTACGTGGTAATGATTCTTTCTTTCCTTTTGGTTGTGGTATTCTGGGGAGCTTTTGAACAAGCCGGTGGATTGATGAATATCTATGCACTTGATAAAACAAACAGATCTTTGCCTTTTACTCTTCCATTAATTGGAAATGAAGTGCCAGCAACCTGGTTCCAGTCTTTAAATGCCATGTTTATAATCATCTTCGGGGTAATAGTTGCTAATTTCTGGGCAAAGCGTAAACTTAAGAATAAGGAAGCTTCTTCCATTTTTAAGATGGCTACAGGTGTAATTATAATGGGTCTTGGATTTATCTTTATGGCTATGGCAGCAAAAAGTTATACTCCTTATGACGAGAAAGCAGCAATGTATTGGTTGGTACTTGCTTACTTGTTGCATACTATTGGAGAACTATGTTCTTCTCCGGTGGCACTATCATTCATTACCAAACTTGCGCCAGTAAAGTATGCTTCCTTAATGATGGGGGTTTATTTTGCAGCAACAGGACTTGGAAATAAAGTGGCTGGGGTAATAGGTGAATTTTCTCAAGGAGAACCTATGGTTGTGGAGCTTACAGCAACTAATGATCAAATGGCACAGAATTTACAAATCAATGATTCTATAATTACAAAAAGTCAAGATTTTAGACTTGCCGGAAATGTATATGAAGAAGGAGGGGAACTTCGAGTGACCACCTTAGATGATAGCCAATCTATATTAGATCTTATCAAATTCAAGAATGAAGAGAGAACCAATGAAGTGGTTGAGACTCTAAAAGAAGAAAATGTTACTGCAGAGAATCCTTACCATATATTGATAGATTTCAAGCAAGGAGATGAGAAGAATGGTTATAAAGGAAACTTTATAGTAGAAGAGATTCAAACAGATTTGGAATACACTACATTCTGGGGTATTACTATTTTCACTTCAATATTTGGTCTTCTGGTAATACTTACTTCTTAAGCCTTTAAAGAGACTTACTCACGGAGTGGAGGATTCTGAAAGAGAACTTCCAGAACAGGAACAATACGATCTAGGTGAAAAAGATTTTAATTAAGAATTAAAAATGGCAGCAGAGCAAGTAACCCCGACCGATTTTTTTAAAACAAATGTATTAGGTCACCCAGCTGGACTTTTTGTATTGTTTTTTACTGAAATGTGGGAACGATTCTCTTTCTACGGAATGAGAGTTCTTTTGGTGAATTTTTTAACTATGGCAATTGTAGGAGTAGATAATCCAGGATGGGGTTGGTCTGCAGAAAATGCAGGAGCTCTTTTTGGAACCTATGCCGGGTTGTTATATTTAACGCCTATTCTTGGAGGTTTAATAGCCGATAAATTTACAGGTTATCGTTGGGCAGTGATTATTGGTGCTGCAATTATGACGCTTGGTCATGCATCTATGGCCATAGAAACTGAATTTTCGTTATACTTTGGCTTGGGATTATTGGTGATAGGAACAGGTTTCTTTAAGCCTAATATCACTTCCATCATTTCAGAAATGTATGAAGGGAAACCAGATAAAAAAGATGGGGCTTATACTATCTTTTATATGGGAGTAAACGCCGGTGCCTTCTTTGGAATGATGCTTTGTGGATACCTTGCTGAAAAAATTGGATGGAGCTGGGGCTTTGGTTTGGCTGGAATTTTCATGTTTTTAGGTACACTGCAGTTCTGGTTGTCTAAACCACTTTTTGGAAAAGTTGGTGGAGTGCCAGATAAGGCATTAGCAGAAAAACACCTTCGGGAAGAAGAGAGCAAGGGAGTAGCTCATAAATCAAATCCATTTACAATTTTAGATAAGATCTTAATAGTTGCTTCTGCAAGTATTGGTTTTATTTATTTAATCAACGATCCATTATCTAGAATAGCAAAACTCAATCTTATTTCCGACAATTTTACCTTTCGATTTAGGGGGTGAACCTATAGATGGTCCAATTGGAATGGCAGTTATCGGGTTAATTCTATTTTTAGTTCTGGTTATTTCCAGAATTTCGAGATATTCTAGAATAGTAAGAGACCGAATGATTGCGGTTATCATATTTGCATTTTTTACGGTATTCTTCTTTATGTCTTTTGAGCAAGGTGCCTCTTCTTTAATCATCTTTGCGAGAGATAATGTAGATAGGGTTCTGGTAGGTAATTCTGCCACTACTTTTAATGTGGTAAACGCATTATTAACAGTGGTACCATTGGCTATTATTACCTGGGTTTTATATCTTTTATGGAAACAAACTTTTAAGAAGATTCCTGGCTCTAACATTGTACTAGGGATATGTTTTGCTAGTATTTGGGCGCTTGTAGCCTGGATGTTGGTTAGAGAATTCACCGCAGATACAACAGAGATCACCGTTTCCTGGTTTAGTATACTTAATTCCTTCTTTATAATTGTATTCGCCTCCTTCTTTTCAAAATGGTGGGAAAGTAAATACAATCCTTCTGCAGCATTTAAATATAGCTTCGGATTGATATTATTAGGTCTTGGATTTGGATTATTAGCACTGGGTTCTAGCGGAGTTGCTAGAAGGTGCAAAAGTGAGTATGATCTGGTTGATCTTAGCTTACCTCTTACATACTTTAGGAGAATTATGTCTATCTCCATTAGGATTATCTTATGTGAGTAAACTGGTGCCGGCAAGAATGATCGCCTTTATGTTTGGAATGTGGTATCTGGCAATTGCCATAGGAAATAAATTAGCAGGATCTTTAGGAGGAATGATTGAAACCGTTACTCAAGAATACGATCTTTCTACATTTTTCTTGATCTTCACCATAGTACCTATTGCAGGTGGAATTTTAGTAGCCTTACTAAATCCACTTCTTAAAAGGTTAATGCATGATATTCGATAACTTCGGAATGATAATTGAATAAGAGAACTTTGTAATTTTAAAGTATGAAAAAGACGAATTAGCATTTTAATAATGATGTTGGTGTTTGGCCTTACTCAAGCGCAAGAAATTAATTGGATGAGTATGAATGAAGCTTTGGCTGCCCAAAAAAAAGAGCCTAAAAAGATCATGATGGATGCTTACACTACCTGGTGTGGGCCTTGCAAAATGATGGATAAAAATACTTTTACCAATAAAGATGTGGTGAACTATATCAATAAGCACTTTTATGCGGTAAAATTTGATGCTGAAGGTACAGAGAAGATTCTTTATAAAGATTTTACGTATACCAACCCAAATCATGATCCAAATAGAAAAGGAAGAAATAGTCAGCATTTTTTAGCTGATGCTTTAAAGATTACCGGATATCCTAGTTTGGTGTTTTTTGATGAAAATTCTGATGTAATTGCGCCTATTATGGGGTATAGAACTCCAGAGCAGGTGGAGATCTTCTTAAAAATGATCGCGAAAGACGATTATAAGAAATTAACTACAGCCGAAGCCTGGGAGAAATATTCCAGCAATTTTAAAGGCACATTTAAAAATTAAAAATATCACTTCAGAAATCATTCTGAAGTAGAAAATATAAAAGCTCCCTTTTCTGCAGTAGCATGAAAATGGGGCTTTTTAGCTTCTAACGTATTTTTCCATTGCTCGGGTTAAATATTTAAAATTGCTTCCATCGGCTATTACAACTTCGGGTTGTAATTCTTCAATCAGTCGGTTCAAGATTTATCTTCGGCGAATTTCTGAGCAATATTATCTCGGGTTTATAATTCTTCAAATCATAAATTCCGGAAGCGTCTACCACTAAAACTTTCTTTCCGAAGAATTCTAAAACATTCTTCAATTTCAGATTTTCTATTGTATCAATTTCTTCTTCAGCAATAAATTTTGATAGCATTTGTAGGTTATTGCTTGATGTAGTGCTAGAACTATATAGCTCTAATTTCTGATGGGTTTTTATTCCAATCATGCTTTCACGTGCTGTATGGAAAATAATGGCTTTATTAGGATCTACAATCGTTTTTTCATAGATGGAACTCATTTGAAATATAAGGATCGAGAAAAGGAGGAGAAGAAGGTTTGAAATTGACCATTTTCTCCAAAGTTGATGGGCAGAAAATAAGAGCAGATAAAGGGCTAGACATATCAACAAAGTGAAGGAAATATCTTTAAGTACAAAGGTTTGGAAAGATGCAATAAAGCTCACAAAATTGTTCATTTGCAGAATGATCCATTCATAGATGATCAATTAAGATATTTGGAAGAAGATCTAATAAACTTAGAAAAATAATAATTAGATCCGAGGCCTAGATATTAAACCTAAGAAAGGTAAAATAACAAGGTTGGTGATAAAAAATAATCCCGGGAATTGATGGAAATAATATAAACTTAAAGGCAGCACTGCTAATTGAGCTGCTAAACTTACCGTTAATAGTTTCCAGAAATACAGCACTATCTTAAACCTTGGTTTCCACAATTCCTGGAATAAAGGTTGAAACCCAATGATACCGAGCATTGCTAAATAACTAAGTTGAAAACCTACCTGAAAAATATAGCTTGGGTTGATAAGCAATAGGAAGAATAGGGAAATGAAAAGCGAATTGATGATATTGGTGTTTCTCCTTATTTGCAGTCCTAAAGCGATAATGGAAAACATGAAAACAGCACGAACTACAGATGGAGCAAGTCCGGTTATAAGTGCGAAGCCCCAAAGAAAGATCAAGATTATTATAAATCTATAAACTCTGCCAAATTTAATGCTGTCTAAAGGTTTCAGAATGATGGTGAGTAGCCATAGAACAATTCCTATATGCAGCCCCGAGATCGCCAAAATATGAATAGCGCCAGCAGCGGCGTAATTGGAATAAGTGGTAGGAGAAATATCTCTGCGTTCGCCTAAAAGCAGTGCTTTGATTATGGCAAATTCATTTTTAGAGAAGTTTGCTTTTTCTAGTTTTTCAATGATCTTACTTCTAGAGCTTTCTGCAATTCTAAAGAGGTTATAAGGCTTATAGCCCAAAATTTGAATATGTTTCGGCTCTGAATAAATTTGATTTAAAATTCCGGCTCTTGCTAAATATTCTTTATAGTTGAATTGATGTGGATTTAGCGGCGCTTTAATTTCTGAAAATTGTGCAGGAAGCATAATAAAATCGCCAATTTCTGGAGAGACATAAGTTGAATCCTTTCTTAGATTCAGCAATATTTTCCCGATGGTTCTTTTACCATCAATACTTTCAGCAGAAATAATATATCTATTGAAATTTGCGGTGGGTTTTAATAGTTCAACTACTTCTGCAGTAAGAGGAAAAATCGCCTCGTCTTGAGATTTTATCTGATGGATATAATGATTAGGTTGATTGGCGGGAATGCGTATTGCAGCCGTGAACATTCCGAGAAATACAGATATCAGGAGAAAGGAAATTCCGAAGAAGATATCAGGTATTATCAATCGTCTAGATCGGAAATAAAGAATCCCAAATAGCGATAATAGAATGAAGCCGATAGGCAATAAAATATCAACCGGAATTTTGAAATAAAACTCCAGCACAATTCCAAAGAGTAGGGAAATGGAAAGTTTTATAACCGTAAAATTGAGCAAACTTCAATTTTAAAGAATCCTCAATTAAGATAAAGAAAATATTAGATCACCCGACGTGCCATTACAAAATGTTCAAACCAGTAATTTTCTGAAAGAGATGAAATTATTACGCCCAAAGAAGTAGTAGAGTGAATGAACAATATCTGTCCCGGCTGAATTTCAACCACCAGGCCTACATGATTCACCACTTTTTTATTCTTATTGGTTTCAAAGAAAAGTAGATCTCCAATATTTACATCTTCTAAAGATAAGCGTTCCCCTTCTAAAGACATTGCTCTAGAGGTTCTCGGTAAAGGAATGTCTTCTTTAAGAAAGGAGGTGTAGACAAGACCAGAACAATCCATCCCATTGCTGGTGGTACCGCCAAATTTGTATTTTGTGCCCTTGAAGTCCAGCGCATAAGAGGTAATCTTATAAACCCTGTCATCTTCGGGAGTGTCATCCGGTTCTGCTGTATTTATGGCAATTGCCGGTGCAGGTGGATCGTAATCTACTTTTTTAGCTAGTTTACGCGCTTCTTTGGTTTGTGGAATTTGGCTTTTAGATGCTCCACATGATGTTAGGAGCAATGAGAAAATTAGTAGCACAGATAGGGGTAGAATTCTGCTTCTCATCAAATTTATTCGTGTTTTAAAGTACTATATATAAGTTTTGCGGTCTTTTCGCTGGCGCCTGCGCCACCTAACCTCATTTCTAACTCAAAATATTGTCCGAATATTGTCTTTCTTACCTCCGGATCTAATATTTTATTCAATTCTACTTTTAAAGTTTTGGTATTGAAATCTTTCTGAATAAGTTCTTTTACAACTTCTTTGTCCATGATAAGATTTACCAACGAAATGTAATCTAATTTTATTACCCGGCGAGCAATTTCATAAGAGATTGTGCTGCCTTTATAACAAACTACTTCGGGAACTTTAAACAATGCGGTTTCCAGAGTAGCTGTTCCAGAAGTAACAAGTGCTGCAGTTGCCATTCCTAAAATGTCATAAGTTCTATTCATTACCAAATGAACATTCTTTTTCTTGATGAATTGAGAATAGAATTCAGGATCCTGACTAGGAGCCCCTGCAATAATAAACTGATATTCTTTATAATCGTCTGTAATGCTAAGCATTGTTTCTAACATTCTCGAAATCTCCTGTTTTCGGCTTCCGGGAAGTAAGGCAATAATTGGGCGATCATCTAATTGAAATTCCTTTTTAATAGCTGCAGGATCTACAAGTTCTTTCTTTGCAATGGCATCTATTAAAGGGTGTCCCACAAAATGAACAGGAAAATGATGCTTGTCTTCATAAAATTCTTTTTCAAAAGGTAATATCACATACATGTGGTCTATATCTCTCTTGATGGAAGAAATTCTATTTTCTTTCCAGGCCCAAATTTGGGGAGATATGTAAAAGTGGGTTGGAATACCTTCTTCCTTCGCCCATTTTGCAATTCTTAGATTGAAACCTGGGTAATCTATAAAGATCAGGGCATCTGGTTTAAAATCTTTAATATCTTGTTTACAGAAGGAAATATTCTTTAAAATCGTTCGAAGATTCATCACCACTTCAGAAAATCCCATAAAGGCTAATTCTCTGTAATGTTTTACCAAAGTTCCTCCGGCAGCTTGCATAAGGTCTCCACCCCAAAATCTAAATTCGGCTTGAGGATCTACTTTTTTAATAGCCAACATTAGGTTGGACGCATGAAGATCTCCGGAGGCTTCGCCAGCAATGAGGTAATATTTCATAGAATATCTAAACTAATTTAGTAATTGCGATGATCACGGCTACCAAAACAGTGGCCAATAGAACACCTCTAGCTTTGTAAACCTGATTCTGCTTTATAAATATAAAGAAAGGTAGAAAATTTAAAGCGGCTCCTAAAGCGATTATCTTTCCTAAATAATCATTTTCCAAAGCATCTTTCAGGGTGCTTTCTATATCTAGTTTAGAGAAAAATAAGATCCACAAAAATATTCCTAAGGCTGTGGATATAATTCCAATTAGGAATCCGGTAAATACGTGTTTTTTAATCATTAAGTTTCCAGCTGTTTAGATCTTGAATGTAATGATGTGCGGTAAGATCAAATTGTACCGGTACTACAGAAACATATCCATTTGCTAATGCCCACTCATCGGTATCTTCGCCATTATCTTCATTTACAAACTGCCCTGTAAGCCAGTAATAATCTCGCCCTTGCGGATTGGTTCGTTTATCAAATTCTTCTTTCCAATAGGCCTTTGCCTGTCTGCAAATCTTGATTCCTTTAATTTCTTTTTCTGAAAGTTTAGGAAGATTCACATTTAAAACCACTCCTTTTGGAAGGCCGTTCTTAATTACTTTTTGAGTGATGGCTTTTATGAATTTCTTGGTAGGTTCAAAATCTGCAGTAAGAGAATAATCTAATAGAGAAAATCCTATGGCAGGGATTCCTTCTATTCCGGCTTCTACAGCAGCACTCATGGTACCGGAGTAAATCACATTAATAGAAGAATTAGAACCATGATTGATTCCGCTAACACAAAGATCTGGTTTGCGATGTAAAATTTCCTGCGTGGCAATTTTCACGCAATCTGCCGGAGTTCCGGAACAACTAAACTCTTTATGACTGTAATTTTCCTTTATTTTTACTGGGTCGCAATAAAGCGTATCACTTATGGTTATGGCATGACCCATGGCGCTCTGCGGACTATCTGGAGCTACCACCACAACATCTCCCAGCTTTTTCATCACATCTATTAGCGCTCTAATTCCCGGAGCAGTAATTCCATCATCATTAGTAACTAAAATAAGTGGTTTCTTTTGGGCCATATTTTATTTATTTTAAGATTGCTAAAATAATAATTCCCAAAGGAAAGCTTATCTTAGACGTCGAACAAATAAATTGTGAGATTCGACGGGATTGGCACAATTTTTTATATAATTACCCTGATATTAATGTTGAAATTTATGCGATTTATGAAAAGGAACTATAAAGTTTTAGTGTTGTTACTGTTAATGGCAGCGGCTTCATGTAGTTTTACCACTAAAAAATTCGAAGATCCCAATAAAGATAAACTTTTGATGGATCTGATTACTTATGTTCTAGAGCGCGGGCATTATGATGCAAAAACAATAGACGATAAATTCTCTAAGGCAGTTTATAAAGACTATTTGTCTGATATTGACCCATTAAAAAGATTCTTTTATAAAAAAGATATTGAAGAATTTGCAGCATTTGAAAATCAAATAGATGATCAAATTCGAAGTAAAGATCTTAGCTTTTTTGATCTTACTCATGAAAGACTTGTTTCTAGAATGAAAGAAGTTAGAGGTATTTACAAAGAAATTCTTTCAGAACCTTTTGATTATAGCGTTAATGAAGATATTAATACAGATTATGAAGATGTAGAATATGTTTCTTCTAGAGAAGAATTAAAAGAGCGTTGGAGAAAACAATTAAAATTTACTACGCTTGGAACTTATACAGATCTTAAAGAAGATCAGGAAAGAGCATTAGCTAATAGAGATTCAGAAAAACAAGAAGATATGGCAGCAGCTTTATCTTCAGAAGATTCTAAAGCAAATGATAAAAGTGAAGAAGTTGTAGAAAAGTCTGATGCTGAATTGGAAAAAGAGGCAAGAGAATCTACACTTACCGCAATGGATGAATACTTTGATTTTAGCGAAGAGTTGGAACGTAAAGATTATTTTACGGTTTACTTAAATGCTATAGTAGAAGAATTTGATCCTCATACCTTTTATTTTGCACCTCAAGACAAAGATAGATTTGATATTGCAATGTCTGGGAAGCTGGAAGGAATTGGAGCTAGACTTCAAAAGAAAAGCGATAATATAACCATCATGGAAGTGATTTCTGGAGGTCCGGCCTGGATGACAGATAAATTAAGTGAAGGAGATGTGATCTTGAAAGTGAAACAAGAAGACGAGAAAGATCCTATTAGTATTGTTGGAATGAGATTGGATGATGCGGTAAATCTTATAAAAGGCCCAAAAGGAACTAAAGTTACCTTGACGGTTAAGAAAAAATTAATGGGGAATATTGAAGATATCACTATTACCAGAGATGTGGTAGAGTTGGAAGAAACGTATGCCAAATCTGCTGTAGTGGAGAAGAACGGTAAAACCTTCGGATTGATCAATCTTCCTAAGTTCTATTTCAACATGGAAGATTACAATGAGCGTAATGCTGCTTCAGATGTTAAACAAGAGATCATTCGCCTTAAGAAAGCAAGGTATGGAAGGTCTTAGTATCTGGATCTTAGAAATAATGGAGGTGGATCTCTTAAAACGGTTGTAGATATTGCAGGACTTTTTATAGAAAAAGGTCCCGTTGTTCAGGTGAAATCTAAAGGTGAAGGTCAGGAGATCTTAGAAGATACAGATCCTAGTATTTTATGGGATGGACCAATGGTTATCCTGGTAAATGAACTTTCGGCTTCAGCTTCAGAGATTTTAGCTGCCGCTATGCAAGATTATAAAAGAGCAATTATTATTGGAAGTAAACAAACTTACGGAAAAGGAACTGTTCAGAATGTTATAGATCTTAACCAAACTGTAAGAAGTAATGAATATGGAGATCTTGGAGCACTTAAGCTTACCACTCAGAAATTCTATAGAGTTAATGGTGGTTCTACCCAGTTAGAAGGGGTTAAAAGTGATGTTGTAGTTCCAGACAGATATAGTTATATAGATGTTGGAGAGAAGGATAATGAAAATCCATTACCATGGGATCAAATAGCACCTGCTAAGTATAAAGTTTGGAATGGGTATATAGATTATGATCAGGCTATTTCTAACAGTAAAGAAAGAATGGAGAAAAGTGCTCAACTTGGTTTAATCGCTCAAAATGCGAAATGGGTAAAAGACCAGAGCGATAAAGAGGTGTATCCTTTAAACTACAGTTCTTATAAAACTAGAAGAGATCTTATTGAAAATGAGGCTAAGAAATTTGATGCTATTTCAAATTATAGCTCTAATCTAAATTATACCTCACTTCCTTATGAGCTAGATCTTGTAAAAACCGATACTATCTTAAAAGAGAAAAGAGATAGATGGCATAAAAGTTTAAGCGGAGATGCTTACGTTGAAGAAGCAGTGAATGTTTTAGACGATATCAAGATCAATAATATCAAAAAGAATAAAGTAGCTATCAAAAATTAATCTTTTAGATAGTTATTATTGAAGAAACGCTTCAAGAGCATAATAGCTTTTGAAGCGTTTTTATATTTTATCTGTTCAATAATTAATCAATAAATTTGAAGCCAAACAAATCACATGAAAAGAAAATATATCTACCCAGTTTTAATCTTATTAGTTGCGGCGGTTATTTTGCTGGTAGAGCGCTGCTCTTAGGCTGATAATGATTGCTTATAATTAAACTTTAGGCTACCAAAAGGACATTCTTTCTGCATCTAATTTTAGAAAGATAAAGAGTAAAATAGTAAAACTCCATAAACCGGATCCTCCATAACTAAAGAATGGCAAAGGAATCCCTACGGTAGGGAAAATACCTATTACCATGCTTATATTCACCAGAAAGTGAAAAAAGATGATTCCCGTGACGCTATAACCATACACCCTGTTAAATATAGATTTTTGACGTTCAGCCAGCATGATGAGTCGAAGTAATAATAACATAAAAAGTACAATAACCAAAGAAGATCCTAAAAATCCCCATTCTTCTCCTACGGTACTAAAAATATAATCGGTGTGCTGTTCCGGTACAAACTGTCCTTTGGTTTGAGTTCCTTCTGTCCAGCCTTTTCCTAACCAGCCTCCACTTCCAATAGCAATTTCACTCTGGTTGGTATTGTATCCAATTCCTCTATTATCTACTTCACTTCCCAGAACGATATTAAAGCGATCTCTGTGTCTTTGTTCAAATACATTCTGAAAGATATAATCTACAGAGAAAGAGTAAGCCATAGAGGCTAAAACAATCACTAGAATGAATAATAGCTTTGGCCGATTGCGTTTCTTTAAGAATAGACTTAGTAATGATAATACTAATACAGCGATGGTAACGTAGATTGGGCCGAACACAAGTGTAAATACAAAAATGGCTATAGCAGCAAACAACAAGATCAAGTAAATCCCTGAAATACCTTCTCTATACAATGGAAATAGAAATGCTGCGTATACCATGGCACTTCCCGCATCAGGCTGAGGTAGAATGATCAAGGCAGGAATAGCAATGATCATAAATGCTTTAACCTGTGTGGTAAAAAGTTTAATATTGGTATTTATATCTCCCAGATATTTGGCCAATGCAAGGGCAGTGGCTACTTTGGCAAATTCTGCCGGCTGGATGCTTACTCCTCCAAACACATACCAGGAAGTTGCCCCATTAATAGTTTTACCAAATAACAAATAGCCCAGCAATGGATAGCAGGGAAATAATATATATAACACTCGAAAATCGCATATAGAACCTTGCTTCTATAGAAAGCAGAATTACTATAAGTACTAAGCTCAAAATTATCCAAACCGCTTGCTTCCCATAGGTCTGGCTAAAATCAAAAATAGAAGCAGGGGTATCTCCCAGAGAGGCAGAGTAGATATTCATCCATCCAAAACTTATGAGGAGAAGGTATATTAGAATCGTAATCCAATCAAAACTTATAGAGCTTTTAGCCATTAATTATTTATTGAGAAAGGTTGGCCGCTATACGGTTTTGCATATTCATCTTCCAGGCTGTGAGACATAATCCAATCTTCCATATCGGTTCTGGTTATGGTGCCTTTTATATATTTTTCTACCATTAAACTGGCAATTCTTCCGGCATATCTTCCTCCCCAATATCCATTTTCAACAAAAACGGCAATGGCTATTTTTGGATTGTCTACAGGAGCGAAAGCAATAAAAATGGAATGATCTGTAAGCTGAGTTTTTTTGCCGTTAACTTTGGCAAAGTTTTCTGCAGTTCCTGTTTTACCTGCAATTTCAATTCCCGGGATTCTTAAGGCTGCAGCAGTTCCATTCATATAAACCTGATGCATTCCTTCAATAACAGGATCAAAGTTTTTGGCATCTATAGTGGTCATATGTTTTTTGGTAAAAGCTTCGTCGGTGATTGGCTGACCTTCAATTTTCTTTAAAATATGGGGGGTGTAATACCAGCCTTTATTAGAAATAGCGGCGGTCATATTCGCTAATTGTATTGGAGTCATCAAGATTTCTCCCTGCCCAATGGCATTAGATAGGGTAGCTGTAGAAAACCATTTATAGGTAGGGTAATCGTAAATTTTGTTATAATATTCTGCATCAGGTATTTTTCCAGGCCTACCAGTAGAAAGATCAGAACCTAAATATCCGCCCAATCCAAAACTTTTTAAATGATTAGACCAAACATCCATTCCTTCCTGCGGCGTGTCATATTTTTCTATAATTCTTCTATATACGTTCGCAAAATAGGCATTACAAGATTGTGCAATTCCAGGAATCATAGAAAGCGGACTCGGGTGTGCGTGGCATCCTAATTTTCTACCTCTCCCATAAGCATAGCCACGGTTGCAATAAAATCTATCTTCCGTAGTCACCACATTTTCCTGAAGTGCGATCAAGGCATTTATAGTTTTAAAAGGAGATCCTGGAGGATACTCTGCCAATAGACCTCTGTCATATAAAGGCTTTGCAATGGTATCATAGTATAGCTTTGTGAAATTGGCGGATCTTTGGCGTCCCATTAACAGGGCAGGATCATAAGAAGGTGCTGTTACCATAGCCAAAATTTCTCCTGTTTTAGGTTCTATAGCTACAATTCCACCTCGTTTATTTTCCATCAATTTTTCGCCATAAGCCTGTAAAACTGCATCGATAGTGATATTGATATCTTTTCCTTTTTTTGGAACTGTATCAAAAATACCATCTTTATAAGCTCCAATATCTCTGTTGAAACGATCTTTCTGAATATATTTTACTCCTTTTACTCCACGAAGTAATTCTTCATAATATCCTTCAACTCCCTGTTTTCCTATTAAATCTCCAGAAATATAATAAGGATTTTCATCGATTATTTTCTTGTTCACCTCTGTAATATATCCTAATACGTTAGAGCCATTCTTGGTTTGGTAATCTCTTAAGGAACGTTTTTGAATATAAAATCCTTCATAATTTCGCATTTTCTCCTGAAAATAGGCGTATTCAGATTTAGTAAGCTGAGGGATGATAATTGAAGGTAATCTAGGCGAATAAATCTTGGCCTTGTCTAATTTCTTCACAAGATCTTCTCGAGTAATATTAAGAATCTTACAAAATTCGGCAGTGTCAAAAGCTTTTACATTTCTTGGAATTGCCATCACATCATAAGAAGGCTGATTGGAAACCAAAAGTTCTCCATTTCTATCAAAGATATAGCCGCGTTGTGGATAGTCATAAACCACTTTTATAGCATTGTTCTCTGAAAGTCTTGCGAAAGAGGTGTCTATTACTTGAAGGTAAAATAAGCGTGACAGAAAGATAATTCCTGTAGTGATTATCAATATGTAAAGTAAAATCCTTCTCATCGCCTTTTAGGTTTGAACAAGCTTAAACTAATAAGTATAAGCATGATAGAAAATATTCCGGAGAATAAAGTCTTTTTCAAAATTAAGAAGGAATGTGAAAAATCAAACATTTCTAAGGTAAATAATATCAGATGATGTAAAAAGACCAGGATCATTATATAACCCAATCTTGCGCCATATGGGGTGTTGGTTAGTTTTACAGTTTGATAATCATAACTCACCCCAAAAGAAAATCTCAATATTGTAGGTCTTATATAGGCAATTACTAAACAGGCCGCTGCATTTATCCCTCCGCTATCCTCAAAAGTATCAATTGTCAGTCCTAAAAGGAAGGAGACAATGATGAATAGGGATTGGGGAGTATTAAATGGATAAAGAATCAAAAAGATGACATACAGGTACGGATTCACATACCCAAGAAAGTTGATATTATTAAGGAGCAATACCTGTAATAATATCAAAAAGATAAATCTTAGCGTATTTGTGATAATTGTATTAGTCATCTACAGATTCTAATTCTTTAATTTCTGCTTTAATCTTATTCTCTATTACATATACATAGCCAATACTGGTCATGTCATTAAACAACCGAATATTTATAGTGTAATAGCTTTCGTTATTATCCAGTTCAAAATCTACGATTTGCCCTATAGGAATTCCTTGCGGAAAAATTAGCGATTTACCACCAGTAACAATAGTATCTCCTTTTTTTACAGGAGCTAACCTTGGCACATCTATAAGCTGAACTGTATTGGGATCTTTTCCGTTCCATACCAAAGATCCAAAATGATCAGATTTCTTTAACTGCGCATTGATCTTTGATTCACTATTCAGAATAGAAATAATTCTTGCGTAGTTATTGGTTACTTTATCTACAATTCCAATAATTCCCTGACTTGTAATTACTCCATCTTCAGGATTCAAGCCTGAATTTTTCCCACCTTCAATAGTGATGTAATTATCAATTTTTGAATAGTTGTTATTAATAACCTTGGCTACTCTAAATTGATAAACGCTGTTGAAGGATGTAGAATCTGTAATTTGCTCTAAAGTGATAGAATCTTTGGTAGCAGCCAGTAAGTTGTGCAACTGCTTATTTTCTTCCATCAGACGTTTGTTATAATCTTCCAGATGAAAATAAGATTGTACCCCGTTTGCCCAACCGTAAATACCACCCGTAATAAAGTTAGCAGAGCTAATAAATTTGCTTTTGTGGTAGGAGTGAGACTGGATTGTTAAAAACAAAGAAAGTACCAGCAGCAACAGGAATAAAATATTATTCTTATTGCGGATAAGAAAATTAAATATCTGCTGCATAAGTGGTTACTACTTTATCAAAATTCCCTTATATCGGGCAAGGCTTTTAAGGCAAATTCCTGTTCCTCTAACTACGGCTCTAAGCGGGTCTTCTGCAATATATACTGGAAGATCTGTTTTTAGAGATAGTCTTTTATCTAATCCTCTAAGCATAGATCCACCACCTGCAAGATAGATACCAGTATTGTAAATATCGGCAGCTAATTCTGGAGGAGTTTGAGAAAGGGTTTCCATTACCGCGTCTTCAATTCTTAAGATAGATTTGTCTAAAGCTTTAGCAATCTCTCTATAAGAAATTTGAACCTGTTTAGGTTTTCCGGTTAAAAGATCACGTCCTTGAACGCTCATTTCTTCTGGCGGAACTTCAAGATCTTCAGTAGCAGCACCAATTTGGATTTTTATTTTTTCAGCAGTTCTCTCTCCAACATATAAGTTGTGTTGGGTACGCATGTAATACACAATATCATTTGTAAATACATCTCCTGCAATCTTTATAGATTTATCACATACAATACCTCCAAGGGCAATAACTGCAATTTCGGTGGTTCCACCTCCTATATCAACAATCATATTTCCTTTAGGCTGCATGATATCTACCCCAATACCAATAGCTGCTGCCATTGGTTCGTGAATTAAGTACACTTCCTTCCCGTTAACACGCTCTGCACTTTCTTTTACAGCACGCATTTCAACTTCTGTAATCCCAGACGGAATACAAATTACCATTCTTAAAGCCGGAGTGAACATTTTCTTTTTTAATGCCGGAATTTCCTTAATGAACATACTGATCATTTTTTCACTGGCATCAAAATCTGCAATTACACCATCTTTTAGAGGGCGAATAGTTTTAATGTTTTCATGGGTTTTCCCCTGCATCATGGCAGCTTCTTTTCCCACGGCAATAATTTTTCCCGTAGTTCTGTCACGGGCTACAATAGAAGGGCTGTCTACAACAACTTTGTCGTTGTGTATCACCAAGGTGTTTGCTGTTCCTAAATCTATTGCTATTTCTTCAATGAGAAAATCAAAAAATCCCATAGTATTTTATGTAAGTTGAGGTTAGGTAAATGTAATGAAATTAATGTTTAAAATGGCGTGTTCCAGTCATTACCATTGAGATGTTATTTTGATTGCAATAATCTACACTCAATTGATCTTTTATTGATCCTCCCGGCTGAATGACAGCAGAGATTCCCTCATTTCCTGCAATTTCTACACAGTCTGGAAATGGGAAAAACGCATCACTCGCCATAACGGCTCCTTTTAGATCAAAATTAAAGGAATTTGCTTTATCTATACTCTGGCGTAACGCGTCTACTCTGGATGTTTGTCCGGTACCGCTGGCCAATAGTTGTTTGTTTTTTGCTAATACGATAGTGTTAGATTTGGTGTGCTTGCAGATCTTTGAAGCAAATATCAAATCATTTAACTCCTCTGAACTTGGTTTATTGTTGGTGGCAGTTGTTAAATCTTCAAGAGCATCGGTTTTATTATCTCTGTCTTGTACTAAAACTCCATTTAAACAGGTTCTTACCATTTGTTCTGGGAGAGCAACATCTTTTAAAACCAATAGAATTCTATTTTTCTTTCCTTTTAAAAGTTCTTTAGCTTCCGCAGAAAAAGAAGGTGCAATTACCACTTCACAAAATAATTGGTGAATTTCTTCTGCAGTTGCCTTATCAATCTCCTTGTTGCTAATTAAAACCCCCCCAAAAGCAGAAACCGGATCTCCAGCCAAAGCATCTACATACGCTTGATGCAGAGTCTCTCGTTGTGCAAGTCCGCAGGCATTGTTGTGCTTTAAAATTGCAAAAGTTGGAGCATCATTCTTAAACTCGTTCATCAAGTTCACCGCTGCATCTACATCCAACAAGTTGTTGTAAGATAGTTCTTTCCCGTGCAATTGTTCAAATACTTCATCAAAATCTCCAAAGAAGGTTCCTTTTTGATGCGGATTTTCACCATATCTAAGTTCTTTTCCCTGTAAAAAGCTTTGTTTGAAAACTTTTTCTTCTGAGTTGAAGAAATTGAAAATTGCGGTATCGTAATGTGAAGAAACTTTAAAAGCTTTTCCCGCAAACTTTTTGCGATCTGCCAGGCTGGTTTCTCCATTTTTTTCATTTAATAATTCTAAAAATTCGCTGTAATCTTCTACTGAAGATACACAGGTAACATCTTTAAAATTCTTTGCTGCAGCACGAATTAGGGAAATTCCGCCAATATCAATCTTTTCAATGATGTCTGCTTCAGAAGCACCAGAGGCTACTGTTTTTTCAAATGGATATAGATCTACAATCACGATATCTATTTGAGGAATTTCATATTGTTTCATTTCTGCAACATCTCCCTCATGATCCTGCCTATTTAAAATCCCGCCGAAAACCTTTGGGTGCAATGTTTTAACTCTTCCGCCTAAAATAGAAGGGTAAGAGGTTAGATCTTCAACAGGAATAACGTTGATTCCTAGATCTTTAATAAATTTTTCGGTACCACCCGTAGAATAGATAGTAACGCCTAACTCATCTAATTTTTTTGCAATGGGAGCCAGGCCTTCTTTGCTGAATACAGAAATTAGGGCTGATTTCGCCAATTTTAAATCGCTCATTGTGTTGTGTTTGTTAAGCATGCAAAAGTAATTAAATCACCACAAAATCTAAAGATCTACACTTTTATTTCTTAAAATAATTGTAACGAAAAACTTATGCCGGCGTCTTATCTTTAATTGATGCAAAACACCTGATTTTACTATGCTAATCTATTTAAGGGTCTTAAAGGAAAGTTTTTATTTTGCCATTAACGCATTACGAAACAATAAGTTGCGAACTTTTCTTTCGCTTTTAGGTGTCACCATCGGGATATTTTCCATTATCGCCGTACTTGCGGCAGTAGATTCTTTAGAAAAGAATATCAAGGGAAGTTTAAGCTCTCTAGATAATAGCACGATAATTTTAATGAGATTTTCTTTTGGACCTACAGAAATTCCTCGTTGGAAAACAGAGCAATTTCCGGATATGTCTTATGATGAGTATCAATATTTAAAGCGGTATATGCCGGACATGGAAGCTGCAAGTTTTGCGTTGAATGTGCCGAGAGAATCTATAAAATATGGCGATAATACGGTAACTTCTGTAGATATTGGTGCAATTACAAGCGAATATTATCAAATTGAAGCGCTTGCAATTGGCAGAAGGCAGATTTTTTAACGAAGCAGAATCTGTAAGTGGCTCTCCGGTAATTATCCTGGGAGATGAGATTGCTACCAATCTTTTTGGAGAAATAGATCCTATGGGGAAACAGGTAAGGCTTTACGGAAGAAAGTTTACCGTAATTGGGGTTCTTAAAAAAGAGGGATCTAACTTTTTCGGAAATTCAAAAGACAGTCAGGTGTTCTTGCCGGTAAATGTTACCCGAAGAATTTTTGGCGATAACAATAAATCTACGTTTCCGCAGATCATCATCAAACCGAATGAAGATGTAGATGATGCTGAATTTATTGCGGTGCTTACTCAAAAATTGAGAACTTATAGAGGTTTAAAACCCGATGAGGTAAGTAACTTTTTTGTGAATCAGCTAAAAGGATTTACAGATCTTATAGATAATATTACCGGGCAAATGAACTTTATAGGGCTTATAATTAGCGGATTTTCGCTTCTTGTTGGTGGATTTGGAATTGCCAATATCATGTTTGTGAGTGTTAAAGAACGAACTAACTTAATAGGAATTCAGAAATCCCTAGGAGCGAAGAATAGGTTCATCTTATCTCAATTTTTATTCGAAGCTGTAATTTTAGCGGTTATTGGAGGAATGGTTGGGCTCTTCCTGGTCTGGATAATTTCTATTGTAGCTACACAATTAACAGGTGAGTTTGAATTTGTACTCTCTCCCTGGAATATGTTTTTAGGAACCATAGTTTCTGTAGTTATAGGTTTGATTTCAGGAATTATTCCTGCAATTTCAGCTTCAAAATTAGATCCTGTAGAAGCGATTAGAACCGGTATGTAAACCTTCAAAAATTAAAAATATGAAGAGAATAATAATAGTATTTAGTTTTTTATTGATAGGAATTTGTGCAAAAGCCCAGGACTTCAATAAAGCTAAAATGGATAGCCTTTTTTCTTTAATTGCTGAAAACGATAAGGCAATGGGGAGCTTTTCCCTATTTCAAGATGGGAAAGAAATATATCAAAAATCTATAGGTTTTGCTGATGTTTCCTCAAATATAAAAGCTTCCAAAAATACCAAATATAGAATTGGTTCCATAAGTAAGACCTTTACTGCGGTGCTTTTTTTGCAATTGGTTGAAGATGGAAAAGTTGATTTGAATACTACTTTGGATACCTTTTATCCAGAAATTCCAAATGCATCCAAGATCTCTATGGAATTTTTACTGAATCATCACAGTGGATTGTTCAATTACACCAATCAGCAGGCGTATTTAGAATATATGGAGACTCCAAAATCTAAAGAGGAAATGTTGGAGATCTTTAAAAAGAATGGTACTAGTTTTAGTCCGGGAGAAAAATTTGAATATTCTAATACCAACTATGCCCTGCTTACTTATATAATTGAAGATCTTACCAAGAAAAGTTTTTCAGAGGTATTGCAAGACAAAATAGTAAAGCCGTTAAAACTTAAAAACACCTATTTTGGTGGACATATAGATACAGATAACAATGAAGCTCTTTCTTATAAAATGAGAAAGAACTGGATGCCGGAAACAGAAACAGATATGAGTGTTTCCCTAGGTGCCGGAGGATTGGTATCTACACCTTCAGATCTAAATAAATTCTTTACAGGCTTGTTCAATGGGAAATTGTTGAAAGAGGATACGTTTGAAAAAATGATAGATATATCAGAACAATATGGCTATGGAATTTTTAAAATTCCTTTTGAAGATAAATTGGTCTACGGCCACAGCGGGGGAATAGACGGATTCTCATCCATCTCTTATTATTTTCCTGAGGAAAAAGTTGCCTACTCATTTATTTTAAATGGCTTAGATATGAATTCATCTGAATTGGCAAAAGGCCCATTGAAGATCTATTTTAATGAAGATTATCAATTGCCGGTTTTTGAGAAAGAATATGAACCTGCATTAAGCGATCTTGAAGCAATTGTGGGGACTTATTCAACCCCAATGTTACCTATAAAAATCAAGTTTTTTATACAAGATGGAGTGTTGATGGCGCAAGGAACCAATCAACCTTCTTTTATGCCAACTCCTGTTAGCAAAAACGAATTTAAATATGACCTCGTAAAATTGAAATTAGAATTTACACCTTCAGAAAACAAATTAATGCTTTCTCAAGGTGGAGGGGTATTCGAGCTTACCAAAGAAAAAGAAACGGTAGCCACCGAATAAAGTTTTTATTAATTAGTTAGTTAGAAGAAAAAGTTGCTAGAGTATTTCAGCAACTTTTTCATTTACAAACTCCAGGAAAGCTTCATCTTCAGCCGAAAATGGATCTGGAGTATGAGAGTCTATATCTATTTGCCCAATGTTTTCTCCGTTAAAAAATAAAGGCACCACAATTTCAGCTTTTACATTAATGCTGCATGCTATATAATTGTCTTGCGCTTTTACATCTGGCACCACAAAATTTTGATTAGAAAGAGCCACCTGTCCGCAGATTCCTTTTCCAAAAGGAATAATTGTATGATCTGTAGGTTCTCCGGCAAAAGAACTTAGTTTTAATTCGTCTTTATCTCCATTCTTAAAATAAAATCCTACCCAGTTATAGTAAGATATATTTTCTTTTAATAACTCACATACTTGGGTTAATCTATCTTCAACACTATTGGTATCTTTATCTAAAATGCTTTCTACCTGTGGTCTTAATTCTTGAAATGACATAGCTAATATTTTTGTGCAAAAGTATTTAAAATATTCTCAGAGAGGCTTTTCTAAATGTATAAATTTGTTAAAATCAGATTCTGAATTTGCTCCAGTTATTCAAAAAATACAAATCGGTTTTAAGGTTTATAGTGATCTACCTTGGTAGCTACATTGTGCTATCTATGTTGTATCATTTATATCTGGTTTACTTCATATCAGATTATTACTATCCAGATCCTATAACACATTATGTAGCAAGACTCAGTGAGCGGCTTATTAACATTTTTGGCTTTGATGCTCAAATAATTCCGCATCAAAAAGAGCTTTCTATGAAGCTTATTGTTAACGATGTTTATCTTGCCAGAATTGTTGAGGGTTGCAACGCAGTAAGTGTTATGATCTTATTTACCTCTTTTATCTTGGCTTTCTTCGGAAGGTGGAAGATCACATTGCTCTATATTATTTTTGGATGTATTAGTATTTCTGCGATGAATATTGCTCGAATTTCGGTATTGGCGGTAGGTTTATACAAGTTTCCGCAGCATGCACAATTTTTACATGGAGTAATTTTTCCATTAATTATATATGGTACCGTATTTATCTTGTGGGTTCTCTGGGCAAGATTATTCTCTAAATATCAGAACTTATGAAGATGAGATACAGGATCATAGGAATAAGTCTATTAACTTCATTGTTGGTGCTTATCAGGTTTTATGAGAAGTCTTTGTTCTACGATCCGTTGATCGATTTTTATGAACTGGCATATCTTCATAATGGCGCCCCCCATTTTGAGCTTTCAAAGCTTTTATTTAGTTTAACCATGAGATTCTGGTTAAACAGTATTATCTCATTAGGGATCTTATATATTGCATTCTTTGAAAAGAGTATTGTCAAATTCTCATTTTTATTATTTACAGTCCTGTTTATTATAGGAATGGGCGCTTTTCTGTACGAACTTTTAAATTTTGAGAATGGAAACTATATGGGGCTATTCTATGTGCGTAGATTTTTGATCCATCCTGTCTTTATAATTATTCTTTTGCCGGCCTTCTACTACCAAAGATTAAAAAGCCGAAGGAAAAAACGTAAAAGTTTAAATCTTCAGAAAAACTGATCTCTATTATTATGTGAGAGATTTGAAGAAATTCTTAAAATCGAAAATTATACGTATTTTTGTTTTTAATGAAAAAAGCAGTTTCTAATATCATCTCTGTGATAATGGCCGTTCTGGTGTTGTTCTCTACCCTTTCTTTTACGGTAGAAAAGCATTTTTGTGGCGATTTTCTAGTTGATACTGCTGTTTTTTCTAGAGCGGAATCTTGTGGAATGGAGGCGATGAACGCTTCTACTCATGAGGCAGATCTTATGGCAGCAGATTGTTGTCACGATAAAAAAGTTGAGGTTGCCGGTCAAACCGAATTAAAGATCTCTTTTGATTCTTTAGATCTCAATCAACAACTCTTCTTTACTGCTTTTACTTATTCTTATCTTAACTTATTTGAAGGATTGCCTAAAGAGGTAACTTCTTTTAATGATTATTCCCCGCCCTTGCTGGTCGCCGATATCCAGATCCTGGATCAGGTATTTCTTATTTGATTAAATAATTTTCAAGATTTTGAGATGATTCTCTAATGGAAACATCTCTTAAGGTATTGCTATGCTTAATTTCTTCATTAAGCATGACTTAAATACAATTTTCTGAAAATTATTTATTCTGAATTTATGTTCAATAAACTTATAAAGTATTTTCTCTATAACAGGTTAGTAACGGTATTGCTACTTGTTTTTGTAATTGGTTGGGGGCTGGTAACAACTCCATTCGACTGGAATACGGGTTTCTTACCAAAAGATCCTGTACCTGTAGATGCCATTCCAGACATAGGAGAGAATCAGCAGATCGTTTTTACAGAATGGCCTGGCCGTTCTCCTCAAGATATAGAAGATCAAATCACCTATCCTCTTACCACTACATTATTGGGGATTTCTGGAGTTAAATCTATTAGAAGTACCTCTATGTTCGGGTTTTCCAGTATCTATATCATTTTTGAAGAAGATGTTGAATTTTATTGGTCTCGATCTAGAGTTCTTGAAAAATTGAATTCTTTACAATCTGGATTATTGCCTCCTTCCGTTTCTCCAACGTCTAGGCCCAGATGCTACGGCTTTAGGACAGGTGTTTTGGTATACTTTGGAAGGAAGAGATCCTCAAGGGAATGTAACCGGAGGTTGGGATCTTCATGAATTAAGAAAAGTACAGGATTACTATGTAAAATTAGGACTTAGTTCTGCACAGGGAGTTTCAGAGGTAGCCTCTGTTGGTGGATATGTGCAAGAATATCAAATAGATGTTAATCCAGATGCTTTAAAAGCCTACAATTTAGGGATAGATAAGGTGATGATGGCGGTAAAGAATTCTAACCGCGATATTGGTGCTAAAACTTTAGAAATAAATAAGGTAGAATATCTCGTTCGTGGTTTGGGATACGTGAAATCTGTAGAAGATATTGAGAATACGGTTGTTTCTCAAACAGATAATAAGCCTATTCTTATAAAAGATCTGGGAGTTGTTCATTTGGGCCCTGCAGAAAGGACGAGGAGTATTAGATAAAGGAGGCGCAGAAGTTGTAGGTGGCGTTGTAGTGGCAAGATATGGATCAAATCCGCTACAAGTAATCAAGAATACCAAGGAGAAGATTAAAGAGATCTCGGCAGGTCTCCCTCAAAAGACTTTAGCAGATGGGACGGTAAGTAAACTAACTATAGTTCCGTTTTATGATAGAACAACCTTAATAAATGAAACCATTGGCACTCTAGAAAATGCCCTTTCTCATGAGATCTTAATAAGTATAATAGTAATCATTGTTTTGGTCCTCAATTTAAGAGCGTCAATTTTAATTTCGAGTTTATTACCGGTTGCTGTTTTGGTCACTTTTATTGCGATGCGTTATTTTGGGGTAGACGCAAATGTGGTAGCACTCTCAGGAATTGCAATTGCCATTGGGGTAATGGTAGATGTTGGGATCGTATTTGTAGAAAATACCATCAGGTATCTAGAAATGCCCGAAAATAAGAATGCAAAAGGAAAGAGACTTTTAGAGATAATTCATAATGCAACGGTAGAAGTTGCTCCGGCGGTTACAACCGCGCTTGCTACCACCATTGTAAGTTTTATCCCGGTATTCTTTATGGAGCATGCCGAAGGGAAACTATTTAGACCTCTTGGCGTTTACCAAAACCTTTGCTTTAGGAGCAGCCTTTCTTATCGGGATTTTTGTGTTGCCAATGCTTTCTTATTTTGCATTTAATTTAAGAATTCAAAAGGAGAAGGTTGCGAGAATATGGAATATAGCATTGATTGTTATCGGCTTGTTCTTGGCTATATATTTCAGTTTTTGGTTGCCATTAGCGCTGGTGGTAATAGGAGTAATCAAGTTATTAGAAGATAGAAATCCTCAATTTTTGGGTAAGTATTCCAGCCTGGTTACAATCGTCATAATTCTGGCAGTTACGCTTTTCTTTCTAACTCAAGAATGGATGCCATTAGGCGTTCAAAATTCTACCGTAACAAATTATCTATTTGTAATAATCTTATTGGCGATAACATTGGCAGCGTTAATGGGAATAGTAAAATTTTATAGCAGACTTCTCAATTGGTGTTTGCTTAATAAAGGTAAATTCTTGTTGGTTCCAATAATCACTATTTTCTTCGGAATCTTGATCTGGCTTGGTTTTCCGAAGATCTTTGGCTTTGCGGCAGATGGGTTTGAAAAAGTAGGATGGAATGTTAGAACCACTTCAGTTTGGACTGGAATGAGCAATACTTTTCCGGGAGTTGGGAAAGAATTTATGCCTTCTTTAAATGAAGGAAGTTTCTTATTGATGCCTACCGCTATGCCTCATGCCGGGGTGGAAGCTTCAAAAAACACTCTTACAGCGATTAGACATTGCCGTTGCAGATATTCCAGAAGTTGAAACGGCTGTTGGGAAAATGGGAAGAATAGAAAGTGCTCTAGATCCGGCACCAATTTCCATGTTCGAGAATATCATCAATTATAAATCTGAATATATGCTTTCTGAAAATGGAAAGCGGATGCGATTTAAAGTAGATAACAAAGACCGATTTATTACTAAGTCTAAAGATACTTTGAGTAATGAAACGGCAATTTCAAGAAGAATTTCAAAAGAAGATCTTATTCCAGATGAAGATGGTGAATACTTCAGAAATTGGCGAGTTCAGATAAAATCTCCAGATGATATTTGGGATGAAATTGTTAAGCGCACAAATTTGCCAGGCGTAACCTCCGCTCCAAAATTACAGCCTATAGAAACCAGATTGGTGATGCTGCAAACGGGAATGCGTGCTCCTATGGGAATTAAAGTCTACGGACCCGATCTGGAAACCATTCAGGATTTTGGATTTAAATTAGAATCCATTTTAAAAGAAGTACCGTCGGTTAAAAAAGAGGCTGTTTTTGCCGATAGAATTGTGGGGAAACCTTATTTGGAAATTAAAATTGACAGAAATGCCATTGCTCGATATGGTTTGAGTATTGAAGATGTGCAGCAAACCTTAGAAACTGCCGTTGGAGGGATGGAAATTACAAGTACGGTAGAAGGCAGAGAGCGTTTTCCTGTAAGAGTTAGATATCCACGAGAACTTAGAGATGATCCAGAAAGTATCAAGAAAATTCTGGTTCCAACAATGTCTGGAGCTCAGATCCCTTTAGGAGAATTAGCAGATCTTAATTATACCCGAGGCCCACAAATGATAAAGAGTGAAGATACTTTTCTTGTTGGTTATGTGCTGTTCGATAAAAAAGATGCCTTTGCTGAGGTAAATGTGGTGAACGATGCTCAAGATTATATTCAGAAAAAAATAGACGCCGGAGAGTTAAAAGTTCCCGCGGGAGTGAGTTATAAGTTCTCCGGGAATTATGAAAATCAGGTGAGAGCTGTAAAAAGATTGGCTATTGTGATCCCGATAAGTTTGATCATTATTTTCTTGCTTTTATACTTTCAGTTTAAAACCATCATTGCCTCTACAATCCACTTTTCTGGAGTATTTGTAGCTTTTGCGGGTGGATTTATCATGATCTGGCTTTATGGCCAAACCTGGTTTATGGACTTTGCGATATCCGGAATGAATATGAGAGATCTTTTCCAAATGCATACTATCAACTTAAGTGTTGCAGTTTGGGTTGGTTTTATCGCGCTTTTTGGGATAGCAACAGATGACGGGGTTTTAATGGGAACCTACATACATCAGGTTTTTGAACGCAAGAACCCTAAAACTGTAGCTGAAGTAAGAGCAGCGGTGATGGAGGCCGGATTAAAACGAGTTCGCCCTGCAATGATGACCACCGCGGTTACGATAATTGCCTTATTCCCGGTGCTAACTTCTACAGGGAAAGGAGCAGATATTATGGTGCCTATGGCAATTCCAATAGTTGGAGGAATGATCATCCAGATCATGACCATTTTTGTAGTTCCTGTGTTACAAGCGTATTGGAGAGAATCTGTAGTTAAAAAGGAAGAACAACAAAATCTATCTACTAATAATGAACTTTAAGAAGATGAAATGTAAAACCACATATAAATCAATATTTCTGCTATTCTTGTTTTTAGGATTAGTTGGGAATAATTTGAAGGCTCAAACCTTAGAGGAATATCTGCAAATAGCTGCAGAAAATAATCCGAAGGTAAAAGCATCTTATACCCAATTTGAAGCGGCAATGCAACAAGCGCCTCAGGTAGCAAGTTTGCCAGATCCAACCTTAACTATGAGTGCTTTTGGGAAAATGATAGAAACCAGAGTGGGAGCTCAGGAAGCTAAATTTTCTTTAATGCAAATGTTTCCCTGGTTTGGAACGCTAGAGGCTAAAAAAAGTGCTGCCAACTTAATGGCAGAAGCTAAATTTCAGCAATATCTAGACATCAGAAATCAGGTTTTCTTTGAGGTGAAAGCTGTTTATGCTGAAATTTATGCCATTCAAAAAACCATTCAGCTTAAAAAAGAGAATTTAGAAATATTAGATTCTTATAGAGAATTGTCTTTAAGCCGATTTAAAAGTGGAAATGCCCCCATGTCTAATATCGTGAAAGTTGATATAAGAAGAGATGGAGCATCTACAGAGATCGAATTATTAGAAGATCAGCTAAAACCTTTAAAGACAAAACTAAAATTGATTTTAGCTGAAAAAAGTGAAATTGAGATCACGGTTCAAGACACTCTAAATTTTGAAGCTCCTAAAACTTTTATAGATACAACAAGTCTATTTAAGGAGAATCCAATGCTTGTAGGTTTAGAAAAGCAACAAGAAGCTTATGAGCAGCAAGCAAGTGGTAGCAAGCAAAAATGCGCTGCCTATGATTGGTCTAGGGGTAGATTATTCTATTATTTCTAAAAGAACCGATGCTAATCCTGAAATGAATGGGCAAGATGCTATTATGCCTATGCTTTCAATAAGCCTTCCCATCTTTCAGAAGAAATATAAGGCAGCCAAGCAGGAAGCCATATTTATGGCTAAGAGTGTTGTTCAGCAAAAAGAGGCTCAAAAGAATGAGCTACAAACCATGTATGAAATGACGCTTTATGAAATTAATAAATCAAGAAAATTGATAGATCTATATGATCGTCAAATAAAAAGTTCCGGGCAGGCCAATAAACTCTTGATCTCCGGATTTAGTAATGCTATTACAGATTTTGAAGAAGTGCTGCAAATGAATCAGGATATTCTAGGCTTAAAGACGCAACAGATAGAAGCGCTTAAATCTGGATTTATAGCGAAAGCAAAATTGGATTATTTACTGGCTAACCAGTCAGATTTAAAATTCTTCCACTAAATATTAAGAAGTATGGAAACTAAGAAAATAATAGGAATTGTAATCGCCACCTTATTGGTGGGAGCGTTAATAGGTTGGTTGATAAAACCAACTACCAATAATGTAGCTTCAGGAGCAGAGCATGGACATGAAAATGCAGAAGAAGTTATTTGGACCTGCTCGATGCATCCACAAATACGTAGAAGTGAACCGGGAGCATGTCCCATTTGTGGGATGGATCTAATCCCTTTAAATTCTGAAGGGGGAAATGGAAACTCTCAGGCATATCAAATGAGTGAAAATGCCATGAAACTCGCGAATGTAACTACCATGAAAGTGGGAAAAGATAATGCCGAGAAAGAGATAAGGCTAAATGGAAAAGTTCAGGTTGACGAGAGAAATGCATATTCTCAATCTACTCATATTCCAGGGCGAATTGAAAGTTTAAATCTAGATTTTACTGGGGAGAAAGTAAATAGAGGCCAAACTTTAGCTATTATTTATTCCCCTCAATTGGTAACTGCGCAAGAAGAATTATTACAAGCTGCAAGTATTAAAGAAAGTCAGCCGGAGTTGTTTGAGGCGGCGAAAGAAAAGCTAAGAAATTGGAAAATAGGAAATTCTCAAATAGACAGAATTCTATCTAGCGGAAAAGCCATTCAGCGTTTCCCGATAAGTGCAGATGTTAATGGAATTGTGACTAATAAAATGGTGGAACTGGGAGATTATGTGGAGCGAGGAATGCCAATTTATGAGATCTCAGATCTTTCTAAAGTTTGGGTGTTGTTCGATCTTTATGAAAGTGAATTGAATTGGGTAAAAGAAGGTAGTGAGGTAGAATACACTGTAAATTCCATTCCGGGTGAAACCTTTACAGGGAAAATTACTTTTATAGATCCGCTTATAAATTCTCAAACCAGAGTTGCAACGGCAAGAATTGAGGTAAGTAATAAAGATGGAAAGTTAAAACCGGAGATGTTCGTGTCTGGAATTGTAAAGAATTCGGTTGGAGTAAAAGATTCCGAAGAGATTGTAATTCCAAAAACTGCCGTGTTATGGACGGGGAAAAGATCTGTGGTGTATGTAAAAGACGATTCAGGATTTATACTTAGGGAGATCACTTTAGGACCTGCCTTGGGAGACTCTTATATAGTTGAAGCTGGATTAGAACCGGGAGAAGAAATAGTGTCTAACGGAACTTTTACGGTAGATGCTGCGGTGCAATTATCTGGAAGGCCAAGTATGATGAATCCAGAATTTGGCGAAGGAGATTCTAAGGATAAAATTAGTTTAACCAAAGAGGAGTTGGAAAATATAGAAGAACTGTTATCTAATTATTTAAAGTTGAAAGATGCGTTGGTTGCAGATGATCTTCAGATTTCAAAAAAACAGACTAATTTATTAAAAACAAAGGTTGAGGAAATAGATAAAACTGGTTTTAGCGGAGAAGGAGAGAAGGTTTGGAAAATGGTTAGAACCCAATTAATAACCAGAACTCAGCAACTTTCTGAAGCCAAAGATCTAAAAGAGATTAGAGCCGGTTTTGATGAGCTTTCTGCAGAGGTAATCATGTTGGTTTCTAAACTGAAAATTCCATCTCAACAACTCTTTGTTTTGCACTGCCCTATGGCAGATAATAATAGAGGAGCAGATTGGTTGAGTCTTTCCAGCGAAGTAAAGAATCCATATTATGGTGCTGCAATGTTGGGCTGTGGAGAGGTTACAAGAACTTTAGGAACTATTAAATAACATGTTGATAATCTGAACCAATTAAGATGATAAAAAATTATTTTATAAAGAATATGGTATGCGATAGGTGTATTAAAGTGGTTAAAGATGAACTGCTGTTGGTAGGTGTAGATGTGAAAGAAGTGCTCCTGGGTAGTGTGTCTATCGAGACTGAAGATGAAGTTGAATCTCAATTAAAGATGGAGCAAATGCTTTTGGAAAATGGGTTTGGGCTCATTACCAATGCTGAGGTGATTATAGTAGAAAAAGTGAAATTAGAACTTATAAAATTGTTGAATGATTTACCGCTTAATCTTAATGGGAAATTATCAGAATTGTTGGCATCAAAACTGAATTCAGACTACTCCAAAATCAGTAAGATGTTCTCCTCTACAGAGAAAATTACTATTGAAAAATATTTTATCAAGCTGAAGATTGAAAAAGCAAAAGAATTGATTCAGGCTAAAGAACTCAATTTTACAGAAATAAGTCAGCATTTAGATTATAGCAATACGAACTATTTATCTCGTCAGTTTAAAAATGAAACGGGTATGAGTATGAGTGCATATAGAGATCTTAAACAAGAATTTTAGGATTTCTTTAGACCAAATACTATAAAAAATATCCCAAATTGTAACAATAAACCATCGTAATCTGCTGTAATTTAGCAGATCAACTAAAAACCAATCAAAAATGAAAATTAATTTTTTAAAATTTGGTATGATCGCGCTTACCGTGATTTCTCTTCATTCTTGCAAGAATAACGATGCTAATCAATCTGTAGAGATAGATACTCCGGAAGAAATAAAACAAAATGAAAAAAGTTTACCAGATGTTGCAGATCAGGAATTTGTAGATGGAATGACTAGCAAGGTATGGCAGAATTATCTTGAGATAAAAATGGCTTTATCTAATGACGATGCAGGAACTGTGAAAGACGTGGCTAGAGAAATGGCCAAATCATTTTCAGCAGAAAGAGAAGCTATGAAAGAGATCGCTCAAAAAATGGCAGATACGGATGATATTGAAGAGCAACGAAATCTTTTCGCTCAATTTACAGAAAAAGCGGGGCCTATGTTTGAAGATGCCTTGTCTGCAGGAGCAATCTATAAGAAGTTTTGCCCGATGGCTTTTAATAACAAAGGTGCTTATTGGTATTCTGCGGTAGAGGAAGTAACCAATCCTTATTTTGGCAAAGAAATGCCAAATTGTGGTGCTGTAAGTAAGACCATTAAAAAGTAATAATAGTTTGGTCTGTTCGAGTGTAGTCGAGAATTATTCAGATTTAAAATTATGTTTCGACTCGATTAAACAGATATGTGAAGCTAAAGAATAATGGGTTATACATCTAATTACAGACTTATAAATAATAAAACTTCAACCAACCAAAAAATAGAAAAATATGGAATCATCAGAAAATAAAAATCACAATATGAAGGGTAATAATTATGGCAAGTTCTTTTGGATGCTTGGGCTTTCATTTGTTGCCATGTACATAACTATGTATCTAAACACCTATGAATTTGATCATGTATATTTCAGTTTAACTCGTTTTTATATGAGCTGCCTGGGAATTGCTGCAATGGCAGTGATTATGCTTTCTTTTATGCTGAATATGTATAAGAACAAGAAGAAAAATATGGCAATTTACATTGGTAGCTTAGTGCTATTTCTTGGAGCATTAGGATTGGTGCGAGCACAAGGGCCTATAATTGGAGATGTATTATGGATGAAAGCGATGATCCCTCACCATTCTATTGCAATTCTTACCAGTAAGAGAGCAGATATTAAAGATCCGGAAGTGAAAAAACTTGCAGAAGGAATAATTGAAGCTCAAGTAAAAGAAATTGCCCAGATGAAAAAGATGTTATATAGATTAGAACATGAATCGAAATAATTTTATAGATGCCCAGTATTAAATGCTGGGCATTTTTTATTGAACATAATTATATAAGTTGATCTGGGGAGATTAAAAGATCTTCTTTAGATCTAAAAGAAAAATGCAATGCTGAAGAATTTATTTTTACTCGTTGTTTTATTCCTTTCAGGTTTGTTAGGGTATGCACAGCGGGAAAAATCTGTAGAAGGAAATGTTGAAAATCTTCCTGTTCATGAATATAAACTTGAACTTAAGGAGGAAATGGTGAATAAGGCAGGGAAAGATGTAAAAGGAATGACGGTAAATGGTACTATTCCTGGACCAACTTTAAATTTTGTAGAAGGGGAATATGCGGTGATTTTAGTTACCAATAATATGAGTGTGGAAACTTCTGTGCACTGGCATGGGATGATTCTGCCTAATTTTTATGATGGTGTTCCTTATGTAAGTACTCCTCCCATTAAGCCGGGACAAACAATGAGGTATGAATTTTCTATAAAACAATCTGGAACGTATTGGTATCATTCTCACACCATGTTACAGGAACAGAGCGGCGTATTTGGTTCTATAGTAATTCAACCTAAGCAAAGTACATTAGATTATGATAAAGATTTGGTACTAATGTTATCAGATTGGACCAATGAAAAGCCAAGAGACGTACAACGAACACTAAAACGTGGTAGCGAATGGTATGGGATCAAAAAAGGAACGGCAACTCCTTTAAATAAGGTTATAGCTAGAGGAGCTCTAGGAGCTCAAGTTAATTTTTGGAAACAAAGAATGGAAGGAGCAGATATTGCAGACATCTATTATCCTGCATTTTTAATTAACGGAAAGCAAACCGTAGAATATCCAGATCTAAAACCAGGAGAAAAAGTTAGACTTAGAATCATAGATGGTGCTGCATCTACTTCATTTTGGATGACTTTTGGAGGTGAAACCCCTACGCTGGTATCGGCAGATGGAAAGGATGTAGTGCCGGTAAAAAGAAATAAGACTTTTATTGGGGTTGCAGAAACCTATGATTTTATAGTGACTATTCCTCAAGATGGAAAACTTGAATTTAGAATCATGGCTCAAGATGGCTCTGGAAGTGCATCTGCATTTTTAGGAAGTGGGGAGGTTTTAAAGGCTAAAGTTTTAGAAAGACCAGATAAGATAGGCATGATGCAAAAAATGGCTAAAATGGATATGAAAATGGGCGCTCCAGCTTTAAAGTATAGACCTCATCAAGATGAACGATTTAAGATGAAGGAGAAATATGGAATGCATATGGATGAAAAAGAGATGGGAGAAATGAAAATGGATAAGAATATGAAGGCGGATTCCATGAGTAAGAAGCATCCCGCAATGAAGGATTCTGAAATGGATATGAAAAAAGATACCATGAAAGTGGATCATTCCCAGATGGATCATTCAAAAATGAACATGGACAAAAGCTCTATGCAAATGGATGATTCAAAAATGGATATGCAGGGAATGGATATGTTCTCTGAATACAATTACAATTATTTAAGATCTCCCGAAAAAACCACTTATGATAAGGATCTTCCTGTTAAAAATATTCTTCTGAATCTTACAGGAAATATGCAGAGATATGTGTGGAGTCTTAATGGAGTTCCGTTAGCAGAATCAGATAAGATCAAGATCAAACAAGGTGAAGTAACTCGAATTACTTTTAATAATCTAACCATGATGCATCACCCTATGCATCTTCATGGTCACTTTTTTAGGGTGATTAATGAAAATGGGGAATATTCTCCACTTAAGCATACGGTGAATGTTCCTCCAATGCAGCAAATGACCATTGAATTTTATGGGAATGAGTATGGAGATTGGTTTTTTCACTGTCATATTTTATATCATATGATGGGAGGAATGGCGAGAATTGTAAGTTATGATACCCCTCGAGATCCAAGAATGAAAGGATACCCGGAATCTAAACTCATAGCAGAAACCAATCAATTTTATACTTGGGGTACTCTTAATGCTGCTTCGCATATGTCGAGTTTAAGGCTAACCTCTTCTAATATTAGAAATCAATTCAATTTAAGAGCAGAATATGGCTGGAACAAGAATTTAGAGGCTGAATTTAGTTATGAGTATTATCTATATGATTGGCTGAGAGTTTTTGGAGGTGTTAATCTGGAAAATGAAAATGATAAAAGTTTGGATGAACTTAGTACTACTGCTATAGCTGGGATAAGATATTTCACCCCTTATATGTTCGATCTGGATGTGAGAATAGATAATAAATTACGGCCTCAAATAAGTATAGGAAGAGAAATTATGATCTTTCCAAGATTCTCTGTTTTTGGAGAATATGAATATCAGGCAAATTTTGGATGGGTAGAAGACTTACCTAAAGGTGTAAATTATGCAAAAGAAGAAACCTTAACCGTTGGAGCTCAATATTTCTTATCTAAGAACTTTTCTGTTATGGGAAGTTATGATAATAGATTTGGTGCTGGAGGCGGACTTTTAGTGAGATTTTAATAACCAATTAAATTTTAATATCATGAAAAATGTATTTCGAGTATCAATTGTTGCAATGTTAAGTTTCCTGGCAATTAGTTGTGGAACTACACAAACTGCCTCAGAAGCTTTAGCAGAGAATGAGTTTAGAAATGATGTTTACAAAGAGATTGTAAATGACCAGACCAAATTCATGGAATTTATGAATGTTGTTCATAATAGTCAAAATGGTGATCTATGGTTGCTGAAAGACCATATGGAAATGATGGAAAATGGAAAAGTGATGGAGATTATGAAAGCCAACCCAGAGATGCATGAAAAAATGAAGCAAATGATGCAGGATAAAATGGAGAGCGATCAGGATATGCAAATGATGATGATGAATAAAATGAAGGCCAAAATGATGGAAGATCCTTCCATGCACGAAGCTATGATGCAAAACATGCATGCTAAAATGAAGGCCAACCCTGAGATGGCTGATAAGATGATGGATAATATGATTCAATTTTTACATGAAAATCCGGAATTGATGGAAAAAATGAAAACTAAAATGAAAGCTCATCAGGCGGAAATGGAAATGCAGAATAAGAAGAAAAAGCAATAATTGAAACTAGGTTGCTCAAAGAGCTAATTTTGGGTATTAATTTTTAGGAGAATTGCTTAGCAGATAGACCATTTTGCAATTATTATTTAGCTTTGAAGCGGTTTAAATCCTAATCAATTAAATCAATGAAGTTTTAATGGTTAACAGACATACGGCAAAGAAATTTAGAAAATTCCATCGGTACCTAGGTTTATTTATAGGGATACAGTTTATAATGTGGACGCTTAGCGGATTATATTTTAGTTGGACCGATATAGATGAAATTCATGGAGATCAATTTTTAAATGAGAAGAAAACAGAAGTGCAATTTGAAAATCTTAAAAGTCCTTCTGCTTTAAACTTTAAAGGAGGTATAAATTCTTTACAGCTAAAAAGTATTGCCGGAAAACCTTATTATTTTATAAATAACTCTAAATTAATTAATGCAGAATCTGGAGAATCTAAAATAGAAATTAATCGTGATGAAGCTTTACAGGTAGCCTCTAAGAATATGAGATCAGATCTTAAAGTTTTAAATATCGAAAGAATTACAGAAGTAGGAAATCATAGTGAATATCGGGGAGGATCATTACCTGCATATGTGGTAACTTATAATACCAAAGAAAATGTAAAGGCATATATAGCTGCAAAAACAGGCGATTTTAAAATGGTAAGACATAGAGACTGGAGATGGTTTGATTTTTTATGGATGACACATACTATGGATTATGAAGGTAGAGATAATATTAATAACTATTTATTACGAGTATTCTCTATCATGGGATTAGTAACCGTTTTAAGTGGATTTACCTTATGGTTTATTTCCTCCCCCACAATTAGAAGAGTAATTAACTCAAAAGAATAAATAGGTAAATTTATAATCTATTTAAAATTGAATATTATGAATAAGAAAGTAAGAAATTTTACAATGTTGATCCTTATTGGAGGAAGTTTAACACTAACTTCTTGTAGAGATAATAAGAGTAATGAGGCAGATGATGCCAATCATGAAATGAACTCTGAAGAGCATATGGATCATGATAACATGATGGAAGATGAGAATTCTGACGAGATGGGGATGAGTGAAGCCACAGCAAAATTTAGCGATGAGCAAATGGCGGCTGTATTTCAGCAATATGCAAAGATTCAAGCCGCATTGGCCTTAGATAATCCGCAAGATGCTAAAGATGGGGCGAAAATGTTAATTACATCTTTGGCTCAAGCTGAAAAAACAAAAGCTTTAGTAGAGCCTACCAAGAAAATTGCCAATACAGACGATATTAATTCTCAAAGAGAAGCATTTTCTGAACTGACTGCGCAATTAGGAGCAGCACTGGACGGAGCTTTATCTGGCGGAGAAGTTTATAAAATATATTGCCCAATGGCCTTTGAAGGAAAAGGAGATTACTGGTATGCCAATACAAAAGACATTCGAAACCCATATTTTGGTTCTAAAATGTTGAATTGTGGTAGAGTGGAGGAAACTCTAAAGTAATCTTAGAAAAATATTAATCAGTTTTAAAAGATGGGTTAAGCTAAGAGAGATTATTTAGCTTAACCCAAGCTATCAAAATCAATTTATGAGTTTGCTGTTCTTATTAGTTGGAATCGGTCTTTATGTTGGAGTGGTGTTGGATATTTTAAAAACAACATTATCTCTTCAGGGTGGGGGATGGTTTACAGGTAGGTTTTCTCATTTGTTTTGGAAGCTCATGTTAAAGTTGTCGGGTAACAACGGGAATTCCAAATTGTTGTCTAAAACAGGATATCTTTTACTAATTGCTATTATATTAATCTGGGTTTTTTCGCTTTTTTCAAGTATGGTTTTCATGCTTTCTTCTACCCCAGATTCTATAATAAACAGCACTACAAAGCTTCCTGCAGACATTTGGGAGAAAATCTATTATTCTGGATTTGTACTATCCACTTTAGGCCAGGGAGATTTTGTGGCTTCTACAGATTTTTGGAGAATTATTACCAATGTGTATGCATTAACGGGGCTTATTTTAATTACCATGTCTGTAACCTATTTTATCCCGGTTCTTTCGGCAATAATTAAACAACGAAAATTAGGCATCAACCTTAGTACTTTAGGAGACAGCCCGCAACAAGTAATATTGAATGGATGGAATGGAAAAGATTTCGATTTTTTAATCGATAGGTTACAAACTTTTTCAAGTGATATCTTAGAACATAATCAAAATCACAGAGCATATCCCGTTATTCACTATTTTCATGATAGTAATAAAAATCATGCTATTGTTTTACAATTGGCAAAATTAAATGAAGCTGTATTTTTCTTACGAACCGGTCTGAATTCAGATTATAAAATAACAGAGAATAAATTAGCATCAATCTCTAAAGCGCTAGTTAATTATGCTGAAGTGATTAAAGAAGTTTCACATTTAAGTCTTGTTGGAGAACAACAACCCGATAAGATGGAAACATCATTATTAAAAAATCATATTTTCTATAACCATCAAACAGCATATACTAATCAAATGTTACATGACAGATTGATATTTTCAAAATTAATAGAGCAGGATGGTTGGGAATGGAAAGACATAGCATCTAAGAAAGAGGTGTAAATAGTTGCAGAATTAGGTAACTCTTACAATTACATTAAAACTTTTTAAGAATTCCAATTATTAACTTTGGATATAACCAAAAACCAGTAATTATGAGAAATGATAAGTTGATACATGCATTAGGAAATTGTATAAACCATTGTAACTATTGTGCAGATGCATGTTTAGATGAAGACAATGTAAAGATGATGGTAGATTGTATAAGAATTGACAGGGCATGTGCCGAAGTTTGTTCAACACTAAACCAATTACTAGCTACCAATTATAAAGATGTAAATGATCTTGTAAAATATTGTAAGAAAGTTTGTGAGGCGTGTGCAGAAGAGTGCGGGAAACACGACACACAACATTGTAAAGATTGTGCAAAAGCATGTAGAGAATGTGTAAATGCATGCGAGGCATTTTTAGCCTAAATTTTTTATTAGTTAGTTGAAAGAGATAAAGAACCCGGCTTATCCGGGTTTTTTATGTTTGAAGATTCTGTATAGAATGATTTCTAATATTTAGAGGGTAATAATTGCTTTTTTAGAAGTTTATGTAATAAATTTAATAAAAAAATAAGAATGAAAATATTAAAAGTGATAGGTTGGGTGATGTTAATAGCCTTGATTGCCATACAATTTATCCCTTCAGATTTAAATCAAGAAGAAGTAGATCCAAAAACTTCATTTGCTACCGTTTACAATGTTCCCGAAAACGTGAATAGCATTCTTCAAACATCTTGCTATGACTGTCACAGCAATAATACAGAATACCCATGGTACAATAAAATTCAGCCGGTGGCTATGTATTTATCAAACCATGTAGAAGATGGTAAAAAACATTTCAATTTCAGCGAGTTTGCATCGTATTCAACCAAGAAGCAAAAGAAAAAGTTGGATGAGGTTGCAGAAGAAGTTGAGGGAGGGGAAATGCCTTTAAATTCTTATACCTGGATACACTGGGATGCTAAACTTTCTGAAGCCGATAAAAAACTGGTTATAGATTGGGCAAATAAGTTAAATAGTACCCTATAAACTATTACCTATTTTCATTTTAGATCTGATCTATTTCGCTGATTTGGTTGCTATATATTTTTAATAGCGATAATTTATCAGGATAGGTTCAGATCAATCATGCTTTAAATATTTAGGTTTTTGATGATCTTTTTTGCCCAAAAGATCATCCTATAAATAATAAATAATATGAAACATATATACAACATCACAGGGATGACCTGTAATGGATGCAGATCTCACGTGGAGAAAACTCTTCAAGAAGTATCCGGAGTTGAAAAGGCAGAGGTGAGTCTTGAGAATAAAGAAGCTGAGATTACTATGGAAAAACATATTCCTATAGAAGTTTTTCAGCAAGCGCTAAAAGATGATGGTGGGAGATATGAAATTCATGATCCTACAAATTCTACTTCCAAAGACAATTTAATGATTCACAAATATGCGGTAAGTGGTATGACCTGTAATGGGTGTAGATCTCACGTTGAAAGTATTTTAAAGGAGGTAGATGGTGTAGAAGAGGTACATGTAGATCTTGAAAAAGCAGAGGCAGAAGTTAAGATGAGATCTCATATCTCATTAACAAATTTTCAAAAAGCACTTAAAGAAGATGGAGATCATTATAAGATCTTTAATCATGGTGAAAAAGTTGAGGCTTCTCCTACACAAGATAAGAAGCCAAAAGGGAAAGGAACAGGAACCTTTTATTGCCCTATGCATTGCGAAGGAGATAAAACTTATGATAAGCCGGGAGACTGCCCTGTATGCGGAATGGATTTGGTGGAAGAAGTAAGTTTAAAATCTGGGGGCCAAAAATATACCTGCCCTATGCATCCTGAAATTATAGAAGATGAACCTGGAGATTGCCCAATTTGTGGGATGGATCTTGTCCCTATGGAAGCTGATGTTTCTGCTGAAAAGAAATCATATCAAAAGCTTCTCAGAAAATTTAAGATCGCGGTAGCTTTTACATTGCCTATTTTCTTAATAGCAATGTCAGAAATGGTTCCGAATAATCCTTTATATGACATCATGGAGTTGAAATATTGGAATTGGGTGCAATTTGCACTTTCTCTTCCTGTAGTATTTTATGCCACCTGGATGTTCTTTGAACGGGCTTGGCGCTCTGTGAAATATTGGAATTTGAATATGTTTACCTTGATTGGAATTGGCTCTGGGGTTGCCTGGATATTTAGTGTTTTTGGACTGCTGTTCCCAGATTTTTTTCCAGATCAGTTCAAGACCGAAGGGGGAACCGTTCATATTTATTTTGAAGCAGCAACCGTGATCTTAACCCTGGTCTTATTAGGACAATTATTAGAAGCAAGAGCACACAGCAGAACAAATTCTGCAATTAAAGAGTTATTAAAACTAGCTCCCAACAAAGCTACCAGATTGGTAAATGGCAAAGAAGAAGTTATTGCTACAGATAAAATCGTGGTTGGAGATCTTCTTAGAGTTAAACCGGGAGATAAAATTCCTGTAGATGGAATTATTGAAAGCGGGGAGACGAGTATAGATGAATCTATGATCACTGGGGAACCTATTCCGGTAGATAAAGGTGAAGGAGATAAGATAACTTCCGGAACTATTAACGGGAATCAGACTTTTACTATGAAAGCTGAAAAGGTGGGAGATGAAACCTTGCTATCTCAGATCATTAAAATGGTAAATGATGCCAGCAGGTCTCAAGCCCCAATTCAAAAATTAGCAGATAGAATTTCGGGGTATTTTGTGCCAATTGTTGTTTTCATTTCGCTATATAACCTTTGCAATTTGGGTGATCTATGGTCCTGATCCAGCTTATGTTTACGCCTTTATTAATGCTATAGCTGTATTAATTATTGCTTGCCCATGTGCATTAGGGTTGGCAACTCCAATGTCTGTAATGGTTGGCGTTGGAAAAGGAGCTCAGAATGGGGTGCTTATTAAAAATGCGGAAGCTTTAGAGCAAATGGATGATATAGATACCTTGATAATCGATAAAACCGGAACCATTACAGAAGGGAAACCTTCAGTAGAGAAAATTGTAAGTCTTGATGCAAATTCTTCCGAAGATAATGTCTTGCAACAAATAGCTTCTGTAAATGCTTTAAGTGAACATCCGTTGGCTGAAGCAACAGTGAAATATGCTCATGAGAAAAATGTGTGTGATTCAAGAAGCTTCAAAATTTAATGCAGTTACGGGAAAAGGGGTAACTGCAATTTTGGAGGGGAAATCAATAGCAATTGGTAACGATAAATTGATGCATGAAATTAATGCTGAAATTTCAAAAGAACTTGAAAATAGAATTGGTGAAGAACAAAAGTTAGGAAAAACAGTTTCTTATTTGGCAGTAGATAAGAAAATAACTGGATATGTAACTATTACAGATCCTATTAAAAAAACCAGTAAAAAAGCTATTCAAAATTTGATGGATGCGGGGGTTGAGGTTTATATGCTTACCGGAGATAATGAGAATACTGCCAAAGCTGTAGCAGACGAATTGCACCTTACCGGATTTAAGGCCGGTCTCTTACCTCAGGATAAGTTAAGCGAGGTAAAACGTTTACAAGCCGAAGGTAAGAAAGTGGCGATGGCAGGAGACGGGATTAATGATGCGCCAGCATTAGCTCAGGCAAATGTGGGGATTGCTATGGGAACCGGGACAGATGTTGCCATAGAAAGCGCAAAGATCACGCTGGTAAAAGGAGATCTTCATGGGGTTGTAAAAGCTAAGAATTTGAGTAATAAAGTGATGCGTAATATTAAGCAGAACTTATTCTTCGCTCTTATTTATAACTCGGTTGGAGTTCCTATTGCAGCAGGGGTTTTATATCCATTTTTTGGAATTCTACTTTCCCCAATGATAGCAGCACTTGCAATGAGTTTTAGCTCTGTTTCTGTTATTGCAAATGCATTAAGATTAAGAACTACTAAATTAGATTGATAGCAATAATCGTTTTTAAAAATTATAAAAATCAGTATGAATGAATAGTTTTTTAGAAAATTGGGGCAAAGCAGCCTATACAAGTACAGGATTTTTTTGGATGGCACTTTGGGCCTTTATTTTAGGTTACATTATTAGTAGCGGAATCCAGGTTTTCATCACCGAAAAAAGAATGCAAAGAAATATGGGGAAAGAGGCTTCTAAAGGAATGCTTTTAGGAACTTTCTTTGGCTTTATAAGCAGTTCTTGTAGTTTTTCTGCCTTGGCATCAACCAAAAGTTTATTTAAAAAAGGAGCGAGTTTTGTCTCTTCCATGGCATTCTTATTAGCTTCAACCAATTTGGTAATAGAGCTCGGGATCATCATCTCTATTTTCCTGGGATGGCAATTTGTAGTTGGCGAATATCTAGGGGGAATTCTACTTATTTTGGTAAGCTGGATCCTTATAAGAATCTTCAATCCAAAAAAGATGATTGAGAAAGCGCGTAAGCGTTTGGAAGATGATAAAGACGATGACGACAGTGAAGAAAAATCCTGGAAGAAGAAAATGCAGTCTGAAACCAGTTGGGCAAAAGTTTCTAAGCAATATGCCATGGAATGGAAGATGGTTTGGAAAGATGTTACGCTAGGATTTACCATTGCCGGAATTGTGGCGGCTTTTGTACCGGATTCTTTCTTTCAAACCTTATTTATTAATAGCGGACAAGGGACAACTCACTTTGGTTTTTTAACTATTTTAGAGCACATAATTGTTGGTCCCATAGCTGCATTCTTAACTTTTATAGGTTCAATGGGTAATATTCCTTTAGCGGCTTTGTTATTTGGAAAAGGAGTGAGTTTTGCCGGGGTGATGGCATTTATTTTTAGTGATCTGGTTGTGTTTCCTGTATTGCGAATTAATGCGAAATATTATGGCTGGAAAATGTCGTTATTTATCTTATTTCTGCTTTTTACTTCTCTAATCGGCGCTTCTTTAATTTTGCATTATTCTTTTGATTTCTTAAATCTTTTACCAGATCCGTCTCAGGTGAAAATTCAGGATTCAGAATATTTTAAATTGAATTATACTTTCTATCTGAACATAGCATTTTTAATCATTTCAGGAATAATGATCTACTTAGGTTTTTATAAAAGAAAAGATGTAAAGCAAATGAAAGAGATGGCTCCAAAAAGTGAGTTGCTGGAAAAAAGCCTGAAGTACATAGCTATCGTCTGTTATTTATGGCTTTTAGGAGGATTAATTGTAAAGTTCTTTATTGTATAAAAAAATCCCGCTGCAATTGCAGCGGGATCAAATATAACCTTGGGAAGATGCTTCCTATTTTCTATTTCTTTTAGATGCTCTGTTTCCTCGATTTTTAAATTGCTCGGCACGTTTAGCTTGCATTTCTTGAAACTTGATATATTGTTTTTCTGAAAGTATTTCTTTAAAATCGTTCTTATAATCTTTACGATCTTCTTTCATATCCTCCTTCATCTCTTTTCTTCGAGCCTTCATATATTCTTTGCGCTCTTTCATATATTCTTTACGCTCCTTCTTATCAGCTTTTCCCCACTCTTCATGACGTTCATTCATATCATCTTTGCGTTCTCTAGCTTCTTTTAGATACAAGGCTCTAACTTTAGCTTGTTGCGCAGCGCTAAGATCCAATTGTTTTGTAAGCCTTTGAGTCATTTTATCTGCTCGTTGCTCCGCCGTCATTTTTGTGTGACGTTCGGTACGCATTTTATGATCTTGGTGATCTTCCTTATGATTTTCCTGAGCAAAACCTGTAATTCCTACAAGCATTAACATTAATAAGATTAATTTTTTCATTTTTTTGAATTTTAAATGTTCGTGTTAATAAAACTGATAATCTTAAAATAAGATTAAGATAAAGTATCAAATTCATTAGGATGAAATTTCAAACCTATCATTTAAGCAGTCTTAAGCTATATATGCACAAAGGATGCCAAAAAATAATCCCGTTGAAATTCAACAGGATTTTTCAGAATCATGAAATTTGAGTCTAACCTCGGTTAACTATAATCTTAACAAAGCCAACTCATCCATAATTCTTAAGTCTTTCTTCATATTCTTATTGCTAAAAAGAATGAATACGTATTTGATCAAATAAAAAAACCTGCCGGGGAAGGGCCGACAGGTTTTTAGCAACAAAACAAAACAAAATTTAACTCTTTGCTATAGGGTCAAGAATAAGATCTATTCTCTTTAATGCATCTAAAAGATGATATCTGGTAAGTTGGTCATTAGCTCTACCCACTGCATTTCTAATGCTGCGTTGTAGTGTTACCAATTCACCTCTAACTACAGGGCGAATATCACTTTGTGAAACATCTACATTGGTTCTTGTTACATAAGATCTATATCTGGCAGGGATCTCACTTTGTTCCTCTGTCATTAATTTCTCCATTTGCTCGATATAAGCACGTTGTAGATTTCTTCTGTATAGATCTATAGTTCGTCCAGAGTTTAATTCACTCCAAACTCCTTTTCTAAGGTCTGTCATCATATCCACTAAAGAATATGCTTTTTTCCCGTTGATCTCAGAATTCTCAATAAGTCTTCCCATTCTTCCGAAGTCCAATAGGTTGCTCATAGTTCTTTCTTGAAAACCTCTAACACGTTCTAAATTCCCATCAAATTCAATTTTATTGAAGATGTCTTGATTGATCAACCATTCTGGAGTCGTGAATAATTCATCCTGAAGGAATTTCATTGCTTCTTCCTGACGTTCTGCAGGAACATGAGTATAAACCGCTCCATCTTGATCGTAGGTTTTATATTCTTCATACACCCCACCAATATTAGCGGTAACATGCCCCATATATCTGTTATACTGAGCTAGAATTTGTCCGTATAAAGTTTTTAAATCTTCATAGTCTTTCCCGTCTTCTGCTGTCCATTCTATTAGGTTTGGAACAATTCGCTTTAAGTTGGCAATTCCATATTCACTAGCTAATACAGCATCGTCACCAAGATCTTCAGTTTGAGAACTCGGATCTATCACTCCGCTTTGCTGACTTCCGAATCTATACATTGGGTCTCCTGCATGTTTCAGGATCCATTGGTCTAGAACTGGCTTTTCTTCTTTACCTTTTTTATCTAAGAATTGGTCTGTAACCCCATTCTATGGCATACTTATCATACACTCCAATTTCTGGCATTAGAGCAACATCTCCATCTCCAGGTTGTGCAACGTAATTAAAACGTGCATAATCCATAATAGAAGGAGCGGTACCGTTTTTCTTAGTGAATTCTGGATCTCTCAATTTTTCTACAGGATAAGCTACACTGCTTCCCATGTTATGAGGTAAACCTAAGGTATGTCCAACCTCATGAGAAGACACAAAACGAATCAATCTTCCCATTACTTCATCTTTAAACTGAACTCCTCTTGCATCTTCATTAATGGCTGCTGTTTGTACAAAATACCAGTTTCTAAGCAAGGTCATTACGTTGTGATACCAGTTGATATCAGACTCTAAGATCTCTCCAGATCTAGGGTCGCTTACGTGTGGTCCATTTGCATTTGGAATTGGAGAAGCTAAATATCTTACTACAGAATATCTTACATCTTCCGGGCTCCAATCTGGATCTTCTTCTTTTGTAGGAGCATCTTTGGCGATAATTGCATTTTTGAAACCTGCAGCCTCAAAAGCTTTTTGCCAGTCTTCAATTCCTTCTTTTATAAAAGGTCTCCATTGTTCTGGGGTAGCTCTATCTATATAATAAACTATTTGTTTTTTAGGTTCTACAAGCTCTCCGTTTTTAAACTTTTCCATGTCTTCAGGCTTCACTTCAAGTCTCCATCTGTCTAAATATCTTACGGTTTTGCTTTCTTGCGCATTCAAACCATAATCTACCTGTCCTCTGGCGAACCATCCAACACGCTGATCGAAATATCTTCTTTCCATAGGAACTTTTGGAAGCAGGATCATAGAATTGCTGAATTCCATAGAAATAGAACCTGTACTAGAATTGGAAGGTGGTTCTCCCGCATTGTAAGTCTTTACGTGACGAATTTCAATGTTTTCAGGATAACTTCTAATAGTATCTATATAAGATCTGCTATCATCCAATCTTGAAACTTTGTATTCTTTACGCTCTCTGTCTGGAAGACCAAGCGCCATCACATCTTTGGTATAAAGATCTGTAACATCAATAACATAACTTTTGCTTAATAGAATCTTTTCCAATAGCTTTAATAGGGAAAGATTGAAGTATAGGTTCAAAATTTGAGTTTACTACAGCTTCATGAATTGGAAGCGAATCTGCGGCATAGATCTCGTAAGAGGCTACGCGTAATAAAATGTTATCGTTCTTTTTTTCCCATTTTTGAACCTGGGTGTTTTGTTTTCCTCCACCAAAACCAATTCCGTTGGCGGTTTTAGCAATTCTGGTAACGGTTAACATTTCACGATTTAAAAGGCTGTCTGGAATTTCATAAAAATAATTATCGTCTACTTTATGTACCGTAAACATTCCTTTATCTGATTTTGCCTCTTTAGTGATGACTTTATCAAAGGGTTTAATGCCATCTTTTTTAGACTCAGGTTTTGCTGAAGCAGTTGCCGGAGCTTTCTTATTTGGCTGAAATACGGCACATCCCGAAACAGACAATGATAAAGCAACCATCAATAGCTTTAGTGAGAAGTTTTTTGTCATGAACTTGGTTTTAATTAATTTTTTAGATGTTAATAACAATGGCGTTAGGGCAAGAATGACTATGCCGTAAATGAAAAAAGACCACCATTAGGTGATCTTTAGACTGTTATAATTTTAAAAGGTTTAATAAGAAGTTAAAGAAAAGTGAAGATTTTGAATACTTCCATTTCTCCATCTCAATTTAATTGAACCAATTTTCAACTTCATCTAGCTGTAATGCCGCAATTGAAAGTTTATTCTTTTTACGCAATCCGTTCAATTTTTGATGAACCTGAGTTGCTTTGTTTTCTTTCAACTTAGAAACACTGCTAAATTCATGCATTACCGTATCTACCCATTCTTGAGGCACACCAATCTTAATGAAATCTTCCGGTTTTGGAGTAGGAGCTTTCTTTTCCGGTTTCATTTGAGGGAAGAATAAAACTTCCTGTATAGATTGCTTGTTGGTAAGAACATGATCAATCTATCCATTCCAATTCCCAGTCCAGAAGTTGGAGGCATACCATATTCTAAGGCTCTCAAGAAATCATTATCGATAATACCATCGCTTCATCATCTCCTTTTTCTGATAAGTTTCAATTGCTCTTCAAAACGTGCACGTTGATCTATAGGATCGTTCAATTCAGAATACGCATTCGCAATTTCTTTTCCACAAACCATCAATTCAAAACGCTCAGTAAGCTCTGGGTTATCTCTATGTTCTTTACATAGCGGACTCATTTCTTTTGGATAATCTGTAATAAAGGTTGGCTGAATATAATTTCCTTCACATTTCTCTCCGAAGATCTCATCTATAAGTTTTCCTTTCCCCATAGTATCATCTACATCGATTCCCATTCCTTTGGCAGCTTCGTAAAGTTCATTTTCAGACTTTCCTGTAATATCAAATCCGGTAAATTCAATAATAGCATCGGTCATGGTCACTCGCTTATAAGGCGCCTTAAAGTTCACATTGTGTTGTCCGAAAGTTGCTTCTGTTTTACCATTTACTTCCATAGCACAGTGCTCTAAAAGATTTTCGGTGAATTCCATCATCCAGTTGTAATCTTTGTAGGCTACATAGATTTCCATCGCAGTAAACTCAGGATTGTGAGTTCTATCCATTCCTTCATTTCTGAAGTTTTTAGAGAATTCATACACCCCATCAAAACCACCAACTATCAATCTTTTTAGATATAACTCGTTCGCAATTCTTAAATATAAAGGCATATCCAACGCATTGTGATGCGTGATAAATGGTCTTGCTGCAGCTCCCCCAGGAATTGGTTGCAATACCGGAGTTTCAACTTCAAAATATCCTTTATCATTAAAGAAATTACGCATAGCATTGAAAAGCTTGGTACGCTTCACAAAGATTTCTTTCACTTTTGGGTTTACCGCAAGATCTGCATAACGCTGACGGTATCTTTGCTCAGGATCATTAAACTCATCAAAAGTTTTTCCTTCTTTATCTGTTTTTGGAAGTGGAAGTGGTCTTAAAGATTTACTTAATAAAGTAAAATCTTTTACCATGATGGTCTTTTCACCTACCTGAGTATTGAAAAGTTCTCCTTCAATTCCTATAAAATCCCCTATATCAAGCAACTTCTTATAAACATCGTTGTACTTGGATTTATCTTCTCCGGTGCAAATCTCATCTCGGTTAAAATAAACCTGGATCTTCCCATGAGAATCCTGAATTTCAGCAAAAGATGCTTTTCCCTGAATTCGGCGAGACATTAATCTTCCCGCAACAATTACCTTTTCACCTTCAGTAAAATCAGATTTAATTCCAGTGGTAGTATGACTTACCGGAAAAAGATCGGCAGGATATGGATTGATATTTAATTTACGTAATGCGGAAAGTTTCTCCCTTCGTACAATTTCTTGTTCAGATAGCTGCATAAAATCTTTTTATTTAAATAACTCATCCAATAGGATAAGAAGTTGCAAATATAATGACAATCAATCAACCAATCAATATCTTTTCCAACCTTCAAGGGTTTAAAACCCTTGAAGGTTTTTACCTTATATTTGCGATATTAATATCTTAATAAAGGAATTTAATGAGTTTTTGGAGAGTGCTCCTTTCAATTTTATTTCCACCCCTCGCTGTGTATGACAAGGGTTGTGGATCTGTTTTAATTGTTTTGATCCTTACCCTTTTAGGATGGGTGCCGGGAGTTATTGCCGCTTTAATTATATTAAACAACCGCAAATAATGAATAAGAAGGTTGAAGTTCAGGATCTTGGTTTAAAAGATTATAAAGAAACCTGGGATTATCAAGAAGAGGTTTTTAAAGAAATTCTGGATCTAAAGATTAGAAATAGGAGAGAAGAGCTTGATCTGGAAACCCCCAATTATTTGTTGATGGTAGAGCACCCTCATGTGTATACCTTGGGGAAAAGTGGAGATCTTGAAAATCTCTTACTTTCTGAAGCTCAGTTAAAAGCAAAAAATGCAAGTTTCTACAAGATCAACAGAGGGGGAGATATTACTTATCACGGCCCAGGACAATTGGTAGGTTATCCAATTTTAGATCTTGAGAATTTCTTTACAGATATACATAAATACCTTAGAATTTTAGAAGAAACCATTATTCTAACTTTACAGGAATATGGTTTAAAACCTGAAAGAAGCAAAGGAGAAACCGGAGTTTGGTTGGATGTAAACACTCCATTTGCGAGAAAGATCTGTGCTATGGGCGTTCGTGCAAGCCGCTGGGTTACCATGCATGGTTTTGCGTTGAACGTGAATGCAGATCTTGGTTATTTTGATAATATAATTCCCTGCGGAATTAGAGGCAAAGCGGTAACTTCTTTAAATGTAGAACTAGGACAAAAAGAAGTTTCTATGAAAGAAGTAGAAGAAAAAGTTCTGAAACATTTTTCTCAACTTTTTGAAGCCGAACTTATCAGAAAATAATATTGTTATAATTTATATACTAAAACAGCATTATCATCGCCTTTAACGGTAAATTCTACCGAATTTTTAGTGGCGTTGAGATCTATCCCCGCAGACACCAAATACTGGAAAATTAGGAAGCATTTCGCCATTTTTATCAAAGATGAAAACTTTGTTTGCCTGCGTATCTGTAACGGCTATATAAGTTTTTCCATTGGCTTTAAAGATCTGTGGTTTTGTGTAAAGTCCAAAATCCAGATTAACTTCAGTATTACCAATCTTTAAAATGTTTTCTGAAAGTGTGACTTTTAGATCGTCTTTTACTAATAATTTCAAATTCACCGAATTTTCTACAGTAGATCGGGTAACTTTTCCTTTTTCATTAATGCTAACAATTTTTCCATCTTCATTTACATTCACGAAATTCCCGTTTTCTGGATACCATTGATTTTCTCCAAATTTGATTTTTTCTTTAACAGGAATTCTTGTTTTTCCTTGTCGGCTTAAAATATGAACCAAACCATTTTCTTCTGAAACCAGAATGTAATCTTTTCGGTTTATTCTGATATGCTTTGGAGGTAAGACAATGTCAGATTTTGTTTTATCAAAGTTAAATCCATCTACAGACTTTGCTTTAGAATCTAACATAAACACCTGATTGTTTTGAGTGATCACAAATCTGTAATCTCTCTTATTATCATAATCAAAAATGCTTAGAGGTTGTGTGATTGCATCTTTAAACTTTATAGGGAAAGGTTTTACCGCTTTTCCTGTTCTGTCAAGAATTTCAAACGAATTTTGAGTGGTAAATGCCATTTGTAGATTGCCATTCTTAAAAAGATCCACTTGTTGTATTTCTCCTAAAATTCTACCGTCCAGTTTCTTTTTCCATAGAACTTTCCCGTCTGTAGCTAATAAGAAAAAGTACATTTTCTTCATTTTGAACCGCTACTTCCAATTTATCAGTGTCATGATTCTTAAGAAGAAAAGGAGTAGTAGCAATTTTGCCTTCAATTTTCATTGGTTGATTTGCACTAACACTATTACTCTTACTAGAAATGGTGTTTTTGCTATTGCTCATTACCGCATGAATATGAGTAAAATTGGCGTCTTGCACAAATTGTACTGCAACCACGGGATAATCATCCAATTCAATTTTACTTAGATCTTCTAATAATTCATCTTTAACAACATTTTTTAAAGCCTTGGTAAAATGTGAATTATTCCCGGCCATTAAAAAACTAGAAGAACCTGCTAAATTGGTTACAGTTTCTTTATAATAATCCATATTCGCTAAAGTTGATTTGTTTTGATAATTGGAAATCATTTCTTCTAATGCCTTAGTAGTTTCAGAAAAAATCACAAACTCATCTATAAAAGCGTAATATTTCAACTCCATGGGTTGAACTAATGGGGACAAAAATCGCGCATAATTTACTTCGTTCTCGTAAATTGAATAATCTCTAAAATCTGAAATAATATTTTTTGAATTGGAGATAGCGTCAAAAGCTAATTCGGGATCAGAAGTGGTAAGAACAAGAACATTTTGATCTTGATTAAACACTACCCCAGCTTCTCGAGTGTAATTTAAAAGATTGTTTTCAGTTAACTCCAAAGAATCTTTGGATTGATCTTTTAGGTTTGCCCATAATTTTTCAAAATTCTTATAGGTAAAAGAATAAAATCCACTTGCCGTGGTTGGAGTGATCTCCGCAATTCTATTTGGCTGAGGGATAATATCAGTAAATAAACTCAAACTATTCTTCTCATTTTTTGAAGAAATAGAAATTCCGTCTAATTGAATGCTTTTGTCGCTTAAGTCGAAGTCTAAAGACATCCAGCCATTATTAAAATTCAAAGGAATAGCATTATTTTTAAATGTGGAATTTAAAGTTTGATCTAATTGTTTTTGATTGATAAGAATAGAAGTTTTGTTCTTGTCTGCAGCGGCAAGAGCTTTTTGAAAATAATCCTCTTTAAGATCTTCATCTTTTTGTTTTAAACTTTCGAGGAGTAATTCTTGAGAATTACTAGCTATTAAATTTCCATTCCATACGGTGGTATAAGTAATTAGATCATCTAAAGAGTATTTTTTGATACTTTCACTTTCAATAGTTAAAGTCTCTACTGTTTTATTTCTGATGGAATCTAAGTTGAAAAAGTCTTCTTGATATTCTGTTATGAACAAGTATTGATATTTGTCTTTTACTTTCACAAAACTTAGAAGTGCTGATTTGTCTGAAGATGTATGGCTACTCAACGCTTTTAATTCATTTATAGGTAAACCACTTAATAAAGTAATGTTCTTTTTAAAGAATGCAGTGCTGTCTATTTTATTTATAAAATTTCCCAGATCATTAGATTGGATAATAAAATCTGAATTTATTGGTATAATTTGAGAAGGGTCTGAAATTGTTTTAGTGTCATCTTGACAAGAAAGTAGGGATAATATGAACAGACAGGCTGCAAAATATTTTTTCATAAAAGTGGGAATTTAAACGAAGATACTAAGTTATATCTCAAGTTTCAATTGATCTGGAAGGAGTTTAAAGCTACGTCTGTGATATTTTGTAATTCCAAATTCAGCAATGGCGGCTCTATGCTCTTTGGTGGGATAGCCTTTGTTCTTTTTCCAGTTATACATAGGATATTCCAGATCTATCTTCTTCATATATTCATCTCTATACGTTTTTGCAAGAATAGAGGCAGCCGCAATATTTAAATATTTTCCATCTCCTTTAATAACACACAAATGAGGGATGTCTTTGTAAATTTTAAAACGGTTTCCATCTACTAATATGTGTTCTGGCGAGGAGGAGAGTTCATCAATGCTTTTATGCATTGCCAAAATAGAGGCATTTAAAATGTTTATTTCGTCTATTTTGTAATTATCTACCTGAGCTACTCCATAGCAAATTGCTTCATTTTCAATGATTTCTTTTAATAACCATCGATTTTTACTATTTACAATTTTAGAATCGTTTAAAATTTTATTTTTAAATTTTTTAGTTAAAATTACCGCGGCAGCAACCACAGGACCAGCGAGACAGCCTCTTCCGGCTTCATCGGTGCCACATTCAATCAAGCTCTTAGAAAATGAATTTCTTAACATTTAGGTAATAATTAGAAAATATTTACGCAACCTACGCAACCATTTGATTTTTTATGCATCTACACAACAGCGTCGTGTTAAGATTTTAACACTTCAAAATTTTTATTTAATACTTTGTTAGGAAAATAAGGGTTTTGGGCGTTGGCTAATTCAAATTAACAAAATAATGAAGAAAAAATTAAATTTAATTCTAACGCTATTTTTAGCGTTTGTGGTGCAATTAACCTTTGCACAGGAAAAAATTGTTTCTGGAACTGTTATAGATGCTGAGGGAGTTCCGCTTCCTGGAGTAAATGTAATTGTTCAAGGAACTAACAATGGTACTCAAACAGATTTTGATGGGAATTATAATATTTCCACCGCTCAAGGTCAAATATTGGTATTTTCCTATGTAGGTTTTACAAAGCAAAGTCAAACTGTTGGTGCGGCTAAAATTATTAATGTTACCCTTGATGTAGATGCTGCGGCTTTGGATGAGGTAGTGGTGGTTGCTTACGGTACACAGAAAAAAGGAGCCATTGTTGGTTCTGTGTCATCTGTATCTGCAGAGAAAATTGAAGAAGTTCCTATTGCATCCTTCGATCAAATTTTAAAAGGACAAGTCCCAGGATTACATGTAATTTCTGGTTCTGGTCAACCTGGAGCTGCCGCTAAAGTAAGAATTAGAGGTACGCACTCTATTAATGGTGGTAGTTCTCCATTATATATATTAGATGGTGTGCCAATTACAGAAGGCGATTTTGCAACTTTGAACTCTAATGATTTTGAAAGTATTTCTGTATTGAAAGATGCTGCATCTACTTCTATCTATGGTTCTAGAGGTTCTTCTGGTGTAATTGTAATTACTACTAAAGGAGGTAGCTATAACACAGCTTCTTCTATTAGATACACAGCGCAGTACGGAGAGTCTGAAATTGGTCAAAAGAGATTCGAGTTGATGGATGCAAGAGAAAAAAGAATTTTTGATAACATTCAAAACCCAGGAACTTGGACTGAAGCAGAAATTGCTAATTCAGAAACAACAGATTGGACAGATTATTTCTTCCGTAGAGGTATTACACAAACCCACAACTTAGCAATGAGTGGTGGTGGTGAGAATACTAAATTCTATTCTTCAATTTCATATTATGATCAAGAAGGTATTGGTCTTAGATCGAATTTACAACGTTTTAATTATCGTTTGAATTTAGATCATAAAGTATCTAAAAAGGTATCTGTTGGAGGAAACATGGCTATGGGTTATTCAAAATCTAATTTTAGTCCATCGGAAGGTGCAATTAACTTAAACAACCCATTCGCTGCAGCTTATTTAGGAAGTCCATATGATCGTCCATATCGTGAAGATGGATATTTTAATGTTGGACCAGGTTTAGTTGGAGGTAATGCTTTAGAAAATTTAAATAGAAATGTAAGTAGAGAAGCAGATTTAAAACTTTTAGCTAATTTCTATGGACAAGCAGAAGTAGTAGATAATGTGATTGCTCGAATTGATTTAGGTTTAGACTATATTAATAGAGATATTGAATCGGCTATTGGTCCCGAAACTTATTTAGGTCAGAATGGTGGTATTAGAGGAAATAAAGGGAATTATAGTAATACACAGCAATATGAAGCAAATATAAATACCGTGGCCTCATTGAAATATAATAACACTTTTAATGAAAAGCATAATCTTTCTGTAGGTGTTTTTACAGAATACTATAAATATCATTTCAAAACTTCTGGATTTACAGGATTTGGAATCAACCCTAAGTTAGTTGGATATGCTGCTGGTATTACTGCTGGAGATGCAGACAATGGATTTATTCCTACAACTAGAGGTGGTGTAGCAGAAAGAGGATTATTTTCTTACTTTGGAAACGCAAAGTATAGTTATGATGAAAAATATTATTTAGATGCTACTATAAGAAGGGATGCATCTTCAAGATTTTCTGATGCTAACAAATGGGGTACTTTTTGGGCAATCGGTGCTTCTTGGAATATATCTAAAGAGGCTTTCTTAGAAAATACAGATTGGCTTCAAGAATTAAAATTAAGAGCTAGTTATGGTACTACAGGTAACCAATCTGGAATTGGATCTTTCCAAGATGAGGGATTATATACTACTACTACTTATAATGGAACTCCAGGTATTATTGCAAGTTCTGTAGGTAATGATCAATTAAAGTGGGAAGAGTCTGCTAAATTAGATATTGGTTTAGATTTTGGATTCTTCAGAAATAGACTTACTGGATCTGTTGACTATTATGAAGAAAATATTAGTGATTTATTTATTAATCAATCACTTTCTGCATCTTCGGGATTTGGATCTATTGATGCTAATGCCGGGAAAATGAGAAACCGTGGTTTTGATGGAAATCTTAAAGTAGATGTAATTAGAACTCCAGATTTTGGATTTAGTGTGAATGGAAATTTCAATTATAATAAAAATGAGATCGTAGATCTAGGTCAAGAATCTGAATATGAATTAGGAACATCTATAATTCGTGAAGGATTGCCTTTTGGATCTCATTATATCGTTGGATGGGCAGGTGTGAATCCAAGCAATGGAGCACCATTATATTATGATAAAGAGGGTAACGTCACTAATGTATACAGTGCAGATAACAGTACCGCTAATTGGGGAAGTTATGAGCCGGTTTGGACTGGTGGATATGGAGCAACTTTAAGATATAAAGGCTTCTCTGCTTCTGCATTATTTACATTTGCAAAAGATTACTACAGATTTAATAATCAATCATTCTTCCAAGAGAATCCAAACTTTGCACAATATAACTTATCTTCTGAGTTGTTAACCGTATGGCAAAAACCGGGTGATGTAACAAATATTCAAGGTTTAGCATATAACAGAGAATTTTCTTCTAAAGATATTGAAGATGCCTCTTATATGAGGTTAACCAACTTAACATTATCTTACAATCTTCCTGAAAGCTTTACAGGTTCTAACGGATTATTTAAAGATGTAAGGATTTTTGTACTAGGACAGAACCTTTATACTTGGACCAAATTTACAGGGTTTGATCCAGAAGATGATAATAACATTGCTTCTTATGAATATCCAACACCACGTACTATTACTCTTGGAGTAGATTTAACATTTTAAAAAATTATATATATTATGAAAATAACTAAAATACTTTTATTGTTCGTCTCTATATCCATGATATGGGGTTGTAATGATGCAATTGATATAGCGCCTGCAGATGAAATTGTTGAATCTAATGCTATAACTAGTGTTAGTGAAGCAGGTGAGGCCGTTTTAGGAGTATATGCAACAGCTACAAATACTAATCCAATTTATTGGAATGCATTATTTACTGATGAATTAGTAATATCTCCGGGTAATAATGGGCAAGGTATTCAAACTCATACTTGGTCTATTAATTCGGGTAATGGGGAATCTGCTGGGATTTATAATAGTTTTAGTGTTACAATTAATAGAGCTAATAGAGTGTTGAAAGCTATGGAGTCTCTTACTCCAGATGGGCCGGAAGAAGAAGAAGAATTGGCAGGATATAAAGCACAGATGCTTGCATTAAGAGGTTGGGCACATTTTTCAATGGCTACCTATTTTACAACATCATTTACAGACATGGACGCTTTAGCAGTTCCATACGTAGATTATGTTGTTGTATTAGAAACTCCAAACCGTAACACATGGGGTGAGTTATTAGCAGGGGTAAAATCAGATTTAGATGAAGCAGAGGCATTATTTCCTTCTTCAACAAATAGTGTTTTCTTTATGAGCCCTGATGCTATTACTGCTCTTAGAGCTAGAATCGCGTTATATACTCAAGATTATACAGAAGCGGTAGCCCAATCTACTAAGCTTATAAATAAATACACATTACCTAGCATTTCTGAATATCCACTTATCTGGACAGATGAGTCTATGGTAGGGCAAATATTTAAATTAGCAAGGGTAGTAGGAGATGGTGCAGTTGGACAATTATTTAATCCTTCACCTCAATTAACTTACTTTAATCCTTCAACCAAAATTTTGGAAGCTTATCAGGAAGGTGACGTTAGAACTTCTGTATTCTTTGATGATTTAAATAGAATAGTTAAATATCCTGGTACTGAATCTGAGATTGGTTTAAATGATGTTAAGATATTTAGAGTATCTGAGCAATATTTAATTAGAGCTGAAGCTAACTTAAGAAAATCGTCTCCAGATGTTGCAGCTGCTCAGGCAGATTATAACAAATTGAGAAGAAATAGAATTGCTGGTTATGAAGATGAAACTTTTACTACAACTTCATCATCTATAGATTTGGTAATGTTAGAGAGGTATAGAGAATTAGCTTACGAGGGTCATAGATTTTTAGATCTTAAACGCACTAATTCTGCTCTTGTAAGAAATCCAGCAGATTGCGAATCTTTGGCTGCAGATGCATGTTCTTTAGAAGCTACTAGTTATTTATGGGCTCTTCCTATTCCACAAAGTGAAATCTTTGTGAATGATGAGATGCAACAAAATCCAGGTTATTAATATATAAAATAGAATTATGAAAAAAATATCAATTATATCATCTCTTTTAGCCCTTCTGGTTTTAGCTGGTTGTGGTAAAGAAGAGACTCCAGATTTGGGCGTGGATTCCCAATGGATTCAATTTGGTGAAGCAAATTATTCTGTTACGGAAAATTCAACACAACCAATTGTTGTTCAGGTTTTGTATGCAGCAGATACTAATCCAAACGGGGTAACAGTAAATTATACTGTGAACAGTTCTAATCCAGATGCTTACACAATTAGTCCAAGTACGGGTAGTGTAACAATTCCAGCAGGAGAATTTATTGGAGAGATCGTGATTAATCCAATAAATAATAGCGATACTGACGGTAATAAAGAAATTACTATAAGTCTTGATAATACAGATATTCCGGTTGGATTAGCTGGTGAAGGGATGATGCTTAATAATACTAAAGTATTAATTACAGATGACGACTGTGAGCTTGATATTAGAAGCTTTGAAGGGTCATACTTTGCTAATGAATTTGGTTATTGCGATGGTTGTTACAAAGTAAGTATAGTTTATGATGAAGTTAATGATGTATTAGTTTTGGATAACTTATATGAAACAGGTGGTAAAACCTATATTTCCTTAGATAATACAGATCCTTCAAATCCTATGATTGATTTTAGAAGTAGTGAATTTGGTGGTGCATTGCAGGTTGATGCTACTTATGGTGATGTGTTTGCTACTAATCCTTCCGGAGGAAACCAATCTTCTTTCCGTACTTGTGATCAATTCTTAGATCTAGTTTTTAGAAGATGTGTAAGTGCAGGATGTTTTGCAGGAAATGTTCGTATTCAATTAACAAAAATATAAAATGATACAGATGAAAAATTTTATGAAATTATTGATTGTATTCTGTCTAACACTTACCTCATGTAGTGAGACAACAGAATATAGTTTACCTTATGAACTTTCGCCTGTAACAATGGTTAGTGCAGACGTTGATGTTTCAGGAACGAAAGCTGTATGTTCGAATTCTACAGTAAACTTTACTGTAGATGATGAGTCTACAGTATACTATGCAATATTGCCATCATCTGAAACTAAGCCAAGTTCTGAGTTTGTGTTTGATGAGAACAATGCAGTATCATTTAGCCAAGCTGGTTCAAAAAGTGTTTTACTTGGAGATTTAAATCCTGGAAGCTCTTATACAGTTAATTATATTACAGTCAATAAGAATGGTACTAGATCTTCAGAGGTAACTACAACTTCATTTACTACCCCAACTAGTGCAGATATTTTAGCTGAAAGTTTTTCTGGTAATTATACAGGACAGACTGTACTTCAAGGTTCAGTTTATTCGGAATTCATTCCTACTCTTGTAGATAACGGGGATGGCACTTTTTCTGTAGATACTTTCTTTGGAGATTTCGTGGCTAATGCTTCGGGTGTTGAAGATTATGTTGGTCAATTCCAGTATCCAGGAACTCTAAAAATTAATGATGATTTTTCTGTTTCTGTAACTACAGATAATGGTTATGCTACAGGAGGTATGGGTACTTACGATCCATGTACAGATACTTTTAATCTAACATTAGATCAATTTTTATTCACAGAAGATGATGGAAGTAGTAGTTTTGATGTAGATGTGGTGTTCTCACCTGCTGAATAGTTATATCCAACTCAATAATTTAAAACCGCCCTATATGGGCGGTTTTTTTGTTTTTACACAAATCTGTTCTGTTCACTTTATTATTTTACTTTTGTAAAAGTTGATATATACCAATGAAGCACCTTTTAATTATTTTTCTAATTGCAATACCCTCAGTATTATTTTCTCAAAATACTCAGGAATCTTCTAGAGGTACCTCTGGATCTAATCAGCCAATGTCTCAACCAGCAAGATACTGCAGCCAAACCCCCCATTACTTTATACAAGATGATATCTGTAGATAGAGATACTATTATCTTGGATACATCATTAACTATTCAAAAAGAATATAAATTCAACTATTTAAGAAAAGATAATTTTGAGTTGTTACCTTTTAATAATGTTGGACAAACCTATAACACTTTATCAAGAGATATTAAAAAGTGAAATTCTAATTCCAGAATTTGCTGCACAGGCCAGACATTTCAATTTTATGGAGGTAGATGATATTTATTATTATCAAGTTCCTACACCATTAACAGAGGTTTATTTTAAGACCGTCCCGGAACAAGGTCAAAATCTCGATGCTTTTTTTACCATGAATACTTCAGAACGATTAAACTTTTCTATAGCTTATAAAGGTTTACGTTCTCTGGGGAAATATCAAAACTCCCTTACCAGTACAGGTAACTTTAGGGCTACCTTCAGTTATAACACTAAAAACGATAACTACAGAATCAAAACACATTTTGTATCTCAGGATTTGCTGAATCGTGAAAATGGTGGTTTAAGTGATATTGCCCTTCAGCAATATTTAGAAAAAGATCCAGAATTTGACGATAGATCGCTTCTGGAAATGAAATATGAGAATGCAGAGAACATTCTATATGGAAAAAGATTTTATTTAGATCATGAGTACGACCTGGTGAAAGGCGTTAATAATACCATCACCATAAATCATGTTCTAAACTTTAGTGATCAAAAATATATTTTTCGTCAAGATGTTGCCATTCCAGAATTGTATGGAACATCTTTTAGGGCGTCTAATTTAGAAGATAGAGTGCTATCAAGACATATTAAGAATGTAGTAGGGCTGAGTTATAAAAATTCTGTTCTTGGAAAGCTAACTGCAAAAGGTCAATACTCATATTATAATTACGGTTATAACTCGGTGCTTTTTATAGGAGATGAAAAGATTAATAATAGGATTAAAGGTGAGAACTATGGTTTTGGAGCAGAATACGAAAAAAATATAAAGGGCTTTCAGGTTTATGGGGATGCAATGGCTAACATCATAGGAGATTTTACCGGATTCTATATTACAGGTGGAGCAGGCTATAAATTAGATCCAGACAACCATATAAAAGCAGAGATCAATATTAATGATCATGCCCCGGGATATAATTTTCTATTATATCAGAGTAACTATTTAAATTATAACTGGGATAATAATTATAGCAATCAAAGTCAGCGAAGTTTAAGCTTTCAGTTAGAATTCTTCAAAACTATTAGATCTGGATGCGAGTATTAACCAAATAGATAAGTATGCCTATTTCTTCTACAAATCCAGATGGAGATGTAAAACCATTCCAATATAATGGTACAGTTAATTATTTAAAGATTAAAGCGCGAGAAAGAATTTTCTTATGGTAAGTTCGCTTTAATGAATACCGTCATGTATCAAAAAGTGACATCTGGTAGGAGAGGTGTTCAACGTACCGGAGTTTATAACCAGAAATTCACTGTATTTCAAAGATTATTGGTTTCAAAGAGCACTGTATGTGCAAACCGGATTCAATTTTAAATATTTTAGCTCTTATAATATGAATGCCTACGATCCTGTGCTTGCAGAATTTTATGTTCAGAATGATCAAGAGCTGGGAGGTTATCCAATGGTAGATTTCTTTTTTAATGGAAGAGTGCGTCAAACACGAATCTTTTTTAAGTTAGAAAATGTAAATACTTTAATAGATGGTAATAATAATTTTTCTGCGCCCTCATATCCATATAGAGATTTCTTAGTCCGTTTTGGCTTGGTTTGGGATTTCTTCCTTTAATAATTCTTTGGGCGTTTCCCTTCCTTTGGTCGGGTCGGGCGCTATGCTTGTAGTCCCATCCCGATAGCATCGATCGGGAGCTACCGCTTCGCTCCCTAACGCGGGGATTTTCGTCATGAAAAATGCGCTTTCTACGGTATAATTACTATGATTAGCCGGAAAGATTCCAAAAAGATTCAAATTATTTTTCAGATTAAAGTGCAAAGGTTCAAAGCGTTAAGAAGTCGTTAAAAAAATATTATAAAAAAGATAAAATAAAGTTTGGCTATAAGAAAGAAAGCGGTGTATATTTGCAGCCGCTTTGAGCGCCACTGGTTATGTGATGTAAGAAGCTTTGTTCTTTGTATAGTGAGAGATACCGGACTGCTAGGAGTTGAAATTTCAACTTTTAGAGGTTGCTAAAAAAAACTTAAAAAAAGTTTGCTGGTGTAAGAAAAAGGGTTGTATATTTGCAGCCGCTTTGAGAATGACGCGAGAGTGTTGGGGGAGAAGTTAAGAAGTTCTTTACTAGTGTGGGTTGCGACGATTTTGGCCTTTGAAAAAGGGTTTAAAAAAAACTTCAAAAAACTTTAAAATAAAGTTTGGAAGTTAAAGAAAAAAGCGTTGTATATTTGCAGCCGCTTAGAAAGCGAGTACGATCACTACGAAATACTGAATTGAAATCCCGGGTTAGGGTAGTATAAAAGAAAGGTTCAACTCCTTTAATTTCACAACGAGCTTCTTTGTAAAGAAGAGATCAAAAAGTTCATTGATATATTGAATTGACAGCGCGTTTCAATGTTGTTTTTAGGAACAACAAAAGAAACCAAAAGAAAAGAATTAAGACTAGAAGAATAATTTTGAGCTGTTATTGATCTCTTAGGAGAATGATAATAGAAAAGGACTTGTAATTGTTATATTATTTAAAGATTAACGATGAAGAGTTTGATCCTGGCTCAGGATGAACGCTAGCGGCAGGCTTAACACATGCAAGTCGAGGGGCAGCACAGATTGCTTGCAATCAGGTGGCGACCGGCGCACGGGTGCGTAACGCGTATACAATCTACCTTGTAGAGGGGAATAGCCCAGAGAAATTTGGATTAATGCCCCATAGTATTATCGATTAGCATTAATTGATGATTAAACATTTATGGCTACAAGATGAGTATGCGTTCTATTAGCTAGATGGTAAGGTAACGGCTTACCATGGCTACGATAGATAGGGGTCCTGAGAGGGAGATCCCCCACACTGGTACTGAGACACGGACCAGACTCCTACGGGAGGCAGCAGTGAGGAATATTGGACAATGGGCGAGAGCCTGATCCAGCCATGCCGCGTGCAGGAAGACGGCCCTATGGGTTGTAAACTGCTTTTATACAGGAAGAAACACTCCCTTGCGAGGGAGCTTGACGGTACTGTACGAATAAGGATCGGCTAACTCCGTGCCAGCAGCCGCGGTAATACGGAGGATCCAAGCGTTATCCGGAATCATTGGGTTTAAAGGGTCCGTAGGCGGGACAATCAGTCAGCGGTGAAAGTCTGTGGCTCAACCATAGAATTGCCATTGATACTGTTGTTCTTGAATACTTATGAAGTGGTTGGAATATGTAGTGTAGCGGTGAAATGCATAGATATTACATAGAACACCGATTGCGAAGGCAGATCACTAATAATTTATTGACGCTGATGGACGAAAGCGTAGGTAGCGAACAGGATTAGATACCCTGGTAGTCTACGCCGTAAACGATGGTTACTAGCTGTTCGGGAGCAATCCTGAGTGGCTAAGCGAAAGTGATAAGTAACCCACCTGGGGAGTACGTTCGCAAGAATGAAACTCAAAGGAATTGACGGGGGCCCGCACAAGCGGTGGAGCATGTGGTTTAATTCGATGATACGCGAGGAACCTTACCAGGGCTTAAATGTAGATTGACAGGGGTGGAAACACCTTTTCCTTCGGGCAATTTACAAGGTGCTGCATGGTTGTCGTCAGCTCGTGCCGTGAGGTGTCAGGTTAAGTCCTATAACGAGCGCAACCCCTGTTGTTAGTTGCCAGCGAGTCAATGTCGGGAACTCTAACAAGACTGCCAGTGCAAACTGTGAGGAAGGTGGGGATGACGTCAAATCATCACGGCCCTTACGTCCTGGGCCACACACGTGCTACAATGGTAGGGACAGAGAGCAGCCACTGGGCGACCAGGAGCGAATCTATAAACCCTATCACAGTTCGGATCGGAGTCTGCAACTCGACTCCGTGAAGCTGGAATCGCTAGTAATCGCATATCAGCCATGATGCGGTGAATACGTTCCCGGGCCTTGTACACACCGCCCGTCAAGCCATGGAAGCTGGAAGCACCTGAAGTCCGTCACCGTAAGGAGCGGCCTAGGGTGAAGCTGGTAACTGGGGCTAAGTCGTAACAAGGTAGCCGTACCGGAAGGTGCGGCTGGAACACCTCCTTTCTAGAGTATTGCTTATTAAAGAGCAATCGCAATTACAAAAAGATCTCTTAAGATTATCTTTTTGTCTTAATTCCTGTCAATTTAATTATTAAAAAGAGAAACAAGATTCTAGAGACAAGAGCCAAGACGCTTATGTCTAGACTCTGAAATCTATAAGTCTAGTCTCTTAAAAAGATACAGTCTCATAGCTCAGCTGGTTAGAGCGCTACACTGATAATGTAGAGGTCGGCAGTTCGAGTCTGCCTGAGACTACTTTTTCAAAGCTCAATAAGCAATGATCAGTAAACAATGTAAAAATTGTGAATTGATAACTGTTAATTGATAATTGAAAAGATGTTCATTAAAATAATAGGAAATTTTAGAAGTTGGGTAACCCAGTTTGCAGTAAGCAGCAGCAGTTAGCAGTAATTAAAACTGTATACTGAACACTGAGACTGCCGACTCAAAAAATGGGGGATTAGCTCAGCTGGCTAGAGCGCCTGCCTTGCACGCAGGAGGTCATCGGTTCGACTCCGATATTCTCCACTATTCCTAGATCTTTTGGGTATAGGTAATTCAAACAACCAGGATACACTAGTATACTTCGTTTGGTTACCATCGAGAAAGGGTTGTTATAAGGGAAAAACGTTCATTGACATATTGGGAAATAAAGAATACGAGAAACATTAGGTGCTTGTAAGAAATTACAAGTGCAAAAGAATAAATAATAATCGTTGTTATTAGAACTGCTGCACGGCGTTTTAATAATAACAGAGCATATTAGGTAAAAGCACATAAGCTAAATAAGGGCGTATGGGGAATGCCTAGGCTCTCAGAGGCGATGAAGGACGTGATAAGCTGCGAAAAGCTGCGGGGATTGGCACACACAAATTGATCCGCAGATATCCGAATGGGGCAACCCACTATATTGAAGATATAGTATCCGCAAGGAGGCGAACCCGGGGAACTGAAACATCTAAGTACCCGGAGGAGAAGAAAACAAAAGTGATTGCGCAAGTAGCGGCGAGCGAACGCGCATTAGCCCAAACCAATGAGTTTACGGACTTATTGGGGTTGTAGGACCACGACATTTGATGCGTAATGAATTAGAACACTTTGGAAAGAGTGACCATAGAGGGTGATAGTCCCGTATAGGTAAAGAGCGTTATTGATAGTGGTATCCTGAGTAGTGCGGGGCACGAGAAACCCTGTATGAATTTGGCGGGACCATCCGCTAAGGCTAAATACTCCTGAGAGACCGATAGTGAACCAGTACCGTGAGGGAAAGGTGAAAAGAACCGTGAATAACGGAGTGAAATAGATCCTGAAACCATACGCTTACAAGCGGTCGGAGCCCTTAGGGGTGACGGCGTGCCTTTTGCATAATGAGCCTACGAGTTACCGTTGCCAGCAAGGTTAAGCCTTTAAGAGGTGGAGCCGTAGCGAAAGCGAGTCTTAATAGGGCGCTGTAGTTGGTAGTGGTAGACGCGAAACCGTGTGATCTACCCTTGGGCAGGTTGAAGCTGTGGTAACACATAGTGGAGGACCGAACCCGTTGACGTTGAAAAGTCTTGGGATGACCTGAGGGTAGGGGTGAAAGGCCAATCAAACTCGGAAATAGCTCGTACTCCCCGAAATGCATTTAGGTGCAGCGATTTATTAGTTTTATAGAGGTAGAGCTACTGATTGGATGCGGGGGCTTCACCGCCTACCAATTCCTGACAAACTCCGAATGCTATAAAATGATGTAGATCAGTGAGGGCATGGGTGCTAAGGTCCATGTCCGAGAGGGAAAGAACCCAGACCATCAGCTAAGGTCCCCAAATGTATATTAAGTTGAAAAAACGCGGTTGAACTGCCCAGACAGCTAGGATGTTGGCTTGGAAGCAGCCATTCATTTAAAGAGTGCGTAACAGCTCACTAGTCGAGCGGTTCGGCATGGATAATAATCGGGCATAAATATACTACCGAAGCTATGGATTTACAGATTACTGTAAGTGGTAGGGGAGCATTCTAATAGGGTTGAAGGTGTACTGCGAGGTATGCTGGACTAATTAGAAAAGAAAATGTAGGCATAAGTAACGATAATGCGGGCGAGAAACCCGCACACCGAAAGACTAAGGTTTCCTCAGCTATGCTAATCAGCTGAGGGTTAGTCGGGACCTAAGGCGACCCCGAATGGGTTAGTCGATGGACAACAGATTAATATTTCTGTACCTGCCCCACGTTAAAAGTGACGGAGGCGAAAAGTTAGTGCGTACTGACGGAATAGTACGTTGAAGGATGTGGTAACACTCTGATAGTACACAAAAGCTTCGGCCGGCGTGATAATCTAGCAAATCGACTTCCAAGAAAAGCAAGTGGTGGCAGCCCGTACCGTAAACCGACACAGGTAGTTGGGATGAGAATTCTAAGGTGCTCGAGAGATTCATGGCTAAGGAACTAGGCAAAATAGACCCGTAACTTCGGGAGAAGGGTCGCCACGCCTTCGGGCGTGGCCGCAGTGAAGAGGTCCAGGCGACTGTTTATCAAAAACACAGGGCTCTGCTAAATCGAAAGATGACGTATAGGGCCTGACACCTGCCCGGTGCTGGAAGGTTAAGAGGAGATGTTAGCTTTTAGCGACGCATTGAATTGAAGCCCCAGTAAACGGCGGCCGTAACTATAACGGTCCTAAGGTAGCGAAATTCCTTGTCGGGTAAGTTCCGACCTGCACGAATGGTGCAACGATCTGGACACTGTCTCAGCCATGAGCTCGGTGAAATTGTAGTATCGGTGAAGATGCCGATTACCCGCTGTGGGACGAAAAGACCCCGTGCACCTTTACTATAGCTTAGTATTGACTTTGGACAAGTGATGTGTAGGATAGGTGGGAGACGTTGAAGCTGCATCGCCAGGTGTGGTGGAGTCATTGTTGAAATACCACCCTTTACTTGTTTGAAGCCTAACCCCGTTTTTCGGGGGACAATGCTTGGTGGGTAGTTTGACTGGGGTGGTCGCCTCCAAAAGAGTAACGGAGGCTTCTAAAGGTTCCCTCAGCACGCTTGGTAACCGTGCGTAGAGTGCAATGGCATAAGGGAGCTTGACTGAGAGACATACAGGTCGATCAGGTACGAAAGTAGAGCATAGTGATCCGGTGGTTCCGCATGGAAGGGCCATCGCTCAAAGGATAAAAGGTACGCCGGGGATAACAGGCTGATCTCCCCCAAGAGCTCACATCGACGGGGGGGTTTGGCACCTCGATGTCGGCTCGTCACATCCTGGGGCTGGAGAAGGTCCCAAGGGTTGGGCTGTTCGCCCATTAAAGTGGCACGCGAGCTGGGTTCAGAACGTCGTGAGACAGTTCGGTCTCTATCTACAGTGGGCGTTAGAAATTTGAGTGGATCTGACTCTAGTACGAGAGGACCGAGTTGGACGAACCTCTGGTGCACCAGTTGTCACGCCAGTGGCATTGCTGGGTAGCTACGTTCGGAAGGGATAAGCGCTGAAAGCATATAAGCGCGAAACCCACCACAAGATGAGATTTCTTTAAAGGACCGTGGGAGACTACCACGTTGATAGGCCATAGGTGTAAAGGCAGTAATGTCATAGCCGAGTGGTACTAATAATCCGTAAAGCTTAGTGCAGTTCCCGATGCTATCAATAGGATGGGAGCGAAAAACCTATCTAATGGCTGTTATTTATTTATCTAAATTTCTTCTATTGTTTATTTCCTATATATGTTATGTTATTAGAAGTTAGTATGGAGATTATACGTAGTATTGAGATTTAATCTCACTACTCACTACTAAGATCTCATTACTGCTTTAAGATTTAAGGTGACTATTGCATCGGGGCTCACCTCTTCCCATTCCGAACAGAGAAGTTAAGCCCGTTAGCGCAGATGGTACTGCTGTATTGTGGGAGAGTATGTCGTCGCCTTGTTTTTTGAAACCCCTTCATCACCAGATGAAGGGGTTTTTTTATACCCAATACCCAAATAATCTATCCCTTATTTAAGAACAAACCAAAACCCCTTGCAGCATCTGAAACGCTGCAAGGGGTTTATTGTTTTATAAAATATTTGTTATGTACTCGGCCAGGGATTGGAGCAAGCTACCGTGTAGCGCGAAAAGCCCGGCACAAGGCGAAGCCGAAGTGGGACGCATTAATCAAATAAGGAATTAAAGCTTTTCAGGATGAATTAATCAATACTAGTGGGTGCTGTATTCATTGCTATCGCCACATTAATATTAAGATTATAGGAGTAACTAATTATATTCACTCGAGCTAAGTTTGTGTGAATAAAAAAAGCAGCCATTTGGCTGCTTTTTGTTTTATTATAATCTTGTAAATAAAATTATTTACCTAAAATACTTCGTGAAATAACGATTTTCTGAATTTCTGAAGTTCCTTCATAAATCTGAGTGATCTTAGCATCTCGCATTAAACGCTCTACATGATATTCTTTTACATATCCGTTTCCTCCGTGCACCTGTACAGCTTCTACAGCTACATCCATAGCTACTTGAGATGCATATAAGCTTCGCGATAGCTCCAGATAGGTCATAATTTCCTCCATTATCTTTGTCGCAGGCAGCTTTCATTACCAAATTTCTTGCAGCCTCAATAGAAACGTGCATATCTGCCAGTTTAAAAGCAATTGCCTGATGGTTGCAGATCTCTGTTCCAAAGGCTTTACGAACTTTAGAATATTCTAAAGCTAACTCATAGGCTCCTCCAGCAATTCCTAAGGCTTGTGCAGCAATTCCAATACGTCCACCGGCTAAAGTCTTCATCGCAAATTTAAATCCGAATCCATCTTCTCCAATTCTGTTCTCTTTTGGAACCTTTACGTCATTAAAAATAAGAGAATGCGTATCACTACCTCTAATTCCTAATTTTTGTTCTTTTGGTCCTATTTCAAAACCTTCCCAACCTTTTTCAACTATAAAAGCATTGATACCTCTATGTTTCTTTTCTCTGTCGGTTTGAGCAATTACTAAATAATAATCTGCAGAATTACCATTGGTGATCCAGTTCTTAGTACCATTTAGTACATAGTGGTCTCCTTTATCTATTGCTGTAGTGCGTTGTGAAGTTGCATCACTTCCTGCTTCAGGCTCAGATAAACAAAAAGCTCCTATAGATTCTCCAGTTGTAAGCTTTGTAAGATATTTCTTCTTTTGCTCCTCATTTCCGTAGGTGTCAAGTCCCCAACATACTAAAGAGTTATTTACAGACATTACCACCGATGCAGAAGCGTCTATTTTAGAAATTTCTTCCATTGCAAGAACGTAAGACACTGTATCCATTCCGCCACCTCCATATTCTGGAGAAGCCATCATTCCAAGAAATCCTAATTCTCCCATTTTTTTAACCTGGGTCTTCGGAAATTCTTGCTTTTCGTCACGTTCTATTACACCCGGCAACAGCTCAGATTTTGCAAAATCTCTAGCTGCATCACGAATCATTATATGCTCTTCTGTAAGGTTAAAATCCATTTGATTGATTTATTTTAAAAATTCAATTTTTTGTCAGCAAAGATAAGTTTTTGAAGACTATTATTCAATAAAGAATAATTATTTTTACGAATATGAAAAAAACTGAGTTTAAAGTTTTAGGAGTTATGTCTGGAACTTCTTTAGATGGAATTGATCTTGCTGTGGTGAGCTTTGAAAAGACCGAATCTTGGCAATTCAAAATTGAAATGGCAGACACCATTCCTTATTCTGAAAATTGGAAACATCAACTCACCGAAGCGCTTTTTTATAATGAAATTGATCTTAAAACTATCAATCGAGAATATACGTTGTATTTAGCTGAAGTTATCAATAAATTCAAAACAGATCATAAGATTGAAAACTTAGATGCTGTATGTAGTCATGGTCATACCATAAAACATGAACCGCAAAATAGATATACCCTTCAAATTGGAAATCTTCCAGAACTTGCAACTTTAATAAATGAAAAGTTGGTTTGTGATTTTAGAGTAGAAGATGTGGTTTTAGGCGGTCAAGGTGCACCTTTGGTACCTATTGGTGATGAACTACTGTTCCAGGAATATGAGTACTGTCTAAATTTAGGAGGCTTTGCTAATATTTCAACAGTACAAGATTATAGAATTGCTTATGATATTTGCCCTGTAAATACAGTGCTTAATTTTTATTCTGAAAAGCTGGGCTATGATTATGATGATGAAGGCAAGATTGCGAGATCTGGTGAAATTAATATTAAACTCTTAGAAGAACTTCAGCAATTAGAATTCTACAAGAAAGATCCGCCAAAATCATTAGGTATAGAATGGGTGAATGAAAATATATTTCCAATCCTAAAGAAATATGAAGAGGATATACCTTCTATTCTACATACATTTACTCATCATGTGGCGCTTCAGATAGTAAAAACTTTAGATAATAAAGCTACTTCAAGATTACTTATAACGGGAGGTGGAAGTTTCAATACTTTTTTAATCGAATTAATTCAAAAAAATACCAGGACGAAAGTAGAGATCCCATCAATTGATATAATTAATTATAAAGAGGCACTCATATTTGGGTTCTTAGGAGTGCTAAAAATGTTAGGCGAAAATAATGTGCTAAGTTCTGTAACTGGAGCTTCCCATGACCATTCGTCTGGCGTGATATTTGAACCTTAAATTTTTAGAAAATCCAACTTAACCGCATATTTGTTTTTTATATTTGCGATCAAACAGAATTATTTATGAAAGAATTACTTAAGATATACGAAAATAAAGCTCCTGAAATAGTTTTTAATTGGAAAGACCGTGAAACTGAAGCTGAAGGCTGGACAGTGATCAACTCTTTAAGAGGTGGTGCTGCAGGTGGAGGGACCAGAATGAGACAAGGTCTTGATATGAATGAAGTGCTTTCTTTAGCAAAAACCATGGAAGTGAAATTTACAGTTTCTGGGCCGGCTATTGGTGGTGCAAAATCAGGAATTAATTTCGATCCTAATGATCCTCGTAAAAAAGGTGTTTTGGAGCGTTGGTATAAAGCGGTTTCTCCTTTATTAAAAAGTTATTATGGAACAGGCGGCGATCTTAACGTAGATGAAATTCATGAGGTAATTCCAATAACTGAAGATTGTGGAGTATGGCATCCGCAAGAAGGTGTTTTTAATGGGCATTTTCAACCAACAGAAGCAGATAAGATCAATAGAATTGGTCAGTTGCGTCATGGGGTTATAAAAGTTCTTGAAAATGAAGATTATTCTCCAGATGTAAGAAGAAAATACACCGTAGCAGATATGATTACCGGGTACGGCGTTGCAGAGGCTGTTCATCATTATTATGATATTTATGGTGGGGAGCTAAAAGGGAAGAAAGCCATAGTTCAAGGTTTTGGAAATGTTGGGTCTGCTGCCGCTTATTACCTTGCCCAAATGGGAGTGAAGGTTATTGGAATTATAGACCGTGTAGGAGGTTTGATTAATGAAGACGGTTTTTCTTTTGAAGAAATGAAAGAACTTTTCTTGAACAAAGACGGTAATACGTTGAAGCATAAAGATCTTATTCCTTTTGAAGAGATCAATGAAAAAATATGGAATTTGAATGCTCATATTTTTGCGCCTTGTGCCGCTTCAAGATTGGTAACTCAAGATCAAATTGAAAATCTTATTAAAGGTGGATTAGAAGTAATTTCTTGTGGTGCGAACGTTCCATTTGCAGATAAAGAGATCTTCTTTGGATCTATCATGGAGCATACCGATGAAAAAGTAAGTGTAATTCCAGATTTTATTGCAAACTGTGGGATGGCAAGAGTATTTGCTTATTTCATGGAAGGTAGAGTGCAGATGACAGATGAGTCTATTTTTAACGATACTTCTAATACCATTAGAAATGCTATTCAGAATACTTATAACACAGATAATTCAAAAACAAATATTAGTAGAACCGCTTTTGAAATTGCGTTAAAGCAATTGGTTTAATGATATCTTTACAATTAAAATACTAATCTCACGTTACATTAAAAAACCTATACTAATTTATGATGTACTTTTTCCAAGAAGGTGACCTGGCACAAGCTGCCCAAGATGTGGAACCGGTTGTAGAAGAAAAAACCCTGTCGTTATTTGATCTAATGATGAGTGGAGGCTTGGGAGGCCAAATAATAATTGGGATACTTTTTATCCTTTTATTTGCTGCTGTATATATTTATTTTGAAAGGTTGTTCGCAATAAAAGCTGCTACCGAGGTAGATAAGAATTTTATGCTTCAAATTAAAGATAGCGTACTTAATGGAAACATAGAGTCGGCTAAAATTAGATGTGCGCAAACTAATTCTCCGGTTGCAAGACTTACCGAAAAAGGTATCTCAAGAATAGGAAGTCCGTTAGAAGATATTAATACTGCTATAGAAAATGCAGGTAGGTTAGAGGTTTATAAATTAGAAAAGAACGTTAGTATTTTGGCAACTATTGCCGGGGCAGCACCAATGATTGGGTTCTTAGGTACTGTAATTGGTATGGTATTAGCTTTCCATACGTTGGCAACCAGTAGTGGGCAGGCAGAGATGGGATTATTGGCAGAAGGTATTTATACTGCAATGACAACAACCGTGGCCGGTTTAATAGTGGGGATTATTGCTTACATAGGGTATAACCACTTAGTGGTAAAAACAGACAAAGTGGTTCACCAAATGGAGGCAACAGCTGTAGATTTCCTTGATCTATTAAACGAACCTGCTTAAATTATGAATTTAAGAAGTAGAAATAAAGTAAGCGCAGATTTTAGCATGAGCTCGATGACAGATATTGTATTCTTGTTATTGATCTTCTTTATGCTAACTTCTCCGGCTATTACTCCAGAAGCTTTAGACCTTATTTTGCCTAAAGCTAAAGGAAAGACCACGAATGCTTCCAGCCTCTCTGTAAGTATTACAAAAGATCTACAAGTTTATATAGATAACGATAGGGTAAGTCAAAGTGCTTTAGAAAGTACGTTGAAATCTAAACTTACAGGAGTAGAAGATCCAACCATTATCTTAAGAGCAGAAGAAGGAGTGCCAATAGAAAAAGCAGTGAATGTAATGGATATTGCCAACAGAAATAGATACAAGATCGTACTTGCGGTGAAACCGGAAAGCGAAAAAAACTAGAAGCTAAATAGAATTATAAGTGAGTCTACTTAAAACCAAACACGAAAAGAAATCTCTTACCATCACGGTAGTATTACACGTGTTGCTTCTATTATTGCTAATTTTCTTCGGATTGACATTTTTAGATCCACCACCTGAAAATGGGATTGCTATTAATTTTGGAACTTCCGATGTTGGTTCTGGAGACAAACAGCCTACCGAAGCTATAAAGTCGGCTCCAAAGCAAGCAGCTCAACCAGTGGTTTCTCAGCCTAAACCTGTGGTGGAAGAAGTTGTAACTCAAGAAAACGTGGAAGCTCCTGTTATTGAAAAAAAGACAGAGAAGAAACCAGTTGTAAAAGAGAAACCAATTGAACCCCCAAAAAAGGTAGAACCTGCAAAAAAGCCAGACCCTAAACCAGATAAGTCTACTACAGATGCTATGAGTAGTATTTTAAACGGACCAAAAAGTGATGGAACTGCTTCTGGAGGTGAAGGAAATGATAATGTTGCCGGAGACAAAGGAAGTAGAGATGGAGATCCCAACGCAAGTTCTTACTATGGAAATGGGATGGGACTTGATGGAGATGGAAATTATAGGCTGGGAGGACGTAGAGCTTTAAATAAAGAAAAGTTTGTTCAGGATTGTAATGAGTCCGGAATTGTAGTGGTTCAAATTGAAGTAAACCAAAATGGGCAGGTTACTAAAGCTATTCCTGGCGTTAAAGGAACTACAAATAATTCTACTTGTTTAACAGATCCTGCAAGAAGAGCTGCAATGGCAACTAGGTTTAATAGCGATTCTAAAGCACCTTCTAAACAAGTTGGGGTGATTATTTATAACTTCAAATTATCAGAATAAGTGCTTAGTTATTCTCAAACTGTTGATTGGATGTTTCAGCAGTTGCCTATGTTTCAAAGAGTAGGAACCACTGCATTTAAGAAAGATCTTACTAATATTATATTACTTTCTGATCATTTAAAAAATCCGGAGAAAAAGTTCAAATCTATTCATGTTGCCGGTACCAACGGAAAAGGATCTACAAGCCATATGCTGGCTTCTATTTTTCAGGAGGCGGGCTATAAAGTTGGATTGTATACTTCTCCTCATTTAAAGGATTATCGCGAGCGAATTAAGATTGACGGAAAAGAAATTCCTGAAGAGGAAGTGGTTACATTTCATTTCTGAAAACATGGAATTCTTGAAGCAACATCAGCTTTCATTTTTTGAAATGAGCGTAGGAATGGCTTTCAATTATTTCGCAAAGGAGAAGGTTGATATAGCAATTATTGAAGTTGGATTAGGGGGAAGATTAGATTCTACTAATATTATTACTCCAGAACTTTCTGTGATCACCAATATTGGTTTAGATCATACAGCAATGTTAGGTGAAACCTTAGAAGAAATTGCAGGCGAAAAAGCTGGGATTATAAAGAAAGATATTCCTGTAGTTATTGGTGAAAATCAGCCGGAAACCAGAAGATGTATTTCAGCAGAAAGCAAAAGTTTAAATGCTGAGATCATCTTTGCGCAGGATGAAGTGTTTTACATCGCTTTACTTCAGATCTTAAAGGATTCCTATCAAAAAAACAATATTCAAACTGTAGTTACTGCTGTTAATGTCTTAGTGAAAAAGGGTCATGGAGAATTTCTTCTGAAGATATTAAAAATGGACTTCTAAATGTGCGTAGCGAATACAGGATTACGTGGCAGATGGGATGTGTTGCAGGAATCTCCAAAAGTAATATGTGATACCGCTCATAATGCTGAAGGTTTAAAATATGTAATGGAGCAGCTGAAGCTTGAAAATTTTGAAAAATTACATATTGTTCTAGGCGTAGTTAATGATAAAGATCTTGACAAGGTTTTGCCGCTATTTCCAAAAGAGGCAGCCTATTATTTTTGTAAGCCCGATATTCCTAGAGGATTGGAAGAGATTGAACTTCAAAAAACCGCTAAAAAATTCAATCTAATTGGTAATATCTTATTCTTCAGTAAATGCTGCATATCAGGCTGCGCTTTCTAAAGCGACACTTTCGGACGTAATTTACGTTGGAGGGAGTACTTTTGTTGTAGCAGAAGTGATATAGTTTTAATATTGTGATTTTCTTGTTTGTCTAAAATTCCCCTTAGAATTGCTCTTATTTTTTATTTTCTGAAAATTCTATATTGTAAGATCTAAAGTCGTTTTGTGTTTTAAATATTTGAACCTGAGTCATTTGTTTTCTTGTTGCTGTAAGTAAGATTTACTGATAAAAAGAAGCTTTAAAAAATTATTTCTTTTTTTAATTTATAGTTTGTGAAATAGAAAAACTAGACTATATTTGCATCCGCAATCACGCGAAAGCGGGCAATTAGCTCAGTTGGTTCAGAGCACCTCGTTTACACCGAGGGGGTCGGGGGTTCGAATCCCTCATTGCCCACAAGAAAAGACTTCTTTGTTTTGGAAGTCTTTTTTAATGAAATTTACTGTTTTACCTTTGCTATAAAGGCATCGGGCAATTAGCTCAGTTGGTTCAGAGCACCTCGTTTACACCGAGGGGGTCGGGGGTTCGAATCCCTCATTGCCCACAACAAAAAAGGCTTCCATTTATATGGGAGCCTTTTTTTGTATTTTAAGGATATGTCTTTCTTCTGTTATATTCTATTTTCCGAAAAAATTAAATAAATTTTATATTGGACATACTTCTAATGTGGAAGAACGAATAAATTCTCACCTATCCAATCATTCCGGGTTTACATCTAGGGTTAAGGATTGGGTACTTAGTTTACTCTGAAAAGTTTTCAAGTAAGGCAGAAGCTCAATCTCGAGAAATGCAAATTAAAAAATGGAAAAGTAGTGTAATGATTAGGAAGCTGATAGAAAAAAAATAAGGTTAAGAGCATCCCGATTTAAATCGGGAGGGTCGGGGGTTCGAATCCCTCATTGCCCACAACAAAAAAAGGCTTCCATTTTTATGGGAGCCTTTTTTGTTTGGTGATATTTATTAATTCTTTTTATCGCTTAGAAATTATGCTAATAATCTATTTAAGATCTTTTTTAAGTGTAAGATGATTACACAAATCTTATGAATTAAGTTATTAATTAATTTTTACTAGATTGCATAAATAAATTTTTCTATTTAGTTCAGAGTCCTCGAAAATGGGAATTTACATATTCGATTTTCAAAAAGGAATGTTATCTTCTTAGTATTTTTTATAAATAAATCACTTTAATCGTTAAGTATATTTAAGTTATGCTAAAATTTGTAGTGCTGTTTTTTTCATTATTTAATGTAGGGGTGATGTGCAGCCAAGATACTCGAATCAATAATTCAGAGAAAGCGAATGCTTCTGAATATTATCAATTATTCGATGAAATTGTAGGTTTACAAAACACCGAAATTTATAATGGTACTGAAATTATCGAGACTCATAGAGTAGCAATTGGGAAAAATAAATATTTCTTCCAGGACTCTTTTGTGCCTGCAACCGTTAATTTTGATGGCCAGCCTTATTATAATGTAGATCTTAATTATAATGTTTACGATGATATTGTGATTGTTCGATTAAAAAATCAGGTTTCAACAAATAATTTTAAGCCTATTCAGGAAAAGGTTGAGAGTTTTCAATATAGAGATTATGATTTTATAAATTTTAACTCTTTAGAAAATAAAGATTTAAATGGGTATTATCAGGTTTTGGGAAAAAGTAAAGAATCTACTCTTTAAAGAAAAATAGGCTTGAAAGAAAAAGCAAATTGGATAAGAAAATTCCTTTTTATGAATTCATTCCGCTGGAAGGTTATTTTTATGTTAAGAGAAATGGTATGCTAACTGAAATCAATTCCAAATCTGACTGGTTGGAGCTTTATCCTCTTCATGAATTAAGAATAAAAAAATATTACAGAAATAATAAGAAGCTTAGAAGAAAATCTTTTGAAGATTTTAATCTGAATTTGTTTAATTCTGTTTCAAACTAAAAGTCTACCCAATTTATGAGGATAAAATTACTATTTACTTTTTTGATTTGTTTCCAATCTTGCAAATGCTCAGAATACTCCAAGAAAAAATATCCATTTCATTTGATAATATTACTGTAAAAGAAGCGCTCTTAAGAATTGAAGAAAACACTACGTATTCCTTTTATTTTATAGATGATTGGTTTGATGCTTCAGAAATAAGCGGGGTTTATAGAGATGTTGATGTAGACGATATTTTGGAAGATGTTTTAAAGAATACAGATCTCAATTTTTATGTTTTAAATACTAATAAAATAGTTTTAATAAAGAATAATGTAATTTATGACGAGCTCCCAGATGGGATTTTTTGGGAGAGAAATCTGAGGTTGTTCAAGAAGATGCTGTTACTAAAGATATCACTAGAGATAAGCCTGGTTTTTATAAAGAAAATGTTGAAAGTAAAAAGCAAATTAAGACGATTAGTATTGGTAAAAAGATTAAAGGAAGTACGCAAAGTACTTACGTTCTTAGAGGGGTAGTGAAAGATTTAAAAAGCGGAGAACCAATTCCTAATCTTGCTTTATTTGTAGATGCCCTGAAGATAGGTGTGGTTACAGATGATAATGGATTTTATGAAATAAGATTACCGCCAGGTTCGCATTTATTAGAAACTAAATCTTTTGGTTCAGAAGATTTATTAACTCGGGTAATTATCTATAATAATGGTGAGCTTAATTTGAGCTTAAATGAAAATTATGAACAGTTAGGGGAAGTTTATCTGGAAACCAACGGAGAGGCAAACGTTACCGAGGTTCTTGGTGGTACAGAGACAATTAATCTGGAGGAGACTAAAACTATTCCTTTGATTTTAGGAGAACGGGATATTTTAAAGGTAGCTACCACGCTTCCGGGAATTAGCACTGCAGGTGAAGCAAGTTCCGGATACAATGTTCGAGGAGGAAAAGCAGACCAAAATCTTATTCTCTTAGATAATGGAGTTATCTATAATCCATCTCACTTTTTTGGATTGTTCTCTGCGTTAAATCCGTTTACCTCTGGGGAAGTTAATATTTATAAGGGAAGCATTCCCTCTAAGTTTGGAGGCAGATTATCTTCTGTGTTCGAAATTCATACTAAAAATGCAAGTACTCAAAAATTTGGGGGAGAAGCTTCTATAGGTCCCGTTACTGCGAATTTAGCTTTAGAAATTCCGATTGTAGAAGAGAAGTCTGGACTTTTAGTAGGAGGAAGAGCAACTTTCTCAGAATATATACTAAAAAATTTAGAGGAAGAATCTTTAAGAAATAGTGAAGCTTCCTTTTATGATCTTGTGGAAAATACCATCATAATTTTAATGAGAATAATAAATTAGAGTCACTGCCTACTATAGTAGCGATAAATTTAGGGTAAGTTCAGACTCTTTGTATAGTTATAGCAATAGGCTAGCTTCATTAAAATATGACCATAAATTCAATAATAGAAATTCTGGGAGTTTAATATTTTCAAACAGTGATTATAAGTTTAATATAGATTTTGAAAAGGATTTACAAGATAATTTCAGATCTGGATATCGTATAAATGAGAGCGAATTAAAGTTGGACATGGAGTATAAGCTAAATTCTAAGCATGCTTTTAATTATGGAATTTCCAGCAAGTTGTATATTGTAAATCCCGGAAAAATAGAACCCCTCGGGGATGATTCTTCTATTCAGCCCATGAGAATTCAAGAAGAAAAAGCTTTGGAGGCTGCAGTATTTCTAGAAGATTCATTTAAAGTAACCGAGAAATTTACGATTAATGCAGGAGTTCGTTATTCTTTATATTCAGCACTAGGTGAAAGTTCTCAAAGGGTATATCAGGATGGGTTCCTAAAAATGATGCCACTGTTATAGATACTTTAAACTATGGAAGTAATGAAGTAATTAAAACCTACTCTGGGGCCGAAGCACGAGTTTCTGCTAGATATTTATTAAAGCCGGAATTATTAAAAGCAGGCCATAGTAATACTTACCAATACATCCATACCTTATCTAACAATACCACAATTTCACCAACCGATATCTATAAATTATCTGATGCGAATATAAAACCTCAGCGTGCAACACAATATTCTTTAGGTATTTTTAAAAATCTGAATGAAAATATGTATGAATTAAGTGGGAAGGTTATTTTAAAAATTCGGATAATATTCTAGATTTTGAAACCGGAGCCAATTTGTTTTTAAACGAAAATGTAGAAACGGAAGTATTGCAGGGTGAAGGAAGATCCTACGGCGTTGAGTTTTTATTCAAAAAAACAAAGGAAAACTAAATGGATGGCTTGGGTACAGTTACACGAAATCTGAAATTAAATTGGATGGAGATTTTGCAGAGCAAGTAGTGAATAATGGTGACTACTTCCCTTCTAATTTCGATAAACCACATGATTTAAGCCTTGGTTGCCAATTACAAGATCACGTAAAAGATTTAGTTTTTCAACCAATTTTTCATACCAAACAGGTAG
>CAWFKK010000004.1:0-938276 GCA_963816375.1 uncultured Flavobacteriaceae bacterium
GAAAAGAAGAAATACTTCTTATTAGGAATTAGATTTGTTATGGGAATCTCTTTAACGCCTAGTAGCACATCACAATCTGAAACATCATTTACCACTTCAAATCCGGCATCTATATACTCCTGATCTGTAAATATTCTAATATCTGAAGATTCTATTTTAAAACTTGCCTCTGGAAATTTTTGAACTACTTCTTTCAGTTTCTTTGGAGAAAAAACAACTCTTCTATCTGGCGGAGTTTTACGCTCCTTAATCAGGGCAAATTTTATCATACTATGGTATGGATTTTGTTTAAAAATAGGTGTTCTGTAAAGATATAAATTTAAATCTGTATCTTTGCATCCGCGTTAGGGATAGGAGTGAAAATCCCACTTTGATTTTTTAAAAATTAAAGTGGATTGTAACAGATAGCCCGGCCTCGCTTTTGCGAGGAAACGCACAAAAGTTCTTTTTTTTATGGGGTCGACTTGGATTTGACAGCGAGTCTAATTGGGTAGTAAGCACGTCGAGCGCTGGGATATAGCTCGTAAATCTCATATTTCACACTTTTTTAAACGGCGAGAATAACTACGCCTTGGCTGCATAATCTGAATTATAGTAAGATTATCTTCATCCCTACCAGGTAGGGAGCCGAGATGCCTCGTGAAAGCCTTGATTTACGGCGTCGCACCAGAGGTATCGATAAAGTAAATATAGGAATTGCAGGGTCTTGATGTAATTCTGAAGCTCAAGTGAGAATACGTGTAAGATTGGTGGTTTTCGGCCGGTCTTGCATCGACAACCAAGTGAAAACTAAGCGTGTAGAAAGCTATGTTAATTGCTTGTTTGGACGAGGGTTCGAAACCCTCCGACTCCACTTTTTACTTACCAAATGGTATCAAAAACCCCGAAATCCTAGGATTTACGGGGTTTTTCATTTTTAAGAATGTCCTTTAATATCAAATAATACCATATTTCTGGTTACCAATCCGGTGACCAATTATTTACCTAAAAATTGGTCACCAGAAACGACTAAAAAGCTTAACTATCAAATCTTTACAAAATATTAAAGTTTGATTTCGTATCTCAATTTTTAGCTACTTTAACTGCTCAATTTTAAGACAAAATATGAGCACTTCTTATCAACTTAGTTTTTACCTCAGAAAAAGCAGAAATGAAAAAACCTCTGAAAGTGATATTTATTTACGAATTATCAGTTAATAACAAAAGATCTGCTATAAGTATCAATCGTAAAGTCGATCCCAGAAAATGGCATTCTAAATCTGAGAAAATGCTGGGAAAAAGTCCGGAAGCAGTAGAATTAAATAATTATATCAATGTACTCAGAAACAGAATTAAGAATATACATCAAGATTTGATTGAAAATAATGAGATAATTTCTTCAAAAAATATTCTTGATGAATTTAAGGGAGTGAACAAGAAGAAGCCTAAAATGACGCTGGAGGTCTTTAAAGAGCATAATGAACAAATTGATAGGCTCTCGGGTAAAAGCATCTCTAAAAGCACCGCAAAGCGATACTGGACCTGTTACAATCATGTGAAGCAATTTTTAGAGGAAGAATTTAGAGTGGAAGATTTCCCTATGAATGATATTAACCACCAGTTTATTACCAAGCTCGAATACTTCCTAAAGACCAAACGGGAGTGCAATCACAATTCTGCCTTGAAATACGTGAATAATTTTAAAAAGATAATTCGCATTGCCTTAGCCAACCAATGGATGGATCGTGATCCATTCTACAATTTCAAAGTCAAGTTTGATGCTGTGGAGCGAGAATATTTAAATGAAGAAGAAGTCCAGAAACTCATTGATAAAGAGCTATACCTGGACCGGCTTAAGATCGTGAGAGATATGTTTGTGTTTAGCTGCTATACCGGGCTGGCCTATTCTGACGTAAAAAAACTTAGCAGTGCAGATATCACTAAGGGTATTGATGGAAGCAAATGGATTCGAATAAAAAGAACAAAAACTAAATCCCTAAGTAGTATTCCCCTCCTACCCCTTGCAGAGGAAATTTTAGATCGATATAAAGACCACCCTGAAGTAAAAGATGGGAAATATGTATTACCTGTATTGAGTAACCAGAAATCAAATGCATTTTTAAAAGAAATCGCTGCCCTATGCGGAATTACCAAACCACTCACCACTCATTTGGCCCGGCATACTTTTGCCACAACCATCACGCTGACAAATGGCGTGCCTATAGAATCTGTGAGCAAAATGTTGGGACACAAGGATCTTAGAACCACCCAACATTATGCTAAGATCGTAGATCGGAAAATAAGCGATGATATGCAGACATTGAGGGAAAAGCTGGAAGCCAAGACTAAAAATGAGAATAAATCAAAAGAGAATTAATATTAATCTTGAAACTAATAGAGACCGTATTAAAAAAACAAATCAATATCTTCTTTTCGTTATCTTTAAGTAGATGTAAGAAAGGATAAATAATATGTTTTTAGAGCAGATCGCCGTTTTGACACTTCAGTTGAGAGCAAAGTTCCGGTCTTTTCTTAATTACTTACGTCGGGAAGCAGATTCGCAACTTGGCCAGATCTTTTTTACCTGCTGTTTTATTCTTTTAACCGTGCTCCTTTATTATACCTGGGTCATGCCAGGTGCTCTTTGGATAAAAATCATATTTACACTCCTTTACTTGGTCGCTTCCTTGTTATGTTTATCCGCACTATATTTCGTCATTAAAAGAAAAAGAATCAAAAACAATTTAAAGGTTTATAGTCTTGATGATCATGAATTACAAAATTTCCAGGATTTCAATCTTCAGGTAATCCCATTAAACGAGGCGCAGGTTGAAGCAATTTTTAAAGCATTCTCAGATAAGTACCTTTACGGAAAATACCAAAGTTTTCGATCCCTAATCTTATTGAAACCAATTTCAGCCAAAAATCGATTGCAATGGATAGATCAATCTCCTAGAAGACCGAAACAAGTTAACCGACAAACTCTATTGGAATTTTTAAGCCAGCTTTTAATCGGTTTTGAAAAGCTGGACAACCATCAAATCATTCTTTTTGTAAATCAATACTTTAGCCTTAAAAATTCAGATGGAATTCAACAGCATGTATCTACCAAAAATATTTCTGACTGGCGAAATAACTACGCAACATATCTTAAGGAAATTTCCAAAATTTTTAAAAGTTGTTTATAGGTAATTACCACTCGTTTACCTGTTACTATATTGATTATCAGGGATTTTAATCGGTCATTTGTTTCTATAACCGGAGGCCAGCAAAACTTGCTGACTTAAAAAAATAGAAATTATGAATGATTTAAAATTAGAAGAGCGATTAAAACACATCGAACAACTGCTTGTGGCAAACAAGGAAGTTCTTACACTAGAGGAAGCTTGTGAATATACCGGAATTTCCCAGGGATATATGTATAAGCTTACCTACGCTGGAAAAATTCCTCACTCCAAACCCAGGGGAAAATTGATTTATTTCGAGAAGAAGCAATTGAATTCCTGGTTGCTCAAAAATCCAAAAACCTTCACTCTATGAACGGCTACGAATTTTCTCGGGCTTGGTTTGATTTCAGCTTTAGCCATCCCACTAAAATAAAACCTAACCATACCGCAATTTACTTTTTTGCCATAGAGCGCTGCAATAGGTTGGGCTGGAAAAATGAATTTGGTTTTCCCACAGATCTTGCAATGGAAGCTCTGGGAATTAAAAATTATAAAACCTATATCTGTGCGCTTCAAGATCTGGTAGATTGGGGTTTTATAAAATGGATTCAGAAAAGCAAAAATCAATACACAGCCAACATCATTGTTTTGGTAATAAATAACAAACCAGTTCTAAAAGCATTAGATAAAGCAATGTCTAATCACAATACAAAGCAAATCTATAGCTCCAGCGAAGGCATTGCTAGTATAGATAAACAAGTAAACTATAAACCAATAAACCTTAAAACTTTAGAAAAGAAGCTTTTAATAGAAGTTAAAAATTCTGAAGTTGGAGATAATCAAAAACTTGCATTTAAATGGGCGATTAAATTTCAACAATTATTTCTGAAAAATTTAAAAAATAAAGGTGCGCCATTGAAAAAAATAAAAGAAGCCAGTTTTGAAGATTTTGTTGAACCTATTCAAAATATGCTAGAAAAAGATGGAACTACTGAAACACAGCTACAGCTAGCTTATGAATTGCTTCATAGAGATGAGTTCTGGAAAGGGATTATCATTGATACAAATAAACTCCGGGAAAAGATAATTCAGCTTATAGCCCAAGGAAATAAAGCAGTCGAAATTAAAGAAATGGACATGAGAGTTCAAAATAAAATTAGAAGCTATGATTAGTACAATTTCAAATATCGGATTACAGATAAGTTCAATACCGATTAAGACTAGCATCCAGAATCAACAGTTAATTAGCAAAGAATTGTTTTGGAAGCTATTTCGTCATCAAGCACCTCAATTCATCATTAATCCAGAAAACAAAGAAATAATTTACAGCATTTTCCGGTATTTTTTACAACTCCCGAATTTCAATGAATATAGAGTAATTAAAAATAAAGCCGATTTAAATAAAGGCTTATTGGTATATGGGGATTACGGAGTTGGCAAATCCACGCTCTTTAATGCAATTCACGAAGTTGGAAGAACAATTGTTTCCAAAACTCAAAACACCCAACTATGGTTTCCGCGTACTTCAACTATACACATACTTAATCAGTATTACGAATCTCAAAAAAATCTAGGGAGCAATTTTACACTGGAAAATTATTATAGAGGAAAATTATATCTGGATGATTTGGGTAAAGAAGATAAGGCGTATAACAGAGAAGAAATTATTGGAAAATTACTCTTCGAAAGACATCACCGAAAATTTAAAACTTTTGTAACCACTAATGATAATCCATCAGCAATAAATTCCAGGTATGGTAATCATATTGGAGATCGACTGCCAGAAATGTCCAATATTATTAAATGGGAAGGGAAAAGCTGGAGAGAATAAAGATTGATTCGTTTAACAAGTCCTCACCACATTTTTCACGATGTTCCCAAACAACATCTTAGAAAAAAGAGGATCGTCTAAAAAATCTTGAACCCCAACCAAAACTGCTATTTAAAATGAGAAATATAAATGACCCAATTTCGAACCTTAAAGCTATTCTCAAAATGTTTTGGTTGAAGTTCGCTGGCGTAATTCTGAAGATAATTTAATAATTAAATTGAAACAGTTGACTCAAAATTTAATTAAAAGATCGAAAATTCCTTTTCTAATTTAATTTTCAAATAGATACAAAGGCAGTCAAATAATACGTATGAATACTGCATTAAATAAAGAAAGTATTCACAAAAAAGTACTCTTTTAAATGAGCTGAAAGCGAAGGAAAATGTGTAGCAAGAGGATAACACGCTACGCGATGTTAGGTTATTCTCATTTTCTCATAAATTATTGATTTACAGTATTTTGCAACCTTATTTCAAAGTTTGTAAATCCATCAAAAGTTGATATTTACTGTTTATAGGACCTGCCAACCGTTTACAGTAAATATCAACTTTTGGATGGATTTACAAACTTTGAAATAAGGTCGCAAAATACTGTAAATCAATAATTTATGAGAAAATGAGAATAACCTAACATCGCGTAGCGTGTTATCCTCTTGCTACTCATTTTCCTTCGCTTTCAGCTCATTAAAAGAGTACTTTTTTTGTGAATACTTTCTTTATTTAATGCAGTATTCATACATATTATTTGACTGCCTTTGTATCTATTTGAAAATTAAATTAGAAAAGGAATTTTCGATCTTTTAATTAAATTTTAGAGTCAACTGTTTCAATTTAATTATTAAATTATATTCAGAATTACGCCAGCGAACTTCAACCAAAACATTTTGAGAATAGCTTTAAGGTTCGAAATTGGGTCATTTATATTTCTCTTTTTAAATAGCAGTTTTGGTTGGGGTTCAAGATTTTTTAGACGATCCTCTTTTTTCTAAGATGTTGTTTGGGAACATCGTGAAAAATGTGGTGAGGACTTGTTAAACGAATCAATTTTTATTCTCTCCAGCTTTTCCCTTCCCATTTAATAATATTGAACATTTCTGGGAGTCGATCTCCAATATGATTACCATACCTGGCAGTTATTGCTGATGGATTGTCATTAGTGGTTACAAAAGTTTTAAATTTTCGGTGATGTCTTTCGAAGAGTAATTTTCCAATAATTTCTTCTCTGTTATACGCCTTATCTTCTTTACCCAAATCATCCAGATATAATTTTCCTCTATAATAATTTTCCAGTGTAAAATTGCTGCCTAGATTTTTTTGAGATTCGTAATACTGAATAAGTATGTGTATGGTTGAAGTACGCGGAAACCATAGTTGGGTGTTTTGAGTTTTAGAAACAATTGTTCTTCCAACTTCGTGAATTGCATTAAAGAGCGTGGATTTGCCAACTCCGTAATCCCCATATACCAATAAGCCTTTATTTAAATCGGCTTTATTTTTAATTACTCTGTATTCATTGAAATTCGGGAGTTGTAAAAAATACCGGAAAATGCTGTAAATTATTTCTTTGTTCTCTGGGTTAATGATGAATTGAGGTGCTTGATGACGAAATAGCTTCCAAAACAATTCTTTGCTAATTAACTGTTGATTCTGGATGCTAGTCTTAATCGGTGAGGAACTTATCTGCAATCCGATATTTGAAATTGTACTAATCATAGCTTCTAATTTTATTTTGAACTCTCATGTCCATTTCTTTAATTTCGACTGCTTTATTTCCTTGGGCTATAAGCTGAATTATCTTTTCCCGGAGTTTATTCGTATCAATGATAATCCCTTTCCAGAACTCATCTCTATGAAGCAACTCATAAGCTAGCTGTAGCTGCGTTTCAGTAGTTCCATCTTTTTCTAGCATATTTTGAATAGGTTCAACAAAATCTTCAAAACTGGCTTCTTTTATTTTTTTCAATGGCGCACCTTTATTTTTTAAATTTTTCAGAAATAATTCTTGAAATTTAATCGCCCAGTTAAATGCAAGTTTTTGATTATCTCCAACTTCAGAATTTTTAACTTCTATTAAAAGCTTCTTTTCTAAAGTTTTAAGGTTTATTGGTTTATAGTTTACTTGTTTATCTATACTAGCAATGCCTTCGCTGGAGCTATAGCTTTGCTTTGTATTGTGGTTAGACATTGCTTTATCTAATGCTTTTGGAACTGGTTTGTTGTTTATTACCAAAGCAATGATGTTGGCTGTGTATTGATTTTTGCTTTTCTGAATCCATTTTATAAAACCCCAATCTACCAGATCTTGAAGCGCACAGATATAGGTTTTATAATTTTTAATTCCCAGAGCTTCCATTGCAAGATCTGTGGGAAAACCAAATTCATTTTTCCAGCCCAACCTATTACAGCGCTCTATGGCAAAAAAGTAAATTGCAGTATGGTTAGGTTTTATTTTAGTGGGATGGTTAAAGCTGAAATCAAACCAAGCCCGAGAAAATTCGTAGCCGTTCATAGAGTGAAGGTTTTTGGATTTTTGAGCAACCAGGAATTCAATTGCTTCTTCTCGAAATAAATCAATTTTCCTCTGGGTTTGGAGTGAGGAATTTTTCCAGCGTAGGTAAGCTTATACATATATCCCTGGGAAATTCCGGTATATTCACAAGCTTCCTCTAGTGTAAGAACTTCCTTGTTTGCCACAAGCAGTTGTTCGATGTGTTTTAATCGCTCTTCTAATTTTAAATCATTCATAATTTCTATTTTTTTAAGTCAGCAAGTTTTGCTGGCCTCCGGTTATAGAAACAAATGACCGATTAAAATCCTTGATAATCAATATAGTAACAAGTAAACGAGTGGTAATTACCTATAAACAACTTTTAAAAATTTTGGAAATTTCCTTAAGATATGTTGCGTAGTTATTTCGCCAGTCAGAAATATTTTTGGTAGATACATGCTGTTGAATTCCATCTGAATTTTTAAGGCTAAAGTATTGATTTACAAAAAGAATGATTTGATGGTTGTCCAGCTTTTCAAAACCGATTAAAAGCTGGCTTAAAAATTCCAATAGAGTTTGTCGGTTAACTTGTTTCGGTCTTCTAGGAGATTGATCTATCCATTGCAATCGATTTTTGGCTGAAATTGGTTTCAATAAGATTAGGGATCGAAAACTTTGGTATTTTCCGTAAAGGTACTTATCTGAGAATGCTTTAAAAATTGTTTCAACCTGCGCCTCGTTTAATGGGATTACCTGAAGATTGAAATCCTGGAAATTTTGTAATTCATGATCATCAAGACTATAAACCTTTAAATTGTTTTTGATTCTTTTTCTTTTAATGACGAAATATAGTGCGGATAAACATAACAAGGAAGCGACCAAGTAAAGGAGTGTAAATATGATTTTTATCCAAAGAGCACCTGGCATGACCCAGGTATAATAAAGGAGCACGGTTAAAAGAATAAAACAGCAGGTAAAAAAGATCTGGCCAAGTTGCGAATCTGCTTCCCGATGTAAGTAATTAAGAAAAGACCGGAACTTTGCTCTCAACTGAAGTGTCAACACTGCGATCTGCTCTAAAAACATATTATTTATCCTTCTTACATCTACTTAAAGATAATCAAAAGAAGATATTGATTTGTTTTTTTAATACGGTCTCTATTAGTTTCAAGATTAATATTAATATTAATTCTCTTTTGATTTATTCTCATTTTTAGTCTTGGCTTCCAGCTTTTCCCTCAATGTCTGCATATCATCGCTTATTTTACGATCTACGATCTTAGCGTAATGTTGGGTGGTTCTAAGATCCTTGTGTCCCAACATTTTGCTCACAGATTCTATAGGCACGCCATTTGTCAGCGTGATGGTTGTGGCAAAAGTATGCCGGGCCAAATGAGTGGTGAGTGGTTTGGTAATTCCGCATAGGGCAGCGATTTCTTTTAAAAATGCATTTGATTTCTGGTTACTCAATACAGGTAATACATATTTCCCATCTTTTACTTCAGGGTGGTCTTTATATCGATCTAAAATTTCCTCTGCAAGGGGTAGGAGTGGAATACTACTTAGGGATTTGGTTTTTGTTCTTTTTATTCGAATCCATTTGCTTCCATCAATACCCTTAGTGATATCTGCACTGCTAAGTTTTTTTACGTCAGAATAGGCCAGCCCGGTATAGCAGCTAAACACAAACATATCTCTCACGATCTTAAGCCGGTCCAGGTATAGCTCTTTATCAATGAGTTTCTGGACTTCTTCTTCATTTAAATATTCTCTTTCCACAGCATCAAACTTGACTTTGAAATTGTAGAATGGATCACGATCCATCCACTGGTTGGCTAGGGCAATGCGAATTATCTTTTTAAAATTATTCACGTATTTCAAGTGCAGAATTGTGATTGCACTCCCGTTTGGTCTTTAGGAAGTATTCGAGCTTGGTAATAAACTGGTGGTTAATATCATTCATAGGGAAATCTTCCGCTCTAAATTCTTCCTCTAAAAATTGCTCCACATGATTGTAACAGGTCCAGTATCGCTTTGCCGTGCTTTTAGAGATGCTTTTACCCGAGAGCCTATCCATTTGTTCGTTATGCTCTTTAAAGACCTTCAGGGTCATTTTGGGCTTGGGTTTGTTTTCACCTGTTAATTCTGCGATCATTACTTCAGCCGTAATAGTTTGATCGTTGTCTGATAATACCTGATGAATTTTATTAAGCTTATGGCGAATATTATTGATATGAGTATTGATCTCCTTCTCATTTGGATTATTACCCATTACTTTTTGCAACTTTAAATTCCAGAATTCCGGTTGTATCCTGCGAGAAATACTGTATTCTTTTCTTTTCCTGTCTACAGTTAGCCTTAGGTAAATAGGGGCAAGGCCGCGTTTATTTTTCTTTTTTTCAAGAAGGTGGAAGTGGGTGTGAAAATCGGTTCTCATTTGCTTTAAAAATTTTAGGTCTCGATTGGTCTCCCAAAGTACCTAAAAAGAGCATACGATTTGAAACTTTAACTTTATGTAAAGAGTTATAAAACAAGGTGTTTATGTCGCTTAGCGAGACCCCTTTTTTTGGTCTCGTAATAGGTCACCGTATTGGTCTCGCTTAAGATGTATTTATTTGATATTAAACGACATTCTAAAAAATGAAAAACCCCGTAAATCCTAGGATTTCGGGGTTTTTGATATCATTTGGTAAGTAAAAAGTGGAGTCGGAGGGTTTCGAACCCTCGTCCAAACAAGCAATTAACATAGCTTTCTACACGCTTATTTTTCGCTTGGTTGTCGATGCAAGACCGGCCGAAAACCACCAATCTTACACGTATTCTCAATTGAGCTTCAGAATTACATCAAGACCCTGCAATTCCTATATTTACTTTATCGATACCTCTGGTGCGGACGCCGTAAATCAAGGCTTCCACGAGGCATCTCGGCTCCCTACCTGGTAGGGATGAAGATAATCTTACTGTAATTCAGATTATGCAGCCAAGGCGTAGTTATTCTCGCCGTTTAAAAAAGTGTGAAATATGAGATTTACGAGCTATATCCCAGCGCTCGACGTGCTTACTATCCAATTAGACTCGCTGTCAAATCCAAGTCGACCCCATAAAAATAATGAACTTTTGTGCGTTTCCTCGCAAAAGCGAGGCCGGGCTATCTGTTACAATCCACTTTAATTTTTAATAAATTAAAGTGGGATTTTCACGCCTATCCCTAACGCGGATGCAAAGATACAGATTTAAATTTATATCTTTACAAAACACCTATTTTTAAACAAAATCCATACCATAGTATGATAAAATTTGCCCTGATTAAAGAGCGTAAAACTCCGCCAGATAGAAGAGTTGTTTTTTCTCCCAAGAAACTGAAAGAAGTAGTTCAAAAATTTCCAGAAGCAAGTTTTAAAATAGAATCTTCAGATATTAGAATATTTACAGATCAGGAATATATAGATGCAGGATTTGAAGTGGTAAATGATGTTTCAGATTGTGATGTACTATTAGGCGTTAAAGAGGTTCCCATAACAAATCTAATTCCTAATAAGAAGTATTTCTTCTTTTCACACACCATCAAAAAACAACCCTATAATAGAGATCTTTTAAGAGAAGTTTTAAAGCAAAATATAGAGTTATATGACCATGAGGTGGTGATTAAAAAAAATGGTCATCGGCTAATAGGTTTTGGTAGATATGCTGGGTTAGTAGGTGCTTATAATTGTTTTAGAGCACTGGGAATGAGAGATTCGCTATATGCGCTGCCAAAGGCCGAAACTTTGCCAGATCTAAATGCGCTTTTGGCAGCTTTAGATGATATTACAGTTCCGGCTTTAAAGTTTTTACTAACGGGAAGTGGAAAAGTAGCTCATGGAGCAAAAGAGATCTTAGATCACCTTAAAATTAGACAAGTAAATATAGATAGCTATTTAAATAATGATTTTGAAGAGCCCGTTTATTGTTTGATAGATGTTTTAGATTATAATATTCATAAGAGTGGTAAGAATACTACCAATCAGCATTTCTACAAGCATCCTGAAGAGTACAAATCTAATTTTATGCGATTCGCAAAGGTGAGTGATGTCTTTATAGCGGGTCATTTCTATGGGGATGGAGCTCCCATGTTCTTTACACAAGAACAAGCCAATTCTTCAGAATTTAAAATAAAACTCATAGCAGATATTTCTTGTGATATTAAAGTGCCCATTGCCAGTACAATAAGACCTTCAACCATAGCCGCTCCTTTTTATGGATATAATCCAGAAACAGATTCTGAAGTAGATTACAATGCAGAAGGCGCAATTATGGTGATGGCGGTAGATAATTTGCCTTGTGAATTGCCACGAGATGCTAGTGAAGGTTTTGGAGATATGTTTATGGAACATGTAATTCCAGCATTCTTTAATAATGATAAAGACGGAATATTAGAAAGAGCCAGAATGACTCAAAACAAAAAGCTTACCTCTAGATTTTCTTATCTGGAAAATTATGTGAATTTCTAGCATTTATATATTATTCTGTAAAAAAAAACTAAAAGGAGGTAACCAAGTGGCTACCTCCTTTTAGTTTTAATAATTTTCCCAGTCTATTTTTCTCGAAACATACATAACGCCGGCAAGAATCAAAAATAGGCCGATACTTCCAACTAAAAGGGCATAACTTTCTAATTGAATTATAACGTAAACAAACGAATATAAAGCAAGAAGGGATAGCCCAATAAAAATGGGGAATTTTATATTTTTCAATATGCTTCTAGAATAAAGGCTGATTAGCAATATAACAGAAATCCCTGCTATTAAATATGCTTTCAGAAAGCTGGAATGTTCGGAAATAGAAATAAGCAGCGAATAGAACATTACTAAGCCAAGACCTATCATTAAGTACTGAAAAGGGTGAATAGCAACTTTACTTAAGGTTTGAATTAAAAAAAACAGCAAAAAAGTGAGCCCAATAACTAAAAATCCATATTTGGTGGCTCTTTCACTTTTTTGGTATTCGTCTACCGGGATCATAAAATTTACCCCAAAGGCATAGGCTGTAAGGTCTGGCAAAACTTCGTTAAAACTTTGTGGAAAGGGTCTGTTTATATCTAATATTTTCCATTTTGCATTAAAGCCGTTACTCGTGATTTTATCTTCATTATAAGGAAGGAAATTCCCAATGAAACTGTTGGTTTCCCAATCTGATAGAACCTGAGCTTTTGTTGTTTTACCTATAGGTACAAAAGATATCTCTGAACTTCCATTCATAGAAATATCCATATTGAAGTCTAAAGATTTTTCTTTCTTGAGATCTGTTAAATTCACAACCTCGCTCTCCATGAGATATAAGTTGGAAAAATCTGTTTTTGAACTAAGATCTTGATTCTCATATTTTGAGGAAAATGGATACTCATTTTGATTTATTTTTATGCTCATTTGGTCATTTACCCCTTTTAGATTAGAGGTTTTAAGAATCACTCGTGCTCTATCCCAAAGTATATTTTCTTCTGAAACATCTTCGATCTTAAGATCTGAAACTAAAAAACTTCCGCTGATATTGGTAAAACTTTTGTAAACAGCTGTTTTATAGATTCCTCGTTTTTTAATTTCTGGGTCGATGGTAGATTTAATATTCAAGTGGTTAGGAAAGAAGTAGAAATATTTAATCTCTTCAACACTCTCTGTGGTTAACTCCTTCTGGGAATTATAAATTCGTTTCTCATGAAAAATTCTGTATGGAAGTTTTAGAACAGGGCCGAAAAGAATAACTTCTTCTCCCCATTTGTCATTAATTTCTGAAACCATGCTTTTCTGTCTTTCAGATCGTTCTTTAATGAGATCTTGTACCATAAATAGCGGAATGAGCAGTATCAATGAGAGAAAACCTATAATAAACATTCTCGCAGTTATTGAATTCTTTAACCAGGTGATGAGTCGATTTCCTGTTGATTTTTCTGGTGAATAATTGTCCATTTTTTGATTGTTATTAAGTGATGATGATTTTAATTTTTATGCAATGGCATGATCCATAGCTTTAATTTCTTGTTTGTATTTAGATGGCAAGATGATAGATCTAAGAATCCAATCTATTTTGATGTTTCGGCTTATTTTATAGATATAGAGCAAGGGGCTAAGTAGAGAGAAGCTTCGTTGAGTTAAAATAGTTCTTACACTTCCTGGAGTAATTAGAATTTGGGTCTCTATCAATAATTTATATCTAAACCATCCCAAATGCTTTCTATATTGTTGATAAAGATCCTTGGTATATTTACCAAATAAGAGGTCATTCTCAATGTGCAATTTTCTTAGTTCTTGAAATTCTGTATAAGATCCTGGAAGGTCCTTGAGATGCATATGCTCTCCTACACGTTGAAAAACATCAAAAACTTCTTCTTTTTCATTTAATGTTAATGGTCTTTCCAGAATTTCATATGCTTTAATGGAATAATCTATCAACATAAACAATACATCTCTATAGGCCCAGTCAGGGATTTTCATTCCGCGTTTTGCTTCCAGATTGGAGTGAATGTTATTTATAATTTCAATACTTTTTAGAGCCGCATCTTCCTCTGAAAAAACTATTTGTCGCGCATAAGCAACGGTAGAAAATAATCTTCCTAAAGGATCTTTTGGGAGTTTCCCGGTGTAATACAACCAATCTACAGCCTTATTCAATGCAAATTCTGCAGATGCCCCGGCAAATACAAAAAGGATAGTATCTCCCTTTCCCCAGATCTCTCTTACTATCGAATTTTCTGTGACAAAATATTTCATGATTTTATAATTTTAATGCTTGTTGTTGATGTTTATGAACCTGCAAAAGGGCTTCCAAAAATCCCAACAGCTAATTCTGCCCAGGTTAAGAATAAGAGGGCAAGAATTACTCCACAGGCTATTAGTCTGCTTTGCACAGATCTAAATTTTCTAAGCGCCACTTCTATGGCGAGACCTGTAATTAGTAATAAAGCTCCCATTATTATAAAATCTCTGGCATCCCAATCTACTTCATTGGTGAACTGCATTGCGATTAAGGGAATCATAAGAATTCCAACTATCACGGCTACGATAATCAATGGTCTTGTATTTTTCATAATGATTGATTTTGGTTATTATTTCATATTTAAAGTACTTTGAAATTCAAAGTATATCGATAAAAAAATATATTTAATTCTTTTAATTTTTTATTTCGGTATTAGAATTTAATAATTTCTCCAATGCTTCCAAATGCTCTTGAAAAGCCTTCCTGCCTTGCGTTGTAGCTAAATATCGCGTATTTGGCTTTCTATCTATAAAAGATTTTTCTATTGTAATATATTTCTGCTTTTCTAAAGCTTTAGTGTGACTGGCTACATTTCCATCGGTAGCACCCAAAAGTTCCTTTAAAGTTTTAAAATCGGCAAATTCGTTCACCATTAAAATACTCATTATACCAAGACGAATCCTGTGATCAAATGCCTTATTTATATCACTAATAATATTCTTCATTAGGCATTTTTTCGGTCATATTTATTATACATCAAGATACCATAGACTATATGGAACACACCAAACCCAAGGGCCCAAAAGTACAATCCATATCCAATAAATTGAGTAGCAATAAGTCCTAAGATTAAATTTGCATAGCCAAGACCCTTTAGATCGCTAAAGGTATATTTGCTGGCATGAACTAAGGCCAGACCATAAAAAATTAGCATAGAAGGCGCAATAAGACCAATAAGTTTATATTGTAAAAGAACAAGGCAAAATATTCCTCCAGATAGTAAAGGCATAAAAAAATTGACCATTAGGCGTTTACTGGTGCTATCCCAAATTTTATTATTGGATCTTTTGGCTTTACGAGTAGTAAGAAATACAGCAGTACCAATTGCAAGAATTAAAATAGCAATTGCAACCATGGTTAATTGTGTAGCAAGATCTGTACTTAAATCATTTATCGCTACAGAGTTATAAGAGGTAGTATATACTGGTCTCTCATTTTCAAGTAAAAATTTAGCAATTATAGCTCCTAATAATGCATAAGATCCAGCAAACACTCCAGAGAGTCCGCTTAAGGAGATAAACCGGGAAGATCGGTTCATCATACTTTTTATTTCACTTATATCTTTAAGATACTTTTCGTTTTCCATTTTAAAGTACTTTGAAAAACAAAGTAAAATAAAATTATTCAATATGTAGATAAAAATCTTTTAAATTTTGAATACCCTGACTTTTAATTAGATTTCCGAACTTTAGTGAAAATTTAAATTCTATGAAAAATATCCTCTTCATTCTATTCTGTTTATTCCTTCAAATCTCATTATATGGACAGGAAATAGAACTCATGACCTATAATATAAAATATGCTAATGAGAATGATGGTGCAGATAGTTGGTCTAAGCGGAAGGATTTTTTAGCAGATCAGATCAATTTTTATGAGCCGGATATTTTTGGAGTGCAAGAAGCTCTTTTAGAGCAACTTAATTTTTTAAAAGCTAGCTTAACTGGTTATGAATACGTGGGGGTTGGAAGAGATGATGGGAAAGAAAAAGGGGAGTATAGTGCCATTTTTTATAAAGTTTCGAAATATAAAATTTTAGAATCTGATACTTTTTGGTTATCAGATAAGCCTAAAAAACCTTCAAAAGGTTGGGACGCAATGTATCCAAGAATTTGTACCTGGGCAGAATTTCAAGACAAAGATTCTAAGAAAAAGTTCTTTGTTTTTAATACTCATTTTGATCATATAGGGGAGAAGGCACGAGTAAAAAGTGCAGAATTAATCTTAGATAAAATCGAAAAGATCAATAAAAAATCTTACCCTATATTCCTTATGGGAGATCTTAATTCTAAACCTGATACAAAACCCGTAGAACTACTACAAAATAAAATGAAAGATGCTAAGGCAGTAAGCGAAAATTCTTCCTTTGGTCCTGAAGGAACTTTTAATGCTTATCAATTTGATGAACCGGTTCGAACAAGAATAGATTATATCTTTGTATCTAAATCTGGAATTTCTGTATTAAAATATGGCGTTTTAAGTGATTCTAAAGATTTACATTATCCGTCAGATCATTTACCGGTTTTAATAAAAGCAAGATTTAAGGATTAACATCTTGATCATATTCCATAAAAAAACCTCTACTTCTGTAGAGGTTTTTATTTATAATATGAGATTGAAATTTTATCTAGTAAGTTCAATCATCATTTCCACTTCTTCGGCTAGTTTTTCAGAATTACCATCAAATCCAACAGCTTTAAATCTTATTTTTCCCTGAGGATCAATAATGAATTTAGTTGGGATTCCGGCAACGTCATATTCTTTTACCACTTTAAAATCATTACTTCCTTCAACTACTTTTTTGTCTAATAATACATGGAAATCGTAGTTATTGTCAGCGATAAACTTCGCGACCTCTTTTTGTCTAACTTCCGGAGTTTGATTTTCCCAGGTATCAACAAATAAAAACTTTACGTTACTACTATCTTTATATTTTTCTGCAGCCATCTGCATCCCAGGAAATGATCTTTTACACGGTCCACACCAGGTAGCCCAGAAATCTAGGACAACAGTTTTGCCTTTTAAAGATTCCAAACTCACTGATTTTCCATCAAGGTCTTTTAGATCAAAACCTGGTGCTGTTTCAGAGATCATTTGCTTTTTAAGAGTCGGCAATTGCTTTTTCATGTCCTGTTTCTTCAAGGGAAATTAGATATTCCTCGAAACCATCTTCAGAACCAATATTCTTAACATATGCAAGTTTCAAATCTTCCTTGATTTTCTCTGAACCTTGATTTTCTTTAATAAACTCTTCAGCTTTTGCTTGCGCTTTTTTATAGTTTTCAGAAGCTAGAACAAATTTCAAATAGCTTTCACGCATCTCTGCATTGGTATATTCCCCCTGAATAGCTTCTTCTTGATAAGAGATAGCTTCTTTAAAGTTACCTTGTTTAAACGCAATATTTGCATAGGTGTCTTTGTAGAAAGATTCAGAATTTTTTAAACTCTTTGCATATTCAGTAGTCGTCATTTCTGTAGGCTTATCCATTTTTATTATCAGCCTCCTTATTCAACTGCTAAAGATTTTTCTGAAAGCTTTGCGGCTTATCTCAAGTCTTTATCTTCATTAAGTAAATGCGAGGCTGCAGAATTATATAAAGAAGCCTGTTGCCCTTTGCTCTCTATTTGATCTCCATATTTATGAAAGTTCTCATAATCTCCTTTTTCTAAAAACCCTAAAGCTAGATACCTTAGCATATAGTCTTTATAGTTCCCGTTCTTATTGCTGTTCTTTACAAATTCATTATAAAGTGCTACTCTTTTGTCTAGATCTTTCTCTTTGTAAAAAGTATTGAAACTATTATAAACGCTCATGTCACTTTTTGGAAACTTAGTGGCAAGTATATTATCTATAGAGTCTTCTTTTTCTTTTTGCTGAATACTGGAGTATAAACGAGACAGTGTTACATAATCTTTTTCTGTTAATTGATTGTTTTTGCTGATTTCGTCAATCTGCTCATTGGCAAAACTTTTGGCAGCTTCCTGATCTTTAGTGTAAAGATTTTTGGAATAGTTCCATCCATAATCTTTTTTGAGTTTAGGATCTGCTTTAAAATCTTGCTCGTAATAAGATCTCAATGAATCTTCATTCATTTTTATATTGAATCTTGACCCATTGCTTTCGTAGAAATTGGCAATAGAAGATCTAGATCCGGAAATCATATTTCCATCTTCATTAAATAGCGGAAAAATATAACCTTGCTTATCATTATTATCCTCTTTCCCATTTTTGTTGAATTGAAATGCGATAGCAGTAGCAGAATCTGGAATTACCACATTAGCGATGTAAATATTTCCGGAATCTTTAAATTTAATATCGTTTGCATATAGGTTCTTATTCACCATATAATAGAAAGCCCCAGTGGTTTCATCGGTAGAATCTGAAGGGGTGGCGTTGGAATATCTTAGGTCCAGATCCTCTCCAGCCATAGGCTTAGATTTTGAAATATGTAAAGATCCTATTTCTCTTCCGGGATCTTCGGAAGTGTTGTCGTTGTTGCAAGACGTGATAATTGCAGCGCAGCTAGCAAGCAGCGCTGGTACGAATAATTTTCTCATTTGGTTTTGAAATGGTTGATTAACAGGAAGAAAAGTAAGATATTTCAGTTAAAATCTGAAACTTTGTATTTGAATTTTAGTCAACAAAAAACCGACACTAGGTCGGATTTTTGAAGTTTATTCAGAAATTTTTGTTTTAAGCTGCGTATTATAAAGAATTCACCGTTTTTCTGATGGCTACCAGATTGGTTAATAACTTTTCTAAATATTGCAGGTCCAACATGTTCGCTCCATCGCTTTTAGCATTGGCCGGGTCAAAATGTGTTTCAATAAAAAGTCCGTCAACATTGTTTACGATTCCTGCTCTGGCAATAGTTTCTATCATATCGGGTCTTCCGCCGGTAACACCGCTACTTTGATTTGGCTGTTGTAAAGAATGGGTAACATCTAAAACCGTAGGTGCAAATTGGCGCATGGTTGGAATCCCTCTAAAATCTACAATCATATCTTGATATCCGAACATTGTTCCTCTATCGGTTACCATTACTTGTTCGTTATTACAATCTGTCACTTTAGTAACTGCGTGTTTCATACTCTCCGGACTCATAAATTGTCCTTTTTTAAGATTCACCACTTTTCCGGTTTCAGCGGCAGCAACAACAAGATCTGTTTGACGCACTAAAAATGCAGGTATTTGCAACACATCTACATATTCTGCAGCAAGAGCAGCATCGCTTATTTCATGAATATCTGTCACCGTCGGCACTCCAAAAGTTTCAGAAACCTTTCTTAAGATCTTTAATGCTTTTTCATCTCCTATTCCCGTAAAACTATCAATTCTACTGCGATTTGCTTTTTTGAAAGATCCTTTAAAAATATATGGAATCTCAAGTTTGTCTGTAATAGAAATCACCTTTTCTGCAATGCGCAATGCCATTTCTTCGCCTTCAATAGCACAGGGGCCGGCAAGTAGAAAGAAGTTGTTAGCGTTGAGATGTTTTATTTGCGGAATTTTTTCAAGTTTCATAGTTGCATTGTTAAGAGCACAAAGATATAAGAAAATAAAGGGCTTTACAATTGCGAAAATTAAGGGTTTTCCCCCATTAATATTATAAGGGTTCTTAATTTATCCGCCTCTAAAATATTGTAAATTGAAGCTGAAAATCAATTATTTAAATCCATGGAAATTCAAGAATTATTAATTCCGGAACTTCAGTATGAAACTCAACTTACCGAAAAGTTTTTGAGTAGGATTCCTGAAGATAAACTGAATTGGAGACCCCATAAAAAATCTATGACTATGAAAGAATTGGCAAATCATCTGGTAGAAATACCAACCTGGATCACTGGAACTATGGATTTTGAGGAAATGGAATTGGACGGATATGAAGCTACAAATATAGATACTGTAAAGGCGATGATAAGTGCTTTAAAGAAAAATGCGGCTGAAGCTGAAGTTTCTTTGAAGAAACCAAGTGATACATATCAAAAATCCTGGAAGATGAAAAAAGGAGGAAAGGTGGTTTTAGAAATGCCTCGCTATACCGTTTTGAGATCTATGGTGCTTAATCAAATGCCGCATCATCGAGCTCAGTTAGGAGTTTATTTAAGATTACTAGATGAATCTGTACCTGCAACTTATGGGCCTTCGGCCGATGAAAACGAGTAGAAAAAAAACTTAATTTATATAGACCGATGCTTATAGTGAATTTCATAAAATAAAACGTACCTTTGCAGCCTTAAAAATGAGGCGTTTATATGACAGCTATTAAAAACATTGCAATTATTGCACACGTTGACCACGGTAAAACTACCTTGGTTGATAAAATTATGTACCATTGCCAACTTTTCCGTGAAAACGAAAACACAGGTGATCTTATTCTAGACAATAACGATCTTGAGAGAGAAAGAGGAATTACTATTACCTCAAAGAACGTTTCTGTAGTTTACAAAGACACGAAAATTAACATTATTGATACTCCTGGTCACGCCGATTTTGGTGGAGAGGTAGAGCGAGTATTGAATATGGCAGATGGAGTATTACTTTTAGTAGATGCTTTTGAGGGGCCTATGCCTCAAACTCGTTTTGTATTACAAAAAGCTATCGACCTTGGTTTAAAACCATGTGTTGTTGTAAATAAAGTAGATAAAGAAAACTGTACTCCAGAAGAAGTTCATGAGAAAGTTTTCGATTTGATGTTTGAATTAGGGGCAGAAGAATGGCAACTAGATTTCCCAACCGTTTACGGTTCAGCTAAGAATAACTGGATGAGTGACGATTGGAGAAACCAAACTGAAAATATCGAGCCATTATTAGATATGGTTCTTGAACATATTAAATCTCCGGTTATTGAAGAAGGATCTACTCAAATGTTGATCACTTCTTTAGACTTTTCATCTTTTACAGGACGAATTGCAATTGGAAGATTACAAAGAGGAAAATTAAAAGAAGGAATGCAAGTTTCTTTGGTAAAGCGTGATGGAAGCATCAAGAAAACCAAGATCAAGGAACTTCATACTTTTGAAGGTTTAGGAAGAAGAAAGATTGAAGAAGTTGAAGCAGGTGATATCTGTGCGATTGTTGGTCTGGAAGGATTTGAAATTGGTGATACTGTTGCCGATCTTGAAAATCCAGAAGGTTTGAAAACTATTGCTATTGACGAGCCTACAATGAGTATGCTTTTTACAATTAACGATTCTCCTTTCTTTGGTCAAGACGGTAAGTTTGTTACCTCTAGACACATTAGAGAACGTTTGGCTAAAGAACTTGAAAAGAACCTTGCGCTTAAAGTAGAAGCTACAGACAGTGCAGATAAATTCATGGTGTTTGGTCGTGGGGTACTTCACTTATCTGTTCTTATTGAAACAATGAGAAGAGAAGGTTATGAAATTCAAATTGGACAACCACAGGTAATCATCAAGGAAATTGATGGTGTTAAATGTGAGCCGGTTGAAGAAATGACTATAGATCTTCCGGAAGCTGTTTCTGGAAAAGCTGTAGAAATGGTATCTATTAGAAAAGGAGAGATGACAAGTATGGAAGCTAAAGGCGACCGTATGACTATCCAATTCATGATCCCATCTCGTGGAATTATTGGTTTAAGAAATAACTTACTTACTGCAACTGCTGGAGAGGCTATCATGTCTCACCGTTTTAAAGAATACCAACCGTTAAAAGGAGGTATTCCAGAACGTCAGAATGGTTCTTTAGTTTCTATGGAAAAAGGAAAAGCTATTCCTTATTCTATCGATAAACTTCAGGATAGAGGGAAGTTCTTTGTAGACCCGGGTGAAGATATTTACGAAGGTCAGGTTATTGGAGAGAACTCTCGTCAGGATGATATGGCGGTGAATATCACTAAAACTAAAAAGATGTCTAACGTACGTTCTTCTGGAGCAGATGATAAAGCGAAAATTGTTCCGGCAATTAAATTCTCTTTAGAAGAAGCTTTAGAATACATTCAAAAAGATGAGTATGTAGAGGTTACTCCTCACCATATTCGTTTACGTAAGATCTATCTTACCGAAAATGAACGTAAAAGAAACAAGATCGTTTAATCGATTAGTTCTTAATACTATAAAAAAATCCCGATCTTTTCAGATCGGGATTTTTTGTTTTTGTATAATATTCAAACAGAGTACTGTCATTCCGACGAAGGAGGAATTTCTTCTGAAGAAAGATTAATTATACTTTGAGATTTCTCAGTCGCAAAAAAGCTCCTTCGAAATGACCTATAAGGAAACGATTAGATTTTGCAGATAGCATTCCTTGCAAAAAAAAGGTTTTTAAGAATCGTCATCTTTGTTCCGATAGCTATCGGAATTATTTCAGGATCTCATTTAAAATGTAATTGGATTATTAGAGATTCTTTAATTCAATACGTTTCGCTACTTCCAAAGTAACATTTTTGCTATGTCATTCCGACGAAGGAGGAATCTCTTCTGAAAGTAAGAATAATTATATTTTAGAGATTTCTCAGTCACAAAAAAAGACTCCTTCGAAATGACCTAAAAGAAATGATTAGTTCAGCTTGACAGAAATTATAAATGAAATGTCACCCCGAGCGGAGTCGAGGGGTCAATATCTAGATAAATATTAAAGGGATTTCTGTACTACTTCAAAAACACGCTCTCCATCACACTTTAATGTTTTAGAAGGATATTTCAGCAATAATGCATAATCATGAGTTGCCATTAAAATAGTATTTCCATTTTTGCTGATCTCTTGTAAGAACTTCCATAACTTCTACAGAAGTTTGAGGATCCAGGTTTCCTGTGGGCTCATCGGCAAGAATTAACTCAGGGTCATTCAATAAAGCTCTGGCAATGGCAATACGTTGTTGCTCACCCCCAGAAAGTTGATAAGGAAATTTAAAACCTTTGGTCTTCATTCCTACCTTATCTAAAACTTCATCTATTTTTCTGTCCATAGAAGCTTTGTCTTTCCAGCCGGTGGCTTTTAAAACGAACATTAGATTTTCTCTGATGTTTCTATCATTCAGCAATTTAAAATCTTGAAATACCACCCCTAATTTTCTTCTTAGAAATGGAATATCTTTTTCTTTAAGTGTTCTAAGGTTATAGTCTACTATAGTTCCTTCTCCTTCAGTTAGAGGCAAGTCACCATACAAGGTTTTCATAAAACTACTTTTTCCGGTACCGGTTTTTCCAATTAGATACACAAAGTCTCCTTTGTTGATCTTCACATCAACTTCAGATAAAATAAGGTTTTCACGCTGATAGATGGCAGCATTATTTAATTCCAGAACTGTTTGTGACATAAAAAGTAGGTTTCAGATTTTGAAGGTTAAAATTATGGGTAAATATACAGTTTTCCGCAGTTTTTAATATTTCTTTTTCTAAATGGTATACAGATTGATTTGCAAGTCTTAACCAGATAATTGGAGTTCAGATTTATTTCGTCCAATTTTACACTTTGCACTTTTTTTTACATTAACATAATTATCACAGTATAGTTGCGTTATAAAATGAGTGTTTAATTATCTTTGATTCATCAACCTAAAAATATATTAATGACACAACGTAAAGCTTCTCTATTAGTTGTTTTTCTCCTTTCAATCTCTTCAATTTTTGCACAGCAAACAGCAATTTACACCAACAACCTGGTGGAGTATAATCGTGCTTTAGAATTGTATAACAATCAGCAGTATTTAGCCGCTCAAAATATCTTTGATGAGGTGAAAGATGAAACTGAAGATGAAAAGATTAAATCTGATTGTGCTTACTATATTGCAAATGCCGCTGTAAGATTAGGGCAACCTGGTGCAGACGATCTTATGCAAGAATTTGTAGAAAGATATCCTACCAGCACCAAAAGAAACTCTGCATTTTTAGATGTAGCCGATTATTATTTCGAAACCGGAAAATATTCGCTTAGCCAGAAAATGGTATGATAAAGTTGATGAAAAGGGAATGAGCCGTAAAGAGAAGGAACGTTATTACTTTAATAATGGATATGCTTATTTTCAATCTAAGCAGTTTGATGAAGCTCAAACCTATTTACAAAGAGTGCGCGATTCTAAAGAATATGGATCTCAGGCTAAATATTATTTAGGGTATATGGCGTATGAAGGTGATGATTATGAACAAGCAAACGAGCTTTTTGAAGAAGTAAAAGATAATGATCGTTACTCTGAAAATCTTTCTTATTTCCAAAGTGATATGAACTTTAAACTTGGGAATTTTCAGAAAGCGGTAGATCTTGGGTTGGAGCAATTGCCAACTGCCAATAGAAATGAGATCTCTCAATTAAACAAGATCATTGGAGAAAGCTATTTCAATTTAGGGGAATATGAAAAAGCGATTCCTTATTTAAAAGAATATAAAGGTCTAAGAGGAAAATGGACCAATACAGATTACTATCAATTAGGATATGCTTATTACAAGCAAGGAGATTTTGAAAGTGCTATTTCAGAATTCAATAAAATTATAGACGGGAATAACTCCATAGCTCAAAACGCTTATTATCACTTAGCGCAATCTTATTTAAATCTAGATCAAAAACAACAAGCTTTAAATGCATTTAAAAATGCAAGCGAAATGGAATTTGATGCAAAGATCCAGGAAGATGCATTTTTGAATTATGCTAAATTGAGTTATGAGATTGGTAACAGTTATGAAAGTCCGTCTCGCGTTTTGTTGACCTATTTAGAAAAATATCCAAATTCTCCGGTAAAAGAAGAGATGGAGACTTTATTGATAGATTCTTTTATCACTTCTAAGAATTATGAAGAAGCGATGAATCTATTAGAGAACAATAGAAACTTTACCGATAAAGTAGCCTATCAAAAAGTAGCTTATTACTACGGACTTGAACTTTATGAAAATGGAAAGTACGAGGAAGCTAGCAAGAATTTTGATAAGTCTCTTTCTGAAAGAAGAGATCCTGTAATTACTGCAAAAGCAACTTTCTGGAAAGCAGAATCAGATTTTAATCTGAACAGAATGAGAGAAGCTTTAGTTGGTTACAAAGAATTTGCAGGAATGAGCGGCGCTAAAGGAACTCCAGAAATGGAGAATATCGATTATAATATTGCATACAGTTACTTCAAGCAAAAAGAATATGATAGTGCTATAGAATATTTTAAGCGATATGCTAATTCTTCTTCAGCAGATAAAGCTAGAAAAAATGATGCTTTAACAAGATTAGGAGATACCTATTTTGTAACCAGTAAGTATTGGCCGGCAATGGAAGCATATACTGCAGCCATGGATATGAACATTGGAAATCAAGATTATGCAGCCTATCAAAAAGCAATTAGCTACGGATTTGTAAATAGAAACGATAGTAAAATTCAGGATCTAAGCGGGTTTATGAATAAATATCCGCGTTCTTCTTACCGTGATGATGCTTTATACGAATTAGGAAATACGTATGTTGCTATGGAAAATACTTCTCAGGCCATAGAAGCTTATAATAGATTGATAAGAGATGTTCCCGGAAGTGCTTTTGTACCTCAGGCAATGTTGAAACAAGGTTTGATCTATTATAATTCAGATCAGTCTAACAAAGCTTTAGAGCGTTTTAAGAAAGTAGTTTCAGATTATCCAAATACGCCAGAATCTATGCAAGCTGTTTCTACTGCGAGATTGATCTATATTGACCTTGGAAGAACAGACGAATATGCAAATTGGGTTAAAAATGTAGATTTTGTAGAGGTGTCTGATGCAGATCTGGATAACACCACTTTTGAAGCAGCAGAAAAACAATATTTGAATAACAATTCCGCAGCGGCTAAAACAGGCTTCGAGAAATATTTAGCAAGTTTTCCAAATGGATTAAACTCTCTTAAAAGTAATTTCTACTTAGCGCAGCTTTATTTTAGAGACGATCAGAAAGACAAAGCCATTTCTAATTACAAATTTGTGGTAGAAAAGCCTAGAAGTGAATTTTCTGAACAGGCGTTGGCAAGATTATCTCAGATCTATTTAGAGAAGAGAGATTACAAACAAGCGTTACCATTGTTAAAACGTTTAGAAGCTGAAGCAGATTTTGCACAAAATGAGATCTATGCTAAGTCTAACTTGATGAAATCTTATTATGAATTAAAAGATTACAATCAGGCAGTGACCTATGCAGAAAAGGTATTGGCAAATTCTACCATCGAGAATAATGTGAAGAGTGATGCTCATGTAATTATTGCACGTTCTGCATTTCAAACAGGAAATGAAAGTAAAGCAAAAGCTGCTTATTCTGAAGTTCTAAAGATAGCTTCAGGAGAATTGGCTGCAGAAGCTTTGTACTATGATGCTTACTTCAAAAATAAAGACGGAAACTTTAAAGCTTCAAATGAGTCAGTTCAAAAATTGGCGAAAGACTATTCAGGCTATAAATATTATGGAGCTAAAGGATTGGTGGTAATGGCCAAAAACTTTTATGCCCTAAAAGATTCTTATCAGGCAACTTATATCTTAGATAACGTGATCAAGAACTTTAAAGATTACCCGGAAGTGGTGCAAGAAGCTCAGACAGAATTGAATAGAATCAAGATGGCTGAATCTAAGACTAATGCTTCAGTAGAAACCAAAAATCAATAATATTTCAACTTAACAAATAAGAAAATCTCTATGCAAATTCTTTCATTTAAAAGAAGCCTGATTTTACTTTCAATTTTATGTAGCGGTGCATTGTTTGCCCAGGATAAACCTCTAGGAAGCGAGACTGTTATTGTAGTAAAACCATACACCCCATCTGTAAATGATGCGTTCAAGATAAAAGAAACTCCAAGGCAAGGCGATTCTGTAAAGTTGGATAAGAAACCTGTAAAATACAGTATTTTTTCTGTGCCGGTAGCTTCAACTTTTACTCCATCTAAAGGTAGAGCTACGCAAGTTGAAAAGGCCAAACGAGTTAAGTTATATGACAACTATGTAACACTTGGATTTGGAACTTATTCTAATGCTTTGGCAGAATTCTATACTAATTTTGAGGTGAGCAGAAGCGATAACTTCGGAATTTTTCTTACTCACAATTCTTCACAAGGTGGAATAGAAGATGTTGTTTTGGAAGATAAGTTCTATAATACCAACTTAAATCTAAACTATAATTCTAGAAATAGAAAAAGTTCCTGGACTACAGAATTAGATCTTAAACATCAACTTTTTAACTGGTATGGAGTTCCGGAAACTCGAAATCTTACTAATGATCAGATAAGATTAATAGATCCGCAGCAAAACTATTATTCTGCAAATGTTGGAGGAGAACTTCAGCTTTATGATTCTTTCTTCAAAAAAGGAAGTGCTAATTATAGATATTTTGGAGATGCTTTTAATTCAACAGAACACAATTTTAAGGCAGATGCTAATTTTGAAGTGAACATAGCTGAGGAATTGATTAATACTAAAATCTCTGCAGATGTATTGAACGGAAGTTTCAGCAAAGGTTATGTAGATCCAAATTCTAAGAATTATACCTGGATGAATTTTGGTATTACCCCAAGTTTATTGATCTTAAGAGATGATCTTACTTTAAATCTTGGAGCTTCATTTGTGTATGGGCTAGATGCAGAAAATAGCAATAGTAGCATCTATATCTATCCGCAAGTAACGGCTAGTTATAGAGTGGCAGGAGATATGTTTATTGCTTATGCAGGTTTAGAGGGAGGATTAAATCAGAACACCTATTATAACTTTGCGCAACAAAACCCGTATGTTTCTCCTACTTTAGATATTATGCCAACAGATAGACCTTATGATGGGTATGTTGGAGCTAAGGGAAAATTATCAAACAGTATTTCTTATAATTTGAAGGGGAGCTATATTTCAGAGATCAATAGAGCTTTATATTTAAACAATTATGAGTTTACCACGAATACCGAAGGTTATGCCAACGGGAATTCTTTTGGGGTTGTTTATGATGACTTAAAAACGCTTTCAGCTTATGGTGAAATAAGTGTAGATGTAAATTCAAGTTTTAAATTAGGATTGAATGCTACTTATTTTAGCTACAATAATGAGTTTGAAGCCGAAGCATGGAATTTGCCAGAATATAAAGCAAATATCTTAGCTGATTATCAAATTACTGAAAAGTGGTTTGCGGGAGCTAATATGTTTTTTGTAGGGGAGAGAAAAGATAGAGAAATCTATTTTGCTCCTGCCGATGGGAGCAATTTTAGAACTGTGACTTTAGACCCTTATGTAGATTTAAATGCTAATCTGGGATATAGATTCAACGATCAGTTATCAATATTTGCAAAAGGGAATAACCTTTTGGGAGATAACTATGAGAGATGGTCTAACTTCCCGGTACAGGGAATTCAGGTTCTTGCCGGGGCCACTTATAAGTTCGATTGGAATTAAAGTCGATAAAATAAAGAGTAATAAGGCTGTCTGAAAGGGCAGCCTTTTTTTATGAGTCTAACTTGTTTCAAACCTTGGAAACATCATTGTTTTGTTGATATAAACTGCAGAAAATAATTTTTAAATCTTTTGCTCTCAGGTTATTATATTCTAAATTCCTAGTTGTTTTCTTAACAATAACACAACATGCAAAACAATTATTTAAAGTTGAATATGCTTTAATATTGCAAACTGTATTTAATTGTGATATTGTATATTTATTTTAACCCAATTCGTTTATAACCTAATAGATGGCAAAATTTAAACGCAGTGACAGGTCTAAGCCCTATCTTAATATTCTGGACTTTATGGTTCAGGAAAAGACCTTCTTAGCAATTGTAATAGTTGGAATTGTTTTAGCGGGAATTTTTACAGGAAATAGTCAAGCCGCCATGTGGCTTGGTTTTATGTTTGCGGCTTACGCAACTGTAGCTAATGACAGTATTCAGTCTTTAGGAACCTTTATAGAAAGTAATAAAACCCAGAAATGGTGGATTTTGTGGCTTTATATTGGAGGTATATTTTTAGTAACAGTCGCCTTTAGTTGGTATTATTTTGATGGAGATGTTACCTACCAAAGATTACTCCATGCAGATGGAACTACAGATTATCCACATCCTCAGAACTTTAGTTTCTTTCAGATCATTGCTCCCTTAGTATTGTTGATACTTACAAGATTAAGAATGCCGGTATCTACCACCTTCTTGATATTGAGTGTTTTTAGTGCAGATACTTCAGGAATTACATCTGTAATTTGGAAGAGTTGGAGTGGTTATATTTTAGCCTTTGTCCTATCCTTTTTGGTGTGGTATCTTTCTTATAATGTAATTAGAAAGTTCTTTAAAAGTAGGAAATTTCATAATAGCTGGACGGTAGTTCAATGGCTGGTAAGTGGTACTTTATGGGCAGTTTGGGTGATGCAAGATGGTGCCAACATTGCAGTTTTCTTACCAAGACAACAAAGCTTAGTTCAATTTATAATTTTTGCATTAGTAATCTTTTTAGGACTTGGATTATTATTCTATCTAAGAGGAGATAAGATCCAAAAAGTAGTAAGTGAGAAAGCCCGAATTTCAGACATACGTGCGGCTACCTTAGTAGATTTAACCTATGTTATTCTATTGATATATAAACTCTTTATTAGTACCGTACCAATGAGTACCACCTGGGTATTCCTGGGGATTATTGGAGGTAGAGAGATTGCTATAAGTTTGGCAAGAAATAAGAAAGGTAAAAAACACCGTAAGAAAGCAGGAAGAATGATCTTTAAAGATTTTTCTTATGCCATGATAGGTCTTATAGTTTCTATTGCTCTTGCTGCAGCAGCAAATCCAAGCATTAGAACAGCAATTTTAGAGGCTGTAGGATTGTAGATCAGTCTTTTATTTAAAAATATTAAGAAATGCGTCTGTGGTTTACAGACGCATTTTCTATTTTTATGAAAATTTAAATTATATGTTTAAAAAAATACTTCCAATTTTAGGCTTATCGGTACTAATGTTTTCTTGTGATTCTTCTAAAAAGGACGCAGCAGATATGCTGGTTTTTAATGCTGATGTGTACACGGTAGATTCCACTTTTAGCTCTGCAACTGCTTTCGCGGTGAAAGACGGAAAATTCTTAGAAATAGGTACAGCTGAAGATCTAAAGGATAAATATGAATTCAAGCAAGAAATAGATGCTAACGGGAAAGCTATTTTTCCTGGTTTTATAGATGCTCATACTCATTTTTATAGGTTAGGTCTGCAACAGCAAAAAGTAGATCTTACGGGAACTAAGAGCTTTGCTGAAGTAGTTCAAAAAATTGTAGATTTTCAGAAAGAAAGAAATTCAGATTTTATTACTGGTAGAGGTTGGGACCAGAATGATTGGGAAGTAAAAGAATTTCCTTCTAAAGATACGCTGGATATTTTATTTCCAGATACTCCAATTGCAATTACAAGAATAGATGGGCATGCTTTACTCGCCAATCAGGCTGCTTTAGATAAGGCAGGAATTACTTTAGATACAAAAGCTTCAGGTGGAGAGATAGAAGTTAAAAATGGGAAACTTACAGGGATATTAATAGATAATCCTATGGACTTGATCCAAAATGCTCAAGACGAACCTTCAACTAAAGAAAATGTAGATGCTTTAATGGAGGCGCAAAAGATCTGTTTTAGTTATGGTCTTACTACCGTAGATGATGCAGGAATAGATAGAAGCACCATCGAACTAATTGATAGTTTACAGCAAGCAGGAGCGCTTAAAATGAGAATCTATGCTATGATCTCTAATACCCCAGAAAATCTAGATTATTATTTGGATAAAGATTTTTTAAAAACCGATAGGTTAAATGTAAGATCTGTAAAGTTTTATGGAGATGGAGCATTAGGTTCTAGAGGAGCTGCATTAAAAGAAGAATATTCAGATAAACATGGGCATTTTGGAGCTTTGCTTTCTCCGGTAAAAGATTTTAAGGAGACGGCAATTAGAATTGCGAAATCTAAATATCAGATGAATACCCACGCAATTGGGGATTCTGCGAATGGTTTGGTTTTAAAGACCTATGATTCTTTGTTAAAATCAAATCCAGATAGAAGATGGAGAGTAGAACATGCGCAGGTTATAGACTCAGCAGATTTTAAATATTTCAGTAAAAATATTATTCCATCTGTACAACCAACACATGCAACTAGTGATATGTATTGGGCGGAAGATAGGCTAGGAGCTAAAAGAATTAAAGGCGCTTATGCGTATAAAAAATTGCTGGATGTTGCAGGCCTGGTAGCTTTAGGAACAGATTTTCCTGTAGAAGAGGTAAGTCCGTTTTATACATTCTACGCCTCGGTTGCAAGAAAAGACCTGAAGCATTATCCTGAAAATGGATATATGGCAGAGGAAGCTTTATCGCGCGAAGAAACCTTGAAAGGAATGACCATTTGGGCTGCGTATAGTAATTTCGAAGAGAAGGAAAAAGGTAGTATAGAAGTTGGGAAATTTGCAGATTTCATCATTCTGGATAAAGATATTATGAAAGTTAACGAAGATGAAATTCCGAATATAGAGGTTTTACAAACCTATGTAAATGGAGAGAAAGTGTATTAAGTAAAAACATTTAAATAAAAAAGGGTTCCAACTTTTGGAACCCTTTTTTATATTCTGAACTTATTATTTTCCGCCATTAGCTTCAAGATCCTGTACACATAGATCGTCTAATTTTGGGATGTTGTTTCCGTCAATAAAATCGCTTAAAGAACCTCCAAATTGTGCACTTGCACTCATTAAACACCCAGAAATATTACAATGAGCTTCATTGGCTCCATCTTCATGTGCCACTTGCATAGGGCTTCCTTTGTCTACTAAACCAAAGAGATGTCCAAATTCATGGGCAAAAGTGGTACTTTCTACAGCAGTTTTATCTGGAGCATTGGTTCTGTCTGAAATCATTTGAACCGTTTTTCCGAAGATCACCATAGAGGTATTTCTAAAGGCAGATCCTAAAACAACTTTTGTATTATCATCTCCTTCTTTGCTTCCGTCTGCAATATATACATAAACCGAGATCTCATCTCCAGCATTGTAGGTTGTTCTGGTATCGGCTTCTATAGTTGCAATTTCTTCAATGGTAAAAGGAGCTTTTCCCGAAGATGCTACGGCTCTGGTAGATATGTTGATTCCGTCTGGTTTAAATGTTCTTCTGCTTAAAAAATCTTTGATATTCTGAAGGGTTCCAGAAGTAGGTTCAAATCCCGTAACATAAACTATTTCAACATTAATAGAAGTAAATTTTACATCGCTTAAAAGATCATTTGCAGAGCTTCCTAATGCTTTAAGGTTTGCGCTTTTATCAACTTTTGGTACTCCACCAGGACCTAGATCACTATTATCATTAGAACATCCAATTAGAAATAAGAAGAGAAGAGCAACAGCAAATATTTTTTGAAACTTCATTAGGAAAAATATATTAAAAAATTTTAAAGCGATAAATATAAAGATATCTCTACAGATTTATCTGGATTTGGGCTAAAATTAAGATCTATAGCGTCTTAAGGCGAGCTAAGTAATCGTAATGTTTTCCTTTTTTTATCAATTCGCAGCTGAAACCATTTTTTGCGGCAGCCAATTCTAAAGAAGAATAATCTAAATATAACCAGTTAAATGGGGAAGAAGTTTCTCCCTTATAACTAATGCTGAATTCCAATTCACCATAATATCCTTCATCTGGGTCTACCCAAATACCTCCATCTTCGTCTGGATCTAATAAATAACTAAGGTCTGAGGAGTCAATTAAGATCTGTCCCCCGGGATTAAGCAGTTTTCTGGAATAATCAAAAAAGTGATCTAAATTCGAGAGTTTTTCAATAATACCGGTTCCATTCATCAAAAATAAGAGAGTGTCATAACTTTTCGTTTTCCAACTCAAAATAATCTTGAACTTTTACATTGTTGCATCCTCTAAGTTTGCAAATTTCAATAGCGCCTTTAGAAATATCTATTCCGGTAACATCTAATTTTTTCTCTTGTTGGAGGTAGAGAGTATGGCTTCCTGCACCGCAACCCACGTCCAACACTTTACCGCTAGCTTTTTTAAGCGCCTCTTTTTCTAAGGCCGGCATATCTTTATATGTTCTGAATAAAAGTGGTACAGGGATGATGTCATCATCAAAATCTGGGGAATGAACTATAATATCGGTTTCATCCTGATCGTGAAAATAGGCAGAAATCGCCTTTCCAAACACATCTATATCTTGCTGAATGTTTTCTTGCTTCTTCATATCTTTGCTGCATGGAAGAAATTTTAAAAGATCTCCCCCAAAAGGCCAAAGATAAGCATAAGGAAAATAAAAAGTTCTTTACAAAGCTGCGTAAAAAGCCGCCAAAAAATTTAGATTCTCAGATGCAGGAAATGCATGAAGAAGAATTTAAAAGAACCGATTGTTTAACCTGTGCAAATTGCTGTAAAACTACCGGGCCTCTATTTACCAATAAGGACATAGAGCGAATTTCTAAGCATTTTCGCCAAAAACCATCTCAATTTATAGCTGATTATTTAAGGGTAGATGAAGATAATGATCACGTCCTGCAGCAAGTTCCCTGTACATTTTTAGGCGATGATAATTATTGCTCTATCTATGAGGTAAGACCTAAAGCTTGCAGAGAATATCCTCATACCGACAGGAAAGATTTTCACAAGATCTCCAATATCAATATTAAGAATACTTTTATTTGTCCCGCGGCATATAATATTGTGGAAGAAATGAAAAAACGAATAAAAGTTTAAATTTATTTGGAATAAACGTGTTATAATTATATTTTTCAAACTGAAAATCTTAATTATGCGCAAAATCTTTACTTTTTTACTTTTTTTAATTAGTACTTCTACTTTTTCTCAAGTTGGATGGACAACTTCATTTGAAGACGCCCAAAAGCTTGCCATTGCTACAGACAGACTTATTCTTGTTGATTTTTGGGCTTCCTGGTGTGGTCCATGTAAGAAAATGGAAAGTGAATCCTGGAGTGATGAAGAGATTGGAAAAATTTCTCAAGGATATGTTCCTTTAAAAATCGATCTTGATAGAAGAACGCCTTTAGCCATGCGATATGGTGTTAATGCCATTCCACTTTTACTTGTTATAGACTCCAGCGGGGAACTTGTATATAAACAACTTGGTTATATGGATAAGAGGTCAATTAAGTAAAATAATGAAGAAGTATGCGGTAAATACTAGTTTTATGCGCAATGAATCTTTGAATTATTATAAACATCAGGATTATTCCAGTGGAATAAGATTAGCTCAGAAATATATAGATTTTAGCCAGTACTTAAACGATGATATTCAATTTGAGTTTTTAGGATTAGCGAGCAATTACTTAAGAAGTGGAGAGAAATTGTTGGACAAAGATCAAAGTAATTATGACAGTATGAAAAAGAAAATTGATCTGATGGAAATTCAGATTGATCTTTATCAAGATAAAATACATCGAGTGGAGAAAAAGCTTGAAAAAGACTTTGAGGTTTCTAATTTATCACGAGGAAATAAGATCTTGTATGCATATTTAAATTATTGCGTTTCTCTTAAAAATCATGATAATAAAGCGATAGATAAGTGGAAGAAACAACTTGTAAGCGTTGATAATTCTGGAGCTTATCTCAAAAAGTCTGAAATGTTTTTAGACTAAATTGCCTTCATATTCTTATTAAATACTTACTTATAAAGTAAATATTGCTCTCGAGTTGCTTTAAACTTTTCTAAACCCGGTTGCCAGGTTGCTTTTATTTCCTTTTCAGTAAGTCCGCTTTCTATTTGATTTTGCAGCTCATTTCCACCGGCAAGTTTGCTGAAAAAATTATTAAAAAAACCGGATTTATTATTGGTGTTATTGTAAGCTTCTATAAGCCAGCCTAAATTAATATGATCTAATCTTTCGGTGGAAGTAAGATCTCTTCCAAAACATTTTTCGCCTAAATGTTTAGGGCTTTTAGCACCATCTTTAGATTCTGGAATATAAATGTAATCAAAATAGGTTTTACTTAAAGAAGGTGATCCAAATACCTGAAATTGATTATCTGTTCCTCTTCCTGCATTTACATTGGTTCCTTCAAAAAAACATAGACTAGGGTAAAGGTTGATTGCTTTATCATTTGGTAAATTTGGCGAAGGTTTTATAGGAAGGCTGTAAGCAGTTTGATGCGTGTAATTCTTAAGTTCTATAATTGTAAGATCACATTGAACACCATCTTTTAACCATTTTTCGCCATTGATCATTTTTGCATATTCTCCCATAGTAAGTCCGTGAACTACCGGCACAGGATGCATTCCTACAAAACTTTGAAACTCCGGATTTAGAATAGGGCCATCTACATAATGTCCGTTTGGATTAGGTCTATCTAAAATTATCAATTTTACGTTATTTTCAGCGCATGCCTCCATTACGTAGTGCAGCGAAGATATATAAGTGTAAAATCGAGCTCCCACATCTTGAATGTCAAAAATTAGAACATCAAGGTCTTTTATCTGTTCAGGTTTTGGTTTTTTATTGTCGCCATAAAGCGAAATTACGTTAAGACCTGTTTTGGGATCTTTTCCGTCTTTAACATGTTCTCCAGCATCTGCTTTTCCTCTAAAGCCGTGTTCTGGAGCAAATACTTTTTTGATATTCACTTTTAAGGCTACCAAAGAATCTACCAGGTGCGTATAAGTAGCTTTTTCGCCTTCAGATAGCTCATTTTTAAAGATCACCGAACTCTGATTTCCTACTATTCCTACTTTCTTATCCTTTAAAAGTGGTAAATATTCTGAGGTTCTATTGGCTCCAACAATAATGTTTTCATTAGTTTGAGGTGTGGTTGCAGCCACATCTTTATTTTGCCCAGAACTTCTTCCGCAGGAAACTAAAGTTATAAGAAGGAATAAAAATGTATTTTTGAATATTATTTTAATCATAGAGAACGTCTTGAATTTCGAATTTTTTATCGCCAAAAGGCTCATAAGTACTAAAAAGTATAAAAGTAGTATTTCGGCACCAATAATAAAAATTGCCATCGCAGCCATAGCAATTGGGGTGATCATGATGTTGGTTTCTTTTGCTACCGGTTTGGGTCTACAAAAGAAAATTCGGGATAAGATAGCTGCTTTTAATGGGCATATTTTAATTGAAAGTTATGACAATAATAGCTCTCAGGTTTCTCTTAAGCCTGTTTCTTTAGATCAGGAATTCTATCCTGAATTTAAGAATGTTGATGGCATTTCTCATGTGCAGGCGGTGGCTACCAAAGCGGGAATTATCAGAACAGAGACCGATTTTGAAGGTATTATTGTCAAGGGTGTTGGAGCAGATTTTGAATGGAATAATTTTAAAGATTTCCTTGTTGAAGGAGAGTTGCCGGATTTTTCTAAGAATTTAAATGATGAGCTTCTTATTTCTGATTATCTGGCGAAAAGACTCGGTTTTAAAGTAGGCGATAAAGTAATTACGTATTTTCCTAGAGAAGGTTTTGAGAAAAGTCCGTTACTCCGGGTTTTTAAAATTAAAGGCATCTATAGTTCCGGATTTCAGGAATTTGATGAGCTGTATATTTTAGCAGATATTAGGCATATTCAGCGATTGAACGATTGGAAGAAAGATGAGGTTGGTGGCTTCGAAGTATTTATAGATGATTTTGATCTGCTAGACCAAAAAGGAGGAGAGGTTTATGATAATACAGATTCTTTCCTGGATGTTCAAACCATCAAACAAAAATACTACTCCATTTTTGAGTGGCTATCCCTCTTCGATTTTAACATAGCGCTTATAATTGCTATTATGATCCTGGTTGCTGGAATTAACATGATAACTGCGCTTTTGGTGCTTATTCTAGAAAGAACTCAAATGATTGGAATTCTAAAAGCCCTGGGGGATAGCAATTGGAGTATTAGAAAGATTTTCTTATACAATGCTTCTTATTTAATAATTCTTGGGTTGTTCTGGGGAAATCTAATAGGTTTAGGATTGCTTTTTATTCAGCAATATTTCAAGATATTCCCACTTAATCCTGAAACCTATTATGTAACCGAAGTCCCTGTTTATATTGGTTGGCAATATATAATAGCGGTAAACGTGGGAACATTAATTCTATGTTTGCTTGATGCTTTTAATCCCCTCGGTGATTATTGCAAAAATATCTCCGGTAAAAGCTATGAAGTTCGAGTAGAGCTTTCCTAAAATATTCAAAATCTCATTTCCTTGGATTCGATTTAAGATAAAAGTACCTTTGCACTTTCAAAAATAAACTATGAATTACGCTGAAAATATATTAGGTACCATTGGAAATACTCCTATGGTTAAGATGAATAAGCTTACCAAAGAGATTGATGCTCTTGTTCTGGCTAAATATGAAACCTTTAATCCGGGGAATTCTGTAAAAGATAGAATGGCCGTGAAGATGATTGAAGATGCTGAGGCAGATGGAAGATTGAAGCCGGGAGGAACTATTATTGAAGGGACCTCTGGAAATACGGGAATGGGACTTGCTCTTGTTGCTATTATTAAAGGTTACAAGATGATCTGTGTGCTTAGTGACAAGCAGAGTAAGGAGAAAATGGATATTCTGCGTGCTGTTGGAAGTGAAGTTGTAGTTTGCCCAACAGATGTTGAGCCTGAAGATCCAAGATCTTATTATTCTACGTCTAAAAGATTAGCAGAAGAAACACCAAATTCCTGGTATGTAAATCAATATGATAATCCTTCTAATGCACAGGCGCATTACGAAAGCACAGGTCCAGAGATCTGGGAACAGACCGATGGGAAGATCACTCATTTTGTGGTGGGTGTAGGAACCGGAGGAACCATTTCTGGTGTAGGAAAATACTTGAAAGAGAAAAATCCGGATATTAAAATTTGGGGAATAGACACTTATGGATCTGTTTTCAAAAAATATCACGAGACTGGGATTTTTGATGAAAAGGAGATCTATCCATACGTAACCGAAGGAATTGGAGAAGACATCTTACCTAAAAATGTGAATTTTGATATTATAGATGGGTTTACAAAGGTTACAGATAAAGATGCAGCAGTTTATACAAGAAGACTGGCAAAAGAAGAAGGAATGTTTCTAGGAAATAGTGCCGGTGCTGCAGTAAAAGGCTTACTTCAGCTAAAAGAACACTTCAAAAAAGATGATGTAGTAGTTGTCTTGTTTCATGATCATGGAAGTAGATATGTTGGAAAAATGTATAATGATGAATGGATGAAAAAAATGGGTTATCTTGACTAATAAATTAAAATTTCGCTTACAATAGTAATATTTTTAAAAAAAAATAATAGATATGATAAAGAATTCGTGGTTACTAACCAGTTTATTCTTAATTATAACCCTCATTACAAACGCACAGAGTGATGTAAAGAAAAGCTCAGATTTTAAAGTGTCTTTAAAATTGATCAATCCAACGAGAGAGATCAATGATGGTGTTGCACAATTAGAAGTTAAAGGAGGTGTAGCACCCTATAAATACAAATGGAGTAAACAAAGTACCGCTCTTGATTCTAAAGAATCTACAGGTTTAACAGAAGGTTTGGACCATTCGGTAAAAGTGACCGATGCAAATGGAAATAGTCTGGTAAAAGATTTTAAAATTCCTGCTACGGCAATTACTGAAGTAGTGAATAGTAAAGTACAGCCAGCTGTAGATTTTTTAGGAGGGATTCTTTTTTGGGATCCTTTTGCTGCAATTGGGATCTACGACCCGGTTGTTTATGCTAGTGAAAAGGAAATTCCTGTTCCGGGATGGAACGCTACAAACAATACCATTTATCATCTAAAAGAATGGTTAGTTGCTGAAGGAGCTTTAGTTAAAGAAGGAGATAAAATAGCAATTGTTGAAAGTGACTCTGGAGAACAACATGATGTATATTCAGATGTTTCTGGAACTTTAAATTATTTAGTTCATGAAAGTAAAGAGATTTTTAATCCTAACGATAAGGATGATGTAATTGAGCAAAACGCTCACATGATTGCTAAAATAAATTTTGAGACTCCACAACCCTTACATCACCCAAATGGAAATGTAAGAACTAACTCCATTCCATTTATCGTGATCTGGTTAATTTTAGGGAGTATCTTTTTCACATTCAGACTTGGCTTTGTAAATATTAGAGGATTCAGGCATTCTATCCAATTGGCAAGAGGGAAATTTGATGATCCTGATGCTCCAGGTAGAATTACACATTTTCAGGCAATGGCAACTGCCGTATCTGCAACAGTTGGTTTGGGAAATATAGCAGGGGTAGCAGTAGCTATCTCACTTGGTGGAGCCGGAGCTACTTTCTGGATGTTTTGTGCAGGATTCTTCGCTATGTCCCTCAAATTTACCGAGTGTACATTAGGAGTAAAATATCGAGATATCAATGAAGATGGAAGAATCTTTGGCGGACCGATGAACTATTTGCGTTACGGACTAGAAAAGAGAAATATGAAGGGGCTTGGGAAATTCCTTGCCGTATTATTTGCTGTTTTGGGTGTTGGGGCATCGTTTGGTGGAGGTAATATGATCCAGTCCAATCAAGCTTTTAAGATAGTTTCTGAACAATTACCATTTCTTGAAGGTAACGGCTTTCTATTTGGTGTAGGTTTTGCAATTTTGGTTGGAGCAGTAATTCTTGGAGGAATTAATAGTATTGCACGTGTAACAGAAAAAGTTGTGCCGGTAATGGCAATAATCTACATACTTGGGTGTGCAGTAGTTATTGGTGTAAATATTGAAAATATTGGATCAGCATTTTCTGCAATTTTTCATGGAGCATTTTCTGCAAGCGCTTTAAAAGGTGGATTTATAGGAGTTCTTATTATAGGGCTGCAAAGAGCTGCGTTCTCTAGTGAAGCCGGAGTTGGTTCTGCCGCCATTGCACATAGCGCTACCAAAACTAACAATCCTATTGCAGATGGTTTTACCTCATTAGTAGAGCCTTTTATAGATACTATGGTAGTTTGTACCATGACTGCTTTAGTTCTTATTTTTACAGGAATGCACGAAGTTGGCGGTGGAATGCAGGGAGTTGAATTAACCTCTGATGCTTTTGGAAGCGTGATCTCCTGGTTTCCTGTAGTACTTGCTATCGCGGTCTTCTTATTTGCTTTTTCAACCATGGTTTCCTGGTCCTATTACGGGATGAGATCATGGACTTATTTATTCGGGCAAAGCAAAAAATCTGAAATTATCTACAAAGTATTATTCTTGCTATTTGTTGTACTAGGAGCTTCGGCGAGTCTGGGAGCCGTTCTAAGCTTTTCAGATATGATGATTCTCGCTATGTCATTTCCAAATATTATAGGACTTTATATCATGTCTTCTGAAGTTAGAGCAGATATGAAAACCTACTGGAATAAATTTAAAAATGGGGAATTGTTTATAAATGAAAAGTTCCGGGAAGCTTCTTAAATAAAAAATGTTTAAGTTTTCTAAAACTCTTCCCTTCTCCGGAAGAGTTTTTTTATATTTAAAATTCTGTAGAAGGTCCTAATATTGGGACCTTTTTAAATTAAAAGTAAACGATGAAAAATTATATCTCTTTTGTAATTGTGCTTTTTAGTATTGGATTATATGGCGATATCTTGCAGTTCCAAATCAGAAGAAAACAAGAGTCCAGATCAGGAACTGGATAATTCTCAATATACCTACTTAGCACTGGGAGACTCATATACTATAGGGGAAAGTGTTGCCGTTTCAGATAGATGGCCGGTTCAATTAGTTCAAAGTTTGAAGCGTAAAGGGTATGAGGTAGAAGATCCAAAAATAATAGCAAAGACAGGTTGGACCACGGGAAACCTATTATCGGCAATGAATGCTGAATTATCTAGTAAAAAATATGATTTGGTTTCTGTTTTAATCGGCGTTAATAATCAATATCAGGGAAGATCTATTGAAGAATATGAAGCAGATCTTAATACAATTTTTAAAGAAGCAATTGCACATTCAACTTATGGAAAGGAAGGAGTTTTTGTATGTGAGCACCCCAGATTACGGCGCTACGCCTTTTGGAGCATCTAATGCTGAGAATATTGGAAAGGAAATTGATGAATTTAATGCCGTTTTAAAAAGGGTAGCACAAGATTATGGTTTGTCTTATTACAATATCACCCCCATCTCGAAAATGGCGAAAAATGATCCTTCTTTGGTAGCAAATGATGGCTTACATCCTAGCGGAAAAATGTATAAACTTTGGGTAGAAGAAATTTTAGATGAAGTTATCGCCACGCTCGAAAGTAATACTAAAGCTTAATTTTTAAGTATCTTAATTACAATGTGTTATGTAAATTGATTTATATTTATGTAATGCAGGAACACTTTCTTCACTACGTCTGGAAATTTAGAAAATTCGATTTTGGAAATGCCAGGACCGTAAATGATATTCCTATAAGTATTCTGAATGTTGGAACTCCAAATTTTAATTCAGGTCCAGATTTTTTCAATGCACAAATAAAATTAGGAGATCAAACCTGGGCTGGAAATGTTGAGATCCATATCAAATCTTCAGATTGGTATTTACATGCTCATGAAAAAGATCCAAATTATGATAATGTAATTTTGCATGTAGTTTGGGAAGATGATGTTGCGGTTTATAGAAAGGATAATTCCATGATTCCCACCCTTCAATTAAAAGATATCATTTCTAAAGAAACCCTGGAGAATTATCGAAAATTGTTAACGGCGCCTAATGACAAATGGATAAACTGCGAGGCAGACTTTCAAAAGTTTGAGGAGTTTGATATACGAAATTTCCAGGAATCGCTTTACCTGGAAAGATTGCACAAGAAATCTGATCTTATACTAGAACTATTAGATAAATCTGAGAATAATTGGGAAGCGGTGTTGTTCAAACTTCTGGCTAAAAATTTTGGTTTGAATGTGAACGGAAGTGCTTTTTTAAGCATGGCTAATAGTTTGAATTTTGCAGTGGTTCAGAAAATAAGACATTCCCAATTTAACATGGAAGCTTTGTTGTTTGGGCAGTCAGGATTATTGGAGAAAAAATCTGACGATGCATATTTTATAGCTCTTGAAAAAGAATATCAAATATTTAAAAGTCAAATTTAATTTGAATAATTCTTTGGTAGAAAGAGCAAAATACTTCAGATTAAGACCGGATAATTTTCCTAATATCAGGCTTTCTCAATTGGCTTATTTATATTCTCATTCCGTTCATTTATTTTCAGAATTAATTGAAACTAAGAATATAGAAGCTATTTATAATATTTTCAAGATAGATACTTCAAGTTATTGGCATTCTCATTATTCTTTTGCAAAATCTCATCCTGAAAAAAATAAAATGTTAAGTCATGATTTCATTGATCTTCTTATTATAAACACCATTATTCCGCTTAAATTTTGTTTTTATAGGTCTATAGGAAAGAAAGAAGTAGAGGAGTTATTAGATTTAATGGCGATGCTTAAATCTGAAAAAAATAAAGTATCTGAAGGTTTTAATAAGTTGAGACCTAAAACCGTTGAAAATGCCCTGCAATCTCAGGCAATGTTACAGTTAAAAAGTGAATACTGCGATAAGAATTTGTGTTTAGACTGCCGCCTGGGTAATAAATTGATAAACGGAATTATTCAATAATCTATATCTTTGTAAAATGTTAAGATTTATCTATTCCATTCGCCATTTTTTTGAACGTAACGGCTTTTACGTGTCTTCAAGGCTTGCCGATAAGATTGGAATGCGAGCTAAAACCATTCGTTTATTCTTTATATACCTCTCTTTTGCAACATTAGGGTTCGGGTTTGGCCTTTATCTTACGCTAGCGTTCTGGTTAAAGATTAAAGATCTTGTCTATACAAAAAGAAGTTCTGTTTTTGATCTTTAAGAGTATATTAGTCTGAAATTAAGCAATTTAACGTTACAAATATAACTTTAGCTTAATCAATAGATTATCATATAATTTAATTATTAACAATACGCTATAATTTTTATTTAACAAATCATTTACATTTTAACTAGTAAAAATTTGAAAAGGGTTAATTTTTTAGCATCTTGCTTCGCTGAAAAATATTCCTAATTAATTTTTACAATAGCTTATGAGAAAGTACTTACTTTCATTGTTCTTTTCATTTTCATTAATTTCATTATTTGCTCAAGAATTAGACGTAAAGGCCGATATTGGAAATCCATCCAATGTAATTAATGACGGTTTTATCGATCTTGAGGTAACCGGAGGAACTCCACCTTACACTTACAAATGGAATAATCAATCTACCCCATTAACATCTCCCAGGGCTAGCGGACTTATTGAAGGATTGCCATACACTGTTTTTATAACAGATGCTGCAGGTAATTCTACAACTCGATCTTACAAGGTAAAGGCAGAAGCCATTACAGAAATCTTCAATAGTACCTTTGCACCTATTGTAGAAAAAATGGGCGCGATCTTATTCTGGGATCCATTCTCTGCAGTTGGTATTTACGATCCTATTGTATACGCAGATGTAAAAAGAGTGGCGGCTCCGGGCTGGACACCGTCATTAGATGCAAAATTTGTTTTGAAGAGCTGGGCAATTCCAGAAGGAGCTAAAGTAAAAAAAGGAGATAAAATTGCAACAGTTTCTAGAGATGGAGAAGATGTAGATGCCTTTGCTAATGCAGATGGAACCTTAAAATATTTAGTTAAAGAAGGAGGAGTAATTTACAACTCAGAGAATAAGGAACACGTAATTGAGCAGGGAGCACAATATTTGGCTTCTATTAAATATGATGAGCCTATTCCATTAACCCATCCAAACGGAGATCCACAGGAAAAGGATATTCCTTTTATTGTTGTTTGGTTATTATTGGGAGCAGCATTTTTTACCATAAGATTAGGTTTCATAAATATTAGAGGATTCAAACATGCCTTTCAACTTGCTAGTGGAAAGTATGATGATCCAAATGCACCAGGACAGGTAACACATTTCCAGGCATTGGCAACAGCAGTTTCTGGTACCGTTGGTTTAGGTAACATTGCAGGGGTTGCAGTTGCGGTTTCTTTAGGAGGAGCCGGAGCAACACTTTGGATGATTGTAGCAGGACTTTTAGGAATGTCTTCAAAATTTGTAGAATGTACCTTAGGTGTAAAATATAGACACATCACGGCAGATGGTCGTGTATTTGGTGGACCTATGCATTATTTAAGATACGGTCTTGAAAAAAGAAACAAAAAAGGATTAGGTAAGGTATTGGCAGGTTTCTTCGCGGTTCTTGCGGTAGGAGCTTCTTTTGGAGGTGGTAACATGTTCCAGGCTAACCAATCTTTTGTAACCTTAGCAGGAGAATTTCCAGCACTTATTGGTAATGGATTCTGGTTTGGATTAATTGTAGCGGTTCTTGTTGGAGTTGTTATTATTGGAGGTATTAACAGTATCGCTAAAGTAACAGAGAAAGTTGTGCCAATTATGGCCGCAGTTTACATCTTAGGAGCTTTAGTGGTTATTGGATATAATATTGAAAATATCGGACTTGCATTTCAAGCTATTTGGGATGGAGCATTTAGCCCTAGCGCCCTTAAAGGTGGTGTAATTGGGGTATTAATTGTAGGTTTCCAAAGAGCGGCTTTCTCAAACGAGGCAGGTGTTGGATCTGCAGCAATTGCACACAGTGCTGCTAAAACAAATCATCCACCATCTGAAGGTTTTGTATCTCTTTTAGAGCCGTTTATAGATACGGTTGTAGTTTGTACCCTTACTTCTTTGGTTCTTATTTTTACAGGAATGCACGAAGTTTCTGGAGTTGCAGGAGCAGAACTAACTTCTAGAGCATTTAGAAGTGTTGTTTCTTGGTTCCCATATGTATTAGCGGCAGCAGTATTCTTATTTGCATTTTCTACCATGATCTCTTGGTCTTATTACGGGATGAGAGCCTGGACTTACCTTTTTGGAAAAAGTAAGAAAAGTGAGATCGTATATAAAGTATTATTCCTTGTATTTGTAGTAGTAGGAGCTTCTGTAAGTTTAGGAGCTGTATTAGACTTCTCAGATATGATGATTTTATCTATGTCTTTTCCTAACATTATCGGACTTTATATTATGTCTGGGGAGGTTAGAAATGATCTTAGAGATTATATGAAAAAACTTAAATCTGGCGAATTATTAAGAAAAGAGCCGGTTAGCTAATGATATAGTTATAATGAAAAATTTAAGATCCCATTTTGTTTTCAATAGAAGTCAACAGAATGGGATTTTTTTATTGGTGATAATTATAGTCATACTTCAATTAATCTATCATTTTGTAGATTTTAACTCTTCTGAAGAGACTTTTAATTCAGATCCCGAAGATCTAGCCAATATTCAGCATACCATAGATTCTCTTAAGTTAATTGAAAAGTCTTCCGATTCCATTAAGCTGTATCCTTTCAACCCAAATTATTTAACAGATTACAAGGGATATGTTTTGGGAATGTCTACTTCAGAAATTGATAAACTTCTTAATTATCGCAAGAAAGATAAGTGGGTGAATTCTACTGAAGACTTTCAAAAGGTAACCGGGGTTTCAGATTCTTTGCTGAAGAAAATGACTCCTTATTTTAAATTTCCAAACTGGACTAAATCCTCACCTTCAGTTAAAACCCAAAACCTGAAAACTGATATTATCAAGGCAGATCTAAATTTGGCTACCGCTGTAGAACTTCAGAAGATAAATGGAGTGGGAGAGGTGTTATCTGGGAGAATTGTTAAATATAGAAATAAGATTGGGGGATTTGTTAATGATATTCAGCTTCAAGATATTTATGGATTATCTTCAGAAACCAGAAAAGAAATTCTTGCTAATTATACTGTAAAGACCTTACCAGACTTTAAAGTTCTGAATATTAACAAGGCTACGGTTTTACAATTAAGCGAACTGCCGTATCTTGATTATGAATTGGCGAGGGAAATTGTGAACTACAGGTTGCTACATGAAACAATTCATAATTTTGAAGAATTAGCAAAAATAAAGGACTTTCCTTCCGAAAAGATAGATAGAATTGCGTTATATTTGAGCGTAGATTGAAATATCGGAATATTTAAAAAAAGCTCTACTCAAATAATTCATAAAAAACCTCAGTTTAAAGATCGTTTTTCTTCAAATCTTTTGGCTTTTATAATTAATTGAAATCATTTTTAAAAAGAAATTATTTTATATGGATAGTATGTATTTTACCGAGGAACATGAACTCTTCAGGAAAAGTTTTCAAGAATTCTTGAAAAAGGAAGTGGTGCCTCATATCGACAAGTGGGAGAAATCTGGAACTATAGAACGCTTTATTTGGAAAAAATTTGGCGAGATGGGATATTTTGGAATAAACTACCCAGAACAATATGGAGGATTGAATTTAGATCTTTTCTACACCGTTATTTTTCTAGAAGAATTGCAAAAGATTAATTCTGGTGGATTTGCGGCTGCAATGTGGGCGCATTCTTATCTAGCAATGACGCACCTGGTTACTGAGGGAAGTGAAGAGATTAAAAAGAAATATTTAGAACCTAGTATTGCCGGAGAAAAAATTGGATGTCTTTGTATTACAGAGCCTTTTGGAGGATCTGATGTTGCTGGGATGAAAAGTACTGCGGTTAAAAAAGGAGACAAATATATTTTAAATGGCTCTAAGACTTTTATAACCAATGGAGTTTATTCAGACTACCTGGTAGTTGCTGCAAAAACCGACCCTGAAAAAGGTGGAAAGGGAATGAGTATTTTTGTGGTAGATAGAGATACCCCAGGAATTTCTGCAACCAAGTTAGATAAACTGGGTTGGAGAGCATCAGATACAGCAGAGATTGCATTCGATAATGTTGAAATTCCTGAAGGGAATTTGATGGGTGAGGAAAACTTAGGTTTTAATTACATCATGCAACATTTTGCTTTAGAGCGTTTGATCATGGGAGTAAATGCACATGCTCGTGCAGAATATGCTTTAGATTATGCTATTAACTATATGTCTGAGCGCTCTGCGTTTGGTAAAACTATAGATAAGTTTCAAGCATTAAGACATTCTGTAGCCCAAATGGCCAGTGAGGTAGAAATGTGTAAAGAGTTTAATTATTCTATAGTTAAAAGAATGATAGACGGCGTGTATGTGGTAAAAGAGGCGAGTATGTCTAAACTTTTATCTACAAAAATCGCAGATGAGGTAATTTATAATTGTCTTCAACTCTTAGGAGGTTATGGATATATTGAAGATTATCCGTTAGCAAGAATGTTAAGAGATAGTAGGCTAGGCCCTATAGGTGGTGGAACTTCAGAAATCTTAAGAGAGATTATCGCAAAAATGGTAATCGATAAGAAAGAGTATAAGCCAGCGGCGAAATAAGTTGATTATCTTTTTGCGAAAATTTTTTCATTTTATCGCAAAAATGGTAATCGATAAAAAGGAGTATAAGCCAGCGGCGAAATAAGTTGATTATCTTTTTGCGAAAATTTTTTCATTTTATCGCAAAAATGGTAATCGATAAAAAGGAGTATAAGCCAGCGGCGAAATAAGCTTGATTTTACTAAGAGTAAAAAAATAAATATAAAATTTGATTTAGGGTTGTGGGATAGATGATTTAATCTATATTTGCACTTTAAAATTTCTAACGAAAGGAGGTGATACTATGTTAATTATACCAGTTAAAGACGGAGAGAATATCGATAGAGCGCTAAAGCGTTTTAAAAGAAAATTTGACAGAACAGGGACCATGCGTCAGTTAAGAAGCAGACAGGCATTTTCAAAGCCTTCTGTTGTGAACAGAGCCCAAATTCAAAAAGCTCAATATATTCAAAGATTAAGAGATCAGGAAGAAATCTAGATCTTTTATAAAAGTGGCTTAAGCCTTTTTATTGAATTGATATTTTTTGAACCTGTTAGATGCAAGATTTTTTTCAAAGTCTGCAACTTCAGAATAACCTTCAATATGAAGGTATAAATTATAAACTGTTGATGGTTTAAAGTTTTCGAGCTTTAACTATCAACAGTTTTTTTATGTTTAAAAATCAGATTGCACTTAATATATTCTTTTAGCGCGATTTTCTTGATGTGCAATAATTCTGCTACTAGTTTAAAGTTTTATAACTTTACCTACCAACAGTTTCTATATGCCATTCCATCAATTCTTAGATTATCTTCTCCTTGAGAAAAAATATTCCAAACTTACGGTTAAAGCCTATGAGGCAGATCTATTAAAGTTCTCAGAGTATATTCAGAATGAATTTGATGAAAGGGATATTGATACTATCTCTTATAATCAAATTAGAAATTGGATAGTGCTTTTGGTTAATTCTGGGCTATCTAATAGAAGTATTAATAGGAAGATTTCTTCGCTTAAGGCTTATTATAAATTCCTTTTAAGAACAGAACAAATTGAGATCAATCCTTTAGCGTCTCATAAAGCTTTAAAGACAAAAAAAAATATTCAAATTCCATTTTCAGAACAGAGGTAGAAGATGTTCTGTCTGCAATTAAACCAGATTCTTTTGAGAGTGCCCGGGATCTTTCTATTATAACCCTGTTCTATGCAACAGGCATCCGTAGAGCAGAGTTAATTGGGATTAAATTAAAAGATCTAGATTTAAGAAATAAGCAGTTAAAAGTTCTTGGGAAAAGAAATAAGGAAAGGTTAGTTCCATTACTGCCAGAGGTGGCTAAGTTGCTCGAAGTGTATATTGAGTTTAGAAAAGAAAAAAATGTACAAGGAACTCAAGAGCTTTTTATCACAGAAAAGGGAATTAAATTATACGAAACTCTTGTTTATAGGATTATAAATAATTACTTTAGTAAGGCTTCGAATAAGGTGAAGAAGAGTCCTCATATTTTACGGCATTCTTTCGCAACTCACCTTTTAAATCAGGGGGCCAATTTAAATGCTGTAAAAGAATTATTAGGACATTCTAGTTTGGCGTCCACACAAGTTTATACTCACAACAATATTTCAGAATTAAGTAAAGTGTATAAAAATGCTCATCCTCGCCAAAATAAGAAGTAACAAGATTTAATGTATAATTAAAATTTTTAGGAGATGAAAGTAAATGTGCAATCAGTAAATTTTAACGTAGATCAAAAATTAATAGATTTTATTCAGGTTAAATTGGATAAGCTGGAACATTATTATGATAAGATAATCTACGCAGATGTATTTCTAAAAGTTCAGAATACAAGTGAAAAAGAAAATAAAATTACAGAAATTTTACTAAGCATTCCAGGGGGAGAAATTATGGTGAAAAAGACCTGTAAAAAGTTTGAAGAATGTGTGGATGAGTGTGTTAGCTCTTTACAGCGACAAATCTTGAGAAAAAAAGAAAAAATGAATGCACATGTTTAGCAAAATTTTTCGCAAAAATGTTTTGCGAAATAGATAAATGATGTATACATTTGCAGTCCGTTAGAAATAGCGGACTTTTTTATGTTGAAAAAGTGGTTTAGGCCGATGTAGCTCAGCTGGCTAGAGCAGCTGATTTGTAATCAGCAGGTCGTGGGTTCGAGTCCCTCTATCGGCTCTAAAAAATTTTGAATAAATGTTTTGGAATTAGTTTTAGAAATGCTTTAATTTGCACCTTCAAAAAAACAAACCCTTTATTTATTCAGGTTTATTAAAGCGGTTCTGTGAAATATTGAAAGGTTTTAATAATTGGGGAGATACTCAAGCGGCCAACGAGGGCAGACTGTAAATCTGCTGACTACGTCTTCGCAGGTTCGAATCCTGCTCTCCCCACAAATCACTTTCGGGTGATATATCCAACAGAAACATCAGTTTTGATGGTTCGTAAATGCGAAAGTAGCTCAGTTGGTAGAGCGTCAGCCTTCCAAGCTGAATGTCGCCGGTTCGAACCCGGTCTTTCGCTCAAAGTGAAATGTCGTCACGCCGAAAAGCGTGATCTTTCGCTCAAAGTGAATGTCGTCACGCTGAAAAGCGGACTTTCGCTCTAAGAAAAAGCAGTCGAGCAATTGCATGACTTCTAATTCTAAGGACAACAACGGTTTTAAAAACTGTTCATTATCTCCAACAGGCGTGGCTTGTGGGAGATAGCCTTTTTTGCCGACGTAGCTCAGGGGTAGAGCGTTTCCTTGGTAAGGAAGAGGTCACGAGTTCAATTCTCGTCATTGGCTCTTAATTTTTTGTATAAAATTGAACACTAATATATAACTAAGATTAAATAATTATTAAACATGGCAAAGGAAACTTATGATCGTTCCAAACCACACTTAAACATTGGTACGATTGGACACGTAGATCACGGAAAAACTACTTTAACTGCTGCTATCACGAAGTGTATGGCTGATGCAGGTTTTTCAGAAGCAAGATCTTTTGATCAAATCGACAATGCTCCAGAAGAAAAAGAAAGAGGTATAACAATTAATACTTCACACGTAGAATATTCAACAGCAAACCGTCATTACGCACACGTTGACTGTCCAGGTCACGCGGATTACGTAAAGAACATGGTAACTGGTGCTGCTCAAATGGATGGTGCTATTCTTGTTGTTGCAGCTACAGATGGTCCGATGCCACAAACTCGTGAGCATATCCTTTTAGGACGTCAGGTTGGTATTCCAAGAATCGTTGTATTCATGAATAAAGTGGATATGGTTGATGATGAAGAGCTTTTAGAATTAGTTGAGATGGAGATCAGAGATCTTTTATCTTTCTATGAATATGACGGTGATAATGGTCCTGTTATTCAAGGTTCTGCTTTAGGAGCACTTAACGGTGAGCAAAAATGGGTTGATACTGTTTTATCATTAATGGAAGCAGTAGATAGCTTGGATTGAATTACCAGAGCGTGATGTTGATAAGCCATTCTTGATGCCTATTGAAGATGTATTCTCTATTACTGGTCGTGGTACTGTTGCAACAGGACGTATTGAAACTGGTGTTGCTAACACTGGAGATCCAGTAGAGATCATTGGTATGGGAGCTGAAAAATTAACTTCTACTATTACTGGAGTTGAGATGTTCCGTAAAATATTAGATAGAGGTGAAGCTGGAGATAACGTAGGTATCTTATTAAGAGGTATTGAAAAATCTATGATCTCTAGAGGTATGGTAATCGTTAAGCCAGGATCTGTAACTCCACACGAGAAATTTAAGGCAGAGGTTTACGTATTGAAAAAAGAAGAAGGTGGACGTCACACTCCATTCCATAATAACTACCGTCCTCAGTTTTACGTACGTACAACTGACGTAACAGGAACTATTACTTTACCAGAAGGAGTAGAGATGGTTATGCCAGGAGACAACTTGACTATCCACGTTGAATTATTGCAAACAATTGCAATGAACGTAGGTTTACGTTTCGCTATCCGTGAAGGTGGTAGAACAGTAGGTGCAGGTCAGGTAACTGAGATTTTAGACTAAGAATTATACATAAGTATAAGGTATCTTCCTAAGGCGAGATACCTTAACTTATATCTACGGGTTTAGCTCAGTTGGTAGAGCACTGGTCTCCAAAACCAGGTGTCGGGAGTTCGAGTCTCTCAACCCGTGCAAATACGAAAAACAATGGCAGGAATTGTAAATTATATAAAAGAGTCATATAACGAGTTAAAAACACGTAACTTGGCCAACTATGGCAGAGGCTCAAAGATTAACAGTATTTGTAGCTGTTTTTTCAATTATATTTTCTTTGTTAATATGGGGTGTTGACACCGTTTTTAGTTCAGCAATTGAAACTTATTTTGAATGGATTAAATCTTAAATTTTAGACTATGGCAGAAGTTAAGGATAAAAAATGGTATGTGGTTCGTGCCGTGAGTGGTCAAGAAAATAAGGTTAAAGAATATATTGAGCATGAGATTTCTCACCAGGGGATGGAAGATTTTGTAGGAGAAGTTCTTGTTCCAACTGAAAAAGTTATTCAAATTAGAAATGGAAAGAAAATTTATAAAGAGAGAGTTTATTTTCCTGGATATATAATGATTTTAGCAAATCTTGGAGGAGAAATTCCACACATCATTAAAACAATTAATGGTGTTATTGGATTTTTAGGAGAAACCAAAGGAGGAGATCCTGTGCCGCTAAGAAGATCTGAAGTAAATAGAATGTTAGGTAAGGTTGATGAGCTTTCAGTAAAAGCAGACAACGTTGCGATTCCATTTACAAAAGGAGAAACTATAAAAGTTATTGATGGTCCTTTCAATGGATTCAATGGAACTGTTGAGAAGATAAATGAAGAAAAGCGTAAACTAGAAGTAATGGTTAAGATCTTCGGAAGAAAAACACCATTAGAATTAAGTTATATGCAAGTAGAAAAGGTATAATAGTAATAACTGTTACATATATTTTTGATAGTTTTTAATTGCTTCCACTCTTAAAACTATCACTTAAAAATTATAAAAATGGCAAAAGAAGTAAGTAAAGTAGTTAAACTACAAGTTCGTGGAGGTGCTGCGAATCCATCACCACCAGTTGGACCTGCTTTAGGTGCTGCTGGAGTAAATATTATGGAGTTCTGTAAGCAATTTAATGCTAGAACCCAGGATAAGCCAGGTAAAGTATTACCTGTTGAAATTACAGTATATAAAGATAAGTCTTTTGATTTTGTAATTAAAACTCCTCCAGCCGCAGTTCAATTATTAGAAGCAGCAAAATCTAAAAAAGGATCGGGTGAGCCTAATCGTAAAAAGATTGCCAGAGTTTCTTGGGATCAGGTTAAAGCAATTGCTGAAGATAAAATGCAGGATTTAAATGCATTTACAGTAGAATCAGCTATGAAAATGGTTGCGGGAACAGCTCGCTCCATGGGTGTAACTATTAAAGGGCAAGCGCCGTTTTAATCCAAAATAGAAATTAAAAATGGCAAAAATAACTAAAAAGCAAAAAGAAGCTCAGTCTAAAATTGAAAGCGGAAAATTGTATTCACTTAGTGAAGCTTCTGCTTTAGTAAAAGAAATTACCAATGAAAATTTTGATCCATCTGTAGATCTTGCAGTTCGTTTGGATGTAGATCCACGTAAAGCAAACCAAATGGTAAGAGGTGTTGTAACCCTTCCACATGGTACAGGTAAAGACATGAAAGTATTAGCCTTGGTAACTCCAGATAAGGAAGCTGAAGCTAAAGAAGCTGGAGCAGATTACGTTGGATTAGATGAGTATCTAGATAAAATCAAGAATGGTTGGACAGATGTTGATGTAATTATCACCATGCCAAGTGTAATGGGTAAATTAGGTCCTTTAGGTAGAGTATTAGGTCCAAGAGGATTAATGCCTAACCCAAAGACCGGAACTGTTACTATGGATGTAGCGAAAGCTGTAGCTGATGTAAAAGCTGGTAAAATTGACTTTAAAGTTGATAAAACTGGTATTGTACACGCCGGAATTGGAAAAGCATCTTTTGATGCAGATAAAATTGCAGGAAACGCAAGAGAATTATTAACTACTTTGATGAAATTGAAACCAGTGGCGTCTAAGGGTGTTTATATTAAAAGTATATACATTTCTAGTACAATGAGTCCTAGTGTTGAGATAGATACTAAAAGGTTTACTGAGCAATAATATTTAAGATTATGACAAGAGAAGAAAAATCATAAGTAATTGAAGATTTAACTGCGCAATTAGCAAATAATTCTATTATTTACCTTGCAGATATTTCAGGACTTAACGCCTTAAATACTTCAAACTTACGTAGTGCTTGTTTTAAAGCAAACGTAAAATTAGCAGTAGTTAAAAATACATTGCTTGCAAAAGCTATGGAAGCTTCAGATAAAGAATTTGGAGAACTTCCTTCAGTTTTAAAAGGCAATACATCTGTTATGATCTCTGAAACTGGAAATGCTCCAGCAAAAGTGATCAAAGAATTCAGAAAAAAATCTGATAAGCCATTACTTAAAGGAGCTTTTATTGAAGAAGCTGTTTATATTGGTGATAACTATCTAGATGCTTTGGTTGATATCAAATCTAAAGAAGAAGTTATTGGAGATATTATCGGATTATTACAATCACCTGCTAAAAACGTTGTTTCAGCGCTTAAGTCAAGTGGTGGTAAATTAGCTGGAATTCTTAAAACTTTATCTGAAAAAGAAGGATAAGCACGTACGCACTTTTTAACAATTATATATTAAAGAACATTTTAAAACGATAGAAAATGGCAGATTTAAAAGATTTCGCAGAGCAATTAGTTAACTTAACAGTAAAAGAAGTTAATGAATTAGCTACTATTTTAAAAGATGAATATGGTATCGAGCCTGCAGCTGCTGCTGTAGCTATGGCTGGTCCAGCTGGTGGTGGTGATGATGCTGCTGAAGAGCAATCAGAATTCGACGTAATTCTTAAAGCTGCAGGTGGATCTAAATTAGCAGTAGTTAAACTTGTAAAAGAATTTACTGGTTTAGGTCTTAAAGAAGCTAAAGAATTAGTTGATGGAGCTCCAAAACCGGTTAAAGAAGGTATCGCTAAAGACGAAGCTGAAGCATTAAAAGCACAATTAGAAGAAGCAGGAGCCGAGGTTGAGCTTAAATAAGCTTAACAAGCAATATTATTTAGGTTTAGATCTTGGGAGTATCTCCTAAAGGTCTAAACCCTTTTGCGTATATAAAGCTTAAAGTTCTATAACGCACCCATTTTTATATTTAAATTATAATTCCGTCCATTGATGTTAGCAACGCAAACTGAAAGATTGAATTTCTCTTCTGTAAAGAACAGCCGATTATCCAGATTTTTTGGATATCCAGATTAAATCTTTTCAGGATTTCTTCCAACTAGAAACAAAATCAGAAGAAAGGGGAGATGAGGGTCTCTATAATACCTTCATGGAAAACTTTCCCATTACAGATACTCGTAATCAATTCGTTTTAGAATTTTTAGATTACTTTGTGGACCCCCCAAGATATTCCATCGAGGAATGTATTGAAAGAGGGTTAACTTATAGCGTACCGCTTAAAGCCCGCTTAAAACTTTATTGTACCGATCCTGAACATGAAGATTTTGAAACTATTGTACAGGACGTATATTTAGGGACTATTCCTTATATGACACCAAGTGGTACTTTTTGTATCAATGGTGCAGAGCGAGTAGTGGTTTCTCAGTTACACCGTTCACCTGGTGTTTTCTTTGGACAATCTTTCCATGCAAATGGAACTAAATTATATTCTGCCAGAGTTATTCCTTTTAAAGGATCTTGGATAGAATTTGCTACCGATATCAACAACGTGATGTACGCTTACATCGATAGAAAGAAAAAATTACCTGTAACTACACTTTTCCGAGCAATTGGTTTTGAAAGAGATAAGGATATTCTTGAGATCTTTGACCTTGCTGAAGAAGTAAAAGTTTCTAAAACAGGACTTAAAAAAGTATTAGGTAGAAAACTTGCTGCTCGAGTATTAAATACATGGTATGAAGATTTCGTTGATGAAGATACTGGCGAGGTAGTATCTATTGAACGTAACGAAATAGTTTTAGATCGTGATACAGAATTGGATAAAGACAATATAGAAGAAATTCTTGAAACTGGGTCTAAAACCATTCTTTTACATAAAGAAGATAATTCTACAGGAGATTATGCAATTATTCACAATACATTGCAAAAAGATCCAACAAACTCTGAAAAAGAGGCAGTAGAACACATCTATCGTCAGCTACGTAATGCAGAGCCGCCAGATGAGGAAACTGCACGTGGAATTATAGATAAATTGTTCTTTTCTGACCAACGTTACAGCCTTGGGGAAGTAGGTCGTTACAGAATGAACAAAAAATTTGGTCTTGATGTAGCTATGGATAAGCAAGTGCTTACCAAAGAAGATATTATTACCATTGTAAAATATTTAATAGAGTTAATCAACTCAAAAGCAGAGATTGATGATATCGATCACTTGTCTAACCGTCGTGTTAGAACAGTAGGAGAGCAATTATCTCAGCAGTTTGGTGTTGGTTTAGCTCGTATGGCTCGTACTATTCGTGAAAGAATGAATGTGCGTGACAACGAGGTATTTACCCCGATAGATTTGATTAACGCAAAGACTTTGTCTTCTGTGATCAACTCTTTCTTTGGTACCAACCAGTTATCTCAGTTCATGGATCAAACAAATCCATTGGCAGAGATCACGCACAAACGTAGATTATCTGCATTAGGACCAGGTGGACTTTCAAGAGAAAGAGCAGGGTTTGAGGTACGTGACGTTCACTATACACATTACGGAAGACTTTGTCCTATTGAAACTCCGGAAGGACCAAACATTGGATTTATTTCTTCACTTTCAGTATTTGCTAAAGTGAATGGAATGGGATTCATTGAAACTCCTTACCGTAAAGTTGATAATGCTAAGATCGATTTCTCTGAGCAGCCTATTTATTTAAGTGCTGAAGAAGAAGAAGATAAAATGATTGCGCAAGCAAACATTCCATTAAAAGATGATGGAACTATAAATACAGATAAGGTTATTGCACGTATGGAAGGTGACTTCCCGGTAGTAGATCCACAAGAGATTCACTACATAGATGTTGCACCAAACCAGATCTCTTCTATCTCTGCATCGTTAATTCCATTCTTGGAACATGATGATGCCAACCGTGCATTGATGGGATCTAACATGATGCGTCAGGCAGTACCTTTATTAAGAGCAGAATCTCCAATTGTGGGAACTGGTCTTGAAAGACAAGTTGCTACAGATTCTCGTGTATTGATTAATGCTGAAGGAGATGGAGAAGTAGAGTACGTAGATGCTCAAAAAATTACCATTAAGTACGACCGTACTGAAGATGAAAGAATGGTAAGTTTTGATAGCGATTCTAAGACCTACGATCTTATTAAATTTAGAAAAACCAACCAAGGAACCTCTATTAACTTAAGACCAATCGTAAGTGTTGGAGACAGAGTTTCTAAAGGACAGGTGCTTTGTCAAGGTTACGCTACAGAAGCAGGAGAACTTGCTTTAGGGCGTAACATGAAAGTTGCCTTCATGCCTTGGAAAGGTTACAACTTTGAGGATGCGATTGTAATTTCTGAAAGAGTTGTAAGAGAAGATGTATTTACATCTATCCACATAGATGAATATTCATTAGAAGTTAGAGATACCAAATTAGGTAACGAAGAATTAACTAATGATATTCCAAACGTTTCAGAAGAGGCTACTAAAGACCTTGATGAAAACGGAATGATTAGAATTGGTGCTGAAGTGAAGCCTGGTGATATTCTTATTGGTAAGATCACTCCAAAAGGAGAAAGCGATCCAACTCCAGAAGAAAAATTATTAAGAGCGATCTTTGGAGACAAAGCTGGTGATGTAAAAGATGCGTCTTTAAAAGCTCATCCATCACTTAGAGGAGTTGTTATCAACAAGAAACTTTTTGCTCGTGCAGTAAAAGATAAACGTAAACGTGTTCAGGATAAAGAAGATGTTGCAGCTCTTGAGAAGAAGTATGATGCTAAATTTTCACTGTTAAAATCTAACCTTGTAGATAAATTATTTGCAATTGTTGGAGGAAAAACTGCTCAGGGAGTAATGAATGATTTAGGAGAAGAAGTTTTACCAAAAGGTAAAAAATACACTCTTAAAATGTTAAACTCTGTAGATGATTATACGCACTTTACTCAAGGAACCTGGACTACAGATGACAATTTGAACAAGTTGGTTGCAGATCTTATCCATAATTATAAGATTAAGGAAAATGATCTTCAAGGTAACTTAAGAAGGGAAAAATTCACCATCTCTGTTGGAGATGAATTACCTGCAGGAATTATCAAATTAGCGAAGATTTATGTTGCTAAGAAGAGAAAACTAAAAGTAGGTGATAAAATGGCGGGTCGTCACGGTAACAAAGGTATTGTTGCTCGTATCGTTCGTCAGGAAGATATGCCTTTCTTAGAAGATGGAACTCCGGTTGATATCGTATTGAATCCACTTGGTGTACCTTCTCGTATGAACATTGGTCAGATTTATGAAACTGTTTTAGGATGGGCTGGACAAAAATTAGGTAGAAAATATGCTACTCCAATTTTTGATGGTGCAACTCTAGACCAGATCAATGAATTGACAGATGAAGCTGGAGTACCTAGATTTGGTCACACCTATTTATATGATGGTGGTACTGGAGATAGATTTGATCAGCCAGCAACCGTAGGTATCATTTATATGTTGAAATTAGGACATATGATTGACGACAAAATGCACGCACGTTCTATCGGGCCATACTCATTAATTACGCAACAACCATTAGGTGGTAAAGCGCAATTTGGTGGACAAAGATTTGGAGAGATGGAAGTTTGGGCATTAGAGGCTTATGGAGCTTCTGCAACACTACGTGAAATTTTGACCGTGAAATCTGATGACGTTATAGGTAGAGCTAAGACTTACGAAGCTATCGTAAAAGGTGAACCTATGCCGGAACCCGGATTACCAGAATCTTTTAACGTGTTAATGCACGAACTAAAAGGTTTAGGATTGGATATTAGATTAGAAGAATAATATACTACTTCTTTAAAGTTGGGTGTTTCGATGCCCAACTTTAAAAGCAGTATTTTCACAATAATTAGATAGCACAACATTATGGCTAGAAATAATGAAAAGAATACAGAACAGAGATTTAATAAAATCTCTATAGGTTTAGCTTCTCCAGAGTCCATCCTTGCGGAGTCTCGTGGTGAAGTACTAAAGCCTGAAACTATTAACTACCGTACGCACAAACCAGAGCGTGACGGATTGTTCTGTGAGCGTATTTTTGGTCCTGTTAAGGATTACGAATGTGCCTGTGGAAAATATAAAAGAATACGATACAAAGGGATTGTTTGTGACCGTTGTGGAGTAGAAGTTACAGAGAAGAAAGTACGTAGAGACCGTGTAGGGCACATCAACTTGGTGGTTCCTGTTGCGCATATCTGGTATTTCCGTTCTTTACCAAACAAAATAGGTTACTTATTAGGTCTTCCATCCAAGAAATTGGATATGATTATCTATTATGAAAGATATGTGGTTATTCAACCAGGTATCGCGAAGAATGCAGAAGGAGAACAGCTTAAGAAAATGGATTTCTTAACAGAAGAAGAGTACTTGGATATTCTTAGATACACTTCCTCAAGAAAATCTTTATCTTGAAGATAATGATCCTAATAAGTTCATCGCTAAAATGGGTGCTGAATGTCTTATTGAATTATTAAGAAGAATTGATCTTAATCAACTTTCTTATGATCTTAGACATAAAGCAAATAATGAAACTTCAAAACAACGTAAAACTGAAGCTTTAAAAAGACTTCAGGTTGTAGAGGCTTTCCGTGATGCTAATAACAATCGCGAAAACCTTCCGGAGTGGATGATCATGAAGGTAATTCCAATCATTCCGCCAGAATTACGTCCATTAGTGCCGTTGGATGGTGGTAGATTTGCTACTTCAGATTTAAATGATTTATATAGAAGAGTAATTATCAGAAACAATCGTTTAAAGCGATTGATGGAAATTAAAGCTCCAGAAGTAATTTTACGTAACGAAAAACGTATGCTTCAGGAAGCAGTAGATTCCTTGTTTGATAACACAAGAAAATCTTCAGCAGTAAAAACCGATTCTAACAGACCGTTGAAATCTCTTTCTGATTCCTTAAAAGGAAAACAAGGACGTTTCCGTCAAAACTTGTTAGGTAAACGTGTGGATTATTCTGCTCGTTCGGTAATTGTTGTTGGACCAGAATTGAAAATGTTTGAATGTGGTCTTCCAAAAGATATGGCTGCAGAACTTTACAAGCCTTTCGTGATTAGAAAACTGATTGAAAGAGGAATTGTAAAAACTGTGAAGTCTGCTAAGAAGATCATAGACAAGAAAGAACCAGTAGTTTGGGATATCTTAGAAAACGTATTGAAGGGTCACCCGGTATTATTGAACAGGGCTCCTACACTTCACCGTTTAGGTATTCAGGCGTTCCAACCAAAATTAATTGAAGGTAAAGCAATCCAATTGCACCCACTAGCAACTACGGCATTCAACGCCGATTTTGATGGTGACCAGATGGCGGTACACTTGCCACTTGGGCCTGAGGCTATTTTGGAAGCGCAATTATTAATGCTTGGTTCTCACAACATCTTAAACCCTGCAAATGGTTCTCCAATTACGGTACCATCTCAGGATATGGTTTTGGGTCTATACTACATGACCAAACCAAGAGTTTCTACTCCAGAAGTGAAAATTAAAGGTGAAGGCCTTACTTTTTACTCTTCAGAAGAAGTTGTGATTGCATACAATGAAAAGCAAGTTGACCTTAACGCCGTAATTAAAATCAGAACTAAAGATTTTAATGAAGCAGGAGAATTGGTAATGCAAATTATCGAGACTACTGTAGGTAGAGTATTGTTCAACCAATCTGTTCCTGAAAAGGCAGGTTATATCAACCAGGTATTAACCAAAAAATCTCTTAGAGATATTATTGGGCAGGTACTTAAGGTTACAAGTGTAGCAGAAACTGCTGCATTCTTAGATGAAATTAAGAGTTTAGGTTACAAATTTGCATACACTGGTGGATTGTCATTCAGTTTAGGAGATATTATTATCCCTGCAGAAAAACAATCTATGATTGATGAAGCAAATGAGCAGGTTGATGGTATTATAGGAAACTATAACATGGGTCTTATTACTAACAACGAGCGTTACAATCAGGTTATTGATATTTGGACTTCTACCAATGCTGGTCTTACAGAATTGGCTATGAAACGTATTAGAGAAGATAACCAAGGGTTTAACTCTGTGTTTATGATGCTTGACTCTGGAGCTCGTGGATCTAAAGAACAGATCCGTCAGTTAACAGGGATGCGTGGTTTGATGGCTAAGCCTAAAAAATCTAACTCTGGTGGAGGTGAAATTATTGAAAACCCTATTCTTTCGAACTTTAAGGAAGGTCTTTCAATTCTTGAATACTTTATCTCAACACACGGTGCACGTAAAGGTCTTGCCGATACCGCACTTAAAACTGCCGATGCTGGGTTACTTAACTCGTAGATTGGTAGATGTTTCACAAGATGTTATCGTTAACGATGAAGACTGTGGAACTCTTAGAGGTGTTGAAGTAACTCCGCTTAAAAAGAATGACGAGATTGTAGAATCTTTAGGGGAACGTATTTTAGGACGTATTGCCTTAAATGATATCTATAACCCATTAACTGAAGAGTTATTGGTTAAATCTGGAGATGAAATTTTAGAAGCAGCTGTTGCTAAAATTGAAAATGCTCCTATAGAAAGTGTAGAAGTTCGTTCTGCTCTTACTTGTGAGGCTAAAAAGGGTATTTGTGTAAAATGTTACGGTCGTAACCTTGTCTACAGATAAACTAGTTCAAAGAGGTGAAGCTGTTGGAGTTGTTGCTGCTCAGTCTATTGGAGAACCAGGAACTCAGCTTACATTGCGTACATTCCACGTGGGAGGTATTGCAGGTAACATTTCTGAAGAGAACAAGTTGATCGCCAAATTTGGTGGTGTAGCTGAAATTGAAGATTTAAAAGTGGTAAAAGGAGAAGCTCCAGATGGATCTACTTCAGATATCGTAATCTCAAGAACTTCAGAATTAAAGATAAAAGATAAGAAATCTGGAGTGGTACTTAGTACAAACAACATTCCTTACGGATCTCAAATCTTTATCAACGATGGAGATGAAATTAAAGCAAATGACGTAGTATGTCAGTGGGATCCATATAACGGGGTGATCATTTCAGAATTTGCCGGTAAGATTAAATATGAAAATATTGATCAAGGGGTAACCTACCAGGTAGAGATTGATGAGCAAACCGGATTCCAGGAGAAAGTAATTTCAGAATCTAAGAACAAAAAATTAATACCTACGTTACTTATTTTAGGTAAAAAAGACGAAGTAATTCGTTCTTACAACCTTCCGGTTGGAGCCCACTTAATGGTAGACAAGGATGAGAAGATCAAGGTTGGAAAGATCTTGGTAAAAATTCCTCGTAAATCTTCTAAAGCGGGTGATATTACTGGAGGTCTTCCTAGAGTAACAGAGTTATTCGAAGCTCGTAACCCTTCTAACCCTGCTGTAGTAAGTGAGATTGATGGTGTTATTTCCTTCGGAAAAATCAAAAGAGGTAACCGTGAGATCATTGTTGAGTCTAAATTAGGAGAAGTTAAGAAGTATCTTGTGAAACTTTCTAACCAGATCTTAGTTCAGGAGAACGATTATGTTCGTGCTGGGATGCCACTTTCTGATGGATCTATAACTCCGGAAGATATTCTTGCAATTAAAGGACCTAATGCTGTACAACAGTACTTAGTAAATGAAGTTCAGGAAGTTTACCGATTACAAGGGGTAAAAATTAACGATAAGCACTTTGAGGTTGTAGTTCGCCAGATGATGCGTAAAGTACGTATTGTAGATCCGGGAGATACTATTTTCTTAGAGAACCAATTAATTCATAAATCAGACTTTATCGAAGAAAACGATAAGATCTTTGGAATGAAAGTAATTGAAAGCGCTGGAGATTCGTCTAATCTTAAGCCTGGTCAAATTGTAACGTTGCGTGAGTTAAGAGATGAGAATTCATCTTTACGTAGAGAAGATAAAGAACTAGCTACGGCTAGAGAAGCTATCTCTGCAACTGCAACACCAATTTTACAAGGTATTACCAGAGCATCACTTCAAACAAAATCATTTATCTCTGCGGCTTCCTTCCAGGAAACTACCAAAGTGTTGAATGAGGCTGCTGTAAGCGGTAAGATTGATGCACTTGAAGGACTTAAAGAAAACGTAATTGTTGGACATAAGATACCTGCAGGTACCGGTATGCGTAAGTACGACAACATTATTGTTGGTTCTAAAGAAGAATTCGACGAGATGATGGAGAAGAAGCAAGAAGTTAATTATAACTAATATAAATTCAGGTCTCGATTTAATCGGGACCTGATTTTTTTATAACCGATTTTATATCGGTATTTAAAGAATAGAATAATGAGCGATCAAGATAACAAGCCTAAACAAGGGCAAATAAATATTGAGCTTGATGAGAAAGTAGCGGAAGGAACTTATTCCAATCTTGGCTATTATCAATCATTCTGTTTCAGAATTTGTGGTAGACTTTGTAAGTATCATGCCTGGAACTCCTAAGAGCAAAGTAAAATCTAGAATAATTCTTACGCCTCAACATGCTAAGAGATTATTAAAGGCACTAGGAGAAAATGTTCAAAGATTTGAAAAAGCCCATGGTGAGATCAAGGATTATGAGCAACCGCCAATTCCACTTAATTTTGGACCTACAGGACAAGCTTAGGCTAAGTAATTAATTTAGAATATATTTAAAAACCCGAAGAAAGTTCTTCGGGTTTTTTATTGGATAAAATTTCTTAATTTAGGATAAAGCTTAATTTATGGCAGAAAGAATCAAATCTTATTCAGAATTCTATAAGTTTTATTTGTCTGAGCATAAGAATCAAACCAGTAGACTGCTTCACTTTATAGGAACATTTTTAGTATTTATTCTGGCTTTTACTGCTGTTACAAGCGGATGGAGCTGGAAATGGATCTTTGTTCCCCTGGTGGGCTATGGTTTTGCCTGGATTGGACACGCCTTCTTCGAAAAAAATAAGCCTGCCACCTTTAAATATCCATTATGGAGCTTGATGTCAGACTTTAAATTATTCTTCGATATTCTTCGAGGGAAGAAATCCTTCGATTCAGATTTGGATTAGTATTCTGATACCAAATGGAATTTAATAGAAGGATATTTTTGTTGTGTCATTTGTAAAGAGAATTGTGAATCTGCTAAGAATACCAATTGCCCCCTCTTATCATGCGCTAAGAATTTAGCTTTTACTCTCTTAAAATCTTTAAATTCTTCACTTTTTGGATCTTTTGTCTCTACCCAGGTGGCTTTATATACATTAAGATTCTCATACGTACATTTAGCGCCATATTCATGCTCCAAACGATATTGAATTACTTCAAATTGTAAGGCGCCAACGGTTCCAATTACTTTTCTCCCGTTCATTTCTAAAGTGAACAACTGCGCTACCCCTTCATCCATTAACTGATCTAATCCTTTCTCCAATTGCTTAGATTTCATAGGATCTGCATTATTCACATATCTAAAGTGTTCCGGAGAGAAACTAGGGATTCCTCTGTAATTTAATACTTCGCCTTCAGTAAGCGTATCTCCAATTTTAAAGTTTCCCGTATCATGCAACCCAATAATATCACCAGGATAAGAGATGTCTACGATCTCTTTCTTTTCAGCAAAAAAAGCATTGGGGCTTGAGAATTTCAAATTTTTACCGTGTCTAACGTGCAAATAAGGTTTGTTACGTTCAAAAACTCCAGAAACAATTTTCACAAAGGCCAGGCGGTCTCTGTGTTTAGGATCCATGTTAGCATGAATTTTAAATACAAACCCGGAGAATTGTTTTTCATCAGGTTTCACTGTTCTCTCTTCACTATCTTTTGCTCGTGGAGTAGGGGCAATGCTAACAAAACAGTCTAAAAGCTCTCTAACTCCAAAGTTATTTAAAGCTGAACCAAAAAATACCGGTTGCAGTTTTCCTGCTAAATAATCTTCTTTATTAAATTTCGGATAAACTCCTTGAGCCAATTCTAATTCTTCTCTTAAGGTATTTGCAGCTTTAGCGCCAATAAGTTCATCTAATTCTTCAGATTCAAGATCAGATATTTCTACCGTGTCTTCAATATCTTTTTTAGGATCACCGGTAAATAAGTTTACGTTTTGTTCCCAGATATTATAAATTCCTTTAAAATCATATCCCATTCCAATAGGAAAACTTAAAGGGGTAACCGTTAAGTTCTAATTTTTGTTCAATTTCATCTAGCAACTCAAAGGCATCTTTCCCTTCACGATCCAGTTTATTTACAAACACGATCATAGGAATGTTACGCATACGGCAAACTTCTACCAGTTTTTCAGTTTGTTCCTCAACCCCTTTTGCAACGTCAACTACTACAATCACACTATCTACAGCAGTTAGGGTTCTAAAGGTATCTTCAGCAAAATCCTTGTGTCCGGGAGTATCAAGAATGTTAATTTTGGTGCCATCATATTCAAATGCCAGGACAGAGGTTGCAACAGAGATCCCTCTCTGGCGCTCAATTTCCATAAAATCACTTGTAGCACCTTTTTTTATCTTGTTAGATTTTACCGCACCGGCTTCCTGAATTGCGCCCCCAAAGAGTAATAATTTCTCTGTTAAGGTTGTTTTTCCGGCATCCGGGTGAGAAATGATCCCAAATGTTCTTCTTCTTTTAATCTCGTCGGTAAATTTCATATGCTGATTTAAGGCTGCAAAGATAAAATATTTGAACAAGAATTTAGGTATGTACATGGAATAGCTACTTATATTTTTAATAATAAGAATCTTCTCGCAAGACCTTATTTTCTTATGATTTGGTAAGTTGATTTTGTATTTTTGATTTTCAATTACAGCTATGGAAGAAGAAAAAGTGATACTTGTTAACGAAAATGACGAACAAATAGGATTAATGCCTAAAATGGAAGCTCATGAAAAAGGGCTTTTACATAGAGCATTTTCTGTATTTGTTTTTAATGATAATAATGAGTTGATGCTTCAGCAACGTGCACATTCAAAATATCACTCTCCCGGCTTATGGACCAACACCTGTTGCAGTCATCAACGGGAAGGCGAAAGTAATATTGAAGCCGGAAAGCGAAGACTTCAGGAGGAAATGGGATTTTCTACAGATTTAAAGGACACGATCTCTTTTATCTATAAAGCTCCTTTCGATAATGGTCTTACAGAGCATGAATATGATCATATTCTTGTGGGAAAATTTCAGGAGGAACCTAATTTAAATGAAATAGAAGCTGCAGCTTGGAAATGGATGTCTCTAGAAGATGTAAAAAAAGACATGACCGAAAATCCTTCGATATATACAGAATGGTTTAAGATCATTTTTGATAAATATTATCAAACCATAGAACAATGAGAGTAACCGTAAATAGAAAAGCGCATTTTAATGCCGCTCATAGATTGTATCGGAAAGATTGGGATGATAATAGAAACGAAGAGATCTTCGGGAAATGTAGCAATCCTAATTTTCATGGGCATAATTATGAATTAATTGTTGCTGTAACCGGAGAGATAGATCCTGAAACCGGATTTGTGATGGATATGAAGGTCTTAAAAGATCTTATCTATTCTGAAATCGAAACGGAATTTGATCATAAGAACTTAAATGTAGAAGTGCCGGAATTTAAAGATCTAAATCCTACCGCAGAAAATATAGCAGTAGTTATTTGGAATAAGCTAGACGCTAAACTTTCAGAGAATTTAGAACTGTCTATAACTTTATATGAAACTCCCAGGAACTTTGTAACTTATACTGGAAAATAAATTAATTTGAAAAAAGGAGACAGTATACCGCATATATCGCTCAATGATAAGGACGGCAATAATTTTGAGCTAGATCAATTTACAGGAGAAAAACCTGTAGTAATCTATTTCTATCCCAAGAATTTCACACCGGGATGTACTAAAGAGGCATGTGAATTTAGAGATAGGTATCAGGATTTTAAAGATCTTGGAGCAGAAGTTATAGCCATAAGTTCAGATTCTGAAAACTCTCATACAAAATTTGTAAACAGATATAAGCTACCGTTTGTATTCCTATCAGATCTTGATAAAGTTGCTAGAAAGGCTTTTGGGGTTGAGGCTTCTCTCTTTGGACTCATTCCGGGAAGGGAAACTTTTGTGTTTGATAAAAACGGGCATCTACAGATGAGATATAATAATTTAAATGCTTCTCAACATACTTCTAAAGCTTTAAAGAAAATAAAATCTCTTCAGCATGAATAAGGAACTTTACGTCTTAAAATTTACGCCTATTCTGAAGGAAAAGATTTGGGGTGGAACCAAGCTAGGGGAGATCCTTCATAAAGATCTTGTAAGTGAGAAAACAGGAGAAAGTTGGGAAATCTCTGATGTTGATGGCGAATATTCTGTAGTAGCAGAGGGAAACCTAAAAGGTAAAACTTTAAAAGATCTGCTTAAAGAATATAAAGCCGATCTGGTTGGGGAAAAGGTTTATAAGAAGAATGGAGATAAATTTCCACTTCTTATTAAATATATAGATGCCGCCGAAGTACTTTCAATACAACTGCATCCAAATGATGAATTTGCACAAAAAAGACATGATTCGTATGGAAAGACAGAGATGTGGTACATCATGCAATCAGATAAGGACTCGGAGATCATTTTAGGTTTCAAAGAACCTATTACAAAAGAGCATTACAAGGAACTTGTTAATGATAAAGAACTTCCTAAAGTTTTAAATAAAGAAATCGCGGAAGTAGGGGATGCCTATTTTATAAAGGCAGGATTGGTGCATGCCATTGGAGCCGGAATATTATTGGCAGAGATCCAGGAGAACTCAGATATTACTTACAGAATCTATGATTGGGATCGAGTTGCTGAGAATGGAGAACACAGAGAACTGCATACAGAAAATGCTCTGGATTGTATTGATTTGTCTAATGAGAAAGATTTTGAAATAGATTATAAGCTAAAAGTTAATGAACCAAGTCCATTAGTTAGGGATGTTCATTTTAATACTGATATTTTAAAAGTAGATGGTGAAATAGCACGGAATTATGAAAATCTAGATTCATTTGTCATTTTAATGGGAGTTGAAGGTAATTCTGAAGTGAAATATGGACATCAATCTATAGGTTTAAACTATGGTGAAACTTTATTGGTGCCGGCTTGTATCAACAATATCAGCATATTAGGAAAGAATTCAAAAATTTTAGAGGTAAGTGTTTAATTATATTAGAAAATAGATTAAATTCGCAGCTTAAAATTAAGAAACATGGCAAGTAAAAGATTGTTGAAGAGAGATGTAAACTATGTGATGGGAGATATCATTGAAGCGGCTTACATCAATCAATTAGCAAGTCCTAAACAGGATCCGAAGAAAACAGAAGAAATCGTGGAAGAAGCGATTGCTGCTTTTGACGAATTAATAGCTAAGATCAACAAAAAAGATGTTGAGAATAAAAAGCAACATTTTAAATCTATTGAAAAAGAATTGGAAACTAAAGCTAACGCATTAGTAGAAAAGATCAATAAATTATAAAAATTTTAGGCCGATGTAGCTCAGCTGGCTAGAGCAGCTGATTTGTAATCAGCAGGTCGTGGGTTCGAGTCCCTCTATCGGCTCTAATTAAGAAAACCTCTCCTTTTAGAGAGGTTTTTTTTGTTTCAATTTCTTTGGGACGAGAAGCTTGTCCTGAGTGAAGAAGAGCGTAACGAAGGAAGTCCCTCTATCGGCTCTAATTTTAAAGCTTCTCCAAAAGAGAAGCTTTTTTTATGTCCAAAAATTTCAATTTTAATGTTTAGCGTCTAATTGTAATGCTTTTGAGCAATTGGCTTGAATTTCTCTAAATCCTTCTAAATCATCTTCTACACTTCGATTCCAAAGTGGAATCATTTTGGTAAGTTTTTCGCTCCATTCTGGAGTTTTAACTTTGTCGGGAAAAGCAGTTTGTAAGACTTCTATCATGATATGCACTGCGGTAGATGCTCCCGGAGAGGCTCCTAATAAAGCAGTAATAGATCCGTCTTTACTATGAACTACGTCTGTACCAAATTCTAAAGTTCCACCTTCTTCTTCATCTTTTTTAATGATCTGAACACGTTGCCCTGCCACTTTTAATTCCCAATCTTCAGATTTCGCTTCTTTTATAAACACCCGCAGATCTTCCATTCTATCTTCATGGTCCATCGTAATCTGTTCCAATAAATATTTAGTTAATGGTAAGTTGTGCCAGAAAACTCCCCACATAGATGGAATATTCTTAAAATTGATAGATTTTGGAAGATCTAGGTAAGAACCTTCTTTTAAGAATTTAGTGCTGAAGCCCGCAAAAGGGCCAAAGAGTAATTCGTTCTTTCCGTTTATATGTCTTGTATCTAAATGAGGAACAGACATTGGAGGCGCATCTACACCCGCTTTGCTGTAGACCTTAGCATGATGTTTTTCTATAATCGCTCTGTTTTTACAATACAACCACTGGCCCCCAACAGGAAAACCACCATATCCATCTTTTTCCGGAATTTCAACTTTTTGTAAAAGCGGTAAGGCACCACCCCCGGCTCCTATAAAAACATGTTCAGCATCGTAGTATTTTTTTTCATCATTTTTAAGGTCTTTCACTTCCACCAACCATTCTACGTCTTTAGCGGGATCTACATCTAGCACTTCATGATTTCTAAGAACAGGTACGTCAAAATTTTCTTCTAAGATTCTGAAGAATTTACGAGTGAGATTACCAAAATCTACTCCCGTTCCCAATTCCATTCTGGTGGCTGCCATGATTTCTTCTGAAGTTCTATCTTCCATGATTAAAGGGAACCATGATTTCATAGTTTCAAAATCATCTGCAAATTTCATCGTTTCGAACATAGGATGTTTTGTCATTTCATCGAAACGTTTCTTAAGAAACTCAACATCGTCTTTACCTCGTACCCAGGCGTGATGTGGTACAGATTGGATAAAAGAAGCGGGATCATCTAATAGTTTTTGTTCTACCAAATAGCTCCAGAATTCCTTAGATTTTTCGAATTGCTCGAAGATCTCTATTGCTTTAGAGACGTCTACAGCGCCATTTTTTTGTTCGGGGGTATAATTGAGTTCACAAAATGCAGAATGGCCTGTACCGGCATTATTCCAGGTGTCTGAGCTTTCTTCTGCAACTTCACTTAACCTTTCAAAAATTACAATTCGAGCTTGAGGATCTATCAATTTAAGCATTAATGATAGGGTAGCGCTCATAATACCGCCACCTATACATATAAGATCGTATTTTTCTTCGGTAAGTTTTGTTGTAGTCATAAAAAGTTGGTTTTTCTCAAAGTTAGGAAATCATCAACTTTTTAATCCATAAGAAAATATTAATACTTTGGAGATGTTGTTTCTAAAGCAAAAAAAAAGCTGCAATTAGCAGCTTTAAGTTTTATTGGTTTTCAACCTTTTCTTCTATCTTTTCATTTTTCTTTCGTTCCTTTAAAAAACTCTTCAAGTTCTTACCATAGAGAGATTTTTTAACCTGAGGTGTCATAGAGGAGTAAATAGTATCTAAATATTTGATGTTGGCATCAAACACTTCAGAAAGTGCTAAATAAGGAGCAATTTCAAGATCTTTATTATTAATAGCAAAATTTACAGTGTAAAGATATTTTCTTGTAAGCAGCTGATTGTATTCTTTATCTATAGCAACTAACGCCTCCTGATTATCATCTCGCTCTGCTTCAAAATTTCTTTTGATAAGCTCTAAATTCTTATCATTAAATCTAGACATCATCTGCTTATACTCATTCATTTTTTTCTGATTGGCAGAACCGGTGATTACCGCATCTACCTGAAAGTTTTTTAAGGTGGTATTAATGGTCATCTCTCCTTCTTCAGCAAAGAATTCTATACGGTCGTCATATTGAGCATTATCAACCTTATCTAAATATAGATACATGATCTGCGGACTCTTAATATAATCTTTCAGGATAAAATTAGCGTCCCCATCAACCAGAACAGAATCTACGTTTACCAGCACGGTATCGTCGATTTTTTGTAGGTATAATGTTCCTTTTTTAAGCCCTTTAATGTTTCCGCTAACACTTAGGTTGCTTTCTTTTTCGGAACAAGCTATAACACTTAATAGGAGAACAAGTAATAAACTAATTTTTTTCATGAATTCTGATTGGCTTTAAGGGTGGCAAATATCATATAAATTTTGAAGTTATACTAACCTGCAGCTGCCAATTGCATTAAAATTGTACTTAAAATTGCACCATAGGTTCCAACAACATATCCAAACACAGCAAGTAGTACCCCAACGGTTGCTAAAGATGGGTGAAAAGCCGCTGCAACTACAGGAGCACTGGCTGCTCCTCCTACATTTGCCTGACTACCCACGGCAAGAAAGAAGTAGGGAGCCTTAATCAATTTTGCAATAATAATTAGTAATACGGCGTGAATGGTCATCCAAACCAACCCAATTGCAATAAGACCAGGGTTGTCAAACACCATCGCAAGATCCATTTTCATCCCTATAGTTGCTACTAGAATGTATATAAATACGCTTCCTAATTTGCTAGCTCCGGCTCCTTCATAAGATTTAAACTTGGTAAAAGATAAGAATATCCCTATGGCTGTGGCAATACTTATCATCCAAAAGAAGGAAGATGCAAAGGAAGCTAAAGAGCTCTTATTATCGCTGAAAACTTCAAAATTATCTACTAAATAAGCCGAGATATTATCTGCTCCCCAATGTGCAATTCCTACAGCCCCGAAGGCTAATGCCAGCAAGATCATTAGATCTGCTAAAGAGGGAATACGGGTAACACTTTCAGAATAGGAAGCAACTTTGTTTTTAAGGTCAGTAATGGCAGAATTATCGGCTTTTAACCATTTATCTATTTGCTCATTTCTACCAATTCCTAAGAGAATAATTGCCATCCATAAGTTTGCAATAACAATGTCTACCAACACCATTCCTCCATAGAGATCTGGATTGTACTCATATATTTCCAACATGGCTGCCTGATTGGCTCCTCCACCAATCCAGCTTCCGGCAAGGGTAGAGAGCCCTCTCCAAACGGCATCTGGACCTATTCCGCCTACGGTTTCGGGAGAAAATATAGAGATAAGTAAAATAGCTAATGGTCCTCCAATTATTATTCCAACAGTACCTGTAAAGAACATGATCAAGGCTTTAGGACCAAGATTAAAAATAGCTTTTAAATCTATACTCAAGGTCATTAAAACCAAAGCTGCTGGAAGTAAAAATCTACTGGAAACAAAGTATAACTGTGAGGTTTGATCTTCTATTATTCCTAATGAATTGAAAATTGCAGGAATAAGGTAACACATTAATAGCGCCGGAACGTATTTGTAAAATTTAGCCCAAAACCCTTCTTTTTTAGAGGAAGTATAAAAAACAAAGCCTAAGGCAATCATTAAAATTCCTAATACAATGGCATCATTTGTAAAATAGGGAGTGTGTTCCATAATTAATTATAGTTTGGGCGGCAAAATACAATTTTTATCAAACTATAATCAATCGGAATATTTTAAAGTGAAGATTTATCTCTATTAAATATTTCATCGAGCATTTTTGCCACCCCATCTTCCATATGATGATGAGTAACATGAGCTGCAACAAGCTTTGCTTCATCTCTTGCATTTCCAACCGCAATTCCAAAACCAACATTTTTAAGCATTTCTATGTCGTTGTAATTATCTCCAAAAGCAATAGATTCTTGAAGGCTATGATAAAAATGTTTCTCCAATAAAAGCTCAATGGCGGTTAATTTAGAGATGCTTTTATGAGCGATTTCCAAATAGGTATCTTTTGATCTGTACATATTTAGTTGATCGGGATATTTTTGATTTAAAAAATCTCGAATCTCATCAATTTGTTCTGGCTTACCCATTGCCATGATCTTGTGCGCACCTTTGCCTTCTTTCTTCCATTTCTCTACCACTTCAAGATTAGACTTGATCTCTGGCTCAACCTTGGTGTTATTCTTTTCTCTAATTGCCCATTCATCAAATCTAGGTACATACCATTCATCATTATGATATAGACTTAAATGACAATTTGAAGTTTGATTAAATGCTGTTAGATCTTCAATTAAGTTGATAGGAATTTCTGTAGAGCTAATTGCTTCCCCGTTAACTAAAACCAATCCGCCGTTATAACAAATAATAGGAAGATCTTCTATCTCCAATTCTTGCTGAAGATGCCGCATGGCAGCAGGCATTCTGGCAGAAATAAGAATAAAAGGGATCTTGTCTTTCAATTTCTTGATCTGCTCTACGGTGGCAGGGGCAAGGCCTCGATTTTTATCTAATAAGGTGCCGTCTATATCTGAAAATACTATTTTATATTCCATTCTATTCTTCTGATTTGTTTTTTGGATGTCTTTTAGCATCCTTTAAAGCATTGGAAAGCATATATTCAATCTGCCCATTGGTACTTCGAAATTCATCTGAAGCCCATTTCTCAATTGCTTTTAGTACCTCTTCGTTTAACCGTAAGGCAAATGCTTTCTTTTTACTCATCTTATTTTATTGTGTCGATAAAATCAACTAACGTGGGTATAAGTTCTGGGTGTAATGGGAGTTCCGGTTGGTTGTATGCCTTTGTATTTTCTAATGCATCTCCATCAATTTTTCTAAAAATATGATTCATCTTTTCTAAGATCACCAATTTAGAATCTGGATTGGCCTCATGTAACCGATTAGCATCAGTTTCATCTACCTGAATATCAAAACTGCCATTTATAACAAGTACCGGTATTTTTAATTTAGAGATTTCCTGAGCAGGATCATATTGCATCCAGGAACCAATAAATGGCTGAACGCTGGGTCTAAAAATTGAAACTAATAACGGATTGTAATTGGTTGAAGTTCCTGTAGCCTTGATCTCGTCAAAACTTTCTCTTGCATTTTGTGCCAGTTCTGCAGATTGCTTACTTAATTGTTCTACCACAATGCTGTCTATACTTCTTCCAGCGCCTGCTAAAGAAATAAAGGCATCTGCTCCTTCCTGTTGCGCAGCCAAAATTCCTATTAAAGAGCCTTCACTGTGTCCTGCTAAAATTATCTTTTCATATTGATTTTGTTGTTTGAAATATGAAAGTATAGAATCTACATCGGTTACAAAATCTTCAAATTTTAGATCCTGTTCCTGAATGTTTAAACGTTGCATTTTAAATATTCGCTTGTCAAACCTAAAAGACGCAATTTCATTGGCTGCCAATTGATGCGCTATTTTCTTTGATGCATCATTTTTCATCATGTTGGCATTCCCATTTCTATCTACGGGTCCTGAGCCTTGAATGAGAATTACCAGATTAGGTTTTTCTGCATTTTTGGGAATCGTAAGTGTTCCATCTATAAATTTGTTAATGGAGATTTCACTTTCATTATAAATACTATCTGCAGGGATGTTCTGAGAGAAACCTGCTTGTACAAAAGCCATTAATAATAAAAGGCTGTAAATTTTAATTGATTTCATAGTGAATTAATTTTCTTGAGGCGCCATGTATCTTTTTATCGTGGTCTTGGCCTTTTGTGGTTCTTGAGTGCCTATTAAAAAGCGCACATTTTCTTTTGTTACAATTTGGATGCCATAACTCCCACGAACGGTATAGGCTTTGGCAGGAAATAATCCTTTAATTCCCCAACCTCCAAATTCTTTTATTGCTGAATATTTTCTAACATGACATGATGTCAATCTCATCCCATTTATATTCTCGTTTAAAAAATGGCAAAGGTCGAAATTCAGTTTTAATTCCATACCTATCTATTTTTGTTTTTAACTGAAGTGAAAAGAAATAGGTTATAATCGCTGTAAAAAAGAGGGCTAAGAACAGAAAACTTAAATCGCTGAAATCTGTAAATCTATCGGTTTCCTGATATAGGTTGAGAATAATGCCTGCGGCGGTAAATACCACTATAAAATATATCCACCATTGCCTGAATTTCTGAGTTTCCTTAAATACATACATTTTTAATGATTCAAGGTTCCAGCATTTACAATAGGAGAAGCATCTTTATCGCTACAAAGAACCACCATCAAATTACTCACCATTGCTGCACGTCTTTCATCATCTAGATTTACAATTTGTTTTCGGCTCAGTTCATCTAAAGCCATTTCTACCATACTCACAGCTCCTTCAACTATTTTATGTCTAGCGGCCACTATAGCTGTTGCTTGTTGTCTTTTTAACATGGCACTTGCAATTTCATTAGCGTAGGCTAAATACCCAATCCTGGCTTCCAAAACTTCAATTCCGGCTATATCCAGACGTTCTTCCAATTCTTTTTCTAAAGCTTCACTTACTTCATTTACACTTGCTCTTAGCGTAATATCTTCATCTAATCCTTCATCTGCAAAATTATCATACGGATATAAACTGGCTAACTTTCTTACAGCGGCATCGGTTTGTACTACCACAAAATTTTCAAAATTATCAACATCAAAAGAAGCCTTATAGGTATCTTCTACCCGCCATACTAAAATGGTACTAATCATGATAGGATTACCAAGTTTATCATTCACCTTTAATCTTTCACTGTCAAAATTTCGAGCTCTAAGAGAGATCTTTTTCTTGGTAAAGAATGGATTCACCCAAAACAATCCATTGCTTTTTACAGTACCGGTGTAATCTCCAAAGAGAAGGAGCACTCGAGATTCATTTGGGTTGACCAAAATAAGGCCGACGGCTAGGAATAGCGCTAAAAAAATTAATAAAATGAACCAAGGACTTCTTAAAAAAGCAAATCCACCAATTCCGGCTACAAGTAATAAAAAGATCACAAAAAGCATCACATAACCGCTTGGAGGATTTAAAGTTTTTTCGTTGGTTTTCATGGTAATAGAAATTAGTTGATATTAAATTGATATCATAAATATATGATATTAAATTAATGATTCAAAATAAATTTTCTACAGTAGAATGATGAGGTTACCTATATTTGTGAAAAATTTAGATTTTATGAAACATATTATTTTTGCAATTGCTTTAGTTCTTACCAGTATTTCCGGATTTTCTTCCAACTATTATTGGGGTCAAACTGGCCATAGAACCACCGCTGAAGTTGCTTCTCACCATCTTACTAAAGAAGCTAGAAAGGAAATTTCAAAGATTCTTAATGGAAAAAGTTTAGCCCTGGTTTCAACTTTTGCAGATGAAATAAAGAGCGATCCAAGATTTAGAGAATTTGGGGTATATCATTATGTAAACCTTCCAGCGGGTGCAACAGAGTATAAGGCAGAAGATGCTAATGAAAAAGGAGATCTTTTAAAAGGCCTTAGAAAATGTGTACAGGTTTTAAAAGATAAGAACAGCAGCAAAGAAGATAAAGAATTCTATTTAAAAATGTTGGTTCATTTTATGGGAGATCTTCATCAGCCGTTACATACCGGAAGAGGGGAAGACAAAGGTGGTAACGATATTCAAATTAGATGGTTTAATGATGGCTCTAATTTACATAGACTTTGGGATAGTGATATGATAGATAGTTATGATATGAGCTATTCTGAATTGGCAAAGAATACCGTAAAATTTTCTGAAGCTGAGAAAAAACGCTTGGTAAGAGGTTCTTTTGAAGATTGGATGTATGAATCTAAAAATTTAAGCGAGAAAGTTTACGGTTCCGCAGAAATTGGAGAGAAATTAAGTTATAAATACATGTATGATTGGTTTCCGGTGGTGCGTGAACAATTGGAAAAAGGCGGACTAAGATTGGCTGAAGTTTTAAACGAGATTTACGATTAAAACATTGTCTCTTAGAGATCTTATTATTAGATATAGAACGTTGTCGGCTGCTTTTAAAGCGGCCGATTTCATTTTCTATTAATTTTGCATGTTTTGTTATGTTACCTTGAACTCTTTTTCGCCAAAGTCTGAATCTGGAAGTTTTTAATTCTGGTCTCATAATAGCAATAACCTCTTTTTCTTTAAGGTCGAATTGAAGTTGGATGGAGAAGAATGAATTAAGGTTTTATAAAATAGTCCTAAAAGTAAGATTGATTCGTGGGGAGTCTATTTTTTTAGTTTTAGGAAGTTGATGTTTCCAGTAATGCTGAGTTTCACCTTTCATGATGAGAAGACTTCCATGTTCCAATGGAATTTCCATTTTTTGATCCTTCAACTCTTTGTGTTTTAGCTGAAATTTTCGTTCTGCACCAAAACTAATAGAAGCTATTACAGGATTTTGCCCCAGTTCCTTTTCATCGTCTGAGTGCCACCCCATACTATCATTTCCATCTCTATAAAGATTTGCCAGGCAATGCGTAAATCTAATTCCGGTAAGTTTAAATAGTTTGTTGCTTATAATTTCTAATTCTGTGGTATAAGAATTTGGATGTAAAGTAAGATTGGAATAGGAGTAAGGCTGAGTATTGATTGCATAAAGTGCGGTTAACCTAGGCTGCGGAATCACTTTCCCAAAGATCTTAATGTCGAATTGTTCCCATTGCAACTCTTTTAAAAAAATTGCTAAAAAACTATCTGCCAATTCTGTAGTTAAAAAATTCGGATAATAAGTGATATCTGCATTTCTTAAATTATAAGATCTTGGATCTGTAGTCTTCATCAAACTAAAATCTTAAAGTGTTAAGTAAAAATACGCCCACCAGATCAACAAAAATTGAAGAGGTACTCTAAGTAGTAGCGCCCACCGTGGTATTCCGGCACCCGCTTTTTTAGAAGATAACATATAGAAATGAACCAGCAAAAAAACAAGGAGCATTAAGATAATTCCATAAATCGCTAAGTTTTTAGTTTCAGAAAAAAATAAGCCGAGTCCCAAAACTATTTCTGCCAAGCCGCTGAGGTATACTAATGATCTATGGGCAGGTAGATATTTTGGCATGATACGCATATAAGCCCTAGGTTTTATAAAATGAATGATACCGGCAATTATATACATAAAGCCCATTAAATATAAATGCCAGGGATAGATCATGCGTTATGTAGATTTAAATAATTCTTGTAAATATTAAGAATAAATTGCCATTATAGCAAGTTTCTCCACGCCTTATAAAAATATAATTATATTTATCTTAATCTTAATAAAGTAAATAATTGTTTAATTATCTAAATTAGAGTAACTTCCCAGCCCAAATTCAATAACTTAATCAGCATATCTATTGAAGAAAAATTACTTCTTTCTTTTATTCTTCATTCTCACCTGTGGCAGTAGCTTTGGACAAAAAGATTCTACAAGAGTTGCATGCTTAGAGACTATTTATAATCAAGCTATGGACTATTATAGTCATTATGATTATAAAGAGGCTATAGAACAATCTATGTATTTGCTGGAAGAAGCAGATAAAGAAGAAGATGTTTATTTCAATTATCAAGCTAATAGGATATTAGGTTTTAGTTATCAGGATTTAAACGATACAATTAGAGCTAGAAATCATTATGAAGAAGCTTTAAATTATGCTCTGAAATTAAAGAACGATACTATATTAATTGATGCCTATAATTATTTAGGAAATACCTATTCTGAAGATAAAAATACAACTCAAAAAGGGATAGATTATTATAGAAAAGTTATTGCAATTTCAGATAAATTGGGAATGAGAGATAAATCTTTTAAGCCCACCCTAAATATTGCATGGACTTATATAGATAATAATAATTTTGAAAAAGCAGCACCATACTTAAAACGTGCTCGAAGAATAGATAACGAATTTTACTCAGATAAAGAAGACACTCAGTTAGAATATCTTACCGGTAGATATTATATGGGAATTGGCGATTTGGATAAAGCTGAAATACATTTAGCAAAATCTATAAATATTGCTGAAGAAAAATCTCAAATTTTAGAAGCGTCTCATGCTTATCAGGAATATTCAACATTGCTTTATAAAAAGGGCGATTATAAAGAAGCTTTTGAGGCCCTTGAAAACTACGATGAATACAAGTCTAAGATCTTTGAAAATGATAAATTGCGCCAAATAGAATCGGCAAATGCAAGGTTTGATGTAAGTGAATACCAGAAAGATCTTGAAGTAGTAAAAAAGGAAAAGGAATATAAAGATGAAGTGATAGAGAAATCTAGAGAGAAAATGTTCATTTTAATAGTTTCTTCTCTTATTCTCATTTTTATTTTACTCGCTTTATATTTTATTAATAGATCTCGTCATAATTTAATTTCAGAATTAAGCGATAAGAATTCTGAATTGATTCTGGCAAAAGAAGAGGCGGAGCGTTTATCTGTACTTAAGACCAAATTCTTCTCAACTATTAGTCATGAGCTTAGAACTCCTTTGTATGGGGTTATTGGCCTTACATCGATTTTATTAGAAGATAAATCTTTAAAAAAGCACGAGAATGATCTACAATCCCTCAAATTTTCTGCAGATTATTTGTTGGCGCTTATAAATGATGTGCTTCAGATGAATAAGATGGAATCTAATCTTTTAAAATTAGAACATCTCTCTTTTAATTTGATGGATCTACTTAACAGCATTGTAAAATCTTTTGAATTCACCAGACTTCAAAATAAGAATGTAATACATCTAGATTTTGATCCTGCTATTCCTAAAAACATTATTGGAGACCCGGTTAGACTTTCTCAGATCTTGATGAATCTTGTTGGAAATGCCATGAAATTTAACGAGCGAGGAAATATCTGGATAAATCTTAAATTGATAGACGAACAGAAGGAAACCGTTAAAATTCATTTTGATATTAAAGATGACGGATTAGGAATTCCAGAAAGCAAGCAGCAATTGATCTTTGAAGAGTTCTCTCAGTTAAAATCTTCTAATTATAATTATCAAGGTACCGGCCTGGGACTTCCAATCGTGAAAAAAGTTGTTGACTTTGTTTGACTCGGATATTCATTTAGAGAGTAAAGAAGGAGTAGGTTCTACATTTAGTTTTGTTATAGAGTTTGCAAAAGGGGAGAACGAAACTGTTACTGAGCTTAACTTACAGGAAAATGATGCTGAAATGAAGCAGATTGCTGTTGGTAAGAAAATATTAGTGGTAGACGACAATAGAATTAATCAGGTAGTGACCAAACGAATATTAGAGCAAAAAGCCTTTAATTGTGAAATTCGAGATAACGGTACCGCTGCGGTAGATGCAATTAAAGATCAGCATTTTGATCTTGTGTTAATGGACTTAAATATGCCGGGTATCTCTGGCCTGGAGGCTACAAGACAAATAAGATTATTTAATCCTGTTATACCAATTATAGCTTTAACAGCCGTAGAGATTGAAGAAATTCGTGAAGAAATTCATGAAGCCGGGATGAACGATATTATTGTAAAACCTTATGATAATTCAACTTTCTACCAGGTAATTTATAGAAATATTCAAGCTGAGGTTCTAGGATAATTTAAGAGCTACTTCTTAATTATTTTAGATTTATCGGGTTTAGCAAAGAGGTCTGGTTGAGCTTCAAAAAATACTATATTGCTTAGATCTGCTTCTCCTAACTTTTTCCCAATTCCATCATTCTCACTCCATTCATGAAAGTCCCAGTGCGTTGCTATTTTAATATTATCTACAGTCTTATAATTTGAATACACTATTGCATGAGGATTTTCATTAGCTTTCTCTACATCAGACCCAAAAGTTACTATATAAGCAGCAGCATGTAATAAATTGGTTTCAGGATCTTGATAGATCACATACCAATCATCTGGAGCATCTCCAATATTCTCTCCAAAAGTTAATCTTCCTGAAGGATATTCTATATCATCTTGTTTTTTGGAGGCAAGACTTTCCCAATTGGTTCCAGGATCTGTCAACTTAAAAGGCATGGCAAAAAAGTACTGCCAGGTAAACATATCAAATCTTGCTCCTTGGTCTGAAGCAGATTCTGGGCACAAATAAACTTCAGATCCATCATAAATCAATTTTGCTCCATCCTTCTTGTCTATTCTAATTTTTGAAGAATTAGTAAGACTCGTTATTTTGGCGTTTAATCGTTCGTTACCACCAAATTTTAAGCTAAGATCAAAGGCTACAGCAGTTTGATCATTCCATGCTTTTTTATTATGTGCATTTTCAATACTTTGAGCAAAAGCAACAGCTGGAGAAACGGCTCCATCTCCAATGCTAGAATTTGGTTCGGTTTCTATTTTCTCTTCCACAACATTTTCTTTTTTCTGAGATTGATTACAGCTAACAAGAATTGAGAATAAGCATAAGAATACAGCACATTTTTCATAGAAGAGTATTTTGTAGAGATAAAGTTACAAAAGCTTTTATACCGGTGTAGAATAATAAAAACCGCTTCGAATCTAATTAAAGTCGAAGCGGTTTCAGTTTTATAAGTGTGAAATAGCTTATTTCACCATTTCAAAACTTCTCTTGATGAATGCTGTTAGTTCTTCACCTTTTAATAGGTTTTGAGAAAGACGAGCAAGATCCAAAGATTGTTTTATCAAACGTTCTTGTTTCTTTTCTGTCTTTGTGTTCAAAATTTCAGAGATCAGTTCATGATTGGTATTTACCACCAAATTGTACATCTCTGGCATGTTGCCCATTCCAAACATTCCACCGCCTCCGGTTTGTTGCATCTCCTTCATTCTTCTCATAAACTCTGGTTGAGTAATGATAAGAGGAGCAGCAGTACTATCCATAGCTTCTAGCTGCACGGTGTACTTTTCTTTTGGAACAACTTTTTCAAAGTCGGCTTTCAATTTTTCTTTTTCTTCATCAGAAAGTTTAGAGATCTTGTCATCTTCTTTTTTAATAAGATTATCTACATGATCGCTATCTACTCTTACAAAAGAGATCTTTTCTTTAGAGGTCTCCAGTTTCTGAATTAAATGCGAAACAATTGGAGAATCTAACAATAGTACTTGATAACCTTTTTCTTTGGCAGCTTCAATATAACTGTGTTGTGCATCTTCATTAGAAGCATAAAGAATAACCATATTCCCATCTTTATCGGTTTGGTTATCTTTTATTTTTTCCTGAAGTTCATCAAAAGTGAAATACTTATTGTCTACCGTTGGATACAATGCGAATTTGTCTGCTTTTTCAAAGAATTTATCTTCAGAAAGCATTCCGTATTCTATTACTATTTTAATATCATTCCACTTCTTCTCAAATTCTTCTCTATTGTTATTGAAAAGAGATTTCAATTTATCTGCTACTTTTCTAGTGATGTAACTTGAGATCTTTTTCACAGCTCCATCTGCTTGTAAATAAGATCTAGAAACGTTTAATGGAATATCTGGAGAATCTATCACTCCGCGTAACATGGTTAAGAATTCTGGAACAATTCCTTCTACATTATCTGTTACATATACCTGGTTTTGATAAAGTTGAATTTTATCTTTTTGAATGTTCATATCCTGACCCATCTTAGGGAAATAAAGTATTCCCGTTAAGTTGAAAGGATAATCTACATTTAAGTGAATATGAAATAATGGATCTTCAAACTGCATTGGATACAGTTCTCTATAAAAATCTTTATAATCTTTATCTTCAAGTTCTGTAGGTTGCTTTGTCCAGGCAGGAGTAGGGTTGTTAATGATGTTATCTACTTCTACAGTTTCTGCCTTAGCATCTTCTGCAGCACCTTCAGGTAATGGAAGTTCTTCTTCTTTAGTACCAAATTTAATTGGCACAGGCATAAATTTGTTATACTTAACAAGAAGTTCTCTAATTTTTGCCTTCTTCTAAAAACTGCTCATCTTCTTCATTTATATGAAGTATGATTTCTGTACCACGGTCTGTTTTATCTGCAGTTTCTAGAGTGAATTCTGTAGATCCTTCACAAGTCCAATGTGCAGCTGGTTCATCTTTATAAGATTTTGTAATGATCTCTACTTTATTTGCTACCATAAAGGCAGAATAAAAACCAAGACCAAAATGACCGATAATTCCACTGTCTTTGGCAGAATCTTTATATTTTTCTAAGAACTCTTCAGCTCCAGAAAAAGCCACTTCGTTGATGTATTTTTCAACTTCTTCTTTGGTCATCCCAATTCCCTGATCTGTAATATGAAGGGTCTTATTCTCCTTATTGATCGTTACTTCTATTTTAGGATTTCCATATTCTACATCTATCTCGCCAATGCTGGTAAGATGTTTAAGTTTTAGGGTAGCATCTGTTGCGTTAGAAATTAACTCCCTAAGAAAGATCTCGTGATCGCTGTAAAGGAACTTTTTTATAAGAGGAAAAATGTTCTCTACAGATACATTAATGTTTCCGGTTGCCATATATAATTGAGTTTTAATTAAAATAATTATTGTACTCTTCTAATAGTCAAAAAAAATACCAACTATATAATTCTGCCAAACTGACACTTGTAATTAAACCTCAAAAATGTCGTCTAAAACCATAAGCTGAAATTCCTCGTAAATATTTAACAAACATTTTTGTTTAATGAATATTGAAAAAGGTTAAACAGTTTGTATATTTACATCAGAATTAATAGTTATGGCACAAAAGAAAACAACAACGGTAAAAAGTAAATCAAGCACTTCCTCAGTTTTAACTAAGGAAAAATTGATTTCACTTTATATGGAATATGTTTTAGAGCAGGATAAAATGCCTAAGAATGTTTACAAATTTTGTAAAGATCAAGGTATAAGTGAAGACCAATTCTATGAGTTTTATGGCAGTTTTGATGGTTTGCAAAAAGGGATATGGAACCAGTTCTACGATAACACCTTGATGCTTATCGAGAAAAGCCCCGAATTTGAAGATTTTACAACTCGAGAAAAATTGTTAACCTTCTATTATACCTTCTTTGAATTGCTTACGGCAAATAGAAGTTATGTACTCTTCACGCTTTCAGAAGAACCAACGATGATGAAGAATCTTGAGCAGCTTAAAGGCTTAAGAAAAAGAGTGAAAGAGTTTGCTACTGAATTGATTCAGGAGGGAAATGAAGGAAAACTGTTAAGATTTTAAAGCAATCTGAAACCGTATTTTCTGAAGCTACCTGGTTGCAATTATTATTTATTCTGAAATTTTGGATGGACGATAATTCTCCAAAATTTGAAAGCACCGATGTAGCCATAGAGAAATCTGTAAATACAGTTTTTGATCTGTTCGATAATACGCCGCTAGAACGCATCTTAGATTTTGGGAAGTTTTTGTGGAAAGAAAAAATGGGATAGTCCCCCGATAGTTGCCTTACAGATAATATTAGCCCTACATATTATATATCTGTAAGGTTTTTTATATAAGATTAGAAAAATGAAAACAATAGATAAAATACCCACAGGAAAATTAGGTCGAACCTCTAAAATGGTTCAGACCGGAGTTAAAATTGGTGGCAATTATCTAAAATATTATAGTAAAAAAGCCTTTGATCCTCAATTAACGCGAGATGAGTTAGATGAAGATAATGCAACAGATATTTATGATGGATTAAAGAGTTTAAAGGGGAGTGCTCTTAAAGTAGCGCAAATGCTATCTATGGAAAAGAGCTTGTTGCCAAGTGCTTATGTAGAGAAATTTTCTTTGGCGCAATTTAGTGTTCCTCCTTTATCTGCTCCCTTGGTTAGAAAAACTTTTAAAAAATATAATGGGAATTATCCCGAAGAACTGTTTGATACGTTTGCAACCAACTCGGTCAACGCCGCCAGCATCGGACAGGTGCATCAGGCAACGAAAGATGGGAAAAAACTTGCTGTGAAAATCCAATATCCGGGGGTTGCAGACAGTATCAGTTCAGATCTTGCAATGGTTAAACCTATTGCAACCAGAATGTTTAACCTTCAAGGAAAAGATTCTGAAAAATATTTTAAAGAAGTTGAAGGAAAGTTACTTGAAGAAACAGATTATTTGCTGGAAGTAGAGCAAAGTAAGCAAATCTCAAAGGCCTGTAACCACATTCCGAATCTAAAATTTCCAGAATACTATCAAGAGCTATCTAGTGAGCGCATTATTACTATGGATTGGATGGAAGGTAAGCACTTAAGTGAATTTGCCAAGGAAAATTTAGATCAGGAGAAAGCGAATAAAATCGGTCAGGCCTTATGGGATTTTTACATGTACCAGATGCATCATTTAAAAGCAGTACATGCAGATCCACATCCTGGAAATTTCCTGGTAGATAAAGATTCTAATTTAATTGCGATAGATTTTGGCTGTATTAAGCAAGTGCCGGAAGATTTTTACACTCCTTATTTTGAATTGGCAAATAAGAAGAACATCAACAATCCGGAGTTTTTTAATAAGAAACTGTTTGAACTGGAGATCTTAAGAGCAGATGATTCAGAAAAAGAGATCAAATTCTTTTCAGAATTGTTCTATCAAATGTTAAGCTTATTTACAAGTCCGTTTCATGATGAAACTTTTGATTTTGCAGAGGAATCATTTTGGAGCAGCATTACAGAATTAAGTGAAAAATATAGTAAAGATACCGAGCTTAGAAAGATGAACGGGAATAGAGGAAGCAAGCATTTTCTTTATATAAACAGAACGTTTTTTGGATTGTATAATTTATTACATGATCTAAAAGCTAAAGTAGAAATTAACAATTTCAAAAAATATATTTAAGGTTTTATTGGTTAGGTTGTTTGGAGGGCGCGGCTTTATTAGAAGTTGCGCTTTCCGCATTTAAAAAGGTTATGTACTTGGAAGAAATTCCAATCTGGGTAAATACAGCTTTATAATAGTATTGATATGTTAATGTTTCTTATATTGCGCCGCCAAAAATTATTAAATGTTTAAATTTAATAGAAATAAATATTAATTACATAATTATTAAGAATGTATCAATCTAAAATTGCCGGGCTGGGAAGTTACGTGCCGGAGAATGTGGTAACTAACGATGACCTTTCGAAATTAATGGATACCAATGATGCCTGGATCCAGGAGCGTACAGGAATTAAAGAGCGCCATCATATTAAAAAAGGAGATGGTAATACGACTTCTGTTATGGGAGCGAAAGCCGCTAAAATAGCTTTGGAGCGTGCTAATATCTCTAAAGACGATATAGATTTTATAGTATTTGCTACCCTAAGTCCAGATTTTTATTTTCCTGGGTGCGGAGTTCAGGTTCAAGAATTATTAGATATAGATACCTGTCCGGCATTAGATGTTAGAAATCAATGTAGTGGGTTTGTATATGCTCTGTCTGTTGCAGACCAATTCATTAAAACCGGAATGTACAAGAACATTTTGGTTATTGGAAGTGAGAATCATAGTGGAGGATTAGACTTTACCACCAGAGGTAGAAATGTATCTGTAATTTTTGGAGATGGAGCTGGTGCAGCAGTACTTACAAGAAGTACTCATCATGGACAAGGAATATTGTCTACACATCTTCATTCTGAAGGGAAGCATGCTTTAGAACTTTCTTTAAAAGGACCGAGTACCGAGCATTGGGTTCCGGAGATCATAGCCGAAAATCCTCAGGGAGATGATATTCCATACTATCCATATATGAACGGGCAGTTTGTTTTTAAACATGCCATTCAACGTTTTTCTGAAGTAATAAATGAAGGTTTAGAAGCCAATGGTTTAGAGGTAAAAGATATTGATATGTTAATTCCTCATCAAGCCAACTTGAGAATTTCGCAATTCATTCAGCAAAAATTTCAATTGCCAGATGATAAGGTTTTCAATAATATTCAGAAATATGGAAATACAACCGCCGCTTCTATTCCAATCGCTTTAACTGAAGCCTGGGAACAGGGTAAAATTAAAGAAGGAGATATAGTTGTCTTGGCAGCTTTTGGTAGTGGATTTACCTGGGGTAGTGCAATTATTGAATGGTAAAATAATAATTTAGTTTATATAAAATTAAAAACCCGTGCTTAACCAGAGCACGGGTTTTTTGCTAACAAAAATTAAACATAATTAAAATAATCCACCACCACTGGTTTCGTTATCGTCTCTATTTTTTCTTTTAAGAGCTGCGTTTTTACCACCTCCAAACTTATAAGAGAATCCTAAATAAACTGTTCTACTGTCTCCGCTAAAACTTCCAGATTGTTTAAATGGAACTTCAGTATCAAATCCAAATTTTTGAGTTTTAAAGATGTCATTGAAATTTAAACTCAAAGTAGCTTTGTCTTTTAAGAAATTATATCGGGCACCGGCATTTATAAAATACATTTCTTTAGATTGAAATTGATAATCTTTAGCAGGACTTCTATAGTATCCAAAAGCTTGTAAGGTTAAATTCTTTGTTACGGTAAAGCTGTTATTCACTCTAAAGTTGAAAGCTGTATTCTGCACTTCATAAGTCTTTCCACCAATAATTCCTTTAGAATCCTGGCTGTATAACTCTACGCTAGAATTAATGTTCCACCATTTAGCTGGTTTGTAACTTCCAGATAGCTCTACTCCAAAAGAGGTATTATTATCCCCATTTATAAATGTCAGGATCTGTCTTGTAGGATCTTCTGGATCTTCTAAAAGGGTTTGATTGATCTCGTTATTTATAATTCTATAAAAAGCACCTCCAGTAAAACTACCTTTCTCAAAATTTTGAGAGTAATTGAATTCTAAAGAATTAGTGAACTGTGGATCTAATTCAGGATTTCCTAATCCTGTAATTCTTGGGAGTACTGAATTCTCGAACCGGGCTTACCTGGTTTAATCCGGGTCTATCTACTCTTCTTCCATAACTAAGTTGCATAGATTTCATTTCAGATAACTGATAAGAAACAAAAGCTGTTGGATACAAAGTTAGATAGTCGTCTTTATAAACTTTTTCACCATTTAATACTGCATCTACATTATACTGTTCTAAACGAGTTCCTAATTGGTAAGACCATTTTTCGAAGGTTTGTCCGTAAGTAGCATACAAGCGAATAAATACTATTATCGTAATTATATAAAGCATCATTCAAGTTGATGTTAGTCGTGTTGTAATTATTTTCAGAATTTCTAATTCTAGCTTCTGCTCCTAATTCTAATTTAGTCTTGTCGTTTAAAGGATTGATATAATCTAAGTTAATAGTGGTGTTGTCTACCTGCTCATTAACATCGTCATTAAAATTGTTATAATTGGCAGTGTCTCCAGTAAACAGGGTTTGAGCTAATTCTTTTGAAGTTACTCTGTTATAATCTGTTTCCAGTTCTATACTATGTCCTTCTTTCTTGAAGTTTCTCTTATAATCAAAATTATAGGTGCTTGATAAAACATCACCATCAACCAATAAATCTTGATAGATATTCTGGCTAGGTTGCTTATAAAGAATATCAAAATCTCCCTTCATGTCGTCTATAGATTTGTTCTGATTGGTATAGAAAGAAAGGGTGTTATTATCGTTTAAATAAAAATCGACTCCGGCTTTGTACAAATAATTTTGACGATCGTCCATCACTTTAATTGTTTGTAAAGACTCATTGTCATAAGTGTATATTTCCCCTCCATTTTGTCTTTTTCCGAAATTCCCTCCAAAGTTTCCGTAGAAATTGAACTTTCCGGTTCTATAATTCATATCTAACGACCCATTTGTTCTAACATCTTTTCCAATGGTCACCCCGGTATTAAGATTCCCGTTAAAGCCAAGATTAGAATTTTTGTATAGTATAATATTAATGATCCCGCTCATTCCTTCCGGATTATATTTAGCTGAAGGATTGGTGATCAACTCTACACTTTTAATAGAGGTACTAGGTATTTGTTTTAGCAATTGTGCAGCAGGAATATTGGTTGGTTTACCATCTATTAAAATTCTTACATTAGAATTCCCTCGCATAGAAATATTCCCATCCTGATCTACCGTAAGTGTTGGCATATTTCCCATGATGTCTGATGCCGTTGCACCGCTAGTGGTAAGATCTTTCCCCACGTTTATCACTTTTCTATCTATTTTTTGTTCAATAGAAGAACGCTCAGCAACTACCATAACATCGTCTAGTTGCGCTACATCTGCTTCTAGCTGAATAGTTCCGAACTTAGTTTCAGGAGTGGTTTTAGAGATTTCAATTTCTTTAGTAAAGGTTTTATACCCTATAAATTGGGCTTGAAAAACATACTTCCCGGCAGGAACATCTTGAACATCAAAGGTTCCATCTTCTTGAGTGATGTTTCCGGAGATCAATTTTCCATTAAGGTCATTGATTACGATGGTAACATAAGGAAGTGGTTCTTGAAGCTCTTTATCTATTACTACTCCGGAAATGTGACCAATGTTGACCTCGATGGGGGCTTGAAAGGCATTGCTTAAATTAAAGCTGATAAGGCTGATTAATAAGATGAACTGTTTCATTTTTTGATTGATTTTGATGGTTAATGGTTATGGATATTACTTTGTATTACCTATTAATTATTGCTGATGTTTCAATAATTAATGAGAATGATTATTATAAAGACTTTAGTAATTTTGAAATAGTTACAGTTTTTGAAATATAATTGTATTAAATAATACTTTGTATTGCATAATACCTAATTGTAAACTTTCAAAATAATAAGGTCTTCTATCTAATAGACGACAGGCTTTTATTATTGTTACAGGAATTTTCATTTTTATTTTAAAACCCACCCCGAAATTTTCGAGATGGGTTTTGCTATAGCTTTGGGAGACCTCACCATCAAAGTTTTCCCTCTGCTATAGCGAGCTTCAACTTAAAGACAATAGAGATTCTATTTTGTTACAATCTTTTTAATGCTGTAACTTTGTTTTCTATGGAAAAGAAAAAAACATTAGTTCTGGGAGCATCTACAAATCCTTCCAGATATTCGAACATGGCAATTAATAGACTGGTTACTTACAATCAGCCGGTAGTTGCTTTAGGATTAAGAAAAGGGGAAGTTGCAGGAATTTCTATAACCACAGATCTAGAAGATTTTCAGGAAATAGATACGGTTACCCTATATCTCAATCCTAAAAGACAAGTGGAGTATTATGATTATATACTTTCACTTCAACCAAACAGGGTGATTTTTAATCCGGGTACAGAAAATCCTGAATTTTATGCCCTGCTTAGAAAGAACAATATTGAAGTGGAAATAGCCTGTACCTTAGTGATGTTGGGTACGAATCAGTACTAATCCTAAAAAGGTTAGAGCTCCATTGAGTATTAGAATAAAAAAGCCAAATTCAAACCCAAACCAGGCTAAACTATTTATGCTAATTATATAACTCAGTATTGGGGAAAGAATAGCAATTATTGGTACTAATTTATCTTTTACCTGCCATTTACTAAACATTCCAAAACTAAAAAGGCCTAGTAAGTGGCCCATAAGTGTAGCCGGTAAATACAAATAATTTTGCGATCACACTTTCATCCTTAATAAAGTATTTAAAAGATATTATTACTAAGATTAGCAGGATAGAGATAGCGATATGAATTTTCTTTCTAACGCTTATCTGCTCTGCTGGGCTAAATCTTTTTTCAATATCTATAATATCTATACTAAAAGAAGTGGTTAATGATGTTAATGCACTATCTGCACTACTATAGGCAGCTGCTATCAATCCTAAAATAAAGAAAATGGCAATTCCCATCCCCAATCCGCTTTGGGTTGCTATTACGGGAAAAAGATCATCTTTAGAAGCATCAATTCCATTCTGGCGTGCATATTCTGTAAGTAAGATCCCTAAAGCCATAAAAAATAGATTTACAAAGACCAATACAATTGTAAACCAGAACATGTTCTTTTGGGCATCTTTCAAATTGCGACAAGTCAGGTTCTTTTGCATCATGTCCTGATCTAATCCTGTCATAACAATCGCTATAAAGGCACCGGAGATGAATTGTTTCCAGAAATAATCGGCACTTTTATAATCATCAAAAAAGAAGATCTTAGAAAGATCGCTATGTGCAATGTGAGAGATAAGGTCTGCTCCCTGAATACCTAGATCATCTGAGACATAATAGATGCTCACTCCCACTGCAATTAGCATACACAGGGTTTGAAGAGTATCTGTGTAAACAATGGTTTTAATTCCAGATCTAAAGGTGTAAAGCCAAATAAGAGCTATGGTCATTACCACCGTGGCCCAAAAAGGAATTCCAAGATTATCAAACAATATAATTTGTAACACATTCGCAACTAAGAAAAGCCTAAAACTGGCACCAACTATTCTAGATAATAAGAAAAAAGATGCTCCCGTTTTATAAGAGTATGCTCCAAATCTTTCTTCCAGATAGGTATAGATGGAGGTTAAATTCATTTTATAGTAGAGTGGGAGCAACACTGTACCAATAACCAAATAACCCAGAGTGTAACCTAAAACAACCTGAAAATAGCTGAATTGATTGGATTCTATAAGCCCTGGAACAGATATAAATGTCACCCCGCTAAGCGATGCGCCAATCATTCCAAATGCAACTATATACCAGGGAGATTGCCGGTTTGCCTTAAAGAAGGCTGCATTGTCTGCAGTTTTACCGGTAAAAAATGAAATTAAAATAAGTACTCCAAAATATGCTGCTATTAGCAGTAGAATGTAGGTTGATTGCATGTTAATAGATTTGCGAGGGCAAATTACAAATAATGAATCAAACAAATTACTATTCTGCAAGCCTTAAATTTATGGTGCTTGCTTCAAAAATGTGTATTTTTGATCTATGGATTTTTCATCAAAATTACTAGAACAGGCAGTAGCAGAAATGTCTCAATTACCAGGAATTGGTAAGAGAACCGCTTTAAGATTAGTATTACATTTATTAAAGCAGCCTGTATCTCAAACAGAACAACTTTCTGGAGCGCTTACAAATCTTCGCAGCCAAATAAAGCTCTGTGAGAATTGTCATAATATTAGTGATACCAAAATTTGTGATATTTGTGCTAATCCTAACAGGTTGAAGGAAATTGTTTGTGTGGTAGAAGATATTAGAGATGTCATGGCCATAGAAAATACGGGGCAGTATAGAGGATTATATCATGTGCTGGGAGGAAAGATCAGCCCTATGGATGGAATTGGTCCTTCTCAACTAACTATAAAATCTTTGATAGATAAAGTGAAATTAGGCGAAGTAGAAGAGATTATATTTGCCTTGAGCAGTACCTTAGAAGGTGATACTACCAATTTTTATATCTTTAAACAATTAGAAGGAACCAATATTAAAACTTCTACTATAGCCCGAGGAATTTCTGTAGGAGACGAATTGGAATTTGCAGATGAGGTTACTTTAGGAAGAAGTATTACTAATAGAATCCCTTTTGAAAGTTCTTTAAAAAATTAAAATATTTAGAGTTTCATTTTACAAAATCGCTTAAAATCATATTGTATATCTGTATAATGTCATAAACTGAAAAAGGACGTCATTCTGAACTTGTTTCAGAATCTTATAATGTTAAATTAAGACCCTGAAATAATTCCGATCGCTATCGGAACAGGGTGACGAGACTACAATATGACTAAAAACGGAGATACATAAAATTTCAGTTTACCTTTATTATAAGCCTCTGAAATTGTATTTTGAGCCTATCGCGAAATAGTAGAATTATGAAATTATTCCGCTAGATTTTATTTATTAAATATTTAATATTTCTTAATCGATTAATTTAGTAATTTCGCAATCATAATTATAAAAAACATCTTTGAGATAAGAATATGGCAAAGTTTGAACTTAAATTACCCAAAATGGGAGAAAGTGTTGCGGAAGCAACCATTACTAATTGGTTAAAAGAAGTTGGAGATACCATCGAGGCAGATGAGGCAGTACTTGAAATTGCTACAGATAAAGTAGACAGTGAAGTGCCGAGTGAGGTTGACGGGAAATTGGTAGAAATTCTTTTTCAAACCGACGATGTAGTTAAAGTAGGTCAAACTATAGCTATTATAGAAACAGAGGGCGATAGTGGCGAAGAAACTTCTTCTGCTTCTAAAGCTGCTCCTTCAGAAGCTATGGTAGAAGAGGTAGAACAAACAGTTTCTGCAGCTAAGCAATCTTCATCTAGTGATGCTCCAACAAATTTTTCAGATTCAGAAAGATTCTATTCTCCTTTGGTAAAGAATATTGCCAAGAAAGAAGGAATTTCTTTAGGGGAATTAGAAAAAGTTGAAGGTACGGGGAAAGAAGGAAGAGTTACAAAAAATGATATTTTAGAGTACGTAGAAAACAGATCTGGAAAGGCATCATCTCAACCAGCAACCCCAGCTCAACCAGCAGCTTCAGCTCCGGTTCAGCCTCAAAGTGCGCCGGTAAGTGTAAATGGAGAGGATGAAATTATAGAAATGAGCAGAATGGGTAAAATGATCTCTCATCACATGGTGCAGAGTAATCAAACTTCGGCTCACGTTCAATCTTTTATAGAAGTAGATGTTACTACTATTTGGAATTGGAGAAACAAACATAAAGATGCATTTGCAAAACGCGAAGGTGAAAAGCTTACATTTACACCAATCTTTATGGAAGCAGTGGCAAAAGCCATTAAAGATTTCCCAATGATCAATATCTCTGTAGATGGAGACAGGATTATCAAAAAGAAAAATATCAACCTTGGGATGGCGGCTGCCTTACCAGATGGAAACTTGATCGTTCCTGTAATTAAAAATGCAGATAGATTGAATTTGGTAGGTTTGGCAAAAGAGGTGAATGATCTTGCAAGTAGAGCAAGAGTTAACAAGTTAAAGCCAGACGATATTCAAGGTGGAACTTATACCGTAACCAATGTAGGTACTTTTGGAAGTATCATGGGTACGCCAATTATCAATCAGCCGCAAGTTGCTATTTTAGCACTTGGAGCAATTAGAAAAGTTCCGGCAGTAATAGAAACTCCAGATGGAGATTTTATAGGAATTAGATATAAAATGTTCTTATCTCACAGTTATGACCATAGGGTTGTAAATGGTGCTTTAGGAGGACAATTTGTGCAAAGAGTTGCTCAATACCTGGAGTCTTTTGATAAGGATAGAGTAGTATAAATTTTACTACATTTCAATTAAGAACCGTTTAAAAAACTTGTAACTAGAGTTTTTTAAACGGTTTTTTTATTCTGAATTTTCCTTAGAATTTGCAGTGTTTCTAACCTCAGATTGAATTCTACCCCGAGTTTTTTATACTATCTTTGAAAAAATTAAGCATTCAAATTATGGAGTTGAAACTCACAAGGCCTATTTGTTTTTTTGATCTGGAAACTACCGGAACAAATTTGGCCAAAGACCGCATCGTAGAAATCTCAGTTTTAAAGGTTTTTCCAAACGGAAATAAAGAGAGTAAAACCTGGTTGGTAAATCCAGAAATGAACATTCCTGCAGAGGTTATTGCTATTCATGGAATTTCTAATGAAAAAGTGGCAAATGAACCTACTTTTAATGAGTTAGCGCCTAAAGTTCATGAAATGATAAAAGGATGTGATCTTGGAGGTTTTAATTCGAATAGATTTGATATTCCGTTATTAGTTGAAGAATTATTACGTGCCGATGTAGATTTTGATATGAAGAATGTGGTTTCGGTAGATGTGCAAACCATCTTTCATAAAATGGAACAAAGAACTCTTTCTGCTGCCTATAAATTCTATTGCGGAGAAAATTTAGAAGGTGCTCATACTGCTGAAGCCGATACCAATGCAACTTATGAGGTATTGAAATCTCAACTTGATAGATATGAGGAGTTAGAAAATGATATTTCCTGGTTAGGACAGTATAGTTCCAGAAGAAATTTTGCAGATTTTGCAGGATTTATAGCCTATGATAAAAAAGGGGAAGAGGTTTTTGCCTTCGGAAAATATAAAGGGAAGAATGTAGAGAAGGTTTTAGAAGAAGAACCCGGATATTTTGGATGGATCCAAAATGCCGATTTTCCATTATATACCAAAAAAGTTTTAACTGCAATAAAGCTTAGAAAGCTCAATACAAAAGTTAAATAGACCTCTTATTTTAAGTGTGATACTATGAAAATTATCTGCATAGGTAGAAATTACAGCGCTCATATTTCTGAGCTTAAAAATGAAAGACCTAAAGACCCGGTGATCTTTTTAAAGCCGGACACCTCAATTTTACTAAAAAAGCAACCTTTCTTTATTCCCGATTTCAGCAATGATGTGCAATATGAAGTGGAAGTTTTAGTGAAGATTAAAAAGGTGGGAAAATATATTCAGTCTAAATTCGCTCATAAATATTATGATGAAATAGGATTGGGTATAGATTTTACAGCGCGTGATCTTCAAAATGAATTAAAAGAAAAAGGACTCCCGTGGGAAAAAGCCAAATCTTTTGATGGCGCTGCGGTAGTGGGAGAAAAATGGTTAGATAAAAATTCTTTTCAGAATATAAATAATATTAACTTTAGCTTGCAAAAAAACGAGGAAGAGGTTCAAAAGGGCAATACTTCAGATATGTTGTGGAAGATCGATGAGATCATAGAATATGTTTCGCAATATTTTACCCTGAAGATTGGCGATATTATTTTTACCGGAACTCCGGAAGGAGTGGGTAAAGTTTCTCCCAATGATCGACTAACCGGATTTTTAGAAAAAGAACAAATATTTTCAATTCAAGTAAAATAGATGGGTAAAAATTACAATTTAGACAGCGTTAGGGAAATGGCCGGCGGAGATGAAGATTTCTTAAAGATCATTGTTCAAACCTTTTTAGAAGAAATTCCACCCGATGTAAGATCTATGAATGAAGCCATAGATAATGGGAATCCAAATTTGGCGTATCAATTTGCTCATAAAATGAAGCCCAATCTCGAGCTTTTTGGATTGAATTTGATGGATCAGATCCTGATCATTGAGGCATATTCTAAAGAGAATAAAAGTGAGTCTAGCGCGCAAGATGCAGGTAGTAAGATATCTGCGAAAGTTACCCTCGCAGAAGCTGAATTGCAAAAAGACTTCGGATTCTAATGAATGCAGAAATTATTACCATTGGTGATGAGATCTTAATAGGGCAAATTGTAGATACCAATTCGGTGTTTATTGCTCAGGAGCTCAATAAGATTGGAATTTCTGTTCATCAAATTACTTCCATTCAAGATAGCAGAGAGCATATACTTTCTGCACTTAAAGATGCTAATTCCAGAGTAGATCTGGTAATTATAACCGGTGGGCTGGGTCCTACAAAAGATGATATTACCAAGCATACTTTCTTAGAGTATTTTGACGATACCCTAGTTCAAAATCAATCGGTTTTAGATCATATTGAAGAACTATTTAAAAAGATTGTGACCACTCCAATTTCAGATATGAATCGTGGGCAAGCAATGGTGCCATCAAAATCTACGGTACTTTTTAATAAATATGGAACTGCTCCCGGAATCTGGATGGAGAAAGATAAAACTGTCTTTGTTGCTATGCCAGGAGTGCCTTTTGAGATGAAGGCTTTGATGGAATTTCAGGTAATTCCAAAATTAAAATCAGAATTTAATAGGCCCTTTATCTACCATAAAACTATTCGAACTTACGGCTTAGGAGAGAGCGCTATCGCCCAGCGAATTGAAGATTGGGAGAACAATCTGCCGCAACATATAAAACTTGCTTATTTGCCAAGTTTTGGTTCGGTAAGATTGCGATTATCAGGCAAAGGAAATGATGAAGCAGCGCTTAAAGAAAGCGTTGAAAATGAATTTGAAAAGATATATTCGCTTTTAGAAGATATACTTCCAAGCAAAGAGGGAGAAGATCAGGATATAGCAATGACTTTGAATAAGCTTTTGTCTTCTAAACATAAGACTTTATGCTTTGCTGAAAGTTGTACCGGCGGTGAATTGGCTGCAGCCTTTACTTTAAATCCGGGTGCTTCTCAAAGTTTTAAGGGAGGATTAATTACATATGCCACCCAGATGAAGGAAGATATTTTAAATGTTCCTCATAAAATAATTGACGAGTTTAGTGTAGTAAGTGGGCAGGTTGCCGAGAAAATGGCAGCGAATGCAAAAGCCCTTTTTGAATCAGATTATGCGATAGCAACTACCGGGAACGCAGGACCATCAAAAGGAGATAGCGAGGCCGAAATTGGTACTGTTTTTATTGGACTTGCAACACCAGACCAGGTTTTTTCTGTAAAATATCAGCTTGGAAAAAACAGAGAACAAGTAGTTAAAAAGGCCGTTAATAAAGCTTTTGAGTTACTTCTTAAAGAGTTGATGCATAATTAATTAAGTATAGGTTATAAGGTGAGTTAAAAATACTGCGGAAAGCTGTGGGATAAAACCTCTTTAAAAAAACCTCTAATTATTTTTAATTTTGTGTTGGCTGTTATGTAAAAAAATCGTTAATTTGCAGCCTGTTTTGAAATAACAAAATAAAGTATAAAGCAATGTCAAGAGTTTGTGAGCTTACGGGTAAAAAAGCAATGGTAGGGAACAATGTTTCTCACGCTATGAACAAAACCAAACGTAAATTTAATATCAACCTATTAAAGAAGCGTTTTTATATTCCTGAGGAAGATAGATGGGTAACTTTAAAAGTTTCTGCATCTGCACTAAAAAACATCAATAAAAAAGGTATCTCTGCTGTTATTAAAGAAGCGAGAGAAAAAGGTTATTTAAACAAATAATCCTTAACCGTTAAGATATAGAGAAATGGCAAAGAAAGGTAACAGAATACAGGTAATCTTAGAATGTACAGAGCATAAAGAATCTGGAAGACCAGGTACTTCAAGATATATTACAACAAAAAATAAAAAGAACACGCCAGATAGAATGGAGTTAAAGAAATTTAACCCAATTCTTAAGAAAATGACTGTTCATAAAGAAATTAAATAAGTAAGCCATGGCAAAGAAATCAGTAGCATCATTACAAACAGGTTCCAAGAGATTGACAAAAGCCATTAAAATGGTAAAATCACCTAAAACAGGTGCTTATACTTTTGTTGAAGCAATTATGGTTCCAGAGAACGTAAATGACTTTTTAAACAAAAAGTAAATTATTTCAAAATATTTTAAAAGCCGTCCGGAGCCATCTGGACGGCTTTTTCTTTTTGTGTATATTTACATTTGAATTGTAAGAATTGAAGAGCTGAAGTTCTTCAATAAGATTGAGTTTAAAACCTTCCAAAGTATAATGAGTTTATTTAAAAAGATTTTTTCCAAAGAGAAAAAGGAAACCCTCGATAAGGGATTAGAGAAATCTAAAGAAAACTTCCTGTCTAAAATGAGTAAAGCCGTAGCCGGAAAAGCTAAGGTGGACGAAGAAGTTTTAGATGATCTTGAAAATGTATTGGTAAGCAGCGACGTTGGAGTTGCAACTACTATTAAGATTATTAATAGAATTGAAGAACGAGTTGCCCGAGATAAATATCTTGGAACAGATGAGCTTAATGAGATCTTAAGACAAGAAATTGCAGGATTATTTATCTGAAACCAATTCTGGAGAAGGTGATGGTTTTAATATTCCTGCCGGAAAGAAACCTTATGTAGTAATGGTTGTTGGAGTAAATGGGGTTGGAAAAACAACTACTATTGGTAAACTTGCGCATCAATTTAAACAAGAAGGTAAAAAAGTGATGTTGGGAGCAGCAGATACTTTTAGAGCTGCTGCTATAGATCAACTTCAAATTTGGGCAGATAGAACTCAGGTGCCAATTATCAAGCAACAAATGGGTAGCGATCCTGCTTCTGTAGCTTTTGATTCTGTTCAAAGCGCGGTAAAGCAAGATGTAGATGTTCTTATTATAGATACTGCCGGAAGATTACACAATAAAGTGAATCTTATGAATGAGCTTACCAAGGTAAAACGCGTGATGCAAAAAGTGATTCCAGATGCGCCTCATGAAGTTTTATTGGTATTAGATGGTTCTACCGGGCAAAATGCATTTGAGCAGGCAAAACAATTTACAGCAGCAACAGAAGTAACTTCTTTGGCTGTTACCAAGTTAGATGGAACAGCTAAAGGTGGAGTTGTAATTGGAATTAGCGATCAATTTAAAATTCCTGTAAAATATATTGGGGTAGGAGAAGGTATTGAAGATCTTCAGGTCTTTAATAAATATGAGTTTGTTGATTCCTTCTTCAAAAAATAGAATTTCTGCGCATGCCTAAAAAATAAATTATACGATCTATTTATATGAAGAAGATATTACTCGTTTTTTTAGCAATTTCAATTTTTAGTTGTAAAAATAAATCAGAAGAAAAGACAACTTCTACAGTAGTTAAGGATACGATCCAGGCTCCAGAAGAAATGGATTTTAAAGTTTTGGATTCTAAATATGTGTCTAAAGATTCTATAATGGCTCCTTTTAATGAGGAACTTCAAGACTTTTTCAGTTCAATAGATATAATGAATTAAAGCCATTAATATTAGATCAAGATATTCCCACTATACAGAATTCTGTAAAAAATGGAGAGTCTTACTTATGAAGACCTGGTGCTTTTTTATCTTACCAGAATTCAGAAATATGACCGAGAAAACGAACTTTCTTTAAACTCTGTTATTTCTTTAAATCCAAATGTCTTAGAGGAAGCCAGAGCTAAAGATGCAAGCTTAAAAGAGGGGAAAGAGCATCATCCAATCTTCGGAATTCCGGTGCTTCTAAAAGATAATATAGATACAGAAAATATGCCTACAACTGCCGGGGCTGTAGCATTAGAAGATAATAACACAAAAGATGCCTTTATCACCCAAAGATTAAAAGACAATGGAGCTTTGATTCTAGGGAAAGCTAACTTAAGTGAATGGGCTTATTTCTTTTGTGAAGATTGCCCTAGCGGATATTCTGCAGTTGGTGGACAGACTTTGAATCCTTACGGTAGAAAAATTCTTGACACCGGAGGTTCCAGTTCCGGAAGTGCTGTGGCGGTAGCGGCTAACTTAGTAACAGTGGCGGTAGGATCTGAAACTGCGGGTTCTATACTTTCTCCTTCAAGTCAAAATTCATTGGTAGGTTTAAAACCTACGGTTGGTTTGCTAAGTCGTGGCGGAATTGTTCCTATTTCAAGCACGCTAGACACTCCCGGGCCAATAACAAAATCGGTAATAGATAATGCAATCTTATTATCTGCAATGACGGGTAAGGATTCTAAAGATGCTGCTTCACAAGGGAATTCAAATTCTACTAAAGATTTTTATACTTCTGTAAAAGATGGAAGTTTGAAAGGAAAGAGATTTGGCGTTATTCAAGAATTGATGGAAGATACATTGTATGTTCAGGCAATTGCAGATCTTAAAAAGGCAGGAGCAGAAGTAATAGAATTTAAAGCTGAAGAAGCAGACCTTCCAAATTTTACCAGATTCTTAAATCTGGAAATGAAGAGAGATCTTCCTTTGTATTTTAAATCTTATGGAAATGAAAATTTAAAATACAAATCGGTAAAAGATGTAGTAAAATATAACGAGCAGGATTCTTTAAAGCGCGCTCCTTATGGGCAGGGATTATTTGATGGAATTGTTGCAGATTCTGCTACTTCAGAAGAATATCAGGCCATTAAAGACACCTTGCATACCAATGGAAAGAAATTTTTTGACCTTCCTATGAAAAAGTATAATCTGGATGGTGTACTTTCAATCAATAATTATCATGCGGGAGAAGCAGCAGTGGCCTTATATCCAGGAATTACGGTTCCTATGGGATATGCAGAAAATAATGCGCCAGAAGGTTTAACTTTTTATGCGAAACCTGATAGTGAACAAGATCTTTTAAAATGGGCCTATGCCTATGAAATTGCGACTAAGAAAAGAAAATCTCCAGAAAATTATAATCAGTAAAAATGCCTACAAATAATCTAAAAGCCATCATTAGTAAGATCATTCTTTTTTACAGTGTGTTCTTTGTGGTAATGAAAATAATTGCCATTTTATTTGAAAATGCCTGGCCTATTCCAAATCTTATTCTTGCCATTCCATTCCTCATTTTCGCCATTATTGGTGGATTAATGATGAAAAAAGAAACCTATTCCTGGATCTATGTGATTGTTGGGGTATTGGTTATTAGTGTTCTAAGATATTACGAAGCCGCATGGATGGTCTCTTTACACGAATATTTCAACTAAAATCTTTACAAATTCATTAATTGCAGAATCTTCCGCAGTTCAATTTCTACGTTGTATCTTTGCAGCCGCTAACTTTTAACCGAAGTCTAATTAAATCGGCTAGAGGTGAAGCTATTAAAGCATAAATGGTATGAGGACGAAATCTATAAAAAAGAACAGGATTAATGTTGTAACTCTAGGTTGTAGCAAAAATGTCTATGACAGTGAGATATTAATGGGGCAATTACGCGCCAACGATAAAGATGTTGTTCATGAACAGGATGGTAATATTGTTGTAATTAACACCTGCGGATTTATAGATAACGCAAAAGAAGAATCTGTAAATACCATTTTAGAATATGTTGAGAAGAAACAGCAAGGCGATGTAGACAAGGTTTTTGTAACCGGATGTTTGAGTGAACGTTATAAGCCAGATCTTCAGAAAGAAATTCCAGATGTAGATCAATATTTTGGAACTACAGAACTTCCCGGACTTCTTAAGGCTTTGGAAGCAGATTATAAGCATGAATTAATAGGGGAGAGACTTACTACAACTCCGAAAAACTACGCATATTTAAAGATTGCCGAAGGTTGTGATAGACCTTGTTCTTTTTGTGCGATTCCTCTAATGCGTGGGAAACATAGATCTACCCCAATAGAGCATTTGGTAAAAGAAGCTCAAAATCTTGCTGCACAGGGCGTAAAAGAATTGATCTTGATTGCTCAGGATCTTACCTATTACGGACTTGATCTTTACAAAAAACGTAATCTGGCAGAATTGCTTGAAAATCTGGTTAAGGTTGACGGGATTGAATGGATAAGATTGCATTATGCATTTCCAACAGGATTCCCAATGGATGTGCTGGATGTTATGAATCGTGAGCCTAAAATTTGTAATTATCTTGACATTCCATTGCAACACATTTCAGATGATCTATTAAAGTCTATGAGACGTGGAACTACGCATGAAAAAACCACTAAACTTCTAAAAGAATTTAGAAAAGAGGTGCCGGATATGACTATTAGAACCACGCTAATAGTTGGATATCCCGGAGAAACCGAAGCACATTTTCAAGAATTGAAGCAGTGGGTTGAAGAAATGCGTTTTGAGAGATTGGGATGTTTTACCTATTCTCATGAAGAAAATACTCATGCTTACAATCTGGAAGATGATGTTCCAGAAGATGTGAAGCAAGATCGTGCTAATCAGATCATGGAAATTCAATCTCAGATCTCGTGGGAATTGAATCAGCAGAAAATAGGACAGACTTTTAAGGTTGTTATAGATAGAAAAGAAGGAAATTATTTTATAGGAAGAACAGAATTTGATTCTCCAGATGTAGATAATGAAGTTCTGATAGACGCTACCGAGATCTATTTGAAAACAGGCGAATTCTACGATATAAAAATTACAGAAGCTGCAGATTTCGATCTTTACGGAACTCCTGTAAATGCAGATGTAGCGAAGCCAGTTCGTAAAGAATTGAAGATTAGAAACGTTTAAGAAATTTTGTCAATTCGGGCGTACATCTGTCAGTTCGAGCGAAGTCGAGAACTATTAAAAGTTTGATGAGGTTTAACAGAGCCTGTGTTGAGCTAAGTCAAATCCTCAACCTGACCGTTCTGTATTTGCATAGATGTATGTCAGTTCGAGCGGAGACGAGAACTCTTAGAGTACTAACATTAGGTTTCCATCTTCGAAACAATTGAGCACTCTCAATCTGACTGTTCAGTATTTGCATAGATATATGTCAGTTCGAGCGGAGTCGAGAACTTCTATAAGTAATTGAATCTCTCAATCCGACCTTTCTATAGGTTGATAAGTAGATAAAATTAGTTTTTCTATATTTATGAAATCAATATCTATCTTTTAATCTATGCCCAAAATAGTTAAAACACAACCCTGGTGGAAAGTAAGTTTCAATATCATCTTTTCGATCATGTGGTTTGCCGTAGCTGTAAGTCACTTTATAGCTTCAAATTATTTTCTTGGAATTCTCTACTCAATTCTAACGATTTCTTATTTTAGTTTTCACTATTATAATAAGAAGAAAGACAGAAATCATGAATTTATTGAGTGGGACGATCGGGTAGTTACGGTAGGAAGAATAGGTGCGAAACCACTTTATTATTATCTGGATGAAATCGAGAATATTACAATCACTCCAAATAACCTGATTATAAAATCTGGAGCTGCTAAGGGAACCATGGTAGAACTAAAAGGTTTTGAATCTGATGATCTTGAACTTCTGAAATCCAGATTTGGCGCTTTGCAAACAGCTTAGCTTAGTGTTTGCTGATTATTTTAAAATAATACTGAATCGCTTTTAGCTGATTTCCTGGTTTCTGCATATCACAAATCAACTCTTTTCTTCGATATTTTTCAACTTCAAATTTCCCATTGCTATTTTTTGAAGTTCTTCAAATTGATCTAAACACACAAATACTCTGGCAATCCCAAGACTGATTATTTTTAAGAATTTCCGAATGTTTTTTGAGGAATAACTGCAGGCTTCTGCCAGTTCAAAGGTTTTATCCAATTCTTGCTGAAAATATCTTCTTAAATCTTTAATATCAGTTGTTTTGGTAGCAAGCGTATGGATATTATCCTGATAGTCTTTATAAACATCAAAAATATCATTTCCCAATTGCATCAATCCGCCAAGATGATAGATCAGATCTTTTTCTGTTTGCTTAGGTGCATTTTCAAGACAAGCTCTATAGTATAAGAAAGAACTTCCGCCCTTGGCAAGAGTAATTTTTTCCAATGCTGAAATACTAATTGAATTATCTTTTTGCTTTAAACTTTTCTGCTGTGCTGCAAACACTTTTAAAGCTTCCTGTTGATTTTTTCAGGTTGGAAAGACTCTTTTAAACCTTCGGTATAAAGACTCAAGAGTAAAGCTTCATGATCTGTTTGAGGCTTCATGCTTTGAGGCGAAGTAATGAAATCTCTTAAACTTTGAGTTTCTTTGGAAGTATCTATCAAAGAGATCATCTAGCAAACCTGAAATTCCACCCAAACAGCTTATGCTTTACGTTCTGCTAACTTCATTTTATAACCTCTTAAAACGCAAAAGGAAGTTCCCAAAATTCCGGAAACTCCCAATGCATAATAATTAGTTATTTTATTAAGATCCGTAGCAGTTAAACTCCCATCATTTTCATGATAAGTTGCTAGTTTAGGTTGAAGATATTTTTTATTGAATTTTTTCTGCTTCCATACTTGTTTCAGTAAAAAAAGATAGATAACGGGTAATTCAATATAATTCTTAAAATTATTCTTCATTCAACAATACAGGTTTTCCGAAACCTAGCTCTTCTAATTTTTGAAGTTGAGTAGCTGCATCTCCAACCACCAAATAATACATCTTATTTGGATTCACATATTTCCTTGCAATTTCCTGAATATCTTCAATACTCATATCTTCCACTTGTTTTTCTCTTTGAGATATAAAATCTGGAGAAAGATCATAATTAGAAATATCGCTCAGCATATCTAATTTAGAATTCAGGGTTTCAAATTTCCTCGCGTTACTCTTAATCATAAAGCTCTTAGTAACTTCAAGATCATTTGCATCAAAGTTCTCCGGATACTTTGTGAGTATTTCTTTGATAAGATCTAAGGCATCAAATGTAATGTTAGAACGAACTCCGCTGGAGATCACAAATGGGCCTACCATCTTGCTTCCATTAAATCCAGAACGAATTCCGTAGGTGTAACCTTTTCCTTCTCTTAATTGTTGAGTAAGTTGAGAAGCAAATCCGCCGCCGCCTAATCTGTAATTCATAACCTCAGCTGGGTAGAATTCTTTAGAAGTTGCAGCCATCGCTGGCGCACCAATCATAATTACAGATTGTTTAGCTCCGGGAACATCATAAAAATAAACCTGTGAGCTATCCGGGGCTTTTGGAGTTTGATATTCTGGAATTTTTACCTCAAGCGGTTTCCAATTTGCTGAAAGAGATTTTAAAACATCTGTTGCTTCTTGCTCATCTATAGCTCCAACAATTAAGAACTTTGCTTTAAGTGGCGATAATTTATTATTGTAATAACTCTTAAGATCTGAAATGTTTATCTCCTTTACAGATTCTGTAGTTCCCAGATTATTATGAGCCAAAATATTATTTTCGCCATAGATCAATTTTTTGAATTCATTTCTGGCAATGCTATTTGGATTTGCTTTTTCCTGCTGAATTTGACTCAATACCTGTTGCTTCACAAGTTTAAATTCAGATTCATCCCATCTGGGTTGTAAAAGAATTTCTTCTACCAACTTCATGGTTTTATCAAAATTTCTAGAAAGACTGCTTCCACTTATCACTATCTTATCATCTTGCGCGCTTACTTTAATTTCAGAACCCAATATTTCTATAGCATCTTCTAATTCCTGAGCGGTTTTATCTTTGGTTCCCTTGGTCATTAAATTTGCCAAAAGGTTGGAAACCCCAATTTTGGAAGGATCTTCTAAAAGAAGGCCACCTTCCATTTCTAAATTGAATTTTATTAAAGGAACTTCTTCTGTAGAAATTCCAGATAACTGAAGTCCGGATGGTAAGTTAACCGTCCATATCTCCGGAGTTTTTACTTCTGGAGTTCCCCAGGATGCTGGTTCTACAGATCTGTCAAAACTGGAAGGAGTTTTTTCATAGCTTGCTGTTATACTCGCATCAAATTCTTCTTCGGCGCCTTCAATTATTTTCTCTTCCACCACTTCGGCTTCTTCAGAATTTTCTAGGGCTAATTCTTTTTGACCCTTCGGAACAAAGCTTGTGGCGATATAAGGCTTGTTCAAAATATACTTTTTGAACACTCTCATAACATCCTCTCTGCTTACATTCTTTATTTTCTCTACATTTTTATTGATCTCGTTTGGATCATTTGCGAAGATCTGATATTGTGCCAATTGAAATCCTTTTCCTAACACACTGGAAATTCCATCATAGAAATCTGTTTCCTGGCCGGCCTTAATTCTCTTTAGATCTTTTTCTGGAATTCCATCTTTGGCAAATTGAGTGAAGGTTTCATCTACTGCTTTTTTAACCAGGTCCAGATCTTTTCCGTCAAAAGCTCTAATTTGAAGTAATAGCTCTCCCGCCAATTCAGAGGTGTAATTATACATCTGTACCTCGTCTGTAAGCTCTTTTTTCGCCACCAGGTTTTTGTAAAGCGGCGCACTTTTTCCTTCAGAAAGATATTTGGCTAGGATCTCTAAAGCATAAGAATCTTCATGATAAGAGTAAACACTTGGCCAAGCTATAGTAAGCTCCGGCAGCTTCGCAAAATTATCTTCATAATAAAGCTGCTTAGAATTTTCCAATTGAACCGGCTGTTTTTTTGAAGTTGCAATCTTCTCTCCAGCTTTTATTTCGTCAAAATATTTATGAACCCATTCTTTAGCCTGTTCTTTATCAAAATCTCCGGCAATGGTCAAGATCACGTTATTTGGTACATACCATTTGTTGTAAAAATCTTTTACGTTTTGAAGCGTTGCCTTTTGAAGATCGTCTAAAGAGCCAATTACCTGCCAGTTGTACGGATGACTTTGAGGATAAAGATTTTTATCAATTACATACATAGTATGGCCATAAGGTCTATTATCTACATTCTGGCGCTTTTCATTCTTTACCACTTGCTTTTCTTTAGACAATACAGGTTCTGTAACGGTATTGATAAAATATCCTAATTTATCTGCTTCTGCCCAGATCATTTTCTCTAAAGCATCATTAGGCACCGTTTGGAAATAATTGGTTCTATCTCTACTTGTAGATCCATTTGCGCCAGAACCTCCAATTCTTGCACTCATTTTATCTAGTCCGCCTTTTCCTAAATTTTCAGATTCCAGGAAGAGTAAATGTTCAAATAAGTGAGCAAAACCGGTTCTTCCTTCAATTTCTCTAGCAGAGCCTACGTGACTTGTAAGAGCTACTGCTACAACAGGGTCTGATCTATCTACATGAAAAATAACTTTCAGTCCGTTTTCAAGGGTAAAAGTTTCGAAATCTATTTTTGGTTCTTTCTTCTCGTTTTGTGCGGTAAGATTTAAACAGTTCAGAGAAATAAAAAGTAAGAATACTATGCGTTTTATCATTTACGTAGTGCTTGATTTAATTTAAAATTTAAAAATATAATTGATTGTCATATCGAGCGGAGTCGAGATAGATTTAATTGTTTCACACTTAATTGAGATGCTGAAACAAGTTCAGCATGACGGCAGTTCTAGTCGCCAACTTCGTCACCCTGAATTTATTTCAGGGTCTCCATGTTGTATTGTTTCACACTTAATTGAGATGCTGAAACAAGTTCAGCATGACGGCGGTTCTAGTGCCAGCTTCGTCACCCTGAACTTGTTTCAGGGTCTCTATGTTGTATTGTTTGACACTGAATTGAGATGCTGAAACGAGTTCAGCATGACGGCAGTTCTAATGCCAACTTCGTCACCCTGAATTTATTTCAGGGTCTCCATGTTGTATTGTTTCACACTGAATTGAGATGCTGAAACGAGTTCAGCATGACGGCAGTTCTAGTGCCAACTTCGTCACCCTGAATTTGTTTCAGGGTCTCTATGTTGTATTGTTTCACACTTAATTGAGATGCTGAAACAAGTTCAGCATGACGTACTTTTACGGACAAACTTTTTTTAATTAATACATGTCATAATCGTTGTTATTCACAAAGAAAAGCGAGTTCACAAAGAACAATTTTCCATTTTCCCAGAACGATCTAAAAAGTGGGTTGTCTACCAGGTAAATAAAACTTCCTTTCCCCATTCTTTCTTCTCCAAAGATCATAGAATTCTTGATCTCTTCTTGAGCATTGCTTCCTGCAAAACCAGAAACTATTTGCGGATTATCTTGTAAATAGGCAACATTGTAACCCTCGTTTAAATAGGCATAACTGTCTTCGCTTAATTTTAAGCTGAAATAGTAATCGTTATAACCAAATGCCATCGGGTTGGTATTGTCAACTTTTGTTTTTACGATGCTTCCAGTAATAAGATCTTTAATGCTTTCTCGTTCTCGAACATTATACGGCAAAAGATTGCCTTTACTCGTGGAGTCTTTTTTTGAAGCCGATTTGTTTTCATGCAGATCAAATCCTTCTTTGCCGGCAAAACTGCTCACCGCATTTCCTATAGCTACAACTTTTCCTCCGGCTTTTACCCAGGATTTTAATTTCTTCAGCATGGCATCGTCTAAAAGGCTATCATAGTACCCGGAAGGCATCACCAAAATATCTATTTTAGAAAGATCGGCATTTGCAATATAATCTGTACCAATAGGAATTACAGGAAAATTAAGGTCTTGTTCAAAAAAGAAAAGTGTTTCTCCATAACTTAAAGAAGAAGTGCCTTCCCCTTGTAATAATCCAATGGTAGGGTTGTTGATGATCTTGATCTCTGAAGATCCAAAATCTGGCCCGCTACTAGAAAATCCGCTAGTTGCAACGGTAAGTTGTCTATTAAATTTATTGGCGATCTCTACTAATTTAGCATCAAAATTTTCAAATTTCGCATTATCACTCTTAGTAATTACAAGGCTTCCCGGCTTGAATTGCTGACCTGCATTTTCAAATGGAATTTCGCTAAATCTAACTTTTATACCTTCTTTAAGCAAAGCTGCAAGAAAACGTGCATCATCCATGCTGTTCCACTTGGTTACATATCCAGCGGCAGCTGGGGTAGCGGTATTTTGAACTTTAGAAACTTCGGAAACCTTATTGCTGTTTATTGCACCAGAACTTGCAACCGCATTCAAGCCGTAAGCATAAGGTAAACTCCACGCGGTAATATCATAGGTAAGAGAATCGTTCAATTTTGCGTTTGGTTCAAAAAGTACCTTTACCATTTTTCCCTTCGGCTGATTGCTGTTTACAACTAAAGTAGTATTAGTAGCCTCAAGTCCGGAGTTATCATTTTGTACATAATTATACCCTTTTATTTTTCCAGAATTCGCAGTTCCGTATTTAATATTATGAACATCCAATAATCGCTCTAAGGCTGCAATCTTATCCGGCTCGCCACTTAAAGCATAAGATTTATATTTTGAATCCTGATTCTTAAAGAAGTTCTTAAATTCTGAATTCAATTTTTCTACATTTTGTGAAGCTATTTCCACGGTAGATATTCCTGTTGTAAAGTGGTGGGCAACTCTGTCTACCAAAGTTAGCTCATATCCTTCTCGAGTATTTATTCCTAATCCGGCAGCGCCATTTCCCGCTTGCTCATAAGTCATACCAATGGCTCCCATATAAATAGGGTAGGTATCCCCGTAACTAGGATACAATAAGTCAAATCTTTCTTTTGTAAAATATAACCATCCGTTTTCATCAAAATACTTAGCATGATTTTTCCCGATGGTAGTTTGAAAATCTCTTTGAAACGGAGTGATTATTTCATGAAAAGGTTCTGCAGCAGGAGCAAAATAATAAGGCTCATTAATTCCCTGTTCATGAAAATCGACATGAATTTGCGGCATCCATTGGTTATAAACTTTTAATCGTTGTTTTGTTTCTACCTGAGTAGCCCAGGCCCAATCGCGGTTTAGATCAAAAAGATAATGATTTGGTCTTCCTCCCGGCCATGGCTCATTATGTTCTCTGGCAATTGGATTTGCGGTGTAAGGAGTTGTTTTTACCTGATTATACCAGTTCACATACCTATCTCTTCCATCAGGATTTACACATGGATCTATAATAACTACCGTATTTTCTAACCAATCTTTTTTAGCAGTAATAAGCTCATAAAGCGTTTTCATGGCTGCTTCTGTACTGGAAGCTTCATTTCCATGAACATTATAGCTCAACCAAACTATGGCTTTTTTCGATTCTGCGGAATCTCCATTTTCAAGAAGGCCGGCGCTATTTAAATGATCTTTTCTAATCTGCTCAATATTCTTAAGATTTTCCGGAGATGAAATTATGGCATAGGTTAAGGGTCTGCCTTCATTGGTTTTTCCATAAGTGTGATATTCCACCATTTCTGAAGCTTCGGCAATGCTTTCAAAATAATTTACCACGGTGGCATGTCTCGTAAATTGTGTTCCCACCTCATATCCCAAAAATTCTTCGGGAGTTTGCAGGTTTTGAGAAAAGACAAATTGTAAGTTCAGAAGTAAAACAAGGAGAAGAGTAATTTTTTTCATTTAACAGAAATAAATAAGGGTTAGTCTAGTAAAGATAGCATTCACACTGGAATTAACTAAAAATTACTAGATAAAATATTTAACTTCGGTATCTTTACGTTTTAAACTTTTTCTATGCCAACAGACTGTCTTTCCTATAAAGAAACAAATTATTTCACCCCGCTAATAATAGATTATCTGGATCAAAAAGAAAGTCTGAAACCATTTTATAACCGGTTTCCCACGCTCGAAAATTTTGAAGCACAGATTCAGGAAAAAGATCAATTTTTCACTTCAGCCAAGAGAAAGGTCCTGGTGGAGGTTTTAAAAGATCAATATAAAGCACTACAAACTTCAGAAGCGGTATTGGGAAATATTGAATTGCTTTCTAATACCAAAACCTTTACGGTTACCACAGGGCATCAGTTAAATCTATTTACCGGGCCGCTCTACTTTCTGTATAAAATCGTGTCTACGATCAACCTTGCAAAAGATCTTCAGAATAAATATCCCGATTTTAATTTTGTGCCTATATATTGGATGGCTACCGAGGATCATGATTTTGAGGAGATCAATTATTTTAATTTGAATGGAAAGAAGTTCAAATGGAATAGCACTCAAAAACATGCAGGAAAAGATGCGGTTGGAAATTTGAATACGGAAGGATCTGGAAGAAGTATACTCACTTTTTTCTGCGGAAATAGGAGGAGGTACCAATGCCGAAGCTTTAAAAGAGTTGTTTGAAAAAGCCTATTTAGAACATTCTAATCTTACCGATGCCACCAGATATCTTGCGGATGAGCTTTTTAAGGATTACGGACTTGTAATTCTGGATGGAGATGATACCAGGTTAAAGCAGGAATTTCTGCCATATCTTGAAAAAGAGATCTTTGAGCAGGTTTCTGAAAAAGCAACCGAACCCTTAGCAAATAAGTTGAAGGAACTTGGCTATACCGTTCAGGTGAATCCTAGAGAGATCAATTTGTTTTATTTGAAGGATGGGCTTCGAGAGCGAATTATAGAGCAGGAGGGACGATATTTTGTGAATGAAACCGAGATCTCCTGGAGTGAAGAAGAACTGAGAGCAGAATTAAAGCAACATCCAGAAAGATTTAGTCCGAATGTGATGACAAGACCTTTATATCAGGAAGTGATCTTACCTAACCTTTGTTATATTGGCGGTGGGGGAGAACTGGCGTATTGGTTTGAGCTGAAGGATTTCTTTAAAGCTGTAAATGTGCCTTTTCCTATCTTATTGCTTCGGAATTCAGCTTTGATAGAATCCTCCAAGCAAAATGAAAAGCGAAATAAGCTAAATATCTCTCAGCAGGAGTTGTTCTTAAAACAATACGAGCTTATCAACAGAAAAGTTAGAAAGATCTCGAATATAGATATAGATTTTAGTCCGCAGAAAGAACATTTAGTGAAGCAATTTCAGGAGATGTATGAGCTGGCAGAAAAAACAGATAAAAGCTTTTTAGGAGCTGTAAAAGCTCAGGAAGTAAAACAATTAAAAGGATTAGATCATCTGGAAAAGCGATTGCTGAAAGCTCAAAAACGAAAGTTGAAAGATGAGGTTTCCAGAATTGCCGATCTTCAGAATGAATTATTCCCGAACAAAAGTTTACAGGAACGCCAAACCAATTTTTCAGAAATGTACCTGGAATATGGAAAAGATTTGATCCCTACTTTAATCGAGAATTTAAATCCTTTAGAACAACACTTTAAAATATTGACTTTTGGAGAAAAATAAAATGCATACTATAGATATGGACCTGGTAGAAATGACCCTGGATGTCATGAAATATACCATAGACCGTATCTCGAATATCACCCCGGAACTGGGTTCGCCTAAAAAAGAAGAAGAACTTTTAAGAATTGTTGGAGAAACAGTTACTCCCAGTGGGATAGGTGGCGAAAATGCCTTTAAACTATTTCGAGATGTTCTGGTAAAAGCAACCGTACCCATAGATCATCCAAGACATTTGGCCTTTGTACCGGCTGCTCCCACCAGAGCGGCAATTATGTTCGATTTGGTAACTTCGGCCTCCAGTATTCATGGAGCTTACTGGATGGAAGGCGCAGGCGGAATTTTTTGTGAAAATCAGGCTATGAAATGGTTGGTTTCCTTAACCGGGATGCCAGAAGATTCTTTTGGAGTTTTTACCAGTGGAGGAACCGCGGCAAATCTTTCGGCTATGGTAACGGCCAGAGAAGATTGGAAAAGTAGAAGTATAGATAATATAGGGCATAAAGGCCTTTTATTAACCTCGAATGGCGCGCATAGTTCTGTTCAGGCTATGGCAAAGGTTATAGATGTAGATCTTATCATGATAGATTGTGAAGGAGATCATCTTACCGGGCAGGAATTGCAGGAAGCAATAGATGAGCTGGAACAAAAGGATAGAAAAAGGCTTTTTGCTGTGGTTGCCACCGGAGGAACTACCAACGCGGGAATTATAGACGATCTGGATACTATTGCGGAGGTTTGTGAACGTGAAAAAGTATGGTTTCATGTAGATTGTGCTTATGGGGGAGGAGCTTTGGCGGCGCCTTCTGTGAGAGATCTTTTCAACGGAATTGAAAAAGCAGATAGTGTAACCATAGATCCGCATAAATGGCTGTTTTCACCTTATGATTGTGGTGCCATTATCTATAAGAATATGGAGTTGGCTAAAAATGCCCATTCTCAAAAGGGATCTTATCTAGAGATCTTTAAAGATGAAGGCGCACATGGCTTTAACCCGGCAGATTATCAAATTCAGCTTACAAGAAGATTACGAGGAATGCCATTGTGGTTCTCTTTAGCCATGCACGGAACCGATAAATACAGAGATTCTATAGAACGCGGAATTGAACTGGCGCAGATGGCTGCAAAGAAAATTGAAGCCTGTTCTTACCTGGAATTGGTAAGACCCTCAAGTCTTTCAGTAGTGCTTATTCAGAAGAAAAGGTTGGAGCCCGGAACAGTATAGAGATTGGACCTATAAGAACCACAGAGAAGGAATAGCCCTGGTTACGCCTACAAAGTGGAAAAATGAAACGGTTTCCAGATTCTGTTTTATAAATCCAGATACTACCGAAGAGGATATAGATATTATTCTAAACACCTTAGAGTAAATTCCAGATTGGATTAATAAAAAAAGCTGTTTAAATTTTTACATTTAAACAGCTTTTTTAGTTTTAGAACTCCTTCAGGATTATTTTGAAGCAGCCGGTGTTGTTTCAGCTTTATCAACTGCAGGGCGTTCTGCTCTATTGGCTACTTCCCATGCGGTTAAGAATACCAGTTTAGCGCGTTTTGCTAAAAGATCATACTGGATCTTATCTGGAGTATCGGTCATTTTGTGATAATCTGCATGCACTCCATTAAAGTAAAATATAATTGGAACGTTGTTCTTTGCAAAGTTGTAATGATCGCTTCTGTAATAAAAACGGTTTGGATCGTTCTCATCATTAAAAGTGTAATCCAATTCCATATTCATATACTTGTTGTTTACCTCTTCGCTTAGGTTGTGCAATTCAGAACTTAATTTATCGCTACCAATAAGGTAAACGTAATTGTCATTTCCTTCATGTTCAACATCGGTACGACCTATCATGTCTATGTTAAGATCTGCTACCGTTTGGCTTAATGGGAAAATAGGATGATCTGTATAATATTTAGATCCGATAAGTCCTTTTTCTTCCCCGGTATTATTTAAAAATAAGATAGAACGTTTTGGAGCATAGCCATCTTCTTTAGCTTTCATAAAAGCTTCAGCAATTTCTAAAATAGCTACAGTTCCAGAGCCATCATCATCTGCCCCGTTAAAAACGTTTCCTTCATCATCCATTCCCACGTGGTCATAGTGAGAGGAAATAACCAGGATCTCTTCCGGTTTTTCACTTCCTTCAATAAAGGCAACAACATTTTCAGATGGTTTTACACTTCCTCTAAATGCGGTAGAAGGAACTTCCTGAAAATAATCGTCTCCCCCAAGAGGAGAAGGGATATTTAATTTTTTGTAATAAGTTTTTAGATATTCAGCAGCTTTTTTCTGACCTGGTTCTCCGGCTTCACGCCCTTCAAACTCATCGCTGGCAAAGGTATAAAGGTGGTCTTTAAGATCTTGAGAAGTAATGGTATTTGCATATTCCATCACATCTGCCTGCTCTACATTTTTTTGATGTTGAACGCCACAGCTTACCACACCAATGGTAAGTGCACATAAAAATATTCTTTTCATAAAATAAGTTGTAATTAATAAGAGCAGCAAGATAATGGATTTGTGGAAATAGAAAAGTACTATGAGGAGAGAAATATGGGGGAGAGGGAATAATTTAACATGAACCACTTCAAGAAATTTATTTTATACGAAGCTGATTTTCAGGAAGCTTTAAATGGAAGCTGGATTTATGACTAAAAAAATGAAAAAAAGCACTGAGAATGTTGTTGTAATTTGAAAAAGCTTTCTATATTTGCACCCGCAATCAAGGAATACTTGATGAGACACTCGGAGAAATGGCAGAGTGGTCGAATGCGGCAGTCTTGAAAACTGTTGAGGGTCACACCTCCGGGGGTTCGAATCCCTCTTTCTCCGCAAAGGAAAACCCGCAATGAAAATTGCGGGTTTTTTGTTTTCAAAAAGCGCCCAAGCTTTTCGCTTGAAGGCGTTTTTGAAAATGAAAAACATAGCCACGCTTTTTAGCGTGGCGAGGGTTTTTATTTGCCCAGGATCCCCCTTTGGGATCACATTTTTTGTAATCCCTCTTTCTCCGCTTAAATTAAATGCTTCACCCTTTGGGTGGAGCATTTTTGTTTTATGAAGGTTCGAGCTCGCTCGATGACCTGAAATAAAACAAAAATGATCTAGGGCGCATAGCGCCATGAAGCATATAATTTAAGTGATAATTTCCCCCGAACGGGATCAACGCAGTTAATCCTAAAACATTCAATTCTAAGACGGCTTTAGTTGTACTATTACTTTTAATAGTTCTACAATAGAAAAACTTCTTTATTATGCCAGATTAGAGATTGTTGGGATGGAAACCATTTTTCTTTTTCTGGAAGTTGAATTTGACGCCCTTCAAATTGAGTAATTGAAAATTCAGAATCTCTATCTTCTATTGTAGGAGAAATTCTAACCAGGTAATCAGAGTTAATAGTGATAAGTCCTCGATCGAATGCCCGGTGCAATGTTGGAGATAATGCTATCCCATTTGGAACAGTATCATCATTTGATAAACTGAAAGGATAAATGTGACAAGCATCCACCATTTGGACATTACTTTTATTTTCTATCTTCAGGCCAGAAACGCAGCAGGTAAAATTGTAGATCTTTGGAACAGTTCTTTTAAATAGACCACCACGAACAAATACTTCTTCTTCGAATTCGTCCTCTTGTAGGCGCTCTCTTAAGTTTTTTATCTGATTTTGATAAACTTCAGTTGATTCATTAAGAATAGAATTTTCAATAAAGGTCTCTTCATAGGTTTTCTTTTGATCTGAATATTCACTTTTAGAATAAGGAAAATATTGATCAAGAAGGTATTGCTCAAGCAAAATCTGAGAAATTGGATTGTGAAATATTAGAAATAATTCCCTGTCAATTTCCGCATAAGCAACATTTTCTTTTAGAGATTTAAAGCTTTTTATACTTTTGGATTTTGTTGGAACAATCATTTTTCCTGCCTTGGGAATTAGATACCAAAATGGCTCAGATTGCATATGATAAAAAGGAAGAGAAAAGTTAGGTGAATGCCCAGAATCAACCAACTGCTCCCAATTTCTTTTAAATGCCAGAATTAAATCTGCTGTGATAAAAATTTTATTAGAAATAATCGTTCCATTTTTCACCAATTGAAGCACTGAAAGCAGTAAGATAGGTTTATGAGGAGCACGGCCTAGGTTTTTGGAATAACCTCGATTTAACCTTTTAAAATAATTTAAATATTTAGCAATTGTTTCTTCAGTCATAAATTCCATATTTAACCAACTGCCAACTTTTGACTTTCCTTTAAAATATATGCAGGCATTGCTTCTTCTAATTTCCACTCTATATTCATAGGCTTTTCTCCAGAATGTTTCTGAAAAATCGCTTCTCCTAAAAATACATAACCCATAGTAAAACCATATTCATCTTTAGCCTGTTCTCTTACAAAAAGGAGCACGTTTTTTTCACTATTTATATATGCTTGTCCTTTAGGGGTATTGGGCGATGCACTATTTTGCGTTTGCCAATGAAAAAGATTTTTATTCAGTGCATAATCTTCGTACATAGTAGTAGGTGAGTAATCTTTGTCAGACTTTTTCAATGTTACAAATAAAGCTTCAGTGTTTATTGATTTTTCATAAGATGCACCTTCTCTACTGGGCTTAGCTTTTTTGAACTTATGCCTTCTTATAGCAACTAGAATTTGGTTCCGATTATATCTACTATGAATCTTTAAAGGAAATTCAAATCCAAGTTCGATGGGCTTTTCAACAAAGTCTATTTCCTCCATTAATATTTCTACTACTTCAAGAATTTCATCAATCATTCTTGGATTTTTAGAAATCTGGTGAAGACTTTCTTGTAAGTCATTAAAATTACAATCAGGTCCTGATTTTTGCCATATATCGTAATGAAACATTAAGGCATTCAATCTTTCATTTTCAGAAAAATTCAGATTGCTAAAGTTGGATTGACATAAGTTTTTGATGAACTTCAAATAACTCACGGAATTACAATTTATCAATCTACTGCTAATAAAATTGGTAATCTCTTTTTCATTAGGTTCTGAAAAATCCTTAATTACTCCAGCTTCCGCGCATAATCTATTCCAACTTCCTTTCTTATAAACTTGTTGAATTTCCAAATGATGAAATTTTAAAAAGTTGTTAAGATTCAGAGAACTCGAAGAATGATGTTTAAAGCTTTTAATTTTCTGAACAAGTTGAGGTCTTCTAAATTCTGTAGCTTCTCTTATATTCTTAAGTATTATTTCTTTAGCTTTTCTTTCTAAAACAATGGAGCAGCCTAAAGGTAAATGAGGAAATTCATCTTCAATCTCTTTGATTACAGAAGTATGGGTTTTTCCAATTAATGCTCTGAATTTATGCTCAAAATCATATTCAGGTCTAGCATTCCCAACAAAATCTAGGACCGTAAACAATCTTTATTTTCTGCGAGCCTTAATCCACGACCTAATTGCTGAAGAAATATTGTTAAACTCTCTGTTGGTCTTAGGAATAAAACTGTATCTATTTCTGGAATATCTACACCTTCATTGAATATATCAACCACAAATAAATAATTAATCTCTTTCCTGTATAATTTATTTCTTAACTCCTCTCTATTTACGCTATTTGAACTTACTAAATAATCGGCTTTTAATCCAACAAGAGTAAATTTTTCAGCCATATATCTAGCGTGTTCCTGACTTACACAGAAACCAAGAGCTTGTACATCATTTACATCGGTTAGATATTCTTCGCAATTTTTTAAAATATCTGAAAGTCGACGATCATTTTCAGTATATAATTTGGTTAGTTCATTAATATCATATCTTCCTTGTTTCCATTTAATAGAAGTTAAATCAATAGAATCTGAAAGCGCAAAGTATTGAAAGGGAGAAAGTAATTTTCTGTTTAAAGCTTCTGGAAGTCGAATTTCAGCAGCAATTTTATTGTGAAAATCTTCAGTAATATCTCCACCATCCATTCTTTCTGGTGTTGCGGTAAGACCTAACAAAATTTTAGGGTTGAATCTTTTTAGAATTGGTCTATAGCTTTCGGCTTTAATATGGTGCACCTCATCTACTATTATATAATCGAAGAAATCTTCAGCTAGCTCTAGCTTTTTAAGTCTATTATTTAAAGTTTGAACTGAAGCAAATAGTTGATCATATTTTTGAGGCTCATAACCTCCTACCCAAAGTTCCCCAAAGTTTGAATCTCGCAATACATGCTGAAAAGTTCTTTGTGCTTGTTCGAGTATTTCTTTTCGATGAGCAACAAATAAAAATTTAGGATTTGGATTAGAACTTTTAAAGCGTTTAAAATCGAAAGCAGATATTACAGTTTTTCCGGTTCCTGTTGCAGCTACCAATAAGTTTTTATTCCGATTATGAATGATCCTTTCTGAATCCAGTTTGGAAAGAATTTCTTCCTGATAAGGATAAGGTTTAAGATCAAAAAAAGTAGTTATCAGATTTACTCCTTGATTGCTCTGTCTTTTTAAAGAAGCTATGAGTTTTTCTTGATCCTTTCCCTTCTCATAACATTCAAATTCTGGGTCTTGCCAGTAAGTTTCAAAAGTTTTTTGAAATTTATCTATAATGTGGCCAATTTCCTGAGTTGTAACTTTCAAATTCCATTCAAGTCCGTTTGTCAAAGCAGATCGCGAAAGATTAGATGAACCAATATAACCTGTATGAAATCCAGAATTTCTTAAAAACAAATATGCTTTGGCATGTAATCGTTCGTGTTCAACATTATAAGAAACTTTAATTTCTGTATTGGGTAAAGATGATAAGTATTCTACAGCCTTAGCATCGGTAGCACCCATATATGAAGTTGTGATGATCTTTAATTTCTTACCACTATTTGTAAATTCTTCTAATTCCTTTTTAAAAATCCGAATTCCAGAAAACTTTATAAAAGACACCAGCCAGCAAATTTCATCTGCAGAAAGGATTTCTTTTTTAATCTCACTTTCCAATGAAATTCCGGTATTATTCCCAGTAAATAATTCACTTTGACTAAGACGCGTATAGGGTGTTATTTCTTTTAAGCGATCCTTTAAATTCGAATATGGAAAATTAGATTTTGAAAAAACAGCTTCCAGTATTCTGCCTTCGTTTTCAATTAAGTTGTCTGTTAAATCTATATTTTTGAGTTCCTCAGCTAATAACTTAATAATTTTATTAGAAATTTCTATTTGTCTTAACGGTCTATCCTTTTCTTTGATTTCATTCAAAGCATACCGAATTGTTTCGGATAAGTAAAGACTTAAATATTGAGATGCTTCTTCTTTATCTAAAGATGTTTCACTTATGTGGAATTTTTGACAATCTAGTGTATCTAATTTATTAGAAACCAATTTATTTATTAGCTGTTCGTATAAGCCTGTTTCAAAACTCATTTAAAATTCTGTATATAATGTTGAACGATTGGAATATCTGCTTCGGCCCAGTCAAAATTCTCTAATTGGGAAATAGCAGCCCATTCTACTTTAGAATGTTCTTTTAAATCGATTTCTGAGGTTTGTAGGGAACAGCGAAAAGGAACAAGTTCAATAATCTTGTTTTCGGAATATTTATGTGTGTTTGAAGGAAGTCTTTCTAAGATTGTAATTTTTAACCCCAGCTCTTCTTTAATTTCTCTCAGAAGGCAATTTTCGAGTGTTTCTCCCTTCTCAAGTTTTCCACCTGGAAATTCCCATTTCAGAGGAATACTCATTTTTTCACTCCGTTGAGCACATAAGATTTGATCGTTATCTTCTATTATTGCGCAAGTAACTTGAATCAACCGACTTTAAATTATTGTTGAATTTAAAATTACATGTTTAATTGAATATTTCTTTCATTATATATATTATTTTTTGAAATACCCAGACCTATGAGTTGCGAGTAAAAATATTCTTAAAACTAGCAATATCTTATCCAAACTAAAAAACCACTAATTACAATTAACTCAAAGTTTTATTTTAAAAATTAGAAGAGAAGATCTATGAGAATATTCTTCTTACGATATAGCATATTGAGTAAGCTATTTGTGAAAAAAGTCTCAATTATGAAATATTTTGTAATCTATGTTAAACCATATTTAAAGTTTAATAGGGGTAGGTAGTAATAAGATATCTTTAATGATCTTAATAATAACCAACCAATTAAATCGAGAAATATGAAAAATTTAGAAGAATTATTTGAACATCAATTACAAGATTTGCATAGTGCAGAAGATCAACTTACCAAAGCTTTACCTAAGATGGTAAAAGCGGCAGAAGACAGCAAATTAAAGAAGGCCTTTGAAGGTCATTTAGAGGAAACAAAAGAACATAAAACCCGAATTGAAGAAATTTGTAAAGATTTAGGTTTTGAATTTAAAGGTGAAAAATGTAAAGCCATGGAAGGTCTTATTAAGGAGGCTGAAGGATTCCTGGAAGAAGTGAAAGATAAAGACGTTAAGCATGCAGGTATGATTGCAGAAGCGCAACGCGTAGAACATTACGAAATTTCAGGATATGGAACAGCAGTGCGATACGCGAAAGAGCTTGGCCATAATGCTGTAGCTAAAAAACTTCAGAAAACTTTAGATGAGGAATATGGGGCAGATGAAAAATTAAATGACATTGCAGAAGACCGTCTCAATAAAAAAGCCATTTCTAAATCTTAGAAATAAATTAAAACCCCAACCAGATTTAGGTTGGGGTTTTATTTTAATGATCTAAGGGAGGGGATTGTTATTTAAGTGAGTTTAGTATCAGTTTTATTTTTTTACGCGAACAGCTTTTGGCGTTAACCCATATTTATCTTTAAAGATCTTGGAAAAATGACTTCTGCTGTTCCATCCAATATCATACACAATTTCGCTGATGGTTTTATCTGTTTTTAAGAGTAATTGCATGGCAGTTTCTAATCTTTTTCTAATTATATATTCGTTTACAGAACAGTTAAAGAGCAATTGAAAACCCTCTTGCAGTTTTACCTCGCTTATTTTTTCCTCTTGAGCAAGAGCGCTAATAGTTCCGAGAATAGATAGGTTCTTATCTATGGTTAAGACCACGTTATTTATTTTATCTAAATCTGCAGGTCTTATAATATTTTGAAGTTCCTCATTTTTATTATCATCTCTATAGAGCATGAGCATATAGGTAAGCAATTCTAAGGCTTTAGCCCCTTGAAAGCTCGTCTTTTCTAATCCTTTATGCTGAAAGGTTTTTAGCTCTGAGACCAAATGCGCCATTTTAAGACTGTATTGAGAATGATGATATAATTTTCTATTGGCCTGGGTGTCTGAAAATATTTTATAATAGACTTCCTCCATCTCTTTAAGCGGAAAAGTAAGTTGCTCCACAAATTTCTTTCGGTCTACGTCTAACATAATGAGGGAATATGAAGTGTTTTCCTGGAAGTATATTTTATTCCCGCTTTCAAAATTGGCGCCCAGGATCACCGACTGATTTTTACCAATTTCATGGGTGAGGTCTTCTTCTTTAAATTGATGCAGCAATTCTCCTTCCAGAATGTAAAGAAATTTAAAAGGGGGAACGCTGGGGGTACAAAAATCTAAAACCTGAGGCGATTTAAATTTTACCTCAAATCTAAAGAGCCCCACGCCGCTTGGAAAATTAATGCCTGTAATTATGCCCTCCCCAATATTTTTAGGAAGCTGAACTGAATATTCTCCATAAGCTTCTTGAGAAGCGGTATTAAAATTATCGGCTAGAGATTGAATAAAATTTTTTGCTGTATTCCCTTTAATAATGATAGAATTCATAACCTATTGATTATTTAAGAACACTAAAATATTAACAAATTGATTTCAGAATCTAGCTTTCAAGTTAAACATTTCACAAAAGAAAGAATATCGTTAATGACTTATTTAATACCGCACATAAGCTAAAGACATATTCCTGAATTTTAAAGAAATAAAAATATGGCTTAAGATTTAATAGACTAAATCTTTAAAGGTAATTAGTTAAATTTCAATTGATTATATTTTTAATTCCATCTTATGGAGAACATGAAAATGTATATCGGTCAATTTAAATAATTATTTAAGCTGTGGGAGAAAATAGGATGATGATGAAAAGTGAAATAAGAAAAGAGTACGAAGAATGGATCTTAGCAGAAGATCACCCTTGTGTAATGGCTCAAACGGTCTTTAGTCAGGATACCGTTAAAACCATAAAATATACCGATTTTAATAGTGAAGCCACCACTAAGAAAATGCTGAGTGATATTGAAGATTATATACGAGATTATGATTTTGATTCTAATCAATTTCAATCGTTGGTTGCGGTCTTTCCAGATCTTAAGGTGGCTAATGAGGAAGAATTTGAATTGCTGCTTTGGCAACAACTAGCAAGTCTGGAAAAAATGGATAATAAGCCCTGGGATCCTTCGGTTAGCCGAGATCCACAAGATGAAAACTTTAGTTTTAGCCTCGCAGGTCATGCATTTTATATAGTGGGAATGCATCCTAAAAGTTCAAGAATGGCCAGAAGAAGTCCGTATCCTTCAATCGCCTTTAATCTGCACAATCAGTTTGAAAAATTACGGGAAATGGGCGCTTATGAAAAAGTAAGAGATAAGATTAGAGAAAGAGATATTGAACTTCAAGGATCTATGAATCCAATGCTGGAAGATTTTGGGCAAAGCAGTGAAGCTAAACAATACAGCGGAAAGAAATCTGGAGAGGATTGGGTGTGTCCCTTTCATAAATAAAAATAGCTGACTCTTAACTTTTATGCTTTCTAAATTTTGAAATGAGTTAGTGAATATTACAGGGAATCATTTAAAAGAACCGAGAACGAGCAGGTGGGTTTTAAATTAAACAGATCATGGATTTTCAAAATACAAATTTCGATACGCTTAATCATATCACCGAAAAATTCACTTTTTCGGACGTAGAATATGAGAAATTAATCAATCTCAGAAAGTTTTCTATTGAAAGTATCTCTTTTACTACCAATGGCGGGTTTGATCCTGAAAGTAAAGAATTTCATTTAGAAGAAAGAAGCCGCTGTTACAAAATAAGAATTGTCTATCTGGATAAATTTGGACAAAAAAAATATCTATTCCTAAGAACACAAAATCATTAATGCGATTTTAAAATAAAAGTCGATTAAATAATTAAACTATGAATAATAGATCCACAATAACCAATAAGCTGCAGCTTTTAGAAAAGGCCCTGGACAAATTTAAGAATCCAGATTCTTCTTTGTTAGACTTAAAGTATGCCTCAAAAATTGTTTCTACGGTTATTCATCATTCTTCTGGATATCATAAAGAATGTTTAGAATTTTCTAGACTATATAAACAAAATTATAACGCGCAAAGAGAGAATCTTTTAAATAAAACCTTCGCTATTTATCACAGTTTGTTAGCAGAAAAGCGAGGTTTGTAAACTTTAATTTATTCGTTACCTCTTAATTTGAAACCTTATCGCAGACTTCGATTTTCTATACTAAGTTCTAAACTTCTCTTAATCATATTTAGGGATTGTATTCCCCAAATATAGCTATTTTTAGAGATTGTATTCCCTGAAAATTAATTTTTACTATAATATTTTCGAAGGCATGACTTAAACTTTAAAGCAAAATCTATTTCAAAGTTTAAGTGATCTCTTCCCTCGCATCTAAATTTTTTTTTAAGAAATGCCCAGGGCTTTGATTTGAAAAAATAATAATAAGCCTAAAACTTGAGCTATGTTATCTAAACAAGAAAACCACCAACTACATAAAATTAGCTAGTGGTTTTGTATCAAACTTAGAGGAGAAGCTCTTACAATTGTCAAGAAAAATATTAAAGCCCTACCTAGAATATCATCTTATGACAATGAAAGAAACTGTCTCTTTCTATAATTATATGTAAATCTAAATATTATGTTAAAGCTAATGAACTCCGTTTAGTAAACGTACCCATTTTGGAAGTTAACGTTATATCTTTATTTCTAATATTACCGTAGTACCTCTATTTTCTATAGAGTTTATGCGTACTGCGTTATCTACATTGTAGCCCAGCATCTGTAATCGCTCTTTTACTAAGCTTACGCCTTTAGATTCGTGTAATTTATTCGTTGCACCTTTAGAGAAGCCAATTCCGTTATCTTCAATCTTACATTGTAAAACAGCATCTGATAATGATTTGAAAGAGACTTTTAACGTGGGGTTTGATATACTGTTTGGAAAGGCATGTACAAAGACATTTTCTACAAAAGTTTGCAACAGCATGGTAGGGATTTCAATATCGTAAGTATCCAGTAATGGATCTATTTCAATAATCACCTTTATAGCATTATTAAAACGGGTATTTTCAACGCGAATATAAGATTCCAGATACTCTATTTCTTCGCTCAATAAAATAGTGGGTTTGGTGCAATGATCCAGATTTAATCGTATCAATTTTGCAAAATCGCCTAGAAAAATAGTAGCCTTATCTATGTCGCTATCCATGATATAATATTGAATAGAGTTCATGGCATTAAAAATAAAATGCGGATTCATTTGCGATAGTAAAGCTTCCATCTTGGTTTCTTCAAATCTTTTTTGGATCAATCCTTTTTGTTCTTCAAATTTCTGAGTTTGCATTATTTGGATCTTGTAAATACTATAGATCATTGAGATAATCAAGACGAAGAAGAGCAACGCGAACCACCAGGTTTTCCAAAAGGGAGGAAGTATGGTCATCTGGAGCAAGGCTTGGGAATAGCTTAATCCGGTACTTTCATCTAGCACTTTTACATTTATATTATAATTTGCTGGCGGTAGAAAAGGCAAAAACACTTCGGGTTTAGAAGTAGGGTTACTCCAGGTTTCATTTGCATTTAATCTATATTGATATTTTAATTTATGCGGATAAGGATGTGCGTTGGTACTAAATTTTAGCCGGATTGTATTCTCGTTATATGCTAGATCTAAAGCTTTTGGATTTTTAGATGTTTCTAAGGGATATTTGTGGTTATTGATAAAAATTTCTTTGATGCTTACTTGATCTACTAAAGCATTAGAGTTATTTATAGATTCCAGATCGAGATTATAATATCCATTTGTGGTTCCTATCTTTAGGATGTTCTCATTTACTTCGGCACTTAATAAGGGTTGCTGTAATCCTTGTTCTTTATCTATAAATATAAAACGATCATTCTTGTAAAGGGTTAAGCCTTTCTCTGTGCCAATGATTAGATTCCCACAATATTGCTTTAAAAATGAAATGGTGTTCCCCTGAATTTTTGCTCGAGGAATCTTTTTTAGAATTTTGAATGATTTCTCGTCATTCACTAGAAACACATCTCCAAACTCAGTAGAAATAGCCAGATTTTTCCCTAAGGCCGTAATGTGTTTTAATTTTTTCTCCTTCCAAATTCCCGAATTTAAATAAGACCGAAATTCATTGTCTTGCCAAACATAGAGGCCTGAAAAAACAGATAGAAAATAGGTCTTTTTTCCCGTTTGCAAACTGCTTACGATCATGGTAGGAGTTTGGGGATCCTCCTTTTTAAAATGAGCATATTCTAAAGCATCCAGATCGCTATAGATTCTAACTCCTCCATACGGATTGGTTTCTATCAGTTGTCCGGCAGTGGTAAAGTTGATCTCTTCGGAATGCAAGGGTAAGTAGCGAACCAAATCTCCAGTTTCTTTAATAGCAAAGATTCCAATATTGGTATTCACCCAAAATGTATCCCGCATTACCTTTATATCGTAAAAACGGATCTCCTTCGCCTTAATACTATAATCTAATTCATAAAAATCATCCTGATGTTTAGGCAACGGATACTGGGTTTCCGATACATAATTTTCCTGCCATTTTTTTAGTTGCGGTAAGGTTAAGGTTTTTTCGGTTTTATTAGCTTTTAAAACAATAGCATCATCTAGTAATATTGCGGAAGTATTCTTTGTTCGTGCAAATCCAAGGATGTTTTCATCGGGAATTCTATGAAACTTAATTTTAGGGTTTAGAGTGATCTCGAACAACCCGGCATCTTTGGTTCCTACATATAATTTTTCGAAGTTGGGATCGTAAGCCAAAGAGATCACCTCTTTGCTGGGTACATTGAATTCTGAAGCTCTGGAAATTAACCGATCATTCACCACTTCATAAATACCTCCATTCGTGTCATAAATTCCCCATGCAGCTACAAAGATCTTGTTGTTCTTACATATAATATGATCCCAGATAATGGATTTTCCATATTTTATTAATGGAAGATCGTTGTTTCCATTTACATAATTATCGATCTTATTTTTAGTAAAAAAGCCTTTATTGCTGCTGTAAATACTATCATTATCTACCAAAACCGAATAGACATAGGTATCATCATTTACTTTAACCAAAGAAGGTTGCTTGCCTGTATTTAGAATCTTAAAGATCCCTGAATTATAAGTGGCTACGTAAATTTCTTTGTGGTATTCAAAAAAGTCCTGAATCCTAAAAAGTTCATTGCTGGATGGAAGATTTAAGGAAAGAACTTTATAAGTGTTTATATCTATTATCGAAATCCCATTGCTGGTGCCCACATACATATAATTTCCAAAAGAGAAGAGTTTGGTGATCTCATTGTGTACCAGGCCATCTTTTTCTGAAATTACTTTAAACTTAAAGCCGTCATAAATACTAACGCCTTCCCCATAACTACCAAACCAAAGTTTTTTGTTTTTGTCTTCAGCAATCGCCCAGCAACTGTTTAATGCCAATCCATCTTCCTCAAAAAATGAGGTAAAAACATCGTTTTCTTTTTTAAGCAAACCATTCTCTGTACCAATCCATAGCACGTTATTACTATCTACCAATAAAGACCTAACGGTATTGTTTGGTAATTCGTTGGCGGCGGTATAATTTTTACTGGGATAGTTTTGAGAAAGCACAACATTCCCCCAAACAAAAAAGAAGAGAAAAAGTTTAATTGTTTTGTAGAATTGCATTGATGAAATCTTCTTCTTTCCGAAAAGAAACAGGAAGTTTCTCGCCATTGGTTAATTCAATTTCCTTATTTATTTTATTATATCTAACTACATAATTTAGGTTGATGACATAGCTTTTGTGAATTCTTTTAAAAGTTGCTTCGGGTAGAATTTCTTCTACATATTTCAAAGTTTTAGTTGCTACTTTAATCGAACCTTCAATTTTTTTTATGCTGCAATAATTGCTTTCGGCCTTACAATATAAGATTTGATTGGTATGAATAAGTTCAAAACCTTCCACCGTAGGAAATGCAATTTTACTCACATTTTGATCATTCACGTTGAGGTTTTCCAGTAACAGCGATAACTTTTTTTGGGCAAAACTACCTTCATTTTTCTTCTCGAACTTTTTTACGGCTTCAGAGAGTTCTAGATGATTTATGGGTTTTAGTAAATAATCTAAGGCGCTGCGTTTTATAGCTTTAATAGCGAATTGATTGTAGGCGGTTGTAAAAATGACTTCAAATTTAATAACATCAAAATACGTGAACAATTCAAACCCATTCTTTTCCGGCATTTGAATGTCTAAAAATACCAATTCAGGTTCATGTTTTTTAATGGCTATTACCCCGGTGTCTACCGAATTGCATTTTTCCATAATATTGAATTTATTAGGAAAATATCTGTTAAGGGTGGCCTCCAATAAACTTTGAGCATTTATCTCATCGTCTATAATTACTGCTTTTATCATAAAATAAAATTACAATTAAATTGTGATTGCCTGGCGTTTTCTCTGTTTAAATGAAAATAATTTGCATAAAGCGGAAGCCATTTTTGTTTAAATAAGATTAAAGATTGTTCAGATTTGATCTTTTTTAGGGCTTCATAAATTCAGCAAAATAGATAATAGGGAAGTTTAAGAAGTTAAATTTTGTTTAACTAAAACAATTAAAGGTTAAACGTTTTTGTATCTTTACAAAAAAAATGTTCGGATTATTTAAAAAGAAATCAGAGAAGGAAAAGTTACAGGATCAATATAAAAATCTTCTAAAAGAGGCTCATCAATTGTCTACTACCAATAGAAAAATGAGTGATCAGAAAACATTTGAGGCAGAGGAGGTAATGAAGCAACTGGAAAAGTTGAACTAATTTTTAGGCAAATATGTCACAGGATAAGAAACCCGATAATGTAGTTTTTAATACGGAATCTCAAAAATATGATGCGGCTCTTAAACCCTATTCAACTTCTGTAGGTGCGCCGGTAATTACAATTCCCGATACCATTACCTGGAAAAACAGAAGCATCAATAAAATTAACCATAAGGTTGGAGCTAAATATTTAGAACTTAAAGCGGAATATGAAAAAATGATGCGAGAGTTCGAGTATAATCAGCTCATTTTTGATGCAGATTTTACGTTTGAGCCTATTATTGGTCAAATTTATCATTTATACAATAGGAAGAAGTGGTAAAAACTTTCTTTCTATTATAGCTCCGGAACAATGCAATTTTGATTGTATTGGAAGTTTCTATCTTAATGTGGACCAAATTTGGGAAAAAGTATAGTTCTATTATGACTGAAAAACTTCATTTAACCGAAAGAGAATTAGACAGAGTTATTGAAATGGCCTGGGAAGATAGAACCCCTTTTGAAGCCATCCATTTTCAATTTGAATTGCCCGAAAAAGAGGTAATTAAGCTCATGCGAAGCAATTTAAAAGAATCTAGTTTTAAACTTTGGCGAAAAAGGGTTAATAGTGGGGTAAGTAAAAAACATTTAAAAAAGCGATCTGCAGAGATGAAACGTTTTAAATGTTCACGCCAGAGGTCTATTTCCGGAAATAAAATAAGCAAGCGATAAATGGAGCTTTTTGAACCACATTCTATCTTTCCAACATCTTACGTCGAAATTCTTCAACGGGTTCGTAATACAGATCCGGTAAAATATGGTTCTACCAGAAATTACATCAACGGGGCGGTAACTCATTTATCACCCTATCTTTCCAGAGGAATTATTTCTACAAAATTTGTACTTGACGATATATTACAACGGGGATATGAGCCATATCAAATTGAAAAATTTATTCAGGAATTGGCCTGGAGAGATTACTGGCAACAGGTATGGATTGCAAAAGGAACTGCTATTAACGAAGATCTAAAACACCCACAATTTCCTGTTTCTAATAATTCAATTTCGAAGGCTATTGTAAATGCTAGCACAGGAATTGAAGCTATAGATAAAGCTATTCAGCAATTTTACAGAACCGGATATTTGCACAATCATGTGCGTATGTATATTGCTTCTATAGCATGTAATATTGCGCAAAGCTATTGGAAAATGCCCGCACGTTGGATGTATTATCATTTGTTGGATGCAGATTGGGCGAGTAATGCATTAAGTTGGCAGTGGGTGGCGGGTGCAAATGCTAATAAGAAATATGTTGCCAACCAGGAAAATATAAATAAGTACTGTTTTACAAATCAAAAAGATACTTTTTTAGATGTACCCTATGAAACTCTTCCATTGATAGAAATTCCGGAGACATTGAAAGAAACTGAACAATTGGAACTGAAAACTCCCTTGCCTGCAAAGAAAGAGATTGTAATAGATAAAAAGCTTCCAACCTGTATTTATAATTTTTATAACCTGGATCCGGTTTGGCGAAAAGATATTTCTGCAAACAGAATCTTATTGTTAGAGCCATCACATTTTAAGGAATATCCTATTTCTCAAAAAACCATCGATTTTATCATGGAGATCGCTTCAGAAAATATATACAACATTCAGATTTTTGTAGGAGAATTTAAGGAGCTTATGAGCACCTATAATCTGAAAACTGTGTATTATAAAGAACATCCATTAAATAAGCACTATGTGGGAATTGAAGAGCCTAGAGATTGGATGTTTGAGGTGAAGGGTTATTATCCCTCATTTTTTGCATTCTGGAAAAAATGTAAAAAGGAACTCGTAATTTTAAATAAATAGTCGCCGCAAGTACTATAATCTGAATTATTTATAGATTTTGAAGCTATTAAAAATTGAAAAAACAACATTTACCTCAAAAAATCTGTACCGTTTGTAAGCGACCTTTTACCTGGCGTAAGAAATGGGAAAAGAATTGGGAGCAGGTAAAATATTGCAGCGAAGCGTTGCAGAAGGAATAAATGAAAACGATCAATTTAATTTTTCCACATCAGCTTTTTCAAGAGTCGCCACTTTTTGAAGATGAATGCTTTGGTTTATTTAGTTGAAGAATATTTATTCTTTAGGCAATATGCATTTCACAAGCAAAAAATAGCATTTCACAGGGCGAGCATGAAATGTTATGCAGACTTTCTTCAGGAGGAAAAAAACCTGCAAGTAACTTATGTTGAAGCTATAGAAGAGATCTCTGATATTAGATTGCTCCTTCCCGAATTAAAAAGTAGGGGAGTGGAACATATAAATTATATAGATCCTACAGATACCTGGCTTCAGCAGCGATTAGAGCGAACAGCCAAAGAACAAAGTATTACTACCAAAGTCTATAATTCTCCTTTATTTCTAAATAGCAAAGAAGAGGTTTCCAAATACTTTCCAAAAGATCAGAAAAAGTATCAGCAAAAATCTTTTTATATGGAGCAGCGCAAACTGCGAAATATATTGATGGAATCTGATGGCACCCCAACCGGGGGAAAATGGAGTTTTGATGATGAGAACAGAAAAAAGTATCCGATTAAGAAAACGCCACCTCCCATACAATTCCCAGATGCAGATACATATTATGAAGAAGCAAAAACTTATGTAGAAACATATTTCTCTAGTAATTTGGGTAATCTTACCAATCATGCTTTGTATCCAACAAATTTTAAGAGTACAAAGGAATGGTTAGATCAGTTTTTTGAACAGCGTTTTATGGAATTTGGCTCTTATGAAGATGCTATAGTGGCGGAGTATTCAATTTTAAATCATAGCGTTCTAACGCCAATGCTCAATACCGGGCTCATTACTCCACAGGAGATCATCGATGCCTGTTTACAATATGCTGAAGAAAATGATGTCCCTATAAATTCTACCGAAGGTTTTATTAGACAGATTGTTGGATGGAGAGAATTTATAAGAGGGGTTTATGAAGTTAAGGGAACGGAAGAGCGCACCACCAATTTTTGGAAATTCAAAAGAAAAATTCCTCCTTCTTTTTATAACGGTACAACCGGTATTCTCCCGATTGATCAAACCATTAAAAAAATATTGCAAACAGGTTACTGTCATCATATAGAGCGATTAATGGTGTTAGGGAATTTTATGCTCTTGTGCGAGTTCGATCCGGATGAGGTTTATAAATGGTTTATGGAGCTTTTTATAGATGCCTATGATTGGGTGATGGTTCCCAATGTATATGGAATGAGTCAGTTTGCAGATGGAGGTTTAATGGCTACTAAACCTTATATAAGTGGGAGTAATTATTTAATGAAAATGAGCAATTATAAAAAGGGAGAATGGCAAGCTACCTGGGATGGGCTGTTTTGGAGATTTATGCATACCCACAGAGCATTCTTTCTATCGAATCCAAGATTAGGGATGTTGGTACGTATGTATGATAAAATGCCTACTAAAGAAGCAGAACGAGCATCTCACAAATGCCGATAAATTTCTTCTGAGCTTAGAAAATTAGAAATAGAGATTTTATTTTCGAATTTTTTTCTGATGAAATTACTTTTCAGGAATACTCTTACATAATTTTCTCCTCAATTGATACTACAATTTTCTCACTGATTTTTTTCAGGGTAATTTTAAATCTTTGCTATAATTCTGAGGGTCAAGACACAAAAAAATCATAGCTGAAATTGTGAATATCTAATGCTTTAATTTCCTTTTAAGGCATATTTAAAAATTATATTTGGCATCCAAAAAAATATATAGACATGAGCGTAACCTGGTATGAGTGTAAAGTAAAATATAGAAAAACACATGAAAGTGGAGAACAAAAAGTAACCACCGAAACTTATTTATTGGATGCTATTTCTTTTACAGAGGCGGAAGCCAGAATTAACGAGGAGATGACAGCGTACACCAGTGAAGAATTTATGATTACTAATATTAAAGTTGCGAATCTGGCAGAAGTGCATCCTTTTGAAAATTCTGACAGGTGGTTTAAGACCAAGGTTTCCTTGATAGCTTTAGACGAGAAAAGTGGGAAAGAGAAGAAATCTAATATCTATCTTTTAGTACAAGCGAATGATGTAAAGGAAGCTTTTGATAATTGCACAAAAGCGATGGAGAATACCATGGGAGATTATTCTATTCCGGCGATTAATGAATCTCCAATTGTAGATGTATTCCCATATTTTTCTGGGGAAGTAGAAGAATCTGAAGAAGAGGTAACTACAGCAGAAGCGGAAGTTGAGGAAGAAGAAGTTGTTGAAGAAACTGAAGTTTAATAAGTTGATTATCAGTTATAAATATAAAAAGCACGCTAATCAGCGTGCTTTTTTATTTATAATATATTGTAATTATGCGATGTTCTTTTGAACATACGCATAAAGATCATCTACATTAAAAGGTTTTGCAATAAAATCATTCGCCCCAGAATCATTTGCAATAGAGGGGTTTGCATGAGCAGACATGAGTAGAACTGGAATATTTTTGGTGTTTTCTGTGTTTTTTAAACTCTTGCAAATATCTATTCCATTTCCATCAGGCAACATGATATCTAATAATATCAAATCAGCCTCTGCATTGGGCATTTTATTCTTAAAGCTATTAGCATTAGCAAATGCTTCAACTTCATATTCCTTGTCCATCAATAAAAAAGTGATAAGCTCTCTCAAGGCGTGATCATCTTCTACTAGGTATATCTTCTTCATATTCATCAAATTCTGAAAGTAAAGATACTTGGTTAAGATCTTGAAAAATTCAAAAGTTTTGTTAAAAACTCTACATAATACAATTTTAAGCCTCTTGTTTCAAGCTAAAAGAGAATTCTGAACCTATACCAAGTTCGCTTTCTACGTTTAACTCCCCGTTATGTGCATCTATAATTTGTTTGGTTAGATATAAGCCTAATCCCAGACCATTAATTCCTTTGGTATTTTCGGCTCTATAAAATCTATTAAATACCTGGTTTTGTTGGGAGAGGCTTAAACCAATTCCAGTATCTTTTACTGTTACTGTGGCTTTCCCATTATTTGAAGTCAGATTTAGAAAAATCTCATTGGCAAAGGGAGAATATTTTACCGCGTTGCTTAAAAAATTTCTTACAACCTGCTCTAATCGCTGCTTATCTGCCGTGATCATTACAGCGTCTTCACCAAGGTCTGTGGTTAAGGTGTGAGTAGCTTCGCCGTAATTAAAAGTTTCAGATATATCTTGTAGCATTTCTCTGAGATCGAAGGTTTCTCTATTAAATTCTAGTTTCCCAGATTCTATTCGAGACATATTCAAAAGATCTTCGATTAAAGAATTTAATTTATTGGTTTGTTGTAGGGTTTTTGCAATAAAATGTTGAGACATAGGTTCTTCCACCTTTTTCTCTAATACCTGAAGGTAACCAATTACGGTAGTTAAAGGAGTTTTTAGCTCGTGACTTGCCAGGGCTATAAATTCATCTTTTTTCTCACTTAAAGATTTTACCCTTTCAAAGAGCATAGAATTATCTAATGCCACAGCCGCTTGAGAGGCTATGTTTTTAACAATGTTTTCATGCTCCTCCAGAAATTTCCCTTTTTCTGGATGCCCAAATATCAACCCGCCAATAACCCTTCCGGAAGAAGTTGATACAGGAATTGCCATATAACTTGCAACCTCTAAATGATCTATTGGCATTCCATTATGAGGTGGGTTTTTTGCGTAGCGCTTATCTTTGGTTATATCATCTACTCTTACAATACCCTGACCCGAGAAAGTGGGTTTAAAAACTTGAGTATGTCTTGGCATTCCTAATTTTTCAAAATCTGCTTTAGATGCCCCAGATAAAGTGTATAGCATCATGGTTTCACCATTTTCATCTTCAGAATTATAGAAGAAGGCTCCAAACTTAGCTCCAGATAACTTTGTAGTGGCATCTGTTACCTTTTGAAGTACGATTTGAACATCAAGATTTGAAGAGATCTCTTTACCAATAGAATTTAAGATCTCTAGTTTCTGATTGTATTTTTTAATTTTTTGTTTTGCCTTTCTTTGCCCTTTAATATTTCTTGCGATTTTAGAAGCCCCAATTATTTTACCATTTTTATCCATAATGGGAGAGACACTTAACGAAACAGGAATTTTCTTTCCGCTTTTGTGTAGACGTTTAGTTTCAAAATGATGAATTCTTTTCCCGCTCTTAACGTTATTTATAATGATGCTTTCTTCTCTCAACCTATTTTGAGGAATGAGGATGGTAATAGATTTCCCTATTATTTCTTCCTCAGAATAGCCAAATATTCTTGTGGCTCCTTTATTCCAACTGGTAATAATTCCGTTAAGATCTTTACTTACAATAGCATCGTCAGAAGACTCTACAATGGCAGATAGACGTGCTTGTTTTTCCTCTTGTTTATAACGATCTGATATATCTCTAGCAACTTGAGAAGCTCCAATAATTCTATCTTTTGAATCTTTAATAGGAGAAACAGTTACAGATAAGAGAATTTCCTCTCCTTGTTTATTTAACCTCACCGTTTCAAAATGATCTACTTTATCTCCTCTTTTAATAGTTTGAATGATCATCTCTTCATCCTTCATCCTATTTTTAGGAATGAGAATGCTTATATGTTTCCCTAAAATTTCCTGTTCGGTATAGCCAAAAATTCTTCTGGCAGCTTTGTTCCAACTCGTAATATATCCGTTTAGATCTTTACTGATAATGGCATCGTCAGACGAGTCAACAATTGAAGAAAGCACGGTTTCTTTAATAGCATCATGTTTGAGCTGTGTGATAGGGAGAAAACAAAATCTGAAATTTGTCTTTTTATCTGAATTCTGAAATTTTTCAGGTTGAATTAAATAAGTCTGAAAAAGATCGCTTTTAAATTGCGCCTTAATATTATGAGACATAATATTTTTCTTAAAAAGATCTGATAGAAAATCTTTTTTAGAAAGAGGATGTTCATAATACACATCTAATATGTTCAATTCCTCAAGTTCAAAAATAGATTGTTTAAGCTGAATATTATCTCGGCAAATTTTCTTTAATGCCAGATTAAAATAAGTTATAATCCCCTCTTCATCACAAATTAAAATAGGAACCGGTAATTGATTTAAGATATTTCCAGCATCAAATATATTCTCGCCAGAATCTGCTTTAGACGGCATTTCTTCTGGGGTATTAGATAATTTCATGAATTTTTATTATTTAATTTGGGATAAGCGAGATGAAATGTGCTTAGTTTCAAACTATTGATGACAAAAATATTGATAATGTATCTACCAAAGAAACCAAAGTAGCGTTAATTAGTATATTTTTAATACTGAAAGGACTAAAACCAATTTTAAGCCAATTAATTTAGCATTCTCCCCTACGGTATTATTTAAAGACATTCATTTAAAGAGGATTTAAAATTTTGATCCGAAGAAAACCCTGCATAAATTCAATAAAAATAGGATTATTTCCAATTTTAAGGAATTAATCCAAATTTAATTATTTTATTATTACTTTTGTTTTTCTGATAAGCCTAAGATGCAAGATCAATTATTTGCCATTATAGATATTGAAACTACCGGTGGTGGTATTAAAGGAAATAGACTTACCGAGATTTGCATAGTATTACTGAAGGGAAGCACCGTTCTTAATAAATACACCACGCTGGTTAACCCAGAGAAACATATTCCACCTCAAATTACAGCCCTTACTGGAATTGATAATGACATGGTGGAACATGCTCCAAAATTTGCTGAGGTAGCTAAGAAAATAGACGCTTTTACCAAAGATGCGGTGTTTGTAGCGCATAATGTTAATTTTGATTACAATGTGCTGCGCAATGAATTTAGTGAACTGGGATATGAATTTGTCCGTAAAAAATTATGCACGGTTCGGTTATCAAGAAAACTGATTCCCGGCTTGTTTTCTTATAGCTTAGGGAATTTATGCTCTTCTATTAATATACCTTTGGTAAATAGACATAGGGCAGAAGGAGACACAGATGCAACTGTAATATTATTTCAAAGATTATTGAGCTTAGATTCAGAATTTGAATTGATAAGATCTTTTCTTCATCCCAGATCCAGACAGGCAACTTTACCCCCACATTTAGGAGAGGCTCAAATTGAAGAGTTACCGGAAACCCCCGGAATATATCTTTTTAAAGATAAAAAGCAAAAAGTGATCTATGCAGGGAAAGCTATAAATATCAAGAAAAGGGTGATCTCCCATTTTTATGATAAAATGAGTAAAGAATATCATCTTGGGCAGGAAACTTACTTTATAGATCACGAAACTACCGGAAATGAATTGATAGCTCTTTTGCAGGAAGCAGAGAGTATCAAGAAGTATTATCCAAAATATAATAGGGCTCAGAAAAAGCCGGGAGTGGTTTATCAAATTATTAGTTACATCAATCAGCGGGGAGTGATCCAATTGGCTATTGGAAAAACTAAAAAGTTACAGAATTCTATAGGTACATTTTATAATCGTTCTCAAGCTTTAGAGATGTTAGAACAACTTTGCGAAGCGTATAAATTATGCCCTAAATATTGTACGTTACAAACCAATGTAAGTACCTGTTCTCATTACAAAATAAAAAATTGTGAAGGAATTTGCGATGGAAAAGAAGACGTTGAAATTTATAATGAAAAGGTAAAAGCTGCAATAGCATCTTTAGAAATGGAAAGTGCTACTTATGTAATTAGAGAAAAAGGCAGAAATTTTGAAGAAGAGGCTTTTGTTTTAGTAAAAGATGGGAGATATCTGGGTTATGGTTATTTAGATAGCGATACTCAAATTACAGGAATTGAAAGTTACGAGCCATTTTTAAAATTACAAGAAGCTACCTATCATACCCATAAGATCTTAAATTGGTATTTAAGAAAATATGGAGAAGAGAAAATGCACTTTTTAAATTCAGAAACTTCAATGGCAGAGTCATTTTCACTTTTTGAACTGACCTGATAACAATCAATCTTTTTCTTATAATCAATTAAGTATTAAGGAATATTTAAGGAGATCATCTGGCGCTTTTAGAAGCAATACAAGTATCTTTATTCTTTTAAATGATAAGTTTCCTCATCAATTTTATATGTTGAAATTTTTTTAGAAGAAGATTAAATGGCCAAAAAAATAAAGAAAAGTAAGATCACCGAAGGTAAAATTCTTTCTTCCCTAATAACTCTGGCCCTTCCTATTATTTTTGCCAATATTCTTCAAACAGCCTACCAACTTATTGATACTTTCTGGTTAGGAAGATTAGGTGCAGAAGCTGTGGCTGCTGTTAGTTTAAGTTTTCCAATTCTATTTTTAGTTCTATCGTTAGGAGGGGGATTAACATTAGCGGGAACAGTCTTGGTTTCCAGGCACAAAGGTGCAGATAATCAAAGATTGGTGAACTACAGTTCTTCTCAAACCATATTTGTCATTTTTATTATTTCGTTATTTCTCGCTGCCTTTAGGTATTTTGCTGCTCCGGGTTTGATGAAATTGGTAGGGGCAGGCCCCGAAATTCTAACAGATTCGGTAAAATATTTTCAGGTAACCTCTTTAGGTTTCATATTTCTATTTCTGTTTTTTGTTTTTCAATCTTTAATGAGAGGTATCGGGAATGTCTTATTGCCGATGTATATTGTCTTATTCACCGTCTTTTTAAATTTGGTATTAGACCCATTATTTATATTTGGATTTGGCTCTATTCCGGGATATGGCGTGGCAGGAGCAGCTGTTGCAAGTATTATTACTCAGGGAATTTCGGCCTTAGTGGGTTTATTGATCTTATTTAGAGGAAAAAGAGGAATTAAGATCAATTGGGCAGATATGAAACCGGATCTGCCCTGGACGAAAAAACTGTTTAAATTAGGAATTCCGGCAAGTTTAGATCAATCTACTCGTGCTGCTGGGATGACAGTAATGGTAATGTTGGTAACTAGCTTTGGAAGTGATGTGGTTGCCGCATATGGAATAGGTTCTAGAGTGCTGAGTTTGGTTATAGTTCCTGCATTAGGTTTATCTATTGCAACTACCTCCCTTGTTGGTCAAAATATTGGAGCTCTAAAAATTAAGCGTGCAGAAAAAATAGGAAATCTAAGTGGAAAGATCGCTTTTATTGGGCTAACAGCAATAGGAGTTATAATGTACATTTTTGCTGAAGATCTTACGGCATTCTTTGTACCTAATGATCCTAAGGTAATTCATGACGGAGCTGTATTTATAAAAATAATGGCTCCTAGTTTTGGACTATTAGGAGTACAGCAGGTTTTAAACGGATTATTTAATGGGGTTGGATTTACAACGGCCTCTTTATTAATATCAGTTTTAAGTTTATGGATTATTAGATTTCCTACGGCTTATATTCTATCAAATAATACCGGGTTAGACTTTGTTGGAATATGGTGGTCATTCCCAATTTCTAATTTAGTAGCTGCAGCAGTTGCCTTAATTTATTATAAAATGGGATATTGGAAAGTTAGAACTATACAAAGAAGACATTTGGATATTTAATAGTTCCTATAAAGACAATTAATTATATAATTAGTTATGTAAGTATAGACGTTAGTGGGAAAAATTTGCCGTTAATCGATTAATGAATTCTCTTGGAATCAAGTTGAATCCAATTGTCTTAAAATTATCTAAAAATTGAATTCTTAGCAATTAATTATAAAAATGAAATAACATATTATTTATAGATTATATCTCAAATAATCATATTAATTTAATGAAATTATCGAGTATTTTTATTTAATTTTATAAAAATCAATGTTAAGATATATATTAAATTTAACACTTCAGTTTTGGTTATATATTAAGATATTCATTTAATTTAATTAATCAATTTTTAGACTAACAAGCGTTTATTTATCATAGTATGTAAGTCTAAATATGTTTGAAATAAAGTGGTGGTTCTCTATTTTATAAGTGACTCACTTGGCGAAGCCATGAAAATTTCAAATAAATTACAATTAATATGTTTTCACATCCCTAATAAGCCTTTAAATTTAAAAGGCGTAAAAGTGATAACTTAATGTCATTATTTTATTATTAGGAAAGTAAAACATTTCTCTTTCCAAATGGCACCCCTGCCAACAATCCCAACTTTATTCTCCCCCACAATTTTTTGATTTACAATATTTCCCCCAAGATTTCTTATGATTTAATTTTTAAAAAAATATAAGAGTATGTCCTGGCATGTATTATACACGAAACCAAGAAATGAAAAAAAAGTTGCTCAAAGGCTACGAGAGAACAATTTAGAGATCTACTGTCCATTAGTTAAAGAGGTTCGGCAATGGAGTGATAGAAAAAAGAAAGTGGAAATTCCTTTGTTCAATTCTTACGTCTTTGTAAAAATCAAAGAGCAACAAAAAAATATAGTTTTTAATTGTCCTGGAGTTATTCGCTACCTGTATTGGCTGGGTAAACCTGCATTAGTTCGTGATGAGGAAATCGAGACTATTAAAAAATGGCTGGATAATGAAGGTTATGATGAATGTAAGATCGAAAATCTAAATGCAGGAGACCGAATCAAGATTAAATCTGGAGCGTTTAAAGATGAAGAAGGAGTAATAAAATATATAGCTAAAGATCATCTAAAGTTGCTTTTATCATCTTTAGGTTGTGCGGTGATTGTAAAACTTAAAGAGATCGCCTAAATCATTAGTGAAGAATTAATAATAGAAGGTAGTCAACTATTAAAAGTGAAGAATATGAAAGTTGCATTAATTACAGGGGTTAACGGACAGGATGGAGCATATTTAAGCGAGTTACTCAATTGATAAAGGTTATATGGTTCATGGAATTAAAAGAAGAGCTTCTCAATTTAATACAGAAAGAATAGATCATCTTTATCAAGATCCACATGAAACCAATAGGAATTTCATCCTTCATTACAGCGACATGACAGATCCAACTTCTTTAATCAGGATCATTAAAGAGATTGAGCCAGATGAAATTTACAATCTTGCCGCAATGAGTCATGTCTCGGTCTCTTTCGAGATTCCAGAATATACAGGAAATACAGACGGATTAGGAGTTTTAAGAATTCTGGATGCGGTAAGATTGTTAGGTTTAGAAAAGAAAACCAGGATCTATCAAGCTTCAACTTCAGAATTATTTGGTAAGGTACAGGAAGTACCTCAGTCTGAAAAAACCCCTTTTTATCCTAGAAGTCCTTATGCGGTTTCAAAATTATATGCCTATTGGATGATTGTAAACTATCGGGAAGCTTATAATATGTTTGCGTGTAATGGCATTCTCTTTAATCATGAATCTCCAAAAAGAGGAGAAACCTTTGTAACTCGTAAAATCACTAGAGCTGCATCTCGCATTGCTCTAGGACTTCAGGATAAATTATACCTCGGTAATTTGAATGCGCTACGAGATTGGGGGCATGCTAAAGATTATGTAAAAGTTATGTGGATGATTTTACAGGCAAAAGAACCTGAAGATTGGGTAATTGCCACGGGTATTACAACAAGTGTAAGAGATTTTATAAAAATGGCTTTTATGGAAGTTGGAATAGAGCTAGCTTTTGAAGGGGAAGGGATTCAGGAAAAGGGATATGTAAAAGAATGCATGAATCCTGAATACCAGCTTGAAATTGGAAGGGAATTGATAGTTGTAGATCCCAAATACTTTAGACCTACCGAGGTAGATATCTTGATTGGAGATGCATCAAAAGCTAATAGTAAATTAGGGTGGAAGCCAGAATATACTTTAAAAGAACTGGTTAAAGAAATGATGGAAAGTGACCTTCAATTAATGAAGCGCGAGTCCTTTTTAAAACAAGGCGGATTCGAGATCTTGAATTATTCAGAATAATAAATCACCTAAAAATTTCACTGTGGATAAAGATTCAAAAATATACGTGGCAGGCCATACAGGTCTTGCAGGGAGCGCATTTCTTAAAGTGCTTAAAAGAGAGGGGTTACACGAATCTCTTATTTAAAACTCATCAGGAATTAGATCTTACCGATTGTATTAAAGTGAGAGAATTTTTTAAAACTGAGAAACCAGAATATGTATTTGTGGGTGCGGCTAAGGTAGGTGGAATAGTAGCTAATAATAAATACAGGGCCGATTTTATTTATGAAAATCTGATGATACAGAATAATATCATTCATGAATCTTATATAAATAAAGTGAAAAAACTCTTGTTTTTAGGTAGTACTTGTATTTATCCGGTAAACTGTGAACTCCCTATTAAAGAAGACACTTTATTAAGTGGAATACTTGAATATACAAATGAACCCTATGCCATTGCGAAGATTGCAGGTATAAAAATGTGTGAAAGTTATAATATTCAATATGGTACTAATTTTCTATCGGCAATGCCTACAAATCTTTACGGTCCAAATGATAATTACGATCTGGAAAAATCTCATGTGCTTCCAGCCTTAATTAGAAAGGTGCATCTTGGTCATGCTCTAGAAAATGGTAACTGGAATGCTATTGAGCAGGATCTAAATTTTAAACCCATTGAAGGTATTTCCGGGAATTCAACAAAAAAAGAAATCATAGATATACTTTCTAAATATGGAGTTAGGATTGAGAATTTGGAAAGCGAAAACCGTAAAGTACAAATTGAAATCTGGGGAAGTGGGAAAGCAAAAAGAGAATTTTTGTATAGTTCTGAGTTTGCAGAAGCCTGTTTATTTATAATGGAAAATATAGATTTTTCTGATATCTCTAAAAAGTTTGAATTCAGATGAAATTAGGAACACACATCTTAATATAGGAACAGGAAAAGAGATTTCTATAAAAGACCTTGCTGTTTTAGTAAAAGATATTATAGGCTTTCAAGGAGAATTATATTTTAATGCAAACAAACCCGAAGGAACCTTAAGAAAAGTTATAGACTGTAATAAACTTAAGGCCTTAGGCTGGCAATATAGTATAGAAATAGATGAGGGAGTTCGTAAGATATATGAACTTTATACTAAAAACAATTCCATTCCAACTGCAAATTATTAATTCTTCATGAGAAAATTAATTTATCAGAATGAAACCTAATGACAAGATATTTTAAATTTTTACTCAATAAATACTTTAATAGTTTTAACTATTTCTATAGCCGGTTAGGTGTTAAAATATTTATAGCCATGGGGTTAAGCATTAGTTGTGGGAATTTTAGATGGCTTTGGACTTGCCATGTTTTTACCGTTATTACAAAAAGTAGATGAAGGCTCTTCTGTGGATGGTTCTGGACTGGGAAAATTAAAATTTCTGGTAGATGGTATTGAGAGCATTGGATTTAGCTTGAACCTTTCTACCATCTTAATTGTAATGTGTATTTTTTTTATTTTAAAGGGAATTATGCAATTTATTAGCAGTTCTTATGAGGTGAACTTGAGACATTATTTTGTAAAAGCTATACGTTTAGGTCTTTCTAAATCTCTTTCTGAAATATCTTATAAAGCTTTTGTAATGACAGATGCCGGGAGAATTCAAAATACCATGTCTGGAGAAGTAAGTAGAATTTCGTTGGCGTATCAGAGTTATTTTGGTTCTTTCCAACAAATTACAATGATGTGTGTTTACATGACTTTTGCATTTTTTATTGATGCAGAGTTTGCACTGCTTATTTGCATAGGTGGATTTTTGACTAATTTCATTTATAAGAGACTTTACAAGATCACTAAAGAATATTCCAGAAAGCTCACCTATGGTAGAAATCATTATCAAGGTCTCATCTTACAGTTTGTTACCAATTTTAAATATTTAAAAGCCACCGGGTATATCAATAGATATAATACAAAGTTAAAACGGGTAATAGATCTTATAGAAGATAGCAATAAAACCATTGGTAAGCTAAGCGCAATTGTAACTTCTATTAGAGAACCAATTTTAATTATTGTTGTGAGTAGCGTGATTTTAATTCAGGTTAATTTTATGGCGGGAACTTTAGGTACCATTTTAATAAGCTTACTCTTTTTTTACAGAGCCTTGTCTTCAATGATCTTGCTTCAAACTCATTATAACAAATTTTTAGAGGTTTCCGGTTCTATGGAAAATATGACAAATTTTGAAAGTCAGTTAGAGCTAGCTAAAGAAACATCAGGGTCTGTTAGATTAGATAAATTCAAAAGAGATATCATACTTCATAACGTGGTTTTTAATTATGCCGAGCATTATGTTTTGAAGAACATCAACCTTAAAATTAAAAAGAATCAAACAGTTGCTTTTGTGGGTGAGAGTGGAAGTGGAAAAACTACATTAATCAATATTATCTGTGGGCTTATGCCTGTAGGTTCTGGTAATCTTTATATTGATGGGATTAGCTCTTCTCAGTTAAATTTAGAGACCTATCAAAATAGAATAGGTTATATCACTCAGGAACCTGTAATTTTTAATGATACAATATTTAATAATATTACATTTTGGGCAGATAGATCTAAAGAGAATGTAGATAGGTTTTTCTGGGCCTTGCAACAAGCTTCTATTTATGATTTCGTAAAAGAACTTCCTGAAATCGAGCAAACTATTTTAGGTATTAATGGCGTAAATCTTAGTGGAGGTCAAAAACAACGCATTTCTATTGCGAGAGAGCTTTTTAAAGATGTGGATATCTTAGTTCTGGATGAAGCAACTTCTGCTTTAGATTCAGAAACTGAAGAGATCATTCAAAAAGGATTAGAAGAGTTACAAGGTAAATACACAATCCTTATTGTGGCTCATCGACTTTCAACTATAAAAAATGCAGATAGAATCCTGGTGTTAAATAATGGTAGGATTGAAAACGAAGGATGTTTTAAAGAATTGATTTTAAATTCTACTAAATTTCAAAAAATGGTAGAGTTACAAGAAGTTTAGACGTGTAATTAGATTAATTACCTGATTATCTCCAAAAGATCAGGTCTATAATTTTAATAATTTTCTCCCCCTTTAATTTAGATATTTCAGCTCTTAATAGGATCTCGAAATATTTAATTTCCCTTGTTAAGGGAATTCTTCAAAAACAGGTACAGGATAATTTTAAAAGAAATGAGAAATTTTACACTTCTTATTTTTGGTTGCATTCTTTGCAGTCTTTCTCTAAAGGCTCAGCAAGGCTTTCAATCTATTACTAATTTAAGCCCAATTTCAATAACTGCAGATACCGGAGAAAAACCACAGTCTAAGGTTTGGTTTTATGGAGGTAAACATTGGGCTGTACTTCCCTCTTCTGGAGGTACGTATTTATGGAGATTAGATGGTACTACCTGGGTAAATACCCTGAAAATATCGAATAAAATCTTCTCTAAAGCCGATTGTAAGTTATATGGTAATACCGTTCATATTCTACTGTTAACAGGAGAATATGCTGAACTAATATCTCTTGAATTTAATTTTGGCTCTGCAAAATATAATCCTTGGACACAAAGAGGTTCCACCGTTGATGTTTGGTTAGATGATGATGTGGAAACTGCCACTTTAGACATAGATGGAACTGGAAGAATGTGGATGGCCTTTAATGGGGATGATGATACCTACGATTTTGATTTTAATGGGGTGGAAGATGATAATATGTACGTTATATATAGTGATGCCCCTTATATTACCTGGAGTAGTAGAATGATTGTAGGGAGTAATATAGGATCAGATGACATTGGAGCTGTTATCGCAATGCCTGGTAAAATTGGAGTTTTATGGTCCAATCAAAAACAGAAAAGATTTGGATTTAAAACTCATTTAGATGGTGCAAACGTTACATCCTGGTCCAGTAATGAAGTGCCGGCCTCACAATCTGCTGTTAATGTAGGATTTGGGATGGCAGATGATCATCTAAATATGGCAGTTGCTACAGATGGAACCTTGTATTGTGCTGTAAAAACAGGATATGAAAATTCCAACTATCCAGAAATAGCCTTGCTTAAAAGACAACCCAATGGAAGCTGGGATAATCTTTATCAGGTTGCAACTCAAGGTACTCGCCCCATCGTTATATTAAACGAATCCATCGGAAAACTAAGGGTAGTTTATACAGATCGGGATGGAGGGGGAAATATTCTTTATAGAGAATCATCGGTTAATAATATTTCTTTTGGGTCACAACACACTTTAATTTCAGGCTCTTATAATAACTCTACGAGTAGTAAAGGTAATTTCACTTCAGAGGTTGTTATTCTTGCTTCTTCAACCAGCCAAGCAGTAGGAGTGCTAGCTTCAGATGGTAGCTCTAATTCTCTTCCAGAAACACCAATCTTAATTTCGCCAGAAGATAATGAAACCAATGTAGCACTTATTCCTACTCTAAGTTGGAATTCTGCATTTGGTGCATCTACTTATACCATTCAAGTATCCGAGACAACTAGTTTTTCAAATCCTTTTTTTAGTCAATCCAATTTAACACAAACTACTAGTATTATTAATAATCTTTCTGCTAATACTACTTATTACTGGAGAGTTAGGGCTACTAATAATGTAGGAAATAGTAGTTGGTCTAATTCAAGAAAGTTCACTACACAACCAAATGCGAACGTAGAACCTTTAGTATTGCATTTAAAATTTGAGGAAGCTAGTGGGAACCTCTTATCAGATGAATCTAGTTATACAAATAATGCAACTTCATATAATAATCCCACTTGGATTAATGATGCCTATGGAAATTATCTAAGATTTAATGGAATCAATCAATATTGTACCATTGGAGATCACACTTCTTTAAATATTACGCAAGAAATAACAATTTCTATGTGGATTAAGCCTGAAAAAGTGGATACCCAATATTTAATTAAAAAAGCACTAAATAATTCTGTAGATGGCTATGAGCTTGCTCTAGCTAGTAGTGGAAAAGCTTTTTTTAGATTTAATCAAAACACATCCGGAAATAATTTTAGACTCGACACCCAATCTAGTTATCCTATAGATGGAAATACATGGATGCATTTAGCCGTAACATTTAATGGTTCAACTATTAAAATATTTGTAAATGGAATTCAGGATAATTCTACGACTTTAAGTTCTACACAATGGATTAATGTAAATCAACTTCCACTTTGGATCTCTTCTGAAAATAATGGAGTCAGAGGTTTTCAGGGTGCGATAGATGAGGTTTATATGTTCAATAAAGCTTTGTCTTCAACTGAAGTTTATGACCTTTATACTGAAAGACCAGCCCAGTTATAGCCGACATACCCAATTTATTATCACCCGTAAATAATGCAGCGAATCAGTCATTAACCCCAACATTAAGTTGGAATGCAGTTACAAACGCCAATTCTTATAAAGTTCAGGTTAGTAATAATTCTGGATTTTCAACTTTTATAATCAACCAATCCGCTATTACAGGAACAAGTCTAGCTGTAACCGGCTTATCTAATAATACCCAATATTACTGGAGGGTAAGATCTACCAATTCTGCGGGAGATAGCAACTGGTCTGCCCCATTTAATTTCACAACCCTGCCTACAATAGCCGGAGTTCCAGTCTTGACATCGCCATCAAATAATTCCACTAATCAATCCCTTACTCCAACGCTGAGTTGGAATGCAGTTAGCGGAGCTATCTCTTATAAAGTGCAGGTGAGTGATAATCCTGGATTTACAACTTTTATTGCAAACCAATCTGGTCTAACAGGAACAAGTCTTGCTGTTACAGGTTTATCTAATAATACTCAATATTACTGGAGAGTATTATCTACCAATTCTGCGGGAGATAGCAACTGGTCTGCGCCATTTAATTTCACAACCCTGCCAACAATAGCCGGAGTTCCAGTTTTGACATCGCCATCAAATAATTCCACTAATCAATCCCTTACTCCAACGCTGAGTTGGAATGCAGTTAGCGGAGCTGATTCTTATAAAGTGCAGGTGAGTGATAATCCTGGATTTGCAACTTTTATTGCAAACCAATCTGGTCTAACAGGAACAAGTCTTGCTGTTACAGGTTTATCTAATAATACTCAATATTACTGGAGGGTATTATCTACCAATTCTGCGGGAGATAGCAATTGGTCTGCGCCATTTAATTTCACAACCCTGCCAACAATAGCCGGAGTTCCAGTCTTGACATCGCCCTCAAATAATTCCACCAATCAATCCCTTACTCCAACGCTGAGTTGGAATGCAGTTACCGGCGCGGATTCTTATAAAGTGCAGGTGAGTGAAGATCCTGGATTTGCAACTTTTATTATCGATCAATCTGGTGTAACTGAAACAACTCTAAATATTACCGGATTATCCAATGACACGCAATATTACTGGAGAGTATTATCTACAAATTCAGCAGGAGATAGTAATTGGTCTAAAGCATTTAATTTCACAACGCTACCAACTATTGCAGGCGTTCCGGTATTGGTATCGCCATTAAATAATGCAACTAATGAATCATTAACCCCAACATTAAGTTGGAATGCAGTTACTGGCGCTGATTCTTATAAAGTGCAGGTGAGTGAAGATGCGGGATTTGCAACTTTTATTATCGACCAATCTGGTGTAACTGAAACAACTCTAAATATTACAGGTTTATCTAATGACATTCAATATTACTGGAGAGTACTAGCTACCAATTCAGCAGGAGATAGCAACTGGTCTGCACCATTTAATTTCACAACCCTACCAACAATAGCCGGAGTTCCGGTATTGGCATCGCCATCAAATAATTCCACTAATCAATCCCTTACTCCAACGCTGAGTTGGAATGCAGTTACCGGCGCTGATTCTTATAAAGTGCAGTGAGTGATAATCCTGGATTTACAACTTTTATTATCGATCAATCTGGTGTAACTGAAACAAGTCTTAGATGTTACAGGTTTATCTAATAATACTCAATATTACTGGAGAGTATTATCTACCAATTCAGCTGGAGATAGCGAATGGTCTGCACCATTTAATTTCACAACGCTACCAACTATTGCCGGCGTTCCGGTATTGGTATCACCATCAAATAATTCCACCAATCAATCCCTTACTCCAACGCTAAGTTGGAATGCAGTTACCGGCGCGGATTCTTATAAAGTTCAGGTGAGTGAAGATGCGGGATTTTCAACTTTTATTATCGATGAAGTTGGTGTAACTGAAACCAGTTTAGATGTTACCGGTTTATCTAATGACACGCAATATTATTGGAGAGTGCTAGCCACCAATTCAGCAGGAGATAGTAACTGGTCTGCGCCATTTAATTTCACAACCCTGCCAACTATTGCCGGCGTTCCGGTATTGGTATCGCCATCAAATAATTCCACTAATCAGTCCCTTACTCCAACATTAAGTTGGAATGCAGTTACCGGCGCTGATTCTTATAAAGTGCAGGTGAGTGAAGATGCGGGATTTGCAACTTTCATTATCGATCAATCAGGTGTAACTGAAACCAGTTTAGATGTTACCGGTTTATCTAATGACACTCAATATTATTGGAGAGTGCTAGCCACAAATTCCGCAGGAGATAGCAACTGGTCTGAAGCATTTAATTTTACAACACTTCCAAATATTGCTGACGTTCCGGTATTGGTATCACCATCAAATAATTCCACCAATCAATCCCTTACTCCAACGCTAAGTTGGAATGCAGTGACTGGCGCTAATTCTTATAAAGTTCAGTTGAGTGATGATCCTGGATTTTCAACTTTTATTATCGATGAATCTGGTGTAACTGAAACAACTCTAAATGTTACCGGTTTATCTAATGACATCCAATATTACTGGAGAGTATTGTCCACAAACTCCGCTGGAGATAGCAATTGGTCTACACCATTTAATTTCACGACGCTACCAACTATTGCTGACGTTCCCGTATTGGTATCGCCATCAAATAATGCATCAAATCAGCCACTTACTCCCATGCTGAGTTGGAATGCAGTTACCGGCGCGGATTCTTATAAAGTGCAGGTGAGTGAAGATGCGGGATTTGCAACTTTCATTATCGATCAATCAGGTGTAACTGTAACAACTTTAAATATTACCGGCTTATCCAATGACACTCAATATTATTGGAGAGTACTAACCACAAACTCCGCCGGAGATAGTCAATGGTCTATATCATTTAATTTCACTACACTTCCAAATATTGCTGAAGCTCCGGTATTGGTATCACCCGTCAAATAATGCAACCAATCAATCCCTTACTCCAACGCTGAGTTGGAATGCGGTTAATGGCGCTGATTCTTATAAAGTTCAGCTGAGTGATGATGCAGGATTCAGCAATATAGTTTTTGAACAATTAGATATAACAACTAGTTCTGTTGATGTTACCGGATTATCCAATAACACGCAATATTATTGGAGAGTGCTTGCCACCAATATAGCAGGAGATAGTAACTGGTCAACACCATTTAATTTCACAACGCTACCAACTATTGCAGGCGTTCCGGTCTTAGCATCACCATCAAATAATTCAATCAATCAATCCCTTACACCAACGCTGAGCTGGAATTCGGTTACCGGCGCGGATTCTTATAAAGTTCAGGTGAGTGATGATCCTGGATTTGCAACTTTTATTATCGACCAATCTGGTGTAACTGACACCAATCTTAATATTACTGGTTTAACCAATGATACGCAATATTACTGGAGAGTGCTAGCTACAAACTCCGCCGGAGATAGTAACTGGTCTGCAGCATTTAATTTCACTACACTTCCAAATATTGTTGACGCTCCGGTATTGATATCGCCAGTAAATAATGCAATCAATCAATCCCTTACTCCCACTCTGAGTTGGAATACTGTTACCGGTCGCTGATTCTTATAAAATTCAGGTGAGTGAAGATGATGGATTTGCAACTTTTATTATAAATCAGTCTGGTTTTATAGGAACAAGTTTTGCTGTTACAGGTTTATCTAATAACACGCAATATTATTGGAGAATATTATCTACCAATTCAGTTGGAGATAGCGAATGGTCTACATCATTTAATTTCACAACACTTCCAACTGTTGCCGGAGTTCCAATACTATTATCACCAATCAGATAATTCCACCAATCAATCCCTTACTCCAACGCTGAGTTGGAATGCGGTTACCGGCGCTGATTCTTATAAAGTGCAGGTGAGTGAAGATGCGGGATTTGCAACTTTAATTATCAATCAATCTGGTGTAACTGAAACAAGTTTTGCAGTTATTGAATTATCCAATGACACGCAATATTACTGGAGGGTATTATCTACAAACTCCGCCGGAGATAGTAATTGGTCTACACCATTTAATTTCACGACGCTCCCAACTATTGCAGGCGTTCCTTTATTGGTATCGCCATCAGATAATGCAACCAATGAGTCATTAAACCCAACACTAAGTTGGAATGCAGTAACTGGCGCTGATTCTTATAAAGTGCAAGTGAGTGAAGATGCGGGATTTGCAACTTTCATTATCGATCAATCAGGTGTAACTGTAACAACTTTAAATATTACAGGTTTATCTAATAACACGCAATATTACTGGAGAGTGCTAGCCACCAATTCAGCAGGAGATAGCAACTGGTCTGAAGTATTTAATTTCACAACGCTACCAACTATTGCAGGCGTTCCAGTCTTAACATCGCCATCAGATAATTCGACCAATCAATCCCTTACACCAACGCTAAGTTGGAATGCAGTTACCGGTGCCGATTCTTATAAAGTGCAGGTAAGTGATGATGCAGGATTTGCAACTTTTATTATCGATGAAGTTGGTGTAACTGAAACAACTCTAAATGTTACAGGTTTATCTAATGACCTCCAATATTACTGGAGAGTGCTAGCCACCAATTCTGCAGGAGATAGTAACTGGTCTGCACAATTTAATTTTACGACCCTGCCTACAATAGCCGGAGCTCCGGTACTGGTATCGCCATCTAATAATTCAACCAATCAGTCACTTACTCCAACTCTAAGTTGGAATGCAGTTATCGGCGCCGATTCTTATAAAGTTCAATTGAGTGATGATCCTGGATTTGCAACTTTTATTATCGACCAATCTGGTGTAATTGAAACAACTCTAAATGTTACAGGTTTATCCAATGAAACTCAATATTACTGGAGAGTATTATCTACCAATTCAGCTGGAGATAGCGAATGGTCAATACCTTTTAATTTCACTACACTTCCAAATATTGCTGCTGTTCCGGTCTTGGTATCACCATCAAATAATTCAACCAATGAGTCATTAACCCCAACCTTAAGTTGGAATGCGGTTAGCGGGACTAATTCTTATAAAGTTCAGGTAAGTGAAGATGCGGGATTTGCAACTTTCATTATCGATCAATCAGGTGTAACTGTAACAACTTTAAATATTACCGGTTTATCTAATGACACACAATATTATTGGAGAGTGCTAGCTACCAATTCAGCAGGAGATAGTGAATGGTCTACACCATTTAATTTTACAACGCTTCCAACAATAGCCGGAGTTCCGGTATTGATATCGCCCTCAAATAATTCTACTAATCAATCCCTCAATCCAACGCTGAGCTGGAATGCAGTTAATGGAGCTGATTCTTATAAAGTTCAGCTGAGTGATGATGCAGGATTCAGCAATATAGTTTTTGAACAATTAGATATAACAACCAGTTCTGTTGATATAACCGGCTTATCTAATGACACGCAATATTATTGGAGAGTGCTAGCCACCAATTCAGCAGGAGATAGTAACTGGTCTGCACCATTTAATTTTACGACCCTGCCTACAATAGCCGGAGCTCCGGTTTTGGTATCACCAACGGATAATTCCACCAATCAATCCCTTACTCCACCTCTGAGCTGGAATGCAGTTACCGGCGCTGATTCTTATAAAGTTCAATTGAGTGATGATCCTGGATTTGCAACTTTTATTATTGATCAATCAGGTGTAACTGAAACAACTCTAAATATTACTGAATTATCCAATGACTCTCAATATTACTGGAGGGTATTATCTACAAACTCCGCCGGAGATAGTAACTGGTCTGCAACATTTAATTTTACGACCCTGCCTACAATAGCCGCAGTTCCGGTATTGGTATCACCATCCGATAATTCAACCAATCAGTCACTTATACCAACGTTGAGTTGGAATGCAGTTCCCGCTGCTGATTCTTATAAAATTCAGCTGAGTGATGATGCGGGATTTTCCACTTTTATTGTAAATCAGTCTGGTCTTATAGGAACAAGTTTTGCTGTTACAGGTTTATCTGATAACACGCAATATTACTGGAGGGTGCTAGCAACCAATTCAGCTGGAGATAGTAACTGGTCTACACCATTTAATTTCACTACACTTCCAAATATTGCTGACGCTCCGGTCTTGGCATCACCATCAAATAATTCCACCAATCAATCCCTTACACCAACGCTAAGTTGGAATGCAGTTACCGGTGCCGATTCTTATAAAGTTCAGGTAAGTGATGATGCGGGATTTGCAACTTTTATTATCGATGAAGTTGGTGTAACTGAAACAACTTTAAATGTTACAGGTTTATCTAATGACCTCCAATATTACTGGAGAGTGCTAGCTACCAATTCAGCAGGAGATAGCAACTGGTCTGCACAATTTAATTTCACGACCCTGCCAACAATAGCCGGAGCTCCGGTATTGGTATCGCCATCAAATAATTCAACCAATCAGTCACTTACTCCAACACTTGAGTTGGAATGCAGTTACCGGCGCTGATTCTTATAAAGTTCAGGTGAGTGAAGATGCGGGATTTGCAACTTTTATTATCGACCAATCTGGTGTAACTGAAACAACTCTAAATATTACAGGTTTATCCAATGAAACTCAATATTACTGGAGAGTATTATCCACCAATTCAGCTGGAGATAGCGAATGGTCTACACCATTTAATTTCACAACGCTACCAAATATTGCTGAAGCTCCAGTCTTGGCATCGCCATCAAATAATTCCACCAATCAATCACTTACTCCAACGCTGAGTTGGAATGCAGTTACTGGCGCCGATTCTTATAAAGTTCAATTGAGTGATGATGCAGGATTTTCAACTTTTATTATCGATCAATCAGGTGTAACTGAAACAAGTTTAGATGTTACCGGTTTATCTAATGACACGCAATATTACTGGAGAGTGCTAGCTACCAATTCAGCAGGAGATAGCAACTGGTCTGCACCATTTAATTTCACGACACTTCCAACATATAGCTGGCGTTCCGGTATTGGTATCGCCATCAAATAATTCAACCAATCAATCACTTACTCCAACACTAAGTTGGAATGCAGTTACCGGCGCTGATTCTTATAAAGTGCAGGTGAGTGATGATTCTGGATTTACAACTTTTATTGTTGATCAGTCTGGTGTTATTGAAACAAGTTTTGCTGTTACAGGTTTATCTAATAACACGCAATATTATTGGAGAGTATTATCTACCAATTCAGCAGGAGATAGCAACTGGTCTGCAGCATTTAATTTCACAACGCTACCAACTATTGCAGGCGTTCCAGTATTAATATCGCCATCAAATAATTCGACCAATGAGTCATTAACCCCAACTCTTAGTTGGAATACGGTTAATGACGCTGATTCTTATAAGGTTCAGTTGAGTGATGATGCAGGATTTTCAACTTTTATTATCGATCAATCAGGTGTAACTGAAACAAGTTTAGATATTACTGGTTTAACTAATGACACGCAATATTATTGGAGAGTGCTAGCCACCAATTCAGCAGGAGATAGCGAATGGTCAACACCTTTTAATTTCACAACACTTCCAAATATTGCTGACGTTCCGGTATTGGTATCGCCATCAAATAATTCAACCAATCAATCACTTACTCCAACGTTAAGTTGGAATGCAGTTACCGGCGCTGATTCTTATAAAGTTCAGGTAAGTGAAGATCCTGGATTTGCAACTTTTATTATCGATCAATCAGGTGTAACTGAAACAACTCTTAAATATTACCGGTTTATCTAATGACACTCAATATTACTGGAGAGTGCTAGCTACCAATTCAGCCGGAGATAGTAACTGGTCTGCACCATTTAATTTCACAACGCTACCAACTATTGCAGGCGTTCCGGTATTGGTATCGCCATCAAATAATTCCACCAATCAATCCCTTACTCCAACGCTGAGTTGGAATGCAGTTAATGGAGCTGATTCTTATAAAGTACAAGTGAGTGATGACTCTGGATTTAGTAATATTAGTTATCGATCAATTAGATATAACTGACACTAGTTCTGTTGATATAACCGGCTTATCTAATGACATTCAATATTATTGGAGAGTGTTAGCTACAAATTCCGCCGGAGATAGTAACTGGTCTACACCTTTTAATTTTACAACACTTCCAACTATTGCAGGCGTTCCAGTCTTAGCATCACCATCAAATAATTCCACCAATCAATCCCTTACTCCAACGCTGAGTTGGAATGCAGTTACACGGCGCTGATTCTTATAAAGTTCAGGTGAGTGATGATGCTGGATTTTCAACTTTTATTATCGATCAATCAGGTATAACTGAAACAACTGTTAATGTTACCGGCTTATCCAATGACACTCAATATTACTGGAGAGTGTTAGCTACCAATTCAGCAGGAGATAGCAACTGGTCTGCACCATTTAATTTCACAACACTTCCAAATATTGCTGGCGTTCCGGTATTGGTATCACCATCAGATAATTCAACTAATCAGTCATTAACTCCAACATTAAGTTGGAATGCAGTTACCGGTGCTGATTCTTATAAAGTTCAGGTGAGTGAAGATCCAGGATTTGCAACTTTTATTATCGACCAATCTAGGTGTAACTGAAACAAGTCTTTAATATTACCGGTTTATCTAATGACACGCAATATTACTGGAGAGTGCTAGCTACCAATTCAGCAGGAGATAGCAACTGGTCTGCACCATTTAATTTCACAACACTTCCAACAATAGCTGGAGTTCCGGTATTGGTATCGCCATCAAATAATTCCACCAATCAATCCCTTACTCCAACGCTGAGTTGGAATGCAGTTACCGGCGCTGATTCTTATAAAGTTCAGGTGAGTGATGATGCAGGATTTAGCAACTTTATTATTGATCAATTAGGTGTAACTGAAACTAGTTTTGATGTTACCGGCTTATCTAATGACACTCAATATTATTGGAGAGTGCTAGCCACCAATTCAGCTGGAGATAGCAACTGGTCTGACAGCATTTAATTTCACAACGCTACCAACTATTGCAGGCGTTCCGGTATTGGTATCGCCATCAAATAATTCCACCAATCAATCCCTTACTCCAACGCTGAGTTGGAATGCAGTTACCGGTGCTGATTCTTATAAAGTGCAGGTGAGTGAAGATGCGGGATTTGCAACTTTTATTATCGATCAATCTGGTGTAACTGAAACAAGTCTTAAATGTTACCGGTTTATCTAATGACACGCAATATTACTGGAGAGTGCTAGCCACCAATTCAGCAGGAGATAGGAACTGGTCTACACCATTTAATTTCACAACGCTACCAACTATTGCTGGAGTTCCGGTATTGGTATCGCCATCAAATAATTCAACCAATCAATCCCTTACTCCAACGTTAAGTTGGAATGCAGTTACCGGCGCTGATTCTTATAAAGTTCAAGTGAGTGAAGATGCGGGATTTGCAACTTTTATTATCGATCAATTGGTGTAACTGAAACAACTTTTAATATTACCGGTTTATCTAATGACACTCAATATTACTGGAGAGTACTAGCTACCAATTCAGCTGGAGATAGCAACTGGTCTGACACCATTTAATTTCACGACACTTCCAACTATTGCAGGAGTTCCGGTATTGGTATCACCATCAAATAATTCCACCAATCAATCCCTTACTCCAACGCTGAGTTGGAATGCAGTTACCGGCGCTGATTCTTATAAAGTTCAAGTGAGTGATGATCCGGGATTTAGCAACTTTTAGTTATCGACCAATCAGGTGTAACTGAAACAATTCTTGATGTTACCGGCTTATCTAATGACACTCAATATTACTGGAGAGTATTATCTACAAATTCAGCTGGAGATAGCAACTGGTCTGCACCTTTTAATTTCACAACACTACCAACTATTGCAGGCGTTCCGGTATTGGTATCGCCGTCAAATAATTCCACCGATCAATCCCTTACTCCAACGCTGAGTTGGAATGCAGTTACCGGCGCCGATTCTTATAAAGTGCAGGTGAGTGAAGATGCGGGATTTGCAACTTTTATTATTGATGAAGTTGGAGTAACTGAAACTAATTTTGATGTTACTGGTTTATCTAATGACACGCAATATTACTGGAGAGTGCTAGCTACCAATTCAGCCGGAGATAGCGAATGGTCTACACCATTTAATTTCACAACACTACCAACAATTGCCGGAGTTCCGGTATTGGTATCGCCATCAAATAATTCAACCAATCAATCACTTACTCCAACCTAAGTTGGAATGCAGTTACCGGCGCTGATTCTTATAAAGTGCAGGTGAGTGAAGATGCGGGATTTGCAACTTTTATTATCGATCAATTGGTGTAACTGAAACAAATCTAAGTGTTACCGGTTTATCCAATGACACGCAATATTACTGGAGAGTGCTAGCCACCAATTCAGCCGGAGATAGCAACTGGTCTGCACCATTTAATTTCACAACCCTTCCAACAATTGCCGGAGTTCCGGTATTGGTATCGCCATCAAATAATGCAACCAATCAGTCCCTTACTCCAACTCTAAGTTGGAATGCAGTTACTGGCGCTGATTCTTATAAAGTTCAGGTGAGTGATGATGCTGGATTTGCAACTTTTATTATCGATCAATCTGGTGTAACTGAAACAACTCTAAATATTACCGGTTTATCTAATGACACTCAATATTACTGGAGAGTGCTAGCCACCAACTCCGCAGGAGATAGCAACTGGTCTGCACCATTTAATTTCACAACGCTACCAACTATTGCCGGACGTTCCGGTATTGGTATCGCCAGTCAAATAATGCAACCAATCAATCCCTTACTCCAACGCTAAGTTGGAATGCAGTTACCGGCGCTGATTCTTATAAAGTGCAGGTGAGTGAAGATGCGGGATTTGCAACTTTTATTATCGATCAATCAGGTGTAACTGAAACAAGTCTTACTGTTACAGGTTTATCTAATGACATGCAATATTACTGGAGAGTATTATCTACAAATTCCGCCGGAGATAGCAACTGGTCTGCACCTTTTAATTTTACAACCCTACCAACTATTGCCGGCGTTCCGGTATTGGTATCGCCGTCAAATAATTCAACCAATCAGTCACTTACTCCAACGTTAAGTTGGAATGCAGTTACCGGTGCTGATTCTTATAAAGTGCAGGTTAGTAATAATTCTGGATTTACAACTTTTATTGTAAACCAGTCTGGTCTTACAGGAACAAGTCTAGCTGTTACAGGTTTATCTAATAACACGCAATATTACTGGAGAGTATTATCTACCAATTCAGCTGGAGATAGTAACTGGTCTACACCATTTAAATTTACTACGCTGCCGGCATCAAGTAACACTACTTTAGTTGCTCATTATAAAATGAATGAATCTTCGGGTGCTATTTTAATAGACGATTCAGAGATTATAAATCCAGCAACCTTGGTTGGAAATCCAACACGAGTAGCAGGAGTAGAAGGTCAGGCTGTGAGGTTTAACGGAAGTAATCAATTTGCATATGCACCTCAAAATTCGGCTTTAGATCTCACAAATAAACTAACAATTGCAGCCTGGATAAAACCAGAAAAAAAAGGAACTCAATATGTGATCAAAAAATCTGAACAGAATGCGATTAATGGTTATGAATTATCCTTATCCAGTAGCGGGAAAATTTTCTTTAGATATAATCAAGCAACATCTAAAGATACATATAGACTGGATTCTCAAACTTCCTATCCATTTAATGGTACAACCTGGATACATGTTGCCGTTACTTTTGATGGAAGTTCTATAAAAATATATCTTAATGGTATTTTAAATAGCAGTAAGTCTTATACCTCGGCAGTTCCCATTGCTGTAAATAATATGACATTAGCTATAGGTTCCGGAAATGATGGATATCGAGGACTTCAAGGGGCAATGGATGATGTTAGAATATATAATATTGCATTAACGGCTTCAGAAGTAAATGCTATTGCCACTATAAATAATAATCCATCTCCTCCAAATGCCCCTACTTTAAATTCACCTCAGAATCTAGCTACAAATGTTAGTTTAAATCCAATTTTAATCTGGAATACAACTTTAAATGCTACTTCTTATAATGTGCAAGTTTCGAATTCAAATAATTTCAATACTACCATTCTTAATCAATCCAATTTAAGTGGTACTACAATTCAACTCACAGGACTTACAAATAATCTTACTTATTATTGGCGGGTACGAGCTGCGAATGCTTCAGGTAATAGTGCTTGGTCTGAGATTCGAAGTTTTACAACGATATCAACTTTACCAACAATTCCTGATGCTCCAGTATTAATTTCACCATCCAACACTGCTACTAATATACCTGTAGCTCCCACTTTACGGTGGAATTCTCCTTCAGGAACTTCTTACTATGCTGTACAGGTTGCTCAAGATCAATCTTTCACTAATCTAATATTGAATCAGACTAATATTTATCAAGCTTATCTCGATATTTCAGGCTTATTAAATAATAGTAATTATTATTGGAGAGTAAAAGCAATAAATTCTGCAGGCGAAAGTCCCTGGTCTGTAATTTGGAATTTTACTACAGTGGCTTCCTCTCCAACAGGCTCTTTAGTAGCTCATTATAAATTAGATGAAGGTACTGGTTCTGCAATTTCAGATGCTTCAGCATATTCAAATAATGCAGTTGCAATAGGAAATCCAACCTGGATTTTAGGAAAACAAGGTCAGGCGTTAAGATTTAACGGAACAAGCCAATATGGATCTGCACCAGATCATCAATCGCTAGATATAACTCAACAAATTACAATTGCAGCCTGGATACGTCCTGAAAAACTGGGAACTCAATATTTAGTAAAAAAAGCAGATCAAAATAGTACTGATGGTTATGAGTTATCTCTAGCTAGCAATGGGAAGCTCTTTTTTAGATTCAATCAAAAATCATCGAATAATACATATCGACTAGATTCTCAAATAAATTATCCAACCAATGGTAATACTTGGATGCATATCGCGGTAACTTATAATGGTACAGCTATTAGTTTATATATCAACGGGGTACTAAATAGCTCTAAGACATTCTCTTCTACACGTGCAATAAATACTAATTCTCTAAATTTAGATTTAGGGGCTGGAGCTAACGGATATAGAGGTTTACAGGGTGCTTTAGATGATGTTAGAATTTATAATGTAGCCTTAAGTGCCGCTGAAATTAACGATGTTTATAATTTCACTTCCAATCTGAAAACTTCGATTACATCCACCGTGACTAAAACTGAAAAAGCAAGTTCAACTGAAACCTCTAATGAAGAAATAACTTTAGCCAGTGATACCTTTTTCGTATATCCAAATCCTTTTACAACAGAGGCGAATGTTGAATTCTCTTTTACAGAAGATACAAATTACATGCTAACCCTATATGACCTTAAAGGAATGAAGGTGAAAGACATAAAAGTAGGGAAAGCTTTAAAAGGTATAAAAGAAACAGCCATAATTGAGGCTTCATGGCTTTCTAAAGGAATTTACTTGTTAAGATTAGAGTCTAGTAACAAAGCCAAAAACTTAAGATTGATACTAAAATAGTGTCATCATAATTAACAAACATTTTAATAATCGATAAAGATTTGTATTATGAGAAATAATAACCTTCAAATTGGTTTAACTCAAGACACAGTTATTTCTAATGTTGCTTCTTCAAAAGTTAGATCTTGGATCCATAAAGTAATTCAGGTATTACCAGAAAATGTTCAGAAAGATATTATTACCAATAAATTTTTGAGGAAAACATATAAGCAAACTGCTCAAAAATATAGAGAAGTTAAAGGTGTGGTTAAGCCTTATAAATCACCGAGAGTTTTCGTTAAAAAGGGTTTGGAACGAATGGAATTCTTTTCAATTTTAAAAGAGCGAAATGTAGATTATGTACTTTTAAGGTGGTGGGAAGATCTTCCGGAAATACCTGAAGGGGAAGATATGGATATTCTTATAAGAGATGAACACAGACACTTATTAAATGATCTTGTAACCTTTGTAGATAATGGTACAGGTCTTAAATGTGATATCTATACTATTACCGGAAGCAATTTTGGTGCACATAAAGGGATTCCATATTTCCAGTCCAATCTTTCTTATCATCTTATAGAGAGCAGGATCTTATTTAAAGGAGTTTATGTGCCCTCACCGGTGATGTATTTCGCATCCCTGACTTATCACGCAATTTTTCATAAAGGCGCTAGCTCCGGTTTAGAAGGTTTTAGATCTTATCCATCTAATATTGAACATGACTATACTAAAGTTTTAAAAGATCAGATGCCTTTTTTAGAATTGGAATTTGAACCTAATGTGTTAAATCTATTCAATTGGTTAAAAGAGCAAAATTATGCACCAGCGGAAGATACCTTATCGAAACTAGTAGAAATTAAGCCAGATTTGGCTATGCTACAAAAAAGTTTGTCATCTGATATTCGTGGAGGAGAATTAATTGTTTACGTATTAAGGGAACGACTTATAAAAGATAAGTTGCTAAATGATTTTATGTATTTTCTGAAAGATCAGTTCTATTTTGAAATTCTTGATTTTAAATATTTAAATACTAAGGAAAAGAATAAATGTACACGGCATATTCGTGGAGGTAAATGGGATAAGGGGCCTTTTAAATACTCGGGAGGAAATCCTGCAGCCATACTATGCGTTTATGATTATCATCCAAAACCTTTAAGCAAGGAGGCCTTAAAAAAGCAATCTAGAATGACAAATTATAATAATTTAAAAGCAAAATATGCCTTTAGAAATCTCATTAATAAAAGTTCTAAAGTTAAGAGAAGCAATTATAATGGGGTTCATTCTTCAGACAATGAACAGGATGCGCTTTATTACATTTCATTATTAGGGAAGAATTATCAGAATAAAATCACTAAAGAATTAGAGACAAGAAGAGAACGTTATTCCAGGAATTGGAATTTGGTAAAATTGATTTCTTATAACGATATTTTTAAAGAGGAAGTTATTAATTATGAAGGGGATTTAGCCGTTCTAAAAACTTTTAGACCAGGGAAAGAAGCGCTTTTAGAGAATGAGATCTTATCTGAAAGTAATAAAATCCAGGAAACACGAACAGAAAAAGCTGTTTTAAAAGTAGGAGAAGGCTTTTTAATTAAACCTTATTCAGAGAAATCATTCAAGGAAATAAAAATATCTCAACAGGTTTAAACTCTAATTATGGCTAAGATCTTAGAAATTTGCGGAGTGCCTGGAGTTGGAAAATCTACAATTTTCAGCGAATTGGACCGAATTCAAAGTTCAACCTACAAATGGAAGACAATATCAAATCAAAATCCGGTTGGGGATCTAACTAAAACCGAATTTACAAAGAAGATCATTAGAGATATTCTAGAGGGAAGAAAGTCTAAAAATCCTAGAACCCAAATTAAAGAAACAAACCTTCAGTTTATAAAACGTATTTATAGAACCATTAAGTTGGGTAGAAAATTTGTTGACACTTATATTTTAAAGGAGGCTGGATTAAGGTTTACACAAAAATATCCAGAATATATTGATGCTTGTTGGAAGAACATATATTTTAAACAAGCCAAAAACTCCAATGGTCTAGATCTGAGATTTGAGAAAGCTGAATTTATCTATTTAATCATAAAAAAGATCCAAATATTGATGGAGCAGAAATCTGATAAGATTATGATCACCGATGAAGGTTTGATAAATATGATTGATAGAGTACTTTACAAGGATCATGTTGAAATAACCGAATCTGAAGAAATTGAGAGAAGAGTAGCGGTAATGCCCTTACCCAATGCACTTGTCTATATAAAAACTGATCTGGATGAAATTACGCGAAGGATACAGGGGAGAAAAGATATTAGAGATATGCATAAAAATTTGGATCCAGCAGAATTAAAAGATTTTACAAAACTTTCTATGAATAGAATTGAAACTGCAATAAATCTTCTTGCAGAAAGAGGTATCCCGGTTATGACGATAGATGCTTCCAACTCCGTTCAAAAAAATGCTCATTTAATTGTAGATTTTGCGAATTCCATCGCCCTGAAAAAAGAACAGGTATCTAAAGAACAGATCTTAACAGCATAGAAAAATAATGACAGTTTCTATAATTATACCCACTTACAAAGATTGGACAAGATTAGAACTTTGCTTGCAAGCATTAGAAAATCAGACCTATGCTAAAGAATTATTTGAAATTATAGTAGTAAATAATGCTCCGGAAGATTTAATGCCAAAAGATTTTCGAGTTCCGGCCAACTGTAGTGTAATTACGGAATCTAAACCAGGATCTTACGCAGCTAGAAATTCAGCATTATTAATAAGTAAAGGAACTATTATAGGGTTTACAGATTCAGATTGTATTCCAGACAAAAATTGGATAAAAAATGCGGTCTCCTTTTTTCAAGATCATCCTGAAATAGATAGAATTGGTGGGAGTATAGAAATCTTTTATAAAAATGAAACTCCTTCAAGGGTGGAACTTTATGATCAATTTTTTGCATTTCCTCAAAAAGCCTATGTAGCATCCGGAAATGCAGTTACTGCAAACATGTTTACTTATAAAAAAATGTTCGAAAAGATTGGACCATTTAATGGAGATCTGCTCTCCGGTGGGGATTATCAATGGGGAAAAAAGGCATTTTTTGCAGGCTCTAAAATAGGTTATGCACCAAATGTCATGGTTCAACATCCAGCAAGACCATCGGTTAAAGACTTAGTACAAAAAGCGAAACGCGTTGGAAAGGGACAGGCTAATTTCAAAAAATCTAATGGAGAAAAGAGAAAAATTAAGGTTTTAAAGATAATATCTCTGCTTAAACCCAGATTATGGGAGATTAAAATGATCTTTAAAAAAGGCAAAGAATGTAGGTTTTATGAATAAGCTTTATTTGGTTTTTCTCCGTCATTATGTAGTTATAGTTGGAGATCTATCAAGATTACTAAATTAATATTTTTCACATAAAATTATTCCCCAGCCTTAATACCGAATTAAAGAAAATTAGCTCTTCCTCACACTACTTTTCTAAAACCCCTCTTAATTATTAAATCTTGCTTATGAGAATAGCATTATGTTCAAAAGGTAATTTCTCTCTAGAGAAAGGTTTTACAAAAAACAGGATTGAATTGGCAGATAGCTTAGAGAAACTTGGGTGGGAGACCACGTTGGTTGACAAGCAATTACTTGGAATTCCAGATTCAGAAAGATATAATCAGGTTAAGCATAGCAATGCGTTAAAACAATTTCTTATAGAAAATACATTTCAATTTGATGTAGTTCTATACGAGTATGATACTTTGCCTTTTAGAAGAAGCCTGTTTGATAAAAATACCTTATTTATAGCTCGTCCCGCAATTCTTGCCTATCATTTTGATCTTATTTCTTTTAGATATGATCTTAAGACAAAAATATTTAATGCTATCCTGAAGTTCAAGGATCTTTTGAAGAAAACAAAATCTTCAGAAGAAGGAATTAAAAAGAGTAGATTATTGTTTGAGACAGGCAGATATTATTCAGGTACAGAATAAAAAAGATCAGGCACTTCTAATTTCTAAAGGCTTTGTTGAAAAGCAAATAATCATTGTGCCAAACGGAATTCCATCAGAAAAGATCCTTCAATTTAAACGCAATAATTTTGATCTTCATTCTCCTTTCACAGTGGTATTTGTTGGCACTTTCGATTATAGAAAAGGAGCTCTAGATTTTCCTAAGATTTTTAAACTTTTGAGATTGCAATTTCCTGATATTAAATTGAAATTATTAGGCACTCAAGGAATGTTTCAAACAGAGTCTCAAGTCTTGAAATTTTTTCCGAAGAAAATGCATTCATGCATAGAGGTGATCCCAAAGTTTAAATCTGAAGATCTACCAGAACTATTAACAGATTGTCATATAGGAATTTTTCCTTCCTATCTGGAAAGTTTTGGATTTGGAGCTTTAGAAATGATGTGTGCAGGATTGCCTGTAGCGGCATATGATATTCCGGGGCCATCAGATTTTGTTCCAAAAGAGATGTTGGCAGAAAGAGGAGATGTCCAAGGTCTTGCCAATATTGTGATTTCTACCCTTAAAGATCCGAATCTACTTTATAAAAGATCCCAAAAAGCTAGAGAAATTGTAGTGAACCAATATTGTTGGGATGATATAGCTCGAAAAGTTGATGCGCAATATAAATTCTATTTAGATAAGTTACGGGATGATCATGAATTACGAGAACCATCTTTTGATCTAAAACGATTTCAACATAATTAACCGCATTCTAAAACTTCATTTCTTATGGAACCTTTAGTATCTATAATTATCCCGGTATATAATTCTGAAAAATATATCAAGAAAACTCTGCAAAGTTGTATAGAACAAACCTATAAAAACGTAGAGATTATTGTTGTAAACGATGGGAGTGTAGATGATTCTGAAGCTATTATTTTTGAGATTAGAGATGAGCGGTTAAAATATTATTCACTTTCTAATAATGGGCCTTGTTCTGCCCGAAATTTTGGAATAGAAAGAGCCGTTGGAGAGTTGTTTCAGTTTTTAGATGCCGATGACATTTTACATCCACAAAAAATAGAAATGCAAGTCAATCAATATCTAGCTTATGGTCCTGATTATGTTTTCAGCGGGATTATGGGAAATATTATTGATGATAAAAAGAAACTGGAAAAGGGATTTGAATTTTATTATAAAGATTTAAAAGTTGCAGATTATTTTAGAGAAATGTTCTCAAATTTCGGTAAGTATTATACCACAGGAATATGGTTAGTTTCCAGAAAATTAATCATGAAAACGCATGGTTGGGATGAAAAAGTATTGCTTAATAACGATGGAGAATATTTCAGCCGACTTATTTTACTTTCTGAAGGAATCATATTTTGTCCAGGAGCAATATTCTATTATAGAAGAGATGTGCCGCTAAGCGTGAGTAAGCGGTTTACATCAAAGAAAATATATGAGAGTTGGCTTTATTCTTATAATTCTTATGTAAAATATTTTCAGTTAACCTTAGATCGTGATACGGCTAGAGAGCTAAGCAGAAAAGCCTTAAGTGTATATTATTGTAACTCTTATCCTAATTATCCAGAACTGTTACGAGAATGTAGAACAAACATTAAGAGGTTAGGTTTTAAAGAACCCTATGCCTACGGTGGTAATTTCTTTACGCAGCTCTCTAAATTTATTGGAACAGAAAAAGCTTTAAAACTAAGATCGATAAAAGATTCAGGAAAACATCTCTTAAATAATCTCACAAGTTAATATGAATATTCTTTTTATATGCGGCTGTATTGAACCAGGCAAAGATGGGGTAGGAGATTATACATTTATGATGGGTACTGAATTGTGGAAACTTGGTTTAAAAGTGGCTATTATCTCTTACGCAGATTTTTATATAAATGAATATAAAGATGACAAATAGGCAAGAAATACCAATTAGAAGATTGGGCAAAAACCTTTCATCTCACAGAAAAGAAACTCTAGCGAAAGATTTTGTGAAGGCCATAAACCCTGAGATTTTAAGTTTGCAATTTGTACCATATGCATATCATAAAAAAGGAATCCCATGGAATCTACGCAATACGCTTTATAATATTGGGAAGGGGAGAACCTGGCATATAATGTTTCATGAATTGTGGGTGGAAGAATGAAAATTTAAAAAATAGATGTATTGCTTTTATTCAGAAGAAAATCATTAAAAATTTAGTTAGAAAATTAGATCCACCTGTGGTGCATACGAGTATTCCGGTATATCAAGAAAGATTGGAAACCTTAAATATAGATGCATTGCCTTTGCCTATCTTCTCTAACATTCCTATGAACGATAACATACACAATAAGAATTTTGAAAATTTTGTAATTACATTTTTCAGTCAGTTAACACTTCGGGATTCTGTACGAGATTTTTTAAAGACTTTGGTGCAAGAATTAAAAAAGAAAGGAATGCGTTATGAAATTCTAATATTAGGAGGTGATAAAAGATCTAAGCTAGATTTAAAGGCATCTTTAAAAACTATTCCTGATATATCTGATAAAATAAAACTGATAGGATTTTTACAAGATAAAGAGTTATCAAGCGTGATTAGAAATTCTAATTTGGGAATTACACCTGTTCCTCGACATTTATTGGGAAAAAGTGGCAGTGTAGCAACGTTTTTGTCGCATGGAATTCCAGTTGCCGCACCCTATATCAAATTTCACAATTATTCTGAAAATTGTGGTTTTTTTACTGCTACGATCAATAAGGCAATTGTTCATCAACCTAATTTGGTAGAGATCAACCGGGCGTCTCTGGTAGCAAAAGATATAGCCGAAACTCTTAAAGCAGCCTCTGTAGTACAGACTTTTAAAAATGATCTTGAACTTATTGTAAGCATAAAGGAAATTCATTGGAATATGTTGATTTAATCTAAGGCATATGAAAATCCTTATTCTATCTCATCAGTTTTATCCTCATATCGGGGGAATTGAAATGAATACTGAAATTCTTGCTAATTATTTATATAAATGTGGAATAGATATTAAAGTGATGACATGGTCTAAAAATCAAATTAATTCTAGTTGCAATTTTCCTTATCCTATCGTTAGAAATCCAGATAAATTTAGAATTATAAAAGAGCATCAATGGGCAGATCTTGTGTTTGAAAATAATCCTTGCTTAAAATTATCGTGGCCTCTTTTGTTTTTAAGAAAACCTCATGTAGTTGCACTTCATACCTGGATTCAAAGACTTAATGGCACAAGATCTTTTCCAGATAAACTAAAATTAATGTGGTTGAATAAAGCCAATACTGTTATTGCCGTTAGTAATGCTGTAAAAAAACAAACTCATAAGAACGCACTAGTTATTGAGAATGCTTATAAAGAGGAGCTTTTTAAGAGAATTTCTGAAATAGAGAAAACAAAAGATTTTGTTTTTTTAGGAAGATTGGTTTCAGATAAAGGCGCAGACATGGCCATTGGACTTATAAAAATGTTGAAACAAGCTACTGAAAAATCAGGAGCTTCCAACTTTAAAAAGTTGACAATTGTTGGCGATGGTCCAGAGTGGGAGAATTTAAAGTCTTTGGTAAAAGAAAATGATATTACAGAATTGGTCAGTTTTACCGGTGCCTTAACAGGACTTGATTTGGTTGAAAAATTGAATGAGCATAAGTATATCTTGATTCCTTCAAGATGGAAAGAACCCTATGGGATTGTAGCATTAGAAGGAATTGCATGTGGATGTATCCCTATAGTTTCTAATGAAGGAGGTTTGCCAGATGCTATTGGCAAAACAGGAATTGTATTTAAAAGAAATAATCTTGAGTCTTTATACAACCAAGTAACATTATTATTGGGTAATCCCATGATGCAGAATGAATTAAGAAGTTATTTCAAGGCACACTTAAAAGAACATACTTCAACATATGTGTCTGAAAAATATTTACAGATTATACGTAAATCAGTTCAACAATATGAGCAAAACTAAATTAATAGTATCTCATCCCACTGGAAATGCTAATGTGCGAGCGTTAACCAATTCTTTGGCAGAAAATGGATTACTATATCAATTCTATACGTGTATAGCATTCTTTGAATCTAATTATCTCTATAAATTCATTCAACTAAAACCCTTAAAAGAATTCTCTAAAAGAACCTTTCCCAACAATATTAGGCCTTATACTTCGCATCGGCCATTAAAAGAATTATTTAGACTTTTTCTAGGGAAATTAAACGATTCAAAATTCACCAAACATGAAGTTGGTCCATTTTGTATTGATAATGTTTATAAAGATTTAGATAAACATGTTGCTAAAAAATTATCTGAAGAAGTAATGGTTTACTCCTTTGAAGATGGAGCTCTTGAAAATTTTAAAATAGCCAGGGCTAAAGGAGTTAAATGTTTTTATGAACTACCAATAGGATATTGGAGAGCCATGCGTGACCTTTTAGAAAGAGAACGAGTACTTCATCCAGAATGGGCTTCAACCATGGAAACGTTTAAAGATTCAGATCTAAAACTGAAGAGAAAAGATGAGGAAATAAGGTTTTCAGATCACATTTTCGTTGCCAGCTCTTTTACCAAAAAGACCTTGGAGTATTATCCAGAAAAATTACCTCCTATTTCAGTAGTGCCGTATGGTTTTCCTCCTGTTATTGAAAAAAGAAAGTATCGGCCGTTAAGAAATAGGAAATTGAAAATTTTGTTTGTAGGAGGATTGTCTCAAAGAAAGGGAATATCATATCTCTTTGAAGCTGCAGACGCATTGATAGATAAAATTGAACTTACTATTGTTGGTAAGGAACCTGTAAAAAACTGTAAGCTTCTCTATAAGAATCTTGAAAAACATCATTGGATTCCAGCTTTATCTCACCTAGAAATTTTAAAGCTCATGCGAGAAAATGATTTGCTATTATTCCCTTCATTATTTGAAGGTTTTGGGTTAGTAATTACAGAGGCGATGTCTCAAGGTACACCTGTAATAACAACAGATAGAACATGTGGAGCAGACTTAATAGATCATAATGTAGATGGTTGGATAATCTCACCTGGCTCTACAGATGCTATAATAGAGCAAATTCAACTCATTCTAAGAAATCCATCAGCTTTAGAAAAAGTAGGAGAAATGGCCATCAAAAAGGCAAAGACAAGACCTTGGAAAGTTTACGGCGAAGAGATGGTACAGGCTATAAACCATTATTCAGTAAAAAATTAATAGCGATTTGAAAGAGAGATCGATAATATCTGTTAAAAAAGCAATCTGGCTATATTTCTGGCTTCTCATTTTTGAAGGAGCCTTAAGAAAATGGATTTTACCCTCATTTGCAGAGCCTTTATTAATCATTCGAGATCCTCTCGCGATTTTTATACTTTTTAAAGTTTTTCAAGATAACATATGGAGGCCTAATGGATATGTTCAATTTATTTGGGGCATAACTATATTATCCCTAGTGTTTACAATGTTTGTAGGCCATGGGAATTTAATCGTGGCCATATACGGTATGCGAATTACCTTGATTCATTTTCCATTGATTTTCGTTATAGGTCATGTATTTGATAAGGACGATGTACTAAGGTTGGGAAAAATCATGCTTTACTTAACTATAGGGATGACAATTTTAGTTGCTTTTCAATTTTTTAGTCCTCAATCTTCATGGGTTAATAGGGGAGTAGGGGGAGATATGGCTGGTTCTGGATTTGGAGCCATTGGGGATTTTTATCGTGTTCCAGGTACCTTCTCGTTCACAAATGGGCTGGCCCTTTTTTATGGTCTTGCCGCCGCATATATATTCTATTTTTTAATTAGAGAAGAAGAGAATCAGGTGTCAAAATTACTTTTAACCATAGCTGCGGTGGCGTTAATAATTGCAATTCCATTAAGTATAAGTAGAACCATTCTAATGCAAACCATTTTAAGTTTAATATTTCTCTTATTAAGTTCTGGAAAAAAATCACACCTAATTAAAAAGTTTATAATTGCAGTGTTTATTGGAGGGGTACTATTATTATCTCTTAATAAATTCAATTTTTTTCAAACGGCAACTAATGTTTTTTCTCAAAGAATTGAAATTGCTAACCAAACTGAAGGAGGAATTCAGGGCACTATTGTAGATCGTCTCTTAGGTGGTATGTATAGCGCTGTAGTGGATCCCGAAAATTCATATATGGGTTTGGGCCTAGGCCTAGGTAGTAAAGTCGCCTCAAAATTACTAACGGGGGAAACCGCTGCATATCTTCTTCCGGAAGGGGAATGGGGTAGAATTATTGGAGAAATGGGACTGTTGCTGGGAATATTGCTAATTATTACAAGAATTAGTCTGGTAATGGAATTTTTTAGAGGTTCCTGGACTTCCATAGGTAATTCTAATGTTTTACCATGGTTATTGTTGAGTTTTGGAGCCATTGCAATTCTACAAGGTCAGTGGTCTCAACCTACTGCCTTAGGATTTAGCATTCTCACCGGAGGATTAATTATAGCTGCTTTTAAGCAACAGGAAGAAGAATGAACATTGTTTTTTTAACACATCCTGAATTTTCTAACATACGGAGTATTTCACTTTATACAGAGATGCTGGCAAAAGGTATGCAAGAAAGAAATCATACGGTGCAAATTTTTTATCCAAAGCCATATTTTAATAAAATATCTATTTCCCGGGGGGCTAAAAAATGGTTAGGTTATATCGATCAATATATAATTTTTAAAATTTCATTTCAGCAAAAAATGAAGCGATTTCCTAAGAACACATTATTTGTTGTTTGTGATCAGGCTTTAGGAATGTGGGTTCCTAACATTTCAAATAGGCCTCATGTAGTACATTGTCATGATTTTTTAGCACAGAGATCTGCTTTAGGAGAAATTTCAGAAAATCCGGTTAAAAGATTAGGTCAACTATATCAAAATCTTATAAGGAGAGGATATTCTAAAGCAAATAATTTTATTTCAATATCTCATAAGACCAAAAATGATCTGCATAGATTTTTACCTAAAACTCCAAAATTTTCTGAAGTGGTTTATAATGGATTAAATCAAGAATTCAACCCAGGAAACATAGATGAAGTTCGTAATGAACTTTCAGAAAATTTTAAAATAAAATTACATGACGGATATATCTTGCATGTAGGAGGAAATCAATTCTATAAAAACAGAGCTGGAGTATTAAAGATTTATGGGAAATGGAGAGAGTTACAGGAAAAGAAATTACCACTTCTTATGGTAGGCCCGCAATGTACTATAGAACTTAAAATGATTGCAAAAAGTTTAGAATTCTTTTCTGATGTACATTTTCTAACAGAAGTGAGTAATAGTTATTTACAAAAGTTATATCAGGGGGCTACGGTGCTTCTTTTTCCATCCCTGGAAGAAGGTTTTGGATGGCCTATTGCAGAAGCAATGGCTTGCGGCTGCCCCGTTATTACTACCAAAAATAAGCCTATGACAGAAGTAGGTGGAGATGCGTGTTTTTACATTCCCAGACAACCTAATGTAGTTGATATTTCTAATTGGGAAAATCAATCTGCAAAAATTTTAGACCATGTTATTTCTTTAAATGAGAAAGAGAGAAAGCAGGTGATAGCGTCTGGATTAGAAAATGCGAAGCGTTTTAATACTCAAGAGGCATTAAATAAGATAGAGGTAATTTATAAAAACATCTTAGCAGATTTCCAGCTTCAGGACTAGTTAAAATTTCTAAATTCAGATTAATGAAAGTTATACAATATGTAAGTTCTATAGATCAAAAATCTGGTGGAACCGCCGTTTATATAAAGCTATTAGCTAATGAGATGAAGGAGGCCGTAGATTTAACTGTGCTAACAGGAAAATCTTTAAACCCAATTGTTTTGACCAATGTAAAAACAGTTTTTATAGATTTTAGTTTATCCAGATGGTTCAAAATTAAAAAAGAATTTATTTCAATTTTGAAAAGAATTCAACCAGATCTAGTCCATATCAACGGGATTTGGGAACCTCAAAATTGGCTTTTACAGAACATTGCTCAACGTATGGGTATAAAAGTGTTACTGTCTCCTCACGGAATGCTAGAGCCCTATATTTTAAAAAGACATCCGTTAAAGAAAAAAGTAGCAATGATGCTTTATCAGCATCATGCAATTTTAAGGGCAAATTTTTTACATGCCACAGCAAAATCTGAAATGGAACAATTTAGAAATTTAGGTTATCAACTTCCAACAGAAATTATTCCCAATGGAATTGACCTTTCTGAGATCCACTTTCAAGATAAAATCTCTGAAGAAAAAAATTATAGAAATGTTCTTTTTTTATCTCGAGTTCATCCAAAAAAGGGAATAGAACTTTTAATTGAAGCCGTTCATCAACTTAGAAATAAAAACCTAAGAATAATAATTGCAGGGGAGGGTGAAGAAAGCTATATAAATGAGTTAATAGCGCTTTCCAAAGAAAGAAATATTGAAGATCAGATTAAATTTTTAGGCGGAGTTTATGGTAAAAATAAATGGGACCTCTTTCACCAAGCAGATATTTTTGTATTACCTACCTATAGTGAAAATTTTGGTTTGGTGGTGATAGAGGCCTTAGCAGTTGGGGTTCCGGTTATTACTACTACAGGCACCCCCTGGAGCGAATTAAACACTCATAATTGTGGGTGGTGGATTGAACTCTCCGTTCAGAATTTAACCAATGCCCTTAAAGATGCTCTAGACAAATCTACCAAAGAACTCAAAGCGATGGGACAGCGAGGAAAGCAATTAGTAGAAAACAAGTATGATATTAAAGCGGTTTCTAACCAAACCTTTGAATTATATCATACCATTATTAAAAATTAAATTCAAAGTTATGAAAGAAGCAATAGCAGTAAATTTAGCGGCTTACGATTTTAGTTTTAGTATATCGAACAAGTTAAGCAGATTGGTTTGGAATGGTGTTTACTGGATCTTTGTAAGACCATTTAACCTAAGCGTTTTTAGAGATTGGAGAATGTTTGTATTAAAAATCTTTGGAGCTAAAATAGGAAAGAATGCGCATATCTATGCCAGTGCCAGAATTTGGGCGCCTTGGAATTTAGAAATAGGAGAACATTCTGTTATGGGGCCTAAAGTTGATTGTTATAATCAAGGTAAAATTGTAATTGGAAAACATACCGTGATCTCACAAAAAACCTATTTATGTGCATCTTCTCACGATTACAGAATTTATAACTTTCCATTGATCTTAAAACCCATTACAATTGAAGACCAGGTATGGGTTGCAGCAGATGCATTTATTGGACCAGGAGTTCATATTGGTCAAGGTGCGGTAATTGCCGCTAGATCTGCAGTTTTTAAAAACATTAATCCTTGGGTAGTTGCTGGAGGAAATCCTGCAGAATACATAAAGGATAGAGTTATGAAAGAAAAAGTTATGGAATATTGAAAAAATCCAAGAAGAATATATATCATATTTAATAATAGAGTGAAAGAAATATTTATTTATAAAAATCTGTTAACGTGATACTTAAGTACGTAATTTCTTATTTAATTTATCTTCTAAATATTGGTTTAAAGTTAAAATAATATTATATTTAAATGTGATTAAGAAAATATTTCTCGAATCCCTTACACGAGATTATAATCACTCCTCCCGCAATTATAATTCAATGGATACCTTAATTTATCCATCACCCCACAGTTAAAAACCCTACATACATATCCCAAATTAAGAGGATCCAAATACGGTTATCTCCCCGATTTTAATCGTATGAAGGTTCAGGAATTAATTGCCCTCAATTTCAACATACTTACGAATAATCCAGCTACAAATAGTTTTAACTATTTGAAATTGTAGTTATGGTTAAAAAATTTATTGTCTAATGATTAAAAAAGTAGAATATGAAACCTTCAGCTTTACTCACATCTTTAGCATCCCTACTGCATTTATTGATTATAGATGGGACTTTTGTCCTATTTAAAGAACATACAGCCATCAATTATCTGTTTATAATTACATACAATATTATATGGCTTACCATAGCACTTCTTATTTGGAATCATGGGTATAATAATACTAACTCTAAATTGAACTAATTGAAATTAAAAACCATCTAGATACTTATGAAAATTTCAATAATAACTATCGTTTATAATAGAGCCCATTGTATTGAAGATTGTATTCAATCTGTCTTAAGCCAAACTTATCATGATATTGAATATCTTGTTATAGATGGTGGCTCTACAGATGGAACTACAAATATTATTGAGCGCTACCAAGATAAAATTGATTACTACGTCTCTGAAAAAGATGAAGGTATTTTTGATGCCTTAAATAAAGGAATTAAACATGCTACTGGAGATGTAATTGGGATCTTAAATTCAGATGATTTTTTCTATTCAAAAGAAACACTAAGTCATATAATAGAAGCTTTTCAATATTCTAAAGCAGATCTGGTGTATGCCAAAGGATTATTTGTAAGTGAAGATAATATTCAGAAAATAAAGAGAATATATCCATCAAACCCTTTTAACAAATTCCTTCTCAACTTTGGTTGGATTCCTCTACATACTACCATTTTTGTTAAGAAAGAAGTTTTTGAGAAATACGGAAATTATAATCCGGGATATAGGATTGCCAGTGATTACGAGATATCATTAAGGTGGTTCAAGAATGATGATATCTATAAATTTTATTTAAATGAATGGGTGGTAAAGATGCGGTTGGGTGGCTTAAGTACCTCTGCAAATCTTCAGCTTAAAAAATCTAAAGAAGATCTCAGGATCATTTTGAAATACAAGTTACCAGGAGTATTTACGCTTGGATTTAAAATAGCTAGAAAAATCCCCCACTATATAATTCCTCAAATTATTGGAGAAAAGTCATTAACGTCTTAGCTCAATTTAACCTTTAAATAAAATAAATGATTACAAAATTATATGAAAGGCTCTTACTTAATAATGCCATTTTCTATAATGGCTCACATAATAACAATAAACTTAACCTTATACGTATTAACACCAGATACCTATTTAAACGTTTTTGCTATTATTGGGTATAACACCGCATGGTTATTAACGGCGGTAGGTTTGAACTTTTATACAATAGAAAGAAAGGAAAAGTTTATAACCAAGTTTCATAAATTTCTAAGACATTATTTCATATTTAGTCTTGCATATTTTGCGCTTTTTGCAATTTTAAATATCCCATTCTCCATAGGTTTTCAACTATTTGTGCTGGCTTTTCTTTTATTTCTTTTAATATTTTACAGATGGTTCTTCTTTTCTGTAAGACGTTTATATAGAATAGATGGAGGAAACTTTATCAATGTAGTTGTAATTGGGAGAGACAGAAATATGAGTATGATTCAAGCCATATTTAATGAGCCAGATTATGGATATAGATACAAAGGTTTTTTTCATAACAATTATAACAATGATCCAAATTACTTAGGCTCTATAGAAACAGCCTATGAATATATTATAGATCAAAATATAGAAGAAGTGTATTGCTTAGTCTCTCAAGTAAGCAATAAAGAGCTCAACCAACTAATTTCTTTTGCAGATAATAATTTAAAAAGATTAAAGCTAATTCCAGATAATAAGGGCATTTATACTCGAGCCATGCATGCCGAATTATTTGGAAATTTACCGATATTAAATTTACGAGATTCTCCTTTAGAGAAGAATTATGCAAAGTATGGAAAAAGAGCTTTTGATATTGTATTTTCTTCTTTTGTTATTGTTTTTATCCTCTCTTGGTTAACGCCTCTCTTATATATAATTACTAGAATAGAGTCTAAAGACCCGTTATTCTTTAAACAGATTAGACATGGTTATAATAAAAAGTCATTTTGGTGCTATAAGTTTAGATCTATGATAAAGAATAACGATGCTCACGTAAAAATGTGCAAAAAAAATGATTCTAGAATTACCCGGGTAGGGAGAGTATTAAGACAAACAAGTATTGACGAGTTACCTCAATTTTTTAACGTTTTTAGAGGAGAAATGAGTGTGGTAGGACCCAGACCACATATGGAGATGCATTCTTTAGAATATGCACATTCTGTAGATAAATATTTAGTTAGACATTTCGCAAAACCAGGCATAACCGGCTTAGCCCAGATAAAAGGATATCGGGGTGAAATTTCCAAAAAGTCAGATATAATAAATAGAACCAGATTCGACATTTTTTATTTAGAAAAATGGTCATTCTGGTTGGATTGTAAGATCATATACCTCACCATTGGAAATATTTTTAAAGGGGAAGAAAAAGCATATTAAAGCCAATTATAAAAGAAATACTAACTAATCTTTAGAATTATGGAAACCTCCCGATTTATTAAGCGTATTACAAATTTTCTATTCATTACTTTTTTAGTCACTTCTTGCGTTTCACCAAAAGATATGACCTACTTCCAGGATCCGGAAGAAATTAGAAGTAGAATAGATTTCAATAATGATAATAATCTAAGAATCAAACCTGGCGATTTATTAACTATTCGTGTTTCTGCAACAGAACAAGAAGCTGCTCAACCTTTTAATCTTACAAAATCTGTAGTGTCTACCGATAGATTACCGGGTTCTGTAGAATTGGAAACTTATATGGTATCTAATAATGGAACTATAGAATTTCCGGTTATTGGAACTATGAATGTGGATGGAATGACCAATTTTGAATTATCAAAAAAAATAAAACAAGAGATTGGAAAATATGTTCGAGATGCAATAGTAAACGTGCGAATTCTCAATTTTAAAATCAGTGTCTTAGGAGAAGTAAGAAGTCCTGGAACATTTAATATAGAAGATGATCATTTAAGTTTATCTAAAGCCTTAGGTATGGCCGGAGATCTTACCATATACGGAAATAGGAAGAATGTACTGGTAATGCGAGAAGAAAATGGCGAAAAGGTAAATGTATATCTAGATCTTACAGATTCTCGAGTGGTTAATTCTCCCTATTATAATTTACGGCAAAACGATGTGGTATATGTAGAACCAAAATTCTCTAAGGTACAATCGGCGAGTGGGTTAGGATTAGCATCAAGGTATCTATCGATAGCATCTGTTATTATATCCCTGGTCATCTTAATTACTAAATAGAGGATTATGAACACTATAAAAAATACTTCAAAAGATATTGGCGCTAAGAAGCTTTCGCTAAGAGACGAGCTTAACAAATATCTAAAATATTGGCCTTGGTTTATTTTAAGTATAATAATAGCTGTGGTAGCCGGGTATTTATTTATTAGATATTCAACGCCAATTTATAACGCATCCGCAACAATTATCATTAATGAAGAGAATTCAAAAAGTTCAGGATCAGAAATGTCTGCTTTTGCAAATTTAGGATTTATAAGCGGTTTGAACACCAATAGCTTGGAAAAAGAGATGGCCATATTAAAATCCAGAAGGTTGATGAAAGATGTGGTAAAAGCTCTTAATATTAATGTAAGATATTTTATTCCTGGAAATATAAGAGAAGTAGAGATCTACAATGATCACCCATTTATTATTAAGATATTGAAGGTAGACGACGATAAAATAAAAGATATGGGTGGAGCTCAATATTCTATAAGTCCGCTTGCTAATGGCATCTTTTACCGTTACTAATCTTAAAAATGAACAATCTTTTACGGCAAAAGCGGGAACCCCATTTTCTTTAGATTTTGCTGAAGTAGTTTTAGTGGCTACTACTAATATGGAAGAGCTGCCGGAGATCACCATCAAATTTTCTGATATTGAAAAAGTAGCGTTAAAATACCGTAGTAAAATTCAATTAATTCAAACTGAAAAAAATTCGAATGTTATAGAAATAGCTCTTCAGGACCCTGTGAAACAAAAGGCTAAGGATATAGTAGATCAATTGATTTTTGAATTTAATCGAGACGCCATTGATGATAAAAACTATGATTGCTAGAAATACAGCAAATTTCATTAATGAGCGATTGGATATTATTAATGCCGAATTAGAATCTGTAGAGACAGGAAAAGAAGAGTTCAAAGAAGATAACCGTTTAACAGATATAGGTGCAGAGTCTCAGATGTATATTCAAAATGCAAGTGATTATAATAAAAAACTGCAAGAAGTAGGCACTCAAATGGAATTAGCCCAGGCAATGTTGGAATATATTTCTTCAAGTTCTGGCTCTGATCTTTTACCGGCTAATTTGGGAATTCAAGAAGGAGGGGTTAATCAACAAATTAATGAATACAACGATCTGGTTTTAGAGAGAAATAGAATTTTGGTAAGTTCTACTAATGAGAATCCGGTAGTTGTAAGATTAAATAGCAGGATAAGTCAAATTAAGAACAATATCGTTCAGGGACTAAAAAGAATGCAGACAAATCTGCAAATTTCCCAGGGAGAAATAAGTAGGCAAGCTTCTAGCATAGGTTCCAGAATTATGGCAGTTCCTTCTCAAGAAAGAGAATATAGGGGTATAGAAAGACAACAAAATATAAAAGAAGCTCTGTATCTATTTTTATTACAAAAGCGAGAGGAGAACTCCCTTGCATTGGCAATAACAGCTCCAAAGGCAAAGATCGTAGATCAGGCTTATAGCTCGGGAAATAGGATTTCTCCTGTACCAAGTAGTATTCTTCTTGGAAGTTTTGTTCTTGGATTGTTTTTACCTTTTTCTATAGTTTACTTTAAAGAACTTTTAGACAATAAAATTCGAAATAGAAGAGATCTGGAGTTATTAAATAGAAATATTGCCTTTGCAGGAGAGATTCCAAAAGTGAAGACCAAAGATAGTTCTCACAATTCAAAAAAATGATAGATCTGTGCTGGCAGAATCATTTAGAATTTTGGTTTCTAATATGCATTTTCTGCTTTCAGGATTACAAAAAGTAGATAAGGGAATTGTGATTTTTGTTACTTCTACCATTAAAGGTGAAGGAAAAACATTTACGTCTATAAATCTGGGAATAACCTATGCCAACAAAGGGAATAAGGTATTGATTGTAGGAGGAGATCTAAGAAGTCCTAAACTGCAGCCATATAAAGTCGAAAATAGTCAAAAACAAGGAGTGAGTGATTATATATCGAACTCAAATTTATGCTTGAATTCATTGATAGATTCATCTATTTTTTCTAAGAATTTAGATATTTTATCTTCTGGTAGTATACCTCCTAACCCTTCAGAATTATTGAGTTCTAACAAGGTGAATATTTTATTTAATGAAATTAGAGCTAAGTACGATTATATAATTGTAGATACCGCACCTTCTATGCTTGTTGCAGATACATTCTTAATTAATAAATACTGTGATGTTCTTCTGTATGTTGTAAGAGCGGGATACACCGATAAGAATTTAATAGATTTTGTATCCAATGCAAAAGAAGCAGGAACCTTAAAGAATATGGGATTTGTTTTAAATAATGTAGATATTACAAATCTAGGGTACGGTAATAAATATGGATATGGATATGGAAATGATGTTAAATCTTCGGCGAAAAACTAATATTTATCAGATGCTTATCCCTATTATCATTTGGATTCTTATCTCGCCTACCTTTCTTTTTTCTTGTAGTTCTGAAGATCAAAAAAGGAATGAAAATTCAGTTGTAATAACTGAAGCCACAAGATATGACACCGATGATCCTGCTATTTGGGCTAATACAGAAGATATTTCAAAAAGCATCATTTTTGGTACAGACAAAAATACCGATGGAGCGGTATATGCTTTTGATCTTAATGGAAAGATCATGGAAAATAAGACTATAAGAAATCTCGCTTATCCAAATAATGTTGATATAGAATATTCGGTGCCGTTTAATGATGAGAGACAATATTGATATTCTTAGTAGTAACTGAAAGAGACAAACACCAAATTAGAATATTTTCTGTGCCAGATATGACAGCTTTGGATAATGGAGGATTTAAAGTTTTTGAAGATGAAGATAATAAAGAATATAGATTACCTATGGGCGTCGGGGTTTTTAAATCTCCAGTTGATGGTTCCGTTTATATTATAGTAAGTAGAAAAAATGGACCAGAAACAAATTACTTATATCAGTATAAATTAATTGAAAGGGATAAATCGTTTAAGTTAGAATTGATTAGAAAATTCGGGAATTTTAGTGGGAAAAAGGAAATAGAATCTATAGCCATAGATGATGAGTTAGGGTTTGTATATTATTCAGATGAAACTTTCGGTATTCGGAAATATTATGCAGAGCCGAGCCTGGGCGATCAGGAAATTTCAAATTTTGGTAATAATATATTCAAAGAAGACAGCGAAGGAATCGCGATAATTCCAGAACAAAATGGAAAAGGTTATCTCATTGTTTCAAATCAACAAAATAATAGTTTTAGCATTTTTACACGAGATACCAACAAATATCTCAAGGAAATAGATTTAGGTACAAAAGATACCGATGGTTGTGAATTTTCTGGACTTGTAAAGAATGATAAATTTAATCAAGGCCTTTTTGTTGCTATGAATAATGATAAGACTTTTTATTATTACGACTTCTCTAGTTTCAATTTAAAGTAAATTAAGTCATAGCATCAATATCATAAGGAATGACATATTTTTTTCCCTAATATAATACATTAAAACTACATTTTATAATTTCATTAATAGGGGTTTAACAGCAGATTGGGAGCTGACTAACTAAGAATATAATAACTTCGAGGTGCTATAAAAAAAGACCCTTAATAATTGAGGGGATTTAATGAAAAAGAAACCAAAAAAAGAAGATTATGTCTAAGAATGAAACTAAAGAATTAAAGACCATTAATCCTGCAACTGGGGAAAAGTTGAAAAATTATCCTATAATGTCTGATAAAGAAGCTAGCGATGCTGTAAAAAAATGTCACGAAGCCTTTTTGGAATGGAGACTGAAATCTCATAAAGAGCGAGGAGAAATTATAAAAGGAATTGGAGAAAGTTTAGTTGCTCATAAAAAGGAACTATCTGAACTTATGACTGCAGAAATGGGAAAACTTATTTCTCAAGGAGAGAGTGAAATAGATTTATGTAAAGGAATTTGTGATTGGACTGCAGAGAATGGTCCTGAAGAATTAAAAGATCTTCACCGTACATTACCAGGTGGTGGGAAAGGAGTTATTACTTATTCCCCGCTTGGAGTAATTTATGGAATTCAACCATGGAATTTTCCAACATATCAGGTAATGAGATATGCAATTGCAAACTTGATGACTGGGAATGGAATTTTGCTGAAACATGCCGAAAATGTTACCGGTTCTGCATTATTACTGGAAAAGATATTTGAAGATGGAGGCTTGCCAAAAATTTATTTACCGTATTAAGAATAGATCATGATCAATCTGATGATATTATAGATAATGATCTTGTACGAGGAGTTACGCTTACAGGAAGTTCTGCAGCAGGTAAAATAATTGGAAAGAAAGCAGGAGAAGCCTTGAAGAAAACTGTATTAGAATTAGGTTCTAATGATGCATATATCGTAATGGAAGATGCCGATGTAGAATTGGCCGTAAAAACATGTGTTCAAGGTAGAATCTTTAATAATGGGGAAACTTGTGTTGCTGCCAAACGATTTATTGTAACAGATAAAGTTTACGATAAATTTAAAGATGGTTTTGTAAAAGCCATGGGAAATATTAAACATGGAGATCCTACCAAAGAAGGAACAGAGCTAGGGCCTGTAGCAAGAGAAGATCTTCGTGATACCTTGCACGAGCAAGTAGAAGAAAGTGTAAAGAAAGGAGCAGAGATCTTATGTGGAGGTAAAATGCCTGAAGGTAAAGGATTCTATTATCCTTCAACAGTTCTGGGAAATGTAAAACCCGGACAACCTGCTTATGATGATGAGCTTTTTGGACCTGTAGCTTCATTAATTAAAGCAAAAGATAATGAAGATGCATTAAGAATTGCCAATGACAGTAGATTTGGTCTTGGTGGTGGAATCTTTTCTAAAGATGAAGATAAGGCTATAGAATTAGCTAGCAAATATTTTGATACTGGAATGATCTTTATTAATTCGTTTGGACTTGCTCAACCTAATATGCCCTTTGGGGGAGTTAAAAATTCCGGATATGGGAAGGAGCATGGTGGCTTTGGAATGCATGAATTTATAAATGCAAAAGCTATTATGAGTTTAAATAAGTAATATTTATATTAATTTGGTTCACGAAAAAGGTTGAGGTTAAACTCAGCCTTTTTTATTTTTATAATTTTCTATCCTCTTTATATGAAAAATCTTCTCTTTGTTATTTCGGTATCTCTCACATTTCTATTTTTCTCATGTGCCGTTAAAGTCGAAAAAAATGTCTCTTATCTAGAGAAAACAGCTTCAGAAAATAGCCTAGACAAACCTACTTTGAATGTTTTTAGTCCGAAGAAAATGTCCTCAAAAAATTTACCAGTGCTTATTTTTGTTCATGGTGGAAATTGGAACAGTGGTAAAAAAGAACTTTACAATTTCTTCGGTAAGAATTTTGCGAAAAAGGGAATTGTTACGGTAATTGTTGGATACACTTTAAGTCCAGATGCAGATTATAAAAAAATGACTGCCCAAGTCTCTCAGGCTATAAAATGGACAAAGAAAAATATTTCAGAGTATAAAGGAGATCCAGATAAAATATTCTTAACGGGGCATTCTGCGGGAGGTCATTTAGTTACTTTAGCAGCCTTAGATAATAAATATGGGATAGATCCAAACTCAATCTCCGGAATTATCTTAAATGATGCTGCGGGGCTAGATATGCATCATTATTTAAGTTTAAACCCACCTACTTCAAAGAATGATTATTTAACAACCTGGAGTAATGATCCTAAAATCTGGCAATTGGCATCTCCTATAAATTATGTAGACAATTCTACTCCGCCAATGCTTATTTATTTAGGTGCTAAAACTTACCCTTCTATAAAGACGGCTAATAAGAGATTTTTGGGCGAACTAAGAAAATATCAGCCGGAAGCTGAAGTGGATACTATAAATAAGAAACATATTCCTATGATGACACAATACTTTTGGCCATGGAATAATAGGTATAAAGAAATTATAGATTTTATAAATAAGAACGATTAATAATTAAGATTGTTCTTCTTTTTCTTGTTGCGCTTTCTTAATAATTGCTTTCAACTTTTCTTTATGAGCTTCCTTTTCCAGTCTTAGTTTATCTTTTTTACGTTTCAGAAGTTTGGTGTGTTTCGCTTTATTTGCGCCGTTTTTGACTACTCCTTTTTTGGGCATCTTAATTAAATTAATTGTTTTTAAAGATCAGACCACAAAGATAGCCGAAATAATTTCTTTCTTATTTTATTCTGGAAATAGCTGTAATTAAGGAAATACTAATTTTCTCTTCCCGGAGATTTGAGAATATGACAAGGCTGCGGCTTATTTATAAAAAACACATTATCTGAAAAAGATGTTTTCTAGAATGTTTATCTTGTATAATGCGCCACCAATAAAGCAGCTATAACCAAAGAACTAATCAAGAAAATCAACTGCATAATTCTTCTGATACTATCATCTCTCATATTTAAAAGTTTTAAATTTTTAGAGCGATCGCACAAGCAGGTCATTTAAAATTAAGAAATACTGAGCATAAATTCTGTAATGCCATGAATTAATTTTATTATTTAAAGTTATATCTAGATATATCCACAGTTTAAAATAAATCGAATTATAGTTAATTGATATGCAGCATTTTTAGTTATTATAAAGACAAAGTATATTTTTTCACTTCTTATAATTCAGTACTTAATACTTCATTTTAGCGATTCACATCATTTTGGTAATTAAAGCGATTTCATCTTGTAATTTCAGGGTATAGAATCAGAAAATATTGATTCTCATAGCAATTAATCTCTAAAACTATATATTATGAAAACGCTAATTTTTTATTCCGTTTTATTTTGTTTTGCGGCCATGGGGCAGGCTCAAGTAGTAACTCAGTTAGATGAAGCTCGAATAAGCATTAATCCGCTTGCTGTAAAAATCTCATCAAATGTTAACGATGAAGTTCTTTCTATGAGTGAAGAATATCCAGGAGAATTTTGGGAAAATCCTATTGGTTTTATGCAAGACAAATTTGACATTAATGATTTTATTTCTTCTTTAGATGTCTAAAGATGTAGATTCTTATTTAGTAACCTTTAAAACTAATAAAGGTTATTTAGAAGCAGACTTTTCTAAAGATGGAGAGTTAACTTCCACAAACCAACAGTTTAAAGATATTCTTTTGCCTTTAGAATTAAGACAAAGATTATATGAGAACAACCAGGGTTGGACTATGATTAAAAATAGTTATAGTGCAAAAGGTACGGGAGATAGAGTAGATAAAGAGATCTACCGTGTTAAACTTAAAGAAGGCAATAAAACTCGAAGAGTGAAAATGGTACCTAGCATTATTGGTAGTTCTAAAGTAGCTAGTAACTAAACTCACTTTTGTAAAGAATCCTAACTGATAGTAATATACCGAAAGACCTAAAGTCTTTCGGTTTTTTTTATCCTTCTATATTACTTTTAATGTTATATTAGAATTTTTTAGAAAGCATCCTCAATACGTTAAGGTGAAAAATAAGGATTTTCTAGATTCATTTATAGTTAAAACACCAAACCTTATCACTTCGGTTAAACTTCTCTAGCTTCATTCATTCAAAAGACATGAATGGTTACGAAAAGCTAATTAGATTAGATTAATTTCGGAAAATTTAGAAGAGACTTAATAGCTAATAGGTATTCTTATAAGCGTTTCTACTCCAGTCCCATCTTTTTTATTTTTCATTATAAACTGTCCTTCTTTTCCATACAAACTTTCCAGACGTTCCTTTAAGATTAGATATGCCAACACCTTTACTTTCCATAGAAATAAGATCTGCTGAAAAAAGTTTTCCATTATTTTCTACCTTAATCAGCAGGTTATTATTTTTCTTAGAAATAGTTATAATTATAGTCAGATCTGTATGATCATAAGAATAGCCATGTTTTACAGAATTCTCTACCAAAGGCTGAAGGATCATTGATGGAATTTTCACATTTTGAAGTCCATCTTCAATATTCATCTTAATTGTTAAATGATCTGAAAATCTTATTCTCACTAGATTTAAGTAGTATTCTAAAACAGAAAGTTCTTTTTCTAAGGTGATAAATTTAGAACCAGAATTGTACAAGATTTCCCGAAGAAAATCGCTTAAATCTGCAATGGTATTTTGTGCGCTTTTTGCATCAATTTCTATTAAACTGGAAATACTGTTAAGCGTATTAAATAGAAAATGAGGCTGCAATTGGGAGCTAAGCATTTTCATTCTTGTGTTTACTAATTGAGTTTCTAACACCCTTCTTTTTGCTTCAATAAGTCTCACTTGATTTACGTAATAATAAACATAGATGATAAAAATCATCGCGAAATATATGAGAAAATTGAGATCTAAAACCGCGAAAAAACTGTTGATATTATCTCGAATATTTACATCAGAAAATGTCATTTCACCTATAAGAACACTGTGGAAAATGATTAAAATTCTAATTATAACACCAATAAGGAGGGAAAGACTTAAGTGAAGCAGGAATATGTTTTTCCAGGGAACATTTTTAATGATCAACCTCTTTGTACTAATAGCTATTAAGCTCATATACCCCACCACAATTAACCAATCTATAAGATACCCGTAGACAATAATGTGAAAAAGAGAATATTTTACTTCTGTATATACATACGTACGCATATATACCGTTTTAATGATAAAGATTACATAAAATAGCGTATAAAAGCCCGCCAGTAAAGCAATGAGCTTACCGTCTACATATTTGCGTTTAAATGTTAGTAGCGTCATTTTACATCCCTAATTGAAGTAGAAAATCCTTTTTTCGAGATTTACTTACCCGAATTAATTTATTGTCTTTCATTCTTACATCTACTTCAGAAAAATCTGAATGAACGATCTCTTTTATGAAATTGATATTAACAATGGTAGACCTGTGAATTCTAAAAAAATATGATTTATTGAGTTGTTTAATTAAATTTTGTAGAGATTCCCTTAATACATATTTATGCTCTTTTGTATAGATCTCTGCATAATATCCGGAAGCAAGGATGTATTTAATTTGGGCCGGATCTAATAATATAGTTCTGTGACCTTGTTTAACTGGTAATCTATCTCTTTTATTATTTTCATGATTTTGAGACGCATTCAGTTTAAAGAAATCTTGCATTCTTTTTTCAAAATTCTCCTCTATTTCAGGTTGAGAGAGTTTTAAAATTTTATTAATTGTTCTATAAAATCTATCGTCTCTAAAAGGTTTTAAAAGAAAATCGAAGGCTTCTACATCAAAAGCTTTTAGTGCATAATGATCATAAGCAGTTACAAAAACCACCAGAGGTTTAGGCACAATGGTCACATTTTGGAGTACATCAAACCCATTCATATCTTTCATATTAATGTCTAGAAAGATTAGATCTGGTTTTAGTTCATTAATTCTCAAAATAGCAGATCTACCGTTGGAACATTCTTCTATTACCTTAATTTGTTCAACATTGGCTAAGTAGATTTAGAATGCGTTTACGCGCTAGTACTTCATCATCTATAATGAGTGCTTTCATATTATAACCAGTTAGTTATGTACAATTTACATATAATTTAATCTTTAATTTCTGAAAAAAAGTCGGTTCACATCAATATTTAGATGTTTTGAATCAGCTTTTATCGGTTTAAATTATTTATTTGAGTTATTCACCTTATTTAGAGAGATTTAAGATGATAATTATTAAAATTAAGTCTTGAGAATTACCTAAAAAAATTATTTTTTGTGGTAAATTTATAAGTACCCCTTTTAATTAAATACTATGAGATTATGGGGAATTTCAACAAACCAAAGTTCTATCCTGAAGAAGAGGAAAAACTTAACGTTCTTTCTCATGGGTTTGGTTTTGTATTGAGTGTACTAGGCTTTATTCTCTTAATTTTGCGCGCTAGTAAACTTGGTAATACAATGCACTTAGTTAGCTTCAGTATTTTTGGAGCTAGTATGATTCTTTTATATGCTGCATCAACTTTTTATCACAGCGCTAGATCAGATAGAATGAGATATCGGCTCAATATTTTAGATCATTCCTGTATCTATATTCTAATAGCCGGCACCTATACACCATTTGCACTTATTACATTAAATGGATGGATTGGATGGACCTTATTTATTATAATATGGTTATTAGCAGTTTCCGGCATTATTTTTAAGCTATTTTATATTGGCAAATTTCAAACTTTTTCAACAATCATGTATGTGGTTATGGGATGGATCATGCTAACGGTCTTTAAACCTCTTCTCTTAACCTTATCTATTCCTGGAGTTATTCTGCTATTTGGCGGAGGTATTTTATATACTATTGGAGCCATTCTTTTCAGCCTTCGATAAAATTAAATTTAACCATGCAATCTTTCATATGTTTGTTCTAGCCGGTACTTTCTGTCATTTTATAGCTATCTATTATTACGTGTTACCAGAACATTAATTTTTTTTAAAATGATAACTATCAGGTTCTTAAGTAAAATTATTCTGTATTTTTAATTCTTCCCCCATATTTAATTATCTTATAAATTAAATTAATATGGAAACCTTTTCTACAAAACAGGTTGGCGTTTGGATGGATCAAGCTAAAGCATATTTAATAGGGGTACAGGAAGGAAATGCCTACTTATTAGAAATCGTAGCATCTAATATCTCCAGACTTAAAAGAGAAGATGGGGAAGATGACGATAAAACCAGATTTTCTTCAAACCCACAGCAATCTTCTCCCAATGAGTATAAAAAGAATCAAGTTAAAACCAATGAATTACATGGCTATTTTAAAAAGCTTCAATCAAAATTAAACAATTTTGAAGATATTCTGATTCTGGGGCCGGGAACTGTTAAAGATCAGTTTTTTAATGAATTGCTTGTGAGTCAAGCTTTTGCTGGTAAAGAATGTACAAGTGCAAACAAAAGGTAAATTTTCTGAAAATCAGTTATTGGCTTATATCACTGATTTTTTCAATCCGTGATAAAAGAAATTTGATAAAACTCGTTTATTTTTTAATATAGATTTTTATTTAAATCATAAATATTAGGGATATTTCGAGGCCTAAATTCTGGAATATGCAACATACAATATCTCTTATTAAGATATTCATTATCTATCTCTGCTTTTAAAATTCAAACGCGCTAAACTTAACCTAATATTAAGGGATCAAGAAGGTAATTACTCTTGCGAAAATCTTATTTTTGGAAGTGAAAAATTAATTTCTTTTTAATCCCAAAGAATGAAAAGCAGAAGACATTACGTAATAGATTTTGATAGTACCTTCACTCAAGTTGAGGCTTTAGATGTTTTAGGTGAGATCTCTTTAGAGAATCATGCAGATAAAAAAGAACGACTCCAAGAACTTCAGGAACTAACCGATAGAGGGATGGGGGGAGACTTAGCGTTTAGAGATTCATTAAAACTACGTTTAGATCTTCTTAATGCCAATAAAAGTCATTTAGCACCTCTTATTGAAGTTTTAAAGGGCAAAATTTCTACTTCTTTTGTTAGAAACGAGGCATTTTTTGAGGAGAATAGCGATGATATCTATATCATCTCAAATGGGTTCAAAGAATTTATAGTTCCCATAGTTCAGGAACTGGGGATCAAAGAAGAACATGTTTTTGCGAACACCTTCAAATTTGATGAAGATGGTAAAATAACTGGTTTTGATACAGATAATGTGCTCTCTTCTAATAATGGGAAGGTTGAGCAATTAAAATCTTTAGATCTTAAAGGCGATGTATATGTAATTGGAGATGGCTATACAGATTATGAAATTAAAGCTGCCGGTCTTGCAAATAAATTCTATGCCTTTACAGAGAATGTGGAACGAGATAAAGTAACAGAAAAGGCAGATCATATCACCCCTAGTTTAGACGAATTTTTATATGTTCATAAAATGAATAAGGCAATTTCTTACCCTAAAAATAGAATCAAGGTTTTATTACTAGAGAATGTGCATCCAGATGCTTTGCAGATAATGAAAAATGAAGGCTACAATGTTAGTTTGCAAACAGGGGCTATGGATGAAGATGAGCTGGCCGAGCAGATAAAAGACGTTTCGGTTCTTGGAATTCGTTCAAAAACTCAACTTACCAAAAAAGTATTAGATAATGCTAACAGACTAATAGCTGTTGGGGCTTTTTGTATTGGTACCAACCAGATAGATTTGGAAGAATGTTTAAAAAAGGGGATAGCAGTTTTTAATGCCCCATATAGCAACACTAGATCTGTAGTAGAATTGGCAATAGGAGAGATTATTCTCTTAATGAGGAATATTCCAGATAAGATCTCAAAAATGCATCATGGAGATTGGGATAAATCTGCTAATGGAAGTTATGAAGTTAGAGGTAAAAAGTTAGGAATAGTAGGGTATGGTAATATTGGAGCTCAACTCTCTGTAATGGCAGAATCTATTGGATTTGATGTTTATTACTATGATCTAGTAGAAAAATTGGCGCTAGGAAATGCAACAAAATGCAGTAGCTTAAAAGAATTGCTGGAAAAGGTTGATATAGTAAGTCTTCATGTAGATGGAAGAAAAGAGAATAAGAATCTTATTGGGGAAAAGCAATTTGAATATATGAAAGAAGGCGTGATCTTTCTTAACTTAAGTAGAGGTCATGTAGTAGATATTGAAGCTTTAAAAAATAATATTAATTCCGGAAAAGTTAAAGGGGCAGGGGTAGATGTTTTTCCTACAGAACCTAAAACCAATAACGAGAGTTTTGAGTCGGCTTTAAAAGGATTGCCAAATGTAATTTTAACGCCACATATTGGGGGAAGTACCGAAGAAGCTCAGGAAAATATTGGGAATTTTGTTCCTGGAAAGATCATAGAATATATAAATACTGGAAGCACAACAAACAGCGTGAATTTCCCAAATTTACAATTGCCAATTCTTGAAAATGCCCATAGACTTATCCATATTCACCATAACAAACCAGGGATCATCGCTCATATAAATAGAATTCTTGCTGCAAATGATATTAATATTGTTGGCCAACATCTTAAAACCAATGAAACTATTGGGTATGTAATTACAGATATTGATAAAGCTTACAATACAGAAGTGGTTAAAGAGCTGAAGGAAATAAAAGATACCATCAGGTTTAGAATATTGTATTAAAATTGAATCAAGGCGATGAGAGATCATCGCTTTTTTATTTAAGATTCAGTTTATATTTATTTAACAGGCCCGCGAGATTTGTTGCAGAAAATCTGGCTCCGGTAATCTTATTTATTTCAGGGTCTATGCTGAAGTTGAGAAGCAGTGGCGAAATCTGCTTTTTCAAGATTTGTGTTCTCAAAGATAGAGTGCGGTTAGATCTGAATTATAAAATTTAGCTTCAGAAAGATCTGCATTCACAAAATCTACCTGTTCCAATTTACACGTGTCAAAATGAGTTTTTTTGATCTTCAGGTTGTAAAATGAAGAGAAATTTAGGACACAAACTTTAAAAGTGAATGACAGTAAAAATGGATTGCATTCATCAAAACGTAAGCCTAAAAGTTTACAATTACTGAAGGTGCAATCTCTAAAAGTAGTATTCTTGAGTTGCGCATTGCTTAAATCAGAATCTATAAATTCGCAATTGGCAAAGGTAAATGAAGAAATATCGGTACTATTAAAATTGCAATTAATGAAAACGCAACTTTCATATTCGCCACATTTAAGAAGAGTTTTATTAAAGTTTTTCCCAGAAAACTCTTCACCATCAATATAAATTTCATCCATTATATTCTGTATAAATCGAGGTCAAACTTAAGAATCTGCTTTTTAAAAGATTTAATTGAAAGGAAATATCTTCATAAATTTTTACTGAAATCTTAACTTGGCTCGAAAAGCGCATAAATTTATGAGAATTTGCTAAGAATTTTAGTTTTAAATTCCGATGAAAGGGAGAATAATATTCAATTAAAAAGCACTATTTTTGCGCATTAATAAAAGACTTAAGTCGATATGGGCAATATTGTAGCCATTGTAGGAAGACCAAACGTTGGGAAATCCACCTTTTTTAACCGATTGATTCAACGTAGAGAAGCAATTGTTGACGCTGTTAGCGGAGTAACAAGAGACAGACATTACGGAAAATCTGATTGGAATGGACAGCCATTTTCTCTAATTGATACTGGAGGATATGTAAAAGGAAGTGATGACGTTTTTGAAGCTGAGATCGATAAGCAAGTAGAATTGGCTATAGATGAAGCCGATGCTATTATTTTCATGGTAGATGTTGAAACCGGAATTACCGGGATGGACGAAGATGTTGCCAAGCTTTTAAGAAAAGTAAAGAAACCGGTTTTTTTAGTTGTAAATAAAGTAGACAATTCTAAGAGGCTTGAAAATGCGGTGGAATTCTATTCTTTAGGTTTAGGAGATTATTTTCCTATTGCCAGTACCAATGGGAGTGGAACTGGAGAATTATTAGATGCTTTAATTGAAGCATTACCAGAAGTGGAAGATGACGATGAAACAGAATTACCAAGATTTGCTGTAGTTGGAAGACCAAATGCGGGTAAATCTTCATTTATAAATTCATTGATTGGGGAAGACCGTTATATTGTAACAGATGTTGCGGGAACCACGCGTGATTCTATAGATACTAAATACAACCGTTTTGGATTTGAATTTAATTTGGTAGATACTGCCGGAATTAGAAGAAAATCTAAAGTGAAGGAAGATCTGGAGTTTTACTCTGTGATGAGATCTGTTAGAGCCATTGAGAATTGCGATGTGTGTTTGATAGTTCTGGATGCCACTCGTGGATTTGATGGGCAGGTTCAGAATATTTTTTGGTTAGCGCAGCGTAACCGTAAGGGAATTGTTATTCTTGTGAATAAATGGGATCTTATGGAAAAAGAGACCAATACTTTAAAAGAATACGAAAAGAACATAAGAAGAGAGATCGAGCCTTTTACAGATGTGCCTATTGTATTTATATCGGTATTATCTAAGCAGCGTATTTTTAAAGCTATAGAAACTGCTGTAGATGTATTTAAGGCGAGAAGTCAAAAAATAAAAACCAGCGAACTTAATGAGAAGATGCTTCCTATTATAGAAAGTTATCCTCCACCAGCTTGGAAAGGGAAGTATGTAAAGATCAAATTCTGTATGCAGTTGCCAACCCCACAGCCGCAGTTTGCGTTTTTCTGTAATTTACCACAATACGTACGTGATCCTTACAAACGTTATTTAGAGAACAAGTTAAGAGAAGAATATAATTTTACAGGAGTACCAATTTCAGTGTATTTCCGAAAGAAATAAATCCCTCATCGAGGGTTTATTAAGCATAAAAAATCCCAAGGGAATTGATTCTCTTGGGATTTTTTATGTTTGATATTTTTCAGTTAAGAAATTTCAGCAATTAAACCGTAGAAAACTTTAGAATAATTAATATATATTTAAATTTACTCACTACTCACTACTCACTACTCACTACTCACTACTCACTACTCACTACTCATCTCACTCACTACTCACTACTCACTACTCACTACTCACTAATTTACCAGCTTCCACCGGCTCCACCACCACCAAAGCCTCCGCCGCCAAAGCCGCCGCCAAAACCGCCTCCGCCGCCAAAGCCGCCTCCGCTTGAGCCTCCACCACCAAAACTGCCTCTTCCAAGACTGCTTAAGATTATGGCATCTAAAAGACCACCACGCATACCTCTGCGACCACCTGGTCCGTTGCCTCCGTTTTTATTTTTTCTGATCATAGAAATAATAAAAATGATAAAGAAGATCCCAATAATTATAAGTCGGGGAGAAATCCCTCCTTTACCTTGGGCTTGTGGTCTGGATCCTTTAAAAGTTCCATTTAGTACTTCAAATATTGCCGTAGTTCCTTTATCTAATCCTCCATAGAAATTATTATTTCTAAATTCAGGGAGTATAATATTTTCAATAATGTCTTTGGTTTTAGCATCTGTAAGATATTGCTCTAACCCATATCCGGTGGTAATCCAGATCTTTCTATCATCTTTAGCAAGCAAGAATTAAAAGCCCATTATCTTCTTTAGATTGTCCAATTCCCCATTTTTGTGCCCATTCTGGAGCATACAAACCTATATATTCTCCTTCTAAAGATTGAATGGTTGCAATTACAATTTGGGTAGAAGTTGTATCTGCATAATTGATTAATTTTTGTTCCAACATGCTTTTTTCTGAAGCCGATAAAATTCCTGCTTCATCATAAACACTTGTTTGATTATCTGGTTTTGGCGGAATATCTCTTTGTGCAAAACCCGATAAAGAAAATGCTAGAATGAAAAATAATACGGTAAAAAAATGTTTTTTAATTGGTAGCATTAGCCTTTTGATATAGTGTCTGGAAGTTCATTAGTGTCGTTTTCTACCCAAGGAAAATGTTTTTGTAACTGATCTCCGGCCTTCAAAACCCCATCGATTAATCCTTGTTTAAAATCGCCATTCTTAAAATGAGCTACAATAGCATCTTTGGTACTTTCCCAGAAATCTGTAGGAACAACCGCATTAATACCTTTATCTCCGTAGATCACAAAATTTCGATCTTTAACGGCTACGTAGATAAGAACACCATTGTCTTGTTTGGTATTATCCATCTTAAGGGCATGGAAAACTTCCATTGCCCTTTCAAAGATGTCTATTTCTCCATGAGATTTTTCAATATGAACTCTAATTTCACCAGAAGTTGCTTTTTCTGCAGATCGGATGGCCTCTACAATTTCCTTCTCTTCCTTTTCTGTTAAGAATCTTTCAACTTTGCTCATAGTAGTTCTTATTTAAAATCGAAATCTACGTCTGGTGCATTTTCTGAACCTGCGTCTGCTTCGTATCTAACCATTGGGTCAAATCCAAACCATCCTGCAAAAATGGTATTAGGGAATACTCTTATGTATTTATTGTATTCTGTAACAGCTTCGTTATATCTATTTCTAGATACATTTATTCTGTTTTCGGTTCCTTCTAATTGAGATTGTAATTGAAGAAAGTTCTGACTTGCTTTTAAGTCTGGATATCTCTCTACCGTTACCAACAATCTTGATAAAGCTGAAGAAACCCCGCTTTGAGCTTGTTGGAATTGAGCCATTTGCTCTGGAGTGATGTTGGTAGGGTCTATATTTACTGAAGTTGCTTTTGCTCTTGCTTCAATAACATCAGTCAATGTTCCTCTTTCAAAATCTGCAGCTCCTTGTACGGTTTTTACAAGATTTGAAATAAGATCATTTCTTCTTTGATAAGAACTTTCAACATTAGACCATGCTAATCTTGCATCTTCTTGCTTGGTTACCGCTTTATTATTAAAGCCAACAGTTAAACTGTAGATAATAATACCTAAGACAATAATAACTATTGCCGGAATAAGCCACTTTTTCATATTATAATTGATTTTTGAGATTGGTTAGTTCAGATTTTACCGATTGTAATTTTCGGATAATTTCAAAGTTAGTGAGAGTTTTCTTCTTTTCCTCTTTTAAATGTGTTTTTGCGCCCTCTAAAGTAAATCCACGCTCTTTCACCAAATGATAGATTAGCTCCAAATTTTTGATATCCTGTGGAGTAAATAATCTATTCCCTTTGGCATTCTTTTTTGGTTTAAGCGCATCAAATTCTTTTTCCCAAAATCGGATCAAAGAGGTATTTACACCAAATGCTTCGGCTACTTCGCCTATTGCATAATATCGTTTTTCAGGAAGATCTACATGCATTAATCTAAAGATTGGTTTTCTTGTTGTGCTTTTATAAGAACCTGTTCAAATTCTTCTGGAGACAGGTTGCCGTAATAGAAATTAATAGGGTTAATGTGTTCCCCGTCTTTAAAGATCTCATAATGAAGGTGAGGACCTTCAGATCTACCCGTACTTCCCACAAATCCTATAACATCACCACGTTTTACTCGCTGCCCAACTCGTACATTATATTTATATAAGTGAGCATACAAACTTGTGTAACCATACCCATGATCTATTTCAATGTGATTTCCAAAACCGGTAGCTCTATTATCTGCTCTTTCAACTTTTCCATTTCCGGTAGCATAAACTGGAGTTCCTCGAGGAGAAGAGAAATCCATTCCGTAATGAAATTTCTTCACCTTGGTAAAAGGGTCACTACGCCATCCGTAACCTGAAGCAATTCTTTTTAAATCTTCATTTTTTACAGGTTGTATAGCAGGAATAGCCGCTAAGAGTTGTTCTTTTTCTTTGGCCAGAACCGCAATTTCATCAAGAGATTTAGACTGCACAACTATTTGTTTAGTAAGTATGTCCATTCTCTTTTCGGTATCAATTATAAGCTTAGAATTTTCATAACCTTCTAAGTTCTTATATCTGTTAATACCTCCAAAACCAGCTTTTCTTTGCTCTTCAGGAATTGGATTTGCCTCAAAATAAAGTCGATAAATGTTGTTATCTCTATCTTCTACATCTGCAAGTACGTTCTGGATCTGATCCATTTTCTTATTAAGAATTCCGTACTGCAATTGCATGTTCTGCAAGTTCTCTTTTTAATGCTTTTTCTTTAGGAGTTTCAATTCCCGGAATGTTTAGATAAACTACCAGTAAAATGAACCCAGCAAGGAATGCTCCAGCAATCCCAACAAAGGCAATCCCAAAATTTCGGCTTTTACGCCGTTCAATTTTTTGATAGGAAAGCGTTTCACTGTCGTAATAATATTTAACCTTCGTCATAAATTAAAAATATGCTATTTTTGCGGGTATTAAGCACTGCAAAAACCTTGCAATTGGTAATGAGAAACGAACAAATATAAAAATTGTTTTCTCACCCACATAATTTAATAATTATAAGACCTTTTTTGGCCATATGAAATCTAAGGAGATACGCTCAACATACCTCGAATTTTTTAAATCTAAATCCCATACTATCGTGCCTTCTGCGCCTATGGTGATAAAAGATGATCCAACCTTGATGTTTACAAACGCAGGGATGAACCAATTTAAGGAATATTTTCTTGGAAATACGGTGCCAAAGTATACTAGAATTACCGATACTCAAAAATGTTTAAGGGTTAGCGGTAAGCATAATGATCTGGAGGAAGTGGGTATGGATACGTACCACCATACCATGTTCGAAATGTTAGGGAACTGGAGTTTTGGAGATTACTTTAAAAAAGAGGCAATTCACTGGGCTTGGGAGTTACTTACCGAGGTGTTTAAGATCAATAAAGATATTCTTTATGTTTCGGTTTTTGAAGGAAGCGAAGATGATAATATGCCTTTAGATAAGGAAGCTTTCGATCTTTGGAAAGCAATTGTTCCTGAAGATAGAATTATCATGGGGAACAAGAAAGATAATTTCTGGGAAATGGGAGATCAAGGCCCATGTGGCCCAAGTTCTGAAATTCATGTAGATCTTAGATCTGAAGATGAAAAAGCGAAAACTCCGGGAAGAGATCTTGTAAATGCAGATCATCCTCTGGTGGTAGAGATCTGGAATTTGGTATTTATTGAATTCAATAGAAAAGCAGATGGTTCTTTAGAGAAATTGCCGGCGCAGCATGTAGATACAGGAATGGGCTTTGAAAGACTATGTATGGTGTTACAAGACAAAAAGTCTAATTATGATACCGATGTTTTTACTCCACTTATAAATGAAATAGAAGTTATTACAACTACTTCTTATGGCGAAGATGAAAAAGCAGATATCGCAATTAGAGTGATTGCAGATCACGTTAGAGCGGTAGCTTTTGCAATAGCCGATGGACAATTGCCAGGTAACGGAGGTGCAGGATATGTTATTAGAAGAATATTAAGAAGAGCAATTAGATATGGTTTTACATTTTTAGATACTAGAGAACCATTTATATATAAGCTTGTTGGAACGCTGGGTAAGCAAATGGGAGATTCGTTTCCTGAAATTAGATCTCAGCAAACGCTTTGCGAAAATGTAATTAGAGAAGAGGAACAGTCATTCTTAAGAACTTTAGATCAAGGTTTAGTTCTTTTGGAGAATATTATTGAAAATACAGAAGGCAAAACCGTATCCGGTAAGAAAGCCTTTGAACTATATGATACTTTTGGATTTCCTATAGATCTTACCGCTCTTATTTTAAGAGAACGCGGCTATGATTTGGATGAAGCTGAATTTAAAGCGGAATTGCAACAGCAAAAAGATCGTTCTCGTGCAGCATCTGTAATGACTGCAGGAGACTGGAAAATTTTAGGCGAAGAAGAACCTGAAAACTTTATAGGTTATGATCATACTTCAGCAGATGTAAAGATCACCAGAATTAGAAAAGTTGATAGTAAGAAAGATGGAGAGATCTATCAATTAGTATTGAATAGAACTCCTTTCTATCCTGAAGGAGGTGGACAGGTTGGAGATAAAGGATTTTTAAAAACTGAAAATGGGGAGTCAATTAAAATAATCGATACCAAGAAAGAGAACAATCTGATCATTCATTTCACTAAAAAACTGCCGGAAGATATTTCTGGAAATTTACAGGCAAAAGTAAATACAGATAAAAGAGATCTTACACAGGCAAATCACTCTGCTACTCACTTATTGCATCAGGCTTTAAGAAAAGTGTTGGGAACACATGTAGAGCAAAAAGGTTCTATGGTGAGTCCGGATCATTTAAGATTTGATTTTTCACACTTCAGTAAATTAACTGCAGAAGAGTTAAAAGAGGTAGAAGATTTTGTGAACGATCGTATAAAAGAACAAATTCCAATCTTAGAGCAAAGAAACCTTACTTATAATGATGCCTTAGAACAAGGAGCAATTGCATTATTTGGAGAAAAATATGGAGATTCTGTAAGAGCTATCAAATTTGGAGATTCTATGGAACTTTGTGGAGGAACTCATGTGCAGAACACCGCAGATATCTGGTATTTTAAAATAGTTTCTGAAGGCGCAGTTGCAGCAGGAATTAGAAGAATTGAAGCTATTACAGGAGATGCGGTAAAACAGTTTTTTGCTGAACAAACAGAAACGCTACATCACATCAGTTCAGAATTAAAGAATTCTAAAGATCCTGTAAAGGCTATTCAAACCTTACAAAATGAAAATATAATTCTTAAAAAGCAATTAGAATCTTTATTAAGAGAGAAAGCTAAGAATTTAAAAGGAGATCTTCAAAACGAGCTTGAAACTATAAACGGTGTAGATTTTCTTGCCAAAAAAGTAGATTTGGATGCGGGAGGGATTAAAGATCTTGCATTTCAATTAGGAGAGAATAAAGACAATTTATTCTTACTCTTAGCTTCAGAACAAGACGGAAAAGCCTTATTATCTTGTTACATTTCAAAAGAATTAGTGGCAAATAAGGGTTTAAATGCTGGCCAGGTGGTAAGAGAACTTGGGAAGTTTATACAAGGTGGAGGAGGAGGACAGCCTTTCTTTGCAACCGCCGGGGGAAAAAATCCTGAAGGAATTGAGGAGGCACTTCAAAAATCGAGAGCATATCTTAAATAATAAAATGGTAGCTGTCTAAAAAAATATTCTTTTGTCAAGCTGAACTTGTTTCAGCTTCTAATTTATATTAATAATCAATTAATTAAGATTCTGAAATAAATGCAGAATGACGTATTTTTCTACTTTTAAGACAGTTTCTTCTTTTTATATAAAGCTTTCTAACTCATGAAATTTAGAACGGAACTTCAAGTTGCTCCCCAGGACAACTCAATAGGTTATAATTCCAAGATCTTTCTCTTAGGCTCATGTTTTGTTGAGAATATAGGTGAGAAACTGGATTATTTTAAATTTCAGAATTATAAAAATCCATTTGGGATCTTATATCACCCTGCAGCTTTAGAGAACTTTTTAAGAAAAGCAATAAAGCATATATATATACTGAAACCGATCTTTTTTATCATAACGAACGCTGGCATTGCTTTGATGCGCATTCTGACCTTAGTAATGCTGATAGCCATCTTTTAATAAAAGATCTGAACGATAATTTAAAGCAAACCAAAGCTTTTTTACAAGAAGCTACTCATATTGTAATCACCTTAGGAACGGCGTGGAGTTATCATCATCTTGAAACGGATAAAGCGGTTGCTAATTGCCACAAGTTGCCTCAAAAGAGTTTTAAAAAGCAATTGATGGACGTTGAGGAGATAGTCGAGAAGTTAAAATCTATTGAAGATCTAATTTTAGAAATCAACCCGAAAATTCAACTCATTTTTACAGTATCTCCTGTAAGACATATTAAAGATGGAATAGTAGAAAATCAATTAAGTAAAGCGCATCTTCTTTCTGCCATTCATAAAACTATTAGTTCTAAATCTATTAATAAGACTTCAAGGTCTTACTATTTTCCAGCATATGAGATCATGATGGATGATCTAAGAGATTATAGATTTTATAAAGAAGACATGCTGCACCCAAATAAAATTGCCATTAAATATATCTGGGAGAAATTTATTGAAGCCTGGATTTCAAAAAATGAAAAAGAGGTCATGGATCAAGTAGATAACCTTCAAAAGGGTTTATCTCATAGGCCTTTTAATAAAGAATCTGAAGCTCATAAAAAGTTTATATCTCTACTTCAGCAAAATATGGATTTCTTAAAAAAGCGATATTCCTGGATGAAATTTTGAAGCTTGTATAATTAAAATACAGTTTGATTTAAGAAACTTCCGAAATTGGCTATAAAAATCAGAAAAATCTATTGTCAACAAATTAACAGATTCTTTGTCTATCTTTCTGATTTATATATCATTAGGTTTAAAATTTAACACTTTTTTATTGGTTGGTAAATAAATTGTTGTATTTTTATATAAGCAATGAGAAAGTAATTGATCTTAAATAAACTTTAAAATTGATGCTTTCATATTTGCTAAGTTTCTAAAATTTGTTGGGGTAGATTTTAGAATTTAAAAGCTTATGGACGGGTGGGGCCGTCCATAAGTATTTTTAATAGTTACCACTTTCTTCACTTAATTTTATAATTATCCTTTTTTCTAATTAGTATCTTTAGTGCAAATTATTTGCTATGAGAAAGGTTATCGCGGTTATTCTTCTACTATTGGTTGTGTTTTTTGGATATCAATATTTTGATTCTCGAAATAATGAAAGAAATCAGCTTTTAGAAAGTACAGATCTTATCCAAAAACAAATCAAGAATGTTGGAAAGCTGGTAGTAACCGAAGGTAATTTTGCTCAAGTCTTTTCTTATAAAGATTCTAAAAAGTTTTATTTAGATATTTTTTCAGCCAGAAAAAAGGCATTGATTATCGTAAATGCAGATGTAACCGTTTCTTATGACCTTAGTAAATTAAAAACAGAGGTTCATCCGGAAACAAAGACAGTAACTATCACTTATATTCCTGAAGAGGAGATCAAAATAAATCCCAATATTCAGTATTACGATGTTACTCAAGATTATTTGAATCAGTTTGAAGCTGAAGATTACAACATCATTCAAAAAAAGGTGACTAAAATAATCAGTGAGAAAATTGAGAAATCTTCTTTAAAGACCAATGCTAAAAACCGACTCATAAGTGAACTTCAAAAAATTTACATTCTAACCAATTCTATGGGATGGACTTTGGAATACAATGGAAATTCACTGGATAGTAATAAGGCGCTGGAATCTTTAAAACTTTAAAATTAGCATTAGTTTAAAGGAATAGAACAAGTGCTTCTCCAGTAATAATTATCTATAATTTATAAGATTCTCAATAGGATGTAAGTCTTATTGAGCGATTAAGTGATTTTCCACGAGTTCAATTCCACCATCAATTAAATGAGCTATATCTTTACGTTGAGCTTTAACTTCCAACAAATGCTCCTTAACTTCTGTGGCAAATTTTGGATCCTTATCTAAAACCAATTCATATATCTCAACAGAAAGTAACCAGTCTTTTGGATGATGTTTTTTAGCAATCTCGAAAGCTGCTTCTAAAGAGAATTTAGTGTTTTCTCCATTTCTGCTGTTTCTTACAGATTGATATAGACTTTCTAGCTCTTCCTTTTCAGACGTCTTTTTACTTTTAATAGTAGTGCTGGAAACTTTATGGGTAATAAGATCAAAAGATAACGGGTCTGCAGGTCCGGCAAATGCTGATATTACTTCTTTCCCAATAGCCATATCATAATTTCCCCATTCAGGCTTAAATAATACTTCATTTTTATAGGTAACCGTGCAATTTTTTAAACTGATAAGAATTATTTTTCCCTGAAGGTTTCTAGTACCAGTAATAATTTCACCTTGAACAAAAAGTCCACCTTCAAACTCGAACGTGATATTTTCTCCTTCATATATATCGTAAGCTCTAAGGTCTCTCGGGCTCATATCTTCTATGGCAAGATTAATTCCTTTTAGTTTACCAACGGGCGAACCAAAGCCTTTAGGATGATTGTGAGTACCATGTCCTACTAATTCTTTATCTCTATTGGACAAGGCTGTTTTTCCTGTAGTTTGAAAATATATTGGCTGATCTTTATGCGAAATCACTCGGGTGAAATCTCCTGAAATTTGAATTCCGGTACTTAATTCTATAGTTCCCAGATTCTTGGAATTTATTAATTTCTCCAATCCAGATAATCCTCCTTTTCTTAAAGCCATGGTATTAGCAAACTCTTCCAAGACCTGACTTAAATATGAGAAATCTGGCGTTACATACAACTGGGGCTGAGGTTTGGTAATATCAAATTCCTGATTGGCTGCTTCTAAACTATATTCTAACTTCTTAACTTTATCTGTCATGCACCAGGCACTTTCTCCTATAGAAGATAAAAGTCCGGCTCCATAAATCTTAGGTTCTTTTACAGATCCAATCAATCCGTATTCTACGGTCCACCAGTGCAGATTTCTTATTTGAGCCATTTCACTTGGTTCTCCCATATTATTCTGAAGATAATCTACTTTTTCTTCAGCTTCTCTTATAGTTTCTTCCGGAGTATCTTCAGCTTCTTTAATGATGGAAAGATGACGAATGGCTTCGTACATTTCATAATCTTTAGCGCTGGAAATTGCTTTGCACCCAATCTCTCCAAATCTCCTTAAATATTCTGCATATTCCGGATTGGCAATAATTGGAGCATGACCCGCACCTTCATGTATAATATCTGGAGCAGGCGTATATTCTATATGGTCTAATTGTCTAATATCACTTGCAATAACCAAAACATTATAGGCTTGAAATTCCATAAATGCAGCCGGAGGAATAAATCCATCTACGGCAACTGCGGCCCAACCAATATCTCTAAGAATTCGGTTCATGCCATACATATTCGGGATGCTATCAATAGAAATTCCGGTTTGTTTGAGACCGTCCAGGTAAGATTTATGTGCCACTTTGCTTAGGTAATCTACATTTTTGCGCATTACATATCTCCATACCGCCTGATTGATTGCAGTATATTCATCATAATCTTGTGGTTTGATGAATTGTTGCAAATGTTCTGGCAGTCTATCTAAAATTTCATTTGATTGAATTTCTTCCAACATAAAGTTCTGTATTTATTGCAGCCTAAAGGTACAAAATTAGCTTTGGATATTATAGAATTTAGAAAATGTGAATCTATAACTGTTACTAACAAAAAACGCTTCCTAATGGAAGCGTTCAATATAAATTATTTAGATTTTTCGGGTGGGAATTTTTTCAAGATCTCGGCAACAATCTCATTTATTCTATCCTGTTTTCTATCAACATCTTTTGCTAAAGCAGCAGTTCCCATACCTTGCCACACGAGCTCTTTATCTTTTGCATCTATAAGATCTATATATAAAGTTCCTTCACTTGTAGAGGTTACAGTATTTCTTCCAGCACCCCAGTAATAAGGATACCATCCACCCCAACCATATCCATAAGGGCCCATCATATTGTTTTGATAGATGTTGATGTTCTCATTGGTTTTAGTGAAAATACTTACCAACATATCTGGATCTTCAGATTTGGTAAAACCTTGAGCGCTCATTGCAGTTTCAATACCACGTAGGATACGTTTCTTGTCTAGATCTGATACTTCAGCTTTATCTATGCCTGGCTTAAAGAAGGCGTAAGTCTTGTATTTATTAAAATCTACTGACTGATCATAATCTGATGCTACTCTTACCGAACTACAGGAGGTTAGCACTGCAGCAAAGAGAAACATTGCGAATGTAATTTTAATGAATTTCATAAATAATAGTTTTAGAGGGTTACACATCTAAAAATAATGAATCTTCTACAATGTTTGGGATCGTAACTTTTAACTTTGGTTCCATTTGCATAGCTCGGTTAATAGTGAAAACTGCTTCTCTATTTCTCGCCCAGGAACGTCTGGCTAATCCGTTATTTACATCCCAAAATAACATAGATTTCAACTTTTCTTCAGATGCTTTAGAACCATCAAGAACCATACCGAATCCACCATTTATTACCTCACCCCAACCAACACCTCCGCCGTTGTGAATGCTTACCCATGTGGCTCCTCTAAAACTATCTCCTATAACATTTTGTATGGCCATGTCGGCAGTAAACTTAGATCCGTCGTAGATATTTGATGTTTCTCTATAGGGAGAATCAGTTCCAGAAACATCGTGATGATCTCTACCTAAAATAATTGCTCCGTCCAATTCACCATTAGCAATAGCTTCGTTAAAGGCCTTGGCAATCTCTATTCTTCCTATAGCATCTGCATATAAGATTCGGGCTTTAGAACCTACAACTAATTTATTCTCTTTTGCATTCTTGATCCATTTAATATTATCTGCCAATTGAGACTGGATCTCCTCTGGCGCTTCTAACTTTAATCTTTCAAGAACTTGAGTTGCAATTGCATCAGTTTTGTCCAGATCTGAATCTTTTCCGGAGGCACAAACCCATCTAAAAGGTCCAAAACCATAATCAAAACACATTGGGCCCATGATATCCTGAACATAAGAAGGATATGCAAAAGGAGCATTTTCTGCTTTCTCTTTGCTCAATTCTGAAGCACTTACAAATTGATCATTTTCATCTTTGAAGATTCTTGCTCCGGCTCTGGAAGCTTCCAAAAGAAAAGCATTTCCATAATCGAAGAAATAAGTACCTTTTTTAGTGTGATTATTTATAGCATCTGCCTGTCTTCTCAAGCTTTCCTGAACCTTTTCTTTAAAAAGATCTGGATTGGTGCTCATCATTTCATTGGCTTCTTCAAAACCTAAACCTACAGGATAATAACCTCCGGCCCACGGATTATGAAGAGAGGTTTGATCGCTTCCAAGATCTATATACATTTCTTCTTTATCAAAATGCTCCCATACTTCAACAATATTTCCATGAAAGGCGATGGAGACTGTTTCTTTATTTTCTTTAGCTTTTTTGACTCTTGCGGTAAGTTTTTCAAGATCTGATATAACTTCATCTACCCAACCTTGAGAATGTCTAACATGTACAGCCTTTTCATTAACTTCAGCACACACAGTAATACAGCCGGCAATATTTCCCGCCTTGGGTTGTGCCCCGCTCATTCCGCCTAATCCAGAAGTGACAAATAATTTTCCGGCAAGATCTTCTTTGTTTTTTGCAATTTTTCTTCCTGCATTTAGTACTGTAATTGTTGTACCATGAACAATTCCCTGAGGCCCGATATACATATAACTTCCTGCCGTCATTTGCCCATATTGCGAAACTCCTAAGGCATTAAATTTTTCCCAATGATCAGGTTTAGAATAGTTGGGAATCACCATTCCATTAGTAACAACCACTCTTGGAGCATGGGTATTAGAAGGGAATAAGCCCATTGGATGGCCAGAATAGATTACCAGGGTTTGGTCTTCTTCCATTTCAGCTAAATACTGCATAGCTAGAAGATATTGCGCCCAATTTTGAAATACAGCACCATTTCCACCGTACGTTATTAACTCATCCGGATGCTGAGCAACTGCAGGATCCAGGTTATTTTGGATCATTAACATAATAGAACGCGCCTGCAAACATTTTCCAGGATATTCTTCAACCGCTCTTGCCCGCATCTCATAGTCAGGTTGAAATCTATACATGTAGATCCTTCCGTAATTTTCTAATTCTTTTCTAAATTCTGGTAATAAAGTAGCATGATGTTTAGCTTCAAAATATCTTAATGCATTTCTAAGCGCTAACTTTTTTTCTTCTTTATTAAGTATGTCTTTACGTTTTGGAGCGTGATTTGCAGAGGGATTTAATACTTTTTTTGCTGGAAGTTCGGTTGGAATCCCTTGTAAGATCTGTTCTTTAAATGTCATTTTTTAGGCTGCTGTTTATTAGTATTCTTATTATAACCATAAGGGCAGTGGCGACAACCGCTTTCACAGCAATATCCTCTTTTTAGATGATATTGTTCTGTAAAACATTTGTAGCCTTCCGGGGTTAGATAATAATCTCCCTCTTCAAGAGGAATTTTTTTCTTTAAAAAGCTCATATCACAAAAATACAATTTCTTATATTCAAACCCATGATCCTTATTGTAAACAAGTATATATTAAAGAAAGGCTTTTTGGGGGTGAGTATCTGGCCGTTTGTAATATTGAAGCAGAAAGAACTCAGTCATGATCCTGTTTTTATGAATCATGAAAAAATCCATTTAAGACAGCAAATAGAATTACTTATTTTACCATTCTATGTTTTGTATTTAATTGAATTTATGCTGAAATATTACCACTATAAAAATGCCTATCTGGCTTATAAAAATATTTCTTTTGAAAGAGAAGCTTACCAAAATGAGAATAATTTATCCTACCTGAAAAATCGAAAAATTTGGACTTCCTTTCGATTTCTAAATTTGAAAACCTAGTGTTAATCACAGAATATTTCTGTTCAATTCAACCTAAAATTCCAATCTTTGCAAGATGATAGAAATGCTGGATTTCAACTTAAAATCTTCCCCACTGCAGCTCCTAGAAAATTTTGCAGGCACCAATATCAGTTTATATATAAAGAGAGAAGATTTGCTGCATCCCTTTGTTTCAGGGAATAAATTCAGAAAATTAAAATATAATCTTCTAGAGGCTAAAAAAATAAATGCTAAAACCATCCTGACTTTTGGCGGGGCTTTTTCTAATCATATTGCTGCGGTAGCTGCTGCAGGAAAGCTCTTAGGATTTCATACTATTGGTGTTATAAGAGGAGAAGAGTTAGGAGTAGATCTAGAAAAAACCTTAGCTAATAATCCTACTTTAAGATTTGCCAAAGAGCAAGGAATGCAATTTCATTTTATAACTAGAGAAGAATATAGAGAGAAAGATTCTTCAGAATTTATTGAAAATCTGAAATCTAAATTCGGAGATTTTTATCTAATTCCGGAAGGCGGTACCAATGAGCTTGCGGTAAAAGGTTGTGAAGAAATAATAGGTAAAGAAGAATCTAATTTTGATATTATATGTTGCCCTGTGGGAACAGGCGGTACAATTTCTGGTATTATTAATGCATCTCAAAATAATCAGCAAGTTTGGGGATTTCCGGCTTTAAAAGGAGATTTTCTTCATGCGGAGATTGAAAAATTTACAGTTAAAACAAATTGGAAATTAATAACAGATTATCATTTTGGAGGTTATGCTAAAGTGAATCAGGATCTCATTAATTTCATAAACGATTTTAAAAGAAAATACCATATTTCTTTAGATCCAATATATACAGGAAAGATGATTTTTGGTATTTTTGACCTGCTGGAAAAATCAGCTATTCCTGAAAATTCTCGTATTTTAGCCGTTCATACCGGAGGCCTTCAGGGCATAGAAGGAATGAATCAGCAATTATCTAGAAAAAAATTACCCTTAATCGATGTTTAGAATGATCTTCAAACGACTTTTTTTCTTGATCATGTTAGTGATAATGGCTTCCTCCTGCGGAAGTAAGAAAAAAGTAACTTCTCGGAAATCTACACATAAAACCGAAAATAGAAGAGGTGAGAAATCTCCAACTCCGGCAAGACCTGTAGATGCAGGAGTAAGATCCAGACCTACCGGGAGTTACGCTAATATTGTAGAGAATTATATTTCAGAATTTTCTGAAATTGCCATGGAAGAAATGAGACTTTATAAAATTCCAGCAAGTATTACTCTAGCGCAAGGAATTCTGGAATCTGGAGCAGGGAGAGGAGAATTAACTCGTAGAGCCAATAATCACTTCGGCATAAAATGTCATGATTGGGAAGGAGATAAAGTGTATCATGATGATGATCGCTCTCAGGAATGTTTCAGAAAATATAACGATCCAAAATATTCTTATAGAGATCATTCACTTTTCTTAAGTGAAAGAAGAAGATATGCAGATCTTTTTGAGTTGGATATAGATGATTATGAAGCTTGGGCGAAAGGATTAAGATCTGCAGGTTATGCTACAGACAGGCTTTATCCTAGAAAATTGATTGATATGATTGAAAAATATCAATTATATAAATTCGATGAGCAGGTTTTGGGGAAAAGATCGAAACCAAGAGAAAGAATTACTGAAATAGCAGATTCCGGATCAAATGCTGGATTTCAAACTTATACCGTTGAAAAAGGCGATACGCTTTACTCAATTTCAAAAAGATTTAATACCACAGTAGAAATGCTGCAGGAAATAAATAATCTAAGATCTAATGACATTTCAATTGGACAGATATTAAAAGTTAATCCTGCTAATAATGAATTTTAAAATATGATTTATAAAAGAAGTAGTGAGTTATTTGAAGATGCGCAAAAAGTAATTCCGGGAGGAGTGAATTCTCCTGTTAGAGCTTTTAAAGCGGTAGGAGGAGATCCTATTTTTGTGGAGCGTGCAGAAGGAGCTTATTTATATGATGCAGACGGAAACAAGTTTATAGACTATATCAACTCCTGGGGGCCAATGATTCTTGGGTCACGCTCATAAACCGGTAGTAGATGCGGTAATTGAAAAAGCTAAAAAAGGAACCAGTTTTGGAACTCCTACCGAAATTGAAACCAAGATTGCAGAATTGGCTGTAAAAATGGTTCCAAATATCGATAAGATCAGATTTGTGAATTCCGGGACAGAGGCTTGTATGAGTGCCGTGAGACTTGCACGAGGTTTCAATTCAAAAGAAAAGATCATAAAATTTGCCGGTTGTTATCATGGGCATAGCGATTCATTTTTAATACAAGCGGGGAGTGGAGCTATAACTTTTGGAACACCAAATAGTCCAGGCGTTACTCAGGGAACTGCGAAAGACACTTTATTGGCAAAGTATAACGATCTGGAAAGTGTAAGAGAATTAATCGAGGCTAATAAGCAAGAGATCTCCTGCATAATTTTAGAACCGGTTGCCGGAAATATGGGTTGTATTCCTCCGAAAAAAGGCTTTTTAGAAGGTCTGCGTGAACTTTGTGATGCTAACGATATCTTATTGATCTTTGATGAGGTAATGACAGGATTTAGGCTAGCCCCGGGAGGTGTTCAAGAAACTTCTGGAGTTAAGGCAGATATTGTATGTTTTGGAAAAGTTATTGGAGGTGGATTGCCTGTAGGTGCTTTTGCCGCAAGAAATGAGATTATGAATTATCTGGCACCAATTGGGCCGGTATATCAGGCGGGAACTCTAAGCGGAAATCCTTTGGCGATGGCCGCTGGTTTGGCAATGCTAAAAGAATTGGATGAAAATAGACAGATCTTTGAGAGCATCAATAAAAAGACCGAATATCTGCATGAGGGAATTGCAAAGGTTTTAACTGAAAATAATATCACTCATACCATCAATAGAACTGGTTCTATGATCTCTGTTCATTTTGCTGAAGGAGAAGTACTAGATTTTGAATCTGCAGTTCATGGTAATAATGAAACCTTTAAAAAGTTCTTCCATGGCATGTTAGATCACGGAATTTATATTGCTCCAAGCGCTTTTGAAACCTGGTTTATTACCGAAGCCTTATCTTATGAAGATCTAGATAAAACTATTAACGCTGTAGATCAAATAGCAAAGACGCTGTAAATGAATATTAAGAGATGCTGAAACGTGTTCGGCATGACAATTTTAATAATGATGTCATCCCGAGCGGAGTCGAGGTGTCTATAACACTTATATAACTAACTTATTTATTAGCTAATATTAAGAGATGCTGAAATGAGTTCAGCATGACAATTTTAATAATGATGTCACCCCGAGCGGAGTCGAGGGGTTTATATTAAATTAATAATACAATTCATTAAACTGATTATTTATAGAAAACCCGTAACAGTTCTTCAGAGATCTTTACGGGTTTTTTATTTTTATAATCCATCAAACACCAGGTAGATTTAGCTTTCACTAAGATTTCTTCGGTTTCTTTATTTAAAATATTTACATGTCTTTGAGAAGTAACATGAGTATGCTCTCCAACAAAGGTTTGTATAACAAGTTCTTCATTTAAAAATGCCTGCTTCTTGTAATCTATTTCGTGTCTAATCACTACCCAGAAATATTTTTCCTTAACTTCATCACTCGCTCTAGATTCCCAATGAGTTTTGGCAATATCCTGTATCCATTGCACATATTGTACATTGTTAACATGATTGAGTTCATCGAGGTCAGACTCAGAAACCCTTAATTTCTGCTCAAATATTTCAGGAGTATAACTCATTTCTATTTTTTCATTATTTCCACCTCAAATAACTTATCCCAGTTCTTTCCGGTTACATAAAGTTTTTTGGTATTTGGGTTATATGCAATTCCGTTAAGCACATCCAGTTTTGGGTGCTGAGTTACTTTTTCTCTTAGATCGTGAAAATCTATGATCCCTTCAATGGCTCCATTTTCAGGATTGATAATTGCCACCCCATCTTTTTGATAGGTATTTGCATAGATTTTACCTTCTACCCATTCCAATTCATTTAGTTGGGTGGAGATGGTATGATTTGTAGTTGGCTGAATATAATCCATCTCTGCAAGGGTTTGTGCATTTAAAGTCCAGATCTTCTCTGTTCCGTCACTCTTAAAGAATTTTTTTCCGTCGTTGCACAATCCCCAACCTTCTTTACTTTGGTTAAAGTTGAAGCTTCCTATTTTCTCTAAGGTTTTAATATTATAGATAAAACCAACACCTTTTTGCCAGGTTAACTGATAGATTCTTCCGTTAAGAATAGACAGACCTTCTCCAAAATAGCGTTTATCAAGATCTATCTTTTTCAACACCTTTCCGGTTTCAAAATTGGTGATTCTTAGAGAAGAACTTCCGTACTGCCCGGTGCTTTCGTATAAAGTATCATTATAGAATTCCAGACCCTGAGTATAAGCGCCGCGATCATGCGGATAAGTGTTAATGATCTTATAAGTGTAAATAGCCGGGGGAGCATCATTGTAAATTTTAACAGAGGCTTGAAGCGTATCTGTAGTTCCTTCAGAAAAAACCAGAGCACTTATTTTCTGATTTCCCAGTTTTTGATCTTTCAAAATTATTTTTAAACTGGTTTCTCCATTTTTAGTGGAAAGTATTTTATCATGAAGATAAAAGTTTACAGAGTCTATTTTTTTGCTTTTTGGATTCAAAATGGAGATTTCCATCGTGTCTCCAAGTTGATATTTTGCTTTTGATTGATTTAATTTTAAAGAAAAATCACTTATTTTTTTATCAGAATTGCTTCCGCAAGAAATCAAAAGTAAATTTAAAATAAACAGTAACAGGAGGTTAGCTTTTTTCATGAAATTATGTGTGTTTGCTAAGGGCTAAATTAATTAATTCAGGTTAAAAAATACTTGTAAAATGTATCAAAGATTGTATATTTGCCCCGGCAAGTCCCACACAACCAGCTCCTGCTGAATCCCCCCAGGGCGGGAACGCAGCAAGGGTAGGCGGTCGAAGCGGTGTGATGTGGGTAGCTTGCCATTTTTTGTATCTGATATTTAAATTTTATCGCATCTTTGTGATCTATGAAAACAGATGCTTCACAATCTCCAAAAGTTGTACTTATTACCGGTGGTTCCTCAGGAATTGGTAAATCTATAGGCGAATATCTTTCTGATAGAAATTTTAAGGTTTACGGTACAAGTAGAAATCCTCAAAATCAAACAAATTCAAAATTTCCTTTAGTTGCTTTAGACGTTACTAAGTTGGAAACTATTAAAGATGCTATAGCTTCTATTCTAGAAAAAGAAGGGAGAATAGACGTTTTGCTTAACAATGCAGGCGTTGGAATTACCGGACCATTAGAAGAAACTCCAGATATAGAAATTAAAAGAGCTTTCGATACTAATTATTTCGGTCCGCTAAATGTTATAAAAGCTGTGTTGCCTCACATGAGAACGCAAGGCAAGGGTCTTATCATTAATATTACCTCTATTGCCGGATATATGGGCTTGCCTTATCGCGGAATATATTCTGCCTCTAAAGGAGCTTTAGAATTAACTACCGAGGCTTTTAGGATGGAATTAAAAGACTTTAATATCCAAATGACCAATGTGGCTCCGGGAGATTTTGCAACTAATATAGCAGCAGGTAGATTTCATGCCCCCGTAATTAAAGGTTCTCCTTACGAAACCTCTTATGAGCGTACGCTAAATATTATGAATGATCATGTAGATCATGGGAAAGATCCTCAGGAAATGGCGAAAGCTATTTTTAAGATCATCAATACTAAAAATCCAAGAGGACATTATAAAGTTGGAGAACCCTTACAGAAATTTTCTATTGCATTAAAACGAATTTTGCCAGATAAAGTCTACGAGAAAATATTGCTTAAGCATTATAAATTGTAATTTTACGACATTAATTTTCTATAAAAATCTTAAACAAATCACTATGAAATTTTTTATTGATACTGCAAACCTTGATCAAATAAAGGAGGCTCAAGACCTTGGAGTGCTTGATGGAGTTACTACCAACCCTTCTCTTATGGCGAAAGAGGGAATTACCGGAAGAGAGAATATCATTAATCATTATAAAAAGATATGTGATATAGTAGATGGAGATGTAAGTGCAGAGGTTATTGCTACAGATTTTGATGGAATGGTGAAAGAAGGAGAAGAGCTTGCTAAACTTCACAAACAAATTGTGGTAAAAATTCCTATGATTAAGGAAGGAATTAAAGCAATAAAATATTTTAGCGATAAAGGAATTAGAACAAACTGTACCTTGGTTTTCTCTGCAGGACAGGCATTATTAGCGGCAAAAGCAGGTGCAACTTATGTTTCTCCTTTTATTGGAAGATTGGATGATATTTCTACAGATGGATTAAACCTTATTGCAGATATAAGATTGATCTATGATAACTACGGATTTGAAACTGAAATTCTTGCCGCTTCTGTACGTCATAGTATGCATATCTTAGAATGTGCTAAAATTGGTGCAGATGTAATGACGGGGCCACTTTCTTCTATTGAAGGATTATTAAAACACCCATTAACAGATATTGGATTAGAGAAATTCCTGGCAGATTATAACAAAGGAAACTAATACATTTTCCGAAATTAAGAATAGAATAAAAAAAATCCCTGATGAAGATCAGGGATTTTTTGTTTTTATGAATATATATATTTATTTCTGACTGATAAACTCTAAGATGCTGCTTTCTAAATCTGGCGAATTTAACTGAACATCTCCTCGTACAATAGTACCATCAGGATTTATAAAAAGTAATTTGTTGAGGTAATTTTTTAGAAGTTTTTCCTTCACGCGAATCATCTCTAATTTATATTCAAATTTGGGATTGTAAAATTTACTATTTATTCGCTCTTGCCAAATATCTTGTTTGTCTTTGTCTATATTAATCCCAATAAAGTTAATTTCCGGATATTTAAATCTAAGATCTTCTATGATCTTGTTTTCCCATTTGTGATGACCTTGAGATGTTAAGGTCCAATTATAGGTTATAATAGGCTTTTTAGAGATATCTTGCAATTGAACTGTATCCTTCTTTGAATTTATAAGTTTAAGATGCCCAATATTATTGCCCGGTAATAAATTGCTTTGAATCATGGCCATCTGTTTGATATCTTCTATCTGTTTTCCAGAATAGTTCATTGTAGAGAGCATATCTAAAATAGAATGAATATTATTCTTGTCTTGAGAATAGATAATTCCTTGCGCAGATAATAGTTCCAAAAATGAGTTTCTAATAGATTCAATCTTAATTAAAGAATCTACCATTGTCATCCTTTTCTTTATGTTAGCATAGCTATTAAGATTATAACAATCTGAAGAATTGTTTTTAGAACTTTGACAATCTTCTATAGATTTCGTTCTAAAATAATCATCAAGAAAATTTAAATACACATAATTATCTTGAGAATCTTTATCATTAAAGCTGATGTTTTTGCGATAGTCATGAAATTCTTCAGGAATATTTTCGGCAAAATCCTTGTAATATTTTTCTATCAAAAAAGTGTAGCGTTCTCTTAGGTCATAATATTCATAATTAATACTAGAGGAAGCTAATGCGTAAAAATGGTCAGAAAGTCCATATTTATCTCTTAGTTTATTAAGAGCCGAAAATCTTTGATCTTTTATAGAATCTGTCTTACGCGCAAATTCTTCAGGTTTAACTTTATAATAATGAAGGATAAGATCGTTGTTCTTCTGATTGAGAAGATACATGTTGGTTAAGAAGTTACTCTCTTTGGAGCCTCTTCCACTAAAATTGATGGACTCATCAAATTCTAATGTATTTACAAATATTAAAGTGCTATCGCCAGGTTCCAGATACATGATCTGATTTTCTGGGGGATGTCTAAAAGTATATAATCCAGCTTCTACATTGTTAATCTCTCCGCCAAATCTGTTATTTTCATTGAGCTTAAAGGTGTCAATGTCTACTTCGTTTTTTGAAATAATAACATATTCACTACTCGGATTTTCAATTTGTCCACCTATATACACATTTTTCGAAGATTTAGTGTCTTTGGCGCAGGAAGATAGAAGCACAACAGACATTAAAAATGCTAGGGATAAGACTGGTCTCATAAAGCGTTGGGAAATTCTAAGGGCAATTCAATATTTCAGTTATAACTAGGCAAATATAATTTTTGCATCACCTAGTAATGTTAATCCATAGTTAAAAGGCAGAATTAAAAAGTTAATCTTTCCTCTATTGGACAATATTAGCTATTTTTGCAAAAATTTAAGAGAAGAAATCTACTTTATATGTTATCAGTTTCAAACCTTTCAGTTCAATTTGGAAAACGCGTTTTATTTGACGAGGTAAATACCACTTTCACACAAGGCAATATCTATGGAATTATTGGTGCCAATGGTGCCGGTAAATCTACATTTTTAAATATAATTGCTGGCAAGAGTGAACCAACCAGTGGTAGAGTTTTCTTAGAGCCGGGCAAAAGAATGTCTGTTCTTGAGCAAAATCACAACCTTTATGATGAATATACTGTTTTAGAAACAGTGATCATGGGGAATAAACCTTTGTTTAAGATCAAGAAAGAAATGGACGAGATCTATGCAAAAGAAGATTTTAGTGATGCCGATGGAGAACGAGTAGGAGTTTTACAGGTAGAATTTGAAGAAATGAATGGTTGGAATGCCGATAGCGATGCTGCAGCTATGCTTTCTAATCTTGGTATTACTGCAGATTACCATTATACATTAATGAGCGATCTTGATGGAAAACAAAAGGTACGAGTTTTACTTGCTCAGGCACTTTTTGGAAATCCAGATGTTTTAATCATGGATGAGCCTACCAACGACCTGGATTATGAAACAATAATCTGGTTGGAAAACTTTCTTGCAAATTATGATAATACTGTTATTGTGGTATCTCACGACCGTCACTTCTTAGATGCAGTTTGTACCCATATTTCTGATATTGATTTTGGAAAGATCAACCATTTTAGCGGTAACTATACCTTCTGGTATGAGTCTTCTCAATTAGCAGCAAGACAACGTTCTCAACAGAACAAGAAAGCTGAAGAAAAGAAAAAAGAACTTCGAGGAATTTATCATGAGATTTAGTGCCAACGTAGCAAAATCTAAACAGGCTACTTCTCGTAAAAAGATGATAGATAAGTTGAATATTGAAGATATTAAACCGTCAAGCAGAAGATATCCTGCAATAATCTTTGAAAGAGATAGAGAAGCCGGAGATCAGATCTTACACGTTGAAGGATTAGAAGCTTCTATAGATGGCGAAACTATATTTAAAAATATAGATCTTAACCTTAAAAAAGGGGATAAGGTTGTTGTGTATTCTCGAGATTCTCGTGCTACTACAGCTTTCTATGAGATCATAAACGGAAATCAAAAAGCCGTTGCTGGTTCTTTTAATTGGGGTATCACTACCTCGCAATCATACCTTCCATTAGATAACTCTGAATTTTTTGAAAACGATCTTACTTTGGTTGATTGGTTACGCCAATGGGCAAAGACAGATGAAGAAAGAGAAGAAGTTTACATTCGTGGATTCCTTGGGAAAATGATTTTTAGTGGAGAAGAAGCTTTAAAAACTTCTAATGTACTTTCTGGAGGAGAAAAGGTAAGATGTATGTTGAGCAGAATGATGATGATGCGTGCAAACGTATTAATGTTAGACGAGCCAACAAACCACTTAGATTTAGAATCTATTACCGCTTTTAATAACTCTTTAAAGAATTTTAAAGGGACTGTTATGTTTACTACTCATGATCATGAGTTTGCACAAACCGTAGCAAATAGAGTGGTAGAGTTAACTCCAAATGGAATTATAGACAGGTATATGAGCTTTGATGAATATATGGATGATAAAAAGATCAAAGAACAACGTGATAAAATGTACGGAGTTCATGCTTAGTTCAAAATATTGAAATAGAAAAACCCTCAAAGTAATCATTTGAGGGTTTTTTATTTTTAAAAATTTCTCGGCTATTCTTCCTCTTCGCTATAATCTTCGTTAAATGTAGCAGCAACAATTTTATTGGCTTCGTCTAAATGAGAGTGTATGGCAAATAATTGTACCTGGCCCGGTAGACCTCCACCAAATCCGGCTCTTAATCCTGAATCAAAATCGTTTCTAACTCTACAGGAGATCCCAGCTTTTTCAAAAAGTTCGAGAAGGTATTGAACGTTTACCTCAGAACCTGTATATACTCTTTCGTAATTATCTTCTGTACTCATAATTTTAAGTTTTAGATTATCTAAAATACATAAACCAAGGTTGAAAAAAATGAGTTTTTTAAAGAGTTTAACGTTCTAAGCGTTATAATATTTACTATCCCAAATAGCGGTGCTAAAGTTTTTTCCCTTCTTAAATCCATAGAAAATAGCCATTCCTGCTGCACCTTTAAATATAAAAAAGAAAGTCATGATAAATTCTGAAGTTGTCATCTTCGGGCTAAATAATCCATCGGGAACTAAAAAAGTAAATAGAAGACTTATAACGGCTACAAACATGATGAAATTTTCTACTTCCCTAAATGGCCACATCAGGAACTTTCTTAAGGGGTGGAGATCTCTTCCCCATGAATGTATCAGGTAATAATAATCGTTTCCTATGGGTGCGAAGAGCAAAGGATCGTCTGCATTTTCAAGCTTGAATAATTTAGCGGGAGCCATAATCTTAAAACCTTGAAGATCTAGTTGATGTTTGTTCTCTAATTCTTTGATCTTGATAATAGCTTCATAAGGTAATTTCCCTTTAAAGTAATTCGAGTCTAAAAAACGAAGTCGGTATTGAATACAAATCTTCTTAATATCAGAAATGTGATAGATCCTATCGGTCTCTAAAAGATCAAAATCAAAATTATTAGAATTCGCTTCAACAGTATTAGCTAATCTTTCCTTTATTACTTGATCTCTAATACTATCTTTTTCTAAGATTTCACGAACGGCTTGCATCAATTTTTCTTGAGCTATTCGTTTATTTCTAGATTTTAATATTTTTTCTGGAATGTGTGTTCGGCGTAGTTTCATCATCATCAGCTTAGCGTTCAACTAATTTAAATAATTGATTTTGAACAAACAACGCCTTAAGAAAATTATTTATAAAAAGATCGAATGCCGGCATTATAAAGGGTGCACAAAGGTTAAAGATGTACTAATTATACCTGAATTCAGAACCGTGTTTTACAATTTTTCGTTTATTTCAATAGTAAACTAAAACAAAATACTATGAAAACTTTCAAATTTTTAGCAATCGCAATTGGTGCTTTTGCATTTTTATCAACAGGGTCTCTTCAGGCTCAAAACATGAATAAAGAAAAAACAACGATGGTTGGAGGCGCAGAAATGTACCCAAGTAAGAACATTATTGAAAATGCTGTAAACTCTAAAGATCATACTACTCTAGTTGCTGCGGTAAAAGCTGCAGGCTTGGTTGAAGTTTTACAAGGAGATGGACCGTTCACCGTTTTTGCTCCTACTAATGCTGCATTTGCAAAATTACCTGCAGGCACCGTGGAAACTTTATTAAAGCCAGAAAATAAGGAACAATTACAAGCTGTTCTAACATATCATGTAGTTGCCGGTGATTTTAAGGCTGCAGATGTGGTTGCTGCTATTAAAAAGGGAAAGGGTAAAGCTACCTTTAAAACTGTGAATGGAGCAGAATTAACAGCCATGTTAGATGGTAAGAACGTAAAGATTAAAGACGCTGCCGGAAATGTTGCTACCGTTACTATTGCAGATGTAAATCAGTCTAATGGCGTTATTCATGTAATAGATACCGTATTGTTGCCAAGTAAATAATACAGCTATTTAAGAACGGGGGTTCTTAAATATAAAAAGGTCATTTTCTAAGCTGAAAATGACCTTTTTTATGAATGTTTATTTTGATTACCTTAGTTCAGCATTCAATTCTTTTTCAAATTTTTGCTGAAGTTTGCTCATGATCTTGTCTATTTGTTTATCTGTAAAAGTGCTATGCTCATCCTGGAACATAAAACTAACGGCATAACTTTTCTTGCCCTCTGGTAAGTTTTTGCCTTGATATACATCAAATAGATTTACAGATTTTAAAAGGCGCTTTTCAGATTGTTTTGCTATGCTTTCAATATCTTCATATCTCACCGCTTCATCAAGTAGCAATGCAAAATCTCTTCTTACTGCCGGAGATTTAGGGATTGCAGTAAACTTCACTTTTTGGTTCTTAGCTGTTTCTATTACAAGATCCCAATTAAAATCTGCAAAAATAACTTCTTGTTGAATTCCAAAGTGTTTTAAGATCGAATTTTTAAGAACTCCAAATTCTACCAATTTTGATTTGCCTGCGCTTATTGCAAGACCTTCAGAAAAGATATCTCCTTTAGCAGAAGTGGTTTTAGTTGAATTTATCCCTAATCTTTCTAGTATACTTTCAATAATTCCTTTTAAAAAGAAGAAGTTTCCAGGAGATTGAGTGGTGTTCCAGGATTCAGAAAATCTATTTCCTGAAACCAAAAGGCTTAGATGTTTTTTCTCTTCTCGTCCGCTTGGGTAATTATGATAGGTTTTTCCGAATTCAAAAAATTTAAGATCGCTTCTCTTTCTATTTAAGTTATAGCTGATAGCTTCTAATCCTGAAAATAGTAAAGATTGACGCATTACCGATAGATCCTGACTTAATGGATTAAGCATTCTTACGCTCTGTTCATCGCTTAATTGATCGCTTAACTTGGTATAATTAGCTGTAGTTAATGAGTTAGCCATGGTTTCATAAAAACCTTGTCCCACTAATTGATTCGCGATATGATTTTGAAGTTTATAATCTTCAAATTTCGAAGAATTTGAGATGGAAGCATTTAATTTTGTTCCAAATTCTATATTGTTATAACCATATACTCTTAAAATCTCTTCAATAACATCTGCCTCTCTTCGAACATCTACTCTATAGGAAGGAATGGTTAATCCCATTCCAGACTCGGTAACATTGTTCACTCGAATCTCTAAGGAAGCTAAAATAGATTTTATGGTTTCTTCTGCCAGATTTTGACCAATGAGTTTATTCACTTTTTCAAAGGTGAGGAACACCTGAAAATCTTCTATTTTTTTGAAATAAAGATCATCCACATCACTGGTAATTTCTCCTCCGGCGATCTCTTTTATTAGCACAGCTGCTCGCTTTAAAGCGTATTCTGTAATGTTAGGATCTATTCCTCTTTCAAACCTAAAAGAAGCATCTGTATTAAGGCCGTGTCTTTTTGCCGTTTTTCTAATGCTTACCGGATTAAAGTAGGCACTCTCAATAAAAATCTTGGTAGTGTTTTCTTTTACTCCACTAGAAATTCCTCCAAATACTCCAGCAATACATAATGGTCCTTGAGTATCGCAAATCATAAGATCTTCTTCATGAAGTTCTCTTTCAACTTCATCTAAAGTGGTAAATTTTGTACCGGCAGGTAAGGTTTTAACATGAATTTCATTTCCAACAATGGCATCTGCATCAAAAGCATGTAAAGGTTGTCCCAGTTCATGCATAACATAGTTTGTGGCATCTACTATATTGTTTTTTGGATTGATTCCTATGGCTTTCAATCTATTTTGCAACCATTTTGGGGAAGGTTTTACTTTGATGTCAGACATTGTAATTCCGCAATATCTTGGCGCCAGGTTGGAATCTTCAACAAAGATTGGAATTCTTAAACTTCTAGTGTCTACATTGAAATTGCTTACAGAAGGAGTTATAAGCTCTAAACTTTGATCTTGTTGTTGGTAACCTGCTTTTAGGTCTCTGGCCACACCCCAATGGCTCATGGCATCTGCTCTATTTGGAGTTAAACCAATTTCAAAAACATGATCATTTTCTACATCAAAAATATCTGCAATGGCAGATCCAGGTTCCAGATCATTCTTAAGAACCATAATACCATCATGACTTCCACCAAGACCTAATTCTTTTTCAGAACAAACCATTCCAAAACTCTCCTCGCCACGAATCTTACCTTTCTTGATCTCCCAGGATTCTCCATTTTCGTCATATAGAACGGTACCAATAGTTGCTACAGGGACTTTTTGCCCTTCAGCTATATTAGGAGCTCCACAAACTATTTGCAAATGTTCGTTATAACCAATTTCAATTTTGCATAATTTAAGTCGGTCTGCATTTGGGTGAGGGATACAACTTAAAACCTGACCTACTACAATTCCTTCTAAACCACCTTTTACGCTTTGAAAGTTTTGAATACCTTCTACTTCCAATCCAAGGTCTGTAAGTAAATGACCCGTTTCTTCAGGGTTATTAGGTAATTTTATAAACTGCTTAAGCCAATTGTATGAAATTTTCATAGGTTCCTTTTTTCCAGCTGCAAAGATAGTATTACGAATGGTTTTGACATAATTTGCCGTTTACTTTTACCTGGAAAATATTAGAAGAAATAGAAAAAGAGGCACAATTAAGTACCTCTTTTCTTATTATTCTCATTATATCATCGTTACATTGATTTATTATAAGTCCACACAGCTGCTTTTTCCCAATTTTTATCTGCTCCCTGTTCATAGATAGTCCACATTAATTTCCCATCAGATTCTTTTACAATTTCATGTTTAGCCGATTTTTTCTCACCTTCTCGATTGGTATAATCTTCCATTAATTCAAAAGAATTATCTCCAGATTTTTTGATCTTTACCTTGCTTAAATTAATACCTAAAGGTTCTACGGGGTCTATATAAGCCATGTCAAAAGTTTTATCTATTGCATCATAAACCAGAATTCTTTGATTTACCGTTTCTCCAAGAGAATTCACATATTTTGAAGTTAATATATTGTTGTTATCATTGAATTCTGACATCACTTTACCGTCAAATTTGCCAACTTCTTTTCCTTTATCGTAATTCACAATTTGAACGTTCCAATCTCCGGTTAGAAATCCCAATTGCTGGTCTTCTTTTTCAAGTCTAGCCAATTTCGCGGTAGAACCTCTAAATATTCGCGTTTTTTCATCTTCGCTATCGCTATTTTTAGCCATCTGAATAGATTCTTTCAGATATTTTTTTGCTTCATGCTTCATTGCCTTGTGCAATTAAATAATCGGCATAAGAATCTCTTGGATTTGCAGCTTTTGGATACTCTTCCATATTGTATTTTAATACTTTTTCGGCAGCTTCCATGTCCTTATCATCGAGCATGAGCTGATATCCAACTCTGTTCAATTCCCATTCTGACCAATTGTATTCCTCAGCATTGTTCTTTTTTAGTTCTTTGTATTTCTCTAGAGCATCATCAATTCCGTTTTGCTGATATTCTTCGTAAACAACATCGCCAATAGAGCTTTTTGTCTGATCTTGTGAAAAGAGAGCAGTGGTAAAAAAAATAAGCATACAGCTTATTATCCAGTTTAATTTAAAATTTAGATACATAATGTTGATATTTAGTTGGTTAACGTGAATAAGTTAAGCATAAATCAACTGAATTTGAACTTTTTAAAGCGAAATTTTGGAGGGTGTAGGAAGTTGATTACGAAAGGAAAAATTTTAATCCCATTGGACGGTGAAGTTTTATTAATCGAAAATTATACAACTAATATTAACTGATATAATTCCAGATGTTTTTATGCTTAGCAACTTGAGAATAAGTGTATCTAATAGCTTTATTCTTATCCAATCTAAGTTCTGGATCTTCAGTAAGCATTTGTTTAGCGTAATATCTGGCAGTTTGAAGGATCTGATTATCTTTTATAATATCAGCTATTTTCAAATTTAATACCCCGCTTTGCTGAGTTCCCATAAGGTCTCCTGGACCTCTAAGTTTTAGATCTACTTCTGCAATTTCAAAACCATCGCTAGATGCGGTCATGGTTTGTAGTCTTGTTTTTGCATCTTCAGAAAGCTTATGGCTGGTCATTAAGATACAATAACTCTGTTCTGCACCTCTTCCAACTCGGCCTCTAAGCTGATGTAATTGTGAAAGTCCAAATCTTTCGGCGCTTTCAATAATCATTACACTGGCATTAGGAACATTTACCCCAACTTCAATAACTGTGGTTGCAACCATTATTTGAGTTTCCCCTTTTACGAATCGGTTCATCTCAAATTCTTTATCGGCAGGTTTCATTTGTCCATGAACTATAGAGATCTGAAATTCGGGCATTGGAAATTCTCTAGCGATACTTTCGTAGCCATCCATCAAATCTTTATAATCCATTTTTTCTGATTCTTGAATGAGAGGATAGACCACATAAATTTGTCTTCCTTTTGCAATCTCATCCTTAATAAATCTAAAAACTTTTAGGCGATTACTATCATATCTATGTACGGTTTTTATCTCTTGTCTTCCGGGTGGTAATTCATCAATTACAGACACATCTAAATCGCCATAAAGACTCATTGCTAAAGTTCTTGGAATAGGGGTAGCGGTCATTACCAAAACGTGTGGAGGAAGATGATTTTTTTGCCACAATTTTGCTCTTTGGGCAACTCCAAATCTGTGCTGTTCATCTATAATTGCGAGCCCTAAATTCTTAAATTTTACCTTGTCTTCCAGAACGCATGAGTACCAATTAAGATGTTAATTTCGCCATTTTCCAATTTTTCATGAATTTCTCGTCTCTTTGAAGCTTTTGTTGAGCCAGTCAAAAGAAAAATACTGGTATTCAGTTCTTTACATAATTCAATTAAACCGTTATAGTGCTGTACTGACAAAATTTCAGTAGGGGCCATTAGGCAGGCTTGAAAATCGTTGTCAAGTGCTATTAACATTGACATTAAGGCTACAATGGTCTTTCCGGAACCTACATCTCCTTGTAAAAGTCGATTCATCTGTGCACCGCTACCCATATCGCTCCTAATTTCTTTGATTACTCGCTTCTGGGCACCGGTTAATTCAAAGGGTAAATGCTTCTCATAAAAGTCACCAAAATTATCTCCAATTTGTTCAAAAACGAAGCCTTTAATTTTTTGTTTATGAAGCATATTTTTAATCAAAAGTTGAAGCTGCACATAAAATAATTCTTCAAATTTTAATCGAAATTGTGCTCTTGCAAGTAGCTCCTGGCTGGTGGGAAAATGAACATTAAAAAGAGCTTCAGATCTTGAAATTAATTTTAATTCATTTCGAATTTCGTCATTTAAAGTATCATAAAATCTTCCTTTGGTTTCCAGAAAAAGTTGCTGCATAATTTTGGTGATCACTCTATTGGTGATCCCAGATTTTGCTAATTTTTCTGTAGAAGGATAAATGGGTTGCATGGCAGTTCTAAGATTCTTTTCATGCTCTTCTAAAAGTTCAAGATCTGGATGCGGCATGCTAAAAATTCCATTGAACCAATTGGTTTTTCCAAAGATCACATAAGGAGTGTTTAGCTTTAAACTTTCTCGAATCCATTTTTGACCTCTAAACCAAACCAATTCCATCTTCCCGGTTTCATCAACAAAATCTGCAACCAATCTACTCCCACGCTTTTGCTCCACCGTTCTAATATTAACGATCTTTCCAACAATTTGAATATCTGCTGAATTCTGCTGTAATTGATTGATCTTGTAATATTTGGTCTTATCTAAATACCTGTTAGGAAAAAAATTGATGAGATCTTGATAGGTATGAATTCCCACCTCCTTTCGCAATAGTTCTGCTCTGGAAGGACCAACACCTTTTAGGTAATCTATGGGGGTTTGCAACAGGTTTGAATTCATGAAACGAAGATATTAAAAAACCTTTAATGCGATCTTCTCTCATTCTTCTGTGATTTCTGAATAGCTAATTGTATTTTTATACTTTAAATAGATATAAAATGAATTCTAAACAAGCATAAAATTCATTATATCTGTATCACCCCTCCTTATGAAAGCACTCATCCTGCTATTGTTATTGTTAAATTTATTTCCGGTTTACGCTCAATCTAATTTGAAAGATAGGCAGTTAACAAAAGTCGATTTTATAACTACAAGCGCAGATATTTCTATACTTCCGTTATCAAAATCTGTAAAAGGGAATATGAATTATACGTTTAAAATACTTCAAGATACAGATACTCATTTACCTTGATGCCAATAATATGGAATTTGAAAAGGTGTTACTTAATGGGGAAAAGGTGAACTATTATTACAATGACTCTAAACTTTTAATAATTGATGAATTTAAGGAATCCAACCAAGATACCCTGAGTTTAAGTTTTGAAGCAAAGCCAAAACAAGCCATGTATTTTATTAATTGGAACTATGATGATGTAGACGTGCGAAAAGAAGTTTGGACGCAAGGACAAGGCAAAAACACTTCTAATTGGATGCCTGTAATAGATGATATGCGAGAAAAGACCATTTACGACTTGAAAATAAGTTTTAAGAATGGTTTTGAGGTAATTGCTAATGGGGAATTAAAAGATAAACTCAAGTTGAATGATAGTATCACTCAGTGGCATTATAAAATGGAGCAGCCTATGAGTAGTTATTTGGTGGGGGTTGCAATTGGAGATTATGAGGTTGAAAATAAGGTTGCTACTTCGGGTATTCCATTACAATTGTATTATAACCCAAAAGATTCTTTAAAGGTTGAAAGCACGTATAAGTATTCGCAAAAGAATTTTCGATTTCTTAGAAAAAGAGATCGGAGTTGAGTATCCCTGGCAAAATTATAAACAAATACCGGTACAGGATTTCTTGTATTCTGGAATGGAAAATACAGGAACAACTATCTTCTCTAACATGTTAATGGTAGATTCTATAGGTTATAACGATAGAAATTATATCAATGTAAATGCACATGAGCTAGCACATCAATGGTTTGGAGATTTGGTTACAGAAAGATCTGGCAAAGATCATTGGCTACAGGAGGGGTTTTCAACTTATTTTGCTCTGTTAGCAGAACGAGAAATCTTTGGAGATGATTATTACTATTGGAAATTATATGAAAGTGCCGAACAATTAAAAGCTTTGAGCGATCAAGGTAAAGGCGAGGTGCTTACCAAAGCAAATGGTAGTTCTTTAACCTATTATCAAAAAGGTGCCTGGGCATTGCATATTTTAAAAGAACGGGTGGGAGAGGAAGTATTTAGAAAAGCGATTAAGAATTATCTTGAAAAGTATGCTTTTAAAACTGTTACTACAGATGATTTTATGAAAGAGGTGGAAGAGGTTTACGGTAAAAAGCTTGATAACTTCAGGAAAAACTGGTTACAACAATCTGCATTTCAGGGTACAGCAGCATTGAACTCTTTAAAGAAATCAAAATTCATCAATGATTATTTAAAAATTGCAGCTTTAAGAGAAACTCCTTTAATCAACAAAAAAGAAATTCTTAATAAAGCCCTGGATTTTCCGGTAAACGATTATATAGGTCAGGAAGTAGTATATCAACTTTCCGGGCAGAAAAATTTGATTGCTAGAGATCTCTATAAGAAAGCTTTTAAAACAGGGAATATTATATGTGAGACAGGCAATAGCAATGAGTATGAAAGACATTCCGGAAGGATTGAAATTAGATTTTGAGAGCCTGCTTAAAGATGAATCTTATCTCACAAAAGAGAATGCCTTGATGGAGCTGTGGTTACGTTATCCTGAAAATATTGAGTATTATTTAAAATCTACAGAAAATGTAGAAGGCTTTTCTAATAAAAATGTGAGGTTACTTTGGTTAACGCTTAATTTGGTGAGTGCAAATGTAGATAAAGATAAAGCTGCTTCCTATTATAAGGAACTTTCAAGTTATACTTCTCCAAAATATCCATTTGAGTTAAGACAAAATGCCTTCGGATATTTATATCAAATTAATGCTTTTTCCAATCAGAATTTAAAAGATTTATTGGAAGGCACCCAGCATCACAATTATAGATTTAGAGATTATTGTAGAGAACTATTAGATAAGCTGTTAGAAAATCAGGAATATCGCGAAAAATATGTAGCTTTAAGAGACGAGTTGTCTGAAAATAATCGAGAGTTTCTCAATAAAAAGCTCAAAATATAGATGCGCGCACTAGTTATATCTGGCGGTGGTAGTAAAGGGGCTTTTGCGGGAGGTGTAGCTCAATATTTAATAGAAGAGCAAGGTCATGATTATGATCTGTATTTAGGAACATCTACAGGAAGTTTGCTAATTTCTCATTTAGCATTAAATAAAACCCAGAAAATTAAGGATGTTTATACATCTGTTACTCAAAAAAGTATTTTTAGCAATAAGCCGTTTTTGGTAAAAAGAGTGCATGGATATGATCAAATCTCTATTAATCACTTCAATGTGCTTAAGAATTTTTTAAAAGGAGGAAAGACCTTTGGGGAAAGCCTTAATTTAAAAAAGCTCATCTTGGAGACTATTACTCCGGAAGAGTTTGAAATTTTAAAGAGCAAGTAAGAAGGAAATTGTGGTGACAGTTTCTAATTTATCTATGAACGAGGTAGAGTATAAATCTATTAATGATTATAGTTATGAAGATTTTTGTGAATGGGTCTGGATCTCCTGTAATTATACGCCATTTATGAGTTTAGTGAGAAAAAATGGCTGCGAATATGCCGATGGAGGTTTGGGGTCTATGGTGCCTATAGAAGAGGCTATTAAAAGAGGAGCTACAGAGATTGATGCTATTATTTTGCAGACAGAAGTTACTTATTTTAATAGATTACCATCTAAGAATGTATTCTCTTTAATAACTAATTTATTTAGTTTTATGTTAGATAGAATTGAAAATCAGAATATAAGAATTGGGAAATTTGTAGCAGCAAATAAGGATGTAATTGTCAATTTTTATTATACTCCTACGGTATTGACCACCAATTCTCTTATTTTTGATAAAGAGAAGATGGAAAGATGGTGGGAGAGCGGATATAGTTTCGCTAAATATAAAAACGAAGAATTAAATCAAATTCAACCCTAATGCGTGCATTGGTAATATCTGGAGGCGGGAGTAAAGGCGCATTTGCCGGAGGAGTAGCTCAATACTTAATGGAAGAGGAGGGTAAGAAATATGACCTTTTTCTGGGAACTTCTACAGGAAGTTTGTTGATCCCTCATTTGGCAGATGGAAATATATCTAAGGTATATGACATTTATACGAATGTAACGCAACGAAAGATCTTTAGTCTGAATCCTTTTATAGTAAAGAAAAAAGATGGGAGAGAGTATGTTACTATCAACTATCTTAATATGTTCTGGCAATTTGTAAAAAAGAAAAGAACGTTTGGGGAAAGCAAGAATTTGAGAAAACATATTCACAGACATTTTACCGAAGACAATTTTAATTCGGTAAAACAAAATGCTAAAGATGTAGTGGTAACGGTTTCAAACTTGTCTAAAAACCGTGTAGAATATAAGTCTATACATGATTTTTCTTATAACGATTTTTGCGATTGGATCTGGATAAGCTGTAATTATATTCCGTTTATGAGTTTGGCTACTAAGAATGGCTATGAATATGCAGATGGTGGACTTGGCTGCGTAGTGCCTATTAGAGAAGCTATAAAACGTGGCGCTACAGAGGTTGATGCCATAATTTTGGAAGCCGAAAATATGGAGTACAACAAGGTGTTAGGTAAAAATCCATTCTCCTTGATGATCAATTTGTTTGGGTTCTTGTTAGATCAAGTGGAATATCATGATGTGGTAGAAGGTAAATTGGCTGCACTTAACAAAAATGTAAAGCTAAACACCTATTATACTCCGGTACAATTAACAGAGAATTCTCTGGTCTTTAATAAAAAAGCCATGACTCAATGGTGGAAGCAAGGTTTTGATTATGCTAAAGAAAAAGGACTTCAGAAAAAAGGAGATCCTGTATTAGCATTCAAAAAACTGCTGTAACCAGTTAGATAATACTTCGTACCTCTTTTTTAATATATTCTAAAGCTGTTTCAGAAGGAGCAGCTTGTTCCATTAAATTAGATAAGATTACCTCTCGTAATTTGTCTGCAGAATTTACACCTTCCTGTTTTGCTGTTTTTCTTAAGATACCAATAGTAGCGTTTTTCGAAGTCTTTATTACATTCCAGCATTCTCCGGAAATATAGATTTGTTGTGCCAGGTTATGTTCAAATTCTTGTTCTATGTTACTTGCTAATAAGTTCTCGTACTCTTCTACACTGTAACTTCCCGGTTTTACACGAATCAATAATTTTCCGAAAGATATTCTCTCTAAAAATAAAGCCATTCGCTCATATGCCTGTAATCTTAAAGGTAAAGCCCCTTTCTGATTCTCTTTTCTTATGAGGAACATCCTTCTTTTTTCTTCATTGGTGATGTACATTTTAAAGAAATAAAAAGCTACTAATCCAACTATAATTGCCGGTAAAATGAAAAATAAAAGTTCGAAAATATTAATGTCGTTCATAAAATTGTAATCGATGTAATTAGTTGTTATGTCGAATTTGAGTTATTTGAAATCTAGGTAAAAATAGTATTTTTCACTCGAAAATACTGAGATCATAAGCTATGAGCTATTAAAACTTAATAATTCAAATTTTATTTTTCGTTATCTAAATAATCCAGCGCCAATTGGGTCATAGTTTTTACGCCAAGTAATAATCCGCTTTCATCTATGTAAAAATCTGGAGTGTGATGAGGGGCGGCTTTAGTAGTTCCTTCAGGTTTTCCTCCTAAAAAGAAATAAAAGCCCGGAACCTTTTCTTGAAAAAATGAAAAATCTTCTCCACCAGTTGTTGCTTTCACCAATTCTACATGTTCTTCTCCCGCAATATTTTTAAGCGTAGGTAACATTTCAGCAGTTAATTTTGGATCGTTATAAGTAATTGCTGTGTTATTCTGAATATCTATTTCGGCATCTCCTCCATATGCTTTAGCAATAGCAGGTACCATTTCTCTCATTCGCTTTAAGATCAAGGTTTTCATATCTGGATCTAGCGTTCTTATTGTGCCAATCATTTCTGCAGTTTCCGGGATAATATTGAAACGTACGCCACTGGAAATTTTCCCAACGGTAATTACTGCTGCTCCATCTACCAGTTTAGATTCTCTGCTTATAATAGTTTGCAGGCCATCTATGATCTTAGCCGAAATAAGAATTGGATCTACACCGCTCCATGGCGCAGAGCCATGCGTCTGTTTACCTGAAACCTTAATTACAAAGCGTTCTACTGCAGCCATCGTACCTTCAGGTTTGTATCTAATAGTTCCCACAGGAGTATCAGAATTTATGTGTAACCCAAAAATTGCGTCTACGTCAGGATTCTTTAAAACCCCTTCTTTGATCATAAGCGCAGCACCTCCTTCTTCTCCTGGGGGTGGACCTTCTTCTGCCGGTTGAAATATGAACTTAACCGTTCCGTTAATCCTGTCCTTGTTTTTTGATAATATCTCGGCAACCCCCATTAAAATTGCAGTATGAGTATCGTGTCCGCAGGCGTGCATTACCCCGGTTTGGCTTCCTAGAAATTCTGAAGTAACCGTAGATTTAAATTTTAGATCGTTTCTTTCTGTAACAGGCAAAGCATCTATATCTGCTCTTAAGGCAACGACTTTTCCAGGATGATTTCCTTTTAAAATGCCCACTACTCCCGTTTTTGCAACTTCGGTTTGCACTTCTAATCCTAAACTTTTAAGATGTGCGGCGATCTTTTTTGAAGTTTCAAATTCTCTGTTGGAAAGTTCTGGATGTTGATGAAAATCTCTTCTCCATTCTATAACCTTATCTTCGATATTGTTAATCTGATTTTCAAGATCTGAATCATTCTGTGCTTTTGCAGAAATTGAAACAAGTAGTAACATTAAAAAGTATACTTTTTTCATGCTGTTTAAAATTTAATAAGTTGATAATCTTCATTTTGAAGCTGAACAAGTGCGTTCATGGCAGAAAGTGCTACTTTAACTTCTGGTAAAAATTCATCTTTAGAAATATTGGCTGCGGCAGCTGTTTGTCCGCAAACTATAATTTGAGTTCCAAAATTTGAAAGTTCCGAGATCAATTTTTTATTCGGATTGCCATCAGTAGATTTTGGATTTCGTTTAAGATAGGCCTCGTTGTTCAAAATATCATTAATTGCTGCTGAATGAAAAACCATGGCAACTTTAATGTTTTTAGCCGGAACACCAGCCTTCACATTCATATTGATAAACCTTGCAGCACTTTCAATAAAACCATTTACCTCATTTTCATCTTTAGATTTTGAGGTAATGTCAAAAACCACTTTAAGCTCAGAAGTTGTATCTGTTTCAAAATCTGGATTAGGAACTTCAAAAGTAAATCCAAAATCAGGAATTGGATTTTTTTGATGGCTTTCTTGAGAAAACCCGAGAAAAGAGCTGGTGAGGATTATGGTGAAAATAAAAGATCTCAGGAAAGAATTCATATGCGTAATAGGTATTAAATTATTATTTTATTTAAAGATATTTAAAAAATACTCTTAAGACATAATCTTATGCAGGATTGTTTAAAAGTAAGCTGACTTTGCATTTTAATTTAACCCTATTTTTGGTTAAATTCACGCCTTAAAAGAAAGAGGAAAATTGGAATCTTATTTAGCAGAATTGAATGATGCCCAAAGGGCGCCTGTCCTTCAAAAAGACGGGGCGATGATAGTAATTGCAGGTGCAGGCTCGGGTAAAACACGAGTACTTACTTATAGAATTGCTTACCTTATGAGCAAGGGCGTAGATCCTTTTAATATCTTGTCGCTAACTTTTACCAATAAAGCAGCACGTGAGATGAAAAAGCGTATTGCCCAAATTGTAGGAGCGAGTGAAGCAAAGAATTTATGGATGGGAACTTTCCATTCTATTTTTGCGAAAATGTTGAGGATGGAGGCAGATAAATTAGGATATCCTTCCAATTTCACCATTTATGATACACAGGATTCTCAGCGTCTTATTTCAGCAATTATTAAAGAAATGGGGCTTGATAAAGATGTTTATAAATACAAGCAGGTTTATTCTCGTATTTCATCTTACAAGAACAGTCTAATTACTGTAAAAGCCTATTTCCAAAATCCGGAATTGAAAGAGGCAGATGCGATGTCTAAAAAACCCAGAATGGGCGAGATCTACAAAGAATATGTAGAACGATGTTTTAAGGCCGGGGCGATGGATTTTGATGATCTTTTGTTGAAGACAAATGAGCTCCTGAATAGATTTCCGGAAGTACTTCAAAAATATCAGAATAGGTTTAGATATATCCTGGTAGATGAGTATCAGGATACCAATCACTCACAGTATCTTATTGTAAAGGCACTTTCAGATAAATTTCAGAATATATGTGTTGTGGGAGATGATGCGCAGAGTATTTATGCATTTAGAGGTGCCAACATCAATAACATTCTAAACTTTCAGAAAGATTATGATAATGTGGAGATGTATAGGCTGGAGCAAAATTATAGGTCTACCAGAAATATAGTAAATGCAGCAAACTCTATTATAGATAAGAATAAGACCAAAGCTTGAAAAAGTGGTTTGGACTGCTAATGATGATGGAGCAAAGATCATTGTAAATAGATTGCTGACTGATGGGGAAGAAGGAAGGTATGTAGCTAGTTCTATTTTTGAAAATAGAATGAACCAGCAGCTTGGCAATGGCGATTTTGCTATTTTATATAGAACAAATGCCCAAAGTAGGGCGATGGAAGATGCGCTTAAGAAAGCGTGATATTCCTTATAGAATTTATGGAGGTCTTTCATTTTACCAACGTAAAGAGATTAAAGACGTTATTTATTATTTAAGACTTTTAATAAATCATAACGACGAAGAAGCGCTTAAAAGAGTGATTAATTTCCCGGCTCGTGGAATTGGAGGAACCACCATAGATAAGTTGACTATTGCCGCCAATCAATACGGGAAATCTATTTTTGAAATCATCGAAAATATTGATCATTTAGATTTAAAAATAAATTCTGGTACTCGAAATAAGCTTACGAATTTTGTGAACATGATCAAGAGTTTCAGAATTCTAAATGAAAATGCCGATGCCTTTACTGTGGCAGATACAGTAGCAAAAAAGACTGGGCTTATACAGGAACTTAAAAAAGATAGCACGCCGGAAGGAGTGGCTAGAATTGAGAATATTGAAGAGTTATTGAACGGGATTCGAGACTTCGTAGAAGGTCAAAAAGAACTGGCAGATGCTACAGGATCTTTATCAGAATTCCTGGAAGATGTAGCGCTGGCAACAGATCTTGATAAAGACACCGGTGATGATGATCGAGTAGCTTTAATGACTATTCACTTGGCTAAAGGATTGGAATTTCCATATGTTTATATTGTTGGAATGGAAGAAGATTTATTTCCTTCAGGAATGAGCATGAATACCAGATCTGAACTAGAGGAAGAGCGTAGATTGTTCTATGTGGCTTTAACAAGAGCTGAAAAACAAGCATATTTAACCTATACCCAATCTCGCTATAGATGGGGAAAACTTGTAGATGCAGAACCAAGTAGATTTATTGAGGAGATAGATGATGTGTACAAACATTATATGATTCCTCAAGATGATTATAAATACAAACCTCTTATAGATACCGATATTTTTGGGGAAGTAGATAAGAGTAAATTCCGTCAGAATAAACCTAAATCCAGTACTCCCCCGCCCGCACATAAGCCTAGTGAAGAGCAGTTGAGAAAACTAAGAAAATTAAGACCGGCCACTGCAGCTCATGAAACGGCTTCAGTAAAAGATACAATCCAGTTACAGGAGGGGAATGAAGTAGAGCATATAAGGTTTGGAAAAGGCCGCGTGTTGAAAATTGATGGGATTGGTCAGGATAAAAAAGCGGAGATCAATTTTGAAAATGGAGGAATTAAAAAGTTGCTATTAAGATTTGCAAAATTAAAATTGCTTTCTTAAAAGGGATTTTCTTTAGTGATATTTATATCGTTAAACTTCTGTTATTCAAAGGTTCTTTTGTTTCTGATTTTTATAATTTGAAAATAAAAAATGGTAAGAGAAGGAAGTTTAGTAAAATGGAAATGGGGAAATGGTTATGCAGAAGGAAAAGTAATAGAAACCTATTCTGAAGAAGTTACAAAGAAAATTAAAGGCGCAGAAGTAACTCGAAAAGGAAGTAATGATAATAAAGCACTTTATATTGAACAGGAAGATGGTTCTAAAGTTTTAAAACTAGAACAGGAAATAGAACACCTCAAATAAAATTTTAATTAATACATAAATAAGTTTTAGAAATTCGTAAATTTTGAAAAGCTTAAAAATATATCAAGATGGCAGAATTAATTAGAATTTACGAGGAAAACCCAAATCCAAAAGACATTAAGAAAGTGGTGGAAGTTTTAAGAAACGGTGGGCTGGTCATTTACCCTACAGATACCGTTTATGGATTGGGTTGTGATATTACAAATACTTCTGCCTTAGAAAAAATAGCTCAAATAAAAGGAGTGAAACTTGAAAAAGCTAACTTTTCTTTTATTTGTGAAGATCTGAGTAATCTTTCAGATTATGTAAAGCAAATAGACACTCAAACTTTTAAGATCTTAAAAAGATGTCTTCCCGGCCCTTACACATTTATTCTCCCGGGAAATAACAATCTGCCTAATGTATTTAAAAAGAAAAAAACTGTTGGGATAAGAGTGCCAGACAATAATATATGTAAAGCCATTGTAAAAGCCTTAGGTAATCCAATTGTCTCAACATCTATTAGAGATGAAGATGAGGTGATAGAGTACACTACAGACCCGGAGCTTATCCTGGAGAAATGGGATAATCTTGTAGATATAGTTATTGATGGTGGTTATGGAGATAATATGCCTTCTACGGTAATAGATCTTTCAGGCGCAGAACCAGAAGTTATTAGAGAAGGTAAGGGGAGTGTAGAGATCATGTAAATCTAGTAAGTACTCTAAATAAAAAAAGCCTCGCATTGCGAGGCTTTTTAATTGTGGTTATAATTTTAGTCTTTTTTCAAATTATATAAGAGGCCAGCAACATGAGCTACAAAATATTCATGAGCTTCTTGTTGTGTCATAATATGACCTTGTTTTTGAGCACTGTTTGCAAGATCGAAACCTAAGTTTGCAGCTCTCATTCTTTGTAATTGAGTTCCGTGGTGTCCAGGGTTTGCGAATCCACAATCTCCAATTTGGAAGAATAAGTTAAAAAACTCTTCTACACGTTTTTGATTATAAGTAGCACCTCTTTTATGAGTCATGAAATAGGCTGCCATAAAATCTGCTTCCAGCTCTGTATAACGAGTTGCGGTTGCTTGATCTGGATCTGCACCCTCTGGATACCAGTTTCCGTAGTTTAAGAACTGAACTTGATGAGCCCACTCATGAGATAAGATACCGGTCCATACAATTCCTTCATCTATTCCTGCTTCAGCTAACCATCTTACTAAACCATCACCAATTACAATAGTTCTGTTTCCAGAAGCAAAACCATCTGTAGCAAAATATGGATTTTCAGGTAAGTTTGGAGAAACTTCATTTAAAGCTAAATATTCATCAGCAATTCCAGAAGCTTGTTCAGCGGTTAGAGGTAAAAAACTTCCATCTGGTTGATTATAACCATAGAAAGTAGTTAAAACCTCAACCCAAACGTCTTTATTATCCAAATTTGCAGTATGCTGCCCTTTAACAGTAACTAGACCTTGCATATCCCAAAAAGAAGCAAGTTCTCTCTGACGTTTTACCATAAGTTTTGTGTAATCTCCATCTGCACCAAAAGTTTGGTCACCGTTGTTTAATAAGAAACTATAGTAATAATTAATATCTGAATAAATACCATTTTCAGATAAAGCTAGAGGATCAGCAATTATTTGGTTAATATATTTTCTGGAAACTGCACTGAAAGCAGTTGGTAAACATTCACTTGGTGCTACTGCATTAAAAATATCACCCATGTTCTCACTTACTTTTACCTCTGCAGATTTGTTGCTATTTGGAGCAAGAACTAATTCTGCTCCAGGCTTTAAAGCACTATTAGTAGAATTATCTGTGGTTTGAACAGCATCTTCGGTTTGACATGAAAAAAGAGTTGCCCCAACAACACCTAAAATCATTAAATTTTTAATTTTTCTCATTGTTTTAATCAAATTTATCGAGTTAATAATTAGTTAAATATATAATAATTTTTATGGTATTATGCTCAATTTCAGGATTTAGCTGATATTATTTTAAAATTATTAATATAAATGTCAAAAACATTAAAAAATTGATAATTAAACAATAGTTAAATGTTATGTTTTTTTGAGTTTTTTATAATGTGTTTGCTTAATTAATAATTATAGATATAATTATTTGGTTAAAACTTTATCATTTAAATAAAAATAGTCTTATTGACTTGAAAGAGTAGAATTATTTTAAATTTTGATAATTGATGGTTAATCTGTCATAAAATGAATACAAATCTTAGTTATTCGAATCTAATATTAGGTTAATGGTAATACCATCATGCTTTAAAAGATCTTACCAGGAAAATAATTCAATAAAAAAAGCCTCGCATTGCGAGGCTTTTAAATATATATTGAAGACTAAAGATTATTTAGCTTCTTTCATTCCTTGTTCTATCAAGTTGTAGAACTGATCTAATTTAGGAAGAATTACAATTCTTGTTCTTCTGTTCTTAGCACGACCTTCTTTAGTATCGTTAGAAGCAACAGGAATATAATAACTTCTACCAGCTGCAGTCATTCTTTCTGGTGGTACACCAAATTCATTCTGAAGAATTCTTACTACAGAAGTTGCACGTTTAACACTTAAGTCCCAGTTGTCTTCAATAACCCCACCGTTCATAGCTTGGTCATCTGTATGCCCTTCTACCATGAATTCGATATCTGGTTTGTTATTTACAACTTTTGCAACTTTTCCTAATACTTCTTTAGCACGGTTAGTTACATTGTATTTACCGCTTTCAAATAATAATTTGTCTGAGATAGATACGTAAACAACACCTTTTTCAACATTAATGCTAATGTCTTCGTCGCTCATGTTTCCAAGAACTCCTTTTAAGCTTGTTACTAAGGCTAGAGTCACAGAATCTTTCTTAGTTATAGCATCTTGCATGCGGCTAATTTTAATCTCTTTTTCTTTGATACTTTCCAAAGATCTTTCAAGATTCTGAGCCTCTTTTTTAGAAAGTGTTGCTAAATCTCCCACATTGTTCAATAAAGCAGCATTTTGGTTGCTTAATGTTTTAATGTGATCACCTAGTCTATCTTTTTCTTCTAAACAAGAGTTCAATTTCACAGTAGCTGTGTTTAATTGATCCTGAGTTTCTTTGTGTGCGGCTTCAAGCTCTGAATATTTCTTTTGTGAAACACAAGAAGAAAGTAGTAGGGCAGCGGTGGCCGATAAAAGCAAAATTTTCTTCATAATTGGATTTTTATTATTAATTGTTAGAACTTCAAATTTATCAAATCTGATGCCAGAAAACTATTTTTTTCTTAGAAACCTTATAAATCTGAATATTTTTTTATTCCCTGCACAAAGTGCCTGTAAACAACGGAGAAATTAGAAGAATAGTCTGCAATCTTCTGAATTTCTTTGCGCTTAGCTGACATTTTTACAATCATTCCGTAAAAATTGAAGTGGGCTTTTAAAATTGCCGTGAAATGTTGGAACTTTCCTTCAGATAAAAATTTTAATCCTGCAATTCCATCTAAGATCATTCTTCCTAATAACACCAATATAACATCCTTATTAGGAGTGTTTTTAATGATATTGAAAAGGCTATTTCTAAAATTATAGAAGGTCTTCTTTGGGTTCATGCTGTTTAGTGTACCACCGCCTAAATGATAAACTAAAGAATTAGGAGTGTACTTAACTTTATATCCTAATCCTTTAATTCTCCAACATAGATCTATCTCTTCCTGATGTGCAAAATAATCTTCGTCTAAACCTCAAGCTGTCATTATAAACATTGGCTCTTATGGCAAGGCAAGCTCCACTTGCCCAGAATATTTCAATTTCATCGTCATACTGGCCAAGATCTTTTTCTTTTGTATCAAATATTCTCCCTCTGCAATATGGATAGGCAAATTTATCTATAAAACCTCCAGCAGCGCCGGCATATTCAAAGTATTCAGGGTTTTTAAGATCCATCATCTTAGGTTGTACTACCGCTACTTGTTGCTGATCCTGGAAGATTTGCAATATAGGTTCTAACCAATGTGGGGTAACCTGTACATCACTATTCAATAAAATATAAATGTCTTCATCAACATGTGCCAAAGCATCATTATAACCTTTAGCATAGCCGCCATTTACTTTATTTTGAATGATCTTTATTTCCGGAAAATTCTCTTCAGTAAATTTTACCGAGGTATCTGTAGAAGCATTATCGGCTAAATAAATGGTAGCTTCAGTCGAATATTTAACGATGTCTGGAAGAAACTGTTTTAAAAGTTCTAGTCCGTTCCAATTAAGAATAACGACTCCTATGGTCATTCAATTATTATTTTAGAGCACAAAAATACTCAGAATTATTAAGTTGATGTTATCTGCTATAGACTGTCTAAAGAGTATATCGGTAATTCTGGTAAGAAATTGTATTTCTCTTCAGTATAATCCATATTGCAGTAATAATGGTCAAGCCCGTTAGTTACCATTAAATAATCTGCTTTTAACTGCATATTGTATCTGGCTATCTGGTCAAAAGTATCTTGAGTAATCTTGATCTTCGGGGCCTTACATTCTACAATTATTAATATTTCGCCATTGGGTTTATAGACAACAACATCATACCGTTTTACAAGTTTCCCCAATTTTAGCTGTTTTTCAACATTTATTAGAGATCTAGGATAGCCCTTTTCGTGAATTAAATATTGAACGGTATGAAGTCTTACCCATTCTTCTGGGGTGAGAATGATAAATTTTTTCCTAATTTCATCAAAAGCTGCCGTTTTATTTTCGCTATTTTTGAAGCGAAAAGAATATTCCGGAAAATTGAGTTTTTGCATAGTTCAAATTAACAAAATTTAATTCCGACTTATTGAATGGATAATTCCATCCTTTCATTTTATCTGAATCAATTCAGCTTCAAAAGTAATTTATTCAGAAACTTTTTAAAACCAATATGGAAGAAGCATTACAAATTGTTAAAACTAATAAAGAGTGGAGAGGTAAAGCCAATCTACTTTTTAATGGGAGAAGAACCTTATTATATAGATAAGATTGCAGATTTTATAGAGAAAAATCTTCTGGCTGAAGAAGAGAAAGGTTTTAATCAAATGGCGATGTATGGGAGAGATACCAGTATAGATGAAATTGTGAGTAACGCCAAGCGATTCCCCATGATGGCAGAAAGGCAGGTTATTATTGTTAAAGAAGCGCAAGATCTTTCCAGAACTATAGAGAAATTAGAGGCATATGCAGAGAATCCTCAGCCTACAACTGTTCTTGTGATTTGTTATAAGTACAAGAAAATAGATAAGCGTAAAAAGCTTTATAAAACCATTTCAAAATCTGGAGTGATCTTCGAGAGCAAACGCTTATATGAAAATCAGGTTTCAGACTGGATCCAAAAAACCTTAAAATCTCGAGATTATGGAATTTCTCCTAAAGCTGCTCAAATGCTGGTCGAATTTTTAGGGATAGATCTTAGTAAAATAGATAATGAACTTCAAAAGCTTCAGCTAATATCTCCTGCAGGAACTACCATCACCCCAGAGCTTATTGAAGAGAACATAGGTATAAGCAAAGATTTTAATAATTTTGAACTGCGTAAGGCTATTGGAGAAAGAGATAGTTTAAAAGCGCATAGAATTGTGAATTATTTTGGGCAGAATCCACGAGACAATCCTATGGTTGTAACGGTTTCTTTATTGTTTGCATATTTCTCACAAATACTTCAATACCATGGCTTAGCCGATAAATCTAAAGGGAATGTTGCTAAATTCTTAAAGGTGAATCCTTATTTTGTGAATGATTATGTTATTGCTGCAAGAAATTATCCAATGAAAAAGGTGAGTCAGATCATAAGTTTGTTGAGAGAAGTAGATGTGAAAAGCAAAGGTGTTGGAGCAGCAAATATTTCACAGGAAGATCTATTAAAAGAATTAGTAGTAAAAATAATGAATTAATTATGGGGAGTTTTAGATCATGGATTAATGCAGCAAGGTTAAGAACATTGCCATTGTCTATCTCAGGTATTATTGTTGGAACTACAATAGCGGCAGAACAGGGTTATTTTAATATTGCCATATTTAGCCTGGCTTTAGGAACTACTTTAGGATTGCAGATATTATCTAATTTCGCAAATGATTATGGCGACGGGGTAAAAGGAACAGATAATGAAGATAGAGTAGGGCCGGCTCGAGCCATTCAAAGCGGACTTATTTCGCATAAAGAAATGAAGCAGGGAATTGTTGCAACAGCAATTGCAACACTAATAATTGCATTATTACTTATTTACGCCGCGTTTGGAAATGAGAATTTCTTATATACCCTTATATTTTTTGTTTTAGGAATCGCAGCTATTGTAGCCGCAATAAAATATACTGTTGGCGATAAAGCTTATGGTTACAGAGGCCTTGGAGATCTATTTGTTTTTCTTTTCTTCGGGCTGGTGGCGGTTTATGGTTCTTATTTCTTGTATGCTCATAAATTGAATTTTATTGCATTATTACCTGCATGTGGAATTGGTTTTTTAAGCGCCGGAGTGCTAAATCTTAATAATATGAGAGACAGAGCATCAGATGAAAAAGCGGGTAAGAATACTTTAGTGGTAAAAATGGGAGCTAAAAATGCAAAGAATTATCATTATATTTTGATAATTGGGGCCATTCTATGTTTCGTGATTTTTAGTGTCTTAACCGCTTCACAGTGGAATGATTTTCTATATTTAATAGCTTTTGTTCCCTTATTACTTCATTTAAAAAGAGTGGTGCAAAATGAAAATGCCATGCTTTTAGATCCGGAATTAAAGATCTTAGCATTATCTACTTTCTTATTATCGGTTCTTTTTGGTTTTGGACTTATCTTGTAAAGCTAAACTGGGTATTTAACAAAATAATATCATTGGTATAAAGAGAAGTAATTGATGATTGTTTATTTTTAATGAAAATTCAAGAAAAACGTTATGAAAATCACTTTTTACGGTCAGAATTCCTTCGGAATTAAAATCGGAGACATTCATTTATTGGTAGATCCTTTTATTTCTGGAAATGAATTAGCAAAAGATAAAATTAACATCCACGATCTTAAAGCAGATTATATTCTTCTTACGCATGCGCACCAGGATCATACTTTAGATGCTGAAGCTATTGCAAAAAATACCGGTGCTGTTATTGTAAGTAATTTTGAAATTGTAAATCATTATCAGGAAAAAGACATAGAATGCCACCCAATGAACCACGGTGGGAGTTGGGATTTTGAATTTGGAAAATTAAAATATGTAAATGCTATTCATACCAGTTCTTTTCCTGATGGAAGTTATGGAGGGCAACCTGGAGGTTTTGTTATTGAAAGTGAACATAAGAATATCTATATAGCAGGAGATACGGCTCTTACTATGGATATGAAATTAATTCCGCTTCAAACTAAATTAGATCTTGCTATACTTCCAATAGGAGATAACTTCACAATGGGGGTGGATGATGCAATTTTGGCCAGTGATTTTGTGGAATGTGATAAAGTAATTGGCTGTCATTACGATACCTTTGGATATATCGAGATTGATCATGAAGAGGCCAAACGAAAATTCTATGAAAAAGGCAAAGATCTTATGCTTCTAGAAATAGGAGAAAGTATAGAATTATAATTTGAACTACATTATTTATATAGAAAAAAGTTAATGCTTAAGGCAACTTATAAAAAATACACCCTACAATTTAAACGCCCTAGCGGAACTTCGCGGGGCGTTCTTACTACCAAGGAAACCTGGTTTCTTAAACTCTCTAACAAAAATAAAATTGGAATCGGGGAATGTGGTATTCTGCGTTCTCTGAGTATAGATGATAGGCCTGATTATGAAGAGAAATTAAAATGGGTTTGTGAAAATATTCACTTAGGCGAAGCTGAATTATGGGAGAAATTAACTGAATTTCCTTCCATTCAATTTGGAGTGGAAATGGCTTTTCAATCCTTAAGATCTGAAGATCCTTTTCTATTATTTCCGTCTAATTTTACCTCTGGAGACGATAGTATCTCAATTAATGGTTTGGTTTGGATGGGGAGCAAAGAGTACATGAAAGAGCAGATTTCAGAAAAGATAGCTGCGGGTTTTAATTGTATTAAACTTAAAATAGGAGCAATAGATTTTCAAGCTGAATTAGAGCTTCTAAAATATATTAGAAGTCAATTCTCTTCAGAAGATATTGAGCTTAGAGTAGATGCTAATGGCGCTTTTGCTGTAGAAGAGGCACTAGTTAAGTTAGAGCAATTAAGTCAATTTGATATTCATAGTATAGAACAACCCATAAAGCAAGGGAATTGGCAGGCTATGGCTAAGCTTTGTCAACAAACACCTATCCCAATTGCCTTAGATGAAGAATTGATTGGTATTACAGATGTAAGTAAGAAAAGAGAATTACTACAAAGGGTACAACCTCAATACATCATATTTAAACCAAGTTTAATAGGTGGATTTAGAGGCACTAAAGAATGGTTGGATCTTGCAGAAGATTTAAATATTGGTTGGTGGATAACCAGTGCGCTGGAGAGTAATATTGGGCTAAATGCTATTAGCCAGTGGACATATTTACAAAATTCTCCATTGCCACAAGGTCTGGGAACCGGAGGATTATATACCAATAATTTTGAGAGTCCGTTAGAGGTGAAAAATGGAAATATTCAATATAACCCTAAATTAAATTGGGTACTAAATAATATCTTTTAAAATGTTTATTGAACAAGCATATAAATATCAACATGAGTTTTGGAGGTACTTAATAGGCTTTATGCTTATAGTATTGGCTGTTATCATTGGCCAGGTGCCATTAACCGCTGTTTTACTTTTAAATGGGAGCATAGATGTAAATATGGACCAAATGGAGATGATGAATACGTTAGATTCAAATCTCTCTTTATTCTTAATGTTGCTCACATTTGCTATTGGACTTGGCGGGAATCTTCTTTGTGGCTAAGAATATCCACAATCAACCCATAAAATCGCTTACTACCTCCAGAAAAAAAATAGACTGGAATAGGGTTGCATTTGGATTTGTAATAATCGCTATTATATCTATTGCTACCGTTTTAATAGATTACTTTACGAATCCTGCAGATTATGTTGTGAATTTTGAACCTTCAAAATTCTTTTTAATGCTAATTATAGCGGTGATATTTGTTCCTCTACAAACAAGTTTTGAGGAATATCTTTTCCGTGGTTATTTAATGCAAGGCTTCGGAATATTATCTAAAACCAGATGGTTGCCGCTAATTTTAACGTCGGTAATTTTTGGAGGACTTCACTTCTTTAATCCTGAAGTTACCAAATTGGGTAATATTATAATGATCTACTATATAGGAACCGGATTCTTATTAGGTATTATGACCTTAATGGATGAAGGTATGGAGCTTGCTCTAGGCTTTCATGCAGGAAATAATCTGGTTACCGCGGTTTTGGTAACGGCAGATTGGACCGCTTTTCAAACAAATTCTTTGCTTAAAGATATCTCAGAACCGGGAACAGGTTGGGATAATGTGTATCCTATTTTGATACTTTATCCTTTAATTCTATTCATTATGGCCAAAAAATATAAATGGACAGATTGGAAAGGAAAACTCTTTGGGAAGGTTAATGAGAGGGAGAGTGTAAATCCGTATTTAAATTCTTAAAAAATTAAATAATTATTATTAAATTTAAAGTATAATTTATAAATAGTGTTTATTCTGGCAATATGAATGAGAAATTTAAAATTCCTGAAACCCATCCTGCTTTTAAACTGAATAAACTCCATTATACCAATGCCGAATTAAGACAAGTTGCCTATAATCTTATAAAAGAGGGGGAGCCTTATGAAGAAGAGATTGGAGATTTTATTTTAGAGTGGCTCAAACCTTCTGCTTTTTTGGAAGTTCAAACCTCAGGCTCTACAGGGGTTCCTAAAAAATATAAGGTCAAGAAAGAATACATGATAAACTCTTCTATAGCTACAGGGAAATTCTTTGAGGTTGAAGAAGGTGCACATGCTTTAATGTGTCTTCCGGTTAACTACATTGCCGGTAAGATGATGATGGTAAGAGCTATGACTTTAGGATGGGAATTGGATCTGGTAACGCCCTCTTCCAATCCCTTAGATCAAGTTTTTAAGATCTACGATTTTTGCGCCATGACTCCATTTCAGTTGGACAATTCTATAGGAAGACTTCATCTTATTAAAAAGCTGATTGTTGGCGGGGGAGCGGTAAGCCTGAACCTTCAGAAGATGGTGCAAGGCCTAAAGACAAAAGTCTATGAAACGTTTGGAATGACAGAAACGGTTTCTCATATTGCTGCCCGCAGATTAAATCCGAAGAAAAAGAAAAAACAAAAACAATATACCCCATTTAAAGTATTACCAAATATCAATATATCTAAAGATGAGCGCGATTGTTTGATTATAAAAGCGCCTCTAATTACTTCAGAAACCATTGTAACCAATGATGTTGTTGACATTATTACTTATAAGAAATTTCTTTGGAAAGGCAGATATGATAATGTGGTAAATTCTGGCGGTATCAAGTTGTTTCCTGAAGTTATAGAACGAAAACTAAGCAAGATAATTGATCAACGAATTTTTGTAATTGGAGTGCCAGACGATGCTCTTGGTCAAAAATTGATTTTATTTGTTGAAGCAGACTTTTCCGAAGAATTATTGGCAGATCTTCAGGAAAAAGTAAAAAATCTTAAGTCGCTGGATAAATATGAAATTCCGAAGAAGATCTATTTAATAGAAAAATTTGAAGAAACTCCCAACGGTAAAATTCATCGAGAAAATACCTTACGAAGTAAAATAGTTTAATAAAAAAGGCTTCTTAATTTTAAGAAGCCTTTTTCAATTTGTACTATTTTATCCTAATCTATAAATTCTGATGCTATATAATATTTAAGATCGTTGATCTTTATTTGATCTTTATCCTCGATTTTTTCATTTAGTTTTTGCCATTTGGAGGTTGGTGTTAAACGTACCTCTTTCTCATTTACAAACACTGCTACCGGCATATTAAAATTAGCTACATCTGCTTGCCATCTATAAGAAACTTTGTTGCCTTCTTTTTTAAATTGAAGGATTGGCAGGTTGGAATGTCTTAGATACTGATCGAAAACTGGAGCAAGATCTTCTTTTATGGGAGCATTAAAAAAGTCTTCAACAGTTTTGGTTTCTATGATTTTATGACGATAGGTCTTTGTGTAATCTCTTAACGTATTCCACCAAAGTTCGTCGTCATTATAAATGCTTCTTATGTTATTTAAAAGGTTAGCACCTTTAAAATACATATCTCCAGACCCTTCACTATTTACTCCGTAATCTCCAATTATTGGTGACGTATTTCTCACCCCACGGCGGGTTCCTCTAAGGTATTCTAATGCTTTTTCTTTTCCCCATCGGCATTCAACATAGATGGCTTCTGTATAAGAAGTAAAGCTTTCATGAATCCACATATCTGCAATATCCTTAGCAGTAATACTGTTTCCGTACCATTCATGTCCGGATTCATGAATTATGATATAATCCCAATTCAATCCAATTCCTGTCCCGGAAAGATCTCTTCCTAAGTAACCATATCCGTATTTATTACCATAAGCAACAGCGCTCTGGTGTTCCATTCCTAAATAAGGAGTTTCTACCAATTTGTATCCATCTTCTTCAAATGGATAAGCACCCATTTTGCTATAGAAACATTCCATCATTAATTTTACCTCTTCAAACTCTTTCCTGGCTTTTTCTAAGTTATACGGAAGCACGTAATAATCTAAATCCAGATCGTTATAGGTATCATGAAAATGCTCGTAATTCGCAATATTCACTACTATATCATAATTGTTGATGGGGCTATTTACTTTCCAACTCCATTGCGTATATCCATCGCCAAGATCTTCTTTTCCAATAAACCTTCCGTTAGAGACATTTACCAGATCATTAGGAACTGCAACTTCAATTAAAGCCTCTTCAGGTTCATCGCTTTGATGATCTTTGTTTGGATACCAAAGGCTGGCACCAGTTCCTTGCACAGCAACTGCAATCCACGGATTTCCCTCTTCATCTGTATTCCACACAAAACCTCCATCCCATGGAGCATTTTTAGCTACAATTGGATTTCCGGAGTAATAGAATTGAATTGAATCTTTGGTTGAAGTAGTGGTGGTCTTATTAAGATCAACAAAAACGGCATTAAATTCTCTTCTGTAATTAAGTTTTTCTCCTGAATGAATGATAGAATCTACTTTCATATTTTCAAAAAGATCTACTTGCATTACTGGTAATTCCTGATCTGCTTGAAAAGTGATGGTATTAGAACCCGAAATATATTTTTCTTCAGGATTCACTCTTACTTTAAGATGATATTTAAGCACATCATAATCTCTTTCTGCTCTTAAACTTCCTCGAAGTGTATCAGCTAAGGTATAATTTTGTTGCTTATTACTTAAAACTTGTGCACAACTTGTATTGATCATGGCAGTAAAAATAGCGATGATCAATACCTGAATATTAATTCTTTTTAGCATAAAATTAGGTTTGGATTACTCCTAGGTTAAAATCTTTGGTGATTGGAGCATGGTTGGCTGCTTCAATTCCGGTAGAGATCCATTTTCTGGTATCTAAAGGATTGATAATGGCATCTGTCCATAATCTTGCGGCTGCATAATATGGAGAAGTTTGCTCATCATATCTGTCTTTTATTTTATCAAAAACTTCTTTCTCTTTTTCTTCGTCTACTTTTTCGCCTTTTTTGGCCATAGAAGCAGTTTCTATTTGCGCAAGAACTTTTGCAGCTTGAGTTCCACCCATAACGGCAAGTTCTGCACTTGGCCAGGCAAAGATCAATCTAGGGTCATAAGCTTTACCACACATGGCATAATTTCCGGCTCCATAAGAGTTTCCAATAAGAACAGTGAATTTTGGCACCACCGAATTACTCACGGCATTCACCATTTTCGCACCATCTTTAATGATTCCCCCTTGTTCACTTTTACTACCTACCATAAATCCGGTAACATCCTGTACAAAAACCAACGGAATTTTCTTCTGATTACAGTTCGCAATAAATCTGGTGGCTTTATCTGCAGAGTCAGAATAAATTACTCCTCCAAACTGCATTTCTCCTTTTTTGGTTTTCACGATCTTACGCTGATTGGCAACTATCCCAACTGCCCAACCATCAATTCTTGCATAGCCGGTTATGATAGTTTGTCCGTAACCTTCTTTATATTCTTCAAATTCTGAATTATCTACCAATCGTCTTATAATCTCATGCATGTCATATTGATCGCTTCTCTTCTTAGGTAAAATTCCGAAGATTTCATTTGGATCTTTTGCGGGTTTTACAGCTTTTTTTCTATTGTATCCGGCTTTATCAAAATCACCGATCTTATCCATTATATTTTTAATGGTATCTAAAGCATCTTTATCATCTTTAGCTTTATAATCTGTAACTCCGCTAATTTCAGAATGTGTAGTAGCTCCACCTAAAGTTTCATTATCTACAGATTCTCCAATAGCCGCTTTTACCAAATAACTTCCTGCTAAAAAGATACTTCCGGTTTTTTCAACAATTAAGGCTTCATCACTCATAATTGGTAAGTAGGCACCTCCGGCAACACAACTTCCCATAACAGCAGAAATTTGGGTAATTCCCATACTGCTCATCATGGCATTGTTTCTAAAAATTCTTCCAAAATGCTCTTTATCGGGAAAAATTTCATCTTGCATAGGCAAGTAAACTCCGGCACTATCTACAAGGTAGATAATTGGCAATCTATTTTCTATTGATATTTCTTGTGCTCTTAAATTCTTTTTAGCGGTAATTGGAAACCATGCGCCAGCTTTTACGGTAGCATCATTAGCTACCACTATACATTGTTTTCCAGAAACGTGACCAATTTTTACAACTACTCCGGCACTTGGGCATCCCCCATGCTCTTCATACATTTTATCTCCGGCAATGGCCCCAATTTCAATAGCTTTTTTCTCATCATCAAGCAAATAATCTATGCGCTCTCTGGCGGTCATTTTTCCTTTTGCGTGATGCTTTTCAATACGTTTTTCACCTCCACCCAGGCTTATTTTAGCTAATTTTTGTCTAAGAGTAGAAAGTAGTAATTTATTGTGGTCTTCGTTTTTATTAAAGCTGATATCCATAAGTTATTCGCAGTTTTGCTGTAAAAATACGGTTATTTATTAATGAAAAAAAAGGTAGATCGAGAAAGAACTACCTTTTTATTAAATTGAATTCATTATAATTTGAAGAATTTATAATAGTCAATGTAAATTTAAATATATCCAATCTCTAAAAATTACTGGCTTTAATCTAGTTGGTAGTAAAGGCCAAATGTGATATCTTTATTAATGTGAGATCTCTCCAAACTTTTCAATTAAAAGTTTATAAAATCGAATTTAATTTGAAATCAAGAAAACTATGGGAATGAACAAGAACAGTATTTTTGCATGGGGATCTTTCTTTATGCTTTTAATTGGTATCGCTTTAATCTTGTTGGGTGTTTTAAAATATAAAGAATATGCTATTGGTTTTTCTACAGTAGGAATTGGATTTATTGTTGTTTCATGGGCCTTTAATGCTTTAAAAGGAAGAGTTTAAAAAATGAATGAATCTCATCATTATAAAGCTAGAATAGCAAAACATTTATTAGGAGGCGAAGCATTTATGCCTGTAGATGAAATGCTGAAGTTAATTGAATTTGATAAGCTTGGAATAAGACCAGATGATCTGCCTTATTCCTTCTACGAGATCTTCAGCCATATAAGATTCACTCAAAAAGACATCTCTAGATTATTGTACCCTCAAAAATTATAAAGCTCCAAATTGGCCAAAAGATTATTGGCCACAGCAAAAGGCACCTAATTCTGTATTAGAATGGGAAACGCTAAAAAAATCTTATTTTGAAGAAAGAGATGCTTTTATTCAGCTTATAAAAAAAGAAGATATAGATCTTTTAAAACCATTGAATATAGATACAGATCATACCTTATTTCGAGAAGCAATGTTGGTGATAGAACATACCGCATATCATTCTGGACAGTTACTAATTCTTCTTAGAAAACTTGGGCTATATAATGCCTAAATTTTTGATGTAACTTTGCACTTCATCATTTCAAAAATTCAGATATTTGCATTTGAAATATTTAGCCTTGGATAAGGTCTAAGGCGAATTCATTTTAATTTTAAAATTTACATATAATGGCAGACGATAAAAAGGTGATTTTCTCCATGTCTGGGTTAACAAAAACCTACCCGGGAGCAAATACACCAGTACTTAAAAATATTTACTTAAGCTTTTTCTACGGCGCAAAAATTGGTATTTTGGTCTTAACGGTTCAGGAAAATCTACTTTATTAAAGATCATTGCCGGAATGGAAAAGAATTATCAGGGAGATGTAGTATTTTCTCCTGGATATACTGTTGGAATGTTGGAGCAAGAACCTCAATTAGATCCTGAGAAAACTGTTCTTGAAGTTGTAAAAGAAGGAGCTGCAGAAACTGTTGCAATCTTAGATGAATACAACAAAATCAACGACATGTTTGGATTACCTGAGGTGTATGAAGATGCAGACAAGATGCAAAAACTTATGGACAAGCAAGCCTTGCTTCAAGATAAGATTGATGCTTCTAATGCCTGGGAACTTGATACAAAACTGGAGATCGCAATGGATGCTTTGCGTACACCAGATCCCGATAAAAAAATTGGGGTTCTTTCTGGTGGGGAGAAAAGAAGAGTTGCTTTATGTAGACTTCTACTTCAAGAACCGGATGTTCTTTTATTAGATGAGCCTACTAACCACTTAGATGCAGAATCTGTGCATTGGTTGGAACATCATTTATCTGAATATAAAGGAACGGTAATTGCCGTAACTCACGATAGATATTTCTTAGATAACGTTGCAGGATGGATCTTAGAATTGGATAGAGGAGAAGGAATTCCATGGAAAGGAAATTACTCTTCCTGGTTAGATCAAAAATCTAAACGTTTGGCACAAGAGCAGAAACAGGCAAGCAAGCGTCAAAAAACATTAGAGCGAGAATTAGAATGGGCTAGAATGTCTCCAAAAGGAAGACAGTCTAAACAAAAAGCGCGTTTAAATAATTACGATAAATTATTGAGTCAGGATCAAAAGCAAATGGATGAAAAGCTGGAGATCTACATTCCGAATGGTCCACGTTTGGGAACGAATGTTATAGAAGCTAAAGGAGTAAGCAAAGCTTATGATGATAAACTTCTTTATGAAGATTTAAATTTCACTTTACCTCAAGCAGGAATAGTTGGAGTTATTGGACCAAACGGTGCCGGTAAAACAACCATTTTCAAAATGATCATGGGTGAGGAGAATGCAGATAAAGGGAATTTTGAAGTTGGAGATACTGTAAAGATCGCTTACGTAGATCAAAGTCACTCTAATATAAATCCTGAAAAATCTATCTGGCAAAACTTTAGTGATGAACAAGAGTTGATCATGATGGGAGGTAAGCAGGTAAATTCTAGAGCTTATTTAAGTAGATTTAATTTTGGTGGAAGTGAGCAAAATAAGAAAGTAAGTATGCTTTCTGGAGGAGAAAGAAACAGACTTCACCTTGCTATGACGCTTAAAGAAGAAGGTAACGTGTTATTATTAGATGAGCCAACCAACGATCTGGATGTAAATACGCTTAGAGCCCTGGAAGAAGGTTTAGAGAATTTTGCAGGATGTGCCGTGGTAATTTCTCACGATAGATGGTTTTTAGATAGAATTTGTACTCATATTTTAGCTTTTGAAGGAGATTCTCAGGTTTATTTCTTTGAAGGTAGTTTCTCAGATTACGAAGAGAATAAGAAGAAACGTTTGGGTGGAGATCTTATGCCAAAACGTATTAAATATAAAAAGTTGATCAGATAATTTGATGTAAACTTGAAACAATAAAAAACTCCGAAGATTTTTCTTCGGAGTTTTTTTATATCTAAGAAATTAAAGTTTAGTTTCTTTTATAGGTAAGCACCAGCTCATCGTCTGCAATTTGCGGTTCATCTACAAAGGTTAAGATTAAACTGTCCCCTTCAATTTTATAATTGAAACTCATGCTATTTACTGTAATTACGTCGCCATTAATAGAATAATTATAGGTTCCAGAATCGGCGATATAAAAATAATCTTCGGTAGGATTATCAAGTATTAATTGATTTTTTCCTTCCACAAAGTTCAACTTGAAATCATTAAAATTGATATCTGGATCAAATCCGCAGAAACAATCTACATTTACGAGGAAATAAGAACCTGATAATTGTTTTTCATTGTCATCATCCTTAGAACATGAAAGAAGCGTAAGAGATAAGAAAAGCATTAAAACTGATGTCTTCATAATTTGATGATTTTAAATTGAGCTAAAAAATTTCGTCATTCTGAACTTGTTTCAGAATCTGATCTGAGTATAGTTAATCGGTGAACCGAATGGAGACCCTGAAATAATTCCGATAGCTATCGGAACAGGGTGACGAAACAATTATATAAAATTCAAATGGAAATTTAATACCAACGTTTCTTGTTCGCTTTTGAACCACTTCCTTTTCTTCCTTTTTTATGCTTGCTGCCTTTCTTTTTATGAACTGCAGGTTTTGCATCTGCATCCATAGGATATGGATTTTCGTTATCTATCGGGAATCTTGGTTCCTATTAATTTCTCTATACTTCTAATGTATTCTTTTTCATCGGCGCTGCAAAATGAAATGGAACTCCCTATATTTCCTGCACGTCCGGTTCTCCCAATTCTGTGTACATACACTTCCGGAAGGTTGGGAATATCAAAATTCAAGACAAAATCTAAAAGATCAATATCTAATCCACGAGCAGCAACATCTGTAGCTACAAGAATATTTACTTCGTTATTTTTGAATTTATTTAGCGCTAAAGTTCGGTCAGATTGAGTTTTGTCTCCATGTAAAGAATCGGCTTTATAGCCATTCTTCACTAAGGAGTTCAATGCTTTTTCAACTCCATTCTTTGTTCTTCTAAAGATCAAAACAGATTTGTCTTTAATGATGTTTCTCATTAAGTACAACATGAGTTCTGTCTTGTCTGGCTTGGGAACTAGAAATAAACGCTGATTTACTTCTGGAGCCGCAGATGAGTTTGCAGCAACTTCAATTCTTTCCGGATCTTTTAAAAGCGATTTCGCCAGATCCTGAACCTTAGGAGGAATAGTGGCAGAAAACATTAAACGCTGTTCCAGGTTAGGAGAAAGTCTTATGATCTTTTGAACTTCATCTATAAAGCCCATATCTAACATAAGATCTGCTTCATCCAACACTAACACTTCAATCTTATCTAAATTGATGTAGCCTTGTTTTCTAAGATCTAACAATCTCCCTGGAGTAGCGACTAAAATATGAAGTCCTTTTTTAAGTAAATTGATCTGAGGTTGCATAGAAGTTCCGCCAAAAACCACCCCAGACTTAATATTGGTGAATTTTGAATATGCTTGAATATTCTCTTCTATCTGTACCGCTAATTCTCTGGTTGGACTTACTATAAGCATAGATAACTCCTCATTTTGTTGAGGATTTTCCAACTTCTTATTTAAAAGATTGAGTAATGGAATAGCAAAAGCGCCCGTTTTTCCGGTTCCGGTTTGGGCACTTGCAATTACATCATTTCGTCTTAATATTTCAGGAATTACCTTTTCCTGAATAGGAGTAGGGGTATGATATCCAATTTCAGCAATTCCTTGTTGAATGGGTTTTGATAATGGTAGATCTTCAAAAAGCATAATCTTTATTTAGACAGCAAAGATACCTCAAAAATTATGGGTTCTACCAACAGGTTTAATTTACAGTTGGAAATAGCTCATTACTATTTTACCATTGGTTGATATAAATGGTCTTTACGTTCTTACTTTGGTTTGGTAGAATATTGAGAATATAAAGACTTCCATTTTCCTCATCGGCAATATCTTTATATTTTTCTACTCCTAAGATCTTATTTACCAATTGAGGATTGGTGTTGCTATGTCCAATAATTAATACAGTCTTTCCTTCCGTATTCTTTTTGAAATTCATCATTAAAAAGATCTTCAGGATTATATTGCTGTACCTCTAAAGATTGAGAAGTTGCAATGGGTTGAGCTGTTTGTTTTGTGCGATTATAATCTGTGCTATAAATGGCATCAAAATCTACATCTTTAAAAACCTTAGCCCAATTCTGTGCGCGTAATCTTTCCTTTTTCTGTAAGATTTGGATTTTTATTTGAGCTATCTGTGCGATCTTTTTCAGCATGTCTAATAATATAATAAGTAGTCATGCTTTTAGTGTTTTGAATACTCTCTTTTTTTTGTTCTGAAACCTCTTGTAAAGATTTTTCAGTTTTAGAAAAATCACAAGCAATAACTAATAAAGGTAAAAGGAGGAAAAGAAGCTTTTTCATAATTACATATTTTAGTTTCTAATTTAGGTTTAAATATTTAACTAAAAGATATCAGATTTATTATTTATACTTCAATTCCAACATAATGATTTGGCTTAATTGTTTGCCCATGCTATTAAAATTATTGTCTGAAATTAAGATCAAGGTCTTATTCCCGTTTGGAAGCTCTGGCCCAAAACACATACCTTCTATATTATCTATTATATTTTCGGTTAACTGATCTTTTATAGCATCAAAATTGAAAACTAATTTTTTGGTGGCAGTGTTGATCTTTGCATGCTTTATATTCTGAATTAATAAGGTGTTAGAAGCCCTAGTTGCATCTACATCATAAATTCTTACGGTATTCCCATTACTCCCATGTCCCGCTGAAAATGCTCTTTCTAATACTAAAAATTGATCTGGAGCATATTCTATAAGGTCTGTAAGCCCATTTACAGCGAAATATTTCCACGGAATTTTAGTGATAGATTCCAATTTAAGTGCAAATTGAGATACCGGTTTTTTACTCTCTAGTGTTGAAATTGGTAATTCTTACCATAGAATTGGTAGGATATAATTTAGGTTTAGGTCCATCTTTTTCTAAGGTAATTCCATTCCGGTCCAATATCCTTTATGATCAAAACTTTCACTTAAGCCTTCAAATACCCCATTATTTCTTGGCTGTTGATATCCGGAAACCTGAAAATAATCTGGCATTTGAAAATTTGAAATATAGTCACCCTCTGTAGTTATATTAAATACCGAAGGGTTCTTACCATTTTGAATCGACCCTTCGCTAGTAAGCCATAAATTACCTGAAGTTGAATTATATCGAATTGCCTCAAGGTCTAAGGTTTGATCTTTAAGAAAGCCTGTAGCTCTATTTAGTCGAACAACTTTTTTAAAGGCAACCGTATCAATTTTATCATTCTCCAATTCGATTGTTGCAATATAGAATCTTGGATTTCCCGGATGATCGCAAACCAAATAAAACTGATCATTGTAATAATCTATCCCAGAAAGACCGCCAACCTCTGTCCCGTCTACTTCAAGATCTGCAGGGATTACATAATCATCTATAAAACTTAAGCTAAGATGATCTGAATTAATTTTTTTAGAGGTTCCACAGCTAGTAAGAACAAGTACTAGGAAAGTTGAAATAAGGAGTGATTTCTTCATTTTTTGAGAGGTATTCAGCAAAAATAACAAATCGTTAAGATAATTATGGGAGTTTGTTGAGACAATTCGCTGAGCATAATCTATACTTTTATTCTTATTAACAACAAAAACCAATATTATGAATAATGATCAGTTAGAAGGAAAATGGAAACAAATTAAAGGTGAGTTCAAACAGAAGTACGGTAAAGTTACTGATGAAGATACAACCTATTCAGAAGGTAAATTTGATGAAATGGTAGGAAGACTTCAGGAAAGAACTGGAAAGACCAAAGAAGAATTACGTGATGAAATAGATAAGATGGTAGTAATTTTAATTGCTAACCAAAAAAAAGGGCTGTTCAATTGAACAGCCCTTTTTTAATTTAATATTATCTGAATTATTTATTCTCTGTTAACTCTTCCTGATTTCTAAAAACCAGATTGTCATCAAATTCATCTAACAAAATAATACTGTTAATATGAACTTGTCCGGAAAGGATCTCCTTGGAAAGTTTATTTAAAACTTCTCTTTGTACCACCCTCTTCACAGGTCTGGCACCAAATTGTGGATCGTAACCTCTTTCTGCCAGGAATTTAATGGCTTCTTCAGTAGCATCTAGAATGATACCTTGTTTAGAAAGCATTTTCTTAACTCCTTTTAATTGAAGTTCTACAATTTTCCTGATATCCTTTTTTGTTAATGGTGTAAACATTACAATATCATCAATTCTATTGATGAACTCCGGTCTAACGCTTTGTTTTAAAAGAGCTAACACTTCAATCTTAGCAGATTCCATCGCGGTTTCTACATCTGGAATAGCCTCAAATCTTTCTTGAATAATCTGAGATCCCATATTGGAGGTCATAATAATAATGGTGTTTTTAAAATCTGCAAGTCTACCTTTATTATCTGTAAGTCTTCCTTCATCTAAAACCTGAAGTAGGATATTAAAAGTATCTGGATGTGCTTTTTCAATCTCGTCCAACAACACTACAGAATAAGGTTTTCTTCTTACAGCTTCAGTTAATTGTCCACCTTCATCATATCCTACATATCCGGGAGGCGCTCCAACCAATCTGCTTACAGCATGACGTTCTTGATACTCACTCATATCTATTCTGGTCATCGCTGCCTCATCATCAAAAAGATATTCCGCTAAGGCCTTCGCAAGTTCAGTTTTACCAACTCCTGTGGTTCCCAGGAACAAAAATGTACCTACTGGTTTTTTCTGATCTTGAAGTCCGGCTCGGCTTCTTCTTACTGCATCACTTACGGCAGTAATAGCCTCCTCTTGTCCAACTACTCTTTTATGTAATTCTTCTTCCAGCCTTAAAAGCTTCTCTCTGTCGCTTTGCAACATTTTGGTTACCGGTACCCCAGTCCATTTTGCTACAACTTCTGCAATATCTTCATAGGTTACTTCCTCCTTGATAAGGGTATGACTTTCTTCATTTTCATCAAGTTCAGTTTGAAGTTTTTCTAATCTTTCCTGGGCTTCTTTTATTTTTCCATATCTAATCTCGGCAACTTTTCCATAATCGCCTTCTCGTTCGGCTTTTTCAGCTTCCATTTTAAAATGCTCAATGTCAGATTTTGCAGTTTGAATATTGTCTACTACCTCTTTTTCATTCATCCATTTCGCATTCAGCTCATTTCTTTCCTCTTTAAGGTTGGCAAGATCTGCACGAAGAGATTTTAGCTTTACTTCATCATTTTCTCTTTTTATGGCTTCAATTTCAATTTCTAACTGAGTCACTTTTCTATCCAGAACATCTAATTCTTCCGGTTTAGAATTGATTTCCATTCTTAATTTAGAAGCGGCCTCATCCATAAGGTCTATGGCCTTATCTGGTAAAAATCTATTGGTAATATATCGCTGAGAAAGTTCAACAGCGGCAATAATAGCTTCATCTTTAATTCTCACTTTATGGTGAGTTTCATACTTTTCTTTGATTCCTCTTAAAATAGAAATAGCACTTTCGGTATCCGGCTCATCTACCACGATCTTTTGAAATCTTCTTTCTAAAGCTTTATCCTTTTCAAAATATTTTTGATACTCATCTAAGGTGGTAGCTCCAATTGCTCTAAGTTCTCCACGAGCTAAAGCTGGTTTCAAAATATTGGCAGCATCCATAGCTCCCTGACCGCCACCGGCACCAACTAGTGTATGGATCTCATCTATAAAAAGAACAATATCACCTTCACTGCTGGTAACTTCTTTTACTACGGCTTTTAATCGTTCTTCAAACTCTCCTTTATATTTAGCTCCAGCTATAAGAGCTCCCATATCTAACGAAAAGATTTGTTTGTCTTTTAAGTTCTCTGGAATATCTCCGGCTATGATTCTATGGGCAAGGCCTTCTGCAATGGCAGTTTTACCCAACCCCTGGTTCACCCACAAGCATAGGATTATTCTTGGTTCTTCTTGAGAGAATTTGCAGCACTCTGCGTATTTCCTCATCTCTACCAATTACCGGATCTAATTTGCCTTCCTCAGCCATTTTGTTGAGGTTTTTGGCATATTTATTTAAGGAATTATAAGTGTCTTCTGCACTCTGAGAGGTTACCCGATCTCCTTGTCTTAATTCATCAATAGCCGATTTTAAATTCTTTTCTGAAGCGCCTTGATCTTTTAGAATTTGAGCAACTTTGCTGCTCGATTTGAAGATAGCCAAGATCAAATGTTCTACAGAAACATATTCATCATTCATTTTTTTAGCAATACTACTTGCTTCATTCAATGTTTTTGATGCTTCTCGAGACAACATAATATCGCCTCCGCTTACTTTTGGAAAACTTGTAAGGGTATTATCAAGAATTTGATTGAACAAATTCACATTGATATTCAATTTTTTCAACAAAAAAGGAGCAACATTTTCATCTACCGTCATAATGGCTTTAAAAATATGCTCGTTTTCTATTTGTTGATGGCCCATTTCCTGAGCAAGCTGTTGTGCTTGTTGGATAGCCTCTTGTGATTTTATAGTAAAATTATTAAGATTCATCTGTAAATTTTTTTGGTGTTCATTCTTATATAACAAACAATGAACCATTGAAATTATTTGTCAAAAAGTCAGTACTAATAGGGGTTTAGCAAGACATTTTGTCTGAGGAGTATATAATTATCTATATAAATTTACCCAATTTATTGCTGGATAGCATATTGTATTGTATAAAACTTTAATATTTTCTTTTGGATATATTTTTAATGAAGGTTATCATTTAGCATTTAGAATTAGAGCTTAGAAAGTTTTTGTGAAATGGCTCTCAGAAATTGGTAACATTAAAACGAGGTACAAAAAGTTCTTATAGAATAAAGAAAAAAATAAGACGCAACTGTTAATAAAAATTTTTGATATCGCTGTTAAAGTTTATTAATGGGTTAATGCTAAATCATCTTATCCTGTAAATTGAAAAGGTATAATTTTAAGATTACAACAATATGAAAGATCATAAAAAACAAGAAAATAATAAAAATAATGACGGACCTGAGACCCAAAAGGGAGATGAGCAAAAGACAGGTAATGCAAACTGGGATCTGGCGCAGAGAAGAAATCAGGCCGGCCCAAGGGGCTATGATGATAATTCTGGAATAATAAAAGGGGAAAAAGAAAATGGAATGGAGCGTATGAAAGAGAAAGATCCTCAAGACCAAACAGAATTAAATAAGAACAATAAAGAAGATAAGAGTTAATAATTTTAAAGTTTAAGCGATAAAAGCAGTTGTGGGAATTGTATTTTATTATTTCCAAACTCGGTTTATTCTTTACCTTTATAAATAAAATTAAGATATGGGATTATTTGATAAAATGTTTAAAAATGAAAATGAGTCGAAGAAAGAAGAAAAAAAGAATATTTCCTGGATAGAGATTAAGCAAATAGAAATGCTAGATGAAATTGTAGAAGATTCAAAACATCAACCTGTTGCTATCTTAAAACATTCTACAAGTTGTGGAATTAGCCGAATGGTTTTGCGTCAGTTTGAGTCTACGTACGATATGAAAGAGGAAGATATGAAATTGTATTTCTTAGATCTTTTAAGTCATAGAGATATTTCAAATAAAATCGCATCCAGATTTAATGTTCCTCATGAAAGTCCGCAATTAATAGTGCTAAGTGAAGGAAGGGTAATCTATGATGCTTCTCACAGTGAGATCTCTGCAGATAAATTGAAATCAATTTCTTAATAATTTTTATAATTCTACAAATTATGAGTCAGCAAGAGCCAACGCAAAATAGGGGAGAAGAGCAAAAAGGAAAAGATCAAAATCGAGATCCTAAAAATGTAGGTAGAAATAACATAAGCAAAGAGTCTCAGAAACCTAGAGCAAAAGATGATAACTCAGCCCCGCAAGATGATCAAGTGGGATAAATCCAACTTGATTAATTACTAAGATTTTAGAATTTAGAATAAAGAAAAAGTCCTGTGATTCTATTTAAAGAAGACAGGACTTTTTTATTTGTAATATGAGATTACCTATTTTTTCTTAGGCTCATAAACAGGAAGTAATTTAGTACTTACTTCTCCAAAACCAATTCTTCTGGTTTTATCTTCACAATAACCCCTAAGAATTACCGTATCGTTATCTTGAATGAATTTCCTTTCTGAACCATCCTTAAGTTTAACAGGTTTTTCACCTCTCCATGAAAGTTCTAACATAGAGCCAAAAGTATCTGGAGTTGGTCCGGAAATAGTTCCAGATCCCATCATATCTCCAGAATTCACCGGACATCCATTGATGGTGTGGTGAGCTAATTGCTGACTCATATTCCAATACATATACTTGAAATTAGAGTTAGAAATTACTGTTTCGTCCTGGCCTTCAGGTTTAATAGCCACTTGTAATTTTATATCGTAGCTTTTCTTTCCTTTAAATTGAAGGTATGGTAAAAGCTCTTTTTCTGGTTTTGGGCCTGTAGTTCTAAAAGGCTCTAAAGCATCCAGAGTAACAATCCAGGGAGATACAGAAGAAGCGAAATTCTTTGCTAAGAATGGCCCTAATGGAACATATTCCCATTTCTGAATATCTCTAGCACTCCAATCGTTGAATAATACTAGTCCAAAAATATAATCTTCAGCTTCAGCTATTGGAATAGGTTCTCCCAACACATTGGCATCTGTAGTAATAAAAGCCATTTCAAGTTCAAAATCTACTAATCTAGAAGGTCCAAAAACAGGTTCTGTAGCACCATTAGGTAAAGTTTGCCCTTGAGGTCTATGAACAGGGATTCCGCTAGGAATTATGGAAGAACTTCTACCATGGTAACCTACGGGAATGTGCAGCCAGTTTGGTAATAAGGCATTTTCTGGATCTCTAAACATGGTTCCTACGTTGGTAGCATGTTCTTTACTCGAGTAAAAATCGGTATAATCTCCTACCTGAACCGGTAATTGCATTTCAATCTCATCTAAGGTGAAAAGCACAATATTTCGGTGGTCTTGGTTATCTTTTAATTTGGAATTTTTATCATCAAAAATTTCTGCAATTCGATTTCTAACAAGTCTCCATGTTTTCTTTCCGTCAGAAATAAAATCATTTAAAGTGTCTTGCAAGAAAATATCATCAGTTAAAGGAATGTTCTCAAAATAGCCTAATTGGTGAAGAGCACCTAGATCTATGGCGTAATCTCCAATTCTAGTTCCTATGGTCACAATGTCGTCTCTAGTCAAGAATACTCCAAACGGAATATTTTGAATAGGAAAATCTGTGTCTTTAGGGGTGTCCAGCCACGTTTTTCTGTTAGGGTCATTTGCTGTAATTGGCATATTTTTTTGGTTTTATTCTTAAATCTATTGATTTCAAATATATTATTTTCCCTGCATTAACCGAATGTTATTCTTACTTTTGTGAATATTTAACGTAAAAAATTAATATGCAACGAGATACGGAAATTTTTGATTTGATAAAAGCGGAAAAAACCCGTCAAACTAATGGTTTAGAATTAATTGCGAGTGAAAATTTTGTTAGTGAGCAAGTGTTGGAAGCAGCCGGATCTGTACTTACAAATAAGTATGCCGAAGGTTATCCAGGAAAGCGCTATTATGGCGGATGTGAAGTTGTAGATGAAGTTGAGAATTTAGCGATTGAGCGATTAAAGGAACTTTTTAATGCAGAATATGCCAATGTGCAACCTCACTCAGGATCACAAGCTAATACTGCAGTTTTTCATGCTTGTTTAAAGCCTGGAGATAAATTTTTAGGCTTCGACCTTTCTCATGGAGGACATTTAACTCATGGTTCTCCGGTAAATTTTTCAGGAAGATTATATCAGCCTGTATTTTATGGAGTAGAAGAGGAAACCGGGCTTATAGATTATGATAAGGTTGCAGAAATTGCAGAGCGAGAAAAGCCAAAAATGATTATTGCCGGGGCTTCAGCTTATTCAAGAGAAATAGATTATAAAAGATTTAGAGAGATTGCAGATAGCGTTGGAGCTATTCTTTTTGCAGATATAGCGCATCCTGCAGGGCTTATTGCCAAAGGATTGTTAGGAGACCCATTACCTCATTGCCATGTGGTAACATCTACTACACATAAAACCTTACGCGGGCCTCGTGGTGGAATTATCATGATGGGGAAAGATTTTGATAACCCATTTGGAGAGAAATTGAAGAATGGAAATCTTAAGAAAATGTCTGCAATGTTAGATAGCGGAGTATTTCCAGGAAATCAAGGTGGACCTTTAGAGCACATTATCGCAGCTAAAGCGGTTGCTTTTGGGGAAGCGCTTACCGATGAATTTCTTTATTATATGGTGCAGGTTAAGAAAAATGCGAAAGCATTGGCAGAATCTTTCATGGATAAGGATTATAAGGTTATCTCTGGCGGAACAGACAATCATATGATGTTGATAGACCTCAGAAATAAGAATATCACAGGGAAACAAGCTGAGGAAGCTTTAGGGAAAGCAGAAATTACCGTGAATAAGAACATGGTCCCTTTTGATGATAAATCTCCTTTTGTTACTTCAGGAATTAGAATTGGTACGCCAGCGGTTACCACTAGAGGTTTGAAAGAAGATGATATGGCTAAGATCGTATACTTTAATAGATACTGTTATTTCTAATTTTGAAGATGAAGACAAATTAGAAGAAGTGAGAAAGGAAGTTGTAGATATGATGAAAGACAAGCCTCTATTTAATAGCTAATTTCAGAATAAATACAAATTATTTATAAAAGGCTAATTCATAAACGATTAGCCTTTTTTGGTTGAAAATAGTATTAAATTTTGTTTTAAAATCAAGTTAAATCTTTTTTGCTGTTTTAGCTTATAAATAAATTGGAACGGCAATTGTATTATATAGGTTAGAATCTTTATAAACTCGCAATAATAGAAGAAGATTGAAGTTCTTAAATAATTATGCTCTGCAAGTTTAAAAAGGTTAGAAATTGAAAATCAATTCTTAAAAATAACCTGAAATATCAATTATGAAAAAGAGAATCATCTTAAGCTTTTTGTTTGTTTGTTCCATTCTAACTATGAATGCTCAAGAGTGGCAAACAGATTTAAATAAGGCCGAAGAAATAGCAGCAAAAGACCATGAAAATATCATTTTAGTTTTTCAAGGATCAGATTGGTGTGCACCATGCATGAAATTAGAAAAGCAAATTTGGAGTTCTGATGAGTTCAAAACCTATGCAAAATCTCATTTTGTATTGCTGAAAGCAGATTTCCCAAAGAGAAAGAAAAATGCACTTTCTGATGAGCAACAAGCTAAAAACGATAAACTTGCCCAAAAATATAATGCTGAAGGATATTTTCCGTTAGTAGTTATATTAGATAAAGATGGTAAGGTGATAGGAAAGACGGGTTACAAAGACATGAAACCTTCAGAATATATCAAACATTTAAATTCATTTAAAAGCTAAAATTGAAAAAGCTATTTTCATTATTTGTTGTACTTCTTATTTCCTTTGCTAGCCCTGCGCAGGAAATTCATAAACGTACATTAAAGCTAATGGGTAGTAGATTTGATATTACCGTAGTAGCTAAAGATTCAATTGAAGCAAATAATTATATAGATCTTGCGGTAGATGAGATCACCAGAATAGAAAAATTGATCTCTTCATGGGATCCAAAATCTCAAACATCAGAGATCAACAGAAATTCAGGGATTAAACCTGTAAAAGTAGATCAAGAGCTCTTCGATTTAATATCAAGAGCTCTTGGTATTTCTAGGCTTACCGATGGAGCTTTTGATATTAGTTATGCTTCTATGGATAAGATCTGGAAGTTTGACGGCTCTATGAAAGAGATGCCTTCCGAAGAAGCTATTAAAGCTTCGGTTTCTAAAGTAGGTTATCAAAATATATCTTAGATAAAGAGAATTCTACCGTCTATTTAAAAATTCCTGAAAGCAAAATCGGATTTGGAGCTATAGGTAAAGGTTATGCTGCAGATAAAGCTAAAGCGCTGTTAATGTCTAAAGGTGTATCTGCAGGAATTATTAATGCTTCTGGAGATATGAATACGTGGGGAAAAAAGCCCAATGGAGAAGAGTGGAAGGTAGCAATCACCAATCCCTTAAATAAAAATAAAGCTTTTGCATTATTGCCAATAAATGAAGGCGCAGTGGTAACTTCTGGGAATTATGAAAAGTATGTAAACTTTAACGGAAAGCAATATACCCACATTATAGATCCAAGAACGGGTTATCCTTCTAGCGGAATTATTAGCGCTACGGTTTTTGCGCCTAAAGCAGAATTGGCAGATGCTTTGGCAACATCGGTATTTGTTATGGGAAAAGATGTTGGATTAAATAGGATCAATCAGTTACCTCAAATTGAGTGTATCATAATTGATGAAAATGGGAATATTTTCACATCAGATAATATTAAAATAGATAAACAATGATCAAAAGAATTTTATTCTGTTGTTTGATCGCTGGCTACTTTAGCTCCTGTACTGCGGTTAAGGAGTATGAGAAAGTCAAGATCAACGACCCGGACATGGTTTTATAACCAAAGGAGTTGATAGATTTGAGACGAATTTCCAAGCCTACAGAGAAGCGGCGGCTGGAGCTAATGGCGGAAAGACCGGTGGAGGTTGTGGATGTAATTAAAATAGTAGAATGAAAAAGAATTTGATCTTAGGATTGTTTATGATCTCTGCTGCAATTGGTTTTGCACAAGAAGGAGATTCTACAACAACCTATAAAAAAAGAGTTTTAGAAAATACAGAAGTAGATTTTCTTGCAAGTTATTATACACAAGAAGGCGATAATGCCGCCGTAAGTGGGGGTGTAGGAACAGAACATTTAACCAATGTTACTCCAACTGTTGTGGTTTCTATCCCGTTAAATGCAGATGATGTTTTAACTATAGATGGCGAAGTTTCTGCATATACCTCTGCTTCATCCAGTAATGTGAATCCTTTTGATGGTAGGCCAACCTGCAGATCCTTTTGTAGCTTCTTCAGGAGCTTCTTCTAGCGATACCTGGACAAATCTTACAGGAACGTATTCTCATAGCTCAGACGATAGAAATGATATCTGGAGTGCGAAACTTGCAGTTTCTACCGAGTATGATTATTTCTCTCTTGGATTTGGAGGAAGTTATACAAAACTCTTTAATGAAAAGAATACCGAAGTAAGCGTGAATGCAAATGTGTATTTAGATAATTGGAAGACAGTTTATCCTTATGAATTAAGACCGTTTGAAAGTGGAGGAAATGGTTTGAGCAATGTGCTCTTTAGAAGTTATAACATCACCGGAAATCAAAATTACAATCCAGATTTCGTGGCTTTAGACAAGACAAATAGAAACTCTTACTCTGTTGGCTTAGGTTTCTCTCAAATACTTTCTGAAAGTTTGCAAGGATCTTTGGCTTTAGACGTAGTTCAGCAACAAGGTTTATTATCTACCCCTTTCCAAAGAGTGTATTTTAAAGATGTGGAAGATTCTTTTATCCAGAATTTTCAGTTGGCAGATGATATAGAAAGATTGCCAGATACCAGATTTAAGATTGCGGCAGGAGGTAGATTGAACTATTATATCAATGAAACGTTCGTGCTTAGAACTTATTACAGATATTATACAGACGATTGGGGAATAAGATCTAATACTGCAAGTATTGAAGTGCCAATTAAAGTAGGGCAGAAATTTACACTATATCCTTCTTATAGATATTATGATCAAACAGCAGCCGATTATTTCGCTCCCTTTGAAGAACATGTATCTACAGAAGAATTTTATACTTCAGATTATGACCTTTCAGAGTTCAATGCCAATCAATATGGTTTTGGGGTTACGTATACCGATATTTTCACCCAATTTCACTTATGGCAATTCGGTTTAAAAAGTATAGATCTTAAATATCATTATTATAAAAGAAACACCGGGTTGAAAGCGAACATCATCGCAGCAGGATTCAAATTTATTGTAGATTAAATTGCAGTAGAGGTTTTAAAGTAAAAAAGCTTGTTTCGAAAATATTGTTTAAGTCATTCTGTTCCGATAACTATCGGAATTATTTCAGAATCTTAATGAATTGATTTTACTATTGGTAAGAAGCTGAAACAAGTTCAGCTTGACGATTTGATCAATTTTGATAAAGGTTTTTTCAATTATAAATTATTAAAAATTGAGTTTCCTAAACAAACTTAAATCGAAGGTTAAGAAACTTAAAAAAGAGATTCAGGTTTTATCTATAGCCTATTCAGATCCTCGCACTCCGTGGACCGCGAAACTACTCATTGGTTTAACGGTAGGATATTTATTAAGCCCTATAGACCTAATCCCAGACTTTATTCCAGTTTTAGGCATTTTGGACGATCTGGTTTTAGTGCCATTGCTAATAACAGCGTCATTAAAACTTATCCCCGAGATCGTAATTCTTGAAGCTAGGGAAGAGGTACTTAAAAATCCAAAAAGGATGAAAAAGAACAACTGGATTGTTGCGTTTTTCATCCTTTTAATATGGTTAGTGGTGATCTATAATTTATTCACCTATTTTAAAGGTAAGACCAGTTATTTTTAATTTGTCATTCTACTTCATTTCTGGATACCAATCCAATAATTCTACTTCAATATTTTTATCTTCTTTATTTACCAATTCTTTAAATTTTTGAACATCAGCCAAACCATCTTTACCTCTGTAATGGTAAGGGATAACCTTCTTAGGTTTAAAAGCAAGAACTCCTTTCGCTGCATCTTCCACAGTCATGGTGTAAGGTAAGTTCATAGGTACAAGAGCAACATCAATATCCTTAAGATCTCGCATTTCCTGAATATCTTCGGTATCTCCGGCTATATAAAGTCTTTTTCCATTTTTTTCTAGAACATACCCATTTCCTCTTCCTTTAGTATGCATAGCATCTGCACTTTCCGGAAGATTATACATAGGGATAGCGGTAATGTTGAAGCCCATAAAATCTTGAGAATCTCCATTATTCATCACCACTAAATTCTTTTGAAGTTCTTGAGGTAATTGTTCTTGAACAGCTTTTGGAACAATGATCTTAGTATCTCCTAATTGCATAGCTTTTAAAGTCTCTGCATCCATATGATCTTGATGAATATCTGTGATCAATATAAATTCTGGTTTCTCTTTACCTTCAAATCCAGCAGCTCCCCCTACAGGATCTGTATAAAAAACATCGTCACCCCAGGTTATTACTGCTGTTGCATGAGAAATTGGAGCTATCTCTATACTTGCACTGTCTTGCATTTCATCTTGTGGAGTTTCTGCAGGAGTCATAACTTCAGAATTCATTTCTGAAGTCTCTTCTTTGTTCTCATTTTTACATGAGGTAAGTATGGCACCAATGGCCAAAATTGTGATTAATTTCTTCATTTTAGTTATTTTTTGAATAAAGTTAGTATTCTTAAAATATATGGGATAACCATTAATAAAAATTTAGCAATGGTTTAAGTTTCTTTACACTTTCAAATTGAATACAATTTGACCTAATCTTATTTCTTAAGATCTAATACCATCTTAATGTCTCCTCTGGAATATGGATTATTTTGTTCTATAGGAATTTCTTCAAAACCATATTTAAAATAGATGTATACCGCATTTTGAAGTTTTCTATTGGAATATAATATCAATCGCTTCCAATCTTGTTGTTTGGCATATTCTATAGCATGGGTCATTAATTTTTGACCGAGATTCTTTCCTTGATGCTCCGGAGTGATGGCCATTTTTGTAAGCTCATAAATGCCTTCTTCAACCTTCATCAAAGCTACTGTTCCTATAATATCCTCTTTATCTTTTACAAAGAAAATATTACCTCCCGGCTGGATGATATATTTATCTGGATCTCCCAAAACCTCTTCGTCATGCGGTTCTACGAAGAAATATTTCTCTAACCAAGCAAGATTCAGATTCTTGAAATCTTCTGAATATTTCTTTTCAAATGGTATAATATGAATGCTCATAATCAATCTGTTTTTTGCCAGGGAAATTTTCCCTCTAATTCTACCTGAAGCGATAGGCTTAAAAATGTTCTAATTAAAACTATCAATCCCAGAGACAGCACTTGCTGAATAGTTGGGTCTATAACTACAGTGCCAATTATATCGCCTGCAACCAGAAATTCTAATCCTAATAGAATAGCTTTTCCTAATTCTTGTCTAAGTACTTTGTAAGATCTTGCCTGTGCCTGAAGTTTAAATGCATATCTCACCAGCGCAATAGCAGCGCCAATGGTGATTACCAGAATACCGGTAATTTCTATGACATTGGCCATGGTTTCTATAAAATAGAGCAAGTTCTTATCCATAACTTTCTGCCGTAATAAAATCAGTGATTAGATAGCTGATAGATTTTCCAACTTGAACTTCGTTAGAATCATTAGCTGCAGCTTCGCAAATATGAAAATACTTGATTTTTTCTTCTTCAGAAGCCATCCAAACAAAATTTCTAACCATATTAATTGGTAACCCGGTTGGACTTTGAGCGCTACTGGAAAAATCTTTGATGGCATCGCAATCCAATTCTAATCCAAAATCGTCATGAGCTACCATTTCCAAGTTCTTCTAAAAAAGCGTTTTTTATTTTTTCTGAAGATTTCAAGATTAAATGTTCAAATAATCTAAAACTGTCGTTCGCAGATTTGTTCATCTCTTCAAAAATATATTCCGGGGTATAATTTTGATGAACGCCAAAAACCCGATATTTCCCCATGATCTTTTCTTTTCGCGCAAAACTGAAACCATTTCCGCTATGGCGATAATCTGGAGTTCTAAGATCGGTATGAGCATCTATATTTAAAATATTTAGAGGTTTTTCTAAAGCGTTAAAGCTCCTTTTATATTTCCGTAGGCATTATTATGGCCACCTCCAATGATGATAGGGATTTTACCCGCTGCAATAATTTTTTGAACTATTTGGCTTACAATGGTATCTAGCCTGTTCACTAATTCCCCCATTTTTATAAAGTAATTGGGGTCTTCCTGGTCTAGATTAGAAGCTTTTTGCATTAGAGCATCACAATCTACTTCTCCTAATAAGAATTAAGTTTTCAGGTCTTGTATATAAATTGGCTTGAATATTAAGCAGTGCTTTTAAAGTGGCTTTCCAGGCTTTTGAAGCTCCTTCTTTTCCGTAATTTGCTCTAACTCCTATATCTTCTGGAATGCCAAAAAGCACATATTTAGCTTTGGAAGTTGGTAAATCTCCCAGTTCATTTAAGAATAGAACTTTTTCACCAAACTTTACTTCTCCCTTTCTCGAAGCTATCAGTTTTTCTACTGATTTTGAATTGTATATTTTGAATCCTTCCATTAATCTAAAATATTACCATTTATATACACAGATTCTATCTTATTACTACCAAACGAATAAGGTAAAAAGGCATATGATGGAATTTGTTTTGTTACTATTAAATTTGCTGATTTTCCTTTGGTAATGCTTCCATGAGTTTTGCTAAGTCCCATGGCATATGCCCCATTAATTGTGGCTGCATTTATAGCTTCCTCTGGTGTCATATTCATTTTGATGCATGCTAAAGATACCACCAGATTCATATTTCCACTGGGAGCACTTCCCGGATTATAATCTGTAGCGAGCGCTAATGGCAAGCCGGCATCTATAATTTCTCTTCCCGGAGTATAGGGGATGCTTAAAAATAGAGAGCAACCGGGTAATGCTACCGGCATGGTTTTACTATTTTTTAAACATTCTATGTCTTCTGGTCTCATAACTTCCAAATGGTCTACACTTAAAGCCTCATTTTCTACTCCGGCTTGTACTCCGCCAATAGCATGAAATTGATTTACATGAATCTTAGCTTTCAATCCATGTTTTTTTGCTGCAGCCAATAAAGTATTGGTATCATCTACATCAAAGTATCCCTGCTCACAAAAAATATCTATATATTCTGCCAATTCTTGTTTTACCACTTCCGGAAGAATTTCTTCTATCACATAAGAGATATATTCTTTTCGTTTTTCTTTATACTCTGTGGGAAGTGCGTGTGCTCCTAAAAATGTTGATTTTATAGGAAGATCAAATTGAGATTTTAATTTTTTAATGACATTCAGAAGTTTTAATTCGCCCTCTTTCTTAAGTCCGTAGCCAGATTTTATTTCAATAGCGCCCGTACCCAATTTCATCACTTCCTTCAATCTTGCGGCAGATTGCTTATAAACATCTTTTTCTGAAGTATTTTCTAAAGTTTTAGCGCTATTTAAAATTCCACCTCCACGATTGGCGATCTCCTCATAGGTCAAGCCGCTAATTCTATCGGCAAATTCCTGCTCTCTATTTCCGGCATATACCAAATGTGTATGAGAGTCGCACCAGGTTGGAAGCACAATTCTTCCAGATAGATCTATGGTTTCTTCAACATCTACATTTGGAAGGGTTTGCATATTTCCAAAATCTTCTATTTTATCATCATTAATTAATAACCAGGCGTCTTTAATTGTAGGAAGTTCCTTCATTTCTTTCCCGCTTAGTTTCTCTACGGAAGGCTCCCTAACCTGTACTAATTCTTTAATATTTGTAAATAGTTTTTTCATAATGTAAAGATAGAAAAGTACCATGGACTTTTTAAATTATAAGGATATGTTCCTTATTAATGGCGCTTTTTGAGATGATGTGAATATTAAAGCAACAAAAAATCGGATAGACCATTTAGATCTACCCGATTATATTTTAAAAATTTTGCTTAATCTATAAAGTGAATTCTGCCAGTAGCTTTTGCACTTCGTAGATATCAACTTTTTTATCGAAGCGTTTAGAAATTGAAGGACTTTGCTCTCCGGAGATCCAGATCTTTAATTCTGCATCCAGATCAAAACTTCCAGCAGTCTCTACGCTAAATCTGCTGATGCTTTTATAGCTAACAGAAAAATATTCAATCTTTCTCCCAGTTAGGCCCTGCACGTCTACAATAATCAGTCTTTTGTTGGTAAAGATAAAGGTGTCTCTAATTATTTTGAAACCTGCTTCAATTTGCTCTGAAGCAATTAAAAGCTTTCCATAATCTTTTTCAAGTACACTCTTTATCAATAGCTCCTGCATTACCAAGTAAGGAAGAAATTAAACTCATATTATGAATTTTTTAAAGATTTCATATCGATCACAAATCTGTATTTCACATCAGATTTTACAACACGGTCATAAGCTTCATTGATATTTTGGATATTTATCATTTCAACATCAGAAACTATATTGTGCTCTCCACAGAAATCTAACATTTCCTGAGTTTCTTCAATCCCGCCAATTAATGAACCTGCAATTCTTTTTCTAGAAGATATAAGTCCACCTCCGTGAATAGGGTCAAGCGGCTCAATTGCACCTACAAGTACCATGGTTGCATCTCTTTTCAATAATGCTACATAAGGATTCACATCGTGGCCAACCGGAACAGTGTTCAATAAGAAATCAAAAGAGTTCATATGTTTTTTCATTTCATTTTCATCTTTAGAGATCAAAACTTCATCTGCTCCTAATTTCTTAGCGTCCTGACTTTTATCTGGAGAGGTAGTGATCATTACCACATGAGCTCCCATTGCATGAGCAAATTTAATTCCCATGTGTCCTAATCCTCCAAGACCAATAACCCCAACTTTATCCCCTTTTTTTACATTCCATTGTTTTAAAGGAGAATAAGTGGTAATTCCTGCACATAATAATGGAGCTACAGCTTCAATATCAAGATTTTCAGGTATGTTAAGTACAAATTTCTTATCTACAACTACTTTTTCAGAATAACCTCCAAAAGTATGACCTCCTAAATGTTTATCTGGACTGTTGTAAGTATAGGTTGCACCATTTTCACAATATTGTTCTAATCCTTCTTTACAAGAATCGCAATGTTGGCAAGAATCTACCATACATCCAACTCCAACAAGATCTCCTTCTTTAAAGTTGGTTGCATTTTTTCCTGTTTTTACAACTCTACCAATAATTTCATGTCCCGGAACAGATGGATATTTTGCATTTTTCCAATCGTTTCTTACGGTATGTATATCACTGTGGCAAACTCCACAGTACAAAATGTCTATTTCAACATCGTCTGCTGTAACTTCTCTTCTTGTAATATCAAAAGGTTTTAAATCTGCAGTATTAGACTGCGCGGCATATGCTTTAACTTCGCTCATTTCAATTATTTTTTTAGGATACAAATTTAATGATTACTCGGTCGTTCGGTTTATGAATGGCTTACTTTAGAACAAGTTTAACTTATGATTAAAGCCTTTGAAGAGAAAGCTTTTTGGAAGTTAGATTCTAATTAAATTTTATAAATATTCTTTTTACCTTGGATGAAAATTTGCAATTTGAAAAGAATTAAAATTTATGAAAGAAAATAGATTCGGTTTAAATACCATTTGCACCCACACCGGGGAATTAGAAGATACTCAACATAAAGGGGCGGTATCCCCATTATATATGTCTACCTCTTATGCTTTTGAAGATGTAGAAGTAAAACGCTACCCTAGATATTTCAATACTCCAAATCAGGTTGGGCTGGCGAAGAAAATGGCAGCGTTGGAGCATGGAGAAGCTGCTCTAATTTTTGGAAGTGGGATGGCTGCTGTAAGTACCACCATGTTTGCCTTTCTTCATAAAGGAGATCATGTGGTGCTTCAAAACACATTATATGGAGGGACCAGCAATTTGGTGGTAGAAGAATTTGAAAAATATGGAATTGAATATTCCCTGACAGACGATCTAAAAATTGAAAGTTTTAAAGCTAAGATCAAAGAAAATACGAAAGTGATCTTTATTGAAACTCCTTCCAATCCGTTATTAACAATAACAGATGTGAAAGCCGTTGCAAAGCTTGCCAAAGAACATAATTTGGTAAGTATGATAGATAATACCTTTGCATCTCCTGTCAATCAAAACCCCATAGATCTTGGTATAGATGTAGTGATACATTCTGCTACTAAATATATGGGAGGTCACAGTGATATTTTGGCAGGCGCGGTGATTTCTTCTGAAGCGCATATCAATACCATCTTTCAGCTAGCTAAAAATTTTGGGGGTAGTTTGAGTGATTATACCGTTTGGTTATTAGAGCGTAGTTTAAAAACCATGGGAATTCGCGTGAAAGCTCAAAATAAGAATGCAAAGAAACTTGCAAAATATTTAGAGAAACATGAAGATATAGGTAAAGTTTACTACCCAGGGCTTAAGTCTCATCCAGATCATGAATTGGCAAAATCTCAAATGCATGGTTATGGCGGAATGATGTCTTTTGAACTAAAAGAAGGATTAGATTCAGATCTTTTTCAGAAAAAATTAAAATTGATCAAATCTTCTATGAGTTTAGCAGGCGTAGAGTCTACCATACTTTCCCCAACAAAAACTTCTCATGCTTTGCTAACTCCGGAAGAAAGGGAAAGACAAGGAATTAAGGACGGCCTTTTACGTTTCTCTGTGGGAATAGAAGAAAAGGAAGATCTAATTGCAGATATAGAGCAGGCGTTAAAAGCGGTGAAAGGTTGATCTTCTTAGCCGACAAAGTTTAAAGTAAAATTGAAACAAGCATGAAATTAGATATTTTGGCCGTAGGAGCTCATCCAGATGATGTAGAACTAAGCTGTTCTGGAACACTTGCTAAGGAGATCTCCAAAGGTAAAAAAGTTGGTATTCTAGATCTTACAAAAGGGGAATTAGGTACTCAGAGGAACTGCTAAGACCCGGAAAGAAGAGGCTGAAAATGCAGCTAAGATTCTTGGAGTAGCGTTAAGAGAAAATCTAGGATTTAGCGACGGCTTCTTTGAAAATAATAAAGAACATCAATTAGAGATCATTAGGATCTTACGAAAATACAAACCTGAAATAGTTTTTTGTAATGCTATTGATGATAGACATATAGATCATGGAAAAGGAGCAAAGTTAGTAAGCGATGCTTGTTTTTTAAGCGGGTTACGCCGAATTGAGACCCATGATGAAAATGGATTACAAGAAGCCTGGAGGCCTAAGCATGTGTATCATTATATACAATGGAAGAATTTAACTCCAGATGTGGTAGTAGATATTTCTGGTTTTATGGATACCAAGTTAAAATCTGTAAAAGCTTATAAGACCCAATTTTTTGATAAAGACAGCACCGAACCTAAAACACCTATCTCTAGCGACAATTTTTTAGACAGTATAACCTACAGAGCTCGAGATTTAGGTAGAATTATAGGTACAGATCATGCCGAGGGCTTTACTGTAGAACGTTATGTTGCAGTAGATTCCATATTTGATCTAATTTAATTATATTTTTTTCTTGGCGGAATTGAAGAAATAATATACATTTGCAACCGCAAATAAATGGTGGTTGTAGCTCAGCTGGTTAGAGCGCCTGATTGTGGTTCAGGAGGTCGCCGGTTCGAACCCGGTCTTCCACCCATTTTTAAACTCCTTAGGAAACTAAGGAGTTTTTTTTGTCTTGAACTGAAGACTCTTTGGAAAAGCAAATTATGGAACAACAAAATCGCCTTTCCAGTTACCTGCTATTTTATTAAAAATAAGCCTAATATGATCTTCATCTCTATTTAATTGCAAGATAGTCTATAGTTTTAATCTTAAACTCTAACACACAAAAGTTCAGTCTGGAATATCTTTCTAAATCTGTTGAATTCTCTAAGATACTTCCCGGGGGTTGCACCGTATTATAATCGTCTTTTGCTTTGTTCTCTATTTTTTTAACGTGGGCTTCCCAAAGTGATCCTTTAGTGTTGATGGATAATTTTCCTTTTAAGGACAGCTGCAAACTTTTTTCAGGATTATAGAAAAGTATGCTTCCGGTTGAATTCTGTAATATTTGCGAAACTTTATTAGATCTAAAATCGGTATAAAAAATTAAGGTATTTTCATCTGTAATTGCTCTTAAAACAAGGATTCGTTGTTTTAATTCATTTTTATCTACTCGTGTGGCTAAAGTGCAAAACCTAAAAGGATGATCTTTAATGGTGATAGCATTATTTAATTCGTTCCAGGTATTTTCTAAAAAGTGAGATTCTTCCATGAAATTAATCTATTTCATATTCAAGTCTCATGGTAATTGAGGCCGTCTTCTTTTTATCTTGAGTATTGTAAGCCCCGCTCCAGCTATAATCTTCGCCGCTATTCTGGCCGGTAATTTGGAAAACTCCCATACTGGCATCGTTTAGATCGCCTAAAGAACCACCACTGTTTTCAGCAATTTTCTCTGCTCTTAATCTCGCATCTTCAGTAGCTTTAGAGATCATCTCTATCTTAAGGTCAGAAATTTTGGTATAATAATAACGAGGAGGAGTAGAGTTAAATTGAACTCCTTTATTTAAAAGTTCGGTGATCTCTCTAGAAACATTTTCAATGAGCTCCACATCTGTAGATTCTATTTTTACAGACTGTGTAAGTTCATAACCCTTAAAAATACTGCCCACATAATTTCCATTTTGATACTGATTTTCTTGCTTCTCTATGGTATTAACCGAATTAAATACAATGTTATCTTCTTTAATTCCTTTGCTGATGAGGTATTGCTTCACTATTTCTTTGTCTGAATCCAGATCTTCAAAAGCCTCTTTTAAATTAGGGCTCATTCGGCTGTATTGACCTTCCCAAACAATAAGGTCTGAAGTAAAATTCTCACTCCCAGAACCGGTTACCGAAATTACACCTTTTGGCTGAGCTCTTTTAATATAAGCGTTTCCCAAAAAATAAGATGCCAAAATTATGGCAATAGCAAAAATGATAGCACTAACGTATTTCATGAATATTAAATTATTTTCTTTTAAAGATATAAAAATTGGAATCCTCTAACTCATTTTTGCCTCAAATTCTTACTTTTGTGCATGCAACAAAACGTACTTATTCTAGACTTCGGCTCGCAGTACACGCAATTAATTGCAAGGCGTGTAAGAGAACTAAATATTTTCTGCGAAATTTTTCCATATAACAATCCTCCAAAAGATCTTTCTTCTTATAAAGCGGTTATCCTTTCTGGAAGTCCTTTTTCTGTAAGAGCAGAAAATGCTCCGCATCCAGATCTTTCAGAAATTAGAGGAAAACTTCCTGTATTGGCAGTTTGTTATGGGGCTCAATATTTTGCTCATTTTCATGGTGGAAAAGTGGAGCCTTCTCAAACCAGAGAATACGGTCGTGCAAATCTTTCAGTAATTAAAGATGCAGAATTGCTTGTTTGATAACATTCTTGAAAATTCTCAAGTTTGGATGAGTCATAGCGATACTATAAAAGATCTTCCCACCAATGGGGTAAGATTGGCAAGTACCGCAGATGTACTAAATGCTGCTTATAGAATTGAAGGCGAAGAAACCTATGCCATCCAATTTCATCCGGAAGTTTATCATTCTACAGATGGAAAACAATTGTTAGAGAATTTTTTGGTTAAGATTGCCAATGTACCTCAAACCTGGACTCCTCATGCTTTTGTAGATATGACGGTAGAGGAATTAAAGGAAAAGATTGGAGATGATAAAGTTGTTTTAGGACTTAGTGGAGGCGTAGACTCTACTGTAGCTGCTGTGTTGCTGCATAAGGCAATAGGGAAGAATCTGTATTGCATCTTTGTAAATAACGGATTATTGAGAAAAGGCGAATTTGAAAGCGTGCTCGATCAATACAAACATATGGGCTTGAACGTAAAAGGAGTAGATGCTTCGGCACGTTTCTTGGATGCCCTTGCTGGAATTAGCGACCCTGAAGAAAAACGAAAAAAGATTGGAAATGCTTTTATTGAAGTTTTTGATGATGAAGCTCATCTAATTAAAGATGTAAAATATTTAGCGCAAGGAACCATTTATCCAGATGTTATAGAATCTGTTTCAGTGTCTGGTGGACCTTCAGCAACAATTAAATCTCATCATAACGTAGGGGGATTACCAGATTTTATGAAATTGAAAGTGGTAGAACCTTTAAAGATGTTGTTTAAAGATGAGGTAAGACGGGTGGGGGCAGAAATGGGAATTGAAGCAGAACTTTTAGGAAGACATCCTTTTCCAGGACCAGGACTTGCAATTAGAATTTTAGGTGATATTACTGCAGAAAAAGTGAGAATATTACAAGAAGTAGACGCCATCTTTATAAACGGACTTAAAGAATGGATGCTTTATGATAAAGTTTGGCAGGCAGGAGCAATTCTTCTTCCGGTTAACTCTGTTGGAGTAATGGGAGACGAGAGAACTTATGAAAAAGTGGTGGCTTTACGCGCTGTAGAGTCTACAGATGGAATGACCGCAGATTGGGTAAATCTACCTTATGACTTTCTTCAAAAGACCTCAAATGATATAATAAATCGGGTTAAAGGCGTTAATAGAGTAGTATATGATATCAGCTCAAAACCACCTGCAACTATAGAATGGGAGTAATAAATGTAACTTCAAGCTTCAGATAATTATTAAATCTGAAATTATCTTGAAGATTGATATTTTACTTTTTAAATAAATCAAAGACAATATGATGAAGTACTTAATTGTGATATGCTTATTTTTTCAGGTTATAACGACTACTGCTTATGGGCAAGCTTATAAATACCACACGGTTTCTCCGGGAGAGACTGTTTATAGCATTTCGCAAAAATACGGAGTTAGCGAGGCTGCCATTTATAAATACAATCCCGATGCGAAGAACGGAATTCAGATTTCCAGCAAATTGGTAATCCCAATTGGGGAGGATAATAATGAAGCACCAACTTCAAATTCTTCAGAAGATGCACCGGTAAGTTTTACTTCTCATAAAGTTGAAAAGAAAGAAACTTTGTACAGCTTATCTAAGATGTACAATATTGAAATTGAAGATATCAAAAAATATAATAAGCAGTTATATTCAAAAGAACTTCAAAAAGGGGAGACCATTCAAATTCCGGTTTATGGACAAAAATCTCCTTCAGCAATCGTGAAAAATGAAGTTCCTTCAAAACCAAGAACTGAAACTACAGAACGTAGAACTCCAGCTGTTCAAATTACCAAGACCAGAGAGCATATAATTTTACCTAAAGAGACAAAGTACGGGATTGCCAGAAAATATGGAATGACGGTTGCAGAACTGGAAGCATTAAATCCAACGGTAGATGTATTACATCCTGGAATTATGTTGAAGGTGGGAACCAATGTTTTAGATGAGCCGGTAATAATTACAGATAATGCATTCGAATTTTATGAAGTGCAACCGCAAGAAACTTTATACAGTTTAACAAAAAGATTTCAAATTGAACAAGACTCTTTAATTGCGCTAAATCCAGCCTTAAAAGATGGATTAAAATATGGGATGGTGCTTAAAGTGCCAACCAGAGATGCATCGGGTAGAGAATTAAAAGATCTACCGGTTGATAAATTGCAAATGCCGATAGGAAATGCTGAAATTGCTAATTTACAAGGCCGCATTAAAGATTACTCTACTAAGAATATTGTTTTGATGTTACCTTATAATTTAAGCAAGATCAAGATAGACTCTACTTCTAATGCATCAAGCGTATTAGAAAATGATAGAGTGATGAGAATTTCATTAGATTTTTATAGCGGAGCTTTAATGGCTATTAATAAGGCCAAGCAGTTAGGTATTTCTACCAATGTAAAAGTTTTTGACACTCAGCAACAGGAGTCTAAAGTAATATCGATTATCAATTCTAATAATTTTAATGATGTAGATGCTGTTATAGGGCCACTTCTTCAGAAAACTTCAGAAGAAACTGCAGAACGATTATCTGGAAAGAATATCCCGGTGATCTCTCCTATGACAAACAGAGATTTAAGATCGCTGCCAAATCTTTATCAAACTATGCCTAGCGATGATATGCTAAGAGAAGCGATGATCTCCTATATTCAAAGAAATGCTCAGGGAAGAAATATTATAATTGTTGCAGATGCGGCTAATGCCAGTATTAAAAGTAAGCTAATGAGTGCTTTGCCTAATGCAAAAATGGTAAATCCTTCTGGTAACAACGTTTCGGAATCTTCTTTAGCAAATGTTATGTCCAGTACTGCGGAAAACTGGGTGGTTTTAGAGTCAGAAAGCGTGGCGCTTTTAAGCTCTGCGACTTCAGCTTTGAATAGATTGGCAAGAAGAAGTAATATTACTTTGCTTACTACTAACAAGAATAGCTCTTATGAAAGCGATGTTTTGCTGAATGAGCATTTAGGAAAATTGAAATTCCATTACCCTTCAGAATATAAGGAATTTGATGAATCACAAAGCAATGAGTTTATTGATGCCTATAAAGAAAAATATGGTTTTATGCCTAATAAGTATACAACCAGAGGCTACGATCTTACCTTAGACGTTTTATTACGACTTTCGGCAATGGGAACTTTAGAGAAATCTGTTCAGGAAAATATCATAACAGAGTATGTAGAAAATGAATTTCATTATAAGCCTAAACAAAATGGCGGATTCTATAATACAGCGGTTTACATAATGACCTTAGATGAGAATTTAAATTTAAGTGTTGCAAAATAAATAATTTAAGATGACATCAAAAGTAGTTTATAAAGGAAATCTGCGCACAGAATGTGAGCATTTACAAAGCAAGAGCAAATTTATAACAGATGCTCCTTTAGATAATCAGGGAAAAGGCGAAGCATTTTCTCCTACAGATACTGTTGCAACTGCGGTTGCATCTTGTATGCTTACCATCATGGGAATTAAAGCCCGTGATATGGAGCTAGATATTGAAGGTACTACTGCTGAGGTTACCAAAACGATGGCTGCAGATCCAAGAAGAATTTCAGGAGTTAAAGTCGCTGTTTCTAGTAAAAGGGGATATTTTGAGCGAAAAAGAAAAAACTATTCTAGAGAATGCAGCAAAAACATGTCCTGTTCTGCAAAGCATTCATCCAGATATAGAAAAGGATATTACCTTTAGTTATGCTTAATTAGAATTATAGAAATGCCACTTCTTTTTTAGCAATTTCAAATTCATTTACAATATCAGATACTATTTGGGCTGCGGGTTTTATATCGTGAATAAGACCTGCAATTTGCCCTATTTCTAGTTCTCCTTCTTCCAGATCTCCTTCAAACATTCCTTTTTTTGCTCTTGCTCGTCCTAATAATTCTATTAATTCTTCTTTAGTTGGAGCCTTTTGATACAGGGATTGAACATCTTCAAAAAACTTATTCTTAAGCAATCTAACTGGCGCTAATTCTTTTAAGGTTAATTGAGTGTCACCTTCTTTTGCTTTTACTACAAGATCTTTAAATGCGGCATGAGAAGAAGCTTCATGACTTGCAACAAAGCGCGAACCAATTTGAACAGCATCTGCGCCCAAAACCATTGCGGCAAGCATTCCTCTTCCTGTGGCAATTCCTCCGGCGGCAATTAATGGAATTGTTAATTGTTCTTTTACCATCGGGATCAACGTAAAGGTGGTAGTTTCGTCCCGACCATTATGACCCCCGGCTTCAAAACCTTCTGCAACTACTGCATCTACGCCAGCTTCTTGAGATTTAAGAGCGAATTTTACACTGCTTACAACGTGAACAACTTTAATTCCATGAGACTGTAAATGACTTGTCCATGTTTTCGGATTTCCGGCAGAAGTAAATACGATCTTAACTTCTTCTTCTATGATGATCTCCATGATCTTTTCTATATCCGGATACAGCATGGGAACATTCACAGCAAAAGGCTTATTTGTAGCTTTCTTGCATTTTTGAATATGCTCTTTTAGAATTTCCGGATACATAGAGCCGGCCCCTATAATCCCTAATCCTCCAGAATTACTAACGGTACTGGCAAGTTTCCACCCACTGGCCCAGATCATTCCGGCTTGTATAATTGGGATATTTTATATTGAAGAGTTGCGTAATTCTATTTTGCATATTCTTAATTTCAATGTTATTCAGGTTCGAGAGGTCTGTGACATTATTGAGTTAAAATCAAAAAGCCACGAATTCACGAATATAATAATTTTACACTCGTCAGTTTGTGGCAATTTTTTTAATCATATGATTTTTCTGGAATTATGAGATCACTCCAGATCCTACAAGTTCATCTTCCAGATACCAGGCTACAAATTGTCCTTCGGTAATTGCAGATTGAGCATTTTCAAATTCAACATAAAGTCCGTTCTCTGTTTGATATAAGGTGGCATCTTGCAGATCCTGGCGATAACGTATTCTTGCTTTAACCTTCATTTCTTGATCTGGTTGTAAAGCAAGATCTGTTCTTACCCAATGCACTTCTTCTGAAGCTACAAACAGTGCCTTTCTAAACAAGCCTGGATGTTCTTTTCCTTGCCCGGTATAAATTACATTTTCATCTACATCGGTATCTATCACAAAAAGTGGCTCTGGAGTTCCACCCACAGCTAGGCCTTTACGTTGGCCTTTTGTAAAATAATGAGCCCCTTGATGTTTTCCAACCACAGCGCCGTCTTGTTGAGAGTATTTAAATTTATTTGAAAGATGTTTTAATTCTTCCAATTTAGAATTGAATTCTGGAGTTGCAGTTTGATATTGATCAATTTCTGATTTCACTTCAACGATAACCCCTTCTTTAGGTTTTAGTTTTTGCTGAAGAAATTCTGGAAGTCTAACTTTTCCTATAAAACATAATCCCTGAGAATCTTTTTTATTCGCCGTAATTAGATCTTGTTCTGCAGCGATCTTTCTAACCTCCGGTTTTTGTAATTCGCCTATAGGGAATAAGGTTTTAGCCAGCTGTTCTTGAGTTAACTGGCAAAGAAAGTAAGATTGATCTTTATTATCATCTTTACCGGCTAGTAATTGGTAGATTGTTTTCCCATCTTTCTGAATCTCACCTTTTCGGCAATAATGTCCTGTTGCCACATAATCTGCCCCAAGAGAAAGAGCGATCTTCATGAAAACATCAAATTTTATCTCCCGGTTACAAAGTACATCTGGGTTTGGAGTTCTTCCTCTTTCATATTCCCTAAACATGTAATCTACAATTCGCTCTTTATATTGCTCGCTTAAGTCTACAGTTTGAAATGGAATCCCCAGTTTATCTGCCACCATCATGGCATCATTACTGTCATCCAACCAGGGGCATTCATCAGAAATGGTCACAGAATCATCGTGCCAGTTCTTCATAAACAAGCCTATTACTTCATATCCTTGTTGTTGTAGTAAATATGCCGTAACACTAGAATCTACACCTCCCGATAAACCAACAACTACTTTTTTCTTCATTTTGATATTCCTAATTTCTGTAATAAAATACAATACTTAACCTCATAACTGTCGGATAAGAGTTGGCAAAATTACGAAATAAAAAAGGGTGGTAAAAAACCACCCTTAAAGATATTTATAATGATTTAAGAATTATCTTCTTTACGAATACGATATTGGTATTTTGAGTAATGAAAAACTATAGGATAAAATGTAAACTCTGAATAATCGCTATTAAATTCTACTCTTCCCGATAAGACTTGACCAATATCTTCTATAGGTACATACAAATGAATAGTTTAGAATCTCCTATACTACTCCAATCTGAATTGTCTGAAGATTCTAGGGTACATTCTCCATCAGTTTCGAGTATAATACTCAGAGTCTGCAGTATAATCTGCTTTAAAATCGATAAAAGATTTTGCAGTTGCAATCAGTTACTTGCAAGATTAAGAGCTCCGCTATTGTTAATTTCTGCTAGATACCATTTTCCAACAATTTTGTTGTCTCCATCATTATTGTCGTCATCTTTATTACAAGACACCAGGGCAGTTGCTGCTAAAAATAATACTAATAACTTTTTCATGTTGTTTGGTTTTAATTTGGTTTGTAAATATATGTATTACCAAATATTGAAGGCAAGGATTAAGATATAATTATATTTTTTATAAAAAAGGAGTTTCAGAATCCTCATCGCATTCAGAATTAAAAGGCTTGATTCTTAATGTTGATTTTTACTAAATCCCTAAATAAATTGGAAAATTTAATAAAACGCACACCTTTGATATTTTGTTAAAATTTAATTCTCAAACTCATTAAAATATATTTTTTTAAAATTTATATTAATTGATAATGAGGTGGTTATAGAAATGTAGGGGAAGTAGGGTTAAAATGAACGAATTAACATTTGTTGGTTTTTAATTAACAAAGATTAAACAAAAAATTGAAATTAACTTCTATATTTTTATTCCTTAATCAAAACTTAAAACAGGATGAAAATTTATTCAAAACTCACAAAATTTGCTGTTGTGGCATTTCTCACAATGGGATTGTTAGGATGCAACAATAATGACGATGATGGAACAGACCCGGTAATAGAGACCAATACTATTGCTGATTTTGTTGCTTCTAATGACAATTACTCTTCTTTAGCGGCGGCATTAGACGCGGCAGGATTAACAGCAACCTTAGACGGATCTGCTAAATACACGGTATTTGCGCCAAATAACGCTGCCTTCAGTGCGTTTTTAGCTGCTAACAATTTTGATAGTCTTCAAGATGTTCCTGTAGATCTATTAAAACAAGTACTATTGAATCACGTTCAAACTGGAGAAATTAGATCTCAAGATTTATCTACTGGCTATATAACCAGTATGGCTAAAGGACCTGCATCTGATGCTAATTTAAGTATGTATATTAGTGTAGGAGATGCGGTAATGATTAATGGGGTTGCAACTGTAACCACTGCAAATATTGAAGCAGATAATGGAATAATACATGCCGTGGATAGTGTAATAGGTTTGCCTGATATTACCACCTTTGCAACTGCAGATCCAACCTTTGAAACTTTAGTAGCAGCCTTGACCAGAGAAGATGACTATAATTTTGTAGAAATACTTCAAGCTACAGAAGACCCGGCTCCTTTTACCGTTTTCGCACCAACCAACGATGCATTTGCAGCTTTACTTACAGAATTAGATCTTACTTCTTTAGAAGATATTTCTTCAGAGCTTCTTTCTTCAGTTTTAAGCTATCACGTAGTTACTGGGGCTAATGTTAGATCTGGAGATCTTTCAGACGGAATGGTAGTGACCACTTTTGAGACAGGAGATTTTACTGTAAATGTGGGAGACGATGTTACAATAACAGATGAGCGAGATAGAACTGCGAATGTTATTGCTGTAGATGTGCAAGCTACAAATGGAGTTATTCATGTAATAGACCAGGTGCTTTTACCTAGATGACGAATAATATAAGATTATAAATTTAAAATACAACAAAGCCCGGAATACCGGGCTTTATTTATTAAAATTAGATCAAGATTTTATTTTTTAGCATTCTTTTGTTGTTCTGCCTGCTCCATCATTTCCTGCATCTTCCTGGCAAATTTACCTTGTTTCTTAGGTTTTTTCTTATTCTCCTGGATCTTAGCATGTATCTTTTCTTCGTCTACAATTACATACTTAATCACTAACATGATACCAATGGTAATAAGGTTAGAGGTGAAGTAGTATAGTGATAATCCACTCGCATAGTTATTGAAGAAAATCAACATCATTAATGGAGATAGATACATAAGGAATTTCATATTAGGCATTCCCGGCTGTTGATTGTTTTGCATACTTTGCCCAGTCGTCATCATCATATAAATAAAGATGGCAATAGAAGCAAGTATTGGGAATAAACTTACGTGGTCTCCATAAAAAGGGATATTAAATGGAAGTTGCGCTATAGTATCATAACTAGAAAGGTCATCTGCCCATAAGAATCCTTTTTGCCTTAACTGAAAAGCACTAGGGAAGAATTGGAAGAGCGCATAGAAGACGGGAATCTGCATTAAAGCCGGTAAACAACCGCTCAACGGACTTGCTCCTGCCTTGCTCTGCAACTTCATAGTTTCCTGTTGCTTTTTCATTGGGTTATCCTTGTACTTCTCATTGATCTCATTGATCTCTGGACGAAGTATCTTCATCTTAGCCTGAGATAAATAAGACTTATAAGTCACCGGAGAAAGTACCAATCTTACCACAATAGTCATCACAATAATGGCAATACCATAACTAGGTAAGAATCCAGATAGGAATGCGAAGAATGGGATAAAGATATTCTTGTTTATCCATCCAAAGATTCCCCAACCTAAAGGAACAACTTCATCTAGATTTCTATCATAATCATTAAGGATCTTATAATCTGTAGGGCCATAATACCAATTCATATTATAATTCAATTCCCCACCTTTAAGCGCTAATGGCATGCTTGAACTAAATTGTTTAGTGTATACGGTATCTATATCTTCATCTTCAACTAAATTCTGAGAAACAAAATTTGCTTTTTCAAAAGGAGTATCGGTTAAAAGAATAGAGGAGAAGAAATGCTGCTTATAGGCGATATAGGTAACATCTTCTGCATCTTCTTCATCTAACTTTCCTTTTCCAACATCGCTATCGTCACCATCATTATGCTCATAAGATAGCTCTGTATATCTGTTTTCGTAAGAGATACTCTTACTATGTCTATAGCCTTTCAACTTCCAATCCATATTGATCTTGGAAGAGCTGTTTATAACCCCGCTTAAACCTTGAGATCTTACATTAAAGTCCATCATGTATTCTCCCGGCTTCAATACATATCTGTACTCTAAGAACTCATCCGGAGAAACCTTCAATTTCATAGAGATCACCTTATTGGCACCATTTTGAGAAACTGTAGGCTCAAAATACATGTCTTCAGTATTGATCACTCTTCCATCTTTCGTTGTAAAGTTTAAGTTGAATGAAGCATTACCATCTTTAATAGTATAAACAGGAATAGAATCGTAAGTTTTAAACTTCACCAATCTGGCCTGAGAGATATAACCACCTTTGTTGTCTATCTTTAACTCCAATACATCATTGGCAATAGTCGTGGTATTATCTGTTGCAGAAGGTAGGGAGGCAGAATAACCGAAGGCTCCAAGTTGTTTTCTAGATTCTGCTAAAGAGGCAGAATCTTGGGGCGTGTTAGGCGTAATTTCTTTGGTTTCGGTATTTTGAGCAGCGGGTGAATCTATTTGTTCGGTGGCTACTTTTGGATTATCCTCTGTTTTTTCTTCAAAGGAGTTGTTATACAACATCCATAATAAAATTGCACCAATCAGTAAAAATCCTATTAGGGATTGAACGTCAAACTTTTTTTCTTCCATGTTATAAAATAAATATGCTATTGCAATACAGCATTTTTGCTGTGGATTAAGTAGTCAAAAAAATGACCATTTATTTGTTTTGTGTCACTTTGGCATTCTTTTTTTGAGTAGAATACTCCAAAGCCGCTTTTATAAAAGCAATAAATAAAGGATGTGGAGTGGCTACAGTACTCTTATATTCCGGGTGATATTGAACCCCAATAAACCAGGGATGGTCTTCTAGTTCTACAATTTCAACCAATCCTGTATCTGGATTTATACCGGTGCTTTTTAATCCGGCTTTTTCTAATTCGTTTTTGTATTTGTTGTTGTATTCGTAACGGTGTCTGTGTCTTTCAGCAATCATATCCTGCCCGTAGATCTCTCTAACCTTAGAACCCTCTGTTAACTCACAAGACCAGGCACCAAGCCTCATGGTACCACCTTTATGGGTAACTGCTTTCTGTTCTTCCATGATATCGATAACAGGATGTTTTGTTTCCGGATCCATCTCTGCAGAATTCGCATTTTTTAGCTGAAGAACGTTTCTGGCAAACTCTATCACTGCCATTTGCATTCCAAGACAAATTCCGAAGAAAGGGATATTGTTCTCACGTGCATATCTTACAGCATCTATTTTACCTTCAATTCCGCGCTCTCCAAATCCCGGAGCCACTAAAATTCCATCTAGATGAGCGATCTTATTTTTGATGGTATTTTCATTGATAAATTCAGAATGTATACTTTCTACATTCACTTTTACTTCATTCTCTGCGCCAGCATGAATAAAGGCTTCTAAAATAGATTTATAAGAATCTTGTAATTCAACATATTTCCCGATCAACCCGATAGTGATCTCAGATTTTGGATTTTTATGACGTTGCAAGAATTTATTCCAGTGTTCTAAGTTAGGAGAAGTGTCATCTGGCAAGTTTAACTTTTTTAGCACAACCGTATCCAGGCCTTCTTCCAACATTAAATTTGGTACATCGTAAATGGTAGACGCATCTATAGATTGAATTACCGCTTCTTGTCTAACATTACAAAAATGGCAAGCTTTCTTCTAATATCATCAGACAGTTCATGTTCTGTTCTACAAACAAGAATATCAGCTTTAATTCCGCTCTCCATCAAAGTTTTTACACTGTGCTGGGTAGGTTTTGTTTTTAATTCTCCTGCGGCTGCTAGATAAGGAACCAAAGTAAGGTGAATAACAAGTGCATTGTCATCTCCTAATTCCCATTTTAATTGTCTTACAGCTTCTATGTAAGGTAAAGATTCTATATCTCCCACAGTACCACCAATTTCGGTGATCACTATATCAAAATCGCCACTTTTACCTAATATTTGTATTCTTTCTTTAATCTCATTGGTAATATGCGGAACCACCTGAACGGTTTTTCCTAAGAATTCTCCTCGGCGTTCTTTTTCAATTACGCTTTGGTAAATTCTTCCTGTAGTTACATTGTTTGCCTGAGAGGTATTTACGTTAAGAAAACGCTCGTAATGCCCAAGATCAAGATCTGTTTCTGCACCATCTTCTGTAACATAACATTCGCCATGTTCGTAAGGATTAAGTGTTCCCGGATCTACATTTATGTAAGGATCTAATTTCTGAATCGTGGTTTTAAAACCACGCGCCTGTAGTAATTTTGCCAAAGATGCAGCTATAATTCCCTTTCCTAAGGAAGAGGAAACTCCACCGGTAACAAAAATATACTTGGTTTCGCCCATTTTTAAAGTGTTTGTTGTGTTGTTGATTCAGGGCGCTAAATTACAAAGAAGAAAACAAAAACTCTTGGAAAATCAAAGTGAATATTATGAGTCTTAATAACTTGATATTGAGCCTTTAACTTATTAATATTTTGGGTATTTAGATCTTATGTTGCGAAGGATTTGTTCCATACCGTTCACTTTAAGTTCGGTAACTTGTTCTAATTGATCGCCTAATTTCCCTTTAGGAAAACCTTTTTGACGAAACCAGATCAGGTAAAATTCAGGAAGATCAGAAAGGTATCTGTCTTTATATTTTCCGAAGTGCATTTTAGCGTGGGCCAGCTCTATTAAGGCTTTATGATCGGGTTTTACTTCCATAAAGCAAAGCTAGCCATTCCTTTTAGTAATTTGAATCTTACTAAAGAAAATAAATTTAAGAAGCTGTTTGAAGATAGTCAGAAAGCCTGGAGAATTTTATCTTACTAAAAGGTTTCGTGATATAATCTATCACACAAGGGTAATTTTTAGCCTTTAAAACATCCAACTCACTGGTGCTGGAAGTTAAGATCACGATCTTAGGGCAGTATTTTTTAGTTTTTAAATTGTCTAGAAATTCCCATCCTGTCATTTCCGGCATATTTAGATCCAGAAATATAAAGGGATCTTTGTCTGATTCCAATTCTTCTAGCGCAATCAACGGGTTGGTAAATTCTTTGATATTTGATGTTACACCCTCATTTTCTAATAATTTTCTGGTAATAAAATTGGTGATGGGTTGATCATCTACTAAATATATTGAACTCATAATTTTTCTGCTTTTAAATCAGACAATTCATTTGTGGCCATGCTTATTACTTCTTGTAATACATGGTCCATCTCTTGTGCAGATTCTTCTAGCTTTGGAATCACTTCAGTTCTAATTTGCTGATCATCAAAAAGATCAAATAACTGTATTAGCCCTTGAATTCTTGAAAGAGGTTCTCTTACATTATGAGCATTTAATGCTGAAATGTGCAATAACTTTTTATTCTTGGCTACAATTTCTTTGGTTCTATCTTCAATAATCTCCTGCTGATTTTCTACGATCTTTTGAATTTCCTCGTTCTGCTCTTGAATGATCTTTAAAGCTTTGGTTAGCGATTTGTTCTTAATATCTAACTGTCTTGAGAGATAGATCTCATGAAATTTGGCTTCAAAACAATCTACTGCTAATTTTAATATGTCAACATCGCCGGTATTAAAAGGCTTGTTTTTATCTGCAATTAGAGTAACCGTAACTTTTCTGTCATTTTTTTTAAAGAACCATCCCCAAAGATTTGGATCTTCCAATTTTGTTACCTCCACATATTCTTCTATCCAGTCATGAGGAATATCTTTGGTAAGAATTGGAATTTCGGTTTCTAATAGATTTTTTTCATGATCTAAGATCTGCGTTTCTTCTTTTAGATCATATTCCACTTGATTTCCGGCAAGACTAAAAAATAAATATTTTTCGTCTTGCTGTATGGTTAATCTAATAATATGAAAATTGAGCAGATATTTTAAATGAGTACGCGAAACCTCACCAACTTCTTTTAAGCTAGAGCATCTACTTATATTATTGGCAAATTTTGAATAAGCCTCATAAGTAATTCTGTATAATTGTGAGGTATTGTTGGAAATTGAAGCCATTAAAAATTAATCTAATGTCTCAAGAAGCTCATTGTCTATCTTAATTCCAGAAACATCTGCAATAGTATTTAGCATATTTACAAGATCTGCCTGAGCCATTAATTCCTGAATTTCTGGTTTGCTAAAGCCGGCATTTTCCAATTCTTGAAAATCTTCGTCGCTAATCTCTTTATGATTAAGAGCAGCTTTGGTTACAACATTAACGGCAGTTCTATAACTAACCGGCATAGATGGAGAATTTAAGCTTTCTGTAGCTTTAAATCCATCTTCTTCACTAATCATTGCGCTCATACTATCTGCAAAGATACCGTGTGCATGAGAGCAGTAATTACAGCCACGTTCTTTAGATACGTTGTAAATAATTAATTGCTTTAGAACGTTAGGAACTTCCCCTTCCATTAAAGTATTCTTCAATTTCCCCCAATTTCCTTGAAGTAGGGTGGCATTATCTCCCTGACATTTAAACCAATTAAGTACAAATGGAAGTTGTAAGGTTTTTTTGGTATCATCATAAATTGCCTGAACGGCAGGAGAGGCTTCTTCATAAGAAACCATAGGGTAACGGGAGGTAGAATTCATCATGGGTAGGTTTGTTAAATATTTGGGTAAGCTTTACAATGTGATCTTTACGTGCAAAATAAGAGTTTATTTTTTAACATTTAGGTAAGTGCCTTTAATTTTTGAGATTATTTTAACAGCAATAGAAGTGTTATGGAGTATGCTATAATCAAATCTTAAAATACTAATTTTGCCGAATAGCTATTTTTATGATTAAAGAATTTTCAACTTAGAACAACTCCAGAAATTGCGGCAAAGCCAGAATTGCTGCGTAAAGAAGTTGCAAAACAAGCAAGGATTAAGTTACTGGATATTACTCATGTTGAAATTATTAAAAGGTCTATAGATGCAAGACAGAAAACGGTAAAGATCAATTTACAGGTTGATATTTACATCAAAGAAATTCATCATCAAAAAGCAGTTGTATTGCCAGATTATCCTGAGGTATCTAAAGAACAACCTATTTATATTATTGGAGCCGGACCTGCCGGACTCTTTGCTGCCTTGAGGGTTATAGAGTTAGGAAAAAAGCCTATAATTTTGGAGAGAGGTAAAGACGTTAGGTCAAGAAGAAGAGATCTTAAAGCCTTAAATATCGAACATATTGTAGATGAAGATTCTAATTATTGCTTTGGGGAAGGGGGCGCGGGAACCTACAGTGATGGGAAACTTTATACCAGATCTAAAAAACGTGGAGATGTAAATAGAATTCTTCAATTATTGGTAGGTTTTGGAGCAACTTCAGATATTTTGGTAGATGCGCATCCTCATATTGGAACTAATAAGTTGCCGGCTATCATTTCAGATATTAGGGAGAAGATCATAGAGCATGGAGGAGAGGTAATTTTTGAAACTCGCGTTACAGATCTTGTTGTTGAAAATAATGAAATTCAAGGTATTAAGACTTCAAAAGGAGAGCATTTTAAAACCAGGCATGTAATTTTAGCTACCGGACATTCTGCAAGAGATATTTTTGAATTATTAGATAGAAAAGGAATTAAGATAGAGGCTAAACCTTTTGCTCTTGGGGTAAGGGTAGAGCATCCTCAACAGTTAATAGATCAAATTCAGTATAAATGCGATGATAGGGGAGAATTTTTACCTCCGTCTCCATATAGTATCGTAAAACAGGTAAAGGGCAGGGGGATGTATTCATTTTGTATGTGCCCGGGAGGTGTTATTGCGCCCTGTGCTACCAGTCCTGGAGAAGTTGTTACCAACGGCTGGTCTCCCAGTAAGAGAGATCAGGCTACTGCTAATTCTGGAATTGTTGTAGAATTAAAATTATCTGATTTCGCTAATTTTGGAAATTCTCCCTTGGCAGGTATGAATTTTCAGAAAAGTATAGAACAAACCGCCTGGGAAGTTGGGGGTAAAACCCAAAGAGTGCCTGCCCAAAGATTAACAGATTTTGTGGATGGTAAGATCTCTTCAAACTTACCAATAACGTCTTATAAACCTGGAATAACTTCCGCAGATCTCAAAACTGTTTTTCCGGAATTCATTCATCAAATTCTAAAAGCTGGGTTTAAAGAATTTGGGAAGACCATGAAAGGCTATCTTACAGAAGAAGCTATAATTCATGCGCCGGAATCTAGAACCTCTTCTCCGGTTAGAATCCCGAGAGATAGAATTACTTTAGAGCATGTAGAAGTAAAAGGGCTTTACCCTTGTGGAGAAGGCGCAGGTTATGCAGGAGGAATAATATCTGCAGCCATAGATGGGGAAAAATGTGCAGAGAGTTGTGTAAGCAGCATTTCTTAAAGCAATTTTGAAGATTTCAAAAGGTTAAAAAATTGATAATTTGTGGGTTATCCCTTAAGGATTCTTCATTTTTGCCATGTTTAATACTCACCACTTAAAATTTACATTCAAATGGCAATAATAGGTTCAATAATAAAAGGATTGATAGATCTTGGCGATAAAATTACTTCCAATCCAGATGCTACTGAAGCACAAAGAGAGGTTCTAAAGAATTTATTGAATAAAGCCAAAGATACTGCCTTTGGAAAACACTATAATTTTAAGGAGATATTAGAAGCAGAAGATATCACAAAAGCATTTTCAGACAAGGTGCCGTACTTTGATTATAACAAGATCAATGAGCAAGTGGTGGAGCAAAATGCATGAAGGCGAAGAAGATGTTACATGGCCAGGAAAACCTCCTTATTTCGCACTAAGTTCTGGTACAACCGGAAAGACAAGCAAGAGAATTCCTGTAACTGCAGATATGGTGGAAGCTATTAGAACTTCAGGAATTAAACAAATAAGCGCGCTTAGTAATTTTGATCTTCCTTCAGAATTTTTTGAAAGAGAGATCATGATGCTTGGAAGCTCAACCGATCTTCAAGCAGAAGGAGATCACAAAGAAGGAGAGATTAGCGGAATTTCTGCTAGTAATATCCCTTTCTGGTTTAGAAGTTATTATAAGCCAGGAGTAGAGATCGCAAAGATTGATGAGTGGGATGAAAGAATTCAAAAAATAGCAGAAAATGCAAAGAACTGGGATATTGGGGCTTTAACAGGAATTCCATCCTGGATGGAGCTTATGCTTAAAAAAGTAATTGAATATCACGGGGTTAAAAATATACACGAGATCTGGCCCAACTTACAGGTTTATACCACCGGGGGAGTAGCATTCGAGCCGTATTCTAAAAGTTTTAATGCCTTATTAGATCATGAAATTATTGTAATAGATACCTATTTGGCTTCAGAAGGATTTTTAGCTTTTCAACAAAGACCAGATACTCACTCTATGAAACTGGTTTTGGATAATGGTGTTTACTTTGAATTTGTTCCTTTTAAAGCAGAATATGTAAATGAAGATGGTTCTATAACAGATGATGCTCCTGTGATCTCTATTTCTGAAGTAAAAGAAGAGGAAGATTATATAATCTTAATAAGTACAGTTTCCGGGGCCTGGAGATATTTAATTGGCGATACTATTAAGTTTACTGATGTTGAAAAGACATGAGATTAGAGATCACCGGAAGAACGAAATTCTTTTTAAATGTGGTAGGGTCTCAATTATCTGTAAATAAAATGAATGATGCTGTACAGGAACTAGAAGAGAAATTTGATATGGAGATTCCGGAATTTACCTTGGCAGCGGTTAGAATAGATGGAGAATTTCACCATTCCTGGTATTTAGGGACTAACTCTGATAAAGATGAAAAAGACCTTGCAGAATTCTTAGATAATGCCTTGATGAATGCTAATAAGAATTATAGAGTAGCCAGATCTAAAGCGCTAAAAGGTGTAAAAGTAACTACCATCTCCCCAGATCTTTTTTATGAATGGAATGGTGCCAACAAGAAAAAGGGGGGACAGGTAAAGATGGAACGCGTAATGAATGAGGAGAAATTTGCAGAGTGGGAAGCTTTTATTGCTAAACAAAAGCAGTAAAGAGTTTACTCTTTAATCTCTTCTACAATCTCTAATATTTCTTCCGGAGAAAGATATAAACGCTTTATTCTTTCTCTATATTCTTCAGAGAGACCGGCGTGGCCAAGAATAAAATCTTTGGTTGCAAGAATATAATCTGCCATGCCGTGGTTTACCGCATAGGTATCTGCAGCTCTTTCTGCATCCATCAAGAAGTTCTTGGAGACTATATAGCTCATTCCAAAGGTAATAAGATTAAAGCCAGATTCTATTCTTATAATCTATAATATGGCCAAGTTCATGTCCAATCCATCCCACTAAAACATCAGAAGGGATATCGCTAACTTCAATTTCTTCTCCATCAATCACAAAATTCTTCCCGATCTTGATATAGTATTTTCTATTGCTTCGTTTCTTGAATAGGCTGGTAGAATTGAGGCTGAGCCTGCATGAAAGATTTTTTAATATTGTCTTTAAACTTTATCTCGATATTGGTATCCTTTAATTCCGGATAAAAAGAAAGAGCCTTCTGGGCTTCTTCTAAAATAGAATTAGGAATAACTTTATTCGTATAGTTCAAACTGTCTTTATCTTTCATAGAAGGGGTAGATCCAAAAGAGTTATAATTAAAAAATAAAAATACCATTACTAAAGCCAAAGTTAAGTAATGGTGAGTTTTAGGTGCTATTTGAAATGTTAGATTTTTAATAATTTTTGTTTTCTAAAAAGTTGCAATTATGATACCGATTTTAAATTTTGAACATAAAAAAAGCCTTACACATGGTGTAAGGCTAAAAATTTGATAAGTATAGTAACTATATAAACTAAGCTTAAGCTTGTCTCACGTTTACTGCATTTAATCCTTTTCTTCCTTCTTCTAGATCAAATGTAACTTCGTCATTTTCTCTAATTTCATCAACAAGACCATTTGCATGTACAAAATATTCTTTGTTTGATTCTTCGTCTGTAATAAATCCAAATCCTTTAGAGTCGTTAAAGAATTTCACAGTTCCTTTATTCATTATATATAAATTTAATTTGGACAAAGATATAATTTAATTAGAGACATTTCAATTTTTAAGGAGTTTATTTTAATATTTTTTAAAATAATACAGATTTTATTGAAATATTTTAAAATTGAAAACTCTTGCTGGGTCTACTATTAAAGTGTTCAGCAAAAAAAAGCCTCCTTATTTTAAAGGAAGCTTTTAAATGAATTTAAAAATATAGACTTACTCTTGAGTCAATAATTTCTGAAGTCTAATTTGAAGCTCTCTATCTGTTTGTAAAGCGGTACCAATTTCTTTGTATCTCTCTACTGTAAACCCGGCATCTTCCACCATATCTTCCATATCGTCTTGAAAGTCTTTTTGTGCATCTTCCAGGTCTTCCATGGCATCATCATACTTTTCTACATCTTCTTCACTAGCTGTTGGCTTATTTCCTGCCATTTTAGCCTGGTGTATTTCGTTAAAAGTAGTAACATCCATATTTCTTTCCTTCAGTTTCTCTGTGATCTTAGCCTGGATCTTCATGCTTTCAGCTTGCATTTCCTTAAAAGCCTCTGCAAATTTCGCTAACTCAGCATCATCTACAGTTACAGTTGTTTGTTGTTGCATAGCCGGTGCCGGAGTTTGAGCAAATCCTGTTCCTGCGGTAAGTAATCCTGCAGCAAGTGCAACATAACTTAATTTCATTTTCATCAATTTCAACATGATCTTAATTTTTAATTTAATTATTTAGCTGCGCAAGCTATAAGATTTTAAATATAATGTCCTAAAATTTAAGTTAAAACCCTCATATTTTCGCTATTAAGGAAATTTTATCAAATAATTGGAAATCCTTTAACCCTTAGAGATTCGCTTTTTCTATAGTTTGGCTTTTTGTAAGAGAATTAGTGTTAAATAAGTTTTCACACTGACTTTTATAAAGCTTATAAAAAAATAATACAACCTATTTATGTATACAATTACTACTAGAAAATTGATCCTCCCTGTACTATCAATGTTTGTATTGTTAGGAACCTCGTGTAGCAGGAATAATGTAGATGAAAAACTTAAGCCTTCAAAAAATAGTGAGCGTTAGATAGTATTAAAAAAGTAGAAGAGCCGAAGCCCGAACCTGAGTTAATTGTTAATTATAAAATAGATACGCTTGCTACTGCTGCTCTACTAGACAGTTTCAATACTAAATACAATACCCATCAAAGAGAATTAATTTATACCTTAAACCGTATAGATCCTCAACGCGTTAGAGTAAACACAAAATTGGTAATTCCAGACACTTTGGTTGATGATCTTAATGAGTATTCTCCATTTCCTAAAAAGATGGAAATTTTAAATTCAATACCCAAGACCGTACTAATCGCGCAAAGAATTCAGGCTTTTGCCTTATTTGAAAACGGAAAGCTTGTGAAATGGGGACCGATAAGTTCAGGTAAACAATCTACCAAAACCCCAAATGGATTGCATTATGGGAACTATAAGTCCAGAGAAAAAATTAGCACCGTAAATGATGCCTGGAAATTACCGTATTATTTCAATTTTATGAATTTTGAAGGAGTAGGAGTGCACCAATATTCATTACCGGGTTATCCTGCAAGTCACGCTTGCGTTAGATTGCACATGGATGATGCTAAATATATTTACGATTGGGCAAAACAATGGGAGCTTAATTCTTCCGGACAAAAGATCGTAAAAAATGGTACCCCATTTATGGTATTTGGTGCTTATGATTATAAAAATGAGGCGCCATGGTTGCAACTAGCTCAATGACAGGTTGAATAACATACTTAAAGATGATGAAATGGATACTTTAAGAGATTATGTTGCTCAGATACACATGATTATATAAAAGACCCTAGATTCTAATGATTTGGAGAAAGAATTATCTTTAGATGAAGGCACAGTAGTTACTTATAACTAGGTAAGTGAATTAGAAATAAAAAAGGGCTCACAATTTGTTGTGAGCCCTTTTTTATTTCTAATTTTTCAGAAGCCCTAATTCTTCAATGGTTCTAAGAACTCCATTTTCGTTATTATCAAAATTGGTAATAAATTTACTGGCGCTTTTAATTTGAGGATGAGCATTTTTCATGGCATAACTAAATTTTGCATTTTGCATCATCTCCAGATCATTCAGGTAATCTCCAAAAACCAGCGTTTCTTCAGGAGTAATATTTAATTCCTGTTGCACCCCTTTAATGGCATTCCCTTTATTTGCTGAAAGCGAAGTAATATCTATAAAAACACTAGCTGCAATAGCAACCTTGTATTCACTAGTGTAATTGCTAAAATGCGGATAGGTATTTTCTTCCACCCCGTTGAAATTACAAAGGGTAACTTTTAGAATAGTATCATCTACTTCGGTAAGATCTTCCACTACTTCTAAGCGTTCGTAATATTTTTTGATCTCTTTATAGAAACTCTCATCGCTGCTTTCAACATAAGCCGAATTTTTCCCACATAACACTAGCTGTGTATGTTCAAGATCTCTACCTATTTCTATAAACTTATTGGCGTCATTTCTTTTTAACGGATTTAAATAGATCTCTTTGCCTTTATAAACCACATAGGTTCCATTTTCAGCAAAAAAGAGCATTCTATCTTTAATCTGTTCGAACTTGCTTTCCAGATTATAGAATTGTCTCCCACTGGCAACAGAGAACATGATCCCTTTTCTTGTTAACTCCTCTTCAATCTTCCAAAAATCAGGATGAATTTGATGCTCATCATTAAGCAAAGTTCCATCCATATCTGTAACAATCAATTTTATCATAGTAGGTTTTAAAAACCTCAAATATAGTCTATATCAAACCGATAGAAGTTAAGATTAGATCAATTCTAACTCTTTAAGTATAGACTGCTGAAATATGAAAATAGAAAACGCTTCAAGTTTTTGCTTGAAGCGTTCTATGATTAAAAAAATTCAAAATTTAAAAAATAATTGCGTCTACTAACGCGCCTACTAAGGCTAATATAACTGCTAGCCAGATAGAAGTTATAAAACCAATAGTTTTAAAATCTTTACTTAATTGATCTGCCAGTTCTATAATTATTGCATAAACAATTACTCTTATTATAAAACCTAGGCCTAAGAAATAGAAGATCCCCAAGGTGGCTATGTTAAGAATAACCGTTAGAATCCAACTTAATAAAAAGCTTAAAACTCCAATTATCAGTGCCACGATTAGCGCCGTTTTAAAGCCTTTAAGATGAACTTTAGTCATCATTTTTGCAGCTATTAGAAGCACGATAGCATCTATAACTATGTGAAGTATCCATTGTAACATAGGCATTTTTTGTTTGGTTAGTAAACCTAAGATAGCAAAATTCAGATAGAATAAGAATTAACTTCTTTATGCACGAGTAAATTTATTAAACCCGTTTCTTGAGAGTAGTAGGAGGTTTTTGAAGTAGCACTTCCCAAATGGCCTTTACATTGGCTAACTTCTCTCTGAAAATTATTTGTTGGGTTGCTTTGTATTCTCTAGGTCTTGCTGCAAAACCTTTATAATTTAAACCTAGATGTTTTGCTATAAACAGAGAACGTGGAAGATGGAAACTCTGTGTAATAACGATTGCATTTTGCATTTTGAATAATGCTTTAGATCTATACATGCTATCATAAGTGTCCAAGCCGGCATGGTCTAATAAGATCTTACTTTGAGGAACTCCTTTGCCAAGCAAATAATTTTTCATGGAATTTACTTCATCATAATCGTCTGTAGTGTGATCTCCACTTAGTAAGAAATTGTCGATCTTACCAGATTCATAAAGCAAATACGCCGTATCTACACGGTCTTTTAAAATAGGAGATAGTTTCCCGTCAGAATGTACACTGGCCCCTAGAACAATGGCAGTGGTAGTTTTGGGAATACTTTCTAAATTTCTATAAAGCATAGAAGCCGTATCCTTTTTAATGTATGCATTAATGCCAAATATGACGAGCATTAAAAATACACCGCTAAGAAAAAGTGTAAAAAGTATCTTTTTTAATCGTCTCATTCCCCAAAGTAATTATACAAATCTAAAAAGTGCCGAATATAGCCATAATTATACTCTGCATAGGTTTAATTTATCAATAAACGTCAGGCATCCTTTTAACATTGCTTAACTTTACCACAATATTTAAAACCTAAGAATATGGCTAATATTAAAGCCTTACAATGGCGTTATGCCACTAAAAAGTTTGATGTAGATAGAATTCTTCCATTAGAGAAGATCGAGACCCTGAAACAGGCTTTCAATCTTACAGCTACTTCTTACGGACTACAACCCTTAAAACTGCTTGTTATTCATAATAAAGATATACAAAAGCAGCTTAAAGAATTTTCTTATAATCAGAATCAAATAGATACTGCATCTCACTTATTTGTAATATGCATAGAAAGGGAAATCAGTGAAGAATTTATAGAAAACTATTTCAAGAGAGTAAAACATATTAGAGAAACTCCGGAAGAGATTCTTAGCCCATTTAAAGATTTTCTTTTGAAGGATTTTAAGGTGAAGACAAAGGCAGAGATCAACTCTTGGGCCATAAACCAGGCGTATTTAACCTTGGGAACCATGTTGACGGTATGCGCGGCAGAAGAGATAGATTCCTGCCCAATGGAAGGTTTTATGCCTGAAAAATATGATGAATTATTAAGCTTAGAAAAACACAATTTACATTCTGTATTGGTGCTTCCGGTAGGATATAGGGCTAAAGATGATCAATTCTCCAGCTTTAAAAAAGTACGTCGCCCCTTGGACGACGTAATTATTGAATATTAAACCGAAGGCTTAAGTTATATTAATAGTTCACATATTCTGTGATCTCTAAACCATACCCAATCATTCCAACTCGTTTGGTCTGTTGCGTATTAGATAGTAATTTTATTTTGTGGATCTCCAGATCATGAAGAATTTGAGCTCCAATTCCAAAATCTTTGTTGTCCATAATAACCGGAGGCGCTTTCATTTCGCCTTTCTTTTGCTTTTCTTTAAGCTCACCAAGTCTGTTAAGTAAGTTAAGAGATTGGCTTGGCGGATTGATAAAAACAATAGCTCCACGGCCTTCATCGTTAACAGCCTTAAACATATCATCTAGTTTCTTATCGGCATTATTTGTTAGCGTACCTAAGATGTCATTATTGATAAGTGTTGAATTTACTCTAACCAGAATTTCCTCTTTCGGATTCCAGCTACCTTTTGTTAATGCAATATGAACCTGATTATTGGTAGTTTGTTTATAGGCTCTCAATCTAAATTTCCCGAAACGTGTTTCTATATCAAAATCTTCTTTTTTCTCTATCAAAGAATCATGTTGCATTCTATAAGCTACCAGATCTTCTATAGATACCAGCTTAAGGTCGAATTTCTCCGCAACTTCAACAAGTTGAGGTAACCTTGCCATAGTACCATCTTCATTCATGATCTCTACAATAACTCCCGCCGGCTGAAACCCTGCAAGTCTGGCAAAATCTATAGCAGCCTCGGTATGGCCGGTTCTTCTTAGCACTCCACCTTCTTTAGCTTTTAAAGGGAAAATATGCCCGGGGCGACTTAAGTCCTGAGGTTTAGTGTCTGGGTCTATCAAAGCCTTAACGGTCTTTGCTCTATCTGCAGCAGAGATACCTGTTGTTACTCCTTTACCTTTAAGATCTACAGAAATGGTGAATGCAGTTTCCATAGGATCTGTATTATTCCCCACCATCATATCCAGCTTAAGATCTGTACAATGTTCTTCGGTAATAGGAGCGCAGATAAGCCCTCTCCCGTGGGTAGCCATAAAGTTGATCATCTCTGGTGTTACCATCTCGGCAGCAGCAAGAAAATCTCCTTCATTCTCACGGTCTATATCATCTACAACAATAATGATCTTCCCATCGCGAATATCGTCAATGGCTTCTTTTATAGAGTGTAGTTTTATTTGGTTTTGATTTTGAGCAGTCTCTGGCATAGCAATAATTTCTTTTTCAGGCTGCAAAGGTATTTAATCTATTTTGTTTCTTTCTTAATAAGGTATAGTTTTTTGAAAAGCTTGGAAAATGGTCGAATCATATTTCCGAAGGCTAACAGCCCCTGATCTGTGGTTGCTCTATAGGTAAAGAAGATTCCTAAAGGCAACATGATAAACGTGGAGATCCAGGTAGCGAGAAACGGACTCATACTTCCATCTTCTGCGCTGTTCTTGGCAAAAATGCCTATAAAGTGATAGGTTAAAAATATAAGAATGGCCACTACTATAGGTAATCCCATACCACCTTTTCTAATAATAGCCCCTAAGGGTGCGCCAACAAAGAATAAAACAATGCAGGCAATAGATAATGCGAATTTTTCATGCAATGCAATCTCAAACTTATTAAGCTGTTTAGCAGAGCCTTTAAATTCCTGTTCTTTAACGGTAATATTAGAGATTCCCGCATTCACAGTACCTAAGGCAAGGTTTACAATCTGTAATTCTGCCTGTGGATCATAAAGCTCCAATACAGAACTTTCAAAAGCAACTGTGGTATCTTTTGGGGTGTAATTTATATTTACAGTGGTTGCTCCAGTTCTACGGTACATAACATCTGCAAATACTTTTTTCTCGCTGTTGTAAGCAGTAGAGAAGGAGTCTATACTCTGATTTAATTCTGAAACCTTCAGCATGTTTTGAGAATTTCTATAATTCTCATCGCTAAGATCTACATTGTTGAAATTGGATAGATCTATGTTGATGGTGTATTCTTTAAAATAACTTTTGGCAAAAGGTTTGTTTGCTCGCTTTGAAGGATCTGTAGGCTGAATTTCATCATAATAATTCCCATCCTTCAGAATGAGAGATAATACCTGAGATTCTGTACTTCCAACAAGTTCTCCTTTTTCAGCTTTAATAACCGTAAAATTTCCACCTCTATTCGATTTTTGATGAATGACCACATCATTTAAATATTGATCATTATCTCCGGTCTTTTCTTCCACTTTAATGTTGAAATTTCCAACGTCATTAAAGATCCCTTCAGAAATTGCCATTGCAGGCTTTAACTGGGCGATGTTCTTTCTTAAGTTGATAGATTTAAACTCGGCTGCAGGAATTACATTGTTGGCAAAGAAAAAGGCTACAAGACTTACAAATAATATAAAGACCGTAAGTCCGCGCATGGCTCTTTGTAAAGAGATTCCGCTAGACTTCATCGCAGCAAATTCATAGTTTTCGGCAAAACTACCAAAAACCATGATGGAGGTAAGTAAAATGGTAAGCGGGAGTACCAGAGGTACCAATTTTGGGGAAAAATAAAGCAGGAATTTAAAAATAATTCCTGCGTCCAGATCTTTACCTGCAAGTTCCCCTATGTACAACCAGATGGTTTGCAGTACAAAGATGAACATCAAGATAATGAAAACCGAAAAGAATGTCTTAAGGTAACTTACAAGTATATATCTGTCTAAAATCTTCAAAATTAATCCAGTCTGTTTATGTAGAAGTCTTTATATCTAGCCTCATTAAAAGAAAATAAGTTCTTAGCTAAAGGCTGATTTGTTTTAAAGCTTTTTACGGTAATCGTAATTTTTGTTCCATTCTCTTGAGTCTGGATAAGATTGTAAATATGCTTTGTTTGTTTGTCTATTCCTAAAAGAATATTCTTTACATCTGCATTGCTATCTTTTGGAGTTAACTTGATGTATTGGATCTTTCTACCTTTAATATCTTGAGTGATATCCCATTTATAGTTATATCCCTCCTGGTAAAAGGTGAACATTTTAGAAGGAGTAATGTTATTCTCTTCCTCTTCCACGTAATTAGATACATTTATCTCCTGATCTTCCGGGATGATTGTATAGATCTTTTTTCCATCAAATAATTGGGTGGTTCCCATCAAATTCAATACATACTTTTCTCCATCTATGCTTACATCTCCACGAGTTTCCTGGTTTACACCTTCTGCTTCATTTTCAAGAGAATATTTAAAGTCTATCACCATATTGTCATAGGCTTTCACTTTTGAAGAAACTTCGTCTAAAAGTTTTTTTGCTTTCTGAGATTCCTGAGCATTAGCAGTAGAAAAAACGCTAATAAAGGCAATCATTATAATACTTAATCTTTTCATTCTATGATTTTTAATTGTTGGGTTCATCGTTTAACAGTTGATCTAGCGAGCTCATATCTGTAACTAAAACCTGTCTGGCCTTGCTTCCTTCAAAAGGTCCAACTATTCCTGCAGCTTCTAATTGATCTATAATTCGTCCGGCGCGATTATATCCTAATTTCAATTTTCGTTGCAGTAAAGAGGCAGAACCTTGTTGCGCTATTACAATGACTTCAGCAGCTTCTCGAAACAGTTTGTCTCGCTCGCTCACATCTATATCAAGACCTGTGCCATTGTCCTCTGCTTCGTACTCTGGCAGGAGGTGAGCGTCTGGATAGGCTTTTTGTGAACCAATAAATTCTGTTACTTTATCTACTTCCGGAGTATCAATAAATGCACATTGTAAACGTATAAGTTCATTACCTTGAGTAAAGAGCATATCTCCACGCCCAATTAACTGATCTGCTCCCTGACTATCCAAAATTGTTCTGGAATCTATCTTAGAGGTTACTCTAAAAGCGATACGCGCAGGGAAGTTAGCTTTAATGATCCCTGTAATTACGTTTACAGACGGTCTTTGTGTAGCAATTATCAGGTGAATACCAATGGCACGGGCAAGCTGAGCAAGACGTGCAATAGGAGTTTCTACTTCCTTCCCAGCAGTCATAATAAGATCTGCAAACTCATCTACCACCAGAACTATATAAGGCAAGAATTTATGTCCGTTCTCCGGATTCAATTTTCTAGCCTTGAACTTTACGTTGTATTCTTTAATGTTCCTTACCATGGCATCTTTCAACAGATTATACCTGTCGTCCATCTCGATACATAAGGAATTAAGCGTATTTATAACTTTGGTATTATCTGTAATAATGGCATCTTCAGATCCCGGTAATTTTGCCAGATAATGTCTTTCAATTTTATTGAAAAGGGTAAGTTCCACTTTCTTAGGATCTACCAATACAAATTTCACTTCTGCCGGATGCTTGCAGTAAAGCAAGGAAGTAAGAATGGCATTCAATCCAACAGATTTACCTTGTCCTGTTGCTCCAGCCATCAATAAGTGAGGCATTTTAGCAAGATCTACTACAAAGGTCTCATTAGAGATAGATTTTCCTAGCGCCAGTGGTAATTCCATTTCTGCTTTCTGGAATTTAGGCGAAGCTATTACAGATCTCATAGAAACTATGGTAGCGTTCTTATTAGGAACTTCTATCCCAATAGTTCCTTTTCCTGGAATTGGCGCGATAATTCGAATTCCTAATGCGGCAAGAGAAAGCGCAATATCATCTTCCAGATTTTTGATCTTAGAAATTCTAATACCAGCTTCCGGAACGATCTCATATAAAGTTACGGTTGGTCCAACCGTTGCTTTAATTTGTGCGATCTCGATCTTATAATTCTTAAGCGTAGCAACAATAGTATTCTTATTCTCTTCAAGTTCTTCCTGATCTACCGTGATGCCGCTGCCATTAACATTGTAATCTTTTAAAAGTTCAATGGTTGGCCATTTATAATTTTTAAGTTCCAGGGTAGGGTCAAATTCCCCGAAATCTTTTACCAATTTAGAGCTCAAAGTATCTTCTACTTCTTCCTCTTCTGCGGTTTCAATTTCCATTTGAACCTCCTCTTCTTCATTTTTAGCTGAAGGAGTAGGGGTAGGGGTTACTGGTTTTACAGGAGTTTCAAATTCCACTGAAGCAGGAGTCTCTGGTTTTGGCTCTGGTTTTTTGGTGATAGCTTCGGTAACCCAATTTTTTTCTTCTGAAGTTATTTTAGCTTCTTCCCGTTGGTTGTTCAAAATCTTCATTTATCTCCTTCTTTTTAGACTTTACAAAATTGCCTATCAACTCTGGAGTGATCTTTAATCTAACCACCAGGTAAGCGATCATTAAAAAAGTGAGAAGAAGTATGGTGCCTATAGCCCCTATATAATCGGTTAAATAATCGTTGATCTCAAATCCCACTCTTCCGCCTAATAAAGGAAATTTTAAGGCAAAAAATCCGAAGAAGATAGACCACCACAAGATCATTAACACTCCCCAAAACCAAAATTTAAAGAGGTTTTTCATCTTGAAGGCAAAAAAGAGATAAACTCCTGTCATGGTTATAAGTGCAGCAAAAATGAATGCAGCTACTCCAAACCCATCGTAGATAAAGAAATCGCTGATGATAGCTCCAAATTTACTCATCCAGTTCCTGGCAACGATCTCTCGGTTTCCAAATTCGCCAAGCGTACTTTGGTCTGTTTGCCAGTTAAAGAGAAAGGAGATAAATGCTATAAATAAGGCTAACCCCAAAAGCATTAAGAAACTTCCAAGTACTACCTTTTGTTGCCTGTTTAGTTTAAAACTGGCTTTTTTCAAATTAGTAGTACTCTTTTTTTTGGTGGAGGCTTTTTTATTGGCCATATAATTTCTGGGGAATTTCTGCAAAAATACAAATTAGAGCTTGTCTAAAATAAAGAAAACAGATTCAATATTAACAATGCCGGTTTTTTTTAAATCAACTCAAATCTAATGATTTTATTTTTTCTAATTCTTCAAATCTTTTATACAACGCTTGTAAGCCAAGATTTATTTGGGGTTACAATTTTAAATAAATTATTTTGATTTCAATTAAATGAAAATCAGGAAGATATGCTATCTTAGAGAGGTTTTACTAAAAAGCAAAGAACCTTTAAATAATTCAGATAATCCTTAAAAATTATAATTATGAAAAAAAGCATGTTACCTATAACGTTGTTCGTTTTTTTTGGTTTTAGTTCCGCGATCTCTGAGTTAACCGAAGCCGAAAGAAATTATGCTGTTACTGCCCTTAGCAATTCTAAGCAACACATTGTAAAAGCCACTCAAGATTTGAGTGAAGAGCAATTAAATTATCAGCCAGATGAAAATACCTGGTCTATAGCACAAATTATGGAGCATTTAGCCGTCTCTGAAGAAATGATGTTTACCATGGTGCAAGAAAGTTTGAAATCTCCTGCAGATCCTTCCAGAAGAGCAGAAGTAACTATGAAAGATGAAGAAGTTCTTAACCTGGTAGAAGATAGATCTAAAAAGGTTAAAACTATGGAGCCTTTAGAACCCACAGATAGATTTGGCAGTTTTGAGGGCAGCCTGGAGAAATTTGAATCTAGAAGAGCAGCACATATAGATTATGTAAAAAATACTAAAGACGATCTGCGTAACCATTATCAAAAACTCCCTTTTGGAACTATAGATGCCTACCAGACCTTATTGTTTATGTCTGGACACTCAGAAAGACATCTTATGCAAATGCATGAAGTAATGAGCGATCCGGGATTTCCTGAGGAATAACTTCCGGCTTTAAAAAGAAGAATTTTTCCTGTTGATCTTAGATCGGCAGGAATTTTTTTTAATAAAATTTAAAATTCTTAACTATTAATCGTAATATTGCAATAAACAAATTAATGAAGAATGGGCTTAGTTAAATCTGAAATATTTACAGAACAGCAAAATAGAATTGCAAATCTTGCCAAGGCTTTAGGGCATCCTGCCAGGGTGGCTATCTTACAGCATTTATTCAAGATCAATTCTTGTATTTGTGGAGATTTGGTGGAGGAGATTGGACTCGCACAGCCTACAATTTCCCAACACCTAAAAGAGCTTAAAAATCTGGGCTTAATAAAAGGAAATATTGAAGGTACCAGCGTGTGTTATTGTATAAATATGCAAAACTGGAAAGCTATGAAGCAGGTTTTTGGAGATCTATTAGATCTGGACCAAAATGTAGATGCTTCCTGTTGCTAAATAAATATGTTTTATTAATTATTAAATATCAAACATCATGAAACTATCAGAGATCAAAAAGGTTTTAAAATCTACAGAAAACATTAGTTTTAAATTGCCCGATGGAAGTTTAGTGCCAAGTCATTTTCACGTTACCGAGGTTGGGAAATGTTAACAAGCATTTTATAGACTGCGGCGGAACATTAAGAGAAGAAAATGTCATTAATTTTCAGCTATGGAATGAGAATGATTATGACCATAGATTACATCCCGAAAAATTATTGCACATCATAGAACTTTCAGAAAAGGTATTACAACTTCAAGATCGCGAGATAGAAGTGGAGTATCAGGGAGAAACCATCGGGAAATTTGGTTTGGATTTTGACGGAACACATTTTTTATTAACCAGCAAGCAAACGGCATGTCTTGCTAAAGAAGCTTGCGGTATTCCAACTTCAAAACCAAAAAAGAAATTGAGCGATCTGCAAGCCGAAGCTAAAAGCTGCGCTCCGGGATCTGGTTGCTGTTAAGATGGAATTAGTTGCCATTACAAAAGATTGGTTTCCTGAGGTTGCCAGGATCTATTCTGAAGGTTTGAATACCGGCATTGCCACCTTTGAAACCCAGGTCCCAGATTGGGAACATTGGAATGCTTCCCGCCATATTTTTGGCAGGATTGCTTTTATAGAAAATGAAAAAATGTTAGGTTGGGCCTCGCTTTCTCCAGTTTCTGGCAGAGCGGTTTATAGCGGAGTGGCAGAAACAAGCATTTATATAAGCGAACACTCCAGAGGCAAGGGGATTGGAGAAAAATTACTGCGAGCGCTTATTTTGGAAAGTGAAAAAAACAATGTTTGGACCCTGCAAGCTGGAATTTTTAGAGAAAATGAACCAAGTATTGCTTTGCACTCCAAATGCGGATTCCGTAAGATAGGATACAGAGAAAAAGTTGCCTCCCGCAATGGGATCTGGTATGATAATATAATCATGGAAAGAAGAAGTAAAATCATAGGAATTATTTAATCAACATGAAGAATTCAAATTTAATTTACCCTGAACTGAGTCACTTTATTAGTTCCCTGGACCTTACTGCAATTCCTGAAAAGCGAAAGGCAGCACTACAAGAGTTGATAGCATATATTCAGGAATTAATGGATGATCACCAACCTATAGAACTTATTTTTATCTGCACTCATAATTCCAGAAGAAGTCATTTAGCGCAGGTTTGGGCGCAAACCCTAGCCGCATTCTACCAATTGCCTAATATTGAATGTTATTCGGGTGGGACCGAAGCTACAGCCGTTTATCCAATGATAGTGGAGGTTCTTGAGAATTCCGGGTTTAAAATCTCTTCGAGTGCAGAAATGCAAAATCCTGTTTATAGCATCTATTATTCTTCAGAATTACCGGCAATAAATGGATTTTCTAAGTTGTATAACGATCCTAAAAATCCGCATAAAGATTTTGCAGCCATCATGACCTGTTCTCAGGCAGATGAGAATTGCCCTTTTATCCCGGGGGCCAAAAAACGTATTTCTATTACCTATGAAGATCCTAAAGTCTCAGATGGTACTAAAAACCAAAAACAAGTTTATATGGAACGCAATCTTCAAATAGCTCAGGAAATGAAATACATATTTTCATCTATTTCTACATTTTAAATTCCCCATTTATGAAAAAGCTTAGCAAATTAGACCGTTTTCTAACGCTATGGATCTTTCTGGCCATGTTATTAGGAATAGCAATAGGCTATTTTATTCCTGGATTTCCCGACCTTATAAATTCTATGAGTAGTGGCAGTACAAACATTCCTATTGCCATCGGCCTGATAGTTATGATGTATCCTCCTTTAGCAAAGGTTAATTATAAGCTGTTACCCAGGGTTTTTAAAGATGTAAAACTGCTCTCTGTTTCTCTTATCTTAAACTGGATCATAGGACCATCTTTTAATGTTCTTTTTAGCGCTTATCTTTTTACATGATCATCCCGAATATATGGTTGGGCTTATACTTATTGGCCTGGCTCGCTGCATTGCCATGGTGTTGGTTTGGAACGATCTTGCTGAAGGTAGTAGCGAATATGGAGCAGGCCTGGTAGCGCTAAACAGTATCTTTCAGGTATTTGCTTATAGTTTTTATGCCTGGTTATTTATTACCAAACTTCCTCCCTTGTTCGGTTTCGAAGGGGCAGTGGTAGATATTTCTATAGCAACAATAGCTCAAAGCGTAGCCATATATTTGGGAATTCCTTTTGCATTAGGGATCTTAAGCAGGCTTTTTCTGGTAAAATTAAAAGGAGAGCAATGGTATACCACACGATTTCTTCCCGCTATTTCTCCTTTAACGCTTATAGCTTTGTTATTTACCATCATTATTATGTTTTCATTAAAAGGAGAATTGATAGTAGAAATTCCTATGGATGTGCTTCTAATAGCGGTCCCGCTTATTATCTACTTCAGTTTAATGTTTATTATCGGATTCTTTTTTAGCAAGTTGATGGGAGCCAGTTATGAAAAGAATGCCTCCATTTCTTTTACCGCCTCCGGAAATAATTTTGAACTTGCCATAGCAGTGGCCATTGCGGTCTTCGGACTCAATTCTGGGCAGGCTTTTGCCGGCGTGATAGGCCCATTGGTTGAGGTTCCTGCGCTAATACTTCTTGTAAAAGTAGCGTTTTGGCTCAAACGTAAATACTATAAACCCGTTGAAGTTTAGCCTATCCATTAACTGGGAATTATGTTAATATGGAGATTTGCTTTGGTGTGTAAAAAGATTTGGTTTAAGTTTGAACTAATTCCGGTACCCCTACATATCGTAACTAATTAAGCTTTTTATTGTGAATTTGAAAGCATACCTGTTACATATCCCTTCATCTACACAGCCAAAGAGTTATAAGTTCATCATAAAACAATAACATCAAAAAACGGCGAATCGTCATGAAAACATTAGTTATCATCTTAGTAAGTACTGTAGTAAATAATTATAGCGAACAACCACCACATACCACAAAAGATAGCCTTCATCCTGTAAAGGAGATCAAGTTAGAAATGAAAACAGAAAAAGATCCAGCCCTTAAGAAGCTATAAAGAAATAGTTTTTCTTAGGACGTAGATCTCTAGATTTTCAGGGAAATCTTAAACCAGAACTATAAGATTACTTATAAGAAATTACCGTTTTCATCGGTTTTCACCCAGATCCTTTTGTTCTGGTTAGAAACTCTTATTTTATATGTTTTAGTGGCGCCTTCCTTATCATTATAATTTACTCTATATACATCTTTAGAAATTATCCAGTTAGGATATTCTTTGGCAATAGCCTTTATAATAGCATCTGGTAATTTTATGTCTTTAAAACGTTCTATAGATCTTAAAATATTTCCATCTTTGTCATAAGCAGCTAAAATACTGCCTTCCGGAATAAAGAAATCTATATAATAAAGATCATAATCATCTTGATAGTAAGGAGAATCTTTTAAATTGAAATCTGCCACCTTAGATCTTAAAGTCTTTACCGGTAAAGATTCCTGCTCGTTGTTTACAGCGTTAAAATATTTGTAGTTAGTAGCAACAACTACAACCTCTTCAAGCTTTTCTACGCCGGTAATTTGTGCCTTGACTGGAAGTATTAAAGTCAATCCAATAATGAATGTTAATAAAGTTTTCATGATGTTTATTTTAAAATATTGATAACCATTAAATTAAGAGGTTTGTTGAATGTTTAAAATGATATATATCATTAAAATCTTATGGAATCTCCTCTTTTTAATTGTTTTAGATTTGTAAAAAAATATACCTACCCATGGAATGGAGTAAAGATTTGTTCAGTAAATACATCAAGATCAAAGAAGATGGAAAAGTGGTTTTTTTTATTAAGAATCATCCCTGGAGCAGTTTTGCCAGTGTAGAACTGGATGGAGAAAAGTATGGTTTCTATAAAAATGGCTTTTTTACGAATAAGGTTTCAATTTCCCATATTCCCAGCGGAATTTCTGTGGGTTCTATAGAACATAGATTTTTAGATGGCCGGGTTAGGGTGAAGTTTAAAGATGAAAATTACAATTGGAAGAAGAAAAGTTTCTTTAGCAATATGTTCTATTTGCGCAAGGGAGAAGAAACCCTAATTACCTACGCTCCAAAATTTTCTGATGGCAAGATCTATACAGAAGTAGAAGATAAATTATTGGTAGCAACAGGAATGTATATTTTTTTAAACAACAAAGCATCAGTACTGCAGTGATTGTTATCATCATGATCATTATAATGTCTGCAAACTCTTAATTAGTAGCTCCATTTTTTCTTTCCATAAGCTATGACGTTAGTAAAGCCGCGGGCTTATTAGTTTAAGGACCCATTTTAAAAGTATCTGTATAATTCTTAAATAACCTTGATACATTAATAGTTTTTAAGGTTAAAATCTGATGCTTGTTTATTAATAAGCACATTTTGGTTAATAAATGTTTATAATTAATAATTCCTGAAGTTGCGGTACTCTTTTTTTTGCTGTAGGTTTGAGAACAAGAAACAATTCCCTATAATTTTTTCTGTGGCTAGATCTAGCTCTCCTTAATCCCTTTTAAGAAAGGGGGTAAGGTGTAGTTTTAGATTTATTAAAAGAATTTATGCAAAATTTTAAAAATTGATACTAACTCAAAACAAAAAAAAATGAAAAAAACATTACTAATTCTTTCATTCATCTCATTCTTAATTTCGTGTTCTGGACCATTGGACAAAAAGTATAATGAAGATACACTTGCTTCTGATGCGAAAGAAATCAGAGAAGATGGAAAACTAACTGACGAAGAAGTCCAAATTATGGCAGGTTGGATTATTCGAGCAAAAATGACTAATGAAAATCTAGAAGGACAAACTTACGCTGAGATTCTTAATGAAGCAAAGGATTATAAGAAGCAACAAGAAGAACTTGCGGAAAAAGCAAGATATGAGGAAGATCAAAAACGTCAAAAATTAGGTGCGGCATTGACCGTTGCCTTATATGATAAAGGTTATGAGAAATATGATTATGAAGACTATCTTACTTATAGCTTGGCATTTGAAAATAAAACCGATAAAAATATTAGAGCTTTTAAAGGATCTATTTCAATCAATGATCTTTTCGATACCGAAATAAAAACGATTAATCTAACCATAGATGATCCTATAAAAGCTGGAGAAACTTTTAAAGGAACTTATACAACAGAATACAATCAATTTATGGATGAGGATAAAAGATTAAAAGGAAAAGATTTGGCTGATTTAAGTGTTGTTTGGACACCAGAAAAGATAATATTTGAGGACGGGTCAACACTTGAGTAAAACTATGCATAACAACATTTAACCTTAATCACGGGTGTCATCGTTAAAGTGTAATATAGTATTTTAATTAAAAAAATACTTAAACCGACATGTTTGTGTCCCTACTCCCGCTACTTGCCTTAACCAAGACCGTTGCCCACAATATGCTTGAAAATTTGAATTTCAAAAGACTATAACTTTCATTTGAATAATACAGATTTTCATTTAAATTACATTCAATTCCAATTTAAAAACTGGTCTATTTCTAAGCTAATTAATATTAAATGAAAAATTCTTGGGTTTTAATTTCAATAATTAGTGGTATTTTTAGTGGTTTATTATCTTTTGTTTTTACAGAAAATTGGAAAATTAGTTTAGTTGTTGGAGTAATAACAATGGTCTTTGTATTTCTGCGAAATCCGAAGAGAAGATTTATCAGAGCATTTTATATCATTTTATTTACACTTATAGCCAAAATTTGGTTTCTACTTGATATAACTGCTCCTAATTTCAATTTCAAAATCGGACTAAACCAAATCAATAATACTTCCGTAATTGTTTTGGGCAGTATAGCTATATTATGCTTAGTTCTTGATTTTTTATCAAGAGAAGAATTTAAAACCTCCTTTTTCACATTCAAAAAAAATAAATCTGGTGACATCAATGGAGATGGTAATCATATAAATCAAAAAAATGGTTAGAATCTCAAAGAATTCTTTTGGAGACATAAGTGGTAATAACAATATTGTAATCCAAATTATTGATTCGAACGGAAATGAAATTAAAGAAAATCTTGCATCAATGCTTGAGAGAATTTCTGGTAGTTCGATAAAGAAAATTAAGTCACTAGAAGGTAAAATTGATAAACTGAAAAAGAAGAATGTAAAGAGCAGAAAAAAATTTAAAAGTCAAGCCACTCAAATTTTAGCTTTAAATACTGAACTAGAACATAATAAAGAGCTATTAAAAGTAAAGCAACAGCGCGAAGCAGAATTATTGCAAAACATAAACGGTTTAGACCTTAGAGAAATAGAAACTGATTATGCAAAAGCTTATGAATTTTTTATTCAGGGTAAACCAAGTGAGGCGTTAAATTTATTAGATAGAGCTAAATTAATTCAAAAAGAGAAAAAAAATTGAAAAAGAGCAAAAAGAAGAAATTCAAGCATGGCAATTGCGGCTTACTTTATTAGAAAACTCTACCAAATCCAAACAGGATGAACTTGACGAGTGCTATACAATTTTAGCCAAATTAAACCCTTCATTTTCAATTCTAATTGCGGCTGCAAATCATTTCATGAAAACTAACAGTCTTAAAAAAGCCCAATTTTATTGTGAAGAAGCTTCCAAGAAAATTAATTATGCAAATGAACTTGCATCTACCCTAAATCATCTCGGAATCTTACAGACTGAGAGTAGAAATTATAGAACAGCTCGACTTAATTTCATCGAATCAATTAAAATATATGAGTATTTAGTTTCTAAATCTCCTAATAGCTTTGAACCATATTTGGCAGCAGTATATTCACATCTAGGACATTTCTATAGTATTCGTGGAAAAAATAATAAAGCAAAAAAAGTATTAGATCAGGCAATTGAAATTCAAGAAAGATTATTACAACAAAAGAATGAGGAAAGTATTTATTCCTTAGCTATAACCTTAATTAACGTAGGAAATGTTGAGACTGACCTAAATAATGTGCAAGAGTCTAAGGCAGCATTTGGTAAGGCATTAGACTTAATGAAAAAATTAGATAAAAAATCAGATGGACGTTATTTACCAGATATCGCACTAATAAGTCATAATTACGTTCATGCTTTAGTTCAAAGAACAAATGATTTTGATAAAGCTCTAATATTAATTAATGAATCAATACGAAATAGGAAAAAATTAGAGAAATTAATGCCAAGGCAATATTCACCTCTATTAGCCACATCTATGCAGATAAAGAACAAAATTTTAGAATTTCAAGAATCATCTGAATCGGTAGTAAAAAAACATCAAAGGTTTATGAATTTTGGTAGAAAGATGCAATCATGGTTTTCGTTTTAAATAGAATATCAAAGAAAAATTATAAAATATTTATTCTTTATATCTAAAATAGATTACACTTAATGCATACGGTGGGCAATAACGGTTATCACAAATAACGGGTATTGTCGAAAAAGTGTATTTTAGAGACCAAGTAAAAACCAACAAAGCCTACAAGTTGCGTCCCTATTCCACGCAACTTGCCTTAACCGTAACCGTTACCTAATTTAAAAATCATGAAAGCTAAAATATTTATCACCTTATTATTCTTATGCCTTGCCATAAATGCAAAAGCACAGGACAGTGATCTAATTGCCGGGAAATGGGTTTTTAAGAAGGCTCTAAACAAAGAAATTGATGAGGCGGGACAAGCTTCTTTAGAAGCCGAAGTTATAGATAAATGGAAATTGGTTTTTCAACCTGATGGAATTTTTGAAACTTATATTATGGGTGAAAAAGCAGTGGGGAAATGGAAGTTAAGTGAAGATGGGAAACACATTATTTTATCAGGAATTGAAATCGGCCCCTCAGAATTTACAATTTTAAGATCTACTCAAGATGAACTCGTTTTAAAACTTGGATTAGGCGAGTTCTTGTTGAAAAGGATTCAATAATAAAGAATAACAATTGCAGCGATAGTATTTGATGTCAATGATTCCAATTATAAAACAACTTATTTTATGAAACTGAAGTTGAAATATATTAGTTTCTGGGTATTAGCTATAGTATTCATTTCCTGTGCAAATGAGCCTATAGGTGATCCCGGTGAAATAGAAGAAACTTTACATTTTACAGGTTTAAAATGTGTTGGGAGTGGAGATTATATAGTTGATACCGATAACCTGCTTGAAGATCTGGTTATTCCTGAAGATTTACCGGATAGCCTGGATCTATCTGAGTTTCTACCTCCAATTGGAAATCAGGGTAAACAAGGATCTTGTGGGGCATGGGCGGTAAGTTATTATATGAAATCGCTTCAGGAAAATTTAAAACTAAAAGAACCTTTATCCCCTGAAACTACCATAAGTACGAGTCCGGCATATACATATAATCAAATAACGCAAGGCAATTGCGGGGCAACCACCATTACGCAACATCTCAATATTTTAAAAGAACAGGGAGTATGTTCGTTAACTGCGTTTCCTTACACAGATGCCAGCTGTACGCTACAGCCTACAGATTCTATAAATAAATTAGCAGAGAATGCCAAAATTAGCGATTATAAGGCGTTAAGGGGTAAGAATATGGTTCTGGAGATGAAGACCTTACTTGTGCAAAAAACTCCCATTATTATTGGCGCATATCTGTCTTCTAATTTTGGAGCAGTAGATGAATTTGGATTGGTAGCCTATAGAGAACATAAAGTAGATTATAGTTTAGATAGATGTCATGCAATGTTGGTGGTAGGATACTCAGATAAATATGATGCTTTTAAGATTGTAAACTCCTGGGGAGGGATTGGGGCAATAATGGTTTTGTCTGGATAGACTTATAAAGCTTTTGAGAATGTATTAAATGAGAATGCAGAATTTAGAATAATCAATCAGGCTTATGTAGCTTATGATTTGTAATAATTATTTGGCTCCAAAATTTTAGAATATATTTAAATTAAAATCAGAAACTTATGAATTTACAAGTGGAATTATCAGGAAGAGAATTGATGTTACTTGGTGCCGCACTAAGTATTGCCCTAATTGTTTTAATCGTTTGGATAGCAAAGCGATATAAGAAGAAAAAGAACGCATAGAAGTCTGCGTAAAACAAGGCTCAATAATTAACCCCTAAAACTAACAATATGAATATTAAAATTAGCAGTAGAGATATCAAGTTTTTCCTATCTTAGGAATATTTGCCATGTTTACTTTTATAATAATTTATGACTGGAGTGACTTTGTAGAAGGATTTAACGATGGTTTTAATGGGCGACACAATAAAATGGAGAAAGTGGAAAATGGAGATAGCTAGATTTAATAGATCATCATCTTTTCTTTAGAATTAAATACAAATTAGCATCTTTTAAAGGATTTTATTAATTAATTCTTTAACTTGAATGAGTTTAACATCTAAATAATATTTATTAATATGGAAAGATTAAGATCATTCGGGTTGTTAAGTTGCTTATTTCTATTGGTTGCCTGTGGTAATTCTGAAGATGATGTAGTAGGGAAATGGGATGATAATATCAAACTCTCGCAAAAAGAAGTGAGTGTCTCGGGTGAAAGTAATACTGTAGATATTACAACAGAAGGCACTGGCTGGTGGATTGCGGAAATATTCTTAGATAATAAGAACTATGATCTCTCTGAAACAAATACCATAGCCGATGACTTTGTGATCTCTAAAGAAGAATTTAGTATCTCTAGAACTGATGCTAAGAAACTTCATATAGAAATATTCGCTAATACCACCGGGGAAGACCGGGTGCTAAAGATCTTCCTACAAAACGGAGATTATTTTGATACCATTAGCATACGTCAGGCCAGAGATTAGAGCCAGAAATGTTGGCAGGGAAGAGCTTCCAGAAAAGAGAATCATAAATTGCTAATAATTGCTTTAAAACAACTTCTCTATAATTGCGGGGAGAAAGGTAAATATTGAAAATATATTATTAATTAAACGCGAGTCAAGCTTCGTTTTAAAATCCCCCCAAAGATGAAAAAGCTACTAATAATGCTATTATTTGCAGGAACTTCTGTTTTCGCGCAAAAATAAAGGATACAGAGCAAATGTGTATACGAAATACTACCTGGTGGAAAGAAAATACCAATGCAGATTATGAAACTTTGAATGCTTTTCATATCAAAAGACTTTCTGACACTTTGAAAGCTCGAGGCTTTAATGATGTGCAATACATTGCCACTAGTGAGAAAGGATATCGAGCCAATGGAGATCGCAATCCGCATAGTTGGTCTATAGTAGATCACGAGGGCCTAATAAAATGGATGCTGGAAGAATAGATTGGCAATGATCTGAATTCTTTAAAATTTTAAAATTTCCAGGGAATGATATTATAACCAATCAGATTTTATCAATTTAAAAGCAAAATAGTTTTAACTTTAGAGAGGTTGGTTTTTTAAAGAAAGTATCAAAAAAAATCTAGAGTTATGAAATTAGAGAAAATGAATTGGCCGGAGTTAGATTACGCACAGGGAAAAGCAACTTATGAGACCGTGCACTTGTGGACTCAAATTGCAGGGAAAATAAAGCTGGAATGCATGCCCTGGATCAACCATTCCTGGCATACCGCTTTATTATTGAATACCACAGGTCTTACTACAGGAAATCTGCCTTTTGGCAATAAGCATTTTCAGATAAACTTTAATTTTTTGCAACATCAGTTGGAGCTTGTTACAAGCAAAGGAGAGTCAGTAACTATAGGTTTCAAAAATCTTACCGTAGCAGGTCTTTATTTTCAACTATTTAAGGCTTTAAATATATTTGGAATAGATGTAAAGATAAATACCACTCCCAATGAATTGGTAGATCCAAAACCTTTAGATAAAGATGTTTCTCATGGCACCTACCACCCGGAGCATGCTTCTAAATTGCATCAGGCCTTATTAAATAGCAACGATGTGTTCAATAAATTTAGAGCAGAATTTGTTGGAAAGTGCAGTCCGTCTCATTTTTTTTGGGGAAGTTTTGATCTTGCGGTTACCAGATTTTCTGGCAGAACAGCTCCCAAACATCCCGGAGGGGTGCCTAATTTACCAGATTGGGTTGCTCAAGAAGCATATTCGCATGAAGTGAGCAGTAGTGGCTTTTGGCCCGGCAATGAAATGGTTCCTTTTGCAGCATTTTACAACTATAGTTATCCTGAACCAAAGGGGTTTAAAGAAGCCTCGATAAAACCAAAAGCCTCTTTTTATAAACCTGAAATGGGAGAATATCTATTGGCTTATAATGATGTTCAGCAGGCAGGAGATCCCGAAGGGATGTTATTAGAATTTTTACATAGCACCTACAATGCTGCCGCAGATCTGGCAAATTGGGATAGAAGAGCTTTAGAAAAATAACAGTTAGAAAACATAAAATCAATCTTAACCAAAACCTACTTATGAAAAAGATCTACTTGATAATTATTTTACTTACCAATATTACCCTGGCAAATGCCCAGGAAGAAATAGATTATGTAGATACTATTGCTCAAGACGCATGTGATTGTATCAAAAAAGTGAAAGAAAATAAATCAGATCTTACAAAAGAAGATCTTGGAGGCTGTTTGTTATTGAGCGCGAAAGAATATAAAGAACAACTTGTAAAAGATTACGATCTTAATCTAGAGGCTCTAGATGGGGAAAGTGGCGAGAAATTAGGGAAAGCAATAGGCTCTAGAATGGCGTTTATCTGCCCTACCTTAGTGGCATCTTTAGGAAATATTTCAAACAAGAATAAAATTGAAGAATTTGAAATTTTTGGGAAGGTAAAATCTATAAAAGAAGAAGCCATAGTTATTCTGGAATTAAAGACAGACGAGGGGAAGACCGAAAAATTGTTTTGGTTGAGTTTTGTAGATTCTAGTTTTGATCTTCAAAATAATTATTCTGAACTTCAAGATAAAAGTGTAGAGGCTACTTATGTAAATCAGGAGATTTTTGATCCTAGAATAAATGAATATAGAAAGGTAAAGGTCTTAACAACGCTCAGCGTAAAATAGAGCGTTTTTATTACGCTTTATCTAGTTTGATACCTGGTGTAAATTTTAACTTTCGTTTAAGTATAGTCTTCTGAATTATAGTGAGTTAAATGCTTCGAAATAAAATAAATTATTATCTTCACATTCAATTATTAATAATATAGCTGACTCTAAAGGCTAAGACACGAATAGACTCCCCCTAATGTTCTCGTTCATCGTCTGTTAAGTTTGTCATTAATGAGTAAATTTAGAAAGAACAAAAAAGCCATTACGCTTGGATTATGTATTGGCGTAGTAGTAGGAACAATTATCGGTATTTATTTAGCCCAGTTCTATAATGCTCCATTAATAGGAGTGTTAACGGGCTTAACCACTGGAGTAATTTCTGGTAGCTTAATGGGAGCATTTATCTATTAAAATTTAAAATATGACTTATTTTTTAGTGCTTTTGATTTGCTATAAGTATCTATCTATTTTGTTTACAAGAAATTGAACATCAGGCATAAAAAGACCTTCGATATTATGGTTTTTGGGTTTGTAATGATTGCTTTCTTCTATTTCTTTGGGGAAGCAGTTGGAGAGGCCTATTATTATTTTAAAAATTAATGAAATAAAAAACCCGCTAAGTTTACTTAACGGGTTCTTCAAAAAATCTGTATTCTCCTTTAAATTTTGTACCGGGTTACCAATTCACATCAGGAAAAATGTAGGGCAGATAAATAATGCAAGCTATAACAAAGGCTGTAATTGCTGAAAATAGAACAGCTCCAGCAGCTACATCTTTAATATAACCTATTTTAGTATGTATATCGGGATGCACAAAATCTGCAATTCCTTCTATAGCTGTATTTAAGCCTTCAATGCTAAGCACTAATCCTATAGCAAAGATCTGAAACAACCATTCGGTTGCTGTAATATCAAAATAAATACCGGCGATGGTTATCCCAATAGCCATAAAAAATTGTACTTGAATACTGTGTTCACTTCTTAAAAGTATCCAGGCACCTTTTATTGCATAGCCGCCGCCTCTAATACGTTTTCCGAGGTATGAATCCCTCATTTATAACAAGGTTTTTAAAGCTGATAAATAATCAGGTTCCTGAGAGATTTCCGGCACTTGCTGACTATGAATTACTACTCCTTCTTCATCTAATACAATCACTGCTCGAGATAGTAATCCGGCCATTGGTCCGTCTATCATTTCTACTCCATAATCTTTTCCAAAATCTCCTTGTCTAAAATCTGAAAGATTGGTAACATTATGTAATCCTTCATCATCAACAAAACGTTTCTGAGCAAATGGAAGGTCTCGAGAAATACACAATATTTCGGTATTGTTCAATTTTGCAGCACGCTCGTTGAAGTTTCTTACCGAAGTAGCACAAACGTTAGTGTCTATACTCGGAAATATGTTTAAGATCAATCTCTTGCCTTTAAAATCTTTTAATTTGGCAGCAGAAAGATCGCTCTTTACTAATTCAAAATGTGGGGCTTTTTCACCCATCTCCGGTAAACTCCCGTAAGTATTTATTTTATTATCTCTTAAAGTTATCTGTGACATGATATTTTGACGTTTATTGATTCAAAAGCTAAATTTAATGCTTATCACGTAGGGATTTACTAAAATTATCATAAAAACAACAAAGACCGAATCTCTTGTTAGAGATCGGCCTTTGTAAGCAATTTAATATAAGGTTTTAACGATCTATAGACCCCATTACCTTTTTTACAAAATTATTGGCAGCATCCATTTCAGAATCGCCATTTTCAATCATTTTATGAACTTCTACAGCTCCACATAAATTGGTGATCAATTCTCCAATTACATCCATTTCTTCATCAGAAACAGATCTGTGCTCTGTAAAGCTTTCTAGAACATCTATCGTATTTTGAAGCTTTTCAGCGTCATTATTACGTTGTAAATGTTTAATTACTGGCAACTTCATCTACTAGATCTTTTAGTAGTTCAAACTTATTGGTTTGAACCTGATTAACTAATTTTCCATTTTTGAAGGCTGCAAAAGTTGGCAGGTTATCTACTTTGGCCATTTTTCTAGATTCCGGAAATTTCTCTGCATCCACCATTAAAAAAGTAGCATTCTCATTTTCGCCTGCTAACTTTTTGAATTTAGGTTTCATTACTCGGCAATTTCCGCACCATCCGGCCATGTATTGAACCAAAACCGTATCGTTGTTTGCAACAACTTCATTTAAATTATCTTGTTCTAATTCCTTAACCATAGCTTTTCCTTTTTTAGTTTAAACTTAGGTAAGAGGCAACTCCTTCGCGATCTGCGTTCATTGCTTCTTTACCTTCTTCCCAGTTTGCAGGACAAACCTCACCTTTTTCCTGAACGTGGGTGTAAGCATCTATCAAACGTAAAAATTCATTTACATTTCTACCAAGAGGCATATCATTTACACCTTCATGAAAGATTTTACCATCTTCATCTATTAAATAAGTAGCACGATAAGTTACATTATCTCCTTCAACCGTTACAGCTCCTGTTTCTTCATCATACTGCTCATTAGAAATATCTAAAATCCCTAATTGAGAGCTTAAGTTTCTGTTAGAATCTGCAAGAATTGGGTAAGTTACACCTTCAATTCCACCGTTGTCTTTAGGAGTATTTAACCATGCAAAGTGTACTTCTGGAGTATCACATGAAGCTCCAACTACCATTACATTTCTTTTTTCAAATTCTTTTAAAGAAGCTTGAAATGCATGTAATTCGGTTGGGCATACAAATGTGAAATCTTTTGGGTACCAGAACAACAATACTTTTTTCTTGTTTTTCTGAGCTTCTTCAAGAATGTTCAACTTGAAGGTATCACCCATATCATTCATTGCGTTTACACTTAAATTTGGAAATTTTCTTCCTACTAAAGCCATATTATATTTTGTTTAGGTTTGTTATTAATTTTCGACGTGCAAAAATAGAAAATGCATCCGCTTAGAGCGAAGATCAAAATTTTAATTTCTTATTGAATAATAGAATTTGATTATAGTGATCTAGAATAAAAATAAATTATTTCTATTTTAAAAATCTGCAGTAAATCCTGGATATCTTAAGCGGTTTTTACTGAAGTTGCTAACTGTCTGATCTTGATGCTGAAAGCAGCAAATAGCAAGGTCATAAACGGACTTAAGTAATTAAAAAAGGCATAGCCGGCATAAGATAATGTTGGCACTCCTAGCACCCCGCTGTGGTAAGCCCCACAAGTATTCCATGGTACTAATACAGATGTAACCGTTCCAGAATCTTCTAAAGTTCTACTTAAGATTTTCTGGAGCAAGGCCTTTTTCTCTATACGCTTTTGCAAACATTTTCCCTGGAACTACTATTGCTAAGTATTGATCTGAAGCCGTTGCATTAAGCGCTAAACAGCTAATAACGGTACTGGCAAACAATCCGAAGGTGGTATGAAAAAGATTTAATAAAGCCGAGCTTATTCTTGCTAAGGCTCCAATAGCTTCCATTATTCCACCAAAAACCATGGCACAGATGATCAACCAAATAGTACCCATCATTCCTGCCATTCCGCCAGAGGAGAAAAGATCATTTAGATTTTCATTATCTGTAACTACAGATGTGTCTACAGTAATGGCTTGCATGATCCCTTTATATCCAGAGATAAAAGTTAAGTTATCTGCTCCCGAGATCTGTCTTATAACTTCCGGCTGAAAGATAATAGCTGCAACAGCACCTAGTAAAGTTCCTATTAATAACGCTATAAGCGGGGAAGTTTTTTTAACGATTAAAAAGATCACGATGGCGGGAATTAAAAATAACCAGGGAGTGATATGAAAAGAAGATTCTATGGTGTTTAATATTTCTGAAGTATCTGTATTTCCAGAAACATCTATATTCAATCCTAAGATAACAAAGATAAGAAGCGTTACTGTAATGGTGGGTACCGTTGTGTAAAGCATGTATTTAATATGCGTAAAAAGGTCTGTTCCGGCCATAGCAGGCGCCAGGTTGGTGGTATCGCTTAAAGGCGAGATCTTATCTCCAAAATAAGCTCCAGATAAAATGGCTCCGGCGGTCATTCCGGGAGAAATACCCAAAGCATTAGCAATACCTATAAGAGCAATACCCACAGTGGCTGAGGTTGTCCAGCTGCTTCCTGTTGCTACAGATATTATAGAACAAATAATTACACAAGCAGGTAAGAAAATGGTAGGATTCAAGATCTGAAGTCCGTAATAGATCATGGTTGGAATAATCCCACTCATCATCCAGGTTCCGGCAAGCGCCCCAACCATCAATAAGATCAAAATAGCTCCTGCGGTACTTTGAATATTGTTAGCTACTTCATCAATCATCCTATCGAACTTCACTTTATTAAAAAGTCCAACAATAGCTGCAACAGCACCACCCAGTAATAATATGAACTGATTTGATCCACTTAAAGCATCATCTCCAAAAACATATACGTTAAAAGCCAACATTCCAATTAAGGCGAAAACGGGGATCAATGCCTCCCAGATATTCAGTTCTCTATTTTCAATTATTGGTTCATTTTCGAAGGTACTGCTTTGGTCTTCCATTAAGTTTTTATTTTTTCGGATCGTAATACTACGATTTTAAGGCAAATTTGGCAAGTCTAAAAATGAAGTTATTGTTGAGTAGATAGGTTTTATTGCCAAATTATACACAATTTTAAAACTTGTAACCAGATCGATCAGGTATTTTATAAAATAAAAAGGGAGTTTTAGTCTTAAGACCAAAACTCCCTTTTAGGAAAATATATAATAATTCAACTAATTAAGCATTCTCAGTTTTTAAAAGACCAACTTTCTTCATACAATCTTTCATGATCTGGTAAGTTCTTTCAATATCATTATCCAAACCAATAGAAAAACGGATCAATCCATCGCTTAATCCCATTTCTTTTTGTTCTTCTAATGGAATTTCAGAAGAAGTTGAGCTTCCAGGAGCACTAAATAAAGTTTTGTAGAATCCAAGGCTTACTGCAAGATATCCCAAGTTACGTTCCTGCATTAATTCCATCAAGTTCATTTGCTTTATCTATGCTACCAACATCTATAGTAAGCATTCCTCCAAATCCGTAATCTGGATTCATCATGGTTTTATATAACTCATGACTTGGGTGAGATGGTAATCCAGGATAAACCGTTCTAAATCCGTCTTCTTCAAATTTCTGCGCCAAAAACATTGCATTTTTGCTGTGTTGCTTCATTCTGATATGAAGCGTTCTCATATTCTTCAAAATAGAAGCAGAGCGCAAACTGTCCATAGTTGGGCCTAACAACATATTTGCCCCATCATTCACGCTTCTAAGCGCATTGATGAAATCTTGAGTTCCGCATGTTACACCTCCAACAGTATCACTACTACCATTGATGAATTTTGTCAAACTATGAATAATAACATCTGCTCCAAGTTCTCCCGGGGTAATTGAAAGGGGAGAGAAGGTATTATCTACTATTAATATCAATCCGTGTTTTTTAGCGATCTTAGAAAGTCCGGCGATGTCTGCAACTTCTAATAAAGGATTACTTACAGATTCACAGAATAATACTTTGGTGTCTTTGGTAATTGCAGCTTCTACTGCATCAAGTTTAGTGATGTCTACAAAAGAGGTTTGAATATTAAAGCCAGGAGCAAAATTCTTTAAAAAGGCATAAGTACCTCCATAAATAGTTCTACTGGCAACAACATGATCTCCTGCTTTGCATAATTGTAAGAGGGTAGAAGTAATGGCTCCCATTCCAGATGCTGCAACATTTGCAGTTTCTGTACCTTCCATAGCAGCTAAAGCTTCTCCTAAATATAAATTTGAAGGGGAAGAGTGTCTGGAGTATAAATAACAGCCATCTGCATTTCCTTCAAACGTATCGAACATGGTCTTTGCTGAAAGAAAAGTGTACGTAGACGAATCTGAAATTGAAGGGTTAACTCCCCCAAATTCTCCAAAATATTGAAGGTCTTGAATATGATTGCAGGTTTGTATTTCATCTTAAATTGATTTTTTGATTCTATCAAAATAAACAGGAATTTGAAAGAAAATCAAGTCAATCACAATTATTCAGTAAATAAATCTAATGATATGATAAATTGCAGATTATTAATCTTTATTTTGTCAAATTAAGCCAGATAAAGAGAAAAAATATCCGTTATGAAATTAGATCCTATAGATAAAAAGATCCTTCAGCATTTACAGGTGGATAGTAAGATCACCAATAAAGAACTTTCTAATAAACTCAACCTTTCTGTAACCGCAATTTTTGAAAGGATCAAAAGATTAGAGAAGAATGCGGTGGTTTCAAAATATGTAGCGCTTATAAATCCTGCTGGGGTAGAGAAAAACTTTATGGTTTTTTGCCAGATAAAACTCATTCAGCATACAAAATCTTATATGCTTAAATTTGAAGCGGAAGTAGAGAAACTTCCCGAGGTTTTGGAGTGCTATCATGTAAGTGGAGAGTATGATTATATCTTGAAGATCTTGGTAAAAGATATGGAAGCATACCGAGAATTCATGGTTACAAAACTTACCGCATTAGAGCATATTGGAAGTACACAAAGCACGTTTATTATAAGTCCGGTGAAAAGCACAACGGCTATTCCTGTATAGAAACATTTTACATAAAAAATGCCATATTAATTTTTATAATTTCAGGAATGTAAATTAATTATTCCCTGTAAAATGTCTTATTTTAACATAATATTATATTTTTTATGATATTTACTGTTAGTAATTTACATATTTGTTTGATTTTACCTCGTAATAATATAAAAATTATTGTATATTAAGACACTAAGAATTCTTGAAGTAAAACTCCCTTATTTACTTTAATATTTAATTTTTTACAATTAATAATTCTTTATTCTCTTTTTACAATCTAATTATATTTATGATCGAACAAAAAACTAAATCTGAAGAACTTCTTAATAGGAGAAAAAATATTGTAGCAAATGGTGTAGGTGTTTTTAATACCGCAACCGTACAACATGCTAAAGGCGCTATTATTACCGATGTTGATGGGAGGGAACTCATAGATTTTGCTGGAGGAATAGGGGTTGTAAATGCTGGACATTGCCCAGACCCTGTTGTTGAAGCAATTAGGGAACAGGCTGGAAAATATCTTCATACCAGCTTTAATGTTGTAACCTATGAACCTTATATAAAGTTATGCGAGGATCTGGCTGAGATCCTTCCACATGGTGAAAAAACCAAAGTGATGCTTATAAGCACCGGCGCAGAAGCGGTGGAAAATGCCATTAAAATCGCCCGGCAGGCAACAAAAAGACCTGCGGTTTTATGTTTTACAGAAGCCTACCATGGTCGAACTCATTATGGGGATGAGCCTTACCAGTAAGGTAAATTACAAATTCTCTTCGGGGCCTTTTGCACCGGAAGTTTATAGAATCCCATTTCCAAATTTTTATAAGTTTCATGGAACTCAGGAGATGGAGGATTTTATTGATACCGAACTTATTCGCCTTCGCGAGAGTGCCCATAATTTGGTAGATATCAATAGTGTTGCAGCCATTATTATAGAGCCTATTCAGGGAGAGGGTGGTTTTAATCCAGTACCTAAAAGATATCTGGAAGGATTGCGCTCGTTTTGTGATGAACACGGGGTACTGTTAATCATGGATGAGATCCAAAGCGGCTTTTGCCGTACAGGACATTGGGCAAGTTGGCAACATTATGGAGTTCAGCCAGATCTAAGTACTTATGCCAAATCTCTGGGATCTGGTTTACCTATAGCAGCAGTACTTGGTAAAGCAGAAATAATGGATGCGGCAGGACCCGGAACTATTGGAGGAACCTATATAGGTAGCCCGGTTTGTTGTGCGGCGGCATTAGCAACTATTCAGTACATGAAAGATGTCAACCTGAATGAAAGGGCCGTGCAGATTAGGTAAAATAGTTACTGACCGAATGAAAGATCTTCAGAAGGAAAATTCTAGTATTGGTGATGTACGAGGCATAGGCGCGATGATAGGAATTGAATTTGTGAAAGATAATGATCCTGGGAAACCAGACACCGAACTTTGCAATAAGATTGTAAAAGGATGCGCAGAAGACGGTCTTATTCTGTTAAGCGCAGGAACTTTTAAAAATGTGATCAGGATTCTGTCACCTTTGGTAATTACAGATGAAGAGCTTAACAAAGGGCTCGATATACTAGTAAATCAGATCAAAAAAAATACTTAAACAATTATTAGGCTATAAAAAGTGACAAGGATTCCTGAGAGGGTGGTCATAAAATTTCTTGTGGATGTAATTCAAACTTACTTATAGTAAATCAATAAAATAATAAACTAAAAAAATAATGAATCCATTCGCAATAGCAGGAATACAAATGAAAGTATCAGCCGTCGCTTCCAATGTGGAAATGATGAAACTGAAGCTGGATATTACAATGAGCCTTTATCCATGGGTAGATATGGTGGTGTTTAGTGAATTATGTGCTTATGGGCCCTTAACTCATACGGCACAGGAAATTCCTGGGGAATTTGAACATGGAAATGCAGAAAATGGCCAAAAAACATAATATTTGGCTATTACCGGGTTCTATTTTCGAAAAATCTGAAGGCAATATTTATAATACGGCCAGTGTCATAAACCCCGAAGGGGAAGTGGTAACTCGCTATAGAAAAATGTTTCCTTTTTATCCTTATGAAGTTGGGGTAACCCCAGGTTCCCATTTTTGTGTATTTGATGTGCCAGATGTAGCAAAATTTGGAATATCTATTTGCTATGATATGTGGTTTCCAGAAACCGTTCGTACCCTTTCTGTAATGGGTGCCGAAGTGATCTTGCACCCCACAATGACTGGTACTATAGATAGAGATATAGAATTATCTATAGTAAGGGCGATGGCGGCAGTAAATCAGTGTTACTTTTTTGATGTCAACGGATTGGAATCTGGAGGTAATGGAAGATCACTGGTTTGTGGACCGGATGGCCGGGTAATTTATCAGGCGGAAGGGAATGAAGAAATTTTCCCACTAGAATTAAACATAGACAGAGTTAAGACGAAGCCGGGAACTTGGAGTGCTAAGATTAGGTCAACCCTTAAAAAGTTTTCGAGACCATATTGGTCAGTTCGGGATCTATCAACATGGGGCTCAATTGCCATACTTAAACTCATTGGGTCCACTTATCAAACCTACAAAGCTTGATACCCTGGCGAAATTAAAAATGCAGGAAAATGAATATGAACCACCATCAAATCCAACCGGTTATAAGGGATTTGAAGGCGTATAAAATTGAATAATATGGGAGGAGTATCAACAAAGAAAAAAAAGAAGAACAAGGCGTTAAGAATTTTATTAGCTGGTTTGAAATCCCAGCAATTAATTTCCAGCAGGCGGTAGATTTCTACGATCATATTTTCCAGATGGAGATGGAGAAAAATTTTGAAGGTAATTATGCAATGGCTTTTTTTCCTGCCAATAAAGGAATAGGTGGAGCTATAGTTGCCGGACCTGGTTCAACGTCCAAGTGATACAGGCCCTTTGATTTATCTTAATGCCGGGAAAGATCTAAACCTGGTATTGGAACGTGTAGCACCTGCCGGAGGTAGAATTGTTATGCATAAAACGCTTATAAATAAAGACTCAGGTTATTTTGCCATTTTTATAGATTCTGAAGGAAATAAACTTGCCCTACATTCAAATAAATAAAATTTTATGCCAGATAAAAAACATCTTCGTTCAAACCATTATAATATTGCACAGCTTCGATTGGAGTCGTGGAATACTTTAAAAAGTGAATCCATCAAACTTAAAAAGTGCAAGAGGGGAGCTTCAGAAGAAAAAGATCTGAGGAAAAGCCTTACGTAAGCTTTTGAAGGAACTTGAAGGAGTGTGGAAAGTTATTTTGCATTTCCCGGAAGAGCTTGTTTAAAAGTGCTAAACGAAATGTTGGATAGGCATGAACATACCTCATTAGCGCATAAAATAGCTGAGCTAACGAAAAAACTAGTTAGCGACAAGTATAGAAGTAATCCGGATTTTATTGAAGATGAAGATCAAGGTATAGATACTTCAGAAAATGGAGCGGTTCGCAGAAGGCTGTTAAGAAAAACTTATTTTGAAGTTTTATTTGTGGAAGATATTTCTGTGCAGGAAGAAAACAAACTTGAGAAATGATCTTAAAGATATTCGTAGTGCCAATGATCAATTCAATTATGGGATCGTAGTGCAGCGGTCTTTTGAAGATGCATTGATTGCCTTACATTTTAATTACAATATTCAGGCGGTGGTTGTAATTCGGTATGCACCGCCTTATCATTCCAATAAAATAACGCCAACGTTAAAACCTTTTATCCAAAATGTTTTAAAACTAGATCTGGCTTCCAGAACCAGCATCAGAATTGGGACCAATTTTAGGTAATCTGGTGAAGAAGTTCAGGCCTGAACTCGATACTTATTATGTCACAGATACTTCATTGGGGAACCTTAAAGACAGTACCTTAAAAAGTTTTAGAAGAATCTTTTACAGATCTGAAGATCTGCAGGAATTACACCTTACTATTTTAAGGGGGATATAGCGAGCGCTATGAAACTCCTTTCTTTTCTGCCTTAAAAGAATATAGTAAAAAACCAACCGGGATATTTCATGCAATGCCAATTTCAAGGGGGAATTCGGTTTTTAAATCCAGGTGGATTCATGATTTTGGTAAATTCTACGGTAGAAATATGTTTCTGGCAGAAACTTCTTCCACAACAGGTGGATTGGATTCTTTACTTCAGCCTACGGGATCATTAAAAAAAGCACAAAAGATGGCCAGCGATGCCTATGGATCTCAGAACACCTTTTTTGTTACTAATGGAACTTCCACAGCAAATAAAATTGTAGTCCAGGCCCTTGTGAAACCAGGTGATGTGATTCTTATTGATAGAGACTGTCATAAATCTCATCATTACGGATTGGTGCTGGCAGGTGCATATCCCGTTTATCTGGATTCCTATCCTATTGAAGAATATTCAATGTATGGGGCAGTTCCTTTGGAACAGATAAAAGAAAAGTTACTTCAATTAAAGGAAGCCGGAAGATTAGACCTGGTAAAAATGTTACTTCTTACCAACTGTACTTTTGATGGTCTGGTTTACAATGTTGAAAAAGTAATGCAGGAAATTCTCGCCATAAAACCAGATATGATTTTTTTATGGGATGAAGCCTGGTTCGCTTTTGCGGGATTCACCTATAATTATAAACAAAGAACAGGAATGTTTGTCGCTCAAAAATTTTATGAGAAATATAGGAGCGACGCCTATAGGGAAGAATATGATGCGTATATCAAGAATCTTAAGAAAGATGAAACTTCAGTGCTTCCAGATCCCGATAAAGTTAGAATAAGAGTGTATTCAACGCAGAGTACCCATAAAACACTGAGCAGTTTTCGTCAAGGATCCATGATACATATTTGGGATGAAGACTTCCGAAGAAAGAGCGAGAATACGTTTATGGAAGCTTATATGACGCATACTTCCACCTCACCAAACTACCAAATGCTGGCATCATTAGATGCAGGAAGAAGGCAAGTGCAGTTTGAAGGCTATGAGTTGGTAGAAAAAAGTATAGAAATGGCGATGATGTTGCGCGCCAAAATAAATGATCATCCAAGACTCAATAAATATTTTGATGTTTTAACGGTAAGTGATTTTATTCCGAAGGAACTGCGGAAATCAGGGCTTTCTGAATATTATGATCCCAAAGAAGGCTGGAACAGGATGGAAACTGCCTGGGAGAAAGATGAATTCGTGCTGGATCCTACCAAAATAACTTTGCATATAGGTCGTACCGGGGTAGATGGAGATACCTTCAAAAATAAGTACCTGATGGATAAATTCAATATCCAGATAAATAAGACTTCCAGAAACACGGTCTTATTTATGACCAATATTGGGACTACTAGGGGAAGTGTTACCTATCTAACCAATGCCTTACTGAAAATTGCAGATGAACTTGATAAGGAATTACGCTCTTTAAGCTCTAAAGAAAATAAGATCCGCCAGGATAAAATTTATTCTTTAACTAAAGATTTTCCACCATTACCTGATTTTAGTTATTTCCATCATTCATTTCAGGCTGTACCTGGGGTGCCTGGAGGTAATATCAGGGAAGCTTTTTTCTTGGCTTATAATGAAGAAAATTATGAATATATGCCATTAGCAGAATGTTTACCTGCAATGGAAAATGACAGAATCTTAGTTGCATCTTCTTTTATTATTCCTTATCCACCGGGATTCCCGGTACTTGTCCCCGGACAGGTAGTAAGCAAAGAAATTATCAGGTTTCTAACTGCTTTGGATGTTTCAGAAATTCATGGCTATCGTGCAGATCTGGGATTAAGAATTTTTAAAGAAAATGTATTGAACAGACAAAAAACCGTTACCTCCATGGGGTCTATGGGAAATAATAATAAAAAGAAATTAATTAAATAAAATCAATAATTATGGAATCTAAAAAACCAAATACTACCCAATCTAAGGAGACTCAATGATAATAAATCAAAATCTCCAATAAAAACTGGAACAGATAGGACAAAGATTCCAATGAGGGGAAAGAGCTGAAAATGGGAAAAAACAAGCTTCGTTAAATAAAAACGGTAAAATCAAAGACAGCTGCTAAAAATTCTAAAGTGACTGCAAAACCTGCGACGACTCCTAAAAAATCAACGACTACTAAAAAAACAACAGCTACAAAAAAGGCTGGAACATCTTCAAAATCTGGTAAGAAAGAGTTAAAGGGAGTTTCAGATATCCGAAGATCTTTTCATAAAAATGAAGAGCCTTTATATTTTATTAGCGCTACCAATTTCAACCTTTTAGGAGCCGATGAATGGATAAAAGGATTCAAATTCATTACCTATATTGAATGTTTTGACGGATTACATCCAAATGTATTTTCTCCAAAAGAGGAAATTCCCCATGATGATTTTGAAGGAATTGAAGACATTAATAATTATTTGCTTCAACATCCTGAAGTACAGGATTATCTTAAAACAAGATCTGTAGATGGCTCGCCAGGAAAAGCAATGTTTTTAATGTTTAATGAAGAAACCGAAAGACTGGCAGAAAAATTAGGTCTGGAAATCATGTTTCCAACTGCAGAAATGCGAACTTTTCTCGATAATAAAGTAAATACCAATAGAATTGCGGAAAGAGCAGGTGTGGCATGTGTGCCTTATGTACTTTCAAAAGTAAAAGATTATAAACATCTTACAGAAGTTTCTAAAGATCTTGGGAAACAATTTGGTAATCCAAACGCCGTTTGGGGATTCAGGACATACAACCTTTTTTATTTCCAATGAGAAAGAATACAAAAAATATGCTGAAGAGATCGAAGCAGAAGACGAAGTTAAAATCATGAAGCGCATACGATGCAGAGGATCTGCGATTGAAGCCTGTGTAACTCGTCACGGAACTATTGTAGCGCCACTAATGACGGAATTGGTAGGCTTTAAAGAACTAACTCCTTATGAAGGTGGCTGGTGTGGAAATGAAATCTATCCAAATGCTTTTACCCCAGAATTAAGACAAAAAGCAATTGAGAATACACAGCTTTTCGGAAATCAGCTAAGAGAAGAAGGCTATAAAGGCTATTTTGAGCTTGATTTTCTCATCGATCAAGATAATGGCGAAATTTACCTCGGAGAATTGAATCCACGGGTAACAGGCGCTAGTTCGATTACAAACCACGCGGTGTTTGCACTTGCAGATGCACCTTTATTTGTATTTCATATTCTCGAATGGATGAATATTGAATACGAACTTGACATTGAAGCGATCAACAAGCGTTGGTCCAATCAGGAAAATCTGGATGGATGGAGCCAATTAATTGTAAAACATACCGAAGATACCATAGAATATGTCACCGATGCACCAAAATCAGGTATTTGGAGAATGTATGATACAGGGCATATCCAGTATGACCGAATGGATACGCACCGTAGAGCCGTAGAAAATGAAAATGAAGCATTCTTTTTAAGGATTTCCAAAAAAGGAGATTACTTATATGAAGGCGCAGATATGGGAATTTTAGTAACCAGAGGGCGAATGATGACAGATGATTTCCAATTAAACAACAGAGCCAAGCACTGGATCAAAGCCATTCGTTCGCAATATAAATCTGAAATGGTAGAGGATAAGAAAAAGCCAAAACTTTCTGGAACCTTAACGAAGTAAAAATTTATGCGATTTTAACATCATTAGCAAAAAAATCAGACTATTTTGCTGCACGTGTTTTTTAGAGCACATGAATAAATTAGCATTAAAAAAGAAATAAAAATCTATGCAATTACATTTTATGGGGGTTTCCGAACCCGGCCTACCTGGAAAGAAATGGCAAAAATTATTTAATACACATTGGGAAGCCTATAAGGGGTGGCTCAATTCAAAAGGAACACAATACAATCCAGATTTAAAAACTTCAGAGGCAGCACTCAAAAAATATATGCCAGAAATGTGGCCCACCTACAAACGTCTTTGCAAACTGGCAAAGGCAGATGATCAGGCTGCGTGTTTTTTAACCGGCTTTCAGCCTCCAGCATACATAAGCGGCTGTTCAAATGCCGTGTTGACTGGCAAAGAAGTTCAGTTGGTGCGCAATTACGATTATCACCCTAATCTTATGGAAGGCACCCAACTATTAAGTGCCTGGAACGGAAAAAAAGTGATTGCGACATCAGGATTGCCTTATTGGCGCAGTGGACGGGATGAATGAAGACGGGCTTGCTATTTCCCTCACTTTTGGTGGGACGAAAAGTGGTTGGTAAAGGTTTTGGAATTCCGTTTATCTTAAGATATGTACTTGAATTCTGTAGCAATGTGGAAGAAGCCGTAGCGGCTCTAATCCGTATTCCTTCCCATATGTCTTACAACGTCACTGTTGTTGACAAAACAGGCGCTTTTAAAACCGTTCGCCTCGCACCAGACAGAGAACCGCTCATTACTGATGCTGCCTTTACCACCAACCATCAGGGTTATGTAGATTGGCCCGAGAATGCAGCTTTTAATAAAACGCTCGAACGCTCTGCATTTCTTGAGAAGATGTTGGCCAAAAAAGATATGAATGCAGCGAAAATTGCAGATTCCTTTCTTAAAAAGCCACTTTATAACAAGCGTTTTAAAGAAGGTTTCGGAACCTTATTTACTGCTGTTTATCGTCCGGTAGAAGGGACCGTGGAAATGCGGTGGCCCAAAGAAAAAGTAATTCAGTCTTTTGATAATTTTCAAGAACAGTATAAAGTGATTGATTTTGAACAGGCTTCCACCGAACCGTTAGAAATATATAAAGAGGAATCCGTACGTAGCTGAAAGTCTTGTTCCCGAATACACCTATTTTGAGCAGGAAACTATCAACTGAACTCGATTGGCAGAAAAACTGTTACCGAAACACTTGTTCGCGCTATGGCCCAGGCCAAACCATATGTCGATAAAGCACAACTGGACACTCTACGAGGGCAATTATAAAAGGAGGAACAACTATCCTGGGAAGCACTTGCAAATTTCTGGTCTCAAACAAGAAAAGGATATGGTTCTTATTGGAACAATTAATAAAGTTGTAAGAAACCTAAACATCTCTGATTTTGCCCATTTTACGAAATTGTTAGGAATCACTTTTGAATGGTCTATCGAAAATCTATCGTAAAATTTGAAGCGAAAGCACCGTGAAATTTTAGGTTGTTTGAGCTAGAAAATTTTATTTTTATAAATGTTTTAAAGCGAGTTTTAAAATTTAGGTGTAAAGCGATAAATTTAGATAGAGTTTCGTAAGCCTAGATTTTTTTGGTTACTTTTTTCATCAATGGAAAAAAGTAACATATATTTTAAGAAAATAAGTTTATAATTCGGAGATGGTAAATAAAAAATTTAATTCTCGCTTCTTATTTATACTGGAATCGAATTAACGCCTTTAATATTAATAATATAAAGAACAAATGGAATTTTACAGCATTAATCCATACAATGGGCAACAGGTAGGGCAGTACACGGCACATACTTCCACTGAAGTGGATAATATTTTAGATAAATCTGCGGAAGCATTTAAAACCTGGAGCCGCCAGCCACTCTCATATCGTACAGGATTAATTCAAAAAGCAGGGGAAATATTAAGAGAGAATGTTGAAGAATATGCGCAAATGATCACTTCGGAAATGGGGAAACCTATTTCTGAATCCAGGGCTGAGGTTAACAAATGTGCCTGGGTTTGTGATTACTATGCTGAAAATGCCGAAAACATTTCTTGCACCCGAAGTGGTGAAAACTGATGCAGAACAAAGTTTTGTAAGGCATGACCCTATTGGAACTGTGTTTGCGGTGATGCCCTGGAATTTTCCTTTCTGGCAGGTATTCAGGTTTGCAGCACCAACTTTAACCGCCGGAAATACAGGTTTATTGAAGCATGCGCCAAATGTCTTTGGATGTGCGGAAATAATAGAAGAAATATTTAAAAAAGCAGGATTTCCTGAGGGTGTTTTTCAGAATTTAATAGTGCACCACGATCAAACAGAAAAAATAATTGCCCATGATGCAGTGAAAGCGGTAACGCTAACCGGAAGTGAAATGGCTGGATCTGCAGTTGCTCAGATAGCGGGTAAATACATTAAGAAAAGTCTATTGGAATTGGGTGGTAATAATTCCTTTATCGTGCTGGAAGATGCCGATATAGATAAGGCTGTAAAAACTGCAGTTTCAGCAAGAATGCTTAATTGCGGTCAAAGTTGTATTGCTGCCAAACGATTTATCCTGCTAGAATCTATTCACGATGAATTTGTGGAAAAATTTACAAAAGCTGTAAGAGAACTTAAAGCAGGAGATACAGATAGATGATGCAACTCAAGTTGGACCATTGGCAAGAAAAGATCTCGCAGATCAACTAAACCGGCAGATAAAAGATTCGATTTCTCAGGGCGCAACTTTACTTGTGGGAGGGAAACAAGATAATTGTTTCCATGAACCTACTATTTTAGGAAATGTAAAACCGGGAATGGCTGCATTTGATGAAGAAACCTTTGGACCTTTTGCAGCGATAATTAAAGTAAAAACTGTAGAAGAAGCTTTTGATTTATCTGAACAATCTAAATATGGACTTGGAGTTAGCGTGTTTACTAAAGACACAGCAAAAGCAGTCGAATATGCTTCAAGAGTTACTGATGGGGCCTTCTTTGTAAATGAATTAGTAAAATCTGATCCTAGACTTCCTTTTGGTGGAAATAAACGATCAGGATACGGAAGAGAATTGGCCAAAGATGGAATGATGGAATTTGTGAATAAAAAGGTGGTTTACGTTAAAAGTTAAAAATCAGATATGAGAATTGAGTAATGAGTATTGAAAGTTCAAAGTTCAAAGATTTAAAGTTTAAAGTGAAAGAGTGAAAGAGTGAAAAAATTTTACAAAGAACTTGAAATTTACAATTTCAATTACTATTTGCAAAATTTTAACTGCTAACTGCTAACTGCTAACTGCTAACTGCTAACTGCTAACTGCTAACTGCTAACTGCTAACTGCTAACTGCTAACTGCTAACTGCCACTATTTACGGATACCTGGATATTGGTCATTGCCGATATTAGTCGTACTTTTGTTTTCGGTTTTAAAAAAAATATATAATTATGAGTACATATGATGTAGTAATTATTGGATCTGGTCCCGGTGGATACGTGGCTGCCATACGCTGCGCACAACTAGGATTAAAAACTGCGATCATTGAAAAATATTCTACCCTTGGTGGAACCTGTTTAAACGTGGGATGTATCCCAAGTAAAGCTTTACTGGATTCTTCTCACCATTATGACGATGCTGTAAAGCATTTTGAAGAGCATGGTATAGATATTCCAGGAGAGATAAAAGTGAATTTAGAGCAGATGATGAAAAGAAAATCTGCTGTGGTTCAACAAACTTGTGATGGGGTAAAATTCCTTATGGATAAGAATAAAGTTGATGTTTTTGAAGGGGTTGGATCTTTTAAAGATGCTACCCACATCAATATCGATAAAACTGAAGGTGAAAATGAAACTATTGAAGCTAAGAATGTAATTATAGCTACAGGTTCTAAACCTTCAACCTTGCCATTTATCAAAATAGATAAAGAAAGAATCATTACTTCTACCGAAGCTTTAAAACTGAAAGAGATCCCTAAGAAATTAGTGGTTATTGGAGGTGGAGTTATCGGGTTAGAACTTGGGCAGGTTTATAGCCGTTTAGGTTCAGAAGTTACTGTGGTAGAATATATGGATAGAATTATCCCTACTATGGATTCTGCACTTTCAAGAGAACTGAATAAAGTTCTTAAGAAACAAGGCATGAACATCAACGTAAGTCACAAAGTAAAATCTGTAGAGCGTAATGGCGATCAGGTTATTGTGAAGGCTGATGATAAAAAAGGAAATGAAGTTGAGTTTACTGCAGATTACTGTTTGGTTTCTGTAGGAAGAAGACCTTTTACAGATGGATTGAATGCCGATGCTGCCGGAGTTGAAATTGGAGAGCGCGGAATGATCTCTGTGAACGATCATTTACAAACCAACGTAAAGAATATCTACGCGATTGGTGATGTGGTAAGAGGAGCAATGTTAGCTCACAAAGCGGAAGAGGAAGGAACTATGGTTGCTGAATTGATCGCGGGACAAAAACCACATATAGATTATAACCTTATTCCTGGAGTTGTTTACACATGGCCGGAAGTTGCTGCAGTTGGTAAGACTGAAGAAGAACTTAAAGAAGCCGGTGTAGATTATAAAGAAGGGAAATTCCCAATGAGAGCTTTAGGTAGATCTCGTGCCAGTGGAGATACCGACGGATTGGTGAAAATATTAACAGATGCTAAGACCGATGAGGTTTTAGGAGTTCATATGATTGGAGCTCGTGTTGCCGATCTTATTACAGAAGCTGTAACTGCAATGGAATTTAGAGCGTCTGCTGAAGATATCGCAAGAATGAGTCATGCACATCCAACATATGCTGAAGCTGTAAAAGAAGCTGCAATGGCGGCCAATGATAGAGCAATGCACATCTAGGGTCATAGACCCATTTATAATTATAACCCTAATGATCTTAGATCGTTGGGGTTTTTTATTGGAAATTATTGAAATTCACTTTTTGTCATCTTTCGTCATCCTGAATTTATTTCAGGATCTGTTTTATCGTAATATGTTTTAATTAGAAGCTGAAACAATTCCGATGATTATCGGAACAGTTTGACGATAAATTAAAGTTTAAGAGATTTAAAATAATCATCTATGGTATCTTAAGTTTTACTTACATTTAATCTCTATAACTGTAATAAAACAGAAATCATGGCTAAAGAAAAATCTCCTTCAAAAAATTCAGCAAAGAAAGAACCTACGTTGAATTTAAAAGAGAAACGCGCAGCAAAAGCAGCAAAAAAGAAAACGAGAAGTTAAATCTATAAACGCGGCTATTTGATAGAGATCGAATAGGAAGCATTAAAAGTTTCAGAAGGCATTAATTTATTAATGTCTTCTTTTGTTTTTAGATCTTTATTGGTGTTCACCCCATCGGCAATTCCTAACCAGGGTTCTATACACACATAATCTGCTCCCGGTTTTGCCCACAAGCCTAAATTCTTAAAATCTGGATAAGTTAACTTCTAGAATCGGTCCATGCTTCTTACTCATCAAAACCACATTTTTAGAGCTGATATCTTTAAAGATCAAAGCGTCTTTTAAAAATAGGTCTTTGTGTAATTGGATTGTATCGCTGTCAGAAATAATCTCTTCTGTTTCTTCTGAAACCAATCCTTCCGGACTTAATAAGTGAGTTTTAAGATCTAATTTCTTATCGAATTCCAGATAATAATCTGAATATTCTTCCCCTTCGAATAGGGGAAGATTAAAAGCGGGATGTGCACCAACAGAGAAATATATTGGTTTGCTATCTAAATTGATAACTTCATGATTTACTTCAACTGTATTCTCATTAAGAATGTAACTCAGCTGAAATTCAAACTTGAAAGGATATTGTTTTAAAGTTTCTTCAGAATATTTAAAGCTAAAGGTTAAGCGATCTTCTGTTTGCTCAATAAGTTCTATGGCATTGCTATGTCTAAAGATTCCATGACGAGGCATAGAATAAGGTGTTCCCTTCAAAATATAAACTCATCGTCTTTAAGATTTCCTACAATTGGAAATAGAACAGGGGCATGGCCTTTCCAAATACTTGGATCTCCTTGCCAGATATGTTCCAGTCCGTTTTCTTTATTGATAATAGAGCACAATTCTGCTCCTGTAGGTTTTACTTTTAAGCTTAGTTTTTTATTCTCTAAACTATACATAGAACTGAAGGTTTATGAAAGACTATTTCTTATTGCGCTTGTTGTAATTCTTGTCTCCTCGAGTTTTAGGCTTCTTATATTTTTTAGCGATCTCTCTTCTATAAGAACCACCTAAATTCACTTTTTGATTCTTTGCACTCTTTTCATGAAAAGCAGGCCCGGGAGCATCCTCATTCTTATTAGGATTATTGATCTCAAACACCTTGGGTTGTTCTTCAGGGATAAGATCGGTAGATACTTCAACACTTTCTGGGAGTTCAAATTGAGGAACTTCCATTCTCATCAAGGTCTCGATCTTTTCAAGATTTTCTTCTTCTTTTTCTGTAGTCAAAAGAAAAGAGATTCCCTGTCTTTCTGCACGTCCGGTTCTACCAATACGGTGCATATAGTTTTCTGGATATTCTGGAGTATCAAAGTTTATAACGTGAGATACATGCTCAATATCAAGTCCACGCGCCATTACATCTGTAGCCACCAAAATTCTGCAAAAACCTTCTCCAAACTGGCGAATACTTCTTAATCTATAATTCTGACTTTTATTGGAGTGAATGATGGTACATTCTTCTTCAAATTCAAGATTCAAGATCTCGAACAATCTATCTGCTAATCTTTTATAACCTACAAAGATCAAAACCTTAGAATAGGTTTCTTTATCTTTTAGCAACTCCTTTAAGAAATTTGCTTTGGTATGAAAATTAGGAATTTTGTATCCGCGTTGCTCGATATTATCTAAAGGAGTACCACTTATTGCAACCGATATTTTTTCTGGAGTTTTAAAATTGGCATCAATCAATTCTTCTACAGCCTCTGTCATGGTTGCAGAGAACATGATGTTCTGTCGATTATCCGGAATTAATTCTAAGATATTGTTGATCTGAAATCTAAATCCAAGATCTAACATTACATCAACTTCATCTATCACCAATTTCTGAATAGACTTTAATTGAACCGCTCTTCTTATAACAAGATCGTACAAACGGCCTGGGGTAGCAACTACAATATCCTGACCTTGCAATAGATCTTGATGTTGTGTATTGATGTTTACTCCACCATAAACTCCTGCAACTCTCACATTGATGTATGCCGCAAGCTTTTCAATTTCTTCAACAACCTGCACTACCAATTCTCTGGTAGGTACCATTACCAAAATACGCGGATTCTTTTGCTCAGAATATTTAAGCATGCGTAAGATAGGCAACATGTAAGCAAAGGTTTTTCCTGTACCGGTTTGCGCGATTCCCACTACATCTTTACCAGACATAATGGTAGAAAATGCCTGTTCCTGAATAGGAGTAGGGGTTTCGAATTTGAGATCCTCTAAGGCATTAAGCAGAGGAGTATTTAAATTAAGATCCTGAAAAGTCACAAGATGAGGTTTTTATTAACTGCAAAGGTAGGTTTTGCAGCGCAGGTTTCCGCTAAAAAGAAGATAGAAAATTGGTTTGTAGTGTACTACTTTGATTTTTCAGAACTCTCATGAGTAAATTTTCAGCTTTGATTCTAATTTTAAAGGATGTTTAATGTCTTTATTTTCGGTATTTTTGGACTCAATCAAAAAACGCTATGAAAAATATTCTTGCCTTTGCGGGCTCTAACAGCAGTACTTCTATCAATCATCGTTTTGTAACACATGTTGCTAATAGAATTCAGGGGCATAATGTTAAGATCATTAAATTAAGTGATTTTGAGATTCCAATGTTTAGCGTAGATAAGGAGAAGGAATCTGGATATCCTGTAGATATTAGAATAATCAAGAATTTAATCTCTGAGAATGATGCCTTGATAATTTCTGTTAATGAACATAATGGGAATGTTTCAGCATTTTTTAAAAATATTATTGATTGGCTTTCTAGATTAGACCGTAATTTCTTAGCAGACAAGAAGATCTTGCTTATGAGTACTTCTCCGGGAGTACGAGGTGCGGCCTCTTCATTAGAATATACTAAAGGTATTTTACCTCGTTTTGGTGGAAAGGTAATAGAGAGTTTTAGCTTTCCATCTTTCAATGATAATTTTGAAAATGATGAGATTCAGAACGAGGTGTTGAATATGGGAATTGAAGATGTTTTAACCACATTTTCTCATGAAATTGAAGAGTAATTGCGAAGTATAAAAAAATATAATGTTGAGGATGTTGAAGGTTTTAAGCAAAGACTTTTTGAATGGAGTAGAACCTATGACGAAATTACCTGGTTAGATAGTAATAACTATCATCAGGAATACAGCAATTTTGATGCAGTTCTGGCTTTACAGGCGTTCACGCTTATTAAAACAGATTATATAAACGCGTTCGATAAACTTCATGAATATCAGCAAACCACCAAAGACTGGATCTTTGGTTATCTTTCTTATGATCTTAAGAACGATGTAGAAGAGCTAAAATCGAATAATTCAGATTCCCTGCACTTTCCAGATCTCTACTTTTTTCAACCTCAAAAATTGATCTTTATTAAAGATAATCAGATAGAATTTCAATATCTAAGAATGATAGATGATGAAATGGAGCCTGATTTTGAAGAGATCTCTAATTTTGAAATAGCAGCTTTAGAATATAAAGTGAAGAAAAATAAGGTTGAGATCAATTCCAGACTTAGCAAAGCTCAGTATATAGATAAGGTTAATGAGTTGTTAGCCCATATACATCGGGGAGATATTTATGAAGCCAATTTTTGTCAGGAATTTTTTTTAGAAGATGCCAAGATAGATCCATATCATGCTTTTCAAGATCTCAATAAAATTTCATCTCCTCCTTTCGCTACATTTTTTAAGTGGGAAAATAAGTATTTGCTTTCCGCCTCCCCGGAACGATATCTTCAGAAAAAAGGAAATAAGATCATTTCTCAACCTATAAAAGGCACAGCCAGACGTGATGAAAATTTAGAAACCGATACTCAAATTGCGAAAGATCTTGAAAATGATCCTAAAGAAAGATCTGAAAATATCATGATCGTAGATCTTGTTAGAAATGACCTTTCTCATACCGCTAAAAAGGGAAGCGTTAAGGTAGAAGAACTGTGTAAGATCTATCCATTTAAGCAGGTGCATCAAATGATCTCTACAATTTCTTCTGAATTAGCTGAAGGAATTCCGCCGGTAGAAGTGTTGCGTTCTACATTCCCAATGGGAAGTATGACGGGAGCTCCAAAAATTTCAGCAATGAAGATCATAGAAGAGTTGGAAGTCTCAAAACGTGGATTGTATAGCGGGGCTGTGGGTTATTTTACCCCTGAAGGCGATTTTGATTTTAATGTAGTTATTAGAAGTATTCTGTACAATGCCGATACAAAATATGCTTCATTTTCGGTTGGAGGTGCAATCACTTCAAGATCTATTCCGCAGAAAGAATATGAAGAATGCCTGCTCAAATCTAAGGCAATGCGCAAGGTGCTACAAGATTCTAATTAAAACAATGCAAAAGCCAAATGATTTGAAGTAATTTTCCGATTTCAGAATATTATAGAACTTCATTTTAGTAACTTTGTTTTCTATGGAAAAAGCCTTTAAAAACCTGATCAAATCACAGTTTCCATTTCTCTGTCAGAGTAAACTTTTGCTAGCGGTAAGTGGGGGTGTAGATAGTGTGGTGATGGCTCATCTTTGCAAACTAGCAAAACTTGACTTTTCTATAGCCCATTGTAATTTCAATTTACGGGGCACTGAGAGTGATGAAGATGAGGCTTTTGTAATAGATCTTGCAGATGCCCTGGATGTAGAAGTGTTCACCCAGGCTTTTAATACAGAGGCTTACGCCAAAGAAGCTAAACTTTCTATACAAATGGCAGCGAGAGATCTTCGCTATTCCTGGTTTGAAGAACTAAGAGGATCGTTAAACTTCGATTTTATTTTAAGTGCCCACCATGCCAATGATAATGTAGAGACTTTTCTAATCAATCTTGTAAGAGGCACCGGCATTGAAGGTTTTACCGGAATTAAAGACACCAATGGTTATATTTTAAGACCCATGCTTAATTTTTCTCGAAAAGAGATTGAGGCTTACGCTAGACAAAATGAATTGCAATGGCGGGAAGATAGCAGTAATGCCTCTCCAAAATATATGAGGAATAAAATCAGACATCAAATTGTTCCTGTTCTAGAAGAGATAAATCCACAATTTTTGGAAAGTTTTTCTCAATCTCAAAAATTCTTAAAAGAGAGCGTAGATCTGGTAGAAGATTATATGGCGCTTCTTTATAATGAAATTGTAGAAAAAACGCATTTTGGATATCAGCTTAAATTAGATATCCTTAAAAAGATACCCAATAATAAAGCGGTCTTATATCAATTATTAAAATCTTTTGGTTTTACAGAGTGGAATGATGTGCACGCACTTTTAGATGCACAATCTGGCAAAGTGGTTTTTTCCAGAACTCATAGGCTTATAAAAGATCGTGAACATCTATTATTAACAGAAATTCCGGACGCTGATCCTACAAAAGAATATCAAATTCCAGAAAATGAAGATGTAGTGATGTTACCTATGGGAACTTTTAGTTTTCATGAAGTAGATAAAGTTTATGAGGTAGATTCAAATCATATTTTTGTACCCAAAGATTTACTTGAATTTCCATTAGTTCTGCGTAGATGGCAAAACGGCGACTATTTTTATCCTTTTGGAATGAAAGGAAAGAAAAAGCTAAGTGACTACTTTAAGGACAAAAAATTATCTTTGCCTGAAAAGGAAAGTATTTGGTTGCTTTGCTCCAATAATAAAATTGTTTGGGTGGTGAATCATAGAGCCGATAATAGGTTTGCAGTGACAGATCCTTCTCAAAAAATTATAAAATTAACCTATACCCCATGAAGTATTTTTTATTCCTGATTCTGTTTGTATCCTCATTAATCACAACTCAGGCTCAGGTTTTTAGTCCTGGACAAGAAGAAAGTCAAGTTGTAGATCCCGTATCCTGGGATGCGAAGCTCGAAAAACAAAACGATAGTATTTATAAATTGGTGGTGAAAGCCTCTATCGAGAAAACCTGGCATCTCTATTCACAACATTTGGGTGACGAGGGACCAATTCCTACCACATTTACTTTTGAAGAAGCTCCTGAGCAGTATTTGCTTAGGGGAGAAATGGAAGAACCTGATGTACCTTCTATTTTTGATGAAGTTTTTGAAATGGAGATCAAATTCTTTGAAGATGAGGCTGTCTTTACCCAAATGATCAAAGTTCTGGATGAAAATGCTGTTATAAAATTTGAAGTGGAATTCATGGCCTGTAACGACACTCAGTGTTTACCACCGGAAACTGTACCCTTTCAAATTTCAGTGTTAAAAAATGAAGCCAGCAAAGGTTATTCTGATGTTGAAGTAACATCGGTAGATGTAGATAAGACCAACAATTTAAATATTGGTGTTCAGGGAAATGATAATTTTCAACTAGAGGAAAAGAAAGAAAAGAAAGGTTATCTATCTATCTTCTTACTTGGATTTTTAGGAGGTTTAATAGCTTTACTTACTCCGTGTGTTTTCCCTATGATCCCACTTACGGTTTCATTCTTTACTAAAGGAGCTAAGACGCGTAAACAGGGTTTAACAAATGCCATCTTATACGGATTTTTCATTTTTATAATTTACTTATTATTAAGTCTGCCATTTCATTTATTGGATAGTGTAGCGCCCGAAATACTTAATAATATTTCTACGAACGTGACGCTGAATATTGTCTTCTTCGTCATTTTTATAGTATTCTCTTTATCCTTTTTTGGGTTTTATGAAATTACATTACCAACTTCCTGGAGTAGTAAGATGGATGATAAGGCCTCTAGTGTTGGTGGTGTTATTGGGATCTTTTTTATGGCTTTAACCTTAGCTTTAGTTTCCTTTTCTTGTACAGGGCCTATTTTAGGATCTTTACTTGGAGGCTCTTTAAGTAGTGATGGTGGAGCAACACAATTATCTTTTGGAATGGGTGGTTTCGGGCTAGCTTTGGCATTGCCATTTGCTTTATTCGCATTGTTCCCAAACTGGTTAAATTCATTACCAAAGAGTGGGGGATGGTTAAATTCTGTAAAAGTTGTACTTGGATTTTTGGAATTAGGACTTGCATTTAAATTCTTATCTAATGCAGATCTTGTTGAACATTGGGGATTCTTAAAAAGAGAGATCTTTATAGGGATCTGGATAATAGTTGGAATTGGATTGATGTTGTATCTCTTCGGAATTTTAAGATTTCCGCATGATGGTCCTAAGAAAAAATTGAGCAAAGGTAGATTTGGTCTTGGAGCCCTAACTTTTCTATTTGTTCTCTATTTATTTCCGGGATTAACCAATACACCCTTTGCTAATTTGGAATTGATAAGTGGGTTCCCACCCCCGTTATTTTATAGTGTTTACGATAAAGAAACAGAAGGTCCATTAGGTTTAGAAGCCTATAAAGATTGGGAAAAAGGCTTGAAAGCTGCAAAAGAACAAAATAAGCCTATTATGTTAGACTTTACAGGATGGGCTTGTGTGAACTGTAGAAAGATGGAAGAGAAGGTGTGGAGTGATCCAGAAGTTTACGAAACCATTAAAAATGATTATATCCTGATCTCTTTATATGTAGATGATCGAGAAGAATTGCCAACACAGGAACAATTTAACTACGTTAGAGAGAACGGTTCTATTAAGAAGATCAAAACTGTTGGAGATAAATGGGCAACCTTCCAAACGGTTAATTTCAAGAACAATTCTCAACCATTCTATGTGTTATTAGATTCTGAAATGAACTTATTGATGGAACCTGTAGGATACACTCCAAATATTAAGAAAGTATCTTACCTGGCTAAAATCAGGTGCTAATAACTTTAAACAAAAGGTAAAAGAGTAAAATTCTTTTAGGGTTACGGGGGTTATTTCTATCTTTAGGAACTTAAAAATTCTTAAATATGAAATTAATAAAAACCCCCGGCATGCTTTTGCTTGCATTTCTGTTAACTTTTTCAGGATTTGCTCAGACAAGCGAAGATTATAAAGTAGCCGACAATTACACTAAGCAGGAAGTAGATATTACCATGAGAGATGGTACTAAGCTTCATACTACTATTTATTCTCCCAAAGACACTTCAAAAAAATACCCAATTTTAATGCAGAGAACTCCCTATAGTTCTCAACCCTATGGTGAAGATCAATTTAGATCTAAAATTGGCCCGAATGAATTCTTGATGAAAGAAGGAAATATCATCGTTTATCAGGATGTTCGTGGTAGATGGATGAGTGAGGGCGTTTATGATAACATGCGTGCTTATATTCCGAATAAAAAAGGAAAACAATTTGACGAAGCCAGTGATACTTATGACACTATAGACTGGTTGGTTAAAAATGTAAAAAATAACAATGGGAAAGTTGGAACCTGGGGAATATCTTATCCAGGATTTTATGCAGTCTATTCTTTATTAGATTCACATCCGGCATTAAAAGCAGTATCTCCACAAGCTGGAATTTCAGATTTCTTTTTTGACGATTTCCATCATAACGGTGCGTATTTGTTAAGCTACTGGAGAGCAACAGCTTTGTTTGGATATGAAAAATCTAAACCTTCTGATACCGCCTGGTATAAAATGCCGAAGTTAGATTCTGAAGATCAATATCAATTCTTTTTAGATAATGGGCCGTTGAGCAACTTAGATAAATATTACAAAGAAGACAATGTATTCTGGACGCAACTTAAAGAACATCCTAATTATGACGAATTCTGGAAATCAAGAGGAATTCTTCAGCATTTAAAAGATGTGAAACCGGCTGTAATGACGGTTGGTGGATTGTTTGATGCAGAAGACCTTTATGGACCTTTTCATGAATACCAGAGTATAGAAAAGAGCGGAGACAATTATAATACTTTGGTTTACGGACCTTGGAGTCATGGAGATTGGGCGAGAAAATCTCCCCGTCAGGCTATAGGTAATGTATATTTTGGAGATAATATTTCTGAAAATTTTCAGAAAGATATCGAAACTAAGTTCTTTAACCATTTCTTAAAGGGAGACGGATCTAAGCAATCTGGATTGCCAGAAGCTTATATGTACGATACAGGAAATAGAGAATGGGATAAATATGCAAACTGGCCTCCAAAAGAAGCAGAATCTAAAAAGTTTTATTTAGGAGCAGATCAAAAATTAACTGAAGATGCTACAGATGCTGAAATCTCATTTGTGAGTGATCCTAAAAAACCGGTTCCATATTCTGAAGATATTAAAATGGTGTTCACACCAAGAAAATATATGACAGACGATCAACGATTTGCTGCCAGAAGACCAGATGTGCTTGTTTTTGAAACTCAGGTATTAGAAGAGGATATGACCTTAGTTGGACCTATAGAAGCTGCTTTAAAAGTTGCAACTACGGGAACAGCTGCAGATTGGGTTGTAAAAGTTATTGATGTGTATCCTGCAGATGCTCCAGATTATGAGGAAACACAGGAGTATTTGAAAATGGGTAACTATCATATGATGGTGAGAAGTGAGGTTTTAAGAGGGAGATTTAGAAACTCTTTTGAAAAACCGGAACCTTTTGAGCCTAATAAGAAAACAGATGTAACTTTTGAATTACAAGATGTAAATCATACTTTTAAGAAAGGTCATAAACTGCAAATTCAGGTGCAAAGCACCTGGTTTCCTTTAATAGATCTTAATCCACAAACTTACGTTGATAATATCTTTAAAGCCAAAGCTGAAGATTTTAAGAAGCAAACACATACAGTGTATGGAGATTCTTATATCAAAGTATCGGTATTAGATGAAGACTAATTATTAGTTGTTATAAATTAAAAAAGCCCATCTCAATTTATTTTGAGATGGGCTTTTTTAATTTATATAAGTTTGATTATTTCTCTAATAACCATAGAGCAGCTTCAGGAAACAGTTTAGACCAGGCAGCTTCATTGTGTTTTCCTTCGGGAATAGACTTTAAATTAAAATGATCTGGAGCTAAGCCTTTATCAATAAGTCTATTTTCCATTTCTATCATTAGCGGTACCATAGTTTCATCTTCATCTTCTCCGGCTCTAAAGTAAATCTCAATTTGCTTAATATCGTCGGCCTCAATGTTTTCTGTAAAAGGTTTGATTTCATCAGAAAACCAAAAACTTGGTGAAAACACGAGGGCTTTGCTAAAAAGATCGGGATGTTTTAAAAGAGCGTAATAAGAAAATAGGCCTCCAAGGGAACTTCCACCTATAAACGTATTTTCAACATCAGAAGCGGTTCTATATGATGAATCTATTTTTGGTTTTAAGGTTTGCGTGAGAAAATTGAGATAAGAATTTGCTTTTCCTCCATGATATTTAGGGTGCGGAAAAGGGGTAAGCTCATCTATCCTTTTTTCGTTACCATGTTCAATTCCAACAACTATAAGATCTAATTTTAAACTGTCTAGAATTTCATCTACTCGCCATTCTCCTGCATAAGAAGTAGATTTATCGAACAAGTTCTGTGCATCCTGAAGATAAAGTACCGGGTAATTTTTCCTGGTCTTTGTATAAGATTTAGGTAAATAGATCCATATTTTCTTTATGGTATCAAGCTGCGGAGCTTCTAATGTAAAAGTGGAAACGTTTTTTGAAGCAGTTTGCTGAGCGTTGCAATTTATTGCTGATAAACTTAAAAATAGAAAGCATGCAAGAGCTGAAAGTTTGAGTTTCATTTTTAAATCTTAAATTTTAATGAGATTGGTTATTTTCTATTAGCTTATAATGATGTGCAAGATTCAAAATTTTCTCCAGATCATTCTCATTAGATATACCTTCTTTAACATCATGTATCAGGCTTTTTACTTCTTTAAAAACTACATCTTTGTATTTTTGGTTGTAGGGTTTCTGATTTATTAAATGATTAAACATAAGGAGCAACTTATGGGTTAGCGTAATATCGTGTTTACAGTATGTTCTTATAGAGGCCATTACCTGATACATCAATTCTTCAAAAGCAATGGTATTTATTTTTAAATATGGCTCATCCTCTCTTCTAACAATATTAATGTCTTTTTTCTGCATTCTAAGTGCGAACAATTCAGAAAGATAATCTATAGCATTAAGAGCGGTTCCGGGATCATTTATTCCAGGAGACATCGCTTTTACAATAATCTCTGTTATTTGTTTAAACCCAAGAACATAATTGTCTTGTACCAATTCTTCTCGCGCAAAATTAAAATTCGCTAAAAGTTGATCCACAATTTTTTTATCGAGTTCTTTTTTAGATTTAAGAATGGGAGTTCCATTAAGAATAAATATTCCCTTTACCGGAAGGATATGAATTTTTGTTTCAGATTCTATACAGATGTCAATAAGATTTGTGGTAGATATATTCTGAAAATAACCACTTTTTTCTGAATGATATTCATACCATCCTTCAGAATCAGGGAAGTTTTGATCGTATTCGGTTTCTTTATCCAGTAAATTTCTAATCTATTTCTAGACTGAACATAGATCTTTTCCAGGATATTACTGATTTGTATAGACTGCGAAATATTATGAATAAAAAAGATAAAAGCGTAAATACAAATAACTGTTCCAAAAATTCCCATTAATACAGAAAATCCGGGAATTTGATATTTATCTCCATTCGGCTGAATAGTGAATAATATAAATATATTGTATAGGATGGTAGACAGATAAGCCCCTAAAATTATTTGATGTCTTCTATTGGATATTAGTCCCGGTAAAAGTCTAGGGGAATAATTGCTGGAAGCCTGGCTTAATAAGCAGCATTACCATGGAGAAGCTAAAAACAATCACCGAAATAAGTCCGGATATAAGCGAACTTAATATGGTAAGAGCGGTATCTCCATTATTAACTACTAGGAATGGGGCTTTATCCATTAAATATTTGGAGATTCCTAAATTCTCCAAATAGATCATAAGAAAAGCGAAAAAGATTCCGAAGACAGCAAAAGCAGTAGGGTAGAACGCTATTTTACTCTCAATGATATTAAAAAAAGAAAGGGTACGATAATATAGTTGTTTCATGAGAATTCTTTATGTTCTAAAATTAATGAAATAAGGGATATCTCCCGTAAACTCTCAAAGTTTATAACAAAACATTACCTAATAAGACAAAAAGTCATTATTATTTCAAATAAATCAGTCAAAATGTCGTGATAATTTATTTGGAATTTATTTTGCTAAGTGAATCATGAAAAATTGGTATTTAATTTAAAATTATAAAGCTATGAGTTTAATTAAAGCAAACGATGCAAATTGGTTACCATCTGTTATAGATGATATGTTTAAAACAGATTGGTTAGGTGGAACTACAAATGTTAATAGTATAGGAACCAGTATTCCAGCGGTAAATATTCAAGAAAGTGACGAAAACTTTATTGTAGAAGTTGCAGCCCCGGGAAAACTTAGAGAAGATTTTAAAATAGAATTGGAAAATGATGTTTTAACAATCTCATCTGAAAATAAAAAGGAAATCAAAGAAGGGGAAAAGGCTAAAAAATATACTCGAAAAGAATTTAGCTATAGCACTTTTAAAAGAGCTTTTAGTTTGCCGGATAGTGTAGATAATGGTAAAATTTCTGCAACCTATAATAATGGGGTTTTAGAAATTAGCTTACCAAAGAAGGAAGAGGCTAAAGTTCAGCCTAAAAGGTTAATTGAGATTGCTTAATCAGCAATTCATTATTGTGTTTTTAGATTAGTTAGTGTAAAAAAGCGTCATGAAAATGGCGCTTTTTAATTTCCTAATAGCAACCATCTATTCCCTGCACTTTGAATTCTATAAATTTTATTTCCCGGTATAGTGGTAATGCTAGTACCGGAAACCACATCATATAGATCATCTCCATTTAAAAAGTTTAATGTTTTAGGAGAATTACCACTCCAACCAATCAGCATCATGAATTCTTCCTTTATTAAGATTTGCCGGAGGCAAGGTAATAGAGGAGATGGTATTATTAATTCTCAACGTATATATTTCGTCTGTAATTACAAAATCTCCAGTAGCGCCTCCAGTGGTAGAATAATTTTGAGTATTTGGATAATTCCAATTCAAATTACCGGAAGAATCTAATTTTAGAATTTGATCTGTAGCTCCTCTAACGGCAGGAAATATATATTCTTCTAGTGGTGTATTTCCAATCCCAACTTTCCCCGCAAAATATCCGGCATAAACTTTTGCGCTACTATTTCCAATTGCGACAGAATAGATTCCATATATCGTACCTTGTCCCTCTATAGTTCCTATTTCGTTATAAATACCATAGTTGCTCTTTTTGGCGCCAAAAGTTTTTCCCACCCGATTAAAAATTCCATAAATTTCATTTGTTCCGCTGTTCTGGTAAGCTTCATTAAAAATGCCATAATGAATGCCAGTACCAATTCCTCCAACATTATTCTTGATTCCGTATTTATTACCATTGGTAGCGCTACGGTTATCACTAATGATCCCATAAGTGGTTAAATTATCTGTGGCAGGATTGCTGTTATCTATTTCTAAAACCTTTTTGATAGATACATCAGTGTCAGCATTTAAAGTTATTTGAAGTTTTGAGGTTATATTTTCTGTCCCAATTCCTATATTTCCTTTTCTAAAAATAGCATCGGTAATATTATTAGGACTTGCGGTAGTTCCGGATTTATAAAAATTACTTCCCGAAATTCCACCTATCGCTTCCCATTTTTGAGACGTATTATTCCAATAGTAAAATCCCAACAGGAAATTGAGGGTAGCCAGTTTTTAAAAAGACCATCATGCCATGTTGAGCCATTCCGGGAGATGTAGATGGGAATTTCTCGACTCTTGGGATCAAGATTCCATCTATAACCGAAGGGTTTTCAGGAGATCCTGCAACTATATCCAATTGTGCTTGTGGATTAGACGTACTAATCCCTACCTGAGAATAACCCATAATTATTCTAAGGAAGAACGTAAAAAATAATGCATATTTCATCGTGAACTGGTTTTAGACAGTCAATGAAATTAGCCGTTAATGTAAAAGGGAATATTAAATATATAAAAATATCTAGTTGAAATTCAGAAGTTTACATTTAAAATTATCCCAATTAAAGTTAAGATTAACAATTATCGAATTTTCTAAGTCTAAAGCTTTAGATTTCTCTTGAAGCATTTTAATCTCATCTCTTAATCTAGCTGCCGTCATAAAGTCAAGGTCTTTCGCTGCCGCTTCCATTTCCTTTCTTTTATCGCGAACTCTTTGATCCAATTGAGATTTGCTGAAATAAGCTGTTTCTTTTTCAGCTGCTTTCAAAGTGGGAGCAGATTCAATTTTATAAGCTTCTTCTTTCTTCTTGATAAGGGTACTATTAAACGCTTTTACCAGAGCTTGAGGCTGCACGTTATTTTTAGTATTATACGCTATCTGTTTTTCTCTTCTGTAATTGGTTTGATCTATAGTTTTTTGCATACTATCTGTAATCTTATCTGCATACATAATAGCTCTTCCTTCAAGGTGTCTTGCAGCTCTACCAATAGTTTGGGTAAGAGATCTATTACTGCGTAAAAATCCTTCTTTGTCTGCATCTAAGATGGCTACTAAAGAAACTTCCGGAAGATCCAGCCCCTCTCTTAAAAGGTTAACTCCAATCAGAACATCAAAAATTCCTCTTCTTAGATCGTTCATGATCTCCACACGTTCTAAGGTGTCAACATCAGAATGTATATATCTACATCTTATATTGATTCTGGTAAGATATTTATCCAATTCTTCCGCCATTCTTTTTGTAAGCGTGGTCACCAAAACCCGTTGATCTTTTTCTGCTCTCACGTGAATTTCTTCTATAAGATCGTCTATCTGATTCAAACTTGGACGAATCTCAATAATGGGGTCTAATAAACCTGTAGGTCTAATTACCTGTTCCACATAGATTCCTTCTGTTTTTTGAAGTTCGTAATCTGCAGGAGTAGCACTTACATAGATCACCTGATTTTGCAAGGCTTCAAACTCTTCAAATTTTAAAGGTCTGTTATCCATAGCAGCCGGTAACCTAAATCCGTAATCTACCAAATTCTCTTTTCTGAGACCTATCTCCCCCGTACATAGCATGAACTTGTGGAATGGTAACGTGACTTTCATCTACTACCATTAAATAATCATCTGGGAAGTAATCTAACAAACAGAATGGTCTAGTTCCGGGCAATCTTCCGTCAAGATATCTGGAATAGTTCTCAATACCTGAGCAGTATCCCAATTCGCGAATCATTTCTAAGTCGAAATTGGTTCTTTCTTCCAATCTTTTTGCTTCCAGATGTTTTCCAATTTCTTGAAAATAGGCCATTTGTTTTACAAGATCATCTTGAATTTCGCGAATAGCACCTTGTAAAACATCTGGAGAAGTTACAAACATGTTTGCCGGATAAATATTCAGGCGTTCATATTTTTCTACCACTTCATTCGTCTGCGGATCGAAGGCCTCGATCTCTTCAATATCATCACCAAAGAAATGCACTCTAAAAGCATTGTCTGCGTAACTTGGAAAAATGTCTACGGTATCTCCTTTTATTCTGAAATTCCCATGATTAAAATCAGCTTCGGTTCTAGAATATAAACTTTGAACCAGGCTATGTAAGCAATTTTGTTCTGGAGATATGTTGATCTCTTTCAATAGAAATCACATTCTTTTTGAATTCTACAGGGTTTCCAATACCGTATAAACATGAAACTGAAGCCACCACAATTACATCTCTTCTTCCACTTAAAAGTGAAGAAGTGGTGCTTAGACGCAATTTTTCTATTTCTTCATTAATGGAAAGATCTTTTTCTATGTAGGTACCAGAACTTGGAATAAATGCTTCCGGCTGGTAATAATCATAATAACTCACAAAGTACTCCACAGCATTCTCCGGGAAGAATTGTTTGAATTCTGAATACAATTGTGCTGCAAGCGTTTTGTTGTGCGCAAGAACCAAGGTTGGTTTTTGCACATCTTGAATTACATTGGCTACAGAAAATGTTTTTCCGGATCCTGTAACTCCTAATAAAGTTTGGTATTGTTCGTTTTTATTTATTCCGGCAACCAATTGCTTGATTGCTTGAGGTTGATCCCCCGTAGGTTTATATTCTGATTGTAAATTGAATTTCATGAATCTCTTTTTCTTAGCTCCACGAAATTAAGCAATAATTGTACCTAATGCAATTGGTTAGCACTTACCTTATCAGACTAAAATGCCCTGAAAATTCTTGTCCGTTTTCTAATTTCGCATGAAACCAATAGTCATCTGCTGGCATGGCAACGCCATTAAAAGTACCATCCCAACCTTTGCCAAACGGATCTAATTGTTTTAGAAGTTTTCCATATCTGTCATAAATGTAAACTAGATTCTTGGAAGCAGTGACAGAGGATATACCTTTAATTTGCCAGAAGTCATGAATACCGTCATTATTGGGAGTGAAAAAATTATCATAGCCTATCACGGCTATTTTTGAAGATATTATGGCACAACCATTAATATCTCTAATATACAAAGTTTGAAATCCAGAATTTATATTATTAAATGTTGTGCTGGTTTGATATGGACCATCAATGTTCCCTATAGCAAATTCAAAATCTTCTGCATTAGGAATATTTAAAGTAATGGCGTTATTATTCCCGTTAATCTGCGGTTGCACGAGTGTTAAATCTTCAATTATCGGAGGTGTATTTCTAATGAGTTCTATTTCAGAAATATTATAACAATTAGGGTTCCCGTTTTGCCAAACTTTTGCGTAGACAAATTCATTCCCTGCGGAAATATATATAGAAGAGATCGAAGCAACGCCAATTTCAGCATCTAATGGATCCTTAAAATATTCAATTTGATAATCAGATGGATTTAAACCATTTAAAATTTCTGAACTGCTATTGGAAAGTACAAAATCTGCATTTCCACTATTATCAATATCACATTGTTCTATCTTAATTTTAGTTTGAATAATAGGGCCATCATCTATCACCAAATTAAAATCGGTAATTTTAGCGCAACCAGTTAAATCATTTTCAACCCTAGCATAGATACTTTTGATAGGCTGATTACTAGTATAATTACCTATAATTGGGTTTATATTGTCAGAAGCATTTGCTAAGGATTCATGATAAGTTAAGGTGGTGTTGCTTTGTGAAGAAATAGTTGCAGCATTTACATTTAGATCAAAAGTAGCAGTTCCGGAAGAATTACAGAGATGAAGATCTTCTGGCTTATTTATTTCTGGACCATCAGGAAATGGGAATTCTCCAATTGTAGCTGTCCCTGTCCAATTAAGATCGAAGGAACTATTACCAATAGGTCTGTCAATTACAATAAAATATGTTTCTCCAGGAAGTACATCTAAAGATCTTATATAATTATTTCCATTTTCTCCCGGACCTTCACTGGTTTCGGTTTCAATATCATTCATTCCTGTATGATTATTCAAACTTCCCGAAGCCATTGGGTTAGTGGTAGAGCATCGAACGGCAAATCCTAAATTGCCGCAGGAAGCATTGGGTCCAAAGATGAAGAAATCGTAATCTATATTTATATTTAGACTCGAGGGAATTAGGTCGAATCCTAAAGTTCCAGCTTTTGTGATCTCAATTTCCAGCCACAGACTGTTATGCTCAAAACTTGCACAATTATTCAATCCACTTAATTCTTGAATACCAAATCCCGTTGCATTGCTGGAAATAGCTCCATCTCCACAAATTTTTATCGCTCCAGAACAGTCACTTCTGTTAGATTGTGCTTTAAGCTCAAGGCACCCTATAAATAGAACTATGAATAATAAGCTCTTTGCTATTTTGGTGGGTATCTTCAATTTTAAAGATCTCTATTTTTCAAAAGCTTGAAGGAAAAGAACACAAAAATAGCTGTCCAAATAAGTACAATAAGTAATTGATACCAGTGAACTCCGTAATCTTTATCCAATTCAGATCCTATTTGAGTGGCCGCGGTTTTAATTACATTTAGTCTTGAAAAAGGTTCTACCACTAAATTGCTCATAGATTCTAAGGGAAAGAATTGCGCAATATTATCTGCAAGGTCAGAATCTCTAAAGAGTTTCCATTTAAGTACACCATATGCAATACTTTCTCCAATCCACCAAATGAATAAAAATCCTAAAGCAAAGGCAGATCTTTTAATTAAAATTCCTAAGAACATACAAAATGAGAAGAATCCAACCAGCTTTACAAAATACCCAAGAAGATACTCCAGATCTGAAAAAACTATTGAAAACTCGGTGTAATCTGAGAACGAATATCCTAGTAAGAGAGAAACAACAAATAAAAACAGTGTTGAAATAACAGAAAAAAGAACGACAGTGATAAATTTTGATAAGACAAATTCCTTTTTGCTCAATCCGTCAATTAAATTCTGCTTTAGAGTTCTATTGCTATATTCGTTAGACATCATCGATACTATTACGATAGCCAAAAATAATTTAAGGGTGGCGGCTATATAACTATTAAAATGCCAGATAAATGGAAAGTTAAAGATGCCCTGATCTGCCAGTCTAAAATGAATATTACCAAGATCAAATTCTATAGACGCAATTAGCGCAATAAAAGTGATCAACACAAAATAGGTAATGGTAAGAATCTTGGCAGAACGACTATATTTTAGTTTATGAAGTTCTATATTTAGAAGTCGTAACATTTATTAAGAATTTTCTTTGGTTAGTTGAAGGAATTGTTCTTCAAGACTTTCTTTTCTTTTATTTAGGTAGGATAATGTCATGCCTTGATCGAAAACATATTTGTTCATCATTTCGGCATCCATTGGTTCCTTTAGAATTGCGGTGATCAATCCTTCAGAATTTGTGACCTTATCTATAGCTGGGTGTTGAGATATAATTTCTTCTAAATGCTCCATATTGGCCGCTTTTAGTTCGAAAAAACCATGGCTGGCATTCATTTCATCAACCTTACCGCTATAAAGTTTTACTCCTTTTCTGATAATGACCACATGAGAACATACTTTTTCAACTTCATCTAAAAGATGCGAAGCTAGAAGAATGGTGGTTCCCGTAGATGCAATTCTTCTGATGATCTCTCGTATTTGATGTATTCCTTGTGGATCCAACCCATTGGTTGGTTCGTCTAGAATTAAGATCTCCGGATCGTTTAATAGGGCAGAGGCAATGGCCAAACGCTGTTTCATCCCTAACGAAAAGGTTTTGAATTTGCTGTCTTTTCTATCTAAGAGATCTACGATCTTAAGTTTTTCTTCAATTTTGGCGGTATCTACCCCTTTAATTTTACAAACTAGCGCCAGATTTTGAACTGCCGTCATATATGGGTAAAAGTTGGGGTGTTCTATGATGGCTCCTACTTTTTTAAGAGCTTCATGAGTAGAATCTTTTCCATCAAACCAATAAAATTCCCCACTGGTTTTATTTACAACGTTTAAGACCATTCCTAAAGTGGTAGATTTCCCACTTCCGTTAGGCCCTAAAATTCCGTAAACATTTCCTTTTTGAATGGTGAATGAAAGATCATTTACTGCTGTTAATGATCCATATTTTTTGGTAAGATTTTGTAGAGTTAGAATTGTATCCAAAGTAGACTTGATTTTAACATTTGACGACTAAGTTAACGTTTTGTTACAGGAGATATGGTTGAGAAATCTTATTTTTGGAGAAAATCGCTTACATGGAAGAAAAATTAATGTCCAGGAAAAAACCTTCGTTTCCCGTAAATGAACGTTTTAATGCCTACCTCGCAAAATATAACAGGAATACCAAGATTCCCGTTTTTTATGATGATCTTTTAAGATTTGCAGGCTGTGTAACGGTTTATGATCGTCATGATGAAGACACGCTTTGGGTGCGTTGTTATTATTCTGATAGTGAGCGCCAGGAAATTGATGATTCTTTAAAGCATGTATATACCATTTTACATTCTGATGGAAGCGATGACTCTTTGGAGTCTTTAAATATTGATGCAATAGATTATTGCACCTTCGGAAATTCAAAACCCTTCAGAATAAAAGTGCGAAATATTCTAAATGATAGTTTTACTTATTTCTATGTGAAGTTAGCCGATTCTTCCAGGATCTACGGATTGGAAATTGAACATATATTATCTCCACACCGAATAAATTTTCTTGTTTATAAAGATACCTTGATAGAAGAACATATCGCCGGAATACCGGGAGATGTATTTATTGAAGAGGAATTGCCTCATTGTGATGATCGGGCAAAAACGCAAATTGCCAAGCAGTTTGTAAAGTTTAATGAACGTTGCATGGTAAGGTTATTGGGAGATATGCGTGCCTATAACTATGTGGTGATACCAACGCACGATTTTGATCATGTAGAATATACAATTAGAGCCATAGATTTCGATCAGCAATGTTATGAGGGGAATTTAAAGGTGTACAGGCCGCAATTCTTTAAAGAGAATTTTAAAATGGTTCAGCTGGTTACAGAAAAACTTCAGGATGATTCTATAGAACAATATAGAAGAGAGGAGCGATCTTTATTAGCTAAAAGAATGATTAATGCGCATACTAGATTCAAAGAATTGATTAGATGTATGATAAATGATCATGTTTCTACGCAAGAGAATGTTCGCACTCTTAGAAAAGACCTTTATAATTTTACCAGAGATGTAAAATTTAAAAGAGCTAGAACTATGGGGCAAATTCTTAGAACTGCCTTAGACTTTGTACGTAGAAACTATGAAGATGTAAATATGAAAGCGCTAAAATAAATTAGCTCTTTTCTTCTTTGTTGAAATAAACAAGGTAGTAATACATCTGCTTTTCTTCATCCCATCCTTTTTCTACAAATTTCTCTGCAGATTCCGGGTTGATGAAATCCATCCTGATTTGAATATGAGTATCTAAATTGATAGTATTTTTGATAGACTTTCTGGATGCTGTTACGGCGCGAATTTGAAATTGGGAATTCTGTAAGATCTTCGATCTTGTATTTAGGAGCTTTCTCTGTCTTGTAATTCCTAAATTCCGGAATAAGATCTGGATTATCTATAACAGAATTCAAGAAGTTGGTTTCCTCAAAAGAATCATTCTTAGCGAAGTAATCTACACTTCGGTTCATGAACATCACTTCTTCTTTTTTATCTTCCGCAGGCAAAACCACGTCTTTAGCAAAGTTCTGGCAGAATTTTAAATACTTCTTAGTATAGAAATTCTCATCTGCAAGTACATCTACTCCTAAGAAATTCTCTAACCAATATTTAGTGTCATATTTATTAGAATCTACAGAAAGTATTTTATATCCTTCTTCTCTATTTTTGTTGAAAATTAGCGCTCCTTTATCTAATTTATTTAGATTGATCCCTTGCTGAATAATCATTTCCAACACACTTCCTTTTTCTTGAAACTGTAAGAAGTCATGTTTCAATTCAGATTTAAAAATCCCAATAGCTGAAGTTTTCTGATTATCTAGCAACATGTTCTCAAAATAAACAATATATACCTCTCCACTTTTTATATGCGGGTGAGAAGATTGCTCAAATAACAAGGTGTTTATTTTTTTTGAAACTTCATGTACCGTTTCTGGCTTATCAAAGATCTGATTGGCGAAATTATATAACTCATTAAACTCAAGATCGGTTTCGTGAAAGAACTGATAATAATTCTCTTCTTTTTCTCTAAAAGGTTTCAGAAAGTATTCTTTTATAAGCGGGGTGATCTCATCATTTAACTGAAAAGGTTCTGCAGATAGAAAGATATTTTCATTCCTACTTTTATTACCAACACGGTGAATAGAAAGAGATTCAATTTGAGCGTTATATAAGTTGATCATTTAGACTTGAGTATTGTGAAATGAGTATTGAGAAATTAGTATATGAGTATTGAGATATGAGTATAGAGATAAAATATGAGTGGGTTTATATAAATTGAAAAGTTAAAGATAGACACTGAATTTTTATCAACCTCTTGAAAAATTTAATTTTTCACCCAATTAGATTTTGAATATTGTTTAGGCAAGCCTTCACATTATAAATCTTAAATCTTAAACCTTAAACCTTAAACCTTAAATTTTGAATCTTGAACCTTGAACCTTGAATTTTAAACCCTGAACGTACTTAAAAAATTAGTTCCAATTATCATCAAATGGTAGATCGTCATAATCTTCCAGATCAAAATCCTCATCAAAATCTTCATCATCAAAACCATCATTTTCGGCTACAAATTCTTTATCTGGCGCTTCCATAGGGATCTGGCCATGAACGAACATCAAATTTGGATAATCTCTACCATCTTCCGGTTCTGCAATTTCAGCAAGTTCTATAAGGAACGTCCACATGCTTAAAAAGTCATACACATAGATAAGCTTGGTTTGAGATTCTGAAACAACCGAATCTAAAGTGGTTTCATTCATTAATCTAACAGATCCTTCTTCATCAGAAAGGTCGAATTGAGAGATCTCTTCTCCCTGATTCCAGGTATCGTCACTAATATAGAAAGATGCCATTTCTGAGCCATCAAACCCGAATGCATTGATTATGGAGTTATGGAAATCTTCTAAAGTACTTTCTTCCAAAAGTTCGATATCTCTAAAAACATCATCTTCAGCATCCAAAATAACTCTAAACCGGTAAATCATAATTTCATTTTTTTTGAGCATGCAAAGTTACAAACTTTTAGACTTTATTCCCTCATTGAGGGTTTAATTCCCCGAAGCCTGATTCAATTTTTTTATAAGTATTTTTCAGTTGATACCTCCTGGCATTTTCTTGATTTTTTCTGTTTTGGCACGTAAAACTTCCAACAATATATAAAACTGAAATCCAAATAGTACCGTTGCTACCACAAGGTGTATGGGTTGCGATAATACAGGAAAATCTAAATAATACATCGCTACTCCAGTAAGAATTTCAATAAAGATCAAGCTTAAGATCCATTTCATTTTGGAGAAACCAAGTCCTAGATTTTTTATTTTTCCACCAAAGCATAAGATTTACCAAAAGAACGATAATAGAAAAGGAACGGTGAATATAAAATGATATGGAAGGATCTGCCAACCACTGTTGATTGGTGCCGTAACCTAACATTTTAATCTGATCGTCTATTAATTGTCTCACCTGCGTTCCTAATGTTATTTGTACTAGCGTAAATAGAATAGCAAGAATCATTAAGTTTTGAAAGCCTTTGGTTTTAAACTTAGAGGAAGTATTTAACGTTGTTAATTGTAAAAGATAAAGAAGTATAGCAACTATAACCAGAGCCATAAGCATATGCACGGTGATCTTTACAGGAGATAGCACCGAATATACTACTGTTGCTCCAAGCCAGGCCTGAAAGCCCATTAAAAATACGGTAAGCCATGAAAGTAAAGTAATTCTTTTTTTAATTCTCCATCTGGAGAATGATAACACGGCCATTATAAGAACTGCAATTCCGGCTAATGCTCCGGCAAGTCTATTTAAATATTCTACCCAGGTATGCCAGGGGTTGAAAATTGCGTAATCATGTTTAGTGTAAGCATTCCAGTTGGATGCATTGTATTGCGCTCCAGAAGTAAAATCTTGAGCGGCTACCTGCAATGCTTCATCAACAATTATTACCTGACCTTTTTTATAGGTATGATCAGACTTAAATTCAATTTCAGAAATCTCGGTAGGCGGAATATAATATCCGAAACATTTTGGCCAATCCGGACATCCCATTCCAGATCCCGTCATCCTTACCAGCGCTCCGGCAATAATTACTAAGTAAACCAGGGCAAGTGAGAGTTTTACAAATTTTCTATACATTTTTCAGTATGTTATAAAAATCGAATAATATTCTAAGGTTTTTATACCTGTTTAAGTCCTAATTCTGCACCCTTTTTCAGCATATAGTTTCTGGCAGCTTCATAGTCATTTGCAATCTCACCTTCCAGAATTGCTTCTTTAATAGCATCTTTTATAATCCCGATCTCGCGCGAGGGTTTTAAATTGAAAGTTTCCATGATCTCTTCTCCAGAAACCGGGGGTTGGAAATTTCGTACATGATCTCGTTCTTCAACTTCTTTGATCTTAATTCTAACCTTTTTGAAGTTGTTATGGTATTTTTTAAAACGCTTAGGATTTTTTGTGGTAATGTCTGCTTCACACAAAGTCATAAGATCTTCAATCTCTTCTCCGGCATCAAATACCAATCTTCTTACAGCAGAGTCTGTAACATTTTCATCTGCAATCACAATAGGGCGGGAGCTCATAAGTACTAACTTCTGAACATATTTCATCTTCTCATTTAGCGGAAGTCTCATATGTTTAAAAAGTTTATATACCATTTTAGCACCAACAAATTCATGGCCGTGAAAGGTCCATCCTATCTTTTTATGAAATTTCTTAGTGGGGGCTTTCCCGATATCGTGTAACAGGGCAGCCCAACGCAACCAAAGATTATCTGTGTTTTCTGAAATATTATCTACCACTTCTAAGGTGTGCCAAAAATTGTCTTTATGGCGTTGACCTTCAATTTCTTCTATACCTTCTAAAGCTGTAAGCTGAGGCATTATTATTGGCAATAATTTGGTTTTATGTAAAAGAGCAAATCCTACAGAAGGCTTTTCAGAAAGTAGAATTTTATTGATCTCTTCTACAATTCGTTCTCCAGAAATGATCTTGATTCGATCTTTATTTCGGGTAATAGCCTCTAAAGATTCAGTTTCTATTTTAAAATTTAATTGAGTAGCAAATCTAATGGCTCTCAACATTCGCAAAGGATCGTCAGAATAAGTAATATCTGGATCCAAAGGCGTCTTGATTAATTGAGATTTTAGATCTTCCAGTCCATTGAAAGGATCTAGAAGTTCCCCAAAGTTATTTTCGGTAAGACTTAATGCCAATGCGTTGATGGTAAAATCCCGTCGGTCCTGATCATCTTCTAGCGTTCCATCTTCTACTACGGGTTTCCGGCTGTCTAGATTATAACTTTCTTTTCTGGCGCCCACAAATTCAATTTCCATATCAAAAGCATGAAGCATGGCAGTACCATAATTCTTAAAGATCTGTACTTTTGGTTTGTGATCTAAGAGAGAGGAGACTTTCTTGGCAAGTTCTATCCCGCTTCCAATAGCAACTACATCAATATCTTTGTGTTCTCCACGTTCCAGCAATAGATCTCGAACAAAACCACCAATTACATAACTTTCAATTTTTAACTCGGCAGAAGCCTGAGATATGATTTTGAAAATAGGATGTTGAAGTGCTTGGCTGTAATTCTTTGTATTGGGCATGTCTTATTTGCGTATCACTTTTACAGATCTATCGTTACCTAATTTTATAATAGCCGAAGGAGGACCTGTATTTTTAGAATGGTGCAAATTTACTACATAGTCCACACCTTTTAAAATTTCAGGAGAGATTTGAGCAAAAGAATTTGGCGTTGGCTCTCCGCTAATATTAGCAGAAGTGGAAACTATAGGTTTTCTGAATTGATAGATGAGCTGCTCGCAAAATTTATCTTTTGTAACCCTAATCCCTAAAGTATCATCTGCAGCCACAAGATTATTTGCTACTCTTAAAGGACTATCATAAATAATGGTAGTGGGTTTCGATGAGTGCTCTATAATTGGATAAGCAGCTTCCGGAACTTGATCTACATATTGTTCTAGCATTCTAAGGCTATTTACCAAGCAAATCATTGCCTTAGTGTCACTGCGTTTTTTAAGTTTATAAACTTTATCTACCGCTTCTGCATTGGTAGCATCGCAGCCAATTCCCCATACTGTATCTGTTGGATAAAGTATCAGACCTCCTTTTTTAAGAATTTCAAGACAGTTCTCTATTTCCTGTTTGATATTATTTTCCATTGAGCACTAATTTATATTCTTGTAATGTTTTTGTTGCCATCTGTTGAGTTGTAAAATTTTCTACCACTTTTTTATGAGCATTTTCCGTAAAACGAAGTATTAGTTCCTGATTATTCACTAAAAAGAGAATATCTTCTCCTAATTTTTTAGCATCAGAAGGCTGGGTTAAAAGTCCGTTCTCCATATGGGTCACAATTTCGGGAATTCCGCCCACATTAGTGGTAATAACTGGAGTTTTATGATAGAATGCTTCAAAAATAACATTGGGTACGCCTTCAGAATTTGAGGTTAAAAGTAAAACATCTAATTGCGGAATTACGGCTGAAGCATTTTCCATAAAACCTAAAAAAGCTGATATCCTTTTCTAAATTATTAGTTTTTAGATGTTTGATTAGATTAGGCGTTTCAGCTGTAAATTGACCAATTTGAACAAAATGAAATTTCTGCTTTTCTTTCTGCTCAACTACATTTTTTGCCGTGTCAATAAATGTACGTAGATCTTTGGCAGGAATGTGGTTTCCAATATGTCCTATGAGAATGACATCTTTTTCTAATTTTAATTCCTTCCGAAGATTGATTTTTGCAGTACTATTTTTTTGCTTTTCTAAATTAATACCGTGATAAATTGTTTTCAAACGCTCATGATTTTTAAGCGTTTCTGCAGAAATTTCTTTGGTTCTATTAGAAACACATAAAATGCGTTTCAACTTAGGATAGTTGTATTTAAAAAGTGTTTGTTTCCGATTATTAATCGGGAAAGTGGTTTTTTTACTAAAAACCATGGGGGGTAAATTGTAAAATTTGTCGGCTATAACCACAAGGGAAAGTGCCTTGGGATCATGAATATGAATAAGGTCTATTTGCTCTTTTTTACAAATTCTAATGATTTTTAAGCTATATCTAAGATCTAAATTAAATTTTAACGGGGAAGTTTTGAAATGTAGGTTAGTATTTTTCAATTTTCTATGAAATAATCCTTCCGCTACACAAAGAATAATATTTTGTACTTCGGAAAAATTAGTTTGGAATTCTTCGCACAACAATTCAATTTGGTTTTCGCCGCCACCCCAATTCCGTACTGCCGATAAATGGAGGATTTTCATTCTAGTTTCTCTTTTTTGACTTTGATATAGTTATATTTGCAAATTATTCTTAACCTAATTTTTAGGAAATACATTTGAGACCATAAAGGCAAAAATAATGATTTACGCCTCGATTTTTATAGATCATGAAATACTTTTTAGGTCAGCTGAGTTTTCCGGTATAACTTTTAATTTTATAAGTTAATGAAGATATTCATTTCAAAATATAATAAGATATCGAAAAAAAGTATTGAAGACATTTTATTTAATTTCAGTACTATTGGAAAATCGTTTTTCAAAGATGATAAGGGACGCAGAAACTCTATTAAAGTAGTTGAAAAAGAAGGGAAGAAACTTAACGTAAAATCTTTTAAAAGACCAAATTATATTAATAGGTATGTTTACACGACGCTTAGAAAATCCAAAGCACAGCGCTCTTTTGAATATGCTGAAAGATTGATAGAAATGGGAATTGGTACCCCAAAACCTATTGCTTACGCTGAAAAATCCATCAATGGTGCACTTACCAAGAGTTTTTATATTAGTGAACATTTGGATTATGATCTTACCATTAGGGATATAGATTTAAGTAAGCCGGGGCATGTAGATATTTTGCGTGCTTTTACCAGGTTCACTTATAATCTACATGAGAATAACATTGTTTTTTTAGACCACAGTGGAGGGAATACCTTGATAAATTTAAATGATGGTAATTATGAGTTCTACCTTGTAGATCTTAACCGAATGATTTTTAAGACGCTTAGTTTTAATGATCGCATGAAAAATTTTCAGCGTCTCACTTCACATAGAGACCAAGTAGAAATTATGGCTAAAGAGTATGCATAGCCTTCTTGGAATGCCTGAAAATGAAGTTTTTAATAGTATGTGGTCTTTTGTAGATTCCTTTTTTACGAATAGAAGAAAGAACAGAAATAAGAAACAAAAATTAAAAAATATTTTAGGAATTAAATAATTCGGTTTTAATTTAAAATGTTCGTTTGCTTCAGTAAGTTTTAAAAATTCAATACTAATTAAGAAATTGTACGCTTATAATTCTTCCCGATTAATTACCGATGTCGCTTATCTTCTTGAATTTTCTAACTTTTAATAAAGAATATCTTATTTATTACTCAATCGTTTTTCTATCCAATATAATATATATTCTAAAATTTTATCACTCGCCATATCTAAGCTTTGAAAGGTGATAAAGAGTTTATTTTGGTCTTTTTCAAACCGCTTTAACTTTAACTTAGTCAACCATAATTTTTTATACGATCGGAAGTATGTTAGTTGTGAATAATTTCGATAATGGAAAGTATTGTTTTTAATTTCTAAATGCTCAGATAAAGAAGATAGTAGAAATTGATCTCCACTTCTAAACCTGTGTTGTATATTCTTTCTAAGTAAAGAATCTTCTTTAAAGAAGTTTATTTAGGGTAGACCTTCTTACGCTTACAGGCGTGTGAAAACGTCTTACATATTTATCCATTCCAGCCAATTTGGCACTGTTTTGCTGTAATTTCTTAAAACTTATTTTATCTTTTTTTACGGGTATATTTAAAATATTTAAAAACTTGTGATAGGATTTTCTTACTGTTTTATTTTCATTAAACGCCTGCCATTCTCCTCTTATAATTGGTTCCCCATTAATAAAGAAATCTTCTACTGTTGCTTCCCTCATTAATAAAGTATCATCATTAAAAATAATAAAGTGCTCAGATAAGTTGGGAATATTATATACCATAGATATAATAGAGCAGGAGTTGAAGGTGGGTAGATATTCTTCAAATCCGCTAAAAATAACTTTATGATCAACAAGTTCTAAGTTTATACCTTTTTTTTGAGCTAACGACTTTAGGGAATCAAAAGCTTCAGGCGATTGATTATCGGTTACCAGGAAAATATTCTTTACAAAAGGAGCAAACTTAATTATAGATTTAATTGCGAGGTCAATTTCTCCAATGGAGTTGTATCTTTTGAGATGATTTTCAGAAGAGAAATTTATTTTAGTTTCAGAATACTTATTTATTTTTTCTTGCCAATTTTTATCGTTTCCATTCACCCAAGTAATAACGGCATCTACTGGAATATTTTTTAGAGGTTCTGTCATTAAATATAAGTTTAACCCAAGAAATGCAGGTTTTAATATTGATCTATTTAATTTTTGTAAAAATAAAAAGTATTCTAAGGTTTTCATCTAATTTGCCATATTATAATCACAGAAATAATTAAAAGATGTTTTATTAAATGCTATAATATTTGATATTACCAAAGCATTTACAATGAAGCTTATAATACTTTTAATAAGATTTTAAGTGCAAGTATTAGAGCCTGATCTTCCTACGGATTATGATATTTTCATGACTCCCAGAAAAGTTTTCACTATTTGATTTTAGGAGGTTTGCGGTATGTTTTAAGCGGATAATAACCAAGTTCTTTTCTCACTTTGAATTTCCTAATTATATTAAGAGGTTTCTTTTTGAGATGAGATTTATCGCTATTTAAAAATTCGATGCAACTATCAATTACTCGCTGACTTGAATTACCATCAGAATAAGGATGAGTTACATCAATATAATTTTGAATAGCTGTCATAACAGATTCCGGCCTTTTTAATGCTCTGCTAATTGTTTCCTCAATTTCCGAAACTTCAGTAATATCAATTAAATGTTCACCTGGTTTATTGTTCTTAAAAGTTACTACAGGTTTTTGCTGAAGAATAAATTCTGTAATGGCTGATGTAGTGTCAGAAAACATAATATCTGCCTTCTTAAATAGCGGTATTATATCTGTGGTTTCATAATAAGTTAAATTTTCATTCTGTAATGCTTTGAAAATCTCAATCTTATCTTTGGCTAATTTTGGGTGCAAAATAACCTTGAATTCCCACTTTCCTATTTTAGATAATCTTTCAATTTCAGAAACTACCAGCTCGTTATAAGTTAAACTATATTTTGGGGAGAAAGTGGAAGAGATCAATATTACCGGTTTTTCGGTTGAATTTTTCTCTAAAGGAAACAAGGAATCTACCTTAGACCAGCCTGTTTCTATAACTTCAAAATGTTCGTGTTTTTTCTGTAACTTTTTAAATGGCTCTGTGGTAGAAGGGCCTTGAGTGCAGTATAAATCGAAGAATCCTCTAATTCTGAAATGACCTTTTTTAAAACTATGTTTATTTGCCAGAAACCCATGAAAGATCTGAACCTTAATTCCAGAAATAAAATCGGCTATACTGTCTGTAATACATAAAATAACATGGGGTTGATAATCTACAACAGCTTGAATATCTTCCAACACAGTTTTATCCTTGCTAATTTTATTTTTGGTTTCCTCTATATCAGCAAACCATTTTACTTCGTAACCACGCTTTTTAATTTCCTTTTCCAAAGGCTCTCCAATAGGAAAAGCGTAGGTGTAGCTAATATAAATTAGAAATCGATAGTTCACTATTCTAGGTTTTTCAGGAAGTTATTTAATTTTAAACTGATCAATTCAGGTTTAAATTTTTGATATAAAGAGGCAATGAGTTTTCTATTGTATTTCCGAGAGTTAACTTTAAAAAGCTGAGGCTGAAAATCTTCAAGATGTACTGAAGTATGCTTTTTTCCATCCTCATAAATTGCCCAATACTCTTTTTTAACTTGTGGAGAATGTATAGAGAAAGTAGGTTTGTCTAAAGCTTTCATGATATTTGTCGCACCACCCTCATTACCAAAATAAAAATCGCAATTAGCGCAATTCAAAATAAAACCTTTTAAGGAATTTTCGTAAATATAAAAGAAAATTCGCGATTGGGTTTTGGAATTACATTGCAAGTATATTTTCTTCGCCGCATTTTTTTGCGAAGGTAAATAATTAAAGAGAATTTGAACTGAAGGTTCTTTTTCTATTAACATGTCTAAGATGGAAGACATATATTCTTCAGGATATGTTTTTATTGAAGAGCTACCTAATACCCCACACATAACTAGAGGTTGCTCTAAATTTATACCTTTCTTTAATAGTTTTTCTGTGAAGACTTCTTTTTCTTTTGCAGATATAAAAAGTTTAGGTTTTAATTCTTCGGGGAAATTTTTGTCTAATGCTTTTAAAACCTGCATTCGGTTTTCTATAGCCAACCCCGCATGTGTTTCGGGTTTCTCTTTGTAATTAAAAGTATGGGTGTAAAATGTGCGTGTATAATTTTTACGAAATCCTATTCTCACCTCTGCACCAGAGTATTGTGCAATTATACCCGAACTTATCTTAGAATAAATATCAATTATTACAGTATAAGATTCATTCCGGATAAAATTTAAAAAATTCAAAAATTTTATTGGATTGGTTCCAATTTCTGAATGGTATTCAATAATCTTATCTATATAGGGATTGTTCTCTACAACAGGTTTTGTATGCTTATATATTAAGTAATGAAGTTCTGCCTGAGGATATTTAGTACGAATGGCCTCAAATAGAATTGAGGACGTTAGTACGTCCCCAATCATCTTCATTTGTATAATAAGTATTTTCAAACTTAAGGTTTATTTACACAGCTACATTGTATTCTCTCAACGCATCGTTAAGAGAAGTTTTCTTATTCGTGCTTTCTTTTCTTTTTCCTATAATAAGTGCGCAAGGTACCTGAAATTCACCAGCAGGAAACTTTTTGGTATAACTTCCAGGAATTACTACAGATCGTGAGGGAACATAGCCTTTAAATTCTTTAGGCTCGTCTCCTGTAACATCAATAATTTTTGTAGATCCTGTTAATACTACATTAGCTCCAAGAACTGCCTCTTTTTCTACGCGAATACCTTCCACTACGATACATCTTGAACCAATAAAAGCGTTGTCTTCAATTATAACCGGGGCTGCTTGTAAAGGTTCTAAAACGCCTCCAATTCCAACGCCCCCACTTAAATGAACATTTTTACCAATTTGAGCACAACTTCCTACTGTAGCCCACGTGTCTACCATAGTTCCCTCATCTACATAAGCTCCAATATTTACATAACTAGGCATTAAGATCACTCCGCTAGAAATATAAGCTCCATGTCTTGCAACAGCATTAGGAACTACACGAATCCCTTTTTCTTTATATCCGGTTTTCAACGGAATTTTATCATGATATTCAAAAATTCCTGCCTCTAAAGTTTCCATTTTTTGAATTGGGAAATAAAGCACAACCGCTTTTTTTACCCATTCATTTACCTGCCATCCATCAGCTAGTTGGTTCTGCAACTCTTAATTTTCCTTCATCTAAAAGAGAAATTACTTCTCTAATGGCAGAAGTGGTCTTTTCTTCACTTAATAAACTTCTATCTTCCCAGGCTTTGGATATAATTGCTTCTAAATTGGTCATGATCTAATTTTTGAGCAAAGATAATAGCTTCATTGCAATTTTTGGGAGCATTCGTATATAAACCTTACATTTGCATAAAATTTGATATGGCTAGAATAATGGCTTTGGATTATGGAGCGAAACGCACCGGAATTGCAATTACAGATGAGATGCAAATCATTGCTTCTGGCCTTGCAACAGTGCCTACTTCAGAATTACTAGCTTATCTTGAGAACTATTTTTCTTCAGAAAATGTTGAGTTGGTCTTAATGGGACAGCCTAAACAAATGAATAATACCGATTCTCAAAGTGAACCGGCTATTTTAGAGTTCCTGAAAAAATTTGCTCTTAAATTTCCAATGATGGAAGTGAAGAGGGTAGATGAAAGATTTACTTCCAAAATGGCAGTAAAGACGATGATTGATAGTGGATTGAAGAAAAAGAAACGTCAGAATAAAGCCCTGGTAGATGAAATTAGCGCTACCATTATTTTACAGTCTTATTTGTATAAATAAGCTCTAATTAAGAATTTTACAAAACTGACTTTTTGAATCAACTAGTATTTAAAAAGTATTAATTTTTACAAAAATGATTTTACCAATTGTAGCTTACGGAGATCCGGTTTTAAAGAAAAAATGTAAGGATATTCCAGAAGATTATCCAAAATTGGATGAATTGATAAATAATATGTGGGATACCATGTATCATGCATATGGTGTTGGTTTAGCTGCGCCGCAAGTTGGTTTGCCAATTAGAATGTTTATGATAGATCCAGCACCTTTTGCTGAAGATGATGAGATGGATGAAAAAGAAAAAGAACATTTAAATAATCTTAAAAAGACCTTTATCAATCCGCAGATCGTGGAAGAAGAGGGTGAAGAATGGGCTTTTAATGAGGGATGCTTGAGTATTCCTGAAGTTAGGGAAGATGTCTTCAGAAAACCTAAAATCACTATAGAATATTTGGATGAAAACTTTAAATCTCATAGAGAAACTTATGATGGTTTGGCTGCAAGAGTTATTCAGCATGAGTACGATCATATTGAAGGAATCTTGTTTACAGATAAATTATCAAGCTTAAAGAAAAGATTGATCAAAGGAAAACTGAATAATATTGCCAAAGGAAAGGTGCATGCAGATTATAAAATGCGATTTCCGTTAATGAAAAAAGGGCGTTGATTCTTTTGATATTAAATCAAGAGATATGATATTTGCCAGCCAAAATTTATAAGAGAAGTATGGGTTTAGAAAAAATTTTATCGATTTCCGGGAAACCAGGATTATATGAGTTAACAGCACAAACACGTGGAGGTTTTGTTGCCAAATCTGTTACAGACGGGAAGAAAATCGCGGTTAGTGTTCGTAATAATGTGAGTTTACTTAGCGAAATAGCTATTTATACCTATACAGAAGAAGTTCCATTAGGAGAGATCTTTCAGAAGATCTCAGATAAAGAAAATGGAGAGAAAGCTTTAGATCATAAATCTTCTAAAAAAGAATTAGAAGCTTATTTTTCTGAAATTCTTCCAGATTATGATACAGATAGAGTTTACCAAAGCGATATTAAAAAAGTATTACAGTGGTATAACTTATTGATAGAAAATGGTTTTACAGATTTTTCTAAAGGAGAGGAAGTAGCTTCTGCAGACGAAGAAGAATAGTCAAAAACCTTACAATATTGAAAAGCAGTTCTAAATTTTAGAGCTGCTTTTTTATTTTGAGAAAATTTCCCTTTATACAAAGAAGAAATGCATAGAATTGTATTTTTATACAAATTTGAAGAAACAATCTCATATTGTCATTTCGAGCGGAGTCGAGAAATTTTAGACTAAAAAGTAAGGTTTCGACTGGGCTTGTCTTGAGCGAAGCCAAAAGGCTCAACCTGACTCTATTTGAATATTATATTTTTTACAAAAACCTCTACCAATGAATTCCAGAAAAGACCAACTTTTAGCATTCGATAGACTTTTAACCATCATGGATGAACTTCAGTGAGCAATGCCCATGGGATAAAAAACAGACCATGGAGTCGCTAAGGCATTTAACTATTGAGGAAGTTTATGAGCTTGGAGATGCTATTCTGGATAAAGATCAGGAAGAGATAAAGAAAGAGTTGGGAGATGTTCTTTTGCATCTTGTTTTTTATGCTAAGATTGGAAGTGAAACTAACGATTTTGATATTGCAGATGTTTCTAATGCAATTTGCGACAAATTAATTAGCAGGCATCCTCATATTTATGGAGACGTAAAAGTTGAAAGTGAAGAAGATGTAAAACGCAATTGGGAAAAACTCAAATTAAAAGAGGGTAAAAAAAGTGTTTTAGAAGGGGTACCTAAATCTTTACCTGCAATGGTTAAAGCAAGTAGAATTCAGGAAAAAGTAAAAGGGGTAGGTTTTGATTGGGAAGAACCACAACAGGTTTTCGAAAAATTACAGGAAGAATTAGGAGAACTTCAGCACGAGGTAGAGGCTAACGATATAGATAAAATGGAAGCTGAATTTGGAGATGTTCTCTTCTCTATGGTGAATTATGCTCGGTTTTTAAATATCAATCCGGAAAATGCCTTAGAACGTACCAATAAAAAATTCATAAAACGATTTCAATATTTGGAAGAAAAAGCAACAGCTATCAATAAGCCTTTAAGCGAAATGAGCCTTGCGGAAATGGATGTGTTTTGGAATGAAGCTAAATTACTTTAATTAAAATTGCAAAGTCAGGCAGAGAAAGGGGTAATAATAGAAATTCTCAATCTTAGAGATGCTGAAACAAGTTCAGCATGACGACACAATTCTTGCACATTATCTTCACCTTGTTCCGATAGTTATCGAAATTGTTCAGGATCTCATTATATATAGGTGAGTAAATTGACATATTTATTTTTATAATTTAAAAGATGTTGAAACAAGTTCAGCATGACTGAAATTCTTCGACCATTATCGTCACCCTGAATTTATTTCAGGGTCTCTCTTTAAATATTACCACACAAGCAAATAAAATTCTCATTCTCTTAACGAGTGGAGAAAAAATGATTTCCTTTCTTAGGGAACAACATTTGGTTATTAGGTTAAATAAATAAAAAGGGCGAAGTTTTTAACTTCGCCCCTTTTTATATTCTTAATATAAAGATTTCACTTTTTTAAGCTTCTCTTTCCAGATCTTAAGCTCTTCTTTATGATTCTCTATATTCTTATGTACTTCTTTTACTAGCGGATTGTCATCATCTACATTAGAGAAGAACTGAAGATTGTTTTCTAATTGTCTAATTTCAGATTTTGTTTCTTCCACTTTTTTACTCAAGAAATAATGCTCATTTCTTAGTTTTTTCTCATCATCAGAATCATTTAAAGCCTGAATTTTATTCTCATATTTCATCATTTCTGCCTTGGTGTTGCTCACATCAAGTTTAGAGAATAACTGATCCAGAAGTTTATTGAATTTTCCTTCAATAAAACGTTTATTAAAAGGAACTCTTCCAATATTCTTCCAATCTTCTATAGCAGTTTTTATTTTAGGAAGATCTGTTTTCTTATCTCCAGAGAATTCAAAAGATTTTAGAGAATCAAGCATTTCTTTTTTCTGTTCAAATGCCTTCATTTCTTCGGCATTCTCTTCGTTGCTGTTCTCATGCATTCTATTGAAGTAATGATTACACGCCGCTTTAAATTGCTTCCAAACCTTATCACTATCCTTTCTTGGTACATGTCCCACCTTTTTCCAGTCTGCCTGGATCTTTTTCATTAGGGGAGTAGTAGCCTTAAAGTCTTCATTGTCCTTATTATCTTCAGCTATTTTGATAAGCTCTTTCTTTCGTTCAAGATTATCATATTGCTCTTTTTTCAAACCTTTGTAATAAGCATTTTTATTACGGTTGAATTGTCTCACATTAGATTTGAACTCGCTCCAGGTAGCTTCATTTTTCTCACGAGGCACTTTTCCGGCTTTAAAGAACATCTCTCTAAGAGTTTCTAATTCTTTAATTTTTTGCTGCCATTGGTTATGAGAGGTATATTTACCTTCTGCTAACTCCTTAATTTTTGAAATGATCTCTTGTTTTACCTCGAGATTCTTTTCGTAATTTTTCTCAAGATCATCATAATAAGATTGTCTTAAATCATGAATTTTCTTGGTGGCTTCGCTAAATTTATTCCAGATATCATCTCTATATTCTTTAGCAACCGGTCCAAGTTCTTCTTTCCACATTTTATGGAGCATCTGCAACTCTCTAAAGGCTCTGCTAGTATCCTTTTCCTGAGTTAATTCTTCTGCTCTGTCTATGATCTTTAATTTCTGTTCCAGGTTGTGTTTGAAATCCAGATCTCTAAAATCTCTGTTTAAATGAAGGAAATCATAGAAATTCTCAACGTGGTGATGGTAGGTGTTCCAAACGGTATTGTATTTATCTCGCGGAATAGATCCTGCCGTTCTCCATCTTTCCTGTAGTTCTTTAAAATGCTTGTAAGTGGTATTTATATTTTCTTCAACATCCAACAAACCTTTCAATTCTTCAATAATCTCCAGACGCTTGTTCAAGTTCTTATTAAGATCTTGCTTTAATTGCTGATAATAATTGTTTCGTTTTTCTTTATAATCGAAATAAACCGAATTGAATTGTTTTTTGATAGGGGTAGAGTAATGGAAATCTATAATATTCCCTCCATCTGCAAGAAAGTCTTCTTTCTTTTCCTCAACTTCTTCTTCAAATTTAGCATTAAATTCAGCCTTGATCTCTTCTACATGCTCTTTTATAGCCTGAACTTTCTGGGTACTTACCAGATGTTCAAACTCTTTAACAAGCTCTTCTTTAGACATGGCGTGATAATCCTTCTTTTCGATCCCGTGTCTTTCTGAAGTAGATTCATCTTCGCTATCTTCTGCCACCGTATCTTCAAATTCAGAGTGCACATCTTTCTTTTCTGAAGAATTTTGGGTGTCATCATCTTCATTCGTCTTCTTGATGAGCGCTAGAAGTAGCTAACATTTTCTCTTCAGTATTTTTTGAAGTTTGAGAATCTGAAACTTTACTTTCACTAATCATCGCTTTTTCCAGATGATCTTTATCTTCTTCTTGTGTTTTCGGAGTTTCTTTCTGTCTCGGTTACAGAAGGAATTTCTTTCTTATCTGAAGGTGATTTAGATTGTTCTTCATCATCTTCATTAACGCTAGAATTGGCTAGCATTTTTTCTTCTGTATCTTTGGTAGCTTGAGATTCTGAAACTTCACTTTCTCCAATCATCGCATTTTCAAGATGATCTTCATCTTTTTCTTCTGCTTTTAGAGCATCTTTAGTTTCAGTTATACCAGAAACATCTTTCTTATCAGAATTGTCTTTTTCTTGGCTCGACGATTCTCCAACGTTTTCTTTGTTAACTTCTGAGTTTGCTGCAGAGTTCTTTAAATTTTCGTTGGGGAGATCTTTCTTCATGTTTTCGTTTTCTTGCTGAGACATATCTTTCAATGTTAAGGTTCGTCAATAACTAATTAGCCTGAAAGATACTAACTCCCCTAAAACCAACCAAGAGTTTAATTCAATTTATGATTGTGGCGTATGCAGCTTCTGGAATTATTTATTCCAGATCTCCCATGCTTTTTCTGCCTGAAGCTGAAGCATTTTTTCACCGTTAATAACCTTGGCTTTAGCATTTAAGCCTAGTTTCATTAACTGGGTGATAGAAGGATTGTAAATAAGGTCGTAGATAAGATGATCTGCAGTTAGAAATTCTGCGGAAATAGGAGGAAAATTGGTAATATTTGGGAAGGTTCCGAGTGGAGTACAATTAATAATGAGAAGATTTTCGTTCGATAATCTGCTTTATTAAGCTGCTCATAATTAGTTGATCTGCTTCCGGACTTCTTGAAACAAAGGTGTAAGAATATTTAAATTTCTTAAGGCGTAGGCTATTGCTTTAGATGCACCGCCGGTACCAAGAATCAGTGCTTTTTTATGGTGTTTCTTGTAAATGAGGTTTTAATGATTCTTGAAATCCGAAGTAGTCTGTATTATACCCGGTAAGAGACCCGTCATTTTCAATTTTCACAGTGTTTACCGCACCTATCTCTTTTGCAATAGGATCTAAATTTGATAAAAACGGGATTATATCTTCTTTATAAGGGATGGTAACATTTAATCCTGAAAGAGTAGGGATTTCCTTAAGAATATTATGAATTTGATTGATACTCGCAAGATCAAAATTCAGGTATTCTGCATTAATTTTTTCATAGGTTTCCTTAAGAACATTATGAATTTGATCTATACTCTGAAGATCAAAATTCACATATTCCGCATCAATATTTTCATGCTCAAATTTCTTGCTGAAAAAAGCTCGGGAGAAGGAGTAAGAAATATTTCTACCAATAAGGCCGTAAGTTTTCATTTTGCTGAATTTCTTCTTTCATACCAGGCCAATCCTAGAACAATAAAAATACCTACCAGAATATAGAAAATAGCCAAATAAGTAGAATAATGACTGAAATCTGGAAGATAACGATCGTAATTATCTATGATCTGGTTGCCATGTCTATCTATTAAATATTGACCTTCTGCATTTGTTTTAAATACTTTTTCTTTCCATGGCCATACAACTCCTAAAGAGCCTGCTATAAAGCCAATAATTACAGAGTAAGTTTCTTTCTTGTATTTTTTTAATACATAACCCAAAAGATGAGAAAGCGAGACTAAACCAGCTAAAGATCCAAGAGAGAACATTATTAAAACTTGAAGTAATCTTATTCTTTCAGCATCATGGAAAAATGAAAAATCAAGGAAAATGACTTCAGCCAAAGTATCAAAAAGTGCATTTACAGAATCTATTAGCAGAAGCACATAGTTTCCGAAGAGAATAAGAATAAAAGATCCTGAAAGGCCTGGAAGCGTCATTCCGCTTACACCCACAATTCCGCAGAAAAAGACAAAGAATAAATTGTCATTTTCTTTTGCGGGTTCTAAGAAACTTATGGCAACCCCAGCAGCAATTCCAGCAAACATAAAAAGAAGACTTCGCCTTGACCAGTTATCAAAATCTTTACTGATGTAGTAGATCGAGCCAATGATCATCCCGAAGAATGCTGCCCAGACATACAATTCAAAATAGACTATAAGATAATCGAGCAATTTAGAAACGCTAAAATAGCTGATGACCATCCCCAGAATTAACAAACCTAGAAATTTACCATTTACATAGGTATATAAACTTCTAAACCTTCCGCTTATAAGCAATTTAAAAGCTTTTAGGTTGATCTTCTGAAGTGAGTAGATAAATTCTTCGTAAAACCCGGCAACAAAAGCAACAACGCCACCTGAAACCCCGGGTACTTTATTTGCAGCACCCATAGCAAGACCTTTTAAAACTAAGAGGATCTTATCGCTAAAGGTTCTAGTTTGCTGCATCTTCGGTTATAGGTTTTTGGGTAGCTATACGCTCCAAGAAAAGTATTAATAAAAAACCAACTATCATTAAAATAATTGCAGCTAAAACATGAGGTTCTCCATCAAAATTGGAGGGTAGTACAGATGCTTCTTTAATAACCACTATTTTCTCTCCATACTTAGCAGTTTCCAAAACCTCTTTCCAGGGCCAAATTTTATTAAGAGACCCGGCAATGAAGCCGGTTAATACCGCTAAAGTAATATTGCTATAATTATCAAAAAGCCATTTTAATATTCTTGAAAAAGAAAGAAGTCCGAAGATGGCTCCAACGGCTACGATGGCTAAGGTTTTAAAATCTAAATTTTGAGCAGCTTCGGTTATGGTTTTGTAAGCTCCTAATAGCACTAAGATAAAGGCTCCGGAGATTCCAGGGAGGATCATTGCACAAATGGCTAATGCACCCGCCAAGAAGAGGAACCAATTATTACTCTGCACGTTTAAGGGAGGAAGCGAAATAATATAAAGCGCCAGGGCAGCCCCAATAATTAATGCTAAAATGATTTTAAAGTTCCATTTTGGGATCTGTTTTGCCACAAACCAAACGCTTGCAACAATAAGTCCGAAGAAGAATGACCAAACCATCACCGGATGATTATCCAGTAGATAATTGGTTAACCTCATAAAAGTTAAAACACTAATAAGAATTCCTGAGATCAAGGCAACAAGAAAAGAGCCATTTGCCTTACGCCACATGGCTTTGGTGCCACTTTCTCTCCAAACTTGAATAAGAGAAAGATCTATCCCGCTAATAGTATTTATAAGTTCCTGATATATTCCAGCTATAAATGCGATTGTTCCTCCAGAAACTCCCGGTACCACATCTGCGGCACCCATTGCCATTCCTTTTAAGGTAATTGTAAAATACTCCTTTAAACTTCGCTGCATATCTGAAAATAATATAGTTTCCGCCAAATATAATTAAATATCAGGAGGCTTTCAGATAAGAGTTAATCATTTCTTTTACACTTTTTCTGCTGAAGATCTGTGGGAATAACTCCTCGATAATGATATAATACTCAGTGTCAATTTTTAAACCGTTGTTCAGGTGAAAATATCCTTTATCGCCTTCATTCAAGTTAAAATATAATCCGGCAAGTCTATATTCTATTTCTGCGGTCTCCGGATAGAATTCTAAAGCTTGTATCAAATTTTGAACAGCGGTTTCAAATTCGCCTAGGTTGATCAAAATATCACATCTTCTAATCCAGGTCTCCAACTCGTAATTTCCAAGATCGATGGTTTTTTGATATCCTTTTTCAGCTTCTTCAAAGAAACTCAGTCTGCTATTGATCTTTGCATAACGCTTCCAATACAGCACATTCTCTTCATCAATTCCAATTGCTTTATTGATAAAATAAAGCGCTTTTTGATAATTTCCTTTTTTGAAATAGAAATCTGTAATAGCTATCCAGCCTTTATCTAATAAAGGATCTTCTTTTACAGTCTTGGAATAATGCTCTAAAGCCAATTCTTCCAAACCTAATTTTTCAAAACACTTACCTATTCTTAAATAAGCAAAAGAAGTAGGATCGTCTAGATCTAAGGTTATTTTATAATTTTCTATTGCCTCATTAAAACGACCTAATTTCTCAAGAACTTTCCCTTTTTCAAGATATGCTCCAATAAAATGCTCGTCGCTAATAATGGCAAAATCAAAAGCGGTTAAGGGCTTTTTCAAACTGCTTAAGATCAAAATATTGTTTTCCTATTTGGTGCCACGCTACCTCACAATATGGATTCTTATTCAAGAACATATTAAGATAATCTATGGCTTCCGTTTTTTGTTCTAAGAAATCAAAACAGTACATGATGTTATAAAGTGCAGAATAATCTTCATCATCTGCCTCCAAACATTTCATAAAACTGAATTTGGCATTTTCAAAATCTTCCAGGAACAAATACTCCATTCCTAAAAGTGAATATACATCGGCCTCATCCATAGTAATCTCCAAAGCAGCTTCAAGCATTTCAATCGCTTTTTCGTGATCATCTCTTTTAGAGAAGATATTTGCTTTTTGAATATAGATCTCTTCGTTAGAAGATTCCAGATCATGTAACTCGTTTAAAAGCCCATCTGCAAGATCTAATTTGTCTTCAAAAACCAGGATCTCCACTTTGTACAACTTAAGATTGGTGGAAGTAGGGTGCTGCGTCAATCCTAGTTTAACGGCTTTTTTTGCCAAAGCAATCTTGCCATTCTCTAGGTAATGATTAATAATATCCTCAAATTCTTCTGAATCAAAAAACAACACATCGTTTGTTTTTAACATAGATTCAAAACGGGTAAGTGAGAAATTGTTTTCTTCGTTATGACTTAATTGCATACACTGGGGATTACGAGATTTCTACAGTATTAAAGTTAACGATGTTAACCTATAAAGCCGGTAGTACTTTATATTGTTTTTAACAAAGTAATTAACAGGCTAGGCCTATTGATTAATTTCATTCAGGACGTCAATAATAATGCCACATCCTTCTTTTATTTCTTCTATTGAAATGGTAAGTGGGGGAGTAATTCTTACCGCTCTTTTTTCAAATAATAACCAAAATAAGATCAATCCTTTATCCTGGCATTTTAAGATTATTTCTGTTGCTATATCTTCGGAAGGTGTTATTACTGCTAGCATTAATCCTTTTCCTCTAATTTCTTCAATTAATGGATGCACTAATAATTCTCTTACCAGCTTTTCCTTTTGAAGGGTTTCTGCCATTAGGTCAGATTCTGTTATCTCTTTTAAGGTAGCCAAGGCCGCTGCAGCAATTACAGCATTTCCTCCAAAGGTGGTAATATGTCCTAATTTTGGATTATCACTTAACAGATCCATCAATTCTTCTGAAGCGGTAAATGCTCCAATAGGAAGTCCGCCACCCATTCCTTTACCCATCACTACAATATCCGGAATTACATTAAAATTTTCAAATCCAAACAACTTTCCTGTTCTTCCATATCCGGGCTGAATTTCATCTAATATCAATAAGGCTCCAACTTCTTCGCAACGCTTCTTAACTTTCTTAAGATAATCATCTTTTGGAATAATAAATCCTGCACCTCCTTGAATGGTCTCTAAAATAACAGCCGCCGTTTTAGACGTAATTTTTTCAAGATCTTTACTTTCGTTAAAATTCAGGAAAGAAATATCCCCAATTAAAGGTCGAAAGGGTTTTACACGTTCTTCGAAATTCATCAAGCTTAAGAGACCCCATAGTGTTTCCGTGATACGCCATATTTCGCTGCTAAGATCTCCGTTCTTCCTGTGGCTCTTCTAGCTAATTTCAGAGCACCTTCTATTGCCTCTGTTCCAGAATTGGTTAGATAGGTTTTGCTTAACGAAGCGGGTAGGTGCAAGGCCAGGAGTTTAGATAGTTCTACAGCCGGACCTTGAGCATACTCCCCATAAACCATGACGTGCAGGTAAGATTCTACCTGATCTTTTACAGCTTTTACCACTCTTGGATGGCAATGCCCTAAACTGCAAGCAGAAACTCCTGCAACAAAGTCTAAATATCTATTGCCTTGTGTAGAGTAGATATAACTTCCTTTTGCATGATCTATTTCCATTCCTAATGGGTGAGGAGTGGTTTGGGCCTGATATTTTAAAAAGTCTTCTTTCAATTAACTGCTGCTTTTTTAGGCTTTTTGCTATTTTTTAATTCTGGGGTAAGCTTTGGTTTGTACTGTTGCTGGAGAGAATCTGTTTTCTCATCATGAAGATCTGTAGGTTTCAATCTGGAGTTCTCATTAAGCAAAGGTTCTTCTCGATCGGTATCATCAAAAAACTCTTCCTGACTTTCAGGTAATTCTATTCCTTTAATTTTTATAAGTTCAGGTTCTGGCTGTCCTGCAAAGAGATCTTCTTTAGATAGTAATTGTTCTTCTCCACGCCAGTTAAATCCAGATAGTTTTCTAGCATTTTCGGGAAATTCATCTTCCGGGGTTAAATTACCTTCAACTTGCTTATAATAATAGATATCCTGGATCTTATTCTTATCAAAGAGAATTTTGATCGAACTTGATAAGGTTTTATTGATTCCTAAAAGTTCGTCCTCTTCATTTCTACTATAAAATATGGTCTCGGTATTTTTAATAATATCGGCTTGATAGAGTTCATTGTCTATAAAAAGTCCGGTGAGTTCCTTTCCTTTTACCTGATTATAGCCCTCAATACTATCTTTTTGAATCATAAAGGCATTATTAAAGACTCTTATAGAATCTAATTTCTCTGTCTTCGGATTGCTTTGAAGGTGAATAGTGTCTCCCGTCATTTGATTATTCCCGGACCATATCACCGGACTTCTTTTTATAGAAACCGAAGTAACAGGACCTTCGCTTAAATTGATGAGTTTTGTGAGCCCGGTTTTTTGATTGATATAAACAGAGTCACTTTTACCACTCATATCACTCTTATACATTCGCACGTCATAAAAACCTTTAATGATTCTATTCTCTGGTTTTCCGGTGACCATTAAAGTATCGCTATGAATAAAAATGGAATCTTTATCCTGAACAGTTGCTGCCACCGCACGCTTTGGTAATAAAAACAGAATCTTTTTCACGATAAACTTCGGCATAATGCCCCGTAATTAGGCTATGGTTTAAGGTGTCTATAACTTTAATATTATTTGTTCCGGAGGCGAAACTATTTTTTCTATTAAAATAGAGACTATCCCCTTTTAAAATTCGGTTTTCATAATCTATACGAGAATTCTTCACAAAATACCCATTATCTGCTCGAGTATCGTAAAATCCTCGTTCACAATAAACGGTACTGGTTTTACTTTCTATTGTAGTAGGACCATACATATAGGCGTGTCCATTTTCAGAATAAAAATCTAGCTGGTCTGAATTTATAACATACTCCGGATTGGTTACCGTTACTTTAGAAAGGAAAGAATATTTATTATCATTCATATAATAGCGCCCAACTTTACTGGTAAGTACACTGGCAGTATCTCTAATAGTTCCTCCACTTCTATAGTAAGCCTGCTGCTTTATCCGATCAAAAAATAAGGTATCGGTTTGTAAGGAAGTTTGTGGTCTTGTCATTATTACATTTCCGCTGGCAAATGCAAATTGGGTGGTTCCGTTATATTCGGCATAATTACTTTGCATGGTAACGGTGTCTCCTTGCTGCATTCTCACATTTCCGTAGGCCTTAAAAAAGTTAGCCTGGTCATAATGTATAGCTTGATCACACCAGATCTCAATGCCTTCATGAATAAAATGAACCTGATTTTCCACCCTACTCAAGATAATGGCACCTGGATATTTCTTCTCATCCTTTAAAGTACGATCACTGGTATAGTCAATCTTTTTAGTTTGTGCTAAAAGAGGTTTCGATTGAATGATGAAACATAACAATAGCAAGAAGTAAAGAAATACATTTTTCAAGACCTGAATAATTTAGATCAAAAGTAAATAAAAGGTAAAAAAGAAGATGCTTTAAAAGAGAAAATTATAGAAATAGCGATTTCATTTTAATTGTAGAAGTTTCTAAATTTTAATGAAAATTCAATAAAATCAATCTTTAGCAGATTAAACAGTATACAATTGTTTCTTAAAATTAATATTAATTGGGAATATCTTAATTTTTTTAGCAAAATTTTAACCACTTCTCGAAAACCATAAGGGAGTTACCTGCGTAAGTTTACCTGTAATCTAGAAAAACACAATTATGAAAAAACCATTGATTAAAGTGCAAAGCTCAGAAAACTTGCACTCAAACAAAAGCAATTCTCGTAGACATTTCTTAAAAATGGGAGGACTAGCCGTTGCAGGTTCCAGTCTTTTACTTGTAGGATGTAGCGACGATGATGACGATCCAATGACAATGCCTCCAACTGGTGATGTTTTTGATCTTGGAAGCGGTGACGTTGGTATTCTTAACTACGCGTACGCTCTTGAACAATTAGAAGCAGCATTTTATACTAATGTATTAAATGGTTCTTATTGGATGGGTCTTTCTGCAGGGAAGGAAAAAACTATCTTAGAAGACCTTTATAATCATGAAGTAATTCACAGAGAATTCTTTAAAACAGCTTTAGGCGCTGCAACAAGTTCTGATATGGTATTGCCAGAATTAGAATTTGATTTTAGCGGAGTAGATTTTACAAGTAGAGATTCTGTATTAGGTACAGCAAAAGTATTAGAAGATACTGGAGTAGCTGCTTATAATGGTGCAGGTAAATTAATTGCCAGTACAGATTATTTATTGATAGCAGGTAAGATAGTTTCTGTAGAAGCTAGACATGCTTCTGCAATTGCAGACCTAATTAACCCAGGATCTACAGATTTCGCTGGAGATAGTGTATTAGTTGATTTAGGTGGATCTGGAGTAGCTTATGATAAAGCAACACCACCAAGTGATATTATTACCGCTGTTGGAGCCACAGGATTTATCAAAACTAAATTCACGGCTAATAACTTACCAACCTCATAATCAACTTATCAATTTAAAACGAAAAAAATGAATTTATTAAAAATATTAGATAACCTTTCTAACGAAGAGCTTTTAAACTCTAAAAGTTCTAGAAGAGGTTCACTGGATCAATTTAAAAACGTAGGTAAGAACATTGCTTTAGCATCAATTCCTTTTGGACTTGCGGCTACAAGTAGTAAGGCAAAAGCGGCTACCAATTCTATGGCAGCAGCAGCTTTCCAGGCTTCGCCTACAGAAGTATTAAATTTTGCTTTAACATTAGAGTATCTAGAACGCAATTTCTACAGAATGGGTCTTGATACAGATGGACTTATTCCTGATGCAGATAAAGCTGTATTTGCACAAATTTCTAAGCATGAAGATGCACACGTAGACTTTCTTGTTGCAGCTTTAGGAGATGCAGCAATTCCTGAGCCTACTTTCGATTTTACTGGAAAAGGATTAATGTTAGATACTTTTGAAAACTATCAAACATTTTTAGCCTTATCTCAGGGATTTGAAGATACAGGGGTAAGAGCTTATAAAGGTCAGGCTGGAGCATTAGCTAATGATAATGATCTTTTAACTTATGCTTTACAAATTCACTCTATTGAAGCTAGACATGCTTCTCAAGTACGAAGAATGCGTGGAGAAAAAGGATGGATCACTAGAAATAATAATACTTTACCAGATGCATTTAGTGCAATTTACGGTGGTGAAGAAAACACTGTACAAGGTGGTGTTGAGCTAGCTGGTTTATTTGGAGAATTTGGTGGAGTAGATGCTGTAACTGAAGCATTTGACGAACCATTAACTATGGAAACTGTAAATGCTATTGCTACAAACTTTATTGTAACAGAATAGTAATTTTAGATTACATATTTAAAAAGCCTTCCAAATTGGAAGGCTTTTTTTATGCTTTTAATTAAAAGAAAAATTCTTTTTATCTATTAATTGTTTGCTTTCTATCTGGTCCTACAGATACTACCGAAATTGGAGTGTTTAATTCCTTTTCTAAGAATTCTATGTACTCATTCAACTCTTTTGGTAATTGAGAAGCTTCTGTCATTTTTGTAAGGTCTTCTTTCCAACCTTTAAATTCAGTATATACAGGAGTAACATTTTCAGCTTCAATGTTATAAGGTAAATGTTTGATCTCTTCTCCTTTATAATTATAAGCAGTACAAACTTTTAAAGTTTTAAATCCGCTTAATACATCTCCTTTCATCATGATCAATTGCGTAATTCCATTTATTTGAACGGCATACTTCAACGCAACTAAATCTAACCACCCACATCTTCTTGGTCTCCCTGTAGTAGCTCCAAATTCATTTCCAACTCTTCCCATGGTTTCTCCATCTTGATCGAACAACTCGGTAGGGAATGGTCCGCTTCCAACTCTTGTGGTATATGCTTTAAAAATTCCAAAAGCATCTCCAATTTGATTTGGTGCAACTCCTAAACCTGTACAAGCTCCAGCCGCTGTGGTGGTAGATGAGGTAACAAAAGGATAGGTTCCAAAATCTATATCTAATAAAGAACCCTGAGCTCCTTCAGCTAATATAGTTTTACCTTCCTGCTGTGCATTCTGAAGATAATTCTCACTGTCAATAAATTGTAATGTTTTCAAAACTTTTACCGCTTCAAAAAATTCCTTTTCTAATTCAGCAAGATCATATTGAACGTCTACATCATAAAAGCTTATCATAGCTTCATGCTTATCTGCCAACATTCTATATTTATCCATCCAGCCATCTAGCTCAAGATCTCCAACTCTTAATCCATTTCTACCGGTCTTGTCCATATATGTTGGACCAATCCCTTTTAAAGTAGAACCAATTTTAGCTTTTCCTTTAGATGCTTCAGATGCTGCATCTAGAAGTCTATGCGTTGGTAAAATTAAGTGCGCTTTTCTTGATATAAGTAAGCTCGATTTATAATCTGTTTTAAATGGTGCTAGATTATCTAGTTCTTTTTTAAAGATCACAGGATCTATTACCACTCCATTTCCAACAAGATTTACAGTGTTTTCATGAAAAATTCCAGAAGGAATGGTGTGAAGTACATGTTTATGACCGTCAAATTCCAAAGTGTGGCCAGCATTTGGCCCTCCTTGAAATCTAGCTATTATGTCATATTTTTTGGTAAATACATCAACTATTTTACCTTTTCCTTCATCTCCCCATTGTAATCCGAGTAGTAAGTCTACTGCCATAAATATTTAATTTGTTGGTTGTTTTTTTGTGCCGTAAAAATATAAAGAATGTTTAGAAACATCTATGTTAAAAACCTCTTCTATAGTTTGTTTGATACTTTGAATGCGAGGATCACAAAATTCTATCACCTCGCCTGTATCTGTAAGTATGATATGATCGTGCTGCCTGTCAAAATAAGATTTCTCGTACTGCGATTGATTTTGACCAAATTGATGCTTTCTCACCAGGCCACATTCCAATAACAGTTCTATGGTATTATAAAGTGTAGCACGACTCACACGATATTTTTTATTCTTCATATTGATATAAAGAGATTCAATATCAAAATGTTCTTCGTTATTATAGATCTCTTGCAGTATAGCGAAGCGTTCCGGGGTTTTACGATGCCCTTTTTCTTCTAAAAACTTGGTGAATACGTTTTTAACTACTGCCTGATCGTTTTTATTTGCTGCTTTTTTACTCATATTTTTCCTTCCTCGCCAAAGGTATTAGATTATTCTCTAGAGACCTTATCTATCCCATTAATTTTTTTCAGTCGGTCTATAAGCGTATTTAAAATTGAATTGTTCTTAACGATCACAGTAATTTTTCCGGTAAAGACTCCATCCGAACTGTCAAAATTAATATTTCGCATATTCACATTCATACTTTTAGAGATCTGTTTAGTGATCTCACTCACCAATCCTAAATTATCGATCCCGGTTAATTTGATAATGGCTTTAAAATCCTGCTGACTAGAATCTATCCATTTTGCCTGAATAATTCTATAGGCATAATTGCTTTGAAACTGAATAGCATTCGGGCAGTCTTTTTTATGCACCTTAATACCTTCACTCACCGTTATAAATCCAAAAACATTATCTCCGGGAATAGGATTACAGCAATTCGCCAATTTATAATCCAAAACTTCTTCTTCCTTTCCAAATACTAATTGGTCGAATTTAGAAGTGATCTCCTCTTTATCTATATCTTCTGCAACCGCAGGTTTTCTAATCTTATTTTTAATATAGCTAACAAAGGCATTACTTCTGGAATTGGTAAATTCTTTTAATTTCTGATTATCAATTTTTCCAATACCAACCCTATAGAAAAGATCTAAGCTGGTCTTCAATTTAAAATAGATCACCAGTTCATTGATGATCTTTTCATTAAAAGTTAATTTCTGAGCCTTTAATTTTCTGGCTAAAATCGCCTTTCCATCTTCTGCAATTTCTTTCTTTTCCTCGCGTAAAGAAGATTTGATCTTTGCTCTAGCTCTCGCCGTAGATGCGTAATCCAGCCAGTTAACATTTGGCTTTGCATTTTCTGAAGTGATGATTTCTATCTGATCTCCACTTTTTAATTCATGACTTAAAGGTACCAGCTTATTATTTACTCTTGCCCCACGCGTATGCAACCCAACTTCGGTATGTACACCAAAGGCAAAATCTAAGGGAGTAGCACCTTTTGGGAGGGATTTAAGATCTCCTTGTGGTGTAAATACAAAGATCTCTTTAGCATATAAATTTAATTTGAATTGTTCTACAAAATCTACAGCATTGGTTTCAGAATTTTCAAGGGCTTCCTGAAGCTTGTTCAGCCAGTCTTCCATTGTTTTTTCTTCCTGAACATCACCATGTTTATACTTATAATGAGCAGCATAGCCTTTTTCGGCAATCTCATTCATTCGCTCACTTCTAATTTGCACCTCAACCCATCTTCCTTTAGGTCCCATAACGGTAATATGCAACGCTTCATAACCTGTAGATTTTGGCGAGGAGATCCAATCTCTAAGTCGAATAGGATTTGGCCTAAAATGATCTGTAACTATGGAATAGATTTTCCACGCCAGAAATTTTTCGTTGGCAAGATCTGCTTTATAAATAATTCTTACAGCAAACTTGTCGAAAACCTCATCAAAAGTGATGTTTTGAGCCTGAATCTTTCTTCGGATAGAAAAAATAGATTTTGGGCGACCTTTAATTTGATAATCAAGGTTTTCCTGGTCTAAAGAATCTTTTATAGTTTGGGTAAATTCATGAATGTACGCATCTTGCTCCTCTTTACTTTCTCTAATTTTTTGAAGGATATCATTATAAACATCGGGCTCTGTAAATTTTAAACTCAGGTCTTCTAATTCTGTTTTTATACTATAAAGTCCAATTCTATGAGCCAATGGCGCATAAATGTATAGAGTTTCTGAAGCAATCTTAACCTGCTTATCAGGTTGCATAGATTCCATAGTTTGCATATTGTGCAAACGATCTGCAATTTTGATAATGATCACCCTAACGTCATCATTTAAGGTAAGTAGCATTTTTCTGAAGTTTTCTGCTTGTAGAGAAACGTCTTTATCCTGCTTTAAATGTGAGATTTTGGTAAGTCCGTCTACGATCTTGGCTACCGTTTCTCCAAACATTCTTTCTATATCATCCAGCGTATACTCAGTATCTTCAACTACATCATGCAACAATGCTGCAATTATAGAAGTGGCATCCAAACCAATTTCTGAAGCTACTATCTTAGCAACCGCAATAGGGTGGAAGATATAAGCTTCTCCAGATTTTCTTCTTTGATCTTTATGGGCATCTACGGCAGTATCAAAAGCCAGCCTTATCATCTTCTTATCCTCATCAGACAAAGACCTGTAGCTTATGCGCAACAGTTCTTTATACTGGCGGGCAATTTCTTTATTTTCTAATTCTATAGCAGCTTCGGTCATAGTCTAAAATTACGATTAAGATTGTAAAGAAACAACTACAAACTACCTCCTTAAATTATTATATCTCTGTAAAAGGGTAGGGTGTGAGTAGTGCATAAATACATAGGCTTTATGGGGCGTTAAATTGCTTAAGCTGGTTTTTGACAGCTTTTTTAAACTCGATATTAATGCATCTGCATTATAAGTATTTTTTGCATAATCATCGGCTTGATATTCAAATTTTCTCGATAAAAAGTTCATGAATAGTCCGGTTATTTCTGAAACAGGACTGTAAAGAATTCCGAAGGCGATCAAACCAATATGAAAACTTGGAATAGTTACTCCTAAAGCTTGAGATAATAAAGGATTGCCAACAAAAAGCGATAACAACCAGAAAGTTAAACCTGTTGTGATTATGGAGGCAGCAACATTCGCAATGATATGTTTTTTCTTATAATGTCCCACTTCATGCGCCAGTACTCCTACAATTTCTTCCTCTTCCAGATCATTTATCAAGGTATCATAAAGAGTAATTCTCTTTTCCTTTCCAAAACCCGAAAAATAAGCATTGGCTTTAGTGCTTCTTTTAGAACCATCTATTACAAAAATGTTTTTAAGCTCAAAACCTACAGTTTCTGCATAGTTTTCAATCTTAGTTCTCAAAGATCCATCTTCTAAGTGGCGATTGTTTATTGAAAATTGGAACAATTAATTTCGCATAGAACATATTAGCAAAAAGTGTGATTGCAATCATTAATCCCCATGCAAAAAGCCAGAAATTTTCAGTGGTTAGTTGATAAAACCAAACTATTAAAGCCAAAATAGCACCTCCTACAATTGCCATGAGCGCCCATGATTTCAGCTTATCTATAAGGAATGTTTTTATAGTAGTCTTGTTAAAACCATATTTCTCTTCGATCACAAAAGTGCTATACCATGAAAATGGAAGCATTAGAATATCATTTGCAAACATGATAATTCCGAAAAAGATCAGGGAAATAATGATCTCATTATCAGAAAAACTGCGAGCAATGGCGTCAATATAGGCAAATCCTTTAAAGTTTAGAAAAAGCAATAAGACCAATAGTGAAAAGGAGGAAGTTATAATTCCATATTTATAACGCTCCTTTTTATAGCGCTGTGATTTTTCATATTCTGAAGTGTCATAAACATCTGCTAATTCTTCAGGAATAGGATCATCAAAATGTTTTGCATTTAGAGAATCCAGGATCTTATCAATAATAAAATCGATAACAATCACAGCGATAATTATATAATATAGGGTTTGTGCAGTCACAGGGAAAATGATTAATGTAGTTATGGAAAATTAGTAAAACCTAACGTATTTAAGTAGTTGAACCAACAGTTAAACTTACAGGTTTTTGATATAGAGATTTATAAAAATCTACGTTGGCGTTTGGCTTCAAAAATAAGAATTCCGGCAGCAACAGAAACATTCATAGAATCTATCTCGCCCTGCATGGGAATTATGATATTTTGACTGGAATTATTTAGCCATTCTTCACTAAGGCCTGTAGCTTCTGTTCCAACAACAATAGCCGAAGGTTTTTTAAAATCTATGGTGTCATAATTAACCGATGCTTGCAAGCGCTGCAGCATAAATGTTGATATTGTTATTCTTTAAATAGCTAATAATTTCTGAAGTTGAAGCGGTACCAATATTGGTGGTAAATACACAGCCAACGCTAGACCTAATAATGTTTGGATTGAACATATCTGTTTTAGGGTTGGCTAGAAGTACAGCATCTACATTCGCGGCGTCTGCAGTTCTTAACAATGCCCCAATATTTCCTGGTTTTTCCGGAGCTTCTGCCACAAGAATTAAAGGGTTCTTAGAAGATATTTTTAAATGATCTAAACTTAGATCTCTCACTTTTAATAAAGCCATGACGCCTTCAGTACTTCCTCTGTAGGCGATTTTTTTATAGACTTCTTCTGAAAGCTCTGTGACTTCCGGTTTATTTTGCAGCCAATTTGATCAAATCTGAGATTTTTTCAGCTTTAAAAAGTTCATCACAAAAGAAAAGTTCTGAAATTTCATAACCTCCTTTTATCGCTAAAGAAATTTCTCTGATGCCTTCAACAATAAAAACTCCTTCTTTCTTACGGTTTCTGGATTTCTCCTGAAGCTGAAATAAACTCTTGATCTTTGGATTCTGTAAACTGGAGATCTTTTTAAACATAATATAACACTAAGATTTATTGATGCCTACAAATATAAAACCTCTGAGGTTATCAGAGGTTTTAATATTATAGAAGAATTTGAATCGTCATGCTGAATTTATTTCAGCATTTCCTCTATATTTTTTACAGTGGCGCTAATTAGACCCTGAAACAAGTTCAGGGTGACGTTGCTGGTTTTAAAATTTACGTCATGCTGAATTTATTTCAGCATCTCCTCTATATTTTTTACAGTGGAGCTAATTAGACCCTGAAACAAGTTTAGGGTGACGTTGTTGCTTTTAAAATTTACGTCATGCTGAATTTATTTCAGCATCTCCTCTATATTTTTTACAGTGGAGCTAATTAGACCCTGAAACAAGTTCAGGGTGAAGTTACTGGTTTTAATTATTCTTTTTCTTTCTTCTTTTTCTCTTTTTGAGCTTTGTATTTATCAGAGTATCTGTGATAAAGTTCCGTTTGGTGAGTTTCTAAACTTATTTCTCTTCCCTGAATAAAAGCATGGGTAATAATATTTGTTCTCATATCTAAGGCATCACCTTCACTTATAAATAAGGTTGCATCTTTTCCTCTTTCTAAAGTTCCAACCTTATCATCTATTCCTAAGATCTTAGCGGTGTTAGAAGTGATAAGCTTTAAGGCTTCTTCTTTATCCATTCCAAAAGAAGCAACAGTTCCTGCGTAAAATGGGAGATTACGAGTGTTCATTCTTTCCATTTGTCCGCTAGATTCCAAACCTACTAAAAGCCCTTTATCTACTAATATTTTGGCCATTTTGTAAGTATAGTCATAATCATCTCCATCTTGTTCAGGAGTAGTGTGAGGTCTTTGAGCTAAAACAGGAATATTATTTGCTTTTAATTGATCTGCAACCTTTAAGCGCATCATAGCCTCCCACGATAATTAGATCTTTTAAATTTTCATCTTTTTTAAACTGAATAACATCAGAGATCTCCTTCTCGCCATTTACATGCACATATACTCTTTTATCTCCAGAGAATACTTTTTCCATGGCTTTAAAAGGTAGGTTAACCTCTTTCATATCCCCGGCCAAATAGGCTTTCGAGTTATTGAAAAACTGGGTAAGTTTTAAAACCTGATCGTGATACTCCTTATTAGGTTTCATTCCTCTTTCTTCACCTTCCCACCATTTGCCCTGGGTAAAGCTGTTTGGCCAATTAATGTGAAGTCCATCATCTTCTTTCATTACCGCATCTTCCCAATTCCAGGCATCAAACTGAACGATAGAAGAAGTTCCTGAAATTGTTCCTCCACGCGGAGTGATCTGCCCTATTAACACCCCATTTGGTCTCATAGATTCTACCACTTTACTCTCCGCATTGTAGGCTATCAAACTTCTAAGGTGTGGTAACATTTCACCAATTTCATCTTCATCATCTGTAGCACGTACTGCATCTATTTCTACTAATCCTAAAGTAGAATTAGGAGCGATAAATCCTGGGTAAACATGTTTTCCTTCGGCTTGAATGATCTTTCCTCTATATTGCATTTTGGTTGTAAGGGCATCCATTACCTGAGTTAATTTTCCATCTTCAAAGATGATCAAACTGTTCTCTATAACTTCTCCATTTCCTAAATGTGCGGTTGCACCAACAATAGTAACAGCTTCAGATTGTTTAGGCGCAGGGGTTTGCTGAGCGTTAATTGTTCCTGAAAATGTGATTGCCAGGAGTAATATTTTTATAGTAAGCTTTTTCATTTTAGATCTTTTAGTGAATTTCAATAGTGTCGCAACCCATTTTTTGGTCTTCTTTCTTTTCAACCGGTTTAGTTTTAGCACCTCCGTTTTTAGCAGCCAACATTTCAGAAGTTAACACGCTTTTTTCTCTGCTAATCTCTTCTCGTAGTTTCTTATCTCTTTCAGCATCAAAATACACAGTTCCATCTATAAGCGTTTTTTCTGCTTTTGAATAAATAGAAAGTGGATTTCCTGTCCAAAGTACCACATCTGCATTTTTGCCAGATTCAACGCTTCCTACTAAATTATCTATGTGCAACAATTTTGCCGGATTTAAGGTTACAAATTTCCAGGCTTCCTCTTCAGAAATACCTCCATATTTTACGCTTTTTGCAGCTTCCTGATTCAATCTTCTGCTCATTTCTGGATCATCACTATTAATTGCAACAGTAACTCCTGCATCGTGTAAAATGGCAGCGTTATATGGAATAGCATCATTTACTTCATATTTATAGGCCCACCAGTCAGAAAAAGTAGAAGCGCCAACCCCGTGTTCTTTCATTTTATCTGCTACCTTATATCCTTCTAAAATGTGGGTAAACGTATTTATTCTGAAGTCGAATTTTTCAGCAACTTTCATCAGCATATTTATCTCACTTTGAATGTAAGAGTGACTTGTAACAAATCTTTCTCCATTCAGGATCTCTACCAATGTTTCCATTTCCAGATCTTTTCTGAAGTTTTTATCAGATTTCTTTTCAGCTTCATATCGCTTTGCTCTGCTGAAGTAATCCATGTAAACCTGTTCTGTTCCCATTCTGGTCTGCGGAAAACGAACAGAGCTTCCCCAGTTAGATTGTTTCACATTTTCACCTAAGGCGAATTTTATGAATTTAGGAGCTTCTTTAAAGATCATATCTTCTGGAGAAGCACCCCATTTTAATTTTAAGATCGCAGATCTTCCTCCAATTGGATTCGCAGAGCCATGTAAAAGTTGAACGGTAGTAACACCCCCGCTAAATTTCGGTAAATGTTAATATCTGTAGGATCTACAACATCTTCCATTGTAACTTCAGCAGTAGAGTTTTGACCAGCTTCATTAATAGCAGAAGCGGCAATATGAGAGTGCTCGTCTATAATTCCTGCGGTTAAATGTTTACCGGAAGCGTCTACTACTTTAGCATTCCCTGCATTAAGATTCTTCCCAACCCCGGCAATCTTACCATCTTTAATAAGAACATCGGTATTTTCTAAAATTCCTTTATCTGTATTGGTCCAAACAGTTGCATTCTTGAAAAGAATAGTTTCTTGTTTTGGCATGGTTTCAAATCCATAAGCCATGTTAGGGTAGGTAACAGGCATAATTTTATGGGTTTCTTCTTTATCCTTATCTTCCTTTTTATCTTTTTCTGAAAGATCTCCGGTTCTAATAGCAGTAAAAGAAACTTCTTTCCCATTATTTAATATGGCATTTCCAGATATCTTTTCTGGTGTGGAAGACACCTTTGCAACTAATCTGGTATATTCTGTCTTGGTAGAATCTGGAGAAGAAAGCAATAGATTCATCCAGGAATCTGAATAAGAAAGCTTAGATTTTATTTTAGTTTTTCCTAATGTAACCTCCACTTTTGGCTCATTCGCTTCTCCGGTAAATTTCAGATCATATTTATTTCCTCCTAGATCTAACGTATAATTTCCTGCTAGGTTTGCCGTATTCATTGGTTTAAAAGAAGTTCTTTCTCCTTGTATCCAATTCTCGAAAAGAACGGTTTCTTTATCAAAATAGTCGCCAGATGTAATTAAAAAGTTAGCCCAGGCTCCTTCTTTTAATACTCCTAAGTTTATTCTCTTGCCCAATAATCTTAGCAGGAGTAGTAGTTAATGCACTAAGAGCAGTTTTTTTGTCAAGCCCATATTCAATAGCTTTAAGTAAGATTCTCTTTAAATTTCTTTTCGTCTTTAAGATCATTCGTAGTCAATACAAAAGGAACTCCGTTTTTTTGAAGCACCGCCAAATTTGAAGGAGCTTGATTCCATCGCTTCATATCCTGAAGGCTTAAATAACTTGCCATAAAAGGATCTTCAACATCAAATGCTTCCGGAAAATTTAATGGGATGATATAAGTAGCATTGGATTTTTTGATATCATCTATTCTTTCATATTCATTTCCGTTACCATAAATTACATATTGTATTCCGAATTCATCGCCCACTTTATCTGCTCGCAATTCATCTAATAAATTATCGGTTTTAAAGATCTGGGTTAGAGATTTATTTCTATTTAGCGCTTCAAGAGCAAGGTCTTTGGTTTTAGATTTGCCAGCTGCATACCATGAGGCGTCCAAATAGGTTTGACGTAATAGTGCCATAGCTCCCATAATTGAGGTAGGGTAAGATTGGCGAGACTGCACACTTTTATCAAAAGATAAATATTCTGCAGATCTATCACTTAAGATTCTATCTCCCTCGGTGCCTTCAGGATTTAGAGCAACCAACATTCCGGTACCTCTTATAATTCCATCTGCCATATGCGTGTTAACTACTCCAAATCCATTCTTCAGCAATTTTTCAGCTTCCTCTTTATTATAGCTAAAGAATTCTACGGCATTTGTTTCCGGGCGAATATGATCATTCCAATAATAACCTTCTCTGCTGGCATCATATTGAGGTTGATTGCCTCCTTCTGCTTTTTTTGGTTTAGATATCCCATAATCGCTATAGATATCTATAAAAGAAGGATAAACTTCTTTACCTTTTAAATCGATTTTTACAGCATTGGCAGGAACATTTATAGATTTTCCAATAGCGGTGATTTTGCCATTTTTTATGGCGAACATTCCGTTCTCTATAATAGTGTTTGGATCTACATGGATTTTCGCATTTTGGAAGATCGTGTAATTGTTGTTTTCAGATTTTACTCCGTCATTCTTGGGGAAATATTCCTGCGCCTGAGCACATCCGCCAATAATTAGAAGCGAAAACATTAGAAATTTTAATTTCATAGGAGGGATGAATTTTAATGTAATTGTGACTTATGTTTTAAAAAAGCAGAATTTAAGAAAAATTTAAAGAATAATGAGATTGGTTAAAATGCATTTTCAACATCATCAAAATAATTAACCAATAGCGCAACCACATAGCTATAACTTTTCATTCCATCTGCCTGATTATTGGCTTTTAGAAATCCGTTATACGTAGTTTGAAAAAGAGGTTCAAATGGGTTTTGATGCAAGGCCCAGAAATCTCTTACTTCTTTATAATTTTCCATGATTCCGGGATGTATCGTTTTTACTAATGCTTCAGCTTTTACAGCATCACGAATGTATAGCTCGTTAATGCAATATCTTAAAGCGAAAGTGAGTCCGGAATATCTAAAATATGGATCTGGATGATTGATAGTGGCTAAACAGGCAATGAAATTGGCTTCATTTTCCTTGGCAAAGCCAAGCTGATGTCCAATCTCATGACTTGCAGTAGTTGGAATCTTATATTTTACTATTTGAGTGTTTACCTGGGCTTCATTGGTAAGTGGATTTAAATATCCGTTAAAGCCCATATAGGTTAGTGGAATGCTGAATAATGATCTTTTTAGTGCTTTCCCATTATAGGTAAGCTTTTGGGTATTCTTCGCTAAGATCATCAAAGCCCTGAATGGTGGTTTTTAAAAGTTTGGTTTTGGTAAAATGATAATGAACTTTAGCTGAATCGTTATCTACTAATTTTCTATGAACTTGATTCGATTTTTTGATCAAGGTCTCGGTAAGGAGTACCAATTCTTCCGTAGTATAAGTATTTTTGATCTTCAGAGTTTTGTGAAGCGGAAGTCTGTAATAATTAAATCCCCAAAAAATATGAAAACACGCATAGATGATAGAAAAAGTAGCGAAGATCTCTATAATCCATTTCTTAGGATGTCTAAATCGGGTATTTATTCTAATGGCTAACCATCTTATTATAGAAAGTATAAAAAATAAATAGATTAGATCTCCTACCGAAAATGGGAGGATACCTAGCGAAAATCGCATGACCTTAGAGATATATGGATAAATTCCAGTACTATACCATTGCTCAATAAATTCAGGATAGTGGGAGATAATCTTTATCACCATATATTGAATTGGTAGCAAGATGGCTAAAATAAGTCCGGGTTTATTTTTCACTTTATAAAATTACAAACTAATTAAGAGCTACAATTTTTGTGCTTTCGTAATTACCAATATCTTTGTGAAGATACCAAAATATAATAGTATGAATGAAGAAATAAGATCACTGGAACCTAAAAATCTTTGGAATAAATTCGCCGATTTAAATGAAGTTCCCCGCCCTTCTAAAAAAGAAGAACGCGTAATAGAGTTTATGAAGAATTTTGGGAACAACCTAAAACTCGAGACCCAGGTAGATAAAGTAGGGAATGTTATTATTAAAAAGCCTGCAACCAAAGGGATGGAGAATAGAAAAGCGGTGGTTTTACAATCGCATTTGGATATGGTTCACCAAAAAAATAACGATACCAATTTTGATTTTGATACTCAGGGTATCGAGATGTATGTAGATGGAGATTGGGTGAGAGCTAAAGGAACTACCCTTGGTGCCGATAATGGATTGGGAGTAGCAACAATTATGGCAATCTTAGAAAGTGATACTATAGAACATCCTGCCTTAGAAGCTTTGTTCACTATAGATGAAGAAACCGGAATGACGGGAGCAAAAGGATTGGAAGAAGGATTGTTAGAAGGAGATATTCTATTGAATCTTGATACAGAAGAAGATGATGAAATAGGAATTGGATGTGCAGGTGGGGTAGATGTTACTGCAACAAGAACTTATTCTCAAGAAGACTCCGCAGAAGATGCGGTGGCATTTAAAATTGTGGTGAACGGACTTCAAGGTGGACATTCTGGAATGGACATTATTAAAGGTCTTGGGAATGCTAACAAATTCATGAACCGTTTACTTTTTAATGCTTCTGAAGATCTGGATCTAAAAATAGCAAGCATTAATGGGGGCGGACTTAGAAACGCAATACCTAGAGAGAGTGAAGCAGTTGTTGTAGTAGACGATTTTCAGGTAAAAGCTTTTAAAAGCGAATTGGAAGATGAAATTGAAGCGATTAAAGCTGAATTTTCAAACTTAGAACCTAATTTAAAAGTTACTATTACCGAAACTGAAGTGCCTGCAAAAGTAATGGAAGCTGAAGCTCAAAATCAGGTTTTAAAAGCGGTTTATGCTGCGCACAATGGAGTATATAGAATGAGCCCGGAAATTGAAGGCTTAGTAGAGACTTCTAATAACATTGCAAAAGTTGAAATTAAAGACGGAAATGTAGAGATAAAATGTCTTACAAGATCTTCTGTAGAGTCTTCTAAAGATGATTTAGCAAACAGTTTAAAATCTAGTTTTGAATTAGCAGGATTTGAGGTAGAACTTTCTGGAGATTACCCAGGATGGGCACCAAATCGAGATTCAGCTATCTTAACGGTACTTGATAATCTATATGAAAAAATGAATGGAGAGAAGGCAGATGTTGCTGCTTGCCATGCTGGATTGGAATGTGGAATTATAGGTAATCATTATCCGGAAATGGATATGATTTCTTTTGGCCCAACTATTAGAGGAGCGCATTCTCCAGATGAGAGAGCAAGTATTTCTTCCGCTAAAAAATACTGGAAGTTTGTTCTTGAAATTTTGAAGAATATTCCTGTAAAATAAGGAGAGTATAAAAATAAAAAAGCCGCTTCAATTATTGAAGCGGCTTTTTTAATGATTAAAATTGAGATTATTCCTCGATTCCAACCATATTCAATTCGAAGATCAAATCGGTATTTGGAGGGATAACTCCACCATAACCTCTTGCTCCATATCCTAAATGAGAAGGGATATAAATTATAGCTTTATCTCCAACTTTCAGCTGCTGAATTCCTTCTTTAAAACCTGCAATTACAGGAGCATCTGGTCCATAAGGAACTACCATTGGATTATATCCAATTTGGTCTTTTCGTTGTTGGTTAAAAATGCCACCTTCGTAGCAAGTTCTTCTTTGCTAGTGTCAAATAAGGTTCCATCTGCAAAATATCCAGCGTAATCTATTTTTACTTTATCTCCGGCTTTAGGTTGAGGTCCGTCGCCTTTTTCAAGGAAATGGATTTTAAGACCACTTTCTAATTCTTTGGTCTCTGCATTTTCTTTAAGAGCTGAAAATTTATCAGAATTTGCTCTTTGAGAGGCTGCTTTCTTTTTAGCTAATTCTTCTTCCTCTTCTTTTACCTTTGAAAGTTTCTCTTCAAAAACTTTTGAAGCATCAAAGTTCTTAGCATCGTTTCCTTTTCTGATGATCTTAACGCTTTCTATTTTAACTTCCTGAAGAGGTTTATCTCCAGGGCCTGTTTTTACAGTTCCAATACTATCAACTACAGCCTGATTTTCTATAACTTTTCCAAAAACGGTATGCTTACCATTTAACCAAGGAGTTGCAGCAAGAGTAACAAAAAACTGACTTCCATTTGTTCCAGGTCCGGCATTTGCCATTGCTAATACCCCTTTATCATCTAATTTTAAAGAGTCTACAATTTCATCTGGAAATCTGTAACCAGGATCTCCACTACCTGTTCCTTGAGGATCTCCACCTTGAATCATGAAGTCTCTAATTACACGATGAAAGATCAAACCATCATAGAATTTTTTTCCTTGATATGTACTGTCTACCATTTTATGGCTTTTCCCTTCAGCAAGAGATACAAAATTGGCAACAGTTATAGGAGTTTCCTTGTAATAAAGTTCAGCCAAGAAAGAACCTTGATTAGTATTGAACTCTGCATACATCCCGTCTGCTAGATCAGGATAGTCTTCTTTACAGCTAGTAAGGCTAACAAGAATGGCACAAATAAAAAGAATGCTTACTTTTTTCATATTAGTTATTAGAATTTGAATTGGTATTAGAATTGTTTTCTGTAGTTATGGAGTGTAAACTCACTTTTGTAATAATAGGAATATTAGTTCCTATTTTATTTTTATCGCCATAATATCCAAAAGCTTTGTGAGATGGGAATATAAAAGTAACCACTTCTCCTTCTTTCATCAGTTTTAAGCCTTCTCTAAGTCCGCCAAAAAGTTCTTCTTTATCTATAGCATACCTTTTTGTTGGCAGTTCTCCTTCTTCGTAAATTACATTCCCGTTAAGATCTTTTATAGAATAATCGAAGATAACAACATCGCCAAATTCCGGCATTTTGGTATTTAGAGAATCATTGGTTTGCTTGTTGTAATAATACCAAAATCCATTGGCAGAGGCCGTATAATTTAGAGTAGAATCTTGTTGAATCATCTTCTCAATAACTGCTTCTTCTTTTGCTACCAATTTTTTATTTCTTGCAATAGATTGGTCTATAAAAGAACCAGAGTTTTGGGTGACAGGTTTTCTTGCTTCAGGAGATTTACATGCTCCAAAGCTCACGGCCATTACTACTAATATTATAAATCTAATTTTCATCCTTTTAATTGATCTGAATATTCGTGTAAGACGCTATTAAATTTTACTACAGTATTCTCTAGAGATAATTCGCTTTTTCCTCCTGCTGCATTTACGTGACCCCCACCTTTAAAATGGGCTCTGGCAAAATCGTTTACAGAAAAACTTCCTTTAGATCTTAAACTCATTTTAATAATTCCGTCTTGTTTATGTTCTATAAATATAACGGCAAATATTATTCCTTCTAAAGCGAGTCCGTAATTTACAAAACCTTCGGTATCTCCTTTTTTAAAGTTATTTTGATCTAGCTCTTCCTGAGAAAGGGTGATATAAGCTGTTCTTAGTTCTTTGTTAACTCTCAAATTCTGAAGTGCCACGCCTAAAAGTTGCATACGATTTGCAGAATAGGTATCATAGATCATTTGATGAATTAAGGTGTTATCTGCACCTTTATCTATTAGATCTGCAATTACCCTATGAGTAGTACTTGTGGTAGATCTAAATCTAAAAGATCCGGTATCTGTCATAATTCCTGTATATAAACAGGTAGCAATTTCTGGAGTGATATATTTTACAGCGCGTAATTTTTCTATGAATTGATATACCATCTGGCAGGTAGAACTCATGGTGGTATCGCTATAGATATGATCTGCATATTCTCCCGGTTCCGGATGATGATCTATCATAATAAAGGTAGCTTCTGCTTCTTCTAAAGAAGTCACCATATCTCCGGCACGGGAAAGCACATTAAAATCTAAAGTAAAAATGATATCTGCATCTGCAATCAATTTTTTACAATCTTCCTCACATTTTTCAAAATTCAAAATGTGTTCCTGTCCAGGAAGCCATTTTAAAAAATCGGGATAATCATTAGGAGCAATCACATTTACAAAATGTCCTTTTTCCTTTAAAAAATGATACAAACCAAGGCTTGAGCCAATGGCATCTCCATCTGGACCTTTGTGCGGAACAATGACGATATTATTCGCGGTAGAGAGGTCTGACGTTATTTCTAAAATACTTTGTTCTATCATAATAAGGGGTAAATATACAATTTAATAATCCTTCTTAAGAAAGGGAGATTACTTTGAAATGCTAAATTTTTAAGCAAATGAAGGAAAAATTGTGCTTTTGTGCCCCATAGATTAAGTGTAAATATTTATAATTCTCTATAATCTCAATTTGAATTAATCGATACATTTCTTTTTTTAAAGTAGTAGGAAACGGTGTTTTTTACATAAAAATCAAAAAAGCTTGTATAAAGGTTTGAATTGCTTATTTTTGCAAAAAATTTAAAAACCACAAAATGGCAAATAATAGAACATTTACAATGTTAAAACCCGATGCAGTTGAAAAAGGATACATCGGTGGAATCCTAGATCAAATCAATGCTTCAGGATTTAAAATTGTAGCGATGAAGATGACTCAAATGACTCGTAAGGATGCAGAGACTTTTTATGCAATCCATAATGAGCGTCCATTCTTTGGAGAATTAGTTGAGTATATGACACAAGGACCAATTGTGGCAGCTATCTTAGAAAAAGACAATGCAGTTGAAGACTTTAGAACTCTTATTGGGGCTACAAACCCAGAAGAAGCTGCTGAAGGAACAATTAGAAAGAAATACGCAGCATCTATTGCAGAGAATGCTGTTCACGGTAGTGATAGCGATGAGAATGCAGCTATTGAGTCTGCTTTCCATTTCTCAGGAAGAGAGATGTTCTAGTAAGAACTTATCTTATACTAAAAAGGCCGTTCAATATTGAACGGCCTTTTTTATTTTTATAGAATTCAAGTTTTACCTTAAAATTAATTTGTTGATCAATTCTTTTCCCAGTTCTTCATTTAGAAGCTTAATGATCCTGTCTTTACCATAGCTCAACTCTTCTCTTAGAACAGAGGAGCTTAATTGCACATATAAAGTGTTTCCATCTAATTTAATAGAAGTAGTGTATTTTTCTATGGCCGGCCCCATTTGTGCATTCCACACATCTCTAGCATTTACTTTATCCAGGCCTTTCTGTAATTTGTTTGATGAAACAAAGCTCTGCAAAGCATCGCTCAATTTCATGTTTTCATTATTCCTCTTTTTCATTCTCGTCTTGTAATAGTGGTGTATATCTATTATAATGATAAATAATTCCTCTGCTGTTCTTTAAGCTTAATTTTTTTTCGTCTGCTTTAAGAACCGTTTCTTTCCATGAATCAAAAGGAGTAGAGTAGTAGAGTACCAACTCTCCATTGTCTATAATTGCTTCAACTTCCTCATTTGTTTTTGGTGTTACTTTATAGGTACCATCAAATTGAGGAGTGACTTTTTTCCTGATACCTTTTCCATCTTTAATTTCAAAATAGTCAATATTCTCACTCATTTTAAAATCTCTGATAGAATCTTTAGAAAACTCTACTTGATCTATTTCCCAATAGCCGTTGAGGTTTTGTAATTGTTCTTTAGGATCTGTTGAATTACATGCAATGGCTAACATTGCAAGAATCAAAACTGAAACCTTCTTCATAATTTAAATATTTTATAAGATTGATTGCTTTCTTTTACAACTTTCTCTGTTCGGTCTGCATGAGTATCGCTAATAAAGATCTGTCCTAATTCATTTTCTGCCACTAGCGCCACTATCTGAGCTACTCTTTGTTCATCAAGTTTATCAAAAATATCATCTAAGAGTAAAATAGGATTTGCTTTGCTTATATTTTTAATAAAATCGAATTGAGCCAATTTTAAAGCGATTAAAAATGATTTTTGCTGCCCTTGAGATCCAAATTTCTTAATAGGATATCCGGCAATTTCAAAACTAAGATCATCTTTATGCAAACCAACACTGGTATATTGTAAAGCCATGTCTTTTTGAAGATTTTCTTCTAAAAGTTTTGCTAGGGGAGTTTCAAATAACTTACTGGAGTATTCTATGGACACCTTTTCCTTATCATTGGTAATCTCAGAATAGCGATGATTAAAAATTGGAATGAACTCTTTTAAGAATTCTTTTCTCTTTTCAAAGATCAGATTTCCCAATTCACACATCTGGGCGTTATAGATCTCCAGCGTATCTCTGTCAAATTTAGAATTGGCGGCAAAGAATTTTAGCAAAGCATTTCTTTGTGCAACTACCTTACTATATTGAATAAGCGCATTCAAATACCCTTGATCGCTTTGGGAGATCACCCCATCTATAAATTTTCTGCGGGTTTCACTACCTTCTAATATTAAGTCTCTATCTCCTGGCGATATCATTACTGCCGGAATAAATCCAATATGTTCACTAAATTTCTCGTAGGGTTTATTGTTTCTCTTAATAACTTTCTTCTGTCCGCGCTTAGCACTTACTAGTACATGTTCTTCTCTATCATTCTTCTCTAAGGTACCTTCAATCACGAAAAAATCGCTATCATGATTGATATTTTGACTGGTGATTGGGTTAAAATAGCTCTTTCCAAAAGAGAGGTGGTATATGCTATCCAAAACGTTAGTTTTACCGACACCATTATGACCTACCAAACAATTTATTTTAGAATCAAAATCGAAAGAAGCAGAATCAAAATTCTTATAATTGACTAAGGAGAGGGATTTTAAAAACATAAAACGCTGTAATTCAGCTATTTAAAATTTGTTATCTTTTGAGTAAAGGTAATGGAATAGAGACGAAAATATTAAAAAATAAGAAATATTTTCCCTTTAAAATATCAATAAAAATTTTATTTTTGCCACTCATTAAACCTAATTTATGGCGACTTACAAGAAAAAAGGGCATAAACCAACAACTAAAGAAGAAAAAACTCATATAGCAGAAGAACACTCAACAACTGCCGAGGTATTTAATAGTCTTGATGAAGGGGCTAGCAAAACGGAAGAATGGGTAGCTGGTAACCAGAAAATCATTTACATTATTGTAGGTTTAGCTATAGTTATAGTATTGGGTTATTTAGGATATGAGCGTTTTATTCAAACTCCTAAAGAAAATGAAGCTTCTAACGAAATGTTCCAGGCACAACAATATTTTGATTCTGCATTAGCAACTACCGGAGCTCAAAGTGACTCTTTATACAATATGGCCTTAAATGGTGGGGAAGGGAAATACGGATTCTTGGATGTAATTGATAATTACGGAGGTACTTCTGCAGGAAATCTTGCTAAATACTACGCAGGTTTTTCTTTCTTGAATACCAACCGTTATCAGGAAGCTATAGATCAATTAGAAGATTTTGAAAGCGATGATGAAATTCTTGCGGCTTTGGCAACAGGAGGAATTGGAGATGCTTTTATGCAATTAGAGCAACCAGAAGAAGCTTTAAATTATTATGATAAAGCAGCTTCTATGAGATCTAACGATTTTACAGCCCCAAGATTTTTATTAAAAGCAGCTATTACTTCTATTCAATTAGGTAAAGGTGATAAAGCTGCAGATTATTTGAATAAAATTAAAGATGAGTATGCAGATTCTCCAGAAGCTGGACAAGTTGCTATCTATCTTGGTCGTGCGCAAGCAATGAAATAAGCTAAAATATGGCTACACAAGGTAAAAACCTTTCAGATTATAATAAAGATACAGTTCCGAATGCGAAAGAATTTCGCTTCGGAATTGTTGTTTCTGAATGGAACGAAGAAATAACAGAGGGACTTTTTAATGGTGCTTTTCAAGCTCTTAAGGAAAACGGGGTTATAAATGAAAACATTGTAAGATGGAATGTTCCCGGTAGTTTTGAACTTATTTATGGTTGCAAGAAAATGCAGGAAAGCTATGATATGCTGGATGCAATTATTGCAATTGGTAGTGTAATAGAAGGAGAAACAAAACATTTTGACTTTGTTTGTCAGGGAGTAAGTCAGGGAATTAAAGATTTAAATGTTCTTAATGATATTCCCGTAATTTTTTGTGTGCTTACAGATCAAAACATGCAGCAGGCAATAGACAGATCTGGTGGGAAACATGGCAACAAAGGATCTGAAGCTGGAATTACTGCAATTAAAATGGCTCAGTTACGTAAAGACGCCCGATTCTAATTAGAACTTTCCAAAATCGGCATTATTCTTGGTTGATTTATTTTACTTGAACAGGCTTTATTTTCTGAGGCTTTTTAAGTAAATTTGAACATCCATAAAGCAACGTATTTTGAAGATTAGTTTAAACAAATTAAGAAAGAACACCCGCTATAATTACACTCCGCGTTATTATAAGGGGAAAGATGAAGGTAATTTGTATGAATTCGATTCAAAATTCAATAAATATAAAAACCTTACCAACTCTATAGATTTTGGTTCTCATTGGGCAGAAGCTCGTACCAATAGTAGAACCCGTGGCAATCGCGAGATCAATAAAAGAGTTATTTATATTATTATCGTACTGATCTTAATTTTCTTATGGATCATAGACTTCGATTTATCCATTTTTAGGAACTAAGTTTTCATGAAAGATGTTATCCATCTGTTACCAGATCATGTAGCCAATCAAATTGCTGCGGGAGAAGTGGTTCAAAGACCTGCGTCTGTTATTAAAGAATTGCTTGAAAACTCTATAGATGCCGGCGCCAAAAATATTCAGGTTTTCATAAAAGAAGCCGGGAAAATCCTTATTCAGGTGGTAGATGATGGAATGGGAATGAGTATAACAGATGCGCGTTTAAGTTTTGAACGTCATGCAACCTCTAAAATTACATCTGCCGAAGATCTTTTCAGTTTAAACACAAAAGGCTTTCGTGGAGAAGCTTTGGCATCTATTGCTGCAATTGCGCATGTAGAGCTTAAGACCAAACGAGAGCAAGACGAAATAGGAACCTGTATAAAAATTGAAGGCAGTGAGATCTTATCTCAAGAGGCTTGTGTTACCAAGGTAGGAACTTCAATAAGTGTTAAAAATCTTTTTTATAATATCCCTGCCCGAAGAAATTTTCTAAAGTCTGATGCTGTAGAAACCCGTCATATCATAGATGAATTTCAAAGAGTTTCTTTAGCACATCCTCATATTGCATTCTCCTTAATTCATAATTCTGGGGAATTATTCCAATTACCAGATACCAATTATCGTCAGCGAATTACCAATATTTTAGGTGGAAAGACCAATGAGAAATTGGTTCCGGTTAATGAAGAGACCGAAATTTTGACAATTTCAGGATTTGTAGGGAAGCCAGAATACGCTAAAAGAACTCGCGGAGAACAGTTCTTTTTTGTGAACGATAGATTTATAAAAAGTCCTTATTTAAATCATGCAGTAACCGCTGCTTTTGAAGGACTTTTAAAAGATAAAGCATATCCCAGTTACTTTTTATATCTAAAAGTAGATCCAAAAAGTATCGATATTAACATTCATCCTACCAAAACCGAGATTAAATTTGATGATGAGCATGCGCTCTACGCAATTCTTAGAAGTGCCATTAAGCATAGTCTTGGTCAATTTAACGTGGCTCCCGTACTGGATTTCGAAAGAGATCCCACGATGGATACTCCTTATAATTACGAAAATAAACCTGCATCTACCCCTCAGGTAGAAGTTGATAGAAATTTCAATCCTTTTAAAAATGATTCTTTTGGAGGAGGGAGTTCCAGTTCATCGTTTAAAAGCAATTATAGAAAAGAATCTTCTGCAGGGTGGGAGAGTTTATATACAGGGCTACAATCTGAAGCTTCTAATGTAGATGCTGATATTGATGTTAAGGCAATAGAATTTGAAAGTGAAGAGGTTACCGGAAATCTATTTGGAGCCCAAAAAACGGAAAGAGCACAAAATTCTACTTTTCAGCTTAATAAAAAATTTATCATTAGCACCCTTAAAAATGGGATGTTAGTAATAGATCAGCATAGAGCTCATACCAGGATTCTGTATGAAGAATTACTGAAGAGTATCACAGTTTCTGCAGCTTTGAGTCAGCAATTGTTATTTCCTCTGGTCTTAAGATTCAGTCATAATGAAATTGAATTATTAAGAGGAATTATTGATGCTTTAGAACAAACCGGATTTATTTTTTCTGAAATTAAATCAGATTCAGTAGAAATTACCGGAATTCCAACTACAGTTTCTGAGAGTGAGGTAGAAATGCTTTTAGAACAATTAATATCTGATTTTGAAAATGAGGTACCGGAAAACAATTTCTCTCAAACAGATCTACTAGCTAAATCTTTAGCTAAGAGCATGGCTGTTAAATCTGGGAATTTGTTGAATGATACCGAACAGCTGCATATAGTTAATGGATTATTTGCTTGTAAAGAGCCAAGTTTAACCCCATTTAACAAGCCTGTTTTTATTACCTTGCCGGTTGAAGAACTGGAAAAAAAATTCATGTAAATGGGAAGAATTACCGATACGGTTAAAGCACTTATAATTGTTAATGTTCTATTTTTTATAGGCACCATGGTGATTGGGGATTATGCTTATGAAATGTTTTCGTTATGGTTCTTTAAAAATGAGCATTTTGGAGTTTGGCAGGTAGTAACTCACATGTTTATGCATGGCGGGTTTATGCATATCTTATTCAATATGTATGCGCTTTGGGCTTTTGGAAGTCCTATCGAGCAGATGTTAGGTCAGAAGAAATTTCTTTTCTTCTATTTTTCCTGCGGAATTGGAGCTGCACTTATTCATAGTCTTGTAAATTATTACCAGTTTGAAAGTGCTTATACCGCGCTATTGGATGCAGGTATGAATACGATAGATATTCAAAATATTTTACACACAGGGCAATTTCCTAATTCAATTTTGAGTTCTGTGTCTAGAGATAGTATAGAAAGCATGTACACTGCCTATAATACCCCTGCGGTGGGTGCTTCTGGTGCTATATATGGGGTGTTGGTAGCATTTGGAATGTTGTTTCCTAATGTAGAGCTATTCCTTATTTTTGTACCTATTCCAATAAAAGCGAAGATCTTTATTCCGGTTCTAATAGCTATAGATCTTTTCTCTGGAGTAACAGGCTATTCATTATTTGGAGGTGGAATTGCGCACTTTGCGCACGTAGGGGGAGCGCTCTTTGGGTTTATTATGATGTATTACTGGAAAAAGAATCAGTTTAACCAAAACAGGTGGGATTAAATGAATACCGCAGATAAAATAAAATACAGGTTACAAACTGCCAATGTTGTTGAGAAACTCATTGCTATAAATGTGCTTGTCTTTATTTTATTTTTTCTGATAAAAACTATTGAATTTTTATTTAAAATGCCCTCAGATTTTTTACTGAGTTGGTTGGTATTTCCAAAAGACCCTAAAGAATTTATCTTTAAGCCCTGGTCTATAATAACATATTCATTTTTACATTCAGGGATTTGGCATATACTTTCTAATATGCTAATATTATATTACGCAGGAACTTATTTCTTGAATTACTTTTCCTCTAAAAAGTTCTTACCTTCTATTTTTTGGGGTAATATTTGGTGCCTTGATTTACATGTTGAGTTACAATCTATTTCCTGCGTTTGAAGCAACTGGGAAATCTTATCTTATTGGAGCATCTGCCGGAGTAATGGCGGTTTTAGTGGGTATAGCTACACATATCCCAGATATGCGAATTAGATTGATGATCATAGGTCCTATCAAATTTTGGTATATCGCTGCATTTTTAGTGGTATTAGATGTAATTCAAATTCCCTTTGGAAATGCCGGAGGACATTTTGCACATCTTGGAGGAGCTTTGTTAGGGTTTATCTATACCAAGCAATTAGCTAAAGGCAACGATATTGGCGCTGGATTTGGAAAGGCAATAGACTGGTTTCTTTCTCTCTTCGAATCTAGAAAGAACAGAAAACCAAAGATGAGGACGGTTTATAAAAAGCCACAAAATTCAACTTCTAAGCCTCAGAATGGGCGTGTAATTACAAAGGATGAAAAACAGCAAAAAATTGATGCTATCTTAGATAAGATCAGCAAGAGCGGATATGATAGCTTGACCAAACAGGAAAAGGATTTTTTATTTCATGCCGGAAAAGAGAATTAGATGAAAAATCTAGGAATTTTAGATAAGATCATATTCTTTTTAAACTCATTGGCAGCGTTTGCATTATTGCTTTCTTTTTTATTGCCATATGTGCCTCCAAAATCCTTTCCGTTATTATCTGTACTAAGTCTAGCAGTACCTTTATTAATCTTGGCAAATTTTATCTTCCTAATATTTTGGGCAATTCGTTTTAAAAAGCAATTTTTATTATCCTTAATTATATTGTTATTAGGGTACAAATATGTGTTTGCATGGGTACAACTATCTGGTGATAATAAGGAAACTGAAGGTACCGATCTGGTCTTGATGAGTTATAATGTGAGAATGTATAATGCTTATAAATGGACCGATAAAAAAGATATACCTCAAAAAATTACTGCCTTTATAGAAGAAAAGCATCCTGATGTTCTCACCACTCAGGAACATGCAGTGAATGTTTCAGGAGTTGAAAAATTATATCCTAATCAATATATTGTATTAAAAGAAAAAGCCTCAGAGTTTGGATCAGGAATTTTTTCTAAATATCCAATGATCAATAAAGGTTCTGTCAATTTTCCTGAAGATGGAAATAACAATGCTATCTATGTAGATATTGTAAAAGGTCTGGATACGCTGCGTATTTTTAATGTGCATTTTCAATCTTTAAATATTCAACCGGCAATTTCAGATCTTCAGAAAGAGGATTCTAAGAAATTGATTGGGAGAATAGGATATGGGTTTTCATTGCAGCAAAATCAAGCAGAGATGCTTCTAAAGGCTATAAATAAATCACCCTACAAAACTATTGTGATGGGGGATTTTAATAATACTGCCTTCTCCTATATCTATCAGGAAGTAAAAGGCGATAGGTTTAATGATGCTTTTCTTGAAGTAGGTAGCGGTTTTGGAAAATCTTTTAATCTGAATTATTTTCCGCTAAGAATAGACTTTGCCCTTATAGATAAGTCGATTAAAATCAATTCATTCGAAGTGTTTCCGGTAGAATACTCAGATCATTTCCCGATTATGACCAAGATCCAATGGTAAATTTTTTAAGGTAGCGATTCTAAATAATTTATAGAATTTGGCCCTTCATTAAATAAAAGGTCTAAAATGCAAAGGTTAGAAATAAATCCATGCTTCTCCTGAAACACCTGAGTATATTTCGGGATTTCAATATGCTGCTTAGCATTGATAAGATCTCTTTTATCAATGATATTTTCTGGATTCCTTAAAAATTCTAAAGTTTTTTCATGATGTATATCAAGCTGAAGGCATTCTTTTAAAGCTTCAAAACAGGCATAATTAAAATCCATTAAGAAGTCGAATTCTTTATGATAAAGAGGCGCAAGATCATCTTCATAAAATTCGAAGAATGGAGAGGTTTTATAGGCAGATTGCAAGGATTTCCAATGCTGTTTTTGCCAGGTTGCTTCCTTTTCAATCTTAACATCTTTATATTTTTGATGCTGTTTAACTCCGGGAAGATGCAGATGTTTTATAGGAATATTTAAAAGCAACTTTCCATTGGCGCCATAAATATTCATGCGATTACGGTAGGTTTGCTTTTGATAATTGTCTTCATTTTCAATTAAAACAATTCCAGGTCTCAACATTTCTCTAAATTGAACTATAGAGCCAAAATAGGGGAGATGTACTAAGATATTCTGCATCTTCAATTAAATAATTAAGCGTCTCTTCTTTTCTTAAAATAACTGTAACCGAAAATGATAGCCAGGATGATGGCGAAATAAGGTAAATAAGATACAGGCTCAGAATCTCCTTTTACGGTGGTGAATAATCTGTTCCAACGTATTTTATTAAAGAATCCGTTAGCATTGGTATCCCAGCTCATCCAGATAAATACCGGTTTTCCTACTACATGATTAAATGGCACATACCCAAAATAACGGCTATCAAGACTGTTATGGCGATTATCTCCCATCATCCAGTAATAATCCTGTTGGAACGTATAAGAGTCGGTAGGAGCTCCGTTTAGAAGTACTTGAGTTCCGTTGGTGGAAAGTTTATTGGTGATTCCCATTTCAGAACCTTCATAGACCTCAATTATTCTTTTGTATAAAGGTAAAGTTTCAACTGTTAGAGGAATTGTAGTTCCTGCTTTTGGAATATAAATAGGTCCATAATTATCCTGATTCCAATCATTGCTTTCGCTTTGAGGAAAAACAGAACCATCTTTATTTCCTGCTGGATTTATTATTTTTTGAACCGATGCAACATTTGGATCATTCTTAAATTTTTGAAATTCAGCATCGGTTAGATTGATCCAAAAAGTGTTGGTGGTTTGATCATAACGATATGGATCTGTCACTCCGTAGAGTTTATACATCACCTGTGGATTTAAAGGCTGCCCCTTTGTTTTTCCCATGTAAGAGGTTTGCAATCTTGCTCTTCCTGGCAGATCTAATGGCTTCGAATTGATATAAACCTTTCCGTCTTTAATCTGCAATGAATCTCCAGCAATACCAACGGCTCTTTTAACGTAGTTAGTTTTCTTATCTATAGGTTTGTAATAATACTTATCTGTAGTCATCATATAACGCATAGTATCTACAGGCCAGTTGAAAACCACAATATCAGATCGCTCAATATCTTCAAATCCTGGAAGTCTGAAGTACGGAATTTGTGGTTTAGATAAATAAGATTTTTTGTTGATAATAGGAATGGTATCATGAACCATTGGAAAGGCAACAGCCGTTAAAGGAGTTCTTGCACCGTAATGAAATTTGCTCACAAAAAGAAAATCCCCAACCAATAAGGTTTTTTCTAGAGAAGAGGTAGGGATTGTAAAGGGTTGAATGAAATAGGTATGTACAATAGTAGCTGCTATAACTGCAAATAAAATAGAGCTTATCCATTCTCCTGCTTCTGTTCTTGGTTTTAAACTTCTATCTGTAATGTAAGTTACATCTTCAATATAATTTATATAATAAATGTAAAGGCCAAAAGTTGCAATTACCAAAATGGTATCTAGAGTGGTATTCTTTCCGAAGCTTCTAATGGTTTCTACCCAAACTACTGGAAACATAATTAGGTTTACAATAGGAACAAATAAAAGAATAGTCCACCACCAAGGCCTGTTTATGATTTTCATTAAAACCACTGCATTGTATACCGGAACTGCAGCTTCCCAGGCTTGTCTGCCTGCTTTAACGTATAGCTTCCAGGTTCCTAAAAAGTGAATAACCTGTATGATAAGGAAAAATATAAACCATTGTGTAAATGTCATAATCTAAATACTTTACTGGTATTAGTGTAATTTTAATTTGAACCGTTACAATTTAATTAGCTTAAACTGGAAAGCACATCTTTCATGGTGTGTACTCCTTTTTTATCTTGAAGCCATTCTGCAGCTATTACAGCTCCTAATGCAAAGCCTTTTCTGGAATGTGCGGTATGTTTAATTTCTATGGAATCTATTTCAGAATTGTAAGCTATTGTATGAGTTCCGGGAACTTCATCAATTCTCTTGGCGGTAATAGGAATTTCATTTTCTCCCGCCGTGTCCAATTTCCATCCTGTTTTGGTACTGTCTGCAATGATCTGCTCTGCCAGCGTAATTGCAGTACCACTAGGGGCGTCTAGTTTATGGGTGTGATGAACTTCTTCAATTTCAACTTTATAGTCTGAAAAAGAATTCATCATTTTAGCCAGTTTTTGATTCAGTTCAAAGAAAAGATTCACCCCAATGCTAAAATTAGAAGCATATAAAAAAGCAGAATTTTCCTTTTTGCAAATAGTTACAGCTTCTTCGTATTGATCTAGCCAACCGGTAGTTCCACTAATTACTGGTACTTTTTGCTTCAGGCAAGTAGAGATATTTTTAAAAGCAGCCTTAGGAACACTAAAATCTATAGCAACATCAGCATTAGTTAGATCAACATCTTCAATATTCTCAGTGATCTTATAAACTATTTCATGACCTCTTTCCACAGCAATTCCTTCAATGGTCTTTCCCATTTTTCCGTAGCCTAACAGAGCAATTTTCATATCTAAAAATTATAATTTAATGAGAGAAGATATCCGGTTTTTCCTGTGAATCTATCGTAATTCATGGTTGGTTTAAAGGAAAGGTCTTCGCTAACGTTAAATTGCTGTAAGTGAGCATCTACGTTAGCATCTATAATATTCAAAGCGTAAATTCCCGCAGTTACCAAGAGAGAGATCTCTTTATTGCGCTGATAGAATTTTTGTGCTCTTATCAATCCGTCATTAGTGACTCTAGGAGTACCATCTGGAGCAGAGAATTCATCATCTTTAAACCCGGCTAACCTTCGTTTATAAGCATCTCGATATCTATCGTATTGCTTATCATTATCTAAATAAAAATAAATTCCAATTCCAAGCCCAGCGTAAGCAATTGGAATTTTCCAATATTTCCCATTATAAGCCTGTCCTAATCCCGGAAGCACGGCTGAGTAGAATGCAGCTTTTGCAGGAGCTAGAGGATTGTATTCTTTATATTCTTCTTTTTTATCTTTTTGAACTACAGGTTCTTGGACAGTGTTAGAAACAGAAAGAGTGTCTTCCTGTGCTGCAAGAAAATTAAACGCCAGTAATAGCGCAAGTAGAGGAAGAATTCTCTTAAGCTTCACCCTGAATTAATTTTTTAATTCTATTAAAATCTTCTTCTGAAGTAAATGGAATGATCAATTTTCCTTTTCCTTTACCGGCAACTTTTACATCTACCTTTGCTCCCAAGATATTCAGAAAATTCTTTGATTCCTTTTTTGAATTCTTTTGGAAGGATTTTAGCTTTTGGAGCCGCTTTTTCAGTAGTATTTCCACTAAGTTCACGAACTAATTTTTCGGTATCTCTAACAGACAAAGACTTCTCTAAGATCTTCTCGTAAATGTCTAATTGAAGTTGAGGATCTTCAATATTTATTATTGCTCTACCATGTCCCATAGAAAGAAATCCATCTCTCATTCCGGTTTGAATGATAGGGTCTAACTTCAACAATCTCAGGTAGTTGGCAATTGTAGATCTATTCTTTCCAACACGTTCACTTAATTGTTCTTGCGTAAGGTTGATTTCATCAATCAATCTCTGATAAGAAAGCGAAATTTCAATAGGATCAAGGTCTTGACGTTGGATATTTTCCACCAAAGCCATCTCCAAAGATTCCTGATCGTTGGCTATTCTAATATATGCGGGAACAGTTTCTAAGCCGATTAACTTAGAAGCTCTAAATCTTCGTCTCCCCAGATACCAATTGGTATTTGTTAAAATCTAATTTTCTAACAGTTATAGGCTGAATTACTCCTAATTCTTTAATAGAAGAAGCTAATTCTCTAAGAGCTTCTTCATTAAAACTGGTTCTTGGTTGAAACGGGTTAACTTCAATAGAAGTAAGCTCTAATTCAACAATATGACCAACTAATTTGTCGGCATTCTTGTCTTCAGCAGATTTTATATCGTGTTCAGGATCTTTCAGTAAAGCTGAAAGTCCTCTTCCTAATGCTTGTTTCTTGGTAGCTTTCGCCATCTTTTAACTGTTTTTCTTTATGATTTCATGTGCAAGGCTCAAATAATTATTTGCTCCTTTACTTCCTGCGTCATAATTAATGATGCTTTCCCCATAACTTGGTGCTTCACTTAAACGCACATTTCGTTGAATGATTGTGGTGAAAACCATCTCATTAAAATGCTTTTGCACTTCATCTACCACTTGATTAGATAGTCTAAGTCGGGAGTCGTACATGGTTAACAATAAGCCTTCTATGTCTAATTCTTTATTGTGAATTTTCTGAACACTTTTTATGGTATTCAATAATTTTCCTAATCCTTCTAATGCAAAATATTCACACTGAATTGGGATGATCACAGAGTCTGATGCTGTTAAAGCATTCAAAGTTAAAAGCCCTAAAGATGGAGCGCAATCTATTAAAATATAATCATAGCTGTCCTTTAAATGAGTAATCGCTTTTTTAAGCATATACTCACGCTCATCCTGATCTACAAGTTCAATTTCAATAGCAACAAGATCTATATGAGAAGGAATGATATCTAAATTTGGAGAACTGGTTTTTATAATAGCTTCTTCTGCTTTAATAGAATGTTCCAAGAAGTTGATAAGTACCTAATTCAACCTGCTCTACATCTATTCCTAATCCGGAAGTGGCATTCGCTTGTGGGTCGGCATCTATTAATAATACCTTTTTTTCAAGTACCCCAAGAGAGGCTGCTAAGTTTACAGAGGTGGTGGTTTTGCCAACGCCTCCTTTTTGATTTGCAATAGCAATGATTTTACCCATTAAATATCTTCAATTTATGAGGGGTAAAAATACAATTTATTACAGCTATATAAAATGATTTTGTTAACAGCTTATACAGATTAGTAATATTCTGAATTTTTACTAGGTAACGGTTCTCGTTATCAGTTATTTATTTACTTTTCTTAGCGCGAATCATTGCTTCCAACTGATCCCACATTTCTTCCGGGATAGCTTCCAGCAAATTAAATTGTCCTGCGCCTTTTAACCATTCTCCACCATCTATAGTTACTACTTCTCCGTTTATATAAGCAGAAAAGTCTGAAACAAGATACGCAGCAAGATTGGCCAGTTCCTGGTGTTCCCCAACGCTTTTTAAAGGAACTTTCTTTGGCAAGATCAAATTTCTCTTTAAGATCCCCTGGTAATAATCTGTCCCAGGCACCTTTAGTTGGAAATGGTCCTGGCGCAATGGCATTAGATCTAATTCCGTATTTAGCCCATTCTACCGCTAAAGAGCGTGTCATGGCTAAAACTCCTGCTTTTGCAGTTGCACTTGGAACTACATAGGCAGAACCTGTCCAGGCGTAAGTGGTTACTATATTAAGAACTGTTTTATTCTCCTCTTTATTGTCTATCCAATGTTTTCCAAAAGCAAGGTACAATTTTTACTTCCTTTTAGTACAATATCAATAATGGTATCAAAAGCATGAGCGCTTAAACGTTCTGTTGGAGAGATAAAGTTTCCGGCTGCATTGTTTAAAAGTACGTCTACAGATCCAAATTCATCTACAGAGGCTTTTACCATAGCCTCAACTTCATCATAATTTCTAACATCACATTGTACCGGTAAAACTTTTCCTCCGGTTTGAGATCTCATCTCTTCCGCAGTATTCTTCAATTTGTCAAGATCTCGAGAAGTTATAACTACATTAGCTCCAAGTTCAAGGAAATAGGTGCTCATCGCTTTCCCTAATCCGCTTCCTCCGCCGGTTACAACAATAGTTTTACCTTTTAAAGCATCATCTCTCAACATTTTTTTTGTGAAATCCATATTTAATAAGTTTTAGTAGTCAATGTTCTGGTTAGACATTGCTTTGATTGGTTAGTTATATTTACTTTTGAAGACTATGCATTATTATTAAGCTATTCATTCATCTATTAGAATTTCTAATAATTGAATCGCTGCTTCGCTGATTTTCGTTCCGGGACCAAATACAGCTACTGCTCCTGCATCAAATAAAAACTGATAATCTTGAGAAGGAATTACCCCTCCAACTATTACCATAATATCTTCTCTATCGTGTTTTTTAAGTTCTTCTATTACTTGAGGTACAAGCGTCTTATGTCCTGCAGCTAAAGAAGATACTCCCAAAATATGAACATCATTTTCTATAGCTTGTTTTGCAGCTTCTGCAGGGGTTTGGAATAATGGCCCGATGTCTACATCAAATCCAAGATCGGCATATCCCGTGGCTACAACTTTAGCTCCACGGTCATGACCATCTTGTCCCATTTTTGCAACCATGATACGCGGACGTCTACCTTCTTGTTCCGCAAATTTATCGGCCAGTTCTCTGGCCTTTTTAAAGGAATCGTTGTCTTTCATCTCTTTAGAATAAACACCACTAAAAGATTGAATTTTGGCTTTGTACCGTCCGTATACTTTTTCAAGAGCATCGCTAATTTCACCTAAAGTGGCTCTTTCTCTAGCGGCTTCTACTGCTAAAGCTAATAAATTACCATTTTCTTTTTCAGCAGCAGTGGTTAAAGCTTCTAAAGCTTTATTTACCTTTTCTGAATTTCTATCTGGCGCGAATTTGTTTTAATCTCTCAACTTGCTGAATTCTTACCGTCTGGTTATCAACTTCCAGAGTAACCAGCGGATCTTCTTTTTCAAGTCTATATTTATTATTTCCAACAATAATATCGGTTTCACTGTCAATTCTTGCCTGTTTAGTGGCGGCTGCTTCTTCAATTCTCAATTTAGGAATTCCTGCTTCAATAGCCTTGGTCATTCCTCCAAGCTCTTCTACTTCTTCTATAAGTTTCCAGGCCTTTTGGGCGATATCATTCGTTAGGCTTTCCACATAAAAACTTCCAGCCCACGGATCTACTGTTTTAGTGATCTTGGTTTCTTGCTGAAGAAATAACTGAGTGTTTCTTGCAATACGAGCAGAGAAATCTGTTGGAAAAGCTATAGCTTCATCTAAGGCATTGGTGTGCAAACTCTGGGTTCCTCCAAATGCTGCTGCCGCTGCTTCTATGCAGGTTCTGGCAACGTTATTAAACGGATCCTGTTCTGTTAAACTCCATCCACTGGTTTGGGAATGGGTTCTAAGCGCGAGCGATTTCTCATTTTTAGGGTTGAATTGTTTTACCAATTTCGCCCATAACATACGTGCCGCTCTCATTTTTGCAATCTCCATAAAATGGTTCATTCCAATTCCCCAGAAAAAAGAGAGGCGAGGAGCAAAGCTGTCAATATCCATTCCTGCTTCTAAACCTTTTCTGATGTATTCAAGTCCGTCTGCCAGGGTATAAGCCAAGTTCAATATCGCAAGTTGCACCTGCTTCTTGCATATGGTATCCTGAGATACTAATACTGTTGAACTTAGGCATGTTTTGAGAAGTGTACTCAAAAATGTCTGAAATGATCTTCATAGAAGGCGTAGGCGGGTAGATATAAGTATTACGCACCATGAATTCCTTTAAAATATCATTTTGAATAGTTCCTGAAAGCTCTTTTTTATCTACTCCTTGTTCTTCTGCAGCTACTATATAAAATGCCATAATTGGAAGCACCGCTCCGTTCATGGTCATAGAAACCGACATTTTATCTAATGGGATCTGATCGAAAAGGATCTTCATGTCCTCTACAGAATCAATAGCAACTCCGGCTTTTCCAACATCTCCAACCACACGCTCATGATCGCTATCATAGCCTCTATGCGTTGGAAGATCAAAAGCAACAGATAAACCTTTTTGACCTGCAGCTAAATTTCTTCTGTAAAAAGCATTGCTTTCTTCAGCTGTAGAAAATCCGGCATATTGACGGATGGTCCAGGGTCTGCTTACATACATTGTGCTATAGGGACCTCTTAAAAATGGAGGAATTCCTGCAGCAAAATTTAAATGCTTCTGCTTTCTTGATATCTTTTGCTGAATAGATCGGTTTTAAATTGATCTCTTCTGCAGTTTTAAAACTTTTTGACTCATCAGAATGTTTAGTTTCCGAAGAAACCGAACTCTTTAAAGTAATATTTTGAAGATTTTTTCTAGGCATTGCTTGTAAATTCTTCTTGCTGAAATGCTTCAGCAGTTATATTTTGAATGGGTTTCGTAAAATGAAACTACTCTTTTTCTAATCGTTCCTGTTCAGATCTTTCTGAAAGTCTTCTTTCTAAAATTGGAGAAATCAAGGTTTTTCTTGGATTCATCTTTAAAAAAGGAAACAATTCCAGATCCCCTTTCATCTTATCTTCAGGATTCTCGTATTTGTTGGTTCCAATCAATACTAATTCTCCTTTGTCAAATTTCTCCTGCTCCAATTTAGCACTTTCAGCTATCTTTCTCTGAATGATACCTTCTTTCAATTCTTTTAAAAATCCACCTCCGGCTTCAATTTCTTTGAAAATTTCCAGGGCTTTTTCAGCAAATTGCTGAGTCAAGCTTTCAATATAATAAGCACCTTCGGCTGCATTAGAAACTTTGTCAAAGTAACTTTCGGTCTTTAAAATAAGTAACTGATTGCGAGCTATTCTATCTCCAAACTCATTGTTCTTATGATAGATCGCATCATAAGGCATATTATAAACCGCATCTGAGCCACCTAGTACAGCGCTCATTGCCTGAGTGGTGGTTCTAAGAAGGTTTACATTAAAATCGTATAAAGTTTTATCTCTTTTTGTGGGTTGTGCCAAAATATGACAGTTTTCATTGATGCCGTATTCTGAAGCAAGGCTTGCATATAAGAATACGTAGGGCTCTGATCTTTGCGATCTCAAAGAAATAATTAGTGCCGCTGAAGCCACTATAAAATCGATCTCCAGATCTTTATTTTCTGAAAAATGATTTAGATATTCATTTGCATGAGCCAGGGCATAAGCCAATTCTTGCGGAATAGTTGCTCCGGCATTTTGATACAAACCTGAATCTACGCTCAACACCGATTTAAAATCGGCTGAATTTGAAACAATTCTTTCTAAAACAGCATGATCGTTTTTAAGATCTGAATACCAGTTTCCAGATCTGGCAAGATTTCCCACAATATCTATATGAAGTCTAACCTGATGCTTTTTATCTTTTAAAAATTCAGATAGTTCATTAAACGTATTATCTGGTAAAAATTCAAAATTCAAATAAACAGGAACTTTTTCCAGAGAGATTCCGTTAAATAGTTTATTGAAATCGGTGGTTTCAGAAGAGATAATAAACCAAAGGCTTTCTGCTCCTTTTAGTAAGTACTTCTTTAGCCTTTTTATTGCTTTTTTCTTCTGAAACTACAAAGATCTTTTCGCAGATCTCCCATTTTGTAGGAGAATCAATTCTAAAGGTCTTTTCCAGATCTTCAGCATTATAAAATGGTTTTATATTGATCCCGTCCCGACTTTTATAAACAAGCTTTTCGTTATAATCTGCTCCTTTTAAATCAACTTGGATCTTTTGTTTCCATTGTTTTGCAGAAACTTCTTCAAATTCCTGAAATAAAGGTTGACTCATTGTTTTACTTTTTAAATTAGGCGGTTTAGAAGATGTTGAAACCGGGTATTAATCTATAGTATCATATTCGATGATGTAAATATCTTCATTAGGCCTTTTCATATAATATTGTTGTCTGGCAAAACTTTCCAATTCAAAAGTGTCATCTAAACTTTGCATGGTGGTTTTGTCTTTAGCAATTTCCTTTTGATAATATTCTTTGTTAACCTTTAACTCGTCTACTTTTTGATTGAGTTCTCGCTGAATTAACCAGGAATTACTGTCTAAAAAAAGCATCCAAAAAGTGAAAATCAATAGTAATAGAACGTATCTATTGCTAATGATTTTGAACCATCTTTTTTGTCGGAGCTGTTTTAGATTCATAATTTTTTAAAGATACAAAATTAACCCAATCTCTCTTTAATAATGGTTTGAACGATATCTACCGCCACGGTATTATATCTGTTGGTTGGAATAATGATATCTGCAAACTCTTTGGTAGGTTCTATAAATTGCTGATGCATAGGTTTTAGCGTGGTTTGGTAACGCCAAAGCACTTCTTCTAAATCTCTCCCACGATCGTTGATGTCTCTTTTTAGTCTTCTAATTAAGCGTTCATCACTATCTGCATGCACGTATATTTTAATATCGAACATGTCTCTAATATCGGTATGGGTAAGAATTAAAATACCTTCTACAATGATCACTTTTTTAGGCTGTGTGGTTACAGTTTCTCCTGTACGATTGTGATCTTTGAAAGAATATACCGGTTGCTCAATTGTTTTTCCGGCTTTTAGATCTTTAAGGTGAGAAACCAAAAGATCAAAATCTATAGATTTAGGATGATCAAAGTTTATTTTTTTTCGCTCTTCCATTGGAAGGTGACTGGTGTCTTGATAATAAGAATCCTGAGAAATTACATCAACCTCATCATTATTCAATTCATCTAAAATTTGTCGTACAACCGTAGTTTTACCACTTCCGGTTCCCCCAGCAATTCCTATAATTAACATAAATACTAAAATTTAGCGGCAAAGTTAATTATTACTTTTAAAAGCCGGCCTTTGGAATTTAATTTAATGGTAGTATGAAAAAGAATAAATTAACTATTGTTTTACCGCTTGAACTTCCTCCAGGGTTACTGGATTGTCATTGCTATTGCTCCAGGAACTCATTGCATAGTTTAAAACATCTGCTACTTCTTGATCTGTAAGCCCCATAGGAGTCATAACATTATTGTAGGGTTCGCCATTTACTTCAATAGGTCCGTTCAATCCATATTTTACAGCATGAATACTTTCAGTTCGTTTTTCTTTAAACCAATTAGAACCGTCTAAAGGAGGGAAACTTCCTGGAATTCCTTTTCCAGAGGGGAGATGACAAGTAGCACAAAGATTATTATATATTTCTTTTCCTTTCACATTTGCATTATTATCAACACTTGCTTGAGAGTTACTATCATTAGCAATGACAATTTTTTCGGTATCATTAGCTTGTTTTTCATCAGATTTACAACCTATAAGAAATACGATTAAAAAAATGCTTAAAATTGATCTCATTCTTCTATATTTTTGTTTTGTTTTTCTATTAATTTAATAATTCCTTTTCCTTCTACAGCAGCGTAAATATAACCATTTGGTGCTTGCCTAACATCACGAAATCTCCCAAGATCTTCTAAAAGTTTTTCTCTTCCAACTACTTTTTTTCCATCCAGGATATCCAATTCAAGATATTGAAATTTTAATGATCCAACCAATAAATTACCTTTTAGATGTGGATATTTTTCTGAAGTAATATAGGCCATTCCACTTGGAGCAATAGAAGGAACCCAATAATACATAGGCTCTTCTATTCCCGGTTTAGAGGTTTCTGAAGTTATGCTGGTTCCATTATAATTTTTACCGTAAGTAACTATAGGCCATCCATAATTCGCTCCTTTTTTTATAATATTTATCTCATCGCCACCCATTGGGCCATGTTCATGTTCCCAAATTTCACCCGTTTCAGGGTTTAAGATAAGTCCCTGCGGATTTCTATGCCCGTAACTGTAAATTGCGGCTTTTGCATTCTTTCTCATTTACAAACGGATTATCAGCAGGAATACTTCCATCATCATTCAATCTATAAATCTTGCCATTATCTCGTGTTATATCCTGCGGATTTATATCTCGCTCCCCACGTTCTCCGGCAGAAAAATATAAATATCCCTCCTTGTCGAAAGCTATTCTAGAGCCAAAATGTTGCCCTTTATTGGTATTAGGAGTTGCTTTGTACAGCACCTCCTGATTTGTAAGCTGATTGCCGTTTAATTTGGCTCTCATAATTGCGGTATTCCCTCCATCTCCTTCCCCTTCTTGAGAAGAATAGGTGATATAGATCCAACCATTATTTTCATAATCTGGATGTAAGGCAATATCTAGCAATCCTCCCTGACCTCTAACATACACTTCAGGAACTCCAGAAATTGAAGATTTTTCTCCATCTTTAAAATGAATTAATTCTCCACTCTTTTCTGTGATTAACATACTACCATCGGGTAAAAAAGCCATTCCCCAGGGAATTTGAAGTCCGTCTACCACCATTTCATAATCATAAGAATAGGAGGTAGGTTTAATACTTGTATCTTTTTGGGCACACGCAGAAAGAGTGATAATAATTAGACTGAAAAAAGATAGGTTTAAAGTATTTCATAAAAATTATTTAAGCTGAAGTTACTAAAATTTGATGTAGTGGGTTGTGAAACAAGTGTTAAGGCGAATTAATATTTTTTAATTTTTCTTTGCGGTTTGTAGGTTCATTAAAACTAATTCTTATATTTGCAGCCGCTATGATGATAAGCACTTATTGCTTATCAAAAGATAACCATCGGGGTGTAGCGTAGCCCGGTTATCGCGCCTGCTTTGGGAGCAGGAGGCCGCAGGTTCGAATCCTGCCACCCCGACCAAAAAAAGCCTTGAACATTTGTTCGAGGCTTTTTTATTTTTAAACAATTCCTTTAGTCAAAAGCATATCATTTATTCCTCTTTGATCAATGGAAAAGCACCCTTGGTAACAAACTGATCCTCGGGCTTAAAATCTGAAATATTGGTAATTATTGTTAAGTCATTAAAAGATTCTCCTAATTTTACTTCTCTGCGTTTAAATAGGTAACTACTATCAGTTTTCTTTTCTAAAACCAATACATAATTAGTATTATCTAGAGAAACTATACTTTCTGTAGGAAGTGCTTTTTGCTGCGTTTTATCTGTTATGATCTTTGCTTCTACAAACATTCCAGTGGCAAAATTATCCTTAATGCTCTCATCTTTAAAATGCCCGTGAACTTTAACGGTTCTTTTAGAATCATTAATAGATGTTCCTACCAGATGAACTTCTCCTTCAATAGTATCATTATTTGCTTCAGGAATACGAAATTTTATATCCTGACCTTTCTTAATCTTCATCACATCTTTCTCAAAAACATTCAGCTCTATGTGTAAATGATCTCTGTCTATAATTTGCATTAACTCATCTGCAGCAGAAACATACATTCCGTTATTAATATTCATCTCTGTAATACTTCCGGTAATAGGAGAATAAATTCTAATAACTGAAGAAATATTGCCTTTTTCAACTTCTTCCGGAGATAAATTCAGCATTTGTAGTTTTTTACGAAGCCCCTGATATTTTGCCAGATTTCGTTTATACTCACTTTCGGCTTTTAAATAATTTTTTTCTGAAGTTATGTTTTCTTCAACCAGAGTTTTTTGACGATCATACTCAGATTTTAAATATTTCATCTGCTCCATCGCGTCCAAATAATCTTGTTGCATTTGAACATATTCAGGATTTTCAAGACTTAATAAAAACTGCCCTTTTTTAACCTGGTCTCCAATAAGCAAAGGTGTTTGTCTTACATACCCATCTGCAAAAGAACTAATTATTGCTTTATTTTCCGGTGGAACATCTATAAGTCCTGTGGCTTCTACAGAAACAGGAAAGGTATTTTCTTCAATCTTACCTAATTCCATGTTGCTACCTTCAAATTGAGCAAAACTCACATTCAATCCGCTATTGGTGGAGGCTATTTCATCACTGCTTTCCTTGCTGGAATCACCTTCAGAATTTCCGCAGGAATACATCAGCGCCACTACAGCTACTAATAAGAATCGATTTCTGGATATTTTTATTCATGGGTAGCAATTATAAGTTTAAGTAATTAATCTGAAGTACCGTTTGATTATAGGCATTCAGGTTTTCATAATAGGTCAGAATGATATTATAGGAGTTTTCTAAACTCTGGATATATTCAAAAAAATCGATCTCACCATTTTTATAGCTCATACTGGCAGTTTTAATGATTTCTTCTGAAAGATTCTTTCCTTCATTTTCATAATAAGAAAGTGCTTCTTCATGCTTCTTCATTTGTTGGATAAGCTGATTATATTCAGAATTTAACCTGATCTTATAATCTGCAGCTTCCTGCTGTGCCGCTTGTTTGGAAATATTTGCAGCTTTTATTTTTGATGAATTTCCGAAGAATAAAATGGGAATATGCAATCCTACCTGATAACCTCTTAATGGAGTATCTATCATATCATTATTAAATTGAAAATAGTTTAAACTGATATCCGGTAAGAGCCGTTGTTTTTCCAATCCGGCTTCTGCCTTAAAATAGTCAGTTCGGTTTTGATAAAGATCGTAATTCCTGGATTGCCTTCAATACCTAAACTTTCAATACTAAGTTTTTCTAAAGGATTGGTTTTAATAATCAATTTTTGATCTGTATGTACTAATGGCTTTAATTTTTCATAAGAGATACTTAGCTCATTTTGAGCTTGCCTAAGTTGAGTTTCCAGTTGTTTTTGTTTAGACTGCGCTGTGATCTTTTCTAGATAGTTGGTTTCTCCCAATTCAAATCTTCTTTTGGCAGCATACGCGAATTTTTGATACAAACTATCCAGATCTTTAAATACCAGCGATCTTCGCATTTTCATACTGAAGTTGATAATATACTTGTGCAACTTCCTGTTCCAACTTCAATTTCTTCAGCTCGAAAGCGCTTTTTTGTTGTCTATATTGGGCTTTATGCACTTTTTGCCTGGCAAAATAAACCGTAGGAAAATCGAAGAATTGTCTAATTCCAATGACATTCAGCGTTTTTTCACCAGCCCGATTACTTTCGTCTTTCCCAAAATATCCTTCGGTCTTTTCAAAAGTAAAGGCACTTCCAATTAAAGCATCAGATTCGTCAACTCTTAATGAAGATGCTTTAAGCCCTAGATTATTTTCAAAAGCCATCTCTTGAAGATCGTTTACATTTTCCACTGTTTTTATTTGAGTTTCCTGTGAGAATGCCGAGAATCCAAAGAGTAAAAGAATAATGCTTAGAGGTTTTACTTTAAGAGTAGTAGTATTTTTTCTTTCTTCTTTTTCTCTTTATTGAAAATGGAATAGATTACCGGTAATACAATTAGCGTTAGTAGGGTAGAGGTGATCAAGCCACCAATTACAACGGTAGCCAGCGGGCGTTGCACTTCTGCACCAGCACCTGTAGAGATTGCCATGGGCAAGAATCCTAAAGCTGCGGCAGAGGCTGTTAACAATACAGCACGTAATCTATTTTGAGCTCCATTTATAATAAGGTCATCGTCATTTTTCATTCCTTCTTCTCTTAATTCTTTAAAATGTTCTATAAGTACAATTCCGTTTAGCACGGCAATTCCAAAGAGGGCGATAAAACCAACTCCTGCCGAGATGCTAAAAGGCATTCCTCTAATCCACAATAAGAGAACTCCTCCAACGGCTGCCAGGGGAATTGCAGAAAATATCATTAATGCTTCTCTCATGGTTCCAAAGGCAAAGTATAACAGTAAAAAGATGAGGACTAGTGCAATTGGTACTGCAACTTTAAGTCTGGCTGTGGCACTTTGTAAATTTTCAAATTGTCCGCCATAGGTAATGCTGTAACCCGGGGGAAGACTCACATTGTCATCTACAATTTTTTTGATCTTATCTACCACAGTTTGTAGATCACTATTTCTAACGTTTACTCCAACAACAATACGTCTTTGGGTATTATCCCGAGAAATTTTTGCCGCTCCTTTTTGATAGGTGATCTCTGCTAATTCACTAAGCGGGACTTTTTCTCCGGAAGGAGTGTCCACATAAAGATTCTGCAAATTTGAAATATCCTTACGACTGTTCTTTTGAAGTCTAAGAACCATATCAAAGCGTTTTTCGCCTTCAAAAACGCTCCCAGTAGTTTCTCCCGAGAAGCCCATGGTAATCACCTTATTAAGATCTGCAATATTGAGTCCGTAGCGAGCAATTTTTTCTCTATTAAAGTTCACATTCATTTGTGGAAGACCCACAATTTTTTCCACCGTAATATCAGAGGCTCCTTCTACATCTCTGATGAGATTTTTGATCTGCTGAGCTTTGGAATTCAGAATATCCAGGTTTTCTCCAAAGATCTTAATGGCAATATCGGCGCGCACTCCGGTGATCAATTCATTAAAGCGCATTTCTATTGGCTGAGTAAATTCAACCTCCAATCCGGGAATTATAGCAAGTGCTTCTTTAAATCTATCGGCCAGTTCGTCTTTGGTATTTGCAGATACCCATTCATCTTTTGGTTTAAGGGAAATTATAACATCACTTTCTTCCATAGACATAGGATCTGTTGGAACTTCAGCAGCACCAATTCGGCTTACCGCTTGTTCTACTTCAGGAAAACTATCTATAAGAATATTTTCAATACGCGTAGTGGTCTCTATCGTTTTACTCAGAGAAGTTCCAGTTTTTAAAACCGGTTGAATTACAAAATCTCCTTCATCTAATTGGGGAATAAATTCTCCTCCCATTCGAGAAAAAATGAAAACAGAACCAATTAATAAAATAACAGCAATACTAAGCACGACTGTTTTTCTACGCATTGCCCAAATAATAGAAGGCTTATAGATTTTTTTTAAAAATTTTATAAGCCGTACTGAAATGTTCTTATCAGATTGTTCATTCGATTTTAAAAAAATTGCAGAAGCTACAGGGACATAAGTAAGACAAAAAATCATAGCACCAATAAGGGCAAAACTAAAGGTAAGTGCCATGGGACGGAACATTTTACCTTCAACTCCACTTAGTGAAAGAATTGGTATAAAAACAATAAGAATGATCAATTGTCCAAAAATGGCAGAATTCATCATTTTTGAGGCACTATTAAAAGTAACAGTATCTTTTAGATTACTTAGTTCCTCTTTTCCAAGCTCTCCAAATTCATTATTTTTTCGCGTAAGTCGGAATGCTGTAAACTCAACTATAATAACTGCTCCGTCTATTATGATCCCAAAATCTATAGCACCAAGACTCATTAAATTAGCATCTATTCCGAAGATATACATCAAAGAAAGTGCAAATAGCAAACAAAGCGGAATTACCGAAGCCACCACTAAACCGGAACGGAAATTTCCTAATAATAACACCACTACAAAAATTACGATCAAACAACCTACAATAAGATTTTCGGCAATGGTAAAAGTAGTTCTGCTAATAAGTTCACTTCGGTCTAAGAAAGGGTTATATAACAACACCTTCAGGAAGGGAATTTGAAATTTCAGCAACCCGGGTCTTTACATCTTCAATAACTTTATTGGAATTCGCGCCTTTAAGCATCATAACTTGCCCAAGCACAGTTTCTCCCTTACCATTGGCGGTAATGGCACCAAAACGTGTGGCTTGACCAAAACCAACTTCAGCAACATCTTTAATATAAACTGGAGTGCCATTTTCATTTTTAACCACGATATTTTCTATATCTTCCAAAGAAGTTACTCGTCCCTGTCCCCGTATAAAATAAGCCTGGTTTACCTTTTCAATATAACCACCCCCTGCAACACTATTATTGTTTTGAAGAGCAGTAATTATCTGCGATATGGAGATATTCATCGCGTTCAACTTCTTCGAATTGATGGCGACTTCATATTCCTTTACATATCCTCCCCATGCGTTGATCTCCACCACCCCATTAATTCCTGAAAGCTGTCTTTTTACCAGCCAATCTTGAATGGTTCTTAGATCTTCTGCAGTATAGCGATCTTCATATCCGGGTTTTGTATCTAAGGTGTACTGATAGATCTCACCCAAACCTGTGGTAATAGGTCCCATTTGGGGTTTACCAAAGCCTTCAGGAATTTCTTCGGAAGCAGATTTAATTTTCTCTGCGATTAATTGCCTGGGAAGATATGTGCCCATGTCTTCTTCAAAAACGATGGTCACAACAGAAAGTCCGAATTTAGAGACCGATCTAATTTCTTTAACACCAGGTAAATTCGCCATTTGAAGCTCTACCGGATAGGTAATATATTGCTCCATATCCTGAGTAGAAAGATTTTGAGAAGTGGTAATTACCTGTACTTGATTGTTGGTTACATCTGGAACAGCACCAATTGGAATTTGAGAAAGCGAATAAACTCCAAACCCAATAATAAAAACTGTAAACAGTAATATGATTAGTTTATGAGAAATACTGAATTTTATGATACGATCGAGCATAGTTCCTAATTATCAAAATCAAAGATAATTTTGAACTATAAGTTACGAGAAAATACTTAGCTTAAGATTGGCTTAAAAATTATTTTAAAGGTAGTGCCTTTGTCAAGTTCACTTTGCATTTCTATGCTAGCATTAATGGCATCTGCAGATTTTTTAGCGATGGATAAACCAAGACCATTACCTGTAATATGCTTATGCTGCATAGCATCTGATCTGTAAAAACTATTGAATATTTTGTGAAGATCACCTTGATTTATTCCAATACCGGTATCAGTAATAGCACAAATTACATCTTCTTTTGCTGAAGTAAGAGAAATATGAATACTACCCTTCTCTTTTGAATATTTTATAGCATTTTGAATGATGTTATCAAGAATTAAATAGGCATAATATCTAGGCACCAGAAATTCATCTGTAGTTTTAAGTTCCAGTTTTACCTGCAAATTTTTCTCCTGAATTTTATTCTTGTATTTAGAAAGAATTCCATCAATTAAAGTGGGAAGGATGCTTAAATCATCGGTTAAAGCTTTGGCAGGAGCTTCCATTCTGGCCAGGGTGAGCAGTTGTTCCAAAGTTAGACTCATCATATCTATAACCCCGAGACTATAATTTACTTTTTCTTCATATTCTTTTGGGCTTCGCTCTCTTTGAATTAATACTTCTAAGTTTCCTCTAAGCGAAGATAACGGTGTTCGCAGCTCATGAGAAGCATCTGAAGTAAATTGGCGCTCCCTTTCTATAGTGCTCTCAATTCTATTCAATAATTCATTAATAGCTGAAGAAAGCTCGTGTAATTCGTCTTTTTTCTGTGGTAATCTAACTCGTTCGTTAAGATTGTTTCTCGTAATTTTATTGGTTGTAGAAATAATAGACCTTATTGGAGCAATGCTTCTTCCGGCTAAAAAACTGGAAATAAGAAATAAAACAATGATTACGATTGGATAGAGTAGAAGTAAGGTGTTTCCAAGATTTTTAATAACTCGGGAGGAACCTTCAAGAGACATTGCTGCCAAAACATAACCTTCCAGATTACCTTTTTTAATGATAGGAAGTTGCACCTGTCGAATAGGCTCATTAGAAAGGAAGGCATTAAAATGTTGTCCGGCTTTTTGATTTGGAGAGGTAACTAATTCTTTCTCTTTTAAATTGGGAGACTTGTCAAACAGCTTTCCATTTTTTCCTGATAATTGAATAAATACCGGATTTACCTGAACTTCTACATGCTCTCTTTCTTCTAATTCTTTTTTATTAGAAAAATAAATACTGTCTTTAGAAATGGTGATCTCTTTGGTATGTTTCTGGATTTCATAATTTAGATCTTTGTCTAGATTGGCATATACGGTTTTCTTTACTACAAAAAAGATCGCTAAAAACATTAATGCTATAATTAACCCTGTGGCAACTATATAGTGAAATGCGATTCTATTTTTAAAGTTTAAATTCATCTTAAATTTCTTTCTCAGGATCTTTTACAATATATCCAACCCCACGAATGGTCTCTATAAGATTATCCTGGGAACTTAAATTTAGTTTCTTTCTAAGAGAATTGATATAAACATCTATTACACTGGAATCATAATCAAAATGAATATCCCAAACTTCTTTAATGATCTCTTTGCGCTCACAAACTTTTCCTTTTTTCTGAAGTAAAAATTTTAAAAGATCAAATTCTCGCTGGGTTAGATGCACTTCTTGTTCATTATTAAAAACCTGATGGGAAGAGAGGTTCAATACAATATTTTGAACAGAAAGAACTTCTGCATTTTCCTTAGAACTTTTTCTTAATTGAACTTTAACGCGCTCTAATAATTCCTTAAAATGAAATGGTTTTTTAATATAGTCATTAGCTCCGGTTTGCAGCCCTAAAATAGTCTCGTCTACGGTATCTTTTGCAGTTAAGAAAATGACCGGAATATCTTTATATTTTTTTCTGAATTCACTGCACAATTCAATTCCGCTCATTCCGGGAAGCATCCAATCTAATAGCAATAAATCATAATTTCCAGTTAATGCCTGTTCTAAACCATTAGATCCATCTTCGGCGACATCTACGGTAAAACCAAATTCTTCAAGGCCTTGCTGCACAAAATTGGCAATGCCAGATTCATCTTCTACAAGGAGTAATTTCATTTTACAAATTTTAGTATTTAATATGAATAGTTTCTAAAAGTTTTCCTTAAGATTCGATTAAGATTACAGAACTCCATTTTCAAATAATATAAAAGATAAATAAAATTAGTATACAATTATCTTACAAGCATTTATAAGAGCAACTGTCTGTTTTAAATCTTCCAATAAAATATTTATCTACTAAAATATTCTTACCACCTGATGTTTTTGGCTTACGTTTTAAATGGCAACACTAAAAATACCCTTTTAGAGGTATTTTATATAATACTTGTCATCCCTAACTTAGTTAAACCAAATTATTGATTTTGATTGATGATAATAATGCATGCTGAAGTTAGTGTAGGGCCTAGCTTCTTGGGGTTAAATATGAACATGTATATAATTATCAATACATCAAAATATTTTTGGCACAAAAAGTCTTCGGAATTCTCTGGAGACTTTTTTTATTAACTTATTTTACCCGTTGGGAAAAATCGTTTAAATATTCTTTAGGATTTTTAAATTTTATATATTTAAACATCTTAAGACTTAGTTCTATGCAAAAGGATCTTAACAAGATCACAGATTACTGGGAAAATATCTATTCCCGAAAAATAAAGAAATATCGCCCTTTTGAAATTTCTGAAGATTTTAAAAAGTTCGCTTCCATCTTCGCATTGGGAAATTCTTATCTATATATTGTAAATCTTCATAATTTAAAATTGGAATATGTTTCAGATTCTGTTGAGATTTTTATAAAAAAGAAAGTAGATGATATAAATCTTCAAGATCTTCTACAAACAATCCTTCCTGAGGAGTTGGCAGCTATCAATCTTAAAAGTAAAGTAATTAGTGATTTCTATACATCATATATTGATAGAGCTGATGTTATGAAATATAAAAACTTGTTTTCTTATCGCATGGAAGATAGAAATGGGCAGGTAAGAACTATGTTATATCAAGCATTTCCTTTAAGTGTTTTAGAAAATGGCACTCCAGAACATGTTTGCTGTATTCAAACAGATGTTTCCCATCTTAAAGTGGCAAGTACTAATTCTGTTTCTTTTATTCATATTAATGGAGGACAATCTTATTATAATATAGATATTTCTCAGGGTATATTTTCTCCTGATGACGGTAAGGGAGAGAGTACATGATCTGTCTAAACTACTAACAGAAAGAGAAAAACAGATAATTATAAGATTATCTAAGGGGTTAAATGCTGAGCAGATAGCAGCAGCTTTAAATCTTTCTCCTCATACTATTAAGACTCATAGAAAAAATATTTTGAATAAAAGTGGGTGTAATAATACCACCGAATTAGTTGCAAAATGTTTAACCAATGGAATAATTTCTCCCGGTCTTATTTAAATCAGAAAAAGAATATCTTAATCATTTTTTAATTTATTCCCGATGTTCTTTATAGACAGAGCCCCTTATGCAATATTAACTCCAAAAAGATAACCTACTGCAGCCGTTAATCCCATTGCAATAGTTCCCCAAAAAGTTATTCTTAAAACGGCAATTCCAATATTAGAACCTCCCGTTTTAGCAGCTAAAGCTCCTAATATTATTAGAAAGATAGTAGCGAAGCCATATAAATAATACTCCATATGGAAAATCGGGAAAAATAAAACTACCATAAGAGGTAAAATTCCTCCCACTGTAAAAGACGCACCAGACGCCAATGCGGCCTGAATTGGCTTTGCCTGACTTATTTCGTTAATTCCAAGCTCATCTCTAACATGCGCTGCTAAAGCATCATGGGCTGTTAACTCTTCAGCTACAATTAAAGCGGTCTCTTTTTTTAAACCTCTCATTTCGTAGATCTCAGCAAGCCGCTGTAATTCAAGTTCTGGAGTTTCTTTTAATTCTATTTTTTCTCTGTCAATATCGGCTCTTTCTACATCGGTTTGAGAACTTACAGATACATATTCCCCGCAGCCATAGAAAGTGCGCCCGCAACAAGACCCGCTAAGGTTGCCAAAATAATAGGTTCTCTCAAATCGCTAGCTGCGGCCACCCCAATTGCAAGACTCGCAGTAGATAAAATTCCGTCGTTGGCACCAAGTACCGCTGCACGTAACCAATTACTTCTGTGGATGTAATGATTGTCTAAATAATCATCTGGTGTTTCACTCATCTCGTAGTTTATAAAATATTCTATTTTTCTATAGTACATCTAAATTCAATGGAAGATAGTCAAATTCAACTAATTCTATAACTCAATATTTTATCTAAAGCTGAAGAATGTCTTTAAATTCATATCTTTATAGAAAGCTCATTGTTCATCCATAAAATATTACATCATGAAAAAGTCAATTTTAATACTTCTATTCTTAATCTCTATTTCTACATTCTCTCAAGATAAAAAAATGTCTGTTTTGGCTGAAGATATTCAAATAAAAACAGCGGTTTTAGCTGCTCCTGAAGACCAGAGAGAAGGGGCGATGGTCTATGGCTATGATGAGAACGGGGAAATGAAAGTGTTGAGAAAGGGCACCAATTACATGGTTTGTTTAGCTGATGATCCTTCAAAAGAAGGAATTCAGGTGGCATGTTATTCTAAGAAGTTAGAACCTTTTATGGCTCGTGGCCGTGAACTTAAAGCAGAAGGTAAATCTGAAGTAGAAAAAAGACAAATTCGTGAAAAAGAAGCTAAAGATGGTACTTTGAAAATGCCAGATGCTCCAAGTACTTTATATGTGTTAAGCGGTTCAGAAGAAAATTATAACCCGGAAACAGGGGAGCTTAAAGATGGAAAGTTTAGATATGTAATCTATATTCCTTATGCTACTGCAGAATCTACTGGCTTACCAACAAAACCGGAAGCTCCAGGAATGCCATGGATCATGGAACCGGGTACTCATAGAGCGCATATTATGATTTCTCCGGTGAGCGATAAGTAGCTAATAGGCTCGGTAATGTAAAAAATACATCTCTAAATTTAATTTTAACGTACTTATTCAAAATTAGGTGCACTTCAAAAATTAAAACTATTTTTGGCCTGAAAATTAGAAGCTTAACAAGCACCTTTATTTTCATTTAAATAAAAGTTCACGGTAGAAAATATCATTCTGAATGCTTGAAAAATACAGGAAAAGGAATAAATCTTCCTTCGATAGATTTAAACCTTTAGTTCAATCTTTTGCAGCGCTTTCACTAATCTGGTTGGGATTATTATTCATCCTAAGTTTGATTGAAATTTCTCTGAATTCCAAATTTCACGGACTTCCCTTAGACTTTTTTAAACTTATTTCCTGGAGTTTCTATTTAGATTTAATTTTCTGGCTAAAATTCATTCCCTTACTATTTATCATTTATTCCTTGTTATACCTCATTCTACCAAGGTTAGCAAGTTTTATGTATAAACTTTTTATCTCATTTGTCTTTGCTGTTCAATTGCTATTAATAAGTTATTTTAATACTGCTTTGGTAATGTTAGGAGCAGACCTTTTTGGGTATTCTATAGAAGATATAACGCAAACCGTTGGGGCATCTGGAGGGGTTAGCCTGGTCTCTGCTGTTTTGTTCATATTATTGGTGTTATTCAATGTTGCCATTCTTAACTTGCTTCCAAAACGTCTAAAAATGAATTCCCTGGTGGCGGTTGCTATCATTCTTATTGCTGTTCTTTTTATACCTATAAATGCTGTTTCTGAAGTAGGGAATGTCAATCTTCATTCAGATTACGCAAATAACCTGGTAACTAATAAATCTGAGCATTTTTATAGTTCTGCCTACACACATTATTTTCCACAGATCTATGAAATAGATATTTATGCCGATTCTTACATAGGTGATTTTATAGATAAGTTAAGTAAGGCCATTCCTTTTGAATATGTAGATGAAGAAAACTATCCTTTCCTGCATAAAAAAATGGAAAACGATGTATTGACTCCTTTTTTTGAACCGGGACAACAAAAGCCGAATGTGGTGATTATTTTAGTAGAAGGTTTGGGTAGAGCTTTCACTAATAATGGAGCTTACCTTGGCAATTTCACACCATTTTTAGATTCACTTTCCAATAAAAGTTTATACTGGAAGAATTTTATGAGTGAAGGTGGAAGAACTTTTGCAGTATTACCTTCGGTCTTAGGTTCTCTTCCCTTTGCACAAAATGGGTATATGGCCATGGGACCGAAAATGCCCGAACAACTTTCTCTAATCAATCTTTTAGGCGCTAATGGGTACCAATCTTCCTTTTATTATGGAGGAGATTCTCGTTTTGATAACATGGCGCAATATTTAAAATTAAATAATATAGATGAGATTAATGATGAGGCTAAATTTCCATCTTCAGGATATTCCAAATTACCAGCAAATAATGGATTTTCCTGGGGATACAGCGATAAAGCGCTCTTTAAATATTATTTGAATTCCAGACCTTCAGATACTACGCATAAACCTCAGTTAAGCGTATTATTAACCGTGGCTACTCATAGCCCGTTTTTAATTGAAGAGAAAGAAAAATACACCAGGAAGTTTGAAGAAAGAATGACTCAGCTTGGATTTGATGAAGATCGAAAGAATACTTATAGAAATTATGAGAAGCAATATGTGAGTATTTTATATGCCGATGATGCTTTAAAAGGATTTATAGATGCCTATAAAAAACGTCCGGATTATAAGAATACTATTTTTCTTATAACAGGAGACCACCGAATTCCGGAGATACCTATGAGTACAAAATTAGACCGTTATCATGTACCGCTAATAATTTATTCTCCAATGCTTAAAAGAACGGCAGAAATGTCTTCTGTCTCTACGCATTTTGATATTGCACCTAGTTTGTTGTCTTTTCTAGAAACCAATTATAGCGTAAGATTACCAGAGGAAATGAGTTGGGTGGGAAAAGGATTGGATACAACAAGAGGTTTTCAGAACATTCATGAAGTGCCGTTAATGCAAACCAAAACAGATCTTGTAGATTTTATAATGGGAGAATATCATCTTAACGGGGATAACCTTTATAAGTTCAACTCTCAGATGGAGGAGGAACTGGTAAAAGATGAAGATAAGAAAGCCCAACTTAGAAATGCTTTTAATCTCTTTAAAAAGCGTAATGCCGAAATTATTAAAGGCGGTAATATAGTACCGGATACAATTTTCAGAAATTATACTTCAAAATAATAAGTTTATTGCTGAAGGGTCTCATTATAATCATCTAAAATATCTGTAAGCATAGGACGATAGAATTTCCAAAAGAAGCTTGCACGCTCCATTGGATCATGATCACTATAGAAAAAACTTTGGAAGAAACTTACCCCTTTAAAGTAAGATGAAGTAATATTGATAGCGTTATCGCTAAAATCTCCTGAAAAATAATAAAAGGTATAATCGCTATCCTTGTGCATAGTTACTGCTGGAAATTGCGAAGGAATGCCATATTTCTTCAATTCTTTTAATCCTTTTTCGTTGGCGCTGATCTCGAATTTTGAAACTATCTGATTCACTTTTTGATCTGGAACCATCACATCAAACCAGAACGGATATTTTATTTTTTCGGGCAACGATAAATTTTCCTGTCCGTAATTGTTAGTTATAATGTGAGGAAAAGGATCTGTAAGATGCTCGCCTTCTTCCAGGATGGTAACTTGATCGTTATCATTTACAAAAGCAATTCCAGATCTTTTAAAAGGCCATCTATTATTGTGAGATTTTTTATAGTTTCTAATAAGCCACTGCGGAATTTCTTTATTTACTTTAGGATCTAAATTGTTGAAATAACGTGCCGTCCATCCCGTCCATTTTAACTTAAACATATGCTCGAACTGAGTTCTGTTTTCAGACATTGTTGGAGAACCTATGGTATTAAATTCTGCCAGGATAAGCTTGTGCTTATCTTTCATCAATCTAAGAATTTCAATATCCTTATTGCTCAAACCGCCGTAAAGCATTCCAGATCGCTCATTTACATTTCTATGTTGATACCATTCATTGTTATAAATTCCGTAGGTATCGGTAAAATAAATCATATCGGCATCTATACTAAGCTGCTCTAACTGATTTAAAGAAAAACGTTCTAAGCCTTTAATTCTAAATTTTTCTTCAGATTGTGGAAAAAATCCGAAGTAATCATGCCCAATATCATAAGCATCTTTAGAAGTCTTGGTGTAACGTTCATGGTTTAATACCCAATTCAACGAAATATGCTCCTGACCTTCTTTGGTAAGTACCGTTTTATCTATAATGGCTGCTACGAGTTTGGTTTTAGGAGTTACTACCCAAACCACCCACATTAGTAATGGAAGAAAAACAATACAGATAATAATAAGCCTAATAATCCTTCCTCGCATGCTTAAAATCTTTTATTGTAACCAACTCCTACCTGAAGCTGATTACCTTTTACCCCTTGTTGATATTCTTGATTTTCAATTTCTGCAGTTATAAAGATCACGTTGGTAGTATTGATGCTTTTTCTATATCCAATTGAGATATCATTCGATTTTAATTTATAGGTATCTCCATTATTATAAAGAATGTTATTTGTTGGATCGTCTGGAGAAAGTCCGGTTCCAACAGATAAGCTTAAATAATCATCTGCTCCTCCCAGGTAATATCTTACGTTCAAAGAAAAAGATTGAGAGACAGATTCATTAGAAGGGGTGAGATAAGTTCTTAAATTGAACCAATAATTCTTGTAATATTTTCCTAGAGATGCGGTATAAATCCAGGTTTCATCTGTAAACTTTAACATTCTAAAACCAGCCTCCGCTTCCATAGACCAGGGTAAGTTGGCATAAAGAGAGAATCCTGTTCTAAATCTTGGAAATATTCCATCTTTTTTAGAAACACCTGCACTAATATAGGTGTAGAAAGTGTTGGAAATTCGAGGATACGCATCCAATTCAAATTGAACTCCATCGGTAAGGAATCTATTTGCGTAATTCATTCTTGCGGTTACAGACCCAAATTTGGTTTGTCTGCCATAATCTATACTGGCCAAATGCCATGGATCATCAAAACGTTTATCAAAATATACAAAATCATAAGTTACTCCAATTTTGTTCTTAGAAGATGCATCCTTTATGCTCTCGCTAAGTCCGCGGGCTTTAGAATAACCTGGGTTGATCTTTAAAAGGGTATTAACGGTATTATTAGCTTCAGGAAATTCTCTAAGATCTGTTAATATTCTTGCTTTTAAATAGAGCAATTCTTCAGATTTGGGATGGAATTCAAGTCCGTTGTTAACTATAGCCTTAGCTTTCTTAGAATTATCATTCCAATATTCCAGACTTGCGTACGCTAAACTACCATCTTCGTGTCCAGGATTTTTTTCTAATACTCGTTCAAATTCTACTCTGGCACTATCAACCTTATCTGTCCAGGTATAGAGTCTTCCTAAGAAGATACGTATATCGGCATAATCAGGACTTTTTTCCAAAGCTTGTTTTGTAATGGCTATAGCCTGCGGATAATCTTTCTTTTCAAAAGCTGCATTTCTGGCTTTAATAAAAAGTTCATCAGAACTTAGATCTTCTTGAGCTTGAAGTGCAGGAAGTTGTGAGAACAGAACGAATACAACCAGAAAAATTTGCTTGAAATTTAATTTTAGAAATATGGGGTAATTCATAGGGGATTTAAAAGATCGGGTTCATGTTTTTGGGATAATAAAGAAGTTGAAAAATGCTTTCTCTAAGCTAATTATGCTTCAAAGAAACACCATTTTGAACCTACTTCATTAAAAATTAAAGATATATAATTTTAAAAAAGTCGCAACAATATTTATAAAAAGAAATAATACGAGAATTAAACAATTTAGGTTTGAGTATAGTTAAAAATTTAGCGGGACATTATACGGTTTAAAGGAGGTATTTATTCTAAAATGATATTTTTAAATTGCTATAAATCTATAATTATTAGAATCTATTATTAGCAGAGTATGTTTCTATAATGGAAGGAATTTGAGTTAGTTGCGCATTAAAATAAATTCATTTTTTATTATTATTTAAAATATATTCGCCTGAATATTTTGACAGATGTTTTTTCTTTAAAAATGAAAACTGATTTTTCAACTTATTCGTACGTATAAGTTATAAGCAATGGTGTTAAGTCGAAAAACGCGTCCTTATGCTAGAATAATTATTCAGAACTTAAATAAATAGTTTTACTATTTGAGATTTATTATATTTCAGATTCATAGTATGCCCCAATGAAAAAAGCTTTAGTCATTCAGGAAGATATCATTATCCTTAATATTCTGGAGCGTTTAGTTACCTTGAATCATTATGAATGCAAGGCTATTAGAACTTTGGCCGATCTTAATATCGAAGATCAACAAGTGAATTTTGATATTATTATTTCTGATATTTTATTTGATGGGATTTCTCCATTAGACTTCGTATTTCAAATTCAAGAAATTATTTTACATAAATCTCTAATTATAGTGACTAATATGGGACAGCTTAACGTTCGCTTAGAAGTATTAGCCTCTAAAAATGTAGATGGGTTTTTTGCAGTTCCTTTGGATATGAACCTCATAGAAAAGTTGATTGCTTAGATGATAAACATCTTCCTCATACTAATTATTAAAATTTTTGCTGTAGTCTTAGTGATTTTATGGATTACAATTGGGGTGAGTATAGTTTACAGACGAAGAAGAACAAAGAATTTACTTTTAATAGAAAATACGTTTGCCGAGGTTATTTCCAAACATCTTTATCCATATCCGGGAGAAGAGTTGAGTCTTATTCAAATTCAGCGAATTTTTAGAAGTGTTGGGATAGTTCCTTCTAAACCCAGAAATGTTCAATACTTAATAGATCTCATGATTAGAACTCAGCGCTCTTTGTTGGGTGAGAATTATGAAAAACTTGTTATTCTATTTAATCAAATTCCACCTTATGGAGCTTCAGTAAGTAAACTGAAAAGTAAAAAATGGTATGTAAAAGCACGAGGTATTAGAGAAATCTATGAGATGGATCAAGACCGGTATGTAAAGGAAATTATTAAAGAGCGTAACAATAAAAATATTTATGTTAGACGTGAGGCTCAAATTGCGATGGTTATATTTTTGGGTTGGGAGAGTTTGAGGTTTTTGTCTTATTTAAAGCGGGAAATGACTTTATGGCAACAGATAAAGATTGTAGAGAAATTGCATGATCTTTATCCAGAACCAAACCTAGAATATCTGCGCAGAGCTTATGAAAGTGAGAAAACTTATGCTAATGAATTGATAATGCGTATTATTAGAAAGTTTAATCTGATTACCGAAATAGATTATATCTTACAATTTATAGATAACAGAAATTTTGATACTCGCGAGTCTGCCATCTATTGCATTTCCTCTTTTTATTTAAGCAATACACAATTAAAGGTCTTAAAAGAGAAGTATTTTAAAGTGCCTAATATTTCGCAACAAATACAATTGCTAAAATATATTGATAAGATTTCCTTTGAAAAAGATCTCGAATTTTACAAAAAATTACTGTATACTGCAGACGATATTATTAAACTAAGTACTGCAGAGATCTTGTGGAATAACGGTTACAAAGAAGAAGTTCAAGAATTCTACTACCAACAGTATACCAATCAATCGCTTAAAGTTGAAGAAAGCTTATGAGTTTTGACTTTTTGTATTATTCTTATTTACTTGTAAAATTCTCTTTCCTGCTTTATGGGTTAATCCTCATATTTATATACTCCTCAGGAATATTACTTTCAGACCGCGCGGTGAAGCGAAATAAAAAAAGAGCACATTTCCTTCAGGTTAATGATATTGTAAGCGCTACAGATATTCCAACTGTTACTCTGGTAGCTCCGGCCTATAATGAAGGCAGAACTATAGTAGAAAACGTAAAATCTTTACTCGCTATTCAATACCCTTTTTATGATCTTCTAATAGTGAATGATGGAAGTACAGACAATACAATGCAATTATTAATTGAAAAGTATGATCTGGAACCTTTTGATACCACATTTAGCACCCAGCCAATTCCCACAGCTACGGTTAACCGGATCTTTAAAAGTAGAAAAGCACAATATAAACAGCTTACAGTAATAGATAAGAACAATGGGGGGAAGGCAGATGCTATTAATGCTGGGATCAATTTTGCTGCCTCAGAACTTATTTTATGTACAGATGCCGATTGTATTATTGAGCAAGATGCGCTGCTAAAAATGGTACGCCCATATCTGGAAGAGAGCGATCAGGAAATCATAGCTTGTGGAGCATCTATAGGAATTGCCAATGATTCTATTATAAGCAACGGAACCATCAAAGAGCTAAGATTACCTAACGATATGATTCCAATGATACAAGTGGTAGAATATATTCGTGCTTTTTTAATAGGAAGAATGGGGTGGGGAGAGATCAACGGATTAATGCTGGTATCAGGAGCTTTTGGAATGTATCCTAGAAACAGATTGATAGATGTTGGAGGGTATGATGCTAAAACTGTTGGTGAAGATTTTGACCTATGTATAAAACTTAGGGTGCATATGGAACAGATAAAAAAGCCTTATAAAGTGGTGTATGTTCCCGAAACCTTATGTTGGACAGAAGCACCGCCAGATTACGATATTTTTATTAAACAGAGAGACCGATGGGCTCGTGGCCTTATTGAAACCCTTTTTATACACAGAAAATTATTCTTAAATCCAAAATATAGAAATGTTGGATTATTTTTTATTCCATATTGGTTCTTTTTTGAATTTGGAGCGCCTATAGTAGAGTTTCTCGGACTTATTAGTTTGATAGTTTTTGGAATCTTCGGTCTTATAAACTGGACTACCGCGCTTTTACTTTTATTTACCGTCTATTTATTTGGCTGTATTTTCTCAACGGTGGCTATCTTTTTCTATGTAAAGAGTTTTAGGCATTATTCCACATCTAAACAAGTAACAGAGCTTTTGCTGGCAGCTTATTTAGAACCATTTGTGTATCACCCGGTTTTGGTATTTGCCCAAATTAAGGGCTATTATAAGATTTTGTTCAATATAAAATCTGGGTGGGGGGTTATGAAACGAAGAGGATTTAAAACGGTAGACTAAAATCCTTAGAAATAGCTTGATAATAATGGCAAACAATAACTTTATTATCAAGCTATGTGAAAAAATAAATTACTACTTTGTTTTTGGTGTCTCACCTTGTTTCTTTATTACTAAAATGAATTGAGCAGTTAGTAAACGATGCTTATTTAATGAATTTTAAATATTTAAAGAGGAATCTCTTTTTTTATTAGCTTTAACTAAGTTTAGATTAGCTAACTTTTATTAAAGATGATAATATCCTTTCTTTTAATTATAATAGGGTTTTTAAGTTTAATCTTCGGAGCCAATTGGTTAGTTGATGGCGCTTCGTCATTAGCAAGAAAGAATAATATTTCCAATTTAATAATAGGTCTAACCATTGTAGCTTTTGGAACTTCAGCTCCAGAATTGGTTGTAAATTCGGTGGCATCATTTAATGGACTTTCAGATATTGTTTTTGCTAATATTATTGGGAGTAATAATTTTAATTTATTCGTAATCTTAGGGATAGCGGGTTTAATTTATCCTATTTCGGTTCAATCTTCAACTGCCTGGAAGGAGATTCCAATTTCACTTCTAGTAGTAGTCTTACTTTATTTGCTCGCTCATAATTTTCTTATTTCTCCAAATCTGGAAATTTCTAGAGTTGATGGAGCTATTTTACTTATTTGTTTTTGTGGTTTCCTATATTATGTTTTTAATCAATTAAAAAAAGACATTCAAGGCGAAATTACACATGACAATAAATCGAATGTAAAAATTTGGGGATTGATCTTGATTGGATTGGTGGGATTGATAATAGGAGGAAAATTAGTAGTAGACAATAGCATAGATGTGGCTACAGAACTTGGGGTAAGTCAAAAAGTAATAGGATTAACTATAATTGCTGCAGGAACATCATTGCCAGAATTAATAACCTCTATAGTTGCTGCCTTAAAGAAAAATAGCGATATCGCAATTGGAAACGTTATAGGCTCTAATATTTTCAATATACTTTTAATTCTCTCAATTAGCTCATTTGTAAATCCCATAAAATATAACCCAAATTTTGATCAGGAATTAATAATACTTACCGGGGGTACAATATTTTTAATATTAGCTATGTTTACTGGAAAAAGAAAAAGGTTAGATAGATGGGAGGCAGCTATTTTATTAATTTTTTACGTTGTTTATACCATATATTTAATATCGAAAGAATATTAAAATTCTAAACATTTTAACGATAATAAACTTAGTGTCCTAACCCTCGTTTTAATTATCTCTATCTATAAATCTAAATTTGTATAGAAGACGAGGAATTCTATTAAACTCGATAATAGATTATTATAAAACATTGAAATAAACAGTTTTATAATTTGTATGATTAAATCATAAATATCTGCTCTTAAATAGAAATCTTAGGGAATTAGTTTTAGTATATTTACTTATACGCTGGAAAAAATTCAAATAATTCGATGGAAAAGAAAATTCTTATTCCTACCAATTTTACTAAACATGCATGGAATACCATTGTGTATGCATTAAATCTTTATAAAAAATTACCCTGCACTTTTTATATCCTAAACGCATACGAAGTACCACCAAAAATTTTTCTAAGTAGGAATTATAATATGGAGCTGGAAAAAGCTAAGGATACTTCTGAAAAGGGTTTACAAAAAATCCTTCAAGGCATAAATTTTAGGAAAGAGAATGAAAATCATCATTTTAAAATAATTTCATCTAATAAAGATTTGGCTGGAGCCATACAAGACTGTATCGATATGCATAATATAGATTTGGTCTTAATGGTTTCCCGCGGGGAGAATGTCTCTATAAATTCTGCTTATCAGAACGACATTTCAGAAGTTATAGAAAAGGTAGAATATTGTCCATTTTTGATACTTCCCGAAAAAAATAAAGACCTACCAGAATTCTATAGAGAAATAGTATTTCCAACCAACTACAAATTTCTATTTAGAAAGAAAGAGGTGGTAGCACTTATAGATATGGCTCTTAACCTGAATGCGAAAATTAGGATTTTATATATTGACATTGATAATAGACCTCTGTCAAAATTACAGGAACAAAATAAAGAAACCCTGAAAACATATTTTTCAGATGTAGATTTTAGCTTTCATATTCTCACACAAACTACAGTTACCACGGGAATACATTTATTCATAGAAAGTAGAGAAAGCAATTTTTTAGCCCTTTATAAGCGAAAACATGGATTTTTCAGCAAACTTTTTTCTCATAAAATTAAAGAAGAGATCGATTTTAACCCTAAAATTCCTGTATTGATTTTAAAGGAATTCGAATAAAATAAGTTTTAGAATTTAGATCTTATTTTAAGATTTCAGACGTTTTTAGACATATATCCACTTATACCCTCGGAAAATCAAGTCACCGAATCAAACTTGTATTTAGTTAAATTAAACTCATTTTCAGAAAAATAATGCTCTTTTAAAACCATTGAATGATAGTTTTGTCGGGGTGACAGGATTTGAACCTGCGACCCTACGCCCCCCAGACGTATACGCTACCAGACTGCGCCACACCCCGTACAATTTATCTAATGTTCCTAAATTTAACTAATAGCAATGTTAAGGATTTATTTTGATACTGTAGAAGGTTGTACTATTGGAATGTAACATTTGTTACTCCAAGTTCTTTATACTAAAGTTATTTTTGTTCATTAATACTTTAAAATGGCATATGAGCTATGAAGAAGAATTACAAAATATTGGTCAGCTCTTTATCTAAACTATTAGTGGTTCTCATCTTATTAGTAGTCACCTTGTTTATTACTCTTATCTATTTAAATTCTAATCCACAAATATTATATTCTAAAATTGAGAATCCTGAAAATTGGCAGCCAAAAGATGTGGAAGCAGAAATTAGTGCTGGCTTTTTAGATTCTCAAGTAAAATACGGATATCAGCTTATTGCAGAATCTCCAAAATATATGGGGCCTCAGGCAGAAGACCCAGCAATGCGTTATGCGGGAAACAATTTGGCATGTATGAATTGCCATTTAAAAGCAGGAACGCAGCCCGGTTCTGCATCTTGGATTGGAGTAACCAATAGATTCCCTCAATTTAGAGGAAGATCTAATAGCGAAGGAACCATTGAAGACAGAATTAATGGATGTATGCAACGAAGTATGAATGGTGAAAAGTTACCTACAGATTCTAAAGAAATGAAAGCCATAGTTGCTTATATGGAATGGTTAACTGAAGATATGCCTGAAGAACGAGAAAAGGATTTTAAAGGATATGCGAAAGTTGAACTTCCCACTGTAGCGGTTAATTTTGAAAAGGGTAAAGCGCTCTTTTCTAAAGAATGTGCAGTATGTCATGGAGAAAATGGCCAAGGGGTAAAACTTGCAGATGCCACAAAAGGATATCAATACCCTCCGCTTTGGGGACCAGATAGTTATAACAATGGAGCAGGGATGCATCGGGTTATTACAGCAGCACAATTTATAAAAGGAAATATGCCATTTGGACAGGCAACCTGGAAGTCTCCAAAACTGACGGATGAAGAGGCATATAATCTCGCGGGATATATCAACAGTTTTAGCAGACCTCAAAAAGAAAATTTAAACAAAGATTATCCAGATCTTAAATTAAAACCTGTTTCTACACCATACGGCCCTTATGCCGATAATTTTTCACAAGAACAGCATCAATTCGGTCCTTTTCAGCCTATTATGGATTATTACAAAAAGAAATACGATATAAATAAAAATAAATGATTAAGAAACTCTCCTTTCTTTGGCTTATAGCTTTGGGTTTCCCATCCATAATAATGTCTCAGGAAAATTCAGAAAATAAAAAGCGAAGTATCTTATCAGGCCAGGTTCGTAGTTATTACATGAATACCGTCAATAAAGGAACTTTAAAAGATTTTACGGCCTTAGCATTAGGAGGAAAAATAAAATATCAATATCTATTTAACGATCATTTAGAATTTGGAGTTGCAGTTTATAATGCTACCAATTTAGGTCTGCAAGATCTTTCTAATCCAGATAAGGCTACCGGAAAATTGAGCAGGTATGAAGAAGGACTTTTTGACCGACTTAATTTAGACGATAAAGCGATCTTTTTATTAGGAGAGCTCTATGTAGATTACACCTTAAAAAAACATTCATTTAATTTAGGGAGAATGAAGATCAAATCTCCTTTAGTAAATCCTGAAGACGGCAGAATGATACCAAGTCTTTTTCAAGGGTTTATGTACAAATTTGACCATGATAAAAACACTCAATTTCAAACAGGTATCTTTAACGCTGTAGCTCCCAGATCTACAGGGGAGTTTTATTCTATAGGAGAAAGTATAGGTACTTATGGAACCGGTAGAGATTTTGAGGGTAATGAAGCTCAATATGCAAATAATACAAATTCAGATTTTCTTGTGATCTCCAATGCAAATTTTGATGTAACCCGAAATTTTAGTGTTGAGACCTGGAATTATTATATAGATAATGTTTCTAATTCTCTTTATATCAAACCAAAAATCACCATTTCTCCTCAAGTAGATTTGGAAATGGAATGGCTGCATCAAAACAAGATAGCAAATGGAGGAAATGATATAGATTCCTTAAGCTATTTTAGGTCAAATACATCAGATGTGTTGGGAGTGAAAATGAAATATAAATGGGCAAAAAGTAATTCGTCTATATCTGTAGCTTATGACAGGATTTTGCCTCATGGACAGTTTGTTTTTCCCAGAGAATGGGGGAGAGAATTTCTATTCAGTTTTCAAAAGAGAGAACGCAGTGAAGGTACTGCAGATAATCATGCTGTAGTAATGTATTATGAAAATACGTTGCCACTTCCAGAATCAAAATCTAAAATTAAAACCATCCTTAGTGTTGGTCATCAATGGAAACCCTCAGTTCTGGAACCTAGATTGAATAAATATGCAGTTCCGGATTACACTCATGTAAATTTGGATATGTTCTTTTTCTTCGACAACTTAAAAAATCTTCAACCAGAACTACTAATGGTGGCTAAGTTTGCTAATGGAGATTTTCCAGAGAATCCTAATTTTTATTTCAACAAAACAGATCTTTTTCATGTAGATCTAATTCTGAATTATAATTTCTAATCTCAAATCCTTGTCTTTATAAAATTAGTAGGTTTAAAAAAAACACAGTATTTTTAAACTATTAACCAATATACTATTCATGATCGAAGCTCTTACCGAGGCCTATTCCTTTATCTTTGAACAAGCGCTAATTGAAGAAATGGCGGAGGTTGGCCATCTTAAAACAGTAGAGGAAGGTGAGAAAATAATTGAAATTGGGGATTACGTTACATTTATGCCGCTATTAATTAGCGGGGCTATAAAGATCCTGAGAGAAGATAAAGATGGTGATGAATTGTTGCTTTATTTTCTGGAAAGAGGTGACACTTGCGCAATGACTTTATCTTGCTGTTTGGGAGAAACCAAAAGTGAGATTAGAGCAGTAGCAGAAAAACCCACGCAGATCATTATGATCCCGATAGAAAAGATGGAAGAATGGATCTCTAAGTATAAATCCTGGAGACATTTTGTTTTTGAGAGTTATCATACTCGTCTAACCGAAATGCTAGATACTATAGATACTATAGCTTTTCTCAATATGGATGAAAGGTTGATGAGGTATCTTCAGGACAAAGCAAAGATCAATCAAAATGAATTATTACAGGTTACCCACCAGGAAATAGCCTATGATCTTCACACCTCAAGAGTAGTAATTTCAAGGCTCCTTAAAAAATTGAAATTAGAAGGTAAAATAGAACTCCAAAGAAATAGTATTAAGGTGCTCTCTCTCTAAAATCATGTGTAACTATTGTTACTGTGCGCCCCATGCTCAGTCTCTACTTTTGTGGAGAATTAAAAATATGTAAATGGAATTAATAGATATTTTAGGTTACGTTGGAGCATTGTTAATTGGCGGGGTTTTAGGATTAATTGGTGGCGGTGGATCTATTTTAACAGTGCCAATATTAGTTTATTTATTAGCAATAAATCCGGTTACTGCTACCGCTTATTCCTTATTTGTTGTAGGATCTGCCTCTCTTGTAGGTGCCGGTAAAAATTTACAGAAAGGTCTAGTTGAATTTAGAACTGCTATTTCTTTTGCCATTCCAGCTTTTATAGCCGTTTTTAGTACTAGAAAATTTTTGGTGCCGGCAATTCCGGAAGAGATCTTAACTCTCGCAGGATTCACACTTACCAGAGATATAGCTATCATGTTATTCTTTGCTATCTTAATGCTCGCAGCCTCTTTTTCTATGATCATAGATAGAGAAAAGTTATTAGCGAATAAAGATGAGAATGCTAAAGCCAATTACGGCGCCTTGATTCCTTTAGGCTTTGCAACTGGGGTAATCACAGGACTTGTTGGGGCTGGAGGTGGATTTATAATCATTCCAATTTTGGTGATCTTAGCGAAACTCCCAATGAAGAAAGCCGTAGGAACTTCTCTGTTTATAATTGCAATAAACTCTCTTATAGGATTTTTAGGCGATCTTGGAAATGTAGATATAGATTGGATCTTCTTATTAATATTTACTGCCCTGGCGATCATCGGTATTTTTATAGGAATTTATCTAGCCAATTTTATCGATGGTAAAAAGTTGAAAAAAGCTTTTGGATGGTTTGTGCTTATTATGGGAGTTTATATTATCTGGAAAGAGGTTTCTTAAGTTCAAATTAAGATGAGAAAGAGCAAAGATTGGATATTCGTTATAGTTCAGTTTTTACTTTTTACAGCTTATTTATTTGAAATTAATTTTTTGAATCTAGAGTTTCCGGAATGGTTTAGAGTAACCTGTTTTCCTTTTATGGTCTTAGGGTTGGTACTAATTCTGTTAAGTTTCTTTCAATTAGGAAATAGCCTCTCTCCATTTCCTTCGCCTTTAAAAAGAGCCTCATTAATTACCTCAGGAGTTTACAAATATGTAAGACATCCAATTTATTCAGGAATTCTTGTTTTACTATTTTCAATTGCTCTTTATAAAGCTTCAGAATATAAATTTTTAATAAGCATATTTCTGCTGATTTTATTTCATTTTAAGACGATTTATGAAGAATCTAAATTGCTTTCAAAATTTCCAAAATATAAGGAATATAGGCAGGTCACCGGAAAATTTTTCCCTAAATTTATTGAGAATGAGAAGTGAGTTTTGAGGATGATAACCTTCTGATGTTAAGATATATTCAATATCGCTTTCTTCTATAATTTTATTTGAATATTATTTTATGGAAAACTTAGATTACGCCCGATTGCAAATGGCTTTTACGCTTGGTTTTCATATTATTTTTGCCTGTATTGGGATGGTAATGCCATTTTTTATGGTAGTTTCTCATAAGAAATGGTTGAATACCAGAAATCCTATCTATTTAAAACTGACTAAGGTTTGGCAAAAAGGTGTCGCAATTTTCTTTGTTACCGGTGCGGTCTCGGGAACTGCACTTTCTTTTGAACTGGGAATGCTTTGGCCGGAATTCATGAAACACGCCGGACCTATTATCGGGATGCCTTTTTCTTTAGAAGGTGCCGCTTTTTTTATTGAAGCCATAGCCCTGGGTTTCTACCTTTATGGTTGGAATAAACTTCCTGAAAAATTTCATTGGTTTACGGGAGTTATCATAGGTATTTCTGGGGTAGCCTCAGGAATATTAGTAGTTTCGGCAAACAGCTGGATGAACGCTCCTTCTGGATTTGATTATGCCAATGGAGTTTTCAGCAATATAGATCCTGTAAAAGCATTTTTAAATCCTGCCTGGTTTACAGAAGCACTTCATATGACGCTTGCAGCTTTTATTGCTACCAGTTTTGCGGTTGCCGGAATTCATGCCTTACAGATCTTTAGAAATAAAAAAGTTGAAATTCATAAAGCAGCTTTTAAAATAGCCATTGTCTTTGGCGCATGTGCGGCAATTCTTCAGCCTTTAAGCGGAGATCTTTCAGCAAAAGATGTAGCAGAACGCCAACCGGTTAAATTAGCGGCTATGGAGGCTCATTATGAAACTCAAAAAGGAGCACCCTTATTTATAGGCGGAATTGTAAATGAAGAAAAAAGAACTGTGACTAATAAAATTGAAATTCCTAAAGCACTTTCTTTTTTAGCTTTTGGGGATTTTGATGCAGAGGTAAGAGGTTTAAATGATTTTCCTAAAGATGAAATTCCACCCGTTGCTATTGTTCATTACGCATTCCAAACAATGGTTGGGATTGGCACATTATTGTTATTATCAGGACTTTTATATTTTATCAGTTTAAAGAAAAGATCCTGGATGAATAATAAGAAATACTGGTTGTTTTTTACATTGCTCGCTCCTTTAGGATTTGTGGCTTTAGAAGCCGGTTGGATAGTGACAGAGGTAGGGAGACAGCCCTGGATCATTCATGATATTATGAGAACTAAAGATGCGGTAACTCCAATGCCGGGAATAAAATATAGTTTTTATATGTATGTATGCCTTTACCTGATATTGGGAATAACCGTTACCTGGCTTATGAATAGACAAATTAGATCCCTAAACACCTCAAAAGACTAAAGATGCTATACGTTGTTCTATTTTTTACATTATTCTCTTTTTTCCTATATGTGCTATCTGGGAGGGGCAGATTTTGGCGCAGGAATCGTTGAATTGTTCTCTACTAAAAAGAACAAACAAATCACCAGAGATGTGGTGTATAGAGTTATGGGCCCAATTTGGGAAGCAAATCATATTTGGCTCATTATCTTATTGGTAATTTTATGGATAGCGTTTCCGGTTTATTTTAACGTGATCATTATTTACCTCCACCTTCCACTTACCTTAGTTTTATTAGGAATTACAATGCGGGGTGTAGCTTTTGTTTTTAGACATTATGATGCGGTGGTAGATAATTCTCAGATCTTATATAACTGGATGTTTAGAATTTCCAGTTTGATAACGCCAATATTCTTAGGAATGTCTTTTGCCACTTTGATTGGCGGGAATATTATTATAACCGAAGATTACTCAAATTATACTTTCTATCAGATCTTTATGGCGCCATGGTTAAATACCTTTTCGATTCTGGTAGGACTGTTCTATGCAGCATTATGCGCTTTTATGGCTTCAACTTTACTCATTGGGGAGAGCCAAGGCGAGATTAGAAAGATCTACAGCCGGAAATCTGCTATTTATACGATTGTTCTGGTAATAATAGGTTTTATTTTGCTTGCTTATGGATTTTTATCTGAAAATGAATTTATCAAAGATTTTATAACCAATCCGGTTTCTATAGTAGCTATTGTCTTATCAGGGATTTTACTTGATTCCTCTCTGGAAGGCAATAAAGAAAGAGAACAAGATCTTAAGTAGATTTCTGGCCGGAATTCAGGTCGTATTGATACTTATTTGCTGCTATATACGCGCATTTTCCATATATAATAATTACAAAGACAACAGAATTAAATCTTTTAGAAGGAGTTTCTCCCGATGCTGTAATTCAAACTTTAGGAATTTCTTTACTTATTGGCGGCTTCCTTAATTTTACCTGGATTATATCACTTAATGCGGTCATTTAAAATGATCAAAATTTTAGAAAAAGAAAATGGATAATAGAAAATCACACTGGGAAAATATTTATCAAACCAAAGACATTAGCACTGTAAGTTGGTATCAACCAACTCCATCAACCTCTTTAGATCTTATTGCTGAAATGGATTTGGATAAAGATGCTGCAATAATAGATATTGGAGGTGGCGATAGTTTTCTTCCAGATTTTTTGCTGAAGTTAGGTTACACCAACATTTCAGTTTTAGATATTTCTGAAAAAGCTTTGGAGAATGCAAAATCTCGATTAGGAGAAGATGCTGAAAAGATAAAATGGATCGTTTCAGACATCACAAAATTTAGTCCGACAGAAAAATATGACCTGTGGCATGATAGAGCAGCTTTTCATTTTTTAACTGAAGAGAAAGAGATTAATGAATATGTAGAATTGGTGGCAAGAGCATTAAAGCAAAACGCTCATCTTATTGTGGGGACTTTCTCTGAAAATGGCCCGACAAAATGTAGCGGAATTGACATCAAACAATATTCTAAATCTGAATTATCGGAATTATTTTCTGCTAATTTTGAGAAGCTTCATTGTGAAAATGTGAATCATAAAACTCCTTCAGGAGCTGTTCAAAATTTTACTTTTTGTACATTCAGAAGAAGAGAATAAATTTCTTGAAATATTGATTCGTGAGGTGTAAAGATGTTTGAAAGGAATTGACTAAATTCAACAAAAAGCTAGTGCCTCAATGATGAATTTAAAAACCTTTGGTAAGAAACCTTCGGGAAGCAGAAAGGAAAGAATAGAGCAAGTTGAAAATTACAGGGAAGGCAGTTTTAAAAATGTAGAACCAACTTCTGTAAATCCTAATAATGTATCTTTTATTAAGATGCTGAGAGACTTTACAAAGAAGCCGGACGATGTAAAACCCCCAAAAGAAATCCCAAATAAAAAAACAAATCTCTTCAGTTTAAAATCTGATAAACCTGCCGTGGTATGGTTTGGCCATTCTTCTTATTATATAACTTATAACAATTTTAATATTTTAGTAGACCCGGTTTTTAGCGGAAATGCTAGTCCGGTAAATTTCTTTGGTAAATCTTTTCATGGAGCAGATCATTATGAAATTGAAGATTTTCCTGAAATTGATCTGTTAATCCTAACCCATGATCATTATGATCATCTGGATTTTCCTTCCATTTTAAAACTGCATTCAAAAACCAGGAAAATAGTTACATCGCTTGGGGTAGGGGCACATTTAGAATATTGGGGAGTTTCAGAAAACAAGATCATAGAATTGAACTGGTGGGAAGATGCTATTATAGCTCCTCAAATTAAAATTACAGCCACTCCATCAAGGCATTTTTCAGGAAGAGGTTTTACCAGAGCCAATACGTTATGGTCTTCTTTTGCATTAGAATTAGAGAATTATAAGATCTTTATTGGAGCAGATTCCGGGTATGACGGTCAGTTTAAGAAAATAGGAGAACATTTTGGAGGTTTTGATCTGGCGTTTCTGGAATGTGGGCAATATGGCAAAAATTGGCCTCAAATACATATGTTTCCTGAACAAACCGTTCAAGCGGCAAAAGATCTTCAGGCAGCAATTCTATTTCCGGTGCATTGGTCTAAATTTGTGCTTTCTACCCATTCATGGAATGAATCTATTAAGAGATTGACAAAAGAGGCAGCAATCCAGGATCAAAAATATGTATCGCCATTAATTGGGGAGGCGTATGTTCTAGGTGAAGATTACAAACAAACCATTTGGTGGGAATTTTAAGTTTTTAAAAATAGATATGAAATTCACTTTTACTTTTGATAAAATACCCGATACTCAGGAAATCATAGAAATCTATGATACTGCGGTACTTAAAAGACCAACAGACGATGCTGACAGGATTGCCAGAATGTATAAAAATTCCAGTTTAGTGATCGCCGCCTGGCACGAAGAAAAGCTTGTTGGAGTTGCCAGATCTTTAACAGATTTTAGTTACTGCTGTTATCTTTCTGATCTTGCCATTCATCCGGAATATCAAAAACATGGAATTGGGAAAAAACTTATAGAACTTACCCAGGAGAAAATTGGAGACGAATGCATGTTATTGCTATTATCTGTACCAACCGCGATGGAGTATTACCCAAAAGTTGGTTTTGAGAAAGTTGAAAATGGATTTATTATTAAACGTAAAAATTAAAGTTTATGTCTTCTTTAAATAAATCTAAGAAATCTGAAAATAAAATTGAGATGAATGGATTCACTCATCAACTTTATAATTCAAAAAAATTAGGGAAGATAAGTGAGTTCTACGAAGAAGAAAACTTTTGAATATCTTCTTAAATATTAAGAATTAAGACTTTACTCATAAATTTTGAAACGAAATTTGAGTAATTTTAGTGAGTTGCATAAAATTATTTGCACCTAAAAACGCCCCATTATAAGATAATTGGAATTTCTCCAGATTCCGTGAATTAATCATTAAATATAATGTGGGCTTCTAAATCTATAGAACAAGTTTTAACTGAACTAAATGTAAATCCTAAAACTGGTCTTTCAGATTCAGAAGCTTCCACACGCCTAAAATCTTACGGTAAAAATATTTTAACAGCGAAGAAGAAAAGAAGTGTTTTTAGCATTTTCTTAGATCAGCTTAAAGATTGGCTAATATATATCTTGATCTTCGCCATCATAGTTACCTCTTTTATGGGAGAGTATTTAGATGCCATCATAATTCTGGTGGTCATTATTTTAAATGCTGTTTTAGGTGTAATTCAGGAATTGAAAGCTAGAAATGCTATAGATTCATTAAAAGTATTAATTGCCCCAAAAGCCTTAGTAAAAAGAGGTGGTAACATTATCGAAATCTTTTCAGAAGATCTTGTTCCCGGTGATATTCTTATTCTTGATGCCGGACGCTTTATAGCTGCAGATGTTAGATTAATTGAAACTGCTAATCTGCAAGTTGAAGAATCTGCACTTACAGGAGAATCTATTCCTAATTCAAAAAATGAGCAGCTTGTGTTTCCTGAAAATATAGCATTGGGAGACATGAAAAATCTTGCCTTTATGTCTTCTATTGTTACTGCAGGTAGGGGCATAGGGGTAGTTATACAAACGGGGATGCAAACCGAAGTGGGAAAAATTGCCGAAATCTTAGAGGCTGAAGATCAAAATCTAAAAACTCCATTAGAGATTAAATTAAGCCAACTAGGAAAGAGTTTAGGAAAATTAGCCATGATTGTTTGTGCTGTAATCTTTATAATCGCGCTTATACAAGGTAGGAATTTGCCTGAAATGTTTCTTTTGGCGGTTTCATTGGCCGTTGCTTCAATTCCCGAAGGTCTGGCGGTGATTGTAACTGTAGTTCTTTCTATTGGAGTTACTAAAATGTCTAAACGTAACGCCATTGTTAGAAAGTTACCTGCGGTAGAAACTCTGGGTTCTGTAAATATCATTTGTTCAGATAAGACTGGGACACTCACAAAAAATAAAATGACAGTTACCTCTTATTTTGATCTTAATAAGCTCACATCAGTTAAAGATCAACCAGGGAAAAATAATAGAGATGAAATAGGTATTTTGTTGAAAGCTATAGTGTTATGTTCTGATGCATCTATTGAAAATGGAAGTTCTATTGGAGATCCTACCGAAATCGCGCTCTTAGAATTTGCTAAGAAGATGGGATATACCGCGGCCAATTATCAGCAAGATCATACACGAATTTCGGAATGTCCTTTTAATTCAGACCGCAAACTTATGACGGTTCAGATCAAGAATAGAAACAGTTTTGAGATTTATAGCAAGGGAGCAGTTTCCAATTTATTGGAAATTTCGAGCTATGTTTTACTGCAAGGTAAAGTTTTACCAATTTCTAATGCTCACAAAAATAATATTCTTAAATATACCGATGAAATGTCCAGTGAGGCTTTAAGAACATTAGGTATAGCTTATAAACTAGAAAAAACAGAGATAGAAGACTCAGGAATGGAAAATGACCTGATCTTTTTAGGCGTTGTGGGAATGATTGATCCTCCTAGAGAAGAAGTGAAAACCTCTATTATTAAAGCTAAAAATGCAGGGGTTACTCCAATAATGATCACCGGGGATCATAAAAATACCGCATTTGCCATCGCCAAAGAATTAGGTATCACCAAAAATTTAGAGGAAACTATATCTGGCGTCGAGATGGATTTACTTACCGATTCTCAATTTAAGACAGCTGTAGGGAAATACAGAGTTTTCGCTAGAGTATCACCAAAACATAAAGTAGATATAGTAAAAGCTTTAAAAGAGCAGGGGAATATTGTTTCTATGACTGGAGATGGCGTGAATGATGCCCCCTCTTTAAACTCTGCAGATATTGGAGTTGCCATGGGAATTTCGGGGACAGATGTAGCCAAAGATGCTGCAGATATTATTTTAACCGATGATAATTTTGCAACAATTGTTGTGGCAATAGAAGAAGGTAGAAATATATATAAGAACATTAAAAGTGCGGTAATGTATCTCTTAACAAGCAATTTTGGCGAGGTTATATGCCTTAGTATTGCACTAATTTTAGGTTGGGAGCTACCTTTAATAGCTACTCAATTACTATGGATCAATCTTCTTACAGATTCTCTTCCTGCAATTGCCTTAGGCCTGGAACCTGGAGATCCGGAGGTAATGCTTCAAAAACCTCGAGACCCAAATAAGAGTTTCTTTGCAGATGGCGCATGGAAACATGCGATCTTTGGAGGAATTGAAATTGCACTTATCACCCTAGCTGCTTTTTGGTATGGATATTATGTGAATAATTCTGCACCTTACTCTGACGATAACTCTACAGAAACTTTAAATTTTGCGCGAACTATGGCCTTTATGACAATTATATTTAGTCAGTTATTGTATTCTTTGGCATTTAGAAACGAGACAAAATCTATTTTTAAAATTGGTTTTTTTGCCAATCTCTATATTCTTGGAGCAATTTTTCTTGGATTCTTGCTTCAAGTTTTACTACTTAAGATTCCAATCTTGATGAATGCTTTTAGGCTTCACCCATTAAGTTGGAATCACTGGACTATCGTGATCTTGCTTGGAAGTTTACCATTAATCTTGAATGAAATTTATAAGCTTATCTATAATTGGAGATCCACTGCCAACAAGGATAAAAAAATACCGCCAAAATTTTATGATGGCGGTATTAAGTAATCTAAATATTAATTTTCACTAAAGCTCGATACTTAAATATCCCTTTTTCTGAAGTTCAAAATCATATAGAATTCCATTTGGAACCACTTCTAATTCTTTAGGAAGATCTTCCGCATTCACTTCAAATTTTTTCATAGAGAATCCACATACAACTATCTTAACATTGGCTTTTTTAGCCGCTTCTAAAAATGGTTTCACATCATCTTTATCGGTTAAGTCTTTTACCGTTTTTCCGCAGATGATTACCTGAAACTCCCCATAATTTTCTTTGTCCTGAGCTTTCAAAGCTTCAGCAGTTAATATGATGGGTTTTAGTTGGGGAACTTTCTTTGTGAGTACTACATAGTTATTCTTATGTGCCATGTTAGTAGGAGATTGATCCTGAGCAGAAGCCGTAAAAAGGCTTAAAATAATTGCAAAAGTTGATAATAGCGTTTTCATATTGTTTGTTTTTGTGAATTATTAAAATCGTTGATAATAAAAAAAAGTAAACCACCTAAGATGGCAATGTTTTTAAATAAAGGTCCTAAGGTGGTCATTTGCCCCACCTGAACTGTTAAGGTAATAGGAATAAGAATTAAAGCTAATACTGCGGCAGCAATTCTCGTTTTAAATCCAAATAGGAGACAAGCACCAGCAAGCAACATAATTATTCCAGAGATTATAATTGGATAGGTTGGATCTCCAAAAAGATAACCCAGCGCTTTAAACCTCGCTTGATTCATTTTGTGAATAGTGCGCTCTACATATATTAGATGACTTGAGCTGGCAATTAAAAAAATGCCACTAAGCATAACTCTAAAAATTATTATAGAATTATGGTTTACCCAAAGTTTAGGTTTCATATAAAGTAAATTTAAATTGGGAGAAATATCAGAACAAAGAAATCGTAATCAGGATTCTTTAAAATTCTGAATTTAAAATTTTCAGTAATGAAAAATCTAAGCTTGTGGGGGAGGAGAGAATTTGTTTTTAAAACCATCTTTACGTAAGGTGGCTTTATAATGATATTGTAAAAAACTAAAGCCAGGTAGAACAGTAGTAAATAGCGGTTCTGGCATTTGTAATGCAATTGGACAAGAAACCTCTATTGGAATAATTTTATAATTTTGATTTATTATCTCTTGATGTTTAGTAGGCAACGATTTTATCTTTCCTTTTGGGCAGGTGCTTTTAACCAACGCGATAGTTGCTCCATTAAAATTAGAAAGTGGAATTTGAAAATCCATAGCAACCATCTTTGTTAAAAAGATAAGCGTTAGGAATAATGAAATGGAGGTTTTTATGCGCATTAAAACAAATGTACCAGCTAAGATTAGATTTGAATGTGACCTTTGTTACACAGCTTTATTAAGAACATCCAAATTGTTCTAGATTTTAATAATTTTATATTGAACCTTATAATATTTAATGCTTAAAATGAATTTAAAAACCTCAATATCATAATTATACCCTCGAATTTTTTCCAATAGATTAAAATAAAAAAGCCTCCGTATTTTGCAGAGGCTTTTTTTAAAACTTGAATATCAATTATGAAGGAGTACTAGCTCTATCATCAATTAAATTTTCATCTTTTAATTCCTTCCAAAATTCAGAAGGAATTTTAATATCCATAAACTTCATATTCTCTTTAGGTTGGTTTGGGTGACTACCACCTACCAATAGAATATCTACTTCTTCTGGCGCATAAGAGAATTGCATAGAAGCAGTAGTAAGATCTACTTTATGCTTATCTGCTATAGCTCTAATTCTTTTATATTTTTCCTCAACCTCTTTAGGCATTTCACCCTGATAATTATATCTGTCTTTCCCCGCTAGAAGACCTGCATTAAAAGGAGCTCCAACCATTAGAGAAGCTCTGCTATCTGCTATAGCAGGAAATAACCTATCTATAGAATCTTTATGTTCTACCATAGAATATTGTATGGCAGATAGAAAGATATCCGGATCTGCAACTTCTAAGGTTTTTAAGATTGGTTCTATGGTATTTACTCCAAGTCCCCAACCTTTAATAATTCCTTCTTCTCTCATTTTTGTTAGCTCTGGCATTGCACCATTTTTAGCAACTTCAAAATGATCTAACCAGGTTACTCCATCTTCATATTCATCATTATGATCTGGAGAAAGGTCATGTATAAAAACATAATCTAATCGTTCTACTCCTAGTCTTTGTAAACTATCTTCTACAGATCTTCTTACAGCTTCTGCAGAATAGTCGTATTTATAATCAAATGGAGAAGGGTTGTTCCACATGGTTTCCGGCATTTTACCGGGATTGGCTTTTAAAATTCTTCCCACTTTAGAAGATAGTACATATTCATCTCTATTCTTTGTATGTAGAAAATGGCCAAATCTTCTTTCGCTTAATCCTAATCCATACCATGGGGAGGTATCATATTGTCTAATTCCTGCATCCCAAGCAGCTTCTAAGGTTTCTTGTGCTCTTTCATCAGAAACTTCTTCAAATCCATTTCCTATAGCAACTCCACCAAATGCCAGTTTGTGTTCTAAATTCAATTTTTTCTTGCTCATAACTTTTCTTTTTCATTTAATTGGTATTGCAAAATTAACTGAGAAGGCTTGGTTTACCATAGGCTTTAACTAAACCTAACATCCAAATCTTAAGCATTGTTAAGAATTATAATGGGATCTTTTACTATTTATAAAGATGTAATGATTTATATATAATTACGGCAGATAAAGGAGTCAATTGAAAATCAGCTGATTAAAAAATAGCATCTGTAACATTAGTTACTGTCATAAGTAATATGAATGTGTATTTTTGCTTAAGAATAAATGAAATAGTTGGAAAAGTATTTAAAGATCATTCAGGATTCGTTCTCAGGTTATTTTAATTACCTGGTTACAGAGATCACAAATCCTTCCTGGACCAATTATCTATATTGGCTAATTGCTCTTTCACTTTTTGTGTGGGGATTGGAAATAATAATTCCCTGGAGAAAGAATCAGGCAATTTTTAGAAAAGGATTTTGGTTAGATTCATTTTATATACTATTTAATTTTTTCTTGTTTTCCTTAATTGGATACAACGCTCTTTCTAATGTTGGTGTTGAATTATTTAATGATTTTCTGGGGCTCTTTGGAATAGAAAATATTGTAGCTTTTAAATTGCAACATTTTCCTGTATGGGCTCAACTGTTAATCATGTTTGTAATTGCAGATTTTATTCAATGGAATGTTCATAGGCAATTACATAGAAGAGCCTGGCTATGGGAGTTTCATAAGGTTCATCATAGCGTGAAAGAAATGGGGTTTGCAGCTCAATTTAGATTTCACTTTATGGAAACCATTATTTATAAAACTATACAATACATTCCTTTGGCTATGATAGGCTTCGGAATTCAACAATTTTTTATAGTACATATGTTTGCTGTTTTTGTTGGCCACTTAAATCATGCGAATGTAGGTTGGAACTATGGGCCTTTGGGCTATATTTTCAACAACCCAAAGATGCATATTTGGCATCATTCAAAAGAATTACCCAAAGAACATGCGCATGGTATGAACTTCGGACTTTCTTTGAGCATTTGGGATTATCTCTTTGGAACCGCCTATATTCCGAAGAGTGGGAAAAATATTAATATAGGTTTTAAGGGAGATGAAGATTTTCCTGAAGATTTTGGAAACCAATTATTGTTTCCTTTTAAAAATAATAGAACCAAAAAAATAGAATAACAAAAAGGTAAAAAGATGAAGATAAAACAATTTAAAGATGCTCCTTTAGCGCATTACTCTTATGCAATTGTTAGTAATGGAGAAATGGCTTTGGTAGACCCTAGCAGAAATCCGATGCAGTATTATAAATTTGCTGAAGAAAATAACGCGAAGATAGTAGCGGTTTTTGAAACCCATCCACATGCCGATTTCGTTAGTAGTCATTTACAAATTAGCGAACAAACCGGCGCAAAGATCTACGTAAGTAAACTTTTAGGCGCAGATTATACCCATACTTCATTTGATGATGGAGATACTTTAAAAATGGGCGATATCACTTTTAAAGCCATTAATACTCCTGGGCATTCTCCAGATAGTATTACAATAGTTGCAGAACAAGGTGGAAATACCGCATTATTTACAGGAGATACCTTATTTATAGGAAATGTTGGGAGACCAGATCTTAGAGAGAATGCTGGAAATATGAAGGCGAAAAGAGTAGAGTTGGCAAAAGATATGTACAACACTATTCAAACCAAATTTAATGATCTACCTGATGGAGCTTTGGTATATCCCGCTCATGGTGCAGGATCTTTATGTGGTAAGAATATGAGTGATGCTGCTTCTAGCACACTTGGTAATGAAAGACAAGGGAACTGGGCTTTTAAAGAACAAACAGAAGAAGAATTTGTTGAAGAGATCTTAAAAGATCAACCATTTATCCCTTCTTACTTTGGATTTAATGTAGACATCAACAAAACAGGCGCGGTTAACGATAAGATCGCTAAAGCAGAAGTTAAGCTGAATCTTTTAGTTGAAGATGTGGAAGAAGGAGTTACGGTAGTAGACGTGAGAGATGGAGATGCTTATAAAGAAGGGCATTTGCCAAATTCTATCAACATCATGGCAAGAGCTGAAGGTGATAAATATGAAACCTGGTTAGGAGCTATTGTAGAGCCTAAAGAAGCTTTTTATCTTGTAGTGAATAGTGTTGATGATATTGAAGATATATTAGAGCGTACCGCTAAGATTGGGTATGAGAAACAACTTAAAGGTATTGTAACTCTTGCTGATAATGTTTCGGTAAAATCTGATGAACTAAATGAAAATGATTTTGAAGCACATCCTGATAAATACACCATTGTAGATATTAGAAATGCAAGTGAAGTTGCAGAAGGCAAGATCTTTGAGAGCGCCATTGCAATTCCATTAAACGAGTTGAGAGATCGTTACAAAGAGATCCCTACAATAATCCAATAGTGGTGCATTGTGCGGGTGGATATAGATCTGCAGCAGGAAGTAGTATTCTTGAAAATAAGTTTAAAGATGCTAAGGTTTACGATCTAAGTGAAGCGATAAAACAGTTTTCAGAATAGATTGATAGTTTTCTAGAGGTGAGTTAAACCCGAAATGTCTTAAGGCATTTCGGGTTTTTCTTTTTATAAAAAATTCAGATTTCATTGAAGGAATCTCAAAAAATACTTCAACATTTTTCTATATTTACAACATTCGTTTAAAAGCGGACTTTGAAATAAAGATTTATGGAAAAAAAGTATAAAGTCTCGGTGAATGATTCTTATGACTATAAATTCACCCAAGATCAAATTAATTCATTAGACACACAAGAACTAAACGCTACTCAGTTTCACATTTTAGAAGATCATCAATCTTTTAAAGCCGAAATTCTAAAGGCAGATTTTTACAATAAATCCTATACGGTAAAGATCAACTCTAATATCTATGAGGTTGATATTACCAACGAGCTGGATATGCTTATTGAAGAAATGGGACTTTCCCTTGGTTCTGCCCAGCAAATAAATGATATTAAAGCTCCAATGCCAGGTCTTATTCTTGACGTAAATGTAAAAGAAGGAGATGAGGTAAAAGAAGGCGATTATTTAATTGTGTTAGAAGCTATGAAAATGGAAAATACACTTACAGCTCCCGGAGATGGAGTAATTAAAAAGATAAGTGTAGAGAAAGGCCAGACGGTAGAAAAAAATCAGTTGTTAATTGAATTAGAATAATTGAAGATGAAAAAGATATTAGTTGCCAATCGTGGAGAAATTGCATTAAGGGTTATGAAAACTGCCCAGAAAATGGGTATTAAAACAGTTGCTGTATTCTCTACGGCAGATAGAAATTCTCCTCATGTAAAATTTGCAGATGAAGCGGTTTGTATTGGAGAAGCTCCTTCTAATGAGTCTTATCTATTAGGAGATAAAATTATAGAAGTTGCTAAAGAATTAGATGTAGATGGAATTCATCCCGGATACGGTTTCTTAAGTGAGAATGCTGACTTTGCTGAAAAAGTAGAAAAAAACAATATTACCTGGATCGGTCCTGGCTCGAAAGCAATAAAAGTTATGGGAAGCAAATTAGCTGCTAAAGATGCAGTTAAGAAATACGATATCCCGATGGTTCCCGGAATAGATGAAGCTATTACAGATGTTGAGAAAGCAAAGAAAATTGCCAAAGAAATAGGATTTCCTATTTTGATAAAAGCTTCTGCCGGGGGTGGAGGTAAAGGAATGCGTGTGGTAGAGCAGGAAAAAGAGCTTGCAGACCAGATGAAAAGAGCTATTAGCGAAGCAGAATCTGCTTTTGGAGATGGTTCTGTATTTATAGAAAAATATGTAGGTTCTCCTCGTCATATCGAAATTCAGGTATTAGCAGATACACATGGGAATACCGTGCATTTATTTGAAAGAGAATGTAGCATCCAGCGTCGTCACCAAAAAGTGGTAGAAGAAGCACCTTCGGTTATTCTTACTGAAGAAAAGAGAAAATTAATGGGAGAGGCAGCAATTAAAGTTGCTAAATCTTGCGATTATGTTGGGGCAGGAACTGTAGAATTCTTGATGGATGAAAACCTGAACTTCTATTTCTTAGAGATGAACACCAGACTTCAAGTAGAGCATCCGGTGACCGAATTTATTACAGGAATCGATCTGGTAGAGCAACAAATAAAAGTTGCCAGAGGAGAAAAATTAGAATTTTCGCAAGAAGATCTTAAGATCAATGGTCATGCGGTAGAGTTAAGAGTATATGCAGAAGACCCAATGGGAGATTTTATGCCAAGTGTGGGAACTTTAGAAAGATATAGAGGTCCGGAAGGAGAAGGAATTCGTTTAGACGATGGTTTTGAAGAAGGTATGGAAGTGCCTATTTATTACGACCCTATGTTGGCGAAATTGATCACATATGGGAAGACTCGAGAAGAAGCAATTCAGCTAATGATAAAAGCTATTGATGCTTATGAGGTAAAAGGAGTAATGACCACTTTACCTTTCGGAAAATTTGTTTTTGAACATGAAGCTTTCAGAAGTGGAAATTTTGATACTCATTTTGTGAAGAATTATTATTCAGCTGAAAAATTAAAATCTAAGATCGCCGAAGAAGCAAAATTAGCTGGTTTAATTGCGTTAAAAAGATATTTAAAAGATCAGGAGTTGGTGAGATTACCACATTAATCAGAGCGTCACCCTGAACTTGTTTCAGGGTCTCAGCGAGAATTAATGAGATGCTAAAACAAGTTCAGCATAACGAAAGATTTGAATATTTAGATCAAACAAAAAAAATAAAATCATAATTAAATTATGAGTCAGAATATAGAAAAATTGAATGATAAGGTTGCTCAGGCACATTTGGGTGGGGGAGAAAAGAGAATTGCCAAGCAACATGAAAAGAAGAAATTAACAGCAAGAGAACGCGTAGATTATTTATTGGATGAAGGTTCTTTTGAAGAAATAGGAATTTTGGTTACCCATAGAACTACAGATTTCGGAATGGAAAATCAGCAGATCTATGGGGATGGTGTTGTTACCGGTTATGGAACCATTCACGGGAGATTGGTATATGTTTTTGCACAAGATTTTACCGTATTTGGTGGAGCCTTGTCTGAAACTCATGCCGAAAAGATCTGTAAAGTGATGGATCATGCCATGAAAGTAGGAGCTCCAATAATCGGGTTGAATGATTCTGGAGGAGCTCGTATTCAAGAAGGAGTAAGATCTCTTGGAGGTTATGCAGATATCTTTTACAGAAATGTACAAGCATCGGGTGTTATTCCTCAAATTTCGGCTATCATGGGGCCTTGTGCCGGAGGAGCGGTTTATTCGCCAGCCATGACAGATTTCACGTTGATGGTTCAGGATACCAGTTATATGTTTGTAACCGGACCAAACGTGGTAAAAACCGTAACGAATGAAGAAGTAACTTCAGAAGAATTAGGAGGAGCAAGTACGCATTCAACTAAATCTGGGGTAACGCATATCACTTCTTTTAATGATATTACCTGTTTGGAAGACATCAAGAAATTGATGAGCTATCTTCCACAAAACAATTCAGAAACTACTGCAAAACTACCTTATGAGTTAGGAGACGAGATTAGAGAATCTTTAGATTCTTTGGTGCCAGATAGTGCCAATAAGCCTTATGATATGCATGAGGTGATAAAAGGAATTATTGATACCGACTCTTTTTACGAGATCCATAAAGATTATGCAGAAAATATCATCGTTGGTTTTGCTCGTTTAGGTGGAAGAAGTATTGGGATAGTTGCCAATCAGCCAATGAGTTTGGCCGGGGTTTTAGATGTAGATTCTTCTAAGAAAGCCGCGAGATTTACAAGATTTTGTGATTGTTTTAATATTCCGTTGTTAGTTTTAGTAGATGTTCCTGGTTTCTTACCGGGTACAGATCAAGAATGGAACGGGATTATTTTGCATGGCGCTAAGCTACTTTATGCCTTAAGTGAAGCAACGGTGCCAAGAGTTACCGTTATTACCAGAAAAGCTTATGGTGGAGCTTATGATGTAATGAACTCTAAGCACATTGGAGCAGATCTAAACTTTGCATGGCCAACAGCAGAAATTGCGGTGATGGGAGCAAAGGGAGCCAGTGAGATCATCTTCAGAAAAGAAATTCAGGAAGCAGAGAATCCGGAGCTGAAACTTTCAGAAAAAGAAGCAGAATATGCAGAGAAATTTGCTAATCCATTTGAAGCTGCAAAACGTGGATTTATAGATGAGGTTATTATGCCTCGAGATACCAGAAAGAAATTATTAAAAGCATTTAGCATGCTGGAGAATAAGAAAGTAATGAGAATAGATAGAAAGCACGGGAATATCCCGCTATAAATAATTCTTACTTGTCATTTAGAATATTTTGCAGCCAGACTTCTATATGAATATCTTTTTTAAGATGTTTTTTTCAGAAGTCTGGCTGCATTTTTTGTTTGAAAACGTAATAATCGTTTTATTAGATTAAAATAATCAAATTGCTGTATGCGTAAATTCAATAAAATTGTTGCTGTAGATAATACTAAACTTCAGAAAAATGCCATTGAAGAACTGAAGAAATACAGTGAAGGCGAAGTTGAAATTTATAATGATTATCCAGATACAAATGCAGAAATTATAAAACGTATTGGTGATGCTGAAGCGGTGCTAGTTTCCTGGCATACCCAGATTAGTGAAGAGGTAATTGCTGCAATGCCCAAATTTGAAATATATAGGCATGTGTTGCAGCTTATTTGACGAAGAATCTGCCAATGTAGCTGTAAATTTTGCTCAGTAAAAGAGGGAATTGAAGTTACCGGGATTAACGATTATGGCGATCCTGGAGTTGCAGAATATATTATTTCTTCATTGATATATTTACTTCATGGTTTTGGTGAAAATCAATGGAAAGAAATGCCGGTTGAACTTACCAATAAAAAAATAGGGATTATAGGCCTGGGTGTAACAGGGAAGTTATTAGCAAAATGTCTCTTACCATTTGGTGCAGACTTGTATTACTTCAGTAAGAAGCAGAAAAAAAGAATGGGAAGAGAAAGGAGTTAAATATCTTAGTTTAGAAGACTTGCTGAAAACTTCAGAAATTATAAGCCTTCATCTGCCTAAAAATGTTGTAATCCTTATCCGAAAGAGAATTCGACGATTTAGGCTCGGGTAAAATCTTGGTCAATACTTCTTTAGGTTTACCTTTCAATGAAAATGCATTCAAAAATTGGATAAAAGATTCTTCTAATTATGCAATTTTTGATAGTGATGGTAAAAATGCGCTAGACGGAAGAGATCTTAAAGAATAAAAACGTAATCTCTTCAGAAAAAAGTGCCGGCTGGTCTGCAGAAACAGAAACTCGTTTATCATGAAAAAGTAGTTCAAAACCTTCAGAATTACTTAAAATAAAAACTTCACTTAAGTTTTCTTAGAATTATCCGACTGTAACAATTGTTACTGCAATGAACAGCTGAAATAGCTTTTCTTTGCAGCTCTAAAAAAAAGGAAAATATGGAATGGATTTTTGAACCTTGGCCCTGGTATGTTGCCGGCCCTCTTATAGCTCTTATAATGTTCTTGCTCATATTTGTGGGTAAACAATTTGGAATGTCTTCAAATTTAAGAACAATGTGTACCATGTGTGGAGCAGATAAAAAGGCAGATTTCTTTGCTTTTAATTGGAAGGATCAGCGTTGGAACTTAATGGTTGTTTTAGGCGCGATAATTGGCGGATTTATAGCCGTAAATTTTTTGTCTAATGATTTATCTGTGGCGATTAATCCGGATACTGTTACAAAGTTACAATCTTTGGGGATTGAAAGTGCGGGTGAAGCTTATTTACCTACCGAGCTGTTTGGATTAGGAGCATTAACAGATATAAAATCTTTAGCCATCTTATTAATTGGAGGCTTATTAATTGGTTTTGGAGCCCGATATGCCGGAGGTTGTACTTCTGGACATGCAATTTCAGGCTTGAGTAATTTACAGTTACCCTCTTTAATTGCTGTAATTGGATTTTTTGCAGGTGGATTATTTATGATCCATGTTTTATTCCCATTAATTTTTTAAAAATATGAGAACACTTAGTTATTTATTTATAGGAATATTTTTTGGAATTGTGATGTTCAAATCTGAAGCAGCATCCTGGTTTAGAATTTATGAGATGTTCAATTTTCAATCGTTCCACATGTACGGAATTATAGGATCTGCCTTAGTAATTGGGATAGTTGGAATACAATTGATAAAGCGAAACAATATAAAATCGTTTTACGGAGAACCTATAAAATTTACTCCTAAAGACCGAGGAATAAGCAGATATCTTTACGGGGGTATTATTTTTGGACTAGGTTGGGCGCTTGCAGGTGCTTGTCCCGGACCAATCTATACTTTGATAGGTGCTGGATATCTTCCAATACTCGTGGTTTTAATAGGATCTTTACTGGGAACATTTATTTACGGATTATTGCGTAAAAAACTTCCGCATTAATTTTCATCTTCTTCCGCAGCAATGTAGAAGAAGGGGAGTGAGATCTTGTATTTTACAACAATCAGCCTAATACTAATTACTATGAGGGAAGTTACAATGTAGATCACATCTTCATTCACTCCCAAATAGTAGAGAATCACAAAAGCTAATCCTCCCATAAGAGAAGCAGTAGCATAGATCTCTTTTCTGAAGATTACAGGAATTTCATTACATAAAATATCTCTTATTACCCCACCAAAGGTTCCTGTCATGGCACCTAAGGCAATAGAGATCACGGGGTGTAAATTATTTTGAATCCCGGTTTCTACTCCTATAATGGTGAATATTCCAAGACCGATGGTATCAAATAGAAAAAGAGATGTTTTAAGATAGTTGATCTTATTTCTGAAAATAATGGTAAGTATGGTAATTACCCCAATAAGATAGATATAACTTATATCCTCCATCCACATAACGGGAGTATTGCCAATAAGAATATCACGTAATGTTCCGCCACCAATGGCAGTAACAAAAGCGATGATAAATGTGCCAAAAAGATCGAGTCTCCTATTCATGGCCGATAGGGCTCCAGAAATAGCAAAAGCAATAGTACCCAGCAGGTCTAGTATGTTAAAGAGAGATAGATCCATATAAGAAAGCAAAGGTAATTTTTAAAGTATAATTTCGACATAAGAATACCGATTTTACTGATAATTTCGAATTTGAAATATATTAGAATTATAAACAAATAGTAAATCTTAATAACTTTTAGCCTCAGATTTTGGTTAAAGTTTCTATTTTTACAGCTATAAAATTATTGAAATGACTGATAACGTAGAAAGAATAAAATGTCTTATTATAGGTTCTGGACCTGCCGGTTATACTGCAGCAATTTATGCAGCACGTGCAGATATGAAACCAATAATGTATACAGGAATGGAACCGGGTGGGCAATTAACCACTACTACCGAAGTTGATAATTTTCCGGGTTACCCTGAAGGTATTGATGGTCCAGCGATGATGGTAGACCTTCAAAAACAAGCAGAGCGTTTTGGAACCGAAGTGCGAATAGGAATGGTTACCGAAGTGCAATTAAGCAAAGAAATTGGCGGAATTCATAAAGCTTGTGTAGACAATTCTCATTGGGTAGAAGCTGAAACCGTTATTATTTCTACGGGAGCAACTGCTAAATACTTGGGATTACCAAGTGAACAACGCTTAAGAGGTGGGGGAGTTTCCGCCTGCGCGGTTTGCGATGGATTCTTTTACAAAGGTCAGGATGTAGCAATTGTTGGAGGTGGAGATACTGCTGCAGAAGAGGCTACTTATCTTGGCTAACATTTGTAATAAAGTTACCATGTTGGTTAGAAAAGATGAAATGCGTGCTTCAAAAGCTATGCAACACAGAGTTACCAACACCAAGAACATAGATCTTAGATATAATACAGTTATAGATGAGGTTTTAGGAGAACAGGTAGTAGAAGGTTTGAGAATGAAGAATAATCAAACGGGAGAACTGGAAACTATAGATATTACAGGTCTTTTTATTGCAATTGGGCATAAACCTAATACCGATATCTTTAAAGGTCAGTTGGATATGGATGACGCGGGATATTTGGTAACTAAAGGGAAAAGTACTAAAACCAATCTTCCGGGAGTATTTGCTTCTGGGGATGTTCAGGATAAAGAATATCGTCAGGCAATTACTGCTGCAGGTACAGGTTGTATGGCTGCTTTAGATGCAGAACGATATTTAAGTACTGTAGAAGAACAAAAAGAAAATGAGATTACTGCTTAAAATCTCAAATCTATATAAATTTAAAAAGTCCCGATATTATCGGGACTTTTTGTTTTTTTGATTGATGAATTTTTAATCTGTTTTAACCTTTTTTGTAACGGTACCATCATCGTCTTTAGTGATCTTCACCTTTTTATCATCGGTTTTGATCTTTATCTTGTCTCCATCATTCTTTACTTTAACCTCTGCACCATTTTCGGTACTAAGGTCATCTGCTTCATGAGTCTCATTTTCTCTACATGAAATTAAAGAAATACTTACAGCGGCTACCAATAACAAGGAATTAAAAATTCTTTTCATAAGGTTTTAGGTTTAGGATTATTCTATTAAAGATACTGTAAATTTAAGTAGTACAGTTTCTTTTTATATCATATACCTGTAGATCATATTTCCCATGAAAGGAAGCGTGAACACATTTGTGATGAGGTTCACAATTCTCTATCTTAATATTAGTAACAGCGTCTTTGCTATTGGGTGCATCTTTTTGAGAAAACCCTATCAGGCTTAGTACAAATACTATAATTAATTTTACGAGTGCTGCCATGATTAATCATTTTGAATTCTAATTCCGTTCTTGTCTATTTCAACTTTTTTATCTCGGTTATTATTGATCTTAATTCCGTTCTCGTCTATTTTGACTCTTACTTTTGATGTGGAATCATTATCATCTGTAAAGGTGGCTTCAAACTTACCATCCTCTTCATTCCAGGTGGCTTCATCTTCGTCATCCCAGGAATCGTCATCCCAGGAATCGTCAGTATGATTTATAGGACATTCTTTACAAATGGTTCCATCTTCAGTAATGGTTAAAAAATTCTCTTCCTCTCCAGTATTTAGAATATTATCATCCCCATAATGATTAATAAAACCTGAAATATTTCTGTCTGCTCTTAACGTACTTCCTTCTGGTAAATAAACTACCACTCTTACCTTCTGATCTCTAAAATAATCTTTAGCATTTGCGGTTAGATATGAATTTAGAATGAGTTCGTTTCCTGAGAATTTGGTTCCATAATTAATGTTTTGAGCTCGCTGTCTAGCTTCTCTATAATCTGCACCTTCAGCTTTTTTAATGATCTCAACTCTTCCTATAGAATCTTTAGTAGATTTTACCACCAAGTCTATATTGGTATTATAAATCACCTGGTTATCGTTTTCATCATACTTCAGCCTAACATCATTCCCGTATACTCCAGAAGAATATAGCGGATTATGTTTCATGCTCAGGTAAAGAGTATCATTAGAGGTTACCGGCAGGTTTTCTGAGGTGATATATTCTCCGTCAAAAGCTCGTTTAGTGGCTTGAGAAACTCCAATTATAGAGAGTCCTATGATAGAAAGCAACCACAGTCCTAATAATACCAATTTGGTTGGGGTACCAATAGACTTCAGCTTTTTTACCAGGATCTTTAATCCTAAAATAAATAAGAAGAAGAATGGAATTCCCACTACAAAGAAGGTTAGTAAAGAAATTAGCCATAAAGGTGAACCAATTCCGGCCATCTCTACATAATCTGTCCAGGGAGCATCTATAATCCCAAAAGTTCCAACGGTAAATAAAGCTATAAAAAGACCTATTAATACTGAACCTGCTACTAGCAAGATCATGATCCCGATGAACTTAACAAAGATGTTCAGTAAAAATAAGATCGCGGAACTTATTCCTGTGGCGGCAGATGAAGCGCCAGAACTTACTTGTTTGCCATATTTCTCATAATCTACATTTTTCATCTTCCCGGCAACATCGTCAAATCCTTCACGAATTTTACGCTCTATGTTGGAAATGTTAACTTCTTCTCCTCTCATAGAAAGTTTATCTGCCGTAGTTTTGGCCTCTGGAACAAAGATCCATAGAGCTAGGTAGATCAAGATGAAAGCTCCACTTGATGCAATTGTTAAGATTACCCATAACAATCTTACCCAGATAGATTCTATGCCCATATAATGTGCTAATCCAGAGGAAACTCCACCTACATAAGAATGGTCTGTATCTCTAAAAAGCTGTTTTCCGGTAGTTTTATGTATGCGAGTGGGTATAAGAAGGTTCATCTTCAAATATTTCTTCATCTACCATATAGTCTTCCGGTTGCCCCATTATGGCAATTACTTCGTCTACTTCTTTATAACTAATAACCTGACGCTCAGTTTTAAGCTTTTCTGAAAATAATTCAGCTATACGAGCTTCTATATCGGCTATAATCTCGTCTTTACCCTGAGTGTTGTTCAAAGAACGTTTAATAGTGTCAAGGTAATGTTGCAATTTAGCGTATGCATCTTCATCTATATGAAAGAAAACGCCTGCAAGATTTATATTTACTGTCTTATTCATGATTCTTAGATTTTTGCGTGGTTACTATGGCTACAGCGGTTTGTAATTCGTCCCAGGTATGGGTAAGTTCTGTTAAAAATAATTTTCCGGTATCGGTCAATCCGTAATACTTTCTGGGTGGACCGCTGGTAGATTCTTCCCAGCGATAATTGAGTAACCCGGCGTTTTTTAACCTGGTAAGTAAAGGGTAAATAGTACCTTCTACCACCAATAATTTTGCGTCTTTTAGGGTATCCAGAATTTCCGCCACGTAGGCATCATTATCTTTCAACACAGAGAGAATGCAATATTCCAGCACACCTTTACGCATTTGTGCCTTTGTGTTTTCAATCTTCATAGCGTTTGATTTTGAGTGTTGTTAAACTGTTCATTTTTTGATTGATGATCTCCACTTAAAGTGGAATTGATGAAATTGATGGTGATAGGGTATTTATAATTTTCTCCGTCTTTAGCTTTAATTGTTGCAGATATTACTGCAACAATATCTGTAATGAATAATCCTAAAAGAATTATCCCAATAACAATCATAAAGACTATTAAAGGAACAGCGCCACTTAGATCGTGCACTTGGATAGAATCTTGAGAAATGAATAGGGGGCCTTGGTCACTAATATTCATTCCCATAATTACTACTCCAGAAATTCCTATAGCTGCAACAAGTACAAAATATAGAAACATGCTTATCTGAAAGTTCAAAGCTCTCTTTCCGTGTTCATCCACAAAGGGATCTTCCTTTTTCGCGGTCCATAGAATTAATGGAAATATAAAATTTCCTAAAGGGATAAAATACTTCGAAAAAGTTGACAGATGGATGAAGGCTGCAACTGTTTTATCCGGATTTGTTGTTTCTGTTTTCATGATGAATGTGTTTATCTTATACAAATATATATCTAAAAGAAGGTATTATGCAAAACAAAGTACTGTATATTTTTAAAAATTAGTGAAAATTTAACATTTCGGTATGTTTAGAAATTTGAATACTTTTATGAAAAATATTAGTAAATAATGAAGCTCACACCCAGTAAACTCAACAAATTCTTACTTTTTAAATTGCCTAGCGCATGGTTAACAGGCGTACGTGTAAAAAATATAGATGCACATCAATGTGAGGTTTCTGTAAAACACAGATGGATCAATCAGAACCCATTTAACTCGATGTATTTTGCGGTGCAGGCTATGGCGGCAGAGCTAAGTACAGGGGCAATGGTGATTGGGAATATTCAGGAAAGCGGTAGAAAGATATCGATGTTGGTAGCTCAAAATAAAGCCAGCTTCACTAAAAAAGCTACTGGGAGAATTAACTTTGTTTGCAAAGACGGGCATTTAATTTCTAATGCCATAGAAAAGACAATTGCAACCGGAGAGGGGCAAACATTTTGGATGACCTCTATAGGTACCAATGAAGAAGGGGTGGAAGTTTCAACTTTTGAATTTGAATGGACGGTAAGATTAAAGAAATAGTTTTGATAACAACTTAAATATAGTATTATGAATTCACACGAAATAGATTACCAGATCTTTGGAGAAGAAATGCAGTATGTAGAATTGGAATTAGATCCCAATGAAGCTGTAATTGCTGAAGCCGGCAATTTTATGATGATGGATAATGGTATTAAGATGGATACCATTTTTGGAGATGGATCTTCACAAAATGAAGGTTTTTTAGGAAAAGTACTCGGGGCTGGTAAGAGATTACTTACCGGGGAAAGTCTATTTATGACGGTTTTTACTAATTATATTCAAGGCAAGAAGAAGGTAAGTTTTGCTTCTCCATACCCAGGAAAGATCATTCCTATAGATCTAACTCAGTTTAACGGAAAATTTATTTGCCAAAAAGATGCTTTTTTATGTGCAGCGAAAGGCGTTGCTATAGGAATAGAATTCAGCAGGAAATTAGGGAGAGGCTTCTTTGGAGGTGAAGGGTTTATCATGCAGAAACTGGAAGGAGACGGAATGGCCTTTGTGCACGCAGGGGGAACTATGGCTAAAAAAGAACTTTTACCCGGAGAAAAATTGAATGTAGATACGGGATGTATCATTGGTTTTACTCAAGATATTAATTACGATATAGAATTTGTAGGTGGAATAAAAAACACCATTTTTGGTGGGGAAGGTTTGTTTTTCGCAACGCTTACCGGGCCAGGAACAGTATATGTTCAATCTTTACCATTTAGTAGATTGGCTAACAGAGTACTTCAGGCAGCACCACAAGGCGGTGGTAAAGATAAAGGGGAAGGTAGCATTCTAGGCGGGATTGGAGACATTATAAGTGGAGATAATAGGTTTTAATGTTAAATAAGTTAGAAGTAGCGCAAACGTTTTCGTTTTAATTTTGTATATTTAAAAACTTTTAAATGATAAGCGTATAGTACCACTTCTACTTTTTAAGAATACAAATTTTAACAACAACCTAAATCCGTTTCAAATTATGGCGAGAGCGATGTTTGAATACACCAAGACAATCCTTAATAAGGTTAGTTTTGATGCTGTTCTTTTCTGTAAAGAAGTTAAGAAAGCCCTTCAGAGATTATTACCTCATGAAATTGAGGAATTAAAGATCTGGATTATTTCTTTAACCAAACAGAATCCAGAATTAAATCAATGTTTAATATATTTAGATTAAATAAATAAAAGCGGCTAAGAGCCGCTTTTATTATTATTTGAGGTCTTTTGATAATTCAACGGACTTATAATCTTGACATTTTGAAAAGCAATGGCTCCTTTTACAACACCTGCTATTGTGGCTCTTAATGCCTCAATGATCTGCATCTTAAGTTCACTCTTATTATAGATCAAGCTTACTTCTCTTGCAGGAATTGGTTCTTCAAACATTCTAAGATTTTTGGCTTCAGACTCTTTAAGGTCTAACGTGTGGAGATAGGGTAAGAAGCGTCATTCCCAAACCTTCATTAGATAATTTGATCAAGGTTTCAAAACTCCCACTTTCTAATTGAAAATGATCTCCTTCATAATTTCTTGAAGCTTTGCATAAATTTAGAATCCCATCTTTAAAACAATGTCCATCTTCCAAAAGCAACATATCATCTACATCTAAACTATCTGTAGTAACTTTTTCAGTTTTAAAAAGTCTATGACCTTGAGGTACATAAGCTACAAATGGTTCATAATATAGAACCTGTTCTTTAATACCTTCAAGTTCTAAAGGGGTTGCCGCAATAGCCGCATCTAGATGTCCTTCTTTTAATCTTTCTATAATCGCTTCGGTATGAAGTTCTTCGATCTTCAGCTTTACTTTAGGATATTTCTTAATGAAATTGGTAAGAAACATTGGAAGTAGTGTAGGCATAACCGTTGGTATCACTCCCAATCTAAATTCTCCTCCAATAAATCCTTTTTGCTGATCTACGATATCTTGAATTCTGTCACTTTCATTAACAATATTTCTTGCCTGTGTAACAATTTTTCTCCCGGTTTCTGTAAGCTGAATTGGTTTTTTGGTACGATCGAATATCTGCACATCCAATTCATCTTCCAACTTTTGAATTTGCATGCTCAACGTTGGCTGAGTTACAAAAACTTTTTGTGCCGCTTTGGTGAAATTTTGATGTTCTGCAACAGCAAGAACATACTGCAACTGGGTAATCGTCATAGATAGAAATTTTAATCAAACACAAAGGTATTGATTTTTTCTATGCTGTAAAGCGTAATGCAATGATTTCTCTATGACTAATTATTAAGGCTTAGATCCATATTAATATCAGTCCCATTCACTTCAAATTTAGCATCCGTCCATTCTGGGGGACCATACATATTTACTGCATTATTAGAAACGGCGTAATCTTCTTTAGGCATTCCGCTTGGTTCAAAATCCATTTGATCGTTCCCGTTCATATCATGAAAGCAGGTAATCGCGTAAGTGCCTTCCGGTACATTCTCAAAAGTTATTTGGGCAACGCCATTTACAATTTCGCTTTTTGCTGTAAATTCAGGCTTAGCTTTTAAAAATGTGTTTTGTGTATAAAGCCCAAATAATACTGATCCTTCGTCATTTTTAATGTTTTCTATCTTCACTGTAACATTAGATCCACCTTCGGTTTGTGCGTAGAAATTCATGCTAAGAAATAATGCAAATAAAACTGTTATTGTCTTCATTTTTTATTGATTTTAAGATTGTTAGATCAAATATAAATCCAAAACTGATAGCTTTTTTAAATAATAATACTGAACTGTAATTTATTGTAGACGAATTGTGATTTTTTAGCTCACTTTATAAATTAAAAAAATCGATCATTAGTTCTAATAGTTCTTTCGTCACCCTGAATTTATTTCAGGGTCTTAATATAATATCGATTAACTTAAAATGAGATTCTGAAACAATTCCGATAATTATCGGAACAGAATGACGTTCTTTCTTATCATTTTAAACAAATAGGAATCTAAATTGAAATGTAGACTATAGAATTCCTCGAGCCTTGATCTCTAAATATTTATTTATGGTATTTAGGGTGAGATCTTTTGGCTTGGTCAAAACGGTTTGAATTCCATTTTGTTGTAACATTCTTTGCATCAGTCTTTTTTCTGAAGCGAAATCCTGAGCAATGATTTGATGAGCAATCGCTGGAATATCTGAGGCATTATTTTCTATAACCTTTTCAATTTCAGTATTTTCGAAGAAGATCACTACCAAAACATGTTTTTTTGCAATTGCTCTTAAATAAGGTAGTTCCCTTTGCACTGCGTTTATATGTTCGAAATTGCTGTAAAGCATGATCATGCTTCTATGCTTGATCTGCCTATTGATATTTGCATACAATAAACCAAAATCTGAGTCAAGGAATTCTGTTTTAATGTTATAAAGATTTTCAAGGATAGCCAGTAAATTGGTCTTTTTAGCATTTGCAATCACCATTTTTCCTGCTGTATTGGAAAATGAAAGCATTCCCACTTTATCCTTTTTCTGAAGCGCTACATTAGAGAACGCCAGCGTGCTGTTAATTGCATAATCTAAAAGGCTTAGCCCTTCAAACGGCATTTTCATGACTCTCCCGGTATCTATAATAGAATAAATAGGTTGCGCTTTCTCCTCCTGAAATTGGTTCACCATAAGTGAAGCTTGCTTAGCGGTAGCCTTCCAATTAATACTGCGAATATCATCTCCCAGCACATAATCTTTAATTTGTTCAAACTCTTGAGTATGACCAATTCTTCTGATTTTTTTTAAACCCGGTTGTCTTAGACGTTTATCTATTGCAAGAAAATCAAAGGCCTTCATTTGAATAAAAGAAGGGTAGACCTTTACCATTTGGCCACTATCAAAAACCTGTCTCTTTTTTAGTAATTTTAAATTGGTAGAAATAAAAACATTCAGATTTCCGAAGAAATATTCTCCACGCTGTAGCGGTTTTACTTCATATTCAAAAGTTGTGTGAGCTTTAGCTTCTAAAGGGATTTTTCTCAAAAAATCTCTTTTCTGAAATTGAACAGGAAGTTCATCTATAATCTCAAGATAGGTCTTGAAAGTATAAGTATTATCGATTTTGATGCTAATAGGATTATGATCAGAATTTGAAAGCTTATCTGGCAATATTCTTTTAGCTCTAATTCCATTTCTGGTATACAATAGAAATCCGTCTAATATTAAAAATGCCACAAGAATAATCGTAAAGATCCAAACTATTGCATACAACTGTGGGATCCAGTAGGAAAACAGGAAGAGGGTGGCTATGCTAAAGATGAGCCAGAAAGTTCTTTGATGAAAATAGATGGATCTTAAAAATCTCACTTATCTAGGGATTTCTATGGTATTGGTAATCATATCTATCACATTTTCTGGGGTAACTCCTTCCATCTCTCTTTCCGGCGAAAGAATGATTCTATGAGCTAAAACCGGAGATAACACTTTCTTGATATCTTCTGGAATTACAAAATCTCTTCCATTAATAGCAGCCATTGCTTTAGACGCGTTCATCACAGCTATAGAAGCACGAGGAGAAGCACCTAAGTATAAATGCGGATGATTCCTGGTTTTGATCACCAACTGCGCTATATAATTGAATAATTTATCTTCTATCAAGATCTCTTGAATTTGCTCTTGTAAATGTTGTAAGGTAGCAGGAGAAAGCACGGCTTGAATATCTACATCTGGCAACGCCCCTTTTCTTAGATGATGAGATTTTAAGATCTCGATCTCTTCTTCCTGATTTGGATAATCAACTTTTATCTTAAAAAGAAATCTATCTAGCTGCGCTTCCGGCAGGGCATAAGTTCCTTCCTGTTCTATTGGATTTTGAGTGGCCAGGACCATGAAGGGAGGTTGCATCTTATACTTTTTCCCGTCTATGGTAATTTGCCGTTCTTCCATCACCTCAAATAAAGCGGCTTGAGTTTTTGCGGGAGCACGGTTTATTTCATCAATCAATACGATATTAGAAAAAACAGGTCCCGGCTTAAATTCAAATTCTGAGGTTTTAGGACTCAAAATGGAAGTTCCTAAAACATCGCTTGGCATTAGATCTGGAGTAAACTGAATTCGACTGAACTCCGTCTGAAGAGTCTTGGCAAAAAGCTTCGCGGTAACTGTTTTTGCTACTCCCGGAACGCCTTCAATAAGCACATGTCCGTTTGCTAAAAGTGCAGTTATTAATAATTCTATAAAATTATCCTGCCCAATGATAACCTTGTTCAACTGAGCTTTTAAACTTGATATTGCCTGTTGCAGTTCTTCCAGCGGAATTCTATTATCAAAATTAATTTCCTGATTTTCTAAAGACTCATTATTCATTCGATGTATATTTTAAAGTTTGAATTACTGCATGTAATTCTTGAAGTTCATTTTTACTGATTTCTTCTTTTTGAGAAAGTGCAGATATCCTTTTAAACTGAGATCTTCACCTCTTCTAAATCTAAATTTATTCTGGCAGAAATATCTTTATAGAATTGTTCGTTTAGATTAGAGGTATCTAATCTAAAATGTATTCTAAGATACTCATAAAAGTGCTGAATGTCTTTTATAGCCAGGCTTTTGTAGTCGTTTCTTGCTCCAAGTAGAGTTCTGAAATTGTTTGAGAATATTGATAACTCTGGTTTTTTAAGGGCGCTAACCACAGGAACAGCACGTTGTTTTCTTTTTCCTTCAAAAATGATGAAGAGTAAACTACCAATCAGTACAAAATAATAGGCCCATTTAAGTGCTCTATTGTTAAGCAAAATATAAAGCGGGGAGGTGTTGTAAATTTTTCCAGATTTATAATGATCATCCCAATAAACAGTAGATTTTGATGGAATATATGCCAAAGCATCTTGTGCATACCTGTAATTAGAATTGGCTAATAGAAAATAGTTGCTAAAAGCTTCCGGCATAGATTGAATATAGATCTTTCCTTTTCCAAATTTGCTGCTTATAAAATTGGGATAAGCTCTGTCTTTACTATCAAAATTTCTAACATTTACTACTCCTAAAATTTCCTGATCTAAACTATCAGATCTTTCTAGTCGAACAATGCTTCTTTCCTGATCAAAATGATATGGTTTTTCTTTCCAAAAATTCTTATTGGTAAGATTAGTATATGGCTGAGATTTAAGGTTCTTACCAGGATCTACGATTTCAGTTTTTATATCTAATGTATCCAGTAAATTATCAGAGAAGTTATTACCAGATAAAAACAAGGTGTTACCTTCTTCTACCCAACTTAAAAGCACTTTCAGTTCGGTTTGGTCTATAAAGATATTATCGTTTAAAAAGAAATAGGTTCCTTTAGGATCTTCTCTGGATAAAAATTCAAAAGGAGATTCTTTTATTCTTTTTATAGTATGAGATTCGGCATCTTTCCAGGATTCAAAAAGAACATAACTACCTAAGGCAATTTTATCGATCTCTAAATAACTAGGATTCCAATTAATAGGTTCTCGCTCTGTTGCTTCCAGATACGTGAGCAATAGTAAAATCAGCAGAAATGCTCCGAAGATAATTTTAAAACTTTTACTCATCTGGTAAAGATTTTAAATTATTCTGAAGCTTTTTAAAAGAAGATTCAGCACGTTCATATTCAATTTTATTAATGCTGAAGTTGCCATACCATAAAAAATCATAAATACGCATAGAACGCTGCAAACTCTCCTTAAAATCGATCTCTTTTATTTCTGAAAGATATTCTGAATTTGTCTTTTGGAATTCATAATGAATAATCCCTTTCTTATTGAGTAATTTTAAAAGCAGCAGATAATAATATCGCACCGCCAATCTATAATCTTGATCTTGTACAGCTTTAAAAATAAGATCTTCAATATTTTCTGATCTTATAATTTTTTCTTCTTCATGAAGCAGAACATCGGGATGATTATCAGACTTTAATAAAGAGGAAGTGGGATTAAATTTGCTGAATAACCAACCAATTAATAAAAGTAGTCCAGCCAGAAATAAATAGGGTAGAACAGTTAAAAATAGAGAGACCAAACTACTTGTTCCAAACTGATCAAAAAACCAGTTTTTAAATTGAAGGTATTTTAAAGCTAACCAATATTTAAATCTGGTCCACCAACTATCACTTTCAGCTTTTTCTAGATATTTAAAATCATTAGATCTTTTAAATTTCGCAATCTTCTTTTGATCAAATTTTACGGGAGAAAGCGAGGTTTTTTCAGTTTGAAAATTTACATTCTTATCACTAGAAATAGTATCCTGAGCCTTCAGCTGAAAACTCAGGATAAAAAATAAAAAATATAAGAAGTGAATAAGCTTCATTATTAATTCCCCAGATTGTCTATATTTTCATAGGTTCCTGTAAAGTTCTTTTTCTCATTTAAGCTGAAATAAATAAAAGCGATACAGATCACAGAAATGGTTGCTAATAGATAATTTGCGGTAGAACCAATTACATTAAGAATTACAAATATCCAATCTGGCTCTGCAGTAGCGGCAGAAATTTCTCTAGAACCGGTAAAAATGCCCATTACGGTATAAATAACTGCAGGAAGCTGAAAAATGTATCCAATTACATAGATCAAAATTCCGAAGAGGAATAAGGTAATAAAGGTGTGCCACCAGTTGTCTTTAATATAATGCAGGCAAGAAGATATAGTTTCTGTTAAACTTTCTTCTTCAAACACCATTACTGCGGTACCAATACTTAATGGCACCATCATGTAAATTCCCGGAATGATAAAAACAAATAGTCCTGCAATTACCAGGATTGCAGATACTATAAAGTAAAGCAGAAGCTTTCCAAAATCTTTTTTATGGCCTTGTTTAATTTCATCTTCTTGCACTACACCATTATGAGCTACATAAGATTTTATATAATGTAAAACCGTAGCATAAAGTGAAGAGTAAAAGATCAAGATGGCAAAAGCAAATACCAGAAAAGCGATAGAAAACTCTGCCGTGTTATTTTGTATTAAGGTTGCCGGACTTAATCCTCCGGATACTATATAAGAATAATAGGTTAGTGCCGCTAATAACAATAAGAATGAAGGTCCGGCTATTTTAAAGATATTTCTAAAAAGGGGTTTAAAGTTTTGTCTGAAAAAGGAAAAAGTATCACTTAAGATAGCTCCCATATCTCTATCTTTCTTAAACTGCATATACTTGTTTTGCATTAGGTTGAAATTTTTTGTGTAAATAAATCGGGTAAAAAACGTAGTAAAATAAAATTAAACAGAAGGAGATAAGAATGATGAAAATTGCTAGCCAATCTGGCATTTCTGTCATTCTAGTAACAAATCCTTCCAAAAATCCTGCAATGATAAAAAACGGGATCGTACTCATAACTATTTTAAGGCCGTTTTTAACTCCATTTATAAATGAAGTTAAACGAGGGTAAGTACCTGGAAATAATATTCCTTTTCCCATCACAAGACCCGCACAACCCGCAACAATTATAACAGAGATCTCAATAGTTCCATGAATCCAGATAGTTCTTGCAGATTCCCAAAGCATTCCATTTTGGTAGAAAAAGTATTGAAATGAACCTAACATGATGGCATTTTGCATTAGGACCATTGCCGTTCCAATTCCGCCAAGGATTCCGAGCGTATACGCCATAAGAGAAACTCTAATATTATTGATGGTTATTCCCAGGAACATATCCATCTGTCCCATTTCTTTATAAACAGCCATGGGATCATTTTTCGCAATATTTTCCAGGGTCATGTTTACATAAGCATCACCCAGAATTGCTCTAACAAAGGTGCCATCACTTGCCGCAGAAAAACTTCCAACTACAACAAAGATGCTGAATATCAAAAAGCTTAACAGAAGTTGTTTTTGATGCTTATAAAAGAATAGTGGAAAATCTTTCACATAAAAATTATAAAAGGTGTTTCCAGATTCTTTTTTGTTGCTGTATATCTTTTGATGGGCAGAAGTAGCAATTTCATTTAAATAACCCACTGTATTGCTCCCCGGATAGAAGGTCTTTGCATAGCTTAGATCATCAGTAATTTCCAGATATAGAGCAGAAATAGATGCTGGAGAAAGACTTTTATAATTCTTTAGCTCGCTTTCAAATTTCAGCCATTTATTCTTATTTTGCTTCACGAAAGCAGCCTCACGCATAAGTGGTTGTTATTTCTCTCAAAGAAACGTATTTAATGGATAATTTTCAAATAGAAACCGCCCAAAATATTGGTATTCAGCAAAAAGTTGCTCCTATTGGAGATCGAGTGTTGGCATTTTTGCTGGATATGTTGATATTGATTGTTTATACCATTATTTCTACTATTTCTTTAGCCAGCTTAAATGTTGGAAAAGGAGAGACATATATGATCTACGTGGTAATTGGATTGCCAATATTTTTATACTATTTATTGTGGGAAACATTTTATAACGGTCAGACACCGGGAAAACATGTCATGAAGATCAGGGTGGTACAATTGGATGGGTCCAGACCTAAATTTAGTCAGTATCTTATTAGATGGTTATTAAGACTTATAGATATTACCTTAGGTAGCGGAAGTATTGCCGTGGTTACTATACTTATGAATGGGAAAGGCCAAAGAATTGGAGATCTGGCAGCTAAGACTACAGTAATAAGTGAGAAGAAGAATATTACACATTGCAGATACTTTAATTGCAGATATTCCTATAGACTATAAACCTAAGTATCCACAGGTCACTATCTTGAAAGATAAAGATATTCAGACTATAAAATCTATGTATAGAAGGGCGAGGTATGATGGGAATCATCAAATTATCCTGTCGCTTTCTAAAAAGATTTCAGAATTACTGGAGATCACGCCAGATGAGCGCCCAATGGAATTTGTTGAGATTATTATAAACGATTATAACTATTTTACACAGCAATAATCTATTTTAAAACTTCAACTTTAATAGCAATGTTAATAAGCGGCCATTCTCCTTCACCAACTTCCTGATTGTTAATTTCATCTACCACATCCATTCCATTTACAACTCTTCCATACACGGTATGTTCATTATCTAAATGGTGAGCTCCCCTAGGATCTTGTACAATAAAGAATTCAAATGGAGAGGAGGCATCACTCACATTTTGTTCTGCATATTTGGCAGCAGAAAAAGAGCCTCTATTATGCTTATGGCCCGCACTGGTTTCATTCGGAATTAAGAAAGAACCCACATTATTACGTTTTCTCGCAGTTTCCGGATTATCAGAATTTCCACCTTGAATTACAAATCCCTTAGCTACTCGATGAAAATATGTGCCATCAAAATAATGATGTTTTGCTAAAAACAAGAAGTTAGCCCGATGTAGTGGAGTATCTTTAAATAATTCTACATCTATGTTTCCAAATCTGGTACTAATTCTAATCATAGTTTCAGGATTCTTCTTTCCATAATCCATTAAAAATGGGATCAATTCTTCCTGTACCAACATAGGCTCATCTCTATGGGCAAGAATGTCATTGGTATCTTTTTCTACTTTCACTTTTTTCTCAACTACAGTATCTTTCTTAGTAATAGAGGTGTTTGTAGGCTTATTGATATTAGAATTCTTGGTTTTTTGCGTATCTTCACAACTTGCGAAAAGCAGAGACACAACGCATAATAATATAGAGAGAAATCGGATCATGAATTTTAATGAATTTAAATATAAGATTTCAAATTTAAAGAATTTAGAACTTCCTGGCGAACAGGCGCAGATTAAATTGGCACCCGCTATGAGAGTTTCTGAATTGAAAACTTTGGATATTGCTTCTAAAAAGCCAAATAAGGCAGGGGTAATGGCTGTGTTTTATCCAAACAAATCTGATTTGACCAAATTGGTTTTAATTTTAAGAAAGACTTACAGAGGAGTGCATTCTAATCAGGTAGGCTTTCCCGGAGGTAGAGTAGAGGTTTTTGATAAAAATATTAAACATACAGCTTTAAGGGAAACCGAAGAAGAAGTTGGTATTCCTAGAAATGAAGTTCAAGTGGTTAAAAAACTGACTAAATTATACATTCCCCCAAGTAATTTTTGGGTACATCCTTATGTTGGTTTATTAAATGCAACTCCAAAATTAATTAAGCAGGAAGCAGAAGTAGAACAGATCCTGGAAGTGGATATAGATGAATTTTTAGATGAAAAAAATCTGATCTCAAAAAAGCTAAGCACCTCTTACGCTAAAAATATAGATGTTCCCGCATTCTCTCTTAACGGCCATGTGGTATGGGGAGCAACCGCAATGATGCTTAGTGAATTAAAGGAATTGCTTCAAAAAAACCCTTTAAATCTATTTATTATATTTGCCCCGATTTAAGAAGATATTAACATTGTAAATAAATAGCAGCGAGAGTAAATGGGATTATTTAAAAGAAATCCATTCGGACATATATTATTTTTAAAGAAGTGGCTAATCCGAATTTTCGGAGTTCTTACTCACAGACGTTATCGTGGTTTTAACGAATTGAAAATTGAAGGGTCTGAGATCATTAAAAATCTTCCTGATAACAATGTGCTTTTTGTTTCTAATCATCAAACCTATTTTGCAGATGTTGTGGCCATGTTTCATGTGTTTAACGCCAGCTTAAGCGGGAGAGTAGATTCTATAAAGAACATTGGCTATATATGGCAACCCAAATTGAATGTTTATTATGTTGCTGCCAAAGAAACTATGCACGCCGGATTGCTTACCCGAATTATGTGTTATGCCGGGGCTATAACTGTTGAAAGAACCTGGAGGTCTAAAGGTCAGGAGGTTCAACGAGAAGTGAATTTAGGCGATACAGAAAATATTGGGATTGCACTTAAAGACGGATGGGTAATTACTTTTCCTCAAGGTACCACCAAACCCTTTAAACCAATTAGAAAAGGTACAGCTCATATTATAAAACAATATAAACCTATTGTTATTCCTGTGGTAATAGATGGTTTTAGAAGATCATTCGATAAGAAAGGCTTACGCATTAAAAAGCGTGGAATTCTTCAATCTTTTCAGATCAAAGAACCTTTAGATATAGATTATGACAATGAATCTGTAGAAGATATAGTTAAAAAACTGGAATATGCTATTGAGCAACATTCTTCATTTTTAAAGGTGATACCAGCAGAAGAACTAGATGCTATAGAAGAACTTAATCAACAAAGAAGATGGGAGCAGTATTAAGCTAATTAGAGCATTTAATTATTGAGGCACTCTAATTACCTTATTTTCTTTATCTGCTATTTGATCTTTTTTTGAGCCAATAACAATTCCAACTGCCAGGCCAAATAACATTCCAAAGATTAGGTAAGAGGTGTTTTCTAGAAAGGAGGCTATTAAAGCGCCTAATGGTAATCCAAAAACACTCATTCCTAAAGCTAAATAAAGATTTCTGTAATAATTTTCAGGAATTATACCTACATCTCTTCTAAGAATATAGAGTATTCTATAATAGGTAATTTCTAATTGCCGATTCAGTATGCCTTCTTTTTTGTTTGCGAAAGAATTCATCTTATCAATTTGATAATTGATCTTATAACAAACCTCCTCAGGTACTCCTTTATTTTCGATCTCTGAGATCAAAATTTTGAGATGAGTGATAGAAGCATAAAGCTTTTCATCGCTATCGGCTGAAATTTCCAAATGATGTATGTGCATAATAGAACCCCTAATTTTCTATTTCCAATCTTTTAAGTTCTTTATAGTTTTTCTGTAGTCTGTTTAATAAAATCCCGTAAAGCAGTTTGTAAAACAGCCAGATAAGACCTAAGAAAACAAGCATAAAAACTAAAAAGCTACCAATGAATATTAACCAACGAGTAGAATCAAATTCGTATAGGGACGGATTTTTAACTTCCGTGTTGGCCATGTGATATTTAAATGTAAAATAAGTATAAACTAAAAATGTAAATCCTGCAGAAATAAGAATATATCCAATATAATATTTAACCGTTTTTCTGGTCTTTAAGATATTTTCCATTAAAACTGAAGCGCTATCTGTAGCAGTAATCTTTCTATAATTTCTGTAAAATCTGTAAATGAAATAAAAGGTAATTACATATCCTACAAGGTATAATGCAATTGTAAAGCCTTTTAAATGGATCTTTTCCATCTCTTTCCAGTATTCCTGATCTGCCAGACATAAGGTAAGTATAGTCCAGAAAATAAATTCTAAAATACTAATGATAAAAATCCATCTTACTATAGACGAAGATTTTTTTAATATCATCTTATAGATCTGTTCAAAGCTTAAGTTTTGGGATAATTCCCATCTTGCTTTTTCCAGTCTTTTTTTAAAAATTCTAATTCATCCATATGTTACGGATTTAATATTTTCTTTAATTTGGTTTTCACTCTATTCATCTTCACTCTTGCATTTACCTCACTTATTCCAAGCGTTTCTGAAATTTCTTTATAATTTTTATCTTCCAGATATAAGAACACCAATGCTTTATCTATATCATTGAGCTCTTTTACTGCATTATACATTAATTTTAATTGTTGCTCTTCCTGTGGGTCATATTCCTGAGCCTGAATTCGGAAGTGAACTGTGTCATAATCCTGCGTTTGTATGCTGCGCTTCTTCTTTCTATAAAGAGTGATAGCAGTATTTAAAGCAACCCTATACATCCATGTACTAAACTTGGCATCTCCTCTAAATTTCGGATAGGCTTTCCATAATTGAATGGTAATCTCCTGAAATAGATCATTATGCGATGCCTGATCATTTGTATAGATACGGCAGATTTTATGCACAATATTCTGGTGCATTTCTAAATTCGATACAAATTGATGTTCAAGTTCTTTGTCCACAGTAATTTTCTGACACCTATAGGTACTCTAAAGTAATAGATTGTTACATAATTATATAATTTAAAGTTAATCCATGGTAAATCCGATACTTAAATCTTAATTTTGAGATAAACCAACTATTTATGAATATCCCAAGAACTAATTTGCCTAGGGTTGTAATTATAGGAGGAGGATTTGCCGGTATGGCTTTAGCAAAAAAAATGCTGAAGGAAAAAGTGCAATTGGTTCTCCTGGACAGGAATAATTATCACACTTTTCAACCCCTTCTTTATCAGGTTTCTACCGCCGGTCTGGAGCCGGATTCTATTGCATATCCGTTAAGAAAAATTATAAGAGAGAGTGATCATAGCTATTTTCGGTTAACCGAAGTTAAATCTATAGATCCAGAAATTAATACCATCTATACAGGAATTGGAGAAATTACTTATGATTATTTGGTAATTGCCACGGGTTCTAAGACAAATTTCTTCGGAAATAAAAGTATTGAAGAAAATGCGATGTGGATGAAAACTGTGCCTCAGGCTTTAAATATTCGAAGTTTAATTTTAGAAAATTTGGAGCAGGCAGTTATTACCGATGATCCAGATAAAAGAAGATCTCTCTTAAATTTTGTATTAGCCGGAGCTGGACCAACCGGGGTAGAATTAAGTGGGGCCATTGCAGAACTTAAGAATAATGTAGTTCCTAAAGATTATCCGGATCTCGATCCAAATGAAATGCAAATTCATTTATTAGAAGGTTTAGGGAGAGTTTTGCCTCCAATGAGTGAGAAAGCGTCAGAGAAAGCAGATAAATTTTTAAAGGAACTCGGTGTTCACATTCATTTGAACACCATGGTGGAGAATTATGATGGTCATCTTGTAAAGACGAATACAGACCTGGAATTAAGAACTGAAACCTTTATCTGGTCGGCGGGAGTTACCGGTGCCCCGGTAAAAGGATTGAATGCCTCTGCTATGGTTGAAAAAGCTAATAGGTATGAGGTAAACGTTTTTAACCAGGTAAATGGGTACGAGAATATTTTTGCCATTGGAGATATTGCCTTAATGAAAAGCGAGGAATTTCCAAAAGGGCATCCTATGGTGGCGCAACCTGCCATTCAAGAAGGAAAGCATCTGGCTAAGAATTTAAAACGAATTATTAAAGGCGAGAAATTAGAACCTTTTGAATATTTTGATAAAGGTACTATGGCAACTATAGGAAGAAATAGAGCAGTAGTTGATATCGGAAAATTTAAATTTGGAGGTTTCTTTGCCTGGTTTGTATGGATGTTTATTCACCTATGGTTTCTAATAGGTACCAGAAATAGAATGATTACCTTTTTTAATTGGGTGTACAACTATGTAAATTATGATAAAGCAGCACGATTGATAATAAGACCTTTTAAAAAAAATCGGAAGAATTTAGAGGAAGATCAAAAATTGGTATAATAAGAAATAAAAAAAGCCTGCTCCATTGGAACAGGCTTTTTAAGTTATCTAGTTTTCTTGATCTCTTTATTATAATCTTCAGCTAAAGAGCTTTTTTGATTTTCGGTTAAAGCTTTTCCACCCATCTGGAAAACTTCATGCTCTTCTTCATCTAAATGATGGGTTACTAAATGCTCTAGATCTTTAGCAAGTTTTAACCAGTTAGATGCACTCATGTCTGTGTCTTCCATCTCTTCAATTAACTCATCCATTTCATGATGCTCAGCCACACTATGTCTTGCCTTTTCCTGAGTTAGATCTTTCTTCATTAGCGGAATATAGAAATGTCTTTCTTCAGCATCGGCATGAATTTTTAACTCATGTTTTAGATTTTCAAAGATCTTCTTTCTCTCTTCTGTATCTCCATGTGTTTTTACAAGTTTCTTTAAAAGTTCTCTTTGTATTTCGTGTTCCTGGCGTAAAGCCTCAAAAATGGTCATAGTAGTTAGTTTTTTAAGAAGATGTAAGTTATAAAATATAGTGTTAAGGTTATTTTAAAATATTGAATCTGAGATGCTCTGTTGTTAATTTCATTTCAATTCATCCTATAGAAATTACAGTTGGGTATCAATTATTATTAATCGGCTTGGATTTAATTCAAATTTGATCTTGTAATTCAAACCAATATGAAATCTATACTTTTTCTTTCAATTTTATTTTTAGGTCAATTTATGCTTGCTCAAACTACGATTTCCGGAATAGTGGTTGATCAAAAAGGTAAACCGATTATGGGAGCAAATGTATTTATTGAAGGTACTTATAATGGAGATACTTCTAGAGAGGATGGTAGTTTTTCATTTTCTACTAAGGCAACAGGAGAACATATTTTAGTTATTTCATTTCTATCATTTCAAACCAGTAGAATAACTCTTGATGTTTCAAAAATGAAGGATTTGAAGATCATATTAAAAGAAGATTTTAATGCTTTAGATGCCGTACTATTAAACGCAGGTTCTTTTCAAGCAGGAGGAACTTCTAAAGTTTCGGTTTTAAAACCTTTAGATATAGTAACTACTGCGGGAAGTGCAGGAAATATAATCGCTGCCTTACAAACCTTACCGGGAACTCAGGTTGCCGGAGAAAGTGGAAGATTATTGGTGCGAGGAGGAGAAGCAGATGAAACACAAACCTATGTAGATGGACTTCGAGTTGCACAACCTTATAGTGCCAGCGTACAAAATGTTCCAAGCAGGGGGAGATTTTCTCCTTTTCTATTTAAAGGAATTTCTTTTCAAACCGGAGGTTATAGTGCAGAATATGGAGAAGCTCTTTCGGGTATTTTATTGATGAACACCGAAGATGAAGTGCCCCAAAATAAAACCGAAATATCTCTGATGACGGTAGGTTTAGGGTTAGGACATACTCAAAAATGGGAAAAAAGTTCGTTGAGTGTAAATACTTCTTATATCAATTTAGCTCCATATATGCTGGTGGCTCCTCAAAATTTAGATTGGATAAAACCTTTTAGGTCTCTTTCTGGGGAAGCGATTTATAGACAAAATTTAAAGCGCGGATTGTGGAAAACCTATGCCGCTTTTGATGCTTCTAAATTTGAATTTAATCGTGAAAGTATTGAATTGGATGGCAAAGAAAGAATAGATCTTAAAAACAACAATTTCTATTTGAATAGCTTCTTACCTAGGAAATTTTGGAGATCGATGGGAGTTGAATACGGGGATTAGCTTAGGAAAAGGAATCAAATCATATCAATTATAATGAGACCAATATCAACAATTCTGAAAATGCGCTACATGTAAAACTTAAAGTGAGTAAAAGATTTTCAGATCACATAAAGATCTCAGCCGGATCAGATCTTTTTTCTACCAAATTTGATGAATTGATAAAACAGCAAGGAAATTCAGAATTTCGTTCTGAACTTCAAACTAATATAGGAGCTATATATACAGAGGCAGATATTTTATTTTCTAAGAACTTTGCTTTAAAAGTTGGAGTTCGAGGTTCATATGATGATTATTTAGAAGAAACCAAGATTTCGCCAAGACTATCTATGGCTTACAAAGTGAGCAAATTTTCTCAATTCTCTTTTGCTTATGGCGAATTTTCCCAAGCTCCAAAAACAGATTATTTAAAATTCAATAATCTTTTAAATTCAGAAAAAGCTTCTCATTATATTTTGAATTATCAGTTTAATAAAGATAAGAGATTACTTAGGTTAGAAGCTTATTATAAAGATTATAGAGATCTTATTACCTATAGTGGGAATGAGAATTCTAATTTAAACTCCCTTGGAAATACTGGAAATGGGTATGCCGGAGGATTGGATGTATTCTATAGAGACGGTGCGAGTATTAAGAATTTGGAATATTGGGTTTCCTATTCTTATATAGATTCTCAGAGAAAATATAAGAACTATCCAGAGAAAGTTACTCCAGGCTTTATAGCAGATCATACCTTTCTATAGTTACTAAATATTGGATAAGCGATCTTAGATCTCAAATTGGTCTTACTAATACATTTAGTTCAGGGAGACCTTATAACGATCCGAATCAAGATTTGTTTATGGCCTCTAAGACCAAATCTTATAACAATTTAAGTTTAAGTTGGGCATATCTTTTAAGTCCGCAGAAGATCCTTTATTTCTCTGTTTCCAACGTTTTAGGAACTAAAAATGTGTTTGGATATGATTATGCAAGCACAGGCAGATTCTAACGGAAATTTTCGAAGACAGGCGATAACTCCAACTGCAGACAGGTTTTTCTTTGTCGGCTTTTTCTGGACCATTAGTGACGATAAAAAATCGAATAATCTGGATAATCTTTAAAACTGAAGATAAGCTTTCTTAATACTTTACAATTCGTCCTGATAAATATTACAACTGGGTAGATCTTAATTTCAATTAAAATAGAATCAGGAGATATTTGTTTAACAATCAATTTAAATCAAAAACATGGAAAAAGTTATTTTAATACTCGCGGTGATGTTTACCAATCTTATTTTTTCACAAAATAATTATGATGAAGGAATGACTCAGGCTTTAGAACTTTGGCAAAATGATAATCCTACAGAAGCTTCTGCTCTTTTTGAAAGAATTGCGGCTGCAGAAGAGGAAAATTGGATCCCCAATTATTACGTAGCCCTTGTAAATACAACCCAGGCTTTTCGGAATTTGGGAAATAACAAAGTGGAAGAGCTGGTTTCTAAAGCACAGTTGGCATTAGATAAAGAATTAAATAAAAATCCGGAAAATCCTGAATTATTAGTCATGCAGGCTATGATATATACCGCTTTAATAGCAAATGATCCCATGAATAACGGTCAGAAATTATCTGGAAAGGTAATGCAACTCTATGAACAGGCTGGAAAAATAGATCCAACAAATCCGAGAGTAGTACTGTCTAAAGCTCAATTTGAAATGGGATCTGCAAAATATTTTGGAACAGATATTCAACCTATTTGTGCAAGAATTGAGAAATCTTTAACACTTTTTGATACCTTTAAATCTGAAACGCCATTTTATCCCAAATGGGGAAAGGAGCAGGCAGAGCAAGCCTTAAAAGAATGCAGCAAATAATATTCAAATTTAGACAATGAAAAAGGTTTTAAAACTCATTCTTCTGGTGCTCGTTATAAGTGCTATTCTAAATGCGCTTGATTTGAGTCTTAAATTCTTTTCAGGAGAAGCATTTAACTTAAGTATTGCAGATATAAGGTCATTCGGGTTTTATGTTTTGTACACGTTACCGTTAACGATCATTAATTATTATTTCTACAATTACATCAATCATAAGATCAATTGGGAGAAATATGATCAGCGTTACAGGTTTGTAGTTGGCTTTTTAGGTTCTATTTGTTTAACGCTTTTTGCTTTATTTCTTATTAGAATTTTGCATAAAGTGGTAATAGAAGGTCAATCTTATACCAATTTTCTGGCAACTCAAAATGGGACCTTTTATTTGATCTCGTTGATCATCACAGTCTTTGTTTCTCTGGTTTTTCATGTGTTCTATTTCTATAAAGCGCTACAGGAGAATAAAGTTAAGGAGCAAAAAATTATAGCGGGAACAGCTTCAGCAAAATTTGAAAGTTTAAAGAATCAAATAGATCCTCATTTTCTCTTTAATAGTTTAAATGTTTTAACCTCATTAATAGAAGAAAGTCCGGATAATGCTCAAAGATTTACCACTTCTCTTTCAAAGATCTACAGATATGTTTTAGAGCAAAAAGATAAAGAATTGGTTACGGTGGAAGAAGAACTCTCTTTTGCCGTGTTATATATGAATCTCTTAACAATGAGATTTGAAAATAGCATTCATTATGAAGTGCCAAAAACTATTAAAAACCCCGATGGAAAAGTTGTGCCGCTATCATTGCAGTTATTATTAGAGAATACCATCAAACACAATGTAGTAAGCGAGAATAGACCTTTACATATTAGAATTTATGAGGAGGATGCTATTTAATAGTTGAAAATGATTATCAGAAAAAGGAAGTTTTAAATTCCAGAAAAGGGGTAGGACTTCAAAATATAGCAGATAGATATGCGCTAATTACCGAAAGAGAAGTTTTTATAGAGCAAACTCCGCAGGTGTTTAGAGTGAAATTACCAATATTAACAAAACAATTTTCAGTCATGGAAACAATACAATCTAACAAAAGTGAATCTTATTTTAAAGCGAAACAACGTGTAAAAGAGATCAAAGATTTTTATGGAAATTTAATTTCTTACTGTGTGATCATACCATTTCTTGATCTTTGTAAATTATATGACCTATTGGGGATTTCAATGGTTTTGGTTTCCATTATTTGGATGGGGACTAGGATTAACCATTCACGGATTTTCAGTTTTTGGATATGGCTCTACCTGGGAAGAACGTAAGATCAAAGAGATCATGGAAAAAGATGTAGAACAAAATAATACCTGGAATTAATGGAAAAGTACGATCAACAAAGCGAGAAATATCTAGGCAGCTAAAAAGCGTGTAAAAAGAATAAGAGGATTCTACATTCACCTTTTCATCTATATTGTAGTAATACTTAGTCATCATCATCTTAGATTCTAACAGACAATATTTTGTGAATGGTAATTTTCAATTCTGGGCCTTTGGTAATATTTTCTTTTGGGGAATTGGAGTTTTTGCTCATTGGGCAAGTGTTTTCGGCCCCAATGTGTTTCTTAACCAAAAAATGGGAAGACCGCAAGATTGAAGAATTGATGAAGAAAGATAGCTACGAACAAAAAAAGTGGGAATAAAAATTGGATAATACTATGAACGCCATCATTATAGAAGATGAAAAGCCTGCAGCAAGGCGCCTTAATAGAATGCTTAGATAAATTGGAGGTTCCAATTATAGCGGTACTTCACTCTGTAGAAGAATCTATAAATTGGTTTAAAAATAATGAGCATCCAGATCTTATATTTTTAGATATTCAGTTAAGTGATGGTTTGTCTTTTGAGATCTTCGATAAAATCAAGATAACCAGTTCGGTGATTTTTACTACGGCTTATGATGAATATGCATTGCAAGCTTTTAAACTTAATAGTATAGATTATCTTTTAAAACCCATAGACGACGAGGAGTTGAAAACGGCGGTAAATAAATATCAGCAACTGCTTAAAAACATAAATTCTAAAAATGAGAATTCAAACCTTCAATTAAATTTTGAAGATATAAAAAGATTGCTTGTTAATCCTGTAGAACGGGAGTATAAGAAAAGGTTTACTGTTAAGGTAGGGCAACATCTAAAAATGATACCGTTAGATGATATAGAATGTATCTATAGCGAAAATAAAGGAACTTATATTCATACTTCTGAAGGCAGAAATTATTTATTAGAAACTACCCTGGAAGGTTTAGAAGATGAATTACCTCCAGACCAATTCTTTAGAGTGAGCAGAAAAGTATTTGTTCAACTTAATGCCATAAAAGATATCATAGCATATAGCAATTCCAGATTAAAAGTTGTTCCAAATTGTTTTAAAGAGTTTGAAATAATAGTTGCCAGGGAGCGAGTTAAAGAATTTAAAACCTGGTTAGGCTAATAATTTAAAATGTTAAAAATCAATAATTTAAAACCAATAGGTAAAAATTCTCGTAAGTATTAGAAATGCAGGATACTCAGGTTATCTATCTAGAATTTTTATTTGTTTTTTAGTTTGTTTCTAATCCTATGACAAATTAAATATTGAGTTTTGATTTTACCACGCCTTCTAGATACATTACAAAGAGTGTTCTTTTGATTTTTTTTGGTTGGTTATGGAAAGGTTTGTCTTGAAAAGGGCAAACCTTTCTTTTTCACCTTAGTTTTAGCGGAAATTGTAAATAAAAAAAGAAGGATATCAGTTTCCTAATATCCCTCTTTCCATTTGAATTAGCTTCTTTCTCTTAGGAAGATGAAACCGTTCCTAAGGTATACAATTGTTCCATAGTTGGGGTTTTACTTCCTCCCGCTGGTTCTAAAGTAATACCAAATCCTTCAGATAAGTTTTCGTTGGTAAGCTCAAAGATCTTATTGTCATCATCTTCAAACTTATCAAGTAATCCTATGCTTGTAGGAGTAAGAGGTTGCATTTTTAAAGACCAGACCTGATACACCATTCCTCTAGGAGGTTCCGGAAGATCTTTAGCATCTATATACGTTTTATTATTTTCTTTATTGTAATAAGCAAAAGCATATGCTTCTGGAGCCACTTGCTGACCTTTAAGTGGTACCCTGATGATATTTTTATCTCTTAATACCGCTAATAATTCTTGAGATTTCTCTGCATTATTTCTAGCCTCTGCAATTTGTGATTCCATTTGTGCTTTTTCTGCTTGTAAAGCCTGTACAGAATTTTGTAGATCGTTATTTCTATTAAATAATACAAACAGACCTATTAAAAACAACAAACTTGCTGCCCAACCTATATAAGGTACCAGATTTGATTTCTTACGGGTAATTGGAATTACTGTTTCTTTTCCAGAAAGTTTTTGTTTGATGTTGTTAAGCAATTCTTCCGGATTATAAGGGGCAGTAGCCGAAGAAAGTTGTAAAAGCGATTTTTCTATTTGTTCTACTTCTTCCTTAACTTCAGGATATTGTCTTAGAGTAGCAGAAACTTCTGCACTTTCAGTCTCTGTTAGCGCACCATATACATAGAGCTCTAAAATTCCAGATTTAATATATTCGTTGATATCTTCCATGTTATACTACTGTAGATCTTAATTTATCGATACAAACCCTATTTCGGGTTTTTACCGTTCCTAAAGGCATGTCTAATTTTTCTGCGGTCTCCTTTTGAGTAAATCCTTTAAAAAATAAAAGGTCGATAAGTTTTTTACAAACGGGTTCTAGAATATCGATATACTTTTGAAGACCAATAGCATCGATCTTACTATTAAAGTTAGACTTTGCTTCTAATATATCTACGAAATTATCTGACTTAAGGTTTAACTGTTTGTTTTTAAAATCTTTGGATCTTATTTTATCTATGGAAGCATTTCTTGCAATATTGAGAATCCATGTAAAAAATCTTCCTTTATCTGGATTATAAGAAGGGGCTTTATCCCATATTTTTAGAAAAACATCCTGAAGGATTTCTTCCGAAACACTTTTGTCTCTGGTTATGGTATAAATAATCCCGAAAATGCTTTCTGAATAAAGTTGATAGATTCTTTCAAAGGCTCTTTCATTACCGGCCTGAAGTTGAGCAATTAGTTGGTCTTGTTGCATTTTTTATCCTAAATATTTAGTCTAAAAGTATAAAAAATAATGTCATAAAACAGCAAAAGCAACCAATGGTTGCTTTTGCGTTATTAATTTTTAGTAGGTAGATTACATTTTAATACTTCCACATCCAACTCTACTTCCGGCAGCACCAGAGGGTTGAGATGTAAAATCGTCTACACCGTCATGAATTACAATTGCTTTCCCAACAATGTTCTTAGCGTCATCTTCACAATCAATACACCACTCATCTGTAGTCATTGTAATAGTTCCATGACCATTGGCATCTACTTTAAAGTTTCCTATGTCACCTTTATGGTAACCATCTGCAGATCCCCATTTTCCATGGTCTTCATGAGTTGGGTTCCAGTGTCCCCCGGCAGAAGAACCATCGGCAGCAGAACAGTCTGCACTTTCATGAATATGAATGGCATGCATTCCTTCCGAAAGTCCGTCAATAATAGCAGTCATAGTAACTTCTCCATTTTCTTGGGTAAATACTACGTTCCCAGAAAGTTTACTATCGCTTTTTGGCTCTAGTGTAACTTTAGCTTTTTTAACTTCCTCTTGCTTGGTTTCCTGAGTCATCTCAGTAGTTGAAGAATCTTCGTCTTTAGCTTCTTTTTTGTCGTTTTTACATCCAACAATTAATAGAGAAGCACATAATAAAAATGATAGACTAATACGTTTCATAATTTTATATACTTGGTTTGTGTTAATTTCTATCTAAAGTACAGGGATTCTTAGGAAGCACCAAAGATTTAAGGATTGCTTAACAAATGTTAAAATAAGAATCCGGCAGTATCACGCTATGCATTTTCAGAGTTTATTCCTTAATTAATGTGGTGATGACCTGAGTGGGAGTGGTTAATGTTTTATGTACAGGACATTTATCTGCAATTTGAATGATTTTGTTTAATTGTTCTTTATTAAGGTCTCCTCGTACTATTATTTCTCTGCTGAAGGTGTCTATTTTGGCCATTTCATCTTCGCAGTTCTCGCAGTCTGTAGCGTAATCTTTAGCGTAATTAATATGCGTTTCTACAGAATCTATTTTCCATTCTTTTCTTCTCGCATACATTTGGATGGTCATTGATGTACAAGCCGCCAACCCCGCCGAAACATAATCGTAGGGAGAAGGGCCCAGGTTCTTACCGCCAACTTTAACTGGTTCATCTGCAATAAATCCGTGATTTCCCGCTTGTAACTGGGTTGTAAAACCTTCAGCACCTAAAGAAGCAACCACTTCAAATTCGGTTTCAATCTCAGGTTCTTCCGCAATGGTAATATATCTACTCGCCCAGGTTCCTATCATATTTCCAGCATAAACAGAATCTCTTGTTTCTGTTAGTAAATGATCTGCGCCATCTAACGAGATAAAACTTTTTGGATGCCTTGCAGCCATATAGATCTGTTCCGCATTTTTAATTTCAACAATAGCATCTTGCGGACTGTGAAGAATTAGTAGAGGTTTGTCTAATTCTGGTAAGATATCTCTTAGCTCTTTATTTTCAATATCTTCTAAAAACTGCTTCTTGATCTTGAAGGGTCTTCCTCCAATATTTACTTCTGCAGATCCTTCTGTTTTTATTTCTTGCAAATCACCTTTTATAAGGTGTCTTAAATGATCTACGGCAGATGGAGCGGCTATAGTAGCAACAGCTTGAACTGATTCTAATTTTCTGCTGGCAAATAGAACCGCGGCTCCTCCTAAAGAATGGCCAATTAATAGGGTAGGAGCTTTAAATTTGATCTTCAAATATTCTGCAGCTTCTAAGAGATCTTCAACATTGCCACTAAAGTTAGAATCTTCAAAATCTCCTTCACTTTCTCCTAAACCAGTAAAATCAAACCTTAGCACGCCATAACCCTGTTGAGTTAATGCGTTGCAAATATTTTTTACCGCAAAATAATTTTTGTTGCAAGTAAAACAATGAGCAAAGAGGGCGTAATTATGTGGTTCCTGATTTGCGGGTAATTCTAATCTGCCGCGTAATAGATATCCATTTTTATTTTTAAACGAAACTTTTTGAGAGTTCATAGATTGTTTTTTAATTTTTTTTCACTTCCTCGAGATATAGCTTAGGAACTGCAATTTGTAATTTTTTTGGGCTTACTTCAGCATTAACCTCGGTAACTTCTCCAATAAATTCTCCATCAATTTGGAGCGCAACAGGCGTTTTAGAGGTTATTTTTACCTTAGTGGTGGATAGATCTTCAACAAAATTGGAATCAAATTCTACTTCTTCGCTATACAATGATTTAAAAATCTCTATAAAGTCAAGATTTTTAAAGATAAGTACTTCAAATTTGCCATCATTAATCTTTCCTCGAGGATTGATATTCGCACCTGTTCCAAATTTGCTAGCGTTGGCTATGGCCAAAAGAATCCCTTCTTTTTGATAATATTTATTATTGGTTTCAATTTCAAACCTAAACGGATATTCACATTTAATAAGCGTAGGAATAGACTGGAGGAAGTAGCCCATTTTTCCTCTTATTTTAGAATTTTCATAGTTTTTAATCAATTCAGCATTTATTCCAAGGTCTGCAATGTGTAAGCATATTTTATTATTTACCAATAAGGTATCTATTTCTAGAAGATTATTGCTTAAGGCAATATCTAATTGATCTTTTCTATTCGGAGGTAATTTTAAATTAACAGCAAATCCATTGGCAGAGCCTGCAGGAATAATCCCTATGGGTAAATGATGTTCTTTTAAAACTTCGGCAACCATTTGAATTGTGCCGTCACCTCCAGCAACTAGCACTCTTTCTGGCGACTCTTCTTCTATAATTTTGCTTATATTTTCAATATCCTTTTCTCCACTGGTTTCGTATATTTTTAATTTTTTATCTCGGTTATGAATTTCTTTCTTAATAAGGTCTATTAATTCTCCTTTATCAAAATTTCCGGAGATAGGATTCACTACTAGTAAAATTTTATTTTTTGCATTCATTGATTGTAGATTGTGATTAAAAATAAGTATTTTGGAACGAACCTTTCGTTAACAAAATCTCAATTGATTAAAATAGATCTAAAGCTTTACCGCGGATACGTCAATGATCAGGAACTTATTGTTTTTGGTCATGTTTTTAAGTCCTGGGCGCCAGATAAATATAGAATTGATAGAAGAGGCATAAGGCATGCATTTTCTGTGATACATATGTTTAATATTTCTCCTATTTCAAATTTTAGAGTAAAGCTGGACTTTAATGATCAGGTTGTAGAAACCAAAACTTTAAATGATGGGTACTTTAGATTCGCTATTCCTTTTCCAAATAATTTAGAAAGTGGGTGGCATACGTATACCGTAAGTTGCCAATTCAACGAATTTGGAATTATAGAGCAAGGAGAAGTGCTTAAGCCATACCAAAGTAAATTTGGAATTATATCTGATATTGATGATACCTTTTTAATATCTCATAGTAACAATTTCTTTAAGAAGCTTTATATCATGTTGCTGAAAAATATCAACAAAAGAAAGGTTTTTACAGATGTAGTACCACATTATAAGGCTTTAAGTTCTTATGGGCAAAAAGATGAGTTTGGCTTTAATTCCTTTTTTTATGTTTCCAGTAGTGAGTGGAATTTATACAGTTTTATAGATGAATTAACTATCATTCACGATTTACCCAAAGCGGTAATTAAACTCAAAAAGATCAAGACCGGCATTACAGATTTTCTTTTTACAGGAAGAGGAAGTCATGACCATAAATTTGAAAAGATTAAAGATATCATCTCTTTCTATCCACATATTAAATATGTGCTTTTAGGCGACGATTCTCAAAAAGACCCATATATATATGAAAGAGTTTGTAAAATATTTCCGCTAAATGTAAAGGCTGTTTATATAAGGCAAACTACAAGGTCTAAGAAGAGCGAAGTTCAGGAAGTTCTTAAAAACATAGAAGATCTTAATGTTGCAACCTGTTATTTTCAGCATAGCGAAAAAGCAATTCGCCATTCAAAAAAGATCGAAATAATATAGAGCAAGAACAATAAAACTTTTGTAAAATCGCTCTTAACTCTACATTTACACCATCTTCTAACCTTTAATTTACGCATTCATTGAAATTAATAGACTTTATAAAGACGCAGGTAAAAGCGTCAGAAAAATCCATACAGAATACGGTAGATCTATTATCTGCAGATGCTACTATTCCTTTTATTGCCAGGTATAGAAAAGAGCTCACAGGGAATTTAGATGAAGTTGAAATAGGTAAGATTTCAGCCTTACTACATTCATTTCAGGAATTAGAAAAACGGAAAGCCTCCATCTTAAAATCTATTGAAGAACAGAACGAGCTTACTTCAGAATTAGAAAAGAAGATCAAAAATGCCAATGATCTTGTTGAGTTGGAAGATCTTTACTTGCCATTTAAAAAGAAAAGAAAGACTAAAGCAGATGCTGCAAGAGAAGCAGGTTTAGAACCCTTGGCTAAGATCTTAATGGCACAAAATGATAATAATATAGTTGCTAGTTCGAGGCGATTTTTAAATACAGAAGTTAAAACTATAGAAGAAGCTTTAGAGGGCGCGAAAAACATAATTGCAGAATGGATCAATGAAGATCAATTGGTTCGGGCTAAGATCAGACAATTATATCAACGCACTGCAGAAATAACTTCTAAAGTGGTTAAAAAGGAAGCGGCTTCAGAAAAAGCTCAGAAATTCAAGCAGTATTTTGAATGGAACGAATCTTTAAAAAGGATTCCATCACATAGATTTTTAGCCATTCATAGAGCTGAGAAAGAAGGAATTATTAAGCTTAAAATTGAGGTTGATAAACAAGAGGCGTTAAATACAATTTCTAGAATTATATTAAAAAATAAGGAGAATGCTACTACGCCTTATGTTTATGAAGCTATAGAAGACTCTTTTAAAAGATTATTGAAACCTTCATTTTCTACTGAGTTTTTAAATGAAGCAAAAAGTAAGGCAGATGCCGAAGCTATTTCAGTCTTTGCAGAAAATTTAGAGCAATTATTATTGGCACCCACTTTAAATGGAAAGCGAATACTTGCTATAGATCCAGGATTTAGATCTGGGTGTAAAGTGGTATGTCTGGATGAAAATGGCGCATTGCTTCATAATGAAAATATTTATCCGCATCCTCCCCAAAAGGAAGTGGCCATGGCTAGCAAAAAGATAAGATCTTTAGTGAATGCTTATAATATAGACGCTATTTCTATAGGAAACGGTACTGCCTCTCGAGAAACAGAATTCTTTGTAAAAAAGATCCCTTTTGATCGTGATCTTTCGGTTTATATCGTGAATGAAGCTGGAGCGTCTGTTTATTCAGCTTCAAAAATAGCAAGAGATGAATTTCCTAATTATGATATTACCGTAAGAGGCGCCGTTTCTATTGGAAGAAGATTGAGCGATCCTTTAGCAGAGCTGGTAAAGATAGATCCAAAATCTATTGGAGTAGGGCAGTATCAACATGAAGTAGATCAATCCCAACTCAAAAATCAGCTTGATACCGTGGTTGTTAGTTGTGTGAATAGGATAGGTGTAAATGTGAATACTGCAAGTAAGGAATTATTGTCTTATGTATCTGGAATAGGGCCTGGGATTAGCAGAGAATATAATAGATTATAGAAACAATAATGGCAGATTAAAAAATAGAAAAGAACTATTAAAAGTTACCAGATTGGGAGCTAAGGCCTATGAACAATCTGCAGGGTTCTTAAGAATTAAAAATGGAGATTTTCCTTTGGATGATTCTGCAGTGCATCCAGAAAGTTATGATCTAGTTAAGAAAATAGCTAAAGATCAAAATTTAAAAATTGAAGCGCTTATTGGAAATAAGGAAGTTCTAAAAAATATCAATTTAGAGAAATATATAACTTCAGAATTTAGGATTACCTACGCTGAAAGATATTTTGAAAGAACTGGAAAAACCGGGTGCAGATCCTCGAAAAGCAATCGTTAATTTTCAATTCGATCCGAATGTGAAAACCATAGATGATCTAAAAGTAGGAATGAAACTACCGGGACTTGTAAATAATATTACCAATTTTGGCTGCTTTGTAGATATAGGTATTAAAGAAAGCGGATTGGTGCATATCTCTAATCTGGCAAATGAATTTGTAAGCGATGTAAATTCTGTTGTAAAATTAGGGCAACAGGTAATGGTAACGGTGATGGAGGTTGATGAAAGTAGAAAGAGAATTCAACTTTCTATGACTGAATAAAAAAAGGCTGTCTCGAAATTTTCTAAAGTTTTCGTCAAGCTGAACTGGTTTCAGCTTCTAATTCTTAACTAATAAGATTCTGAAATAAATTCAGAATGACGCTTACAGCAATATTCGAAACAGCCTTTTTTAAAAATTAAAAAATTCTCTATCTAAAAGTTCCGGAAGGGAAAACCACCAAACTTTCATGTCCATCTTTATCTACCGCTGCTACCCCAAAGAAGAAATTGTCTATTACAATTCCATCTAAAGTAAATTCGGTAACATCTCCCACAAAACGAGAATATTGCCATATTGGAGAAGTTGTGTCTCTCCAATAGATCTTATATCCTGCAATATCTCCATCAACCTTTTCCCAACGCAATTTAGTAGAAGGTTCTACAATTCCGCCAATTTCAACTTTGTTAGGAGCTGGGGGAGCCCAGGCTAGAGCCGCAAGATTTATAGCATTTACAGCAGTGAGTTTAGCCGCATATCCAAAATTTACACCCTCAACTACATCTCCGTATTTAATACCATTTTCGGTTCTAAGATCCTGATGCTGTCTATTATAATTTTCATGTGCCTCCATGATTCTTATTCCGGCATATCCAAGATCGTTAAAAGATCTATGATGTCCGCCGCGACCAAATCTATCTAATCTATAGATAAGCATTGGGTTCATTTCCGGCATGTAAGTATTGGTTGTAGTATACACAAATCTGGCTAACTGTCTGGAAATTCCATCTACTTCTCCACCATAAAATCTGCGCATTGTTCGTTCTCTTTCCGTTTCGGTTGGGGGAACGGGTTCAGAAAAAATTCTAAAACTTCTATTATCTATCACGCCATCTACTCCTTCAATATTCCCGATCATATCATTATTAAAAACCCCGATGATCTCCCAATTGTTCTCTTTAGCATATTCTGCCATAGATTTTCCTCCAAAAAGGCCTTGTTCTTCTCCAGATAAACCTAAGTATACTATACTATTCTCAAATTTATATTTTGAAAGAACACGTGCTGCTTCCATAGTACCGGCCATTCCGCTGGCATTATCGTTAGCACCGGGAGCATCTCCTTTATAATCCATCACATCAGAATTTCGAGAATCTATATCTCCACTCATAATGATATATCTATTAGGATATTTAGTTCCTTTTTGAACCGCAACTACATTGGTTATATATGCTTCTTTAGGAATGCGTTCACCATCTTCAGGTTTTACAAGATCTTTTTGATAGAAAACCTCTAAACAACTAGCACAGTTTTCAGAAATTTTATCGAATTCAGATTTTATAAATCGTCTTGCAGCGCCTATTCCACGAGTGTTTGAAACGGTATCGCTAAAGGTGTTACGAGTTCCAAAACCTGCCAGGGTTTTTACATCCTTTTCAATTCGGTTTGCAGAAACTTCCTTGATGATATCATAAATTCTTGGGTCTGTTTGTTGAGCATGCGTAGATTGTAAAGAGCCGAAAATAAGTAGCGCGGCTCCAATTCCAATTTGGGATAATTTCATAGGTAATTTTTTGTTTTCAATTTAGTGAAAGTTTTGGGGAAATTGGAAATCTTGAAATTCATTCAATTTTATCCATAAAAAAACCCCGAATAAATCGGGGTTTTATATATTACTTAGCTAATAATTAGCTAGCTTTCATTTCGTGAATTTCAGCTTTAGCGGTATTAATCGCTTCTTCAGATTTAGAGTTTGTAAACTTCGCTTTAGATCTGTCTTTTAAAGCTTCAACTTTATGGTTCAAATTATCAGAAAATTCATCAAATTTTCCTCTAGCATCTTTTTAAGTAGTTATCGCTAGTTTCAGTAATTTTTCTACGAGTATCTGCACCTTTTTTAGGAGCAAATAATAATCCTAATGCTGCTCCAACTGCTGCTCCTGATAATAGTCCTGTTAACAATCTTCCTGCTTTCATAATTATGGTTTTTATTTATTGGTTTATAAATTATAATACAGTGTAAAATTAGTTTTAATTAGCAGGTTGCAAGACTTTTGATAGTTAAGTTTGGTATAATTTTCATTGTAAAATTGCTAAGGTTTTTAACACATTTAAGTTTACTTATTTCTAATCGTGTATATTAATCTATATTGCTGAAATCATTTAATAAGGATCTTACTTTGGCAGTATCTTCCAGATAATAAGTTGCGGCCGTTTTCTTAAGCCCTACCTTAACAGTAACAGATTCTTCCGGCAGTTCTTTAAATAAATATTCATCTGTCCAATCATCGCCAATGGCAAAGATAAAATCAAACTCTTCTTTCAATAATAATTTGTTAGCAGCTTTCCCTTTATTTACGCCACTACTTTTTATCTCCAATACTTTATTCCCATCCAATACACTTAAACCATGATTAGAAATAAGATCTTTTAAAACGGAAGAAAGCTCGTTTGCACGAATTTCTCCAAGATCTGGATCTGCTTTTCTAAAGTGCCAAGCTAAAGAGTAATTCTTTTCTTCAATAAAAGTTCCCGGCGTTCTATCTACAAAGGTTTCTATAACGGGACGCACAGCTCCCATCCAGTCATTCTGAACTTTTTCATTGAGTTTCCATTCTCTGTCTATCTTTCGCACCCAAACGCCATGCTCTGCAATTAGTTCTACAGGAGTAGATTTCCACCAGGTTCCCAAGGTATTTTTATCTCGCCCACTTATAAGAACAACTTTTGTGTTTTCCAGTGTAGTTAGTTTTTGAATGAGTGCTAATAATTCCTCATCCGGACGTGCGTGATCAGGATTATTTGTGAAATTCACCAAAGTTCCATCATAATCTAGAAAAAGCACTCTGTTCTTAGCGTTTCTAAACTTTTCTAAGATCTCTTCTTTTACTTTATTATTTATGAGTTTTGCTTTATAGATATCTCTATTTTCTGTAGTTCCTTTAAGAGATTTCATAAAATCATTCGCCCATTTTTCTACATTATAGCGTTTGAGTCTGGTTTGTAGAGAAGCAATGCGTTTGTTTTGTTCTATTACTGGCATTTCAATAGCCATCTTAATAGAGTCTGCAATTTCATTAAAGTTATTTGGGTTAATAAGTATAGCTTCATTCATTTCCTGAGCCGCTCCTGCCATTTCGCTTAAAATAAGCACACCAGTTTGATTTGTTCGGGTTGCAACATATTCTTTAGCCACCAGGTTCATTCCATCTCTTATAGGCGTTAATAAGGCAATATCACAGGAGGTATAAAGATCTATTAAGCTTTCAAAAGGCATAGATCTATAGAAATACCAAATAGGAGTCCAACTTACCGTTGCAAATTTTCCATTAATCCTTCCTACCAATTCATCTATTTCTCTTTTTAATAATTGATATTGTGGAACTTCAGATCTTGAAGGTACTGCTAACATTACCAATCTTATCTTTTCTATATACTGCGGATATTTTTCTAGAAAATATTCAAAAGCTCTAATTCTATTGGCGATGCCCTTGGTATAATCTAACCTATCTATACTCAAGATAAGCTTTGCATCTGGAGCTGCGTTTTTATGATGATCTAATCTTCTTTGTAATTCCGATTGTTCTTCTGAAGTCTTTTTAAAATGTTTGAGCGCAGCGCTTTCAAATTTATCATAATCTATTCCCATGGGGAAAGAGTCTACTTTCACCAATCTTTCTGGTAAGCTTACTTCATTAAATTCTACCTGATGTCTTAAAATTCTACTTACAGAACTTAAGAAGTGCCTTTCATAATCATAAGTATGAAAACCTATAAGATCTGCACCTAACATTCCCGTTAAGATTTCATCTCTCCAGGGCATGGTTCTAAAAACTTCATAAGAAGGAAAAGGGATATGGTTAAAAAAACCAATGGTAGCATTAGGTTCTTTCTCGCGTATCATATTAGGTACTAATAGTAACTGATAATCATGCACCCAAATAATGTCACCTTCATTATAATGTTCAATGACCGTATCTGCATATTTTTGATTTACCTTCTTATAGGTTTCCCATTGCCAGGTATCCCATTCTGTAAATTCCATGAAATAATGAAATAATGGCCATATTCCTCTATTACTAAAGCCATAATAAAAACCTTCCATTTCTTCAGAGGTAAAATTTACGGCTACACAGTCTTCAGCTTTGGCTTTTTCACTCACTTCATCTATAAAATGTTCTGGGATCTCTTCTGTAGTCATACCCGTCCATCCAATCCAAATACTGTCACCATCCTTATGGAAAGATTTTAGTCCTGTAGCTAAGCCTCCTACACTTGGAGTCACCTTTAATTCGTCATTTTCAAGGTTTATCTGAAGGGGTAATCGGTTGGATATTATAATGGTTTTACTCATAATTTAATGTGAATGCTGATGTGAAAAAATTCATTTTTCTTAAATTTCCGAAAATGAATTCAGAGTACCACCCTTTTAAAATAACTTTAAGATTATATGGAGAATTTAGATTACGGAATCATAGGAAATTGCAAAAGTGCCGCATTAGTTTCAAAAACAGGAGCCATGGAATGGTGTTGTCTTCCAAATTTCAATTCTGCCGCAGTTTTTGCAAAATTACTTGATGATGAAATTGGGGGGAGTTTTGAGTTTCAATTAGAGGAAGGTTATAAAGTTACACAAGAATATCTTTGGGGTACCAATGTATTAAGTACTGTTTTTGATAATGGAGAAGATGCCTTTCAGTTAATAGATTTTATGCCTCGTTATAAAAGAGATGATCAATCTTATTATGCCCCGCCAGATGTAATTAGATTTATTAGATTGCTAAAAGGTAAACCAAGATTTAAGGTGATCTATGATCCAAAATTGGATTTTGCCCGTGAAAAGACTTATAATGAAAATAAGGGAAATTATATAAAGAGTTATACGCAAGAAGGGAAGTATGACTCCTTATTTCTTTATTCTGATATAGATCTTGATAAAATTATAAATCAGGAAGAAATAGAGCTTCAAGGAAATTCATATTTCCTGATGGCTTATCATGAAAAATTGATCACTCAGTCTTTAGATAGAACTTATCTGAAATTTCAGCGCACCAAAACCTATTGGATGGATTGGAGCGAGAAAACTACTAAGTATAAGCATTATAATGAGGAAATATTAAGAAGTGCTTTGGTGTTAAAAGCCTAACTTTTAATAAATCTGGGGCTGTACTTGCCGCAGCTACCACCTCTTTGCCCGAAACTATTGGAGAAGAGCGTAATTGGGATTACCGGTTTTGTTGGATTAGAGATGCCTCTATGGTAATTAAAGTAATGGCAGGATTGGGTCATGCCAAGTCAGCAAAAGATTTTCTTCAATATATCATCAATTTAATTCCTCATAAAGATGAAAAGATCCAGATCATGTATGGAATTAATGGTGAAAAAGATCTTACCGAAAATATTCTCGAACATTTAAAAGGCTATAAAAATTCTGGGCCGGTGCGCACAGGAAATGCTGCTTATATCCAAAAGCAGAATGATATCTACGGAATTTTAATGGAAGTGATCTATCAACAATTCCTTCAATTTGAAACTTCTTTAGAAAATAGCGAAGAGTTATGGACTATTACTCGCGGGATAGTAAAGATAGTAGAAGAACACTGGCAAAGTCCAGATAAAGGAATTTGGGAGTTAAGAACAGAAGACAGGCATTTTGTGTTTTCAAAACTTCTTTGTTGGGTAGCAGTAGATAGAGCTATAAAAATTGGAGAGATCTTAAGAATGGGGATTAATGACACCAAGTGGAAACAACTTAGAACTGAGATCTTTGAAGATATTTATAAAAATGGCTGGAATGAAGAAGTTCAGGCTTACACGCAATCTTATGGTTCTAAAGATTTAGATGCATCAACCTTACTAATGGAGCAATATGGATTTGTAGATGCAAAAGACAAACGTTTTATAAGCACAGTTAAAGCTACCAAAAGAGAGTTGTGTAAAGATGGATTGATGTATAGATATAAGAATAAGGACGATTTTGGAGAGCCTACCTCTTCATTTACAATTTGTACTTTTTGGTTAATAGACAGTCTTTATAAAATAGGAGAGAAGAAGGAGGCAAAAGAAATGTTCGATCAATTGCTATCTTATAGTAATCATTTAGGTCTTTTTAGTGAAGATATAGACTTTAAAACAAAGAGATTATTAGGGAATTTCCCTCAAGCTTATTCCCATCTAGCTTTAATAGAGACCGCAGCCAATTTTGGTAAAGGACAAATGGCTGAAGAAAATATTCAATTTTGATCTGTTTTTAAACTTACCCTGGATTTTGGAAGACTTTCAGGGTAATTTTCTTTTATAAAAACTATAAGATGCTCTCTTACATAAACCCGTAAATCCCACGCGGTAGGTGAATCTTTAGCACTCATCAAGGCTCTAATTTCTACAGATCTATCTGTAGCATTTGTAACCTGTAATACATTTGTTTTTTTATCCCATAGCGGTGAACTCTCTAAAAGTCTTGTAAGTTCTTCTCTTAATTTATCAAATGGAACTTCATAATCTGTATAAATAAAAACAGTTCCTAAGATCTCAGAAGTATTTCTTGTCCAGTTTTGAAAAGTGTTTTCTATAAAATATGTCGTGGGAACAACTAGTCTTCTTTTATCCCAGATTCTCACTACTACATAGGTAAGAGTTATTTCCTCTATCCATCCCCATTCGCCATCTACAATTACAACATCTTCTATTCGAATAGGCTGGGTTAGTGCAATTTGAATTCCGGCTAATAAGGTTGCGATAGCCTTTTGTGCTGCCAAACCTATAATGATACCTGCAATTCCTGCTGAGGTTAATAAACTAACTCCTATAGATCTAATACTCTCAAAACTCATTAGAGCAATTCCTACGGCAAGAACTACAATTAAAAAGATGATAATATTCTCTAAGATCATGAACTGAGTATAGACTTTTCGAGCTTTTAAATTATCTGAAGTGGATACATCATATTTTCTAAGAATTCGAGCTTTAAAAACTTTCAGTAGCACAATTAAAAACCAGGCAGTACTTAAAATAATTCCAATAGAACTTAAATGGCCCACAACGGTATAAGTATAATCGTACCGGAATAACTTGATGATAATGGCTATCTGACAGAAAAGCGAAATGAGAAATATTAGTAAGGGGATCCAAATTCTATTCGCAAAATTTACAGGAAGTATATTTCGGGGATCTTTCCCAATTTTCTTTAAGGCATAATAGGCGAGTGAAAAGCATATAACAATTGCTATAATGCCTAAAATTAAATAGTTTAATAGTTCCTGAGTAATTGAGACCATAGATGTGTTAAGAATATTTTTATGTAATGCTACTAAAAATAGGATATTTGAAATCTAAACCGCTACTTGAATTTTAGAAATATTAACCTACAAGGATTTCGTTAAAATAAAAAAGCCACCTATATTTCAAGGTGGCTTTCTTAATTGATAAAGAATTATTAGTTAGAAACAGTATTTATTTTCAGCATTAAGTTTTTCTGCAATAGTATTTCTTAATTCCACAACATTTGGATGATTCTGATATTTTGTAAAACCTTTTAAGCCCATTAGCATCATACGTTGCTCATCTCCTTCAGCAAAAGAAACAATGCTTTCTTTTCCTTTTTCTGTCGATAGTACACGGCATGATATAAATATAATTTCGCCATAGCAATTTGTACTTTTTGTGATCTTCTCCAAAACGCTTAGCATTTTTCTCAGTTCTTAACAAAGTAGATTCTGCCATATAAACTTCAATTAAAATATCTGAAGATGCTAATAGCAATTGTTGTTGGTCTTCTAATTGTGCTCCAAATTTTTGAACAGCGCTCCCTGCTACCATCAAGAACACTTTTTTAAGTTTCGCGATAATTTCTTTTTCTTCTGCAAATAATTCAGAATAATCTGGTGTTTCAAAAGAAGGAATTCCCGTAAGTTCTTCCCCAACTTTTGTAGCTGGTCCTAAAAGATCGACATGACCTTTCATAGCTTTTTTAACCAACATTCCAACAGCGAGCATTCTGTTGATTTCATTGGTTCCTTCATAAATACGAGAGATACGAGCATCTCTCCAGGCAGATTCCATAGGAGTATCTGCAGAGAATCCCATTCCTCCAAAAATCTGAATACCTTCATCGCTACAATTTTGAATGTCTTCTGAACATGCAACTTTTAAGAATAGAACATTCTATTGCATATTCTTCAACACTTTTTAATTCTGCTTCTTCATGAGTATTTCCTTGCTTCAGTTCATAGGCTATTCTGTCTTCAATATTTTTAGCAGCTCTATAAGAAGCAGACTCCCCAGCATAAGCAGAAGTTGCCATTTCAGCCAATTTAGATTTAATAGCTCCAAAATTTGCGATAGGCGTGTTGAATTGTTTACGCTCGTTTGCATATTACAGCGATCGTTGTGATACTCTTCTTTGAGCATCCAAACAAGCTGCAGCCAATTTAATTCTACCTACATTTAAGCGCATTCATAGCAATTTTAAATCCGTTACCTCTTTCAGATAGCATATTTTCTGCAGGAACTATAGTATCATTAAAGAATACTTGACGAGTAGAAGAGGAATGAATACCTAATTTCTTTTCTTCTTCCCCAAAAGAAATTCCGTTTGGATTTTCTTTATCATATTCAACAATAAAGCCGGTAATGTTTTGATCGTCTTCAATACGAGCAAAAACTATAAACATTATTGACAAATCCAGCATTGGAAATCCACATTTTTTGTCCGTTGATTTTATATGTTTTACCATCTTCTGAAAGAATAGCTTTGGTTTTTCCAGAATTGGCATCACTACCTGCACCTGGTTCTGTTAAACAGTAAGCGCCAAACCATTCGCCTGTAGCCAATTTTGGAACATATTTTTGCTTTTGCTCTTCTGTACCATAAAGGGTAATTGGTAATGTTCCAATTCCTGTATGTGCTCCAAAAGCAGTTGCTAAAGATCCGGTTCCACTAGAAATATAATCACATACCAACATAGTAGAAACAAATCCCATCCCCAAACCACCATACTCTTCTGGAACTGACAACACCCAAGAAACCCAAGTTCTCCTGCTTTTTCCATTATTTCTTCGGTAAGAGCATAATTCTTTTGTTTCAAATCGTTCTTTCTTCGGCCAGATTTCGCGGTCTACGAATTCCTTAACCGAGTCTTTCATCATTTTTTGCTCCTCGTTAAAATCTTCAGGAGTAAAAACATCTTCGCATTTGGTTTCTTTTACAAGAAATTGACCCCCGCTTAATATATCTTTGTTTGTTGCTGTTTCGCTCATTTTATTTTATTGAATGTTGAATTATAAATCTTATAGTAGAGAATAATTACAGATTGGTTAATACTATTTAAGTTGAATCTTCATTGAATGTTTAGTTTCATATATTAGATTCAGAATTTTAAAGAATTTTCAACTATCCTTTGACAAGGATTAGATAAATTTCTTAGTTATTTAAAATACTTCATAAACCCCTGCAGCACCTTGACCGGTACCTACACACATGGTTACCATTGCGTATTTATTCTTTCAATTACGTTTTTTCATCTCATCAAAGATCTGAACAGATAATTTTGCTCCTGTACATCCAAGTGGGTGACCCATAGAGATAGCTCCACCATTTACATTTATAATTTCTTTATTCAATCCTAATTCTCTAATAACTGCAAGAGATTGAGAAGCAAAGGCTTCATTAAATTCAACAATTCTAATGTCTTCTTGTTTCAATCCAGCTTGTTTTAATGCTTTCGGAATTGCATAAACTGGTCCAATTCCCATTATTCTTGGTTCTAATCCCACTGGTGCATAACTTACTAATCTTGCAATTGGCTCAAGATTCAATTCTTTTACCATTTCTTCACTCATAACCATAACAAAGGCAGCACCATCACTCATTTGTGAAGAGTTTCCGGCAGTTACACTTCCACCTTCAGCAAATACTGGTCTCAATTTATTCAATACTTCAATAGAAGTATCTGCTCTTGGACCTTCATCTTCTGTTACTGTATAAGATTTGGTTTGCTTTTTTTCCGTCTGGATCCAACAAAAGTTTCATCAACAGTAATAGGAACAATCTGATCTTTAAATCTTCCTTCTTTTTGAGCTTTTAAGGCTCTTTGTGAGAAGTGTAGGCAAATTCATCTTGATCTTCTCGAGACACATTATATCTATTTGCAACCTCTTCAGCAGTATAATCCCATTCCCCAGTAATAATCTTCATGACCTTTTTTAGCCACTTTATAATCTGGTGTAGGTTTGTAACCTCCCATTGGGATGTAACTCATACTTTCTGCACCACCTGCAATAATACAATCTGCCATTCCGCTTTGAATTTTTGCAGAAGCAATGGCAATGGTTTCCAATCCAGATGCGCAATAACGGTTGACTGTCATTCCAGGAACATCTTCCACTTTAAGCCCATTAGAGAAATAAATCTACCAACGTTAAGTCCTTGTTCTGCTTCCGGCATGGCATTTCCAACAATAACATCGTCAATTCGTGATTTATCAAAATTTGGAACTTTTTCCATCATGTATTGAATGGTTTCTGCTGCTAATTCATCAGGTCTTTTAAATCTGAACACTCCGCGAGGAGCTTTTCCAACTGCAGTTCTATATGCTTTAACTATATATGCTGTTTTCATGTTAATAGTATTAGATTTTAGAACTTAGTATTGAGATTTTTTATAATGATTTCTTGCAATGTCCAATAATTCATTTTTTAATCTCATATTCTTTAAGATCGGTTTTATATTTTCTTCTGAAATTAATTTCATTTCCTGAGAGAGTATTAATTGAGTTTACCATTCATATGAAGATCCATTGCAATTGATCTAGAAAATTGTATGAATTCTTATTGAGAATTTTTACTGGCACCTTCAGCAATATTTGAAGGAATTGAAACAGCACATCTTTTAATTTGAGAAATAAGATTAAATCTTCTCATCTGCTGGAAAATTTTGCAGAGATTTTATAAACTGATTCTAGTCCAATTCATTGCTTTCTCCCAAATTTTTAATTTTTCAAATCTTGTGCACTTTATACATATTTGTCTCACTACTAAATACTCATCTGTTTCTCAATTCTAATTTCTAAGTGGTTTCCCCTTTTTCAACATGTGTTCTAATCTTTCTAAGAGTCTTACGTTCTCCTGTAAGAGATAAAAAAGCTTCTCTTTCAAAATCCAATAGATATTGTTCACTTACATAGTTAGCTCAGAAAGATCTCCACCAGCCATTACATAGGCCAATTTATTGGCTATCTTCTTGTCATGTTCGCTAATATATTTGCCGGCATACATCTGATCTGTTCCTACTAGAAACATCCTAATGCTTGTTTTCCTAAAACTTTAATATTGGATTGTTTTACAGGTTGGGTATATCCATTTTCAGCCATTAACAAAGCATGTTTCTTAGCAATAGCTAATTGACGGTCTGGATTTACAACGACTATGATCTTTACCTTTTTGAAGAATATTAAGATCATAAGCTTCATAAGCTGAAGTTGAAACTTTAGCCATTCCAATTGCTAAGAAATATTCTCTTAATCTGTTCAACTCAACATCTCCATCATGATAAGTAGCAGCAGCACGAACTGTCATTTCTTTAGATCCACCACCACCAGGAATCACACCAACACCAAACTCAACAACCAATATAAGTTTCTGCAGCAGCAACTACTTTATCTGCGTGAAGTGAAAGTTCACATCCACCACCAAGTGTCATTCCGTGTGGTGCAGCAACTGTTGGAATTGAAGAGTAGCGCATACGCATCATGGTATCCTGGAAGTATTTGATAGCCATGTTCAATTCGTCATATTCCTGTTCTACAGCCATCATAAAGATCATCCCGATATTTGCACCAACAGAGAAGTTCTTCCGCTTGATTGCCAACAACCAATCCCTGGAAATCTTTTTCAGCAATATCAATGGCTTTATTCAATCCAGCTAAGAACATCTCCTCCAATAGAATTCATTTTACATCTGGAATTCAACATTTAAGATTCCATCACCAAGATCTTCCACAACAACACCAGTATTTTTAAATACTTCTTTAGATTCTCTAATATTATCAAGAATAATGAATGCATCCTGTCCAGGAACTTTTACTTGTTCTTTTTTAGGAATATCATAGTAATAAGTATTTCCATCTTTTACAGTGTAGAAGGATTTGTTTCCAGTTTCCAACATTTCATTGACCCAGGCAGCTGGTTCATGACCTTCGGCTTTCATCATTTCAATTCCTTTTTCAACTCCAATAGCATCCCAAATTTGGAAAGGGCCATGTTCCCATCCAAATCCAGCTTTCATAGCATCGTCAATTTTATAAAGCTCGTCTGCTATTTCAGGAATTCTATTAGAAACATAAGCAAATAGGGCAGAGAAGTTCTTTCTGTAGAATTCTCCTGCTTTATCTTTTCCTGTTATTAATACTTTGAATCGATCAACCACATTATCTATGGTCTTTGTCAATTCAAGAGTTGCAAAAGATGCTCTTTTTTGATCTCTGTATTCCAGAGTATTTAAGTCTAATGATTTGATATCACTGGATCCATCTTCATTTTTTACTTTTTTATAAAAACCTTGACCAGATTTACTTCCTAACCATTTTTTTTCCATCATAGAATCGATGTAGTTTGGTAAGGTGAAAAGATCATGTTGCTCATCAGTAGGGACAGCTTCCGTAAAGACCATTGGCAACATGTACCAATGTATCCAAACCCAACAACATCTACCGTTCTAAATGTTGCAGACTTAGGTCTTCCAATTACGGGCCCAGTTAATTTATCTACTTCTTCTACGGTCATATCCATGTCTTTAACCACATGGAAAAGACTCATAATACTGAAAATACCAATTCTGTTTCCAATAAATGCTGGAGTATCTTTAGCAATAACCGAAGTTTTACCTAAGAATTTTTCTCCGTATTCATTTAAGAAAGCTCAATTACTTCAGGAGATGTTTTAGGACCTGGAATGATTTCGAATAATCTTAAATAACTTGGAGGGTTAAAAAAGTGTGTTCCGCAGAAATGTTTTTGGAAATCTTCACTTCTTCCTTCACTCATATATTGAATTGGAATACCAGAAGTATTAGAAGTAATAAAAGTTCCTGGTTTTCTATGTTTTTCAAGATTATCAAAAACCTGCTTTTTAATATCAAGTCTTTCAACTACAACTTCAATAATCCAATCAACTTCTGAAACTTTAGAAATATCGTCTTCTAGGTTTCCTGTTTTAATTCTACTCGCAAACGACTGACTGTAAATAGGAGAGGGCTTCGATTTTAAAGCAGCTTGTAAATCATCATTTACAATTCTATTGCGAACCACTTTGTCTTCTAAAGTTAAACCTTTTTTCTTTTCTTTCTCATTAAGTTCTCGGGGAACTATGTCCAGTAGAAGAACTTCTACTCCAATATTTGCGAAATGGCATGCAATACCGCTACCCATAATCCCGGAGCCAATTACTGCTACTTTATTAATTCTACGTTTCATTTGTTGATTTTTATTTTTAATTACCAAAGACGTATTATAAATATGTCTTCAGAGCTATTTATTTACTAATATCCTGTTTGTATATCTTTTTATTCGAAATAAGGTCCATGATAGTGTCTGCAACTTTTATAAAGGTTTTTAATTCTTCTGGCGAAACAGATTCTTTTACAACCTCGTCAAACTTAAGTACAACACCTTTAGAGAAATCTCTCATTTCTTTGCCAAAATCTGTTAGATAAAGAAGTACACTTCTTCCATCTTGTGGATTTTTCTTTCTTTCTATAAGACCTTTTTCTTCCATGGTCTTTAAAATTCTTGATAAACTGGTGGCTTCCATTCCCATTTTGGGGCCAAGTGAGGTAGAAGGGGTGCCTTTTTCTGGATCTATACTTAAAAGTGCAAATCCTGTAGCCATCGTACTGCCGGCTTTCCCGGCTTCTTCATTATACATTTTTGATACTGCCATCCAGGTAGCACGCAAGACGTAATCGATGGTTTTTTCTTTCATATTCTTTTTGATGGAACCCAAAGTTATAAAAAAATATTATGCATGCATAATAAATTGACTTAAAATTTCATCATAGAAAGAAAACACTTAAATTTAAGTGAATAGAATAAAAAAACTCCTCAAAATTGAGGAGTTTAACAGTAACTTAATATTATGTATGAGAAATTCTAATGTTCGTAGATCTTATTATATAAGGCTATGTATTTCTCTTTTATATTTCTTCGCTTTAATTTCATAGTAGGAGTAAGCATATCATTCTCTATTCCCCAAACTTCTTTGGTGAGTTCAAAGCGTTTCACTTTTTCCCAATGTCCAAATTTGGTGTTATAAAAATCTACTTCTTCCTGAATACGTTTTATCACTTCTTCATTCTTAATTAGATCTTCATTAGAACTTCCAATGTCAAGATGTTTTCTTTTAGCCCAATCCTGCACAAATTCAAAATTTGGCTGAATTAAAGCTGCTGGCATTTTTTCTCCTTCTCCAATTACCATGATCTGTTCTATAAAACGAGATTGTTTCATAGTGTTTTCAATAATTTGAGGTGCCACATATTTACCTCCAGAAGTCTTAAACATTTCTTTCTTTCTGTCTGTAATCTTTAAGAAGCCTTCGCTGTCTATTTCTCCAATATCTCCCGTATGAAACCATCCATCAGGATTAATGGCTTCATCGGTTTTCTCTTTATCGTTATAATAACCCATCATAAGGTTTGGACCTTTGGTTAAGATCTCTCCATCTTCGGCTATTTTAACTTCAACATTATCTAATACTTTTCCAACGGTACCAATTTTAAACCCATGATTACGTTGATCATTTACAGCTACAACAGGAGATGTTTCTGTAAGTCCATAACCTTCCATTACCGGAATATTTGCTGCAGCAAAGACTCTTGTTAATCTTGGTTGTAAGGCTGCGCTACCAGATACAATTAATTCAATATTTCCACCTAAACCTTCTTTCCATTTAGAAAAAATTAGTTTTCTGGCTAATTTTAATTGAGTTTCATACCACCAGCCATTAGCTCCATAAGGTTCATATTCCAGGCCTAACTCTACAGCCCAATAAAATAATTTTTGTTTGATTCCGCCAAGGTCTGTTCCTTTTGCGATTATCTTGTCATAAACCTTTTCAAGAAGTCTTGGCACCGCAGTAATTACATGAGGTTTAACTTCCTTAAGATTTTCACTTATCTTATCTATAGATTCAGCGAAATAGATAGACACGCTGTAATATTGATATAGATAAAGAATCATTCTCTCAAAAATGTGACATACTGGAAGAAAACTCAAGGCTGTATAAACTCCTATTTCAAAAGGAACTCTAGGCGCACTTCCTAAAACATCACTAACTATATTTTGATGAGAAAGCATAACTCCTTTTGGTCTTCCGGTAGTTCCAGAAGTGTATATAATGGTTGCAAGATCTTTCTCTGTAACTGCCTTCTTAAGCTTTTCTACTTCATCTTGATTGCTTTTATCTTCTCCATGATCAAGAACCTCTTTCCAGTTCTTACATCCTTCAATCTCATCAAAAGAGTAAACCTCTTTTAGATTGGTGTTATGCTGAATAGATTTTAACTTCTCTAATACTTCCTTATCTGAAACAAAACAATATGAAGCTCCACTATGATTTAGAACATATTCATAATCTTCTTCAGAAATAGTAGGATAGATTGGAACATTTCGAGCACCTAATTGTAGAACTCCAATATCCAAAACATTCCATTCATTTCGGTTAGAGGAGGAGATCACCGCAATTTTATCATCTGGTTGTACTCCCAATCTTAATAACCCACGGCTAACAGCGTTTGCCTTGTCTATATATTGTTGTGTGGATAGAGTTTCCCACTTGCCATTATATTTTGTAGCGAGTGCAACTTCTAAAGGATGATTTTCTAATTGGTAGTAAGGAAAATCAAAAAGCCGTTTTATATCAGTCATTTAAGTGTTTTAATAGGATATTTCATGCAAAATAGTAAAATTGAAGTCGATTTCAAATCTATTCTATAAAAAAAGAAGGGATATATTTATATCCCTTCAATTATAATCTAAATTTATTATTGATATCTATTTATCTTCCAACCACTTTCTAGCATTTACAAAGCCTTCAAGCCATGGTGAAACTTCATCTTTTCTTCCTTCAGGATAATATGCCCAGTTCCATTGAAAGGTTGATCTTTCAAAATGTGGCATGGTAACTAAATGTCTTCCTGTAGTATCTGTAAGCATGGCAGCATTAAAATGAGAACCATTTGGATTTGCAGGATAACCTTCATAGCCATATTTACCTACAATGTTGTATTTGCTTTCTTCATAAGGGAAACTGAATTTTCCTTCTCCATGTGCAGCCCAAATTCCTAATTTACTTCCTGCAAGACTAGAAAGCATTACAGAGTTATTTTCCTGAATTTCTACGGAAGTAAAATTACATTCAAATTTATGAGATTCATTATGAAGCATTTTTGGCTTTTGCGAATCGTCTGGGTTAATTAAGCCTAATTCCATAAATAACTGACAACCATTACAAACTCCAAGAGACAAGGTATCTTCTCTTGCAAAGAACTTATCTAAAGCATTTTTAGCTTTTTCGTTATATAAGAAAGCTCCAGCCCAACCTTTAGCACTTCCCAAAACATCTGAATTTGAGAAGCCACCAACAGCGGCTATAAATTTAATATCTTCTAAGGTTTCTCTCCCGAAATAAGATCTGTCATGTGCACATCTTTAACATCAAAACCGGCAAGATGCATAGCACGTGCCATTTCACGTTCAGAATTGGAACCTTTTTCTCTGATGATCGCTGCTTTAATCTTTGGTTTAGAACTATCTAATTTTGGTAATTTTCCATCAAAATGTTTTGGGAAAACAAATTCTAAGGTTGCTTTTTATAATTATTAAAACGCTGAGTAGCATTGTCTATTCCACTTTGAGCTTCATCTAATAAGAAAGAGGTTTTATACCAGGTATCTCTTAAGCTTGGAATATCAAAATTGAACTCATCTAATCCATTTCTAATTTCTAAGGTATCTCCTTCAACAACACTTCCAATTTTAAAGAATTGTATTAGCGTTGTCTTTTAAGAATTTCTTCAACTGCATTATTATCTTCCGCTTGAAAAACAATTCCGCAGTTTTCATTAAAAAGAAGTTTTACAGAATCTTCTTCATTTAATCCCGTAAGATCTAGTTTTGCTCCCAAATTAACATCAGCAAAACACATTTCTAAAAGGGTAGTAATCAATCCACCGGAAGCCACATCGTGTCCGGCAGCAATAAGATCTGCCTTGATCAATCCTTGAATAGTATTGAAGGTATTTTTAAATGAAGCTGCATCTTTAATTGTTGGAACTTCATTTCCTACTTTATTCAAAATTTGACCGAAAGAAGAACCTCCCAATTTAAACGAATCTTGAGATAAGTTGATATAATAAATATCGCCACTATTCTTTTTAAGAACCGGCTCAACAACTTTAGTAATATTATCACAATGTCCGGCAGCAGAAATAATTACGGTTCCCGGGGCAAGTACATCTCCTTCTTTATATTTTTGTTTCATAGAAAGAGAATCTTTTCCGGTTGGAACATTGATTCCTAATTCTATAGAAAAATCTGAAACTCCTTGAACAGCTTCATATAATCTGGCATCTTCCCCTTCATTATTACAAGGCCACATCCAGTTTGCAGAAAGTGAAACAGATTTCATTCCCTTTTCTAAGGTGCCCAAATTAGGTTTGAAAGTGCTTCTCCAATAGAATTTCTTGAACCGGCAACTGGATCTACCAAAGCAGAAACAGGGGAGTGCCCAATAGTGGTAGCAACTCCTTCTTTTCCGTTATAATCCAAGGCCATTACTCCAACATTGTTTAAAGGTAGTTGTAATGGTCCTGCAGTTTGTTGTTTAGCCACGCGGCCGGTAACACATCTATCTACTTTATTGGTTAACCAATCTTTACAAGCAACAGCTTCTAATTGAAGTAATTGTTCTAAATATTCATTAATTTTTTCTTTTGAATAAGAGACTTCAGCATATTTTCTATCTACAGTTATATCTGTCATGATAGTTTTTGGAGAACTTCCAAACATATCTGCCAATTCCAGATCCATTGGTTTTTCACCAGTTTTCTTACTTTGGAATAAGAAATGTCTGTCTTCTGTAACATGACCAACGCTGTACATTGGCGTTCTTTCTCTTTCTGAAACCTTTCTCAAGATTTCCATATCTTTTTCGGCAATCAATAATCCCATTCTTTCCTGAGATTCATTTCCAATAATTTCTTTAGCAGAAAGTGTAGGATCTCCAACAGGTAATTCATCCAGATCTATATTTCCACCGGTATCTTCCACAAATTCACTCAAGCAGTTTAAATGTCCACCAGCGCCATGATCATGAATAGAAATTATAGGGTTATGCTCACGTTCTACCATTCCACGAATGGCATTGGCAGCTCTTTTTTGCATTTCTGGGTTAGCACGTTGGATGGCATTTAATTCAATTCCGCTTCCTAATGCACCGGTATCTGCCGATGATACTGCAGCTCCACCCATTCCAATTCTATAGTTTTCACCCCCAAGAACTACTATTTTATCTCCTTTTTTAGGAACTTCTTTTATAGCTTGATCTGCTTTTCCATATCCAATACCTCCGGCAAGCATGATAACTTTATCATAAGCTAAAGTTCTGTCATTTTCTTGAATGTTCAAAAGTTAGAACAGAACCGGTAATTAGCGGCTGACCAAATTTATTTCCAAAATCTGAAGCTCCATTAGATGCTTTTATCAAAATATCCATTGGCGTTTGATACAACCATTTTCTTTCCTGAACATTCTTTTCCCAATCTTTATTATTCTTATCCAATCTGGAATAAGAGGTCATATAAACAGCAGTTCCCGCCAATGGTAAAGAACCTTTTCCGCCAGCAAGTCTGTCTCTAATCTCACCACCACTTCCAGTAGCAGCTCCGTTAAAAGGCTCTACAGTTGTTGGAAAGTTATGAGTTTCAGCTTTTAAAGAGATCACAGATTCAAAATCTGTATTTTGATAGTATTCTGGAACATCTGCAGCCTTTGGTGCAAATTGCTGAACTTTTGGTCCTTTTACAAATGCAACGTTGTCTTTATATGCTGAAACAATTCCGTTTGGATTTTCTTCGGAAGTTTTTCTGATGAGTTTAAATAGGGTAGAAGGTTTCTCTTTTCCATCAATAACAAAAGTTCCGTTGAAGATCTTATGTCTACAATGTTCAGAGTTCACTTGAGAAAATCCGAAAACTTCAGAATCTGTAAGTTTTCGCTCTATTTTCTTCGCAAGATTTTTTAGATACTCAACTTCTTCATCATTTAAAGAAAGACCTTCCTGTTTGTTAAAAGCAGCAATATCTTCTACTTCAATTATAGGTTGAGGCTTAGTATCTACAGTGAAAATATCTTGATCTAACCCGTTATACTTTTGAGAAAGCATAGGGTCAAATTTGCTATATTTTGAGTCTACCTGCAGAAATTCTTCAATTCTAAGAATTCCTTTAATACCCATAGTTTGGGTAATTTCTACAGCATTCGTACTCCAGGGAGTGACCATTGCGGCACGGGGACCAATAAAAAAATCTGCCAGTGCAGATTTATTGATGTATTGGGCGTCGCCGAAAAGCCAGTCTAATTTTGAAATATCCTGCGCTGAAAGTGAAGAGTGCGTTTGCACTGCATAAACCTTAGTGGTTTGAGTTCCGAAGAAAAGGATCATTCTGCGTTGTTTTGTGTTGTTTGAGAAAGCTCAAATTTAAGATTTTTAGGTGTAATTCGGGAAAAATAATTAAAAAGATTAATACTATAAATCGATTTAATTTGAACTTTAAATAAAATAGAAAAGATCCCAGTAAAAAGCTTTTCAAGCAATTTTAATGGGATCTTTAAGAGTATAAAATTTAATTTTTATTTATTCTGTGCTTTTGTTTTCGAGTAAAGCCATATAAAAACCATCATATCCGGTTACAGAAGAAAGTACTTTTTTATCTTTTATAAGCTTGAAATTCTTACCAGCTTCTCTGTTCAGGAATTTCTCAACTTGTTCCTGATTTTCAGAAGGCAGTATACTACAAGTGGCATAAACCAATTTACCTCCAGGTTTAACAATTCTGGAATATTGATCTAAAATTTGAACCTGAGTTTCTCTGATCTTATCTAAAAATTCTGGTTCTAATTTCCATTTTGCATCAGGATTTCTGCTCAAAACCCCAAGTCCGCTGCAGGGTGCATCAATAAGAACTCTATCTGCAGTGCCATAAAGTTTTTTGATGACTTTAGTAGTATCTATAGCTCGCGGATCTATATTATGCGCACCAGCACGTTTTGCTCTTCTCTTAAGCTCTTTTAATTTATTCTCATAAATATCTGTAGCTATGATCTGACCTTTATTTTCCATTAAAGCGGCGATATGCAAGGTTTTTCCACCAGCCCCAGCACAAGTATCTACAACACGCATTCCTGGCTCAACTTCCATGAATCTTGCAACCATTTGAGAAGAGGCATCCTGAACTTCAAAATTTCCATTTTTAAAGGCTTCAGTTGTAAAAACATTGGCTCTTTCAACAAGTTGTAAAGCATCCGGAAAACCTTTTATAGGTTCTGTCAAAATATTCTCATCTTTAAGAACGCTTCTTAATTTATCTCGTGTAGTTTTAAGAGTATTGACTCTAAGTACCACAGGAGCCTGCTCGTTAAGAGCGTGAATTTCTTTTTCCCAAACCTTTTCCCCAAGTTCTTTAACTCCTAGTTCATCCATCCAATCTGGAATAGATTCTCTAAATTTTCTAATCTGACTTAGTTCATCAAACCTCCCTTTAATTCGTCGACTTGGAGTTGGTTCTATTTGTTTCCAATCTGGCAGCGCAATTCCACGAAGGGTTGCCCAAACGGCAAAAAGTCTGAAAAGATTCTCTCTAGAATAAGGTGCTTTAACTTCTGCTATTTCAGTATAAAGACGTTTCCATCGAACTATATCATAAGTGGTTTCAGCAATAAAACTACGGTCTCTTGAACCCCATCTTTTATCGCGTTTTAAAGCTTTTTGAATCGTTTTATCGGCATATTTCCCATCATTAAATATTTCTGACAGGGCATCAATCGTTGCAAATACTAAATTTCGGTGTAAACGCATAATTATATTTTAAAGTTGCAAAGGTACATTTTTTTGCTGCGGAAAAATTTATCTTTGATTCAAATTCTAAATATGAAGAAATTACTAGTTCTATCAATATTATTGATCATAGCTTGCAAGTCTAAAGAAACTGAAGAAAAGAAACGAAGTTCTTTTACAGCAGTAACTATAGAAAATATCTTAGAAGATGATTCTCTTAGTATTCGCGCTATTGAGTTAATGGGAAATAATCTGGCATTTGCCGCTAATAAGGGCGTTTACGGACTTTATAACCCTAATACAGGACAGTGGAAAACCAACGAGCAATTAAATGATTCTATTGCTCCAGAATTTCGAGCGGTAGCAAGTACTTCTACAGATTTTTTTATGTTAAGTGTTGGAAATCCAGGACTGCTTTACAAAACAGGGGAGAGCGGTAAAATGGAGCTGGTTTATAAAGAAGAAAATGAGAAGGTATTTTATGATGCTATGAAATTTTGGAATGATAAAGAAGGAATTGCAATGGGCGACCCAACAGATAATTGCTTATCTGTAATAATTACAAGAGATGGAGGGCAAAATTGGAAAAAAGTAAGTTGTGATGTGTTTCCCAAATCTGAAGAAGGGGAAGCGGCTTTTGCCGCAAGTAACTCTAATATCGCAGTGCAGGGCGATCATACCTGGATACTTTCTGGTGGAAAGAGATCAAGAATATTTTATTCTGCAGATAAAGGTAAGTCTTGGGAAGTTTTTGAAACTCCGCTGTTACAAGGTGAGGCTACCACAGGAGGCTATAGCTTAGATTTTTATGATGAAGATGAATGGATTTATAATTGGGGGAGATTATACAAAACCTGATGGGAATACAGGTAATAAGGCACGAACTAAAGATGGAGGAAAGACGTGGCAATTGGTTGCCGATGGAAAAGATCCAGGGTATAAAAGTAGTGTGAGATATGTACCCAACGGAAATTCTCAAGAATTGGTTGCTATAGGATTTACAGGTATTTCATATTCTAAAGATGCTGGAGAATAATTGGAAGAAATTAAGCGATGAAGGATTTCTTTACAATCAGATTTTTAAACGATTCTACGGCTTATGCTGCAGGAAAAGGAAGAATAGCAAAACTTAAATTTCAATAGTGCTATAAAAAAAAGTCATCCGGATAATACTATCCGGATGACTCAACTAACTAACTAAAAAACTAATTTTACTATTTATTATTTTTCTTGCCGGCACCTTTTCTATTGCGATATTCTTCCCACAATTTCTTATTAAAATCGGCTTCTAATTGATGTAATTGGACGATTTCTTTAGCAGAGAAAATTTGCTTCAATTCATCATATAATTTTCTTTTATTGATGTATTCCTGTTTTTCAATATTTACAAATTCTTCTAATCGCTTATCTGCATCTACTTCAGAAAGACTCGAAATATTATCAATATCTCTATGCTCTCTCTTATGAAGATCCATTTGTAAACACTCGTAGTTATTATAAATAGGCCAAAACTTTTCAGCTATATCTTTATTCATATTCATTTCTTGAGTGATATAAGCCACTTTTAAAGCTTTTATCTGCTCTTTATTTCTGTCTTGAGCTTTTGTAGCAAGACTTAGTAAACAAATAGAAAAAAGTAAAAATATCTTTTTCATAGTAGGTTATTTTAAAAGCAAATCGGGGTCATCAACATTGTCCATCAAATATTCCAGAACAGCATCGTCATTTACTTTACTTGTATTCAAATTATCCAAAACAATACCATCTTGAGATATTAGGGTAGAAATTTCGGTAAAATTTAGTTCTATAATTTCTTTGTCTATATAATTTTCAATTTCTGCAATCTCCACATTATCTATGGTAATTTCAGGTTCAGGTTTAGAAAACCAGATACTTAGAATGCCTATAAAGACAGCAGCTATGGCAGCAATTTTTAAGACATACTCTTTTCTGAAGATGGAAATTACTTTGGATGGAGATTCCTGCTCAACAGTTTTGCTTAGTATTTCCTTTTCAACAAGGTCAAAATAATTAGCTGGCGTAGAAAAGCCTTTCTCTTTCCTGCTTCTCAATAAATCTTTTATCCTCTCCTAAAATATGCATCATATTAGCTTCAAGTTCTTCGAAATAATTCTCGGGAACTTTAAAGCCAGATTTTGATTGATATTTTGAACTATTATTTTTCATTTGCTTATTTGACTATCGATTTTAACAATGGTTTAATCTGATTTTAAATAATTTTCGATCTTCTTTACCGCTATATGGTAAGATGCTTTTAACGCTCCTTCACTAGTTTCCAAAATCTCAGACATCTCTCGATATTTAAGTTCTTGAAAATATTTCATATTAAAAACCAGTTGTTGTTTTTCGGGTAGGGTAGCTATAGCTTTCTGAAGTTTTATTTTGATCTTATCTCCATCAAAATAAGTGTCAGATTCTAAATTATCTATCAAACTCTGTTGTAGCTCTTCTGAAGATATTTGTAATTTTTTTGCATTCTGACTCAAAAAGCTAAGAGCCTCATTGGTAGCAATTCTATACATCCAGGAATAAAGTTGGCTTTCTCCTTTAAAACCATCAATATTCCGAAAGATCTTTATAAATGTATTTTGCAAAACATCATCTGCATCATTATGATCTTTTACAATATTTCTAATATGCCAATACAATCTTTCCTTGAACAGCCTTAGTAGTTCTTTAAAGGCTTCATTCCTGCTGCCAGGATCCTGAAGTTTTTGTACTAATAAAGATTCTTCTGTAATCAAGATTCAATTTTTATTATGACCTCAAAGTTAGCCAAAAGTTTAAAGGTGAAAGTGATAAATTTCTAAAAGCCTTAATTGGATTTCTGTAGTCCATTTCTGATATTTTACCGATGAAATGCATTTTTATCAGATAAAATGCATAAAAAGTTTGGTAGATTGGAAATTAGAGTTATATTTACATTGTTGAAATGATTTAATCTTTTTTTGCCCCAAGCAAATCAAATTGAGTTTTAACTTATTTTTCATTTTCCCCAAGATGAAAAAATAATAAAAATGGATGAACCTACTTCATCCATTTTTTATTTATAAAAAAACCTCAAAGTTCTAATTTAGATCTTTGAGGTTTTTTTGATTTTCTTCTTATAATGATTTTAGTCAAAAGACTGCATTTCCACCAATTTTTTATAGGTGCCATTCTTAAGGAGAAGTTCTTCGTGTTTTCCCTGCTCCACGATCTCTCCACGTTGCATCACCACAATTTTGTCTGCATTTTGAATGGTAGAAAGTCTGTGAGCTATTACAATAGAAGTTCTATTGCGCATCATATTTTCTAAAGCCTTTTGTACCAGTTTTTCACTTTCGGTATCCAATGCAGAGGTAGCTTCATCTAAGATCATTATTGGCGGATTCTTAAGCACTGCACGTGCAATAGAAATTCGTTGTTTCTGGCCACCACTCAGTTTATTTCCGCTATCTCCAATATTTGTTTCCAATCCTTTAGGAAGATCTTTTACAAACTCCCAGGCATTGGCTATTTTTAAGGCATCTATAATCTCCTCTTCTGTTGCATCTACTTTCCCAAGAGAAACGTTATTTTTTATAGTGTCATTAAATAATATAGAATCTTGAGTAACCAAGCCCATCAAATTTCTTAAAGAGTGCTTAGATATTTGTCTAATATCATTGCCATCTATTTTGATGGTTCCTTCATTTACATCATAAAATCTGGTTACCAAATTGGCAATGGTAGATTTTCCACTTCCAGATTGTCCTACCAGTGCCACGGTGCCACCTTTAGGAACATTTAAACTAAAATCTTTAAGCACTAATTCATCTTCATACTTAAAGTTGATTTTTTCTATCTCTATAGCGCTGTTGAAATCTTTTTGCTGAATAGCATTTGGAGCATCTACAATAGTTGAAGGTGTATCTAATACTTCCAGAATTCGCTCTGCAGCAGCATTTCCCTTTTTAACGCTATAAGATGCTTTAGAGATCTGTTTTGCGGGAGTAAGGATGTTATAAGCTAAACCTAAAAAGGCAATAAATGCTGAAGGATTTAAAGTTTGATCTACCAAAACCATCTTTCCACCAAACCATAAAATGATAACTATTACAAATATCCCTAAAAATTCACTTGCAGGAGAAGCAAGGTTTTGTCTATTAATAAGGCTGTTTAATATATTGTTCAATTTATTTGTAGATGCTTTGAATTTCCCTTCAAATTGGGCTTCTGCATTAAATCCTTTTACAATTTTTAGACTCGATAAAGTTTCCTCTACAATAGATAAGAAATGCCCATTTTCTTCCTGTGCCTGATGTGATTTTCTTTTAAGTTGTTTTCCAATCAACGAAATTATAAATCCTGAAATAGGCAGAAATACAAATACAAAAATGGTAAGCTTGGCGCTTATTACCAACATGGCAATAATTGTAAAAATAATGGTAAGCGGCTCTCTTACTATCATTTCTAAGATAGACAGAAATGAGTATTGAACTTCATTTACATCTGCAGTAATTCTCGAAATCGTATCTCCTTTTCTTTTTTCAGAAAAATAGGCAACAGGTAAACTTAAGATCTTTACATAGATAGCATCTCGCACATCGCGAAGCACTCCATTACGCAAAAATGTAATAAAGAATGCCGCTAGATAACCAAAAAGGTTTTTTAAGAAGAAAAGCAGAACAACTATTCCGCAAATAAATACAAGGGCAGAGACTTCATCTTCTGCAACACGCATGCTTACATTGTAATTAAAATAATCTACTACATAATCTTTAATCCCTAAAAAGCCTTCCCAAACCGGCTTTTCGGTAACCCGTTCGCTTTCATCAAATAATATATTGATTACAGGAATTAATGCGATAAAAGATAGCGTGCTAAATAGCGCGTAAAAAATATTACAAATAACATTTAGTAATGCGTATTGCTTGTAAGGCCTCGCATATTGAATGATTTTTCTAAAATAGTTCATTAAGAAGTGTTAATCTACCTGAAGATCAGATTTAATTCGAGTGATTTTTTCACCCAATTGTTGGTATGTTTTTTCAAAATTTGAAACCGAATCTAACTCTGCATTTACACTGATGTAGAATTTGATCTTTGGCTCTGTACCACTAGGTCTTGCTGCTATTTTGGTACCTTGTTCGGTATAATATATCAAAACATTAGATTTTGGAATGTCCAAAATATGTTCGGTGTGATCTTGTTTGTTTTTAGCAACAGAAGATTGATAATCTTCTATAAGAACAATTTTTTCTCCATCAATTTCAGATAAAGGATTTTCTCGAAGATCTATCATGGTTTGTTTAATTTCCTGCTCTCCCGTAATTCCTTTCTTCACCAAAGAGATCAGTTCTTCTCTGTAAAGTCCAAATTCTGTATAAAGTTCAAGAAGCTTCTCGTACATAGAAATTCCGCGAGCTTTCATTTGAGCCGCAATTTCACAAGCAAGTAGGGTAGCGGTAGCGGCATCTTTATCTCTAACGAAATCGCCAACCATAAATCCAAAACTTTCTTCCCCTCCGCCAACAAAATCTAATTCTGGGTGATCTTTAATAAGTTTTGCAATCCATTTAAAGCCTGTTAATACTTCAAAATATTGTGCTCCAAAGCTCTCTGCAACGATCTTCATCATTGGAGTAGATACTATGGTTGAAGCTATAAAAGAGTCTTTATTAAGTTTTCCTTCTTTCTGCCATTGTTCTAACAAAAACCAGGTCATAATGAGCATAGTTTGGTTCCCATTAAGAAGGGTAAGTTTATTATTTAGGTCTCTAACCGCAACCCCTAATCGGTCACTATCTGGGTCTGTACCAATAACAATATCAGCATTGTTTTTTTCAGCAAGATCTAAGGCCATTTTTAATGCCTCAGGTTCTTCTGGATTAGGCGATTTTACAGTAGGAAAATTACCATCTGGTTTTTCCTGTTCCTTAACTAGAGCAACATTTTTATATCCCGCTTTATTTAATACTTCCGGTACAATTGTAATAGAAGTACCATGTAAAGAGGTAAAAACAATGTTTAGGTTATCTTTTGCCTCTTGAGCGGTATTAAAACTTCCATTTTTTACTGAAGCTTCTATAAATGCATTGTCAACTTTTGAATCTATTTTCTCTATAAGTTCTGGATTTGCATTGAAGTTGATTTCTGAGTAATCTAATTTTGAAATTTCATCAATAATCAGCTTGTCTTGTGGTGGCACCAATTGTCCGCCATCTTGCCAGTAAACCTTGTAGCCATTATATTCCGGCGGATTATGACTTGCGGTAAGCACAATTCCACAGTGACAATCAAGATACTTTACAGCAAAAGATAATTCTGGGGTAGGTCTTAATTCAGAAAATATATAAACTTTTACACCATTTGCAGAAAATACATCTGCCACGATTTGGGCTAATTCTTTACTATTATTTCTACAATCGTACGCGATTACTACTTTATGTTGCTCGCCCGGAAATTCAGTTTTTAAAATGTTAGAGATTCCCTGAGAATTCTTTCCAAGGGTATATTTATTGATTCTATTGGTGCCAACTCCCATAACTCCTCGCATTCCACCGGTTCCAAATTCTGCATCTTTATAGAAGCTTTCTTCTAAGTTGGTAGCATCTTCTTCAATTAATTTGGAAACCGAATTTTGAGTGTCTTTATCGAAGGTTTCTGCAAGCCATAATTTGGCCTTAGAAATTATTTCTGGTTTGTTATGTGACATATAAGATGAAATTTGACAGCAAAAATACAGATAAATGCTGAATTGCTTTTAATTTAAACCTGCGGTTTTGCTAATACGGTATCTGTCCTTATCTCTTTTACTTCTAAGAATAAGTTCTCCTAGAAATCCGGCAAGAAAGAATTGCGTTCCAATAACCATTAAAATAAGAGCTATATAAAACCACGGATTTTGCGTTACTAAGATATTTGGCAGGCCGTGATACATTTTATAAAGCTTAGAAAGTCCAATCCAGCCCGCAGCAATAAAACCAAAAAAGAACATAAGAACCCCAAGAGCACCAAAGAGATGCATAGGTCTTTTTCCAAATTTAGATAAGAACCAGATACTTATAAGGTCTAGAAAACCATTTAAAAATCGGTCCATCCCAAATTTGGTTTTTCCATATTTTCTGGCCTGATGTTTAACTTCTTTCTCGGTGATTTTATAATATCCCGCATTTTTAGCCAGTACAGGGATGTAACGATGCATTTCCCCATAGACATCTATATTTTTAATCACCTCTTTTTTATAAGCTTTTAAGCCACAGTTAAAATCGTGAAGTTTTACACCAGAAGTTTTTCTAGCTGCCGCATTAAAAAGCTTAGAGGGAAGATTTTTAGCAATTACAGAATCATATCTTTTGCGCTTCCAACCGGAAACTAAATCATAATTCTCTTTTTGAATAAGGTCGTAAAGCTCCGGGATCTCATCCGGATTGTCCTGTAGATCTGCATCCATGGTAATTATCACATCCCCTTGTGCAGCTAAAAATCCGGCATGTAGAGCTTGAGATTTACCATAATTACGGTTAAACCTAATTCCCTTTACTGCAGAGTAAGTTTCAGATAAATTATTAATGATCTTCCAGGAATCATCTGTACTACCATCATCTATAAAGATAATTTCATAAGAATAAGAATTGGATTGCATCACAGATACAATCCAATTATATAATTCTGTTAAAGATTCATCTTCATTAAGAAGAGGAATTATGATAGATAGTTGCATTAATTAGTTTTTAAAACTTAGGCCTTATAAGGGTTTTCCTTTTTCATTACAAGCCCCGAAATTAAGGAAATTATAAGTCCTGAGAATAAACTCCATACAATATTCATCGCCATAGCTATCCAAGGTGAGCTAAATTTATGAAGTAATTGCAATTGCTTGCTCCATTTGTGCTTCTGTCATATTAGGATTTGTCTCAATCATTTTCTCACGTTGAGCATCCATCAATTGGTTCATATATTCAGGTTCAATAACGGTCATTAATAACACAGTCCATATAGCAGTTATAATTCCCACCAATCACGGCAATTCCTAACCCAACTTTAATAGCTTCTCCTAGACCTAAATATCCACCATTAGCAGTTTTGTAGGCTTTAATTCCTAAAGTAATAATAACAATAGGTATGGCAATACCTATAACACTATAAATCCAAGAAGGATTTAAATAGGCATTAGTTACATAAATTATAACACCAAGTATAACAGATATTATACCTAAAAGTAAGCCGTAATTAATGATAAACTTTTTTGAGTTAGCTTCCTGAATTTCCATATTTATATTATTTTTGTTTGGTTATAATTAGTTAGTTAACAAATATAACAAAACGTTACATTTGCCAAGTTTTAATATTTTTATGGAGGTGGTTAAAAATTTTGTAGCAATTTAGTTTGTTATTTATCAAAATTGCTTAAATTTGCCACTCGAAAAACGAACACGATTTAAAGAATAAAGAGATGAAGCAGGGAATCCATCCGGAAAATTATAGATTAGTAGCATTTAAAGACATGTCTAACGAAGAAGTCTTTCTTACTAAATCTACCGCGAATACTAAAGAAACTATTGAAGTTGACGGAACTGAGTATCCATTAGTTAAAATGGAGATCTCAAGAACATCACACCCATTCTACACAGGGAAATCTAAATTATTGGATACAGCTGGTAGAATTGATAAATTCAAAAACAAATACGCGAAATTCAAGAAGTAATTTCAAGTATCACCATACTATTGAAGCCTTCAGAAATGAAGGCTTTTTTTATTTAAAGCAAAATAAACCTGTTTTATTAAATCTTTGACTAAAATATAAGCTCTAAGGTTCTTTTAAAAATCGGTTTTGATTTTACTCGTAACTTTAAACTCTAAAATTTAGAGCATATGAATTATATTTTATTTGATGGTTCTGCAAGAAAACAACTATTGCCATTTACCTATACCAGACCTGTTGCCGAAATAAGAATAGGAATCTTAACCATTAGAGAAAAATGGGAAAAGATCTTAGGTTCTACAACGTCAACTATCACTGAAGATTATTTAGCTGAAAAATGGCCTTTGGTAGAACTTTCAGAAAATATAATGATAAATGCGTCATTTTTACCAACACCAGAATTTGTTTCGCAAATTGAAGATCTAAAAGTTAATCAAGCTATTTTTTATGAAGAAGAGGTAGTAGCATTTTACACTTTAGAAGATCAAGAAGTAGATTTTAACAATTATGACCAAATAGAGCTAAAAGGAAATCCATTTAGAGTGGCTCATACCTGGGATATATTTTCTAAAAATGCGCAAGCTATTGCTGCAGATTTTGAATTATTAACCGAAGACAGAACCAGTGCTACTATCTCATCTTCAAATTATGTGAAAAATAGAGAACATATTTTTATCGAACCCGGAGCTGTGGTAGAAAATTCTTCTTTAAATGCTTCTGATGGTCCTATTTATATTGCGGCAACTGCTGAAGTAATGGAAGGCTGTTTTATAAGAGGTCCATTTTCTTTAGGAGAAAATTCAGTTTTAAAAATGGGCGCAAAGATTTATGGAGCAACCACTGTTGGTCCATATTCTAAAGTTGGAGGAGAGGTTAACAATAGTGTGATTTTTGGATATTCTAATAAAGGTCATGATGGGTTTTTAGGAAATTCGGTTTTAGGCGAATGGTGCAATTTGGGAGCAGATACCAATAATTCTAACTTAAAGAATAATTATGCCGAAGTGAGATTATGGGATTATGATACCGAAGGTTTTGCAAGAACAGGATTGCAATTTTGCGGCCTTATGATGGGAGATCACAGTAAATGCGGTATTAATACCATGTTTAATACAGGAACTGTGGTGGGGGTAAGCTCCAATATTTTTGGAAGCGGGTTCCCGCGTAATTTTGTTCCGAGTTTTAGCTGGGGAGGTAGTGCAGGGATGACTACTTATAAAACTACCAAAGCTTACGAAGTTGCAGAAATGGTGTTCAGCAGAAGAGGTTTGGAATTTTCTGAAGTAGACAAAGCAATCCTGGATCAGGTATTTGAAGATACTAAGAAATATAGAAGAGAGTAGGCAGTACTTTTTTTACTAACACAATAAAAGTCGGTATATTTGCAGTCCGAAAAATTATAGTATTAATAAACGAGTGGAGATGAAAGACGCGAAAAAAGTAGCATTTTATACTTTGGGTTGTAAGCTCAATTTTTCAGAAACTTCAACTATTGCAAGATCTTTTAAAGATGAAGGTTTTGAGCGAGTAGAATTTTCTGAAGTGGCTGATATCTATGTTATTAATACATGTTCGGTTACAGAGAATGCAGATAAGCGCTTTAAATCTATTGTAAAACAAGCTCAAAAGGTTAATGAGGATGCATTTGTGGTAGCTGTTGGGTGTTATGCACAATTAAAACCCGAAGAATTAGCAGATGTAGATGGGGTAGACCTTGTTCTGGGGGCTACAGAAAAATTTAAGATCACAGATTATCTTAATGATCTAACCAAGCAAGATTTTGCTGAAATTCATTCTTGTGAGATCCAGGATGCAGACTTTTATGTAAGTGCCTATTCTTTTGGAGATAGAACCAGAGCTTTTTTAAAAGTTCAAGATGGTTGTGATTATAAATGTACGTATTGTACTATTCCGCTTGCTCGTGGGATTTCTAGAAGTGATAAGTTAGAGAATGTCCTTCAAAATGCTGCAGAAATTTCAGCTAAAGGCATCAAAGAGATCGTTCTTACCGGAGTGAACATTGGAGATTATGGAAAAGGTGAATTCGGAAACAAAAAGCATGAGCATACATTTTTAGATCTCGTAAAAGCACTAGATGAAGTAGAAGGAATTGAAAGATTGCGAATTTCTTCTATAGAGCCTAATTTGCTTAAAAATGAAACTATAGATTTTGTTTCTCAATCTAAGACCTTTGTACCTCATTTTCATATTCCGCTACAAAGTGGAAGTAATGAGATCTTAAAAGCCATGAGAAGGCGATATATGAGGGAATTATATGTAGATAGAGTTTCTCAAATAAAAGAAGTAATGCCTAATGCATGTATTGGAGTAGATGTAATTGTAGGATTTCCTGGGGAAACCGATGAGCAATTTTTGGAAACGTATCATTTTTTAAATGATCTGGATATTTCTTATTTACATGTTTTTGCTTTTTCAGAAAGAGAAAATACGCCGGCTGCAGAAATGGCTAATCCCGTACCTTTAAAAGTGCGTAAAAAGCGAAGCAAAATGCTAAGAGGCCTTTCCGCTAAAAAGAGAAGAGCTTTTTATGAAACTCAAATTGGTACAGAACATACCGTTTTGTTTGAGGGTGAAAATAAAGAAGGATATATTCATGGATTTACAGAGAACTATGTAAAAGTAAAAACTCCGTGGAATCCTGAACTGGTAAATACGTTACATCAAATAAAATTAGATACCATTGCCGAAGACGGAATAGTAAAATTTAAATATTTAGAAAATACTGCCGTAGGTGTTTAAATATTTAAGCCTACAGGTAAAAGATCTTTATATTTTCTTCTGTTTTTTCTCATGAATTTTGCTATTTCCGGACTAGTTGGAACTACGCGATCATTTCCAGAGTCTTGAATATAACTTAACAATGTTTCTAGAAAACGTTCTAAATACCCGTTTTCTTGAAGTTCTTCAGACATTTTAAGTTTGGTTAGGAAGATTTTACGTTCCTGTTGAGCGTATTCTACTGTAATCAATTTTTCATCTATTACCGTTTCGAATTGTCTTAAAAATTCGTTGTTGGTAATAATTATCTCTTGCTCACTCATCATGTTGGGTTTTAATTACAATAATTATTTTTTAATAAATGTTGAAAGCTTATTAAAAGTTCACTAGTTAAGTTTGAGAACTTATTTAGTCAAAATTCATTAAAAGGGAATAAAAATTTCTGCAGTATATATTTTGTGTTTCACATCAATTAAAAGTTTGTAATAATTGAATGTTTTAATCATCGTTCTATTTTACACCGATAATTCGCACTGAAAGCTTCTTTGAAATTCATTTATTAGATATTTTATCTCAATCAATACAAATTAATTTAGAAAAAATATCATCATTAAAACTTCAGATTTCTATTCAAGCCAATAAAATTGCAGTAATTTTGATAGTAAATTTACAATATAACCAGCGCTGTTAGTGTTATACACATGTTAAAATGCATATGGAAAAAGATTTAATACACATATATTTTGTACCTGGGATGGCAGCTAACCCTAGTATCTTCGAGAATATTAAATTGCCTGAAGATAAGTTTGAAATACATTTGCTGGAATGGATGTTGCCAGAAATAAATGAATCTTTAAAAGATTATGCTTTTAGATGGAGTAAAGAAGTTAAACATAAGAATGTAGTGCTAATTGGCGTATCTTTTGGTGGAGTAGTAGCTCAGGAAATGAGCGAATATTTAGATCTAAAAAGATTGATCATAATTTCTAGCGTTAAATGCAGAAGCGAATTGCCAAGAAGAATGAGATATGCCTCAGCTACCGGACTATTTAAGTTGTTACCCACAAGTGTTTTAAATTATGTAGATCATTTTGAAAAAGTTGCTTTTGGAGATTTTCTAAAAAAGAGAGCTAAATTATATCGTAAGTATTTATCTGTTCGAGATACTACATATTTAGATTGGGCAATAAAAAATATGGTTTGTTGGGATAGAGAGCAACCTGAAGATGGGATTATTCATATTCATGGAGATAAAGATGAAGTCTTTCCTTTTAAATACATTAAAGGATGTATAAGAGTGAAAGGTGGAACACATATAATGATCGTGAATAGATTCAGATGGTTCAATACCTATTTGCCTGAGCTAATATTGAATGGAGAATTGAAAAGAAAAAAGAGAAAAGAAAAATTGAAAAGCTATGAAAATTTTGAAAGTATTATTAATGTGTGTTGGGTTTATTGCAATTTTGGCGGTTAGCATACAAGCCGTACAAAAAGCTCCTGAATCAGATCCAATATATGCTACTCATGAACCGGTTACAGGAGACAATTATAATATCTATGCCTTGCCAATGCCAGAAAATCTGGAATTTGCTGGGGAAGCCGTTCCTATAGAAAATCCAGATATTTATGAAAGAATGGATAAAGAGCTATTGGTTAATACCTATTGGCAATCTAACGCCTTGCTATTAATTAAACGCGCCAATAAATATTTTCCAATTATAGAACCAATTCTAAAAGCTAATGGTGTACCAGACGATTTTAAATATTTGGCAGTTATTGAAAGTGGATTGACACAAGTTGTTTCTCCTGCCGGGGCAGTTGGATTCTGGCAAATAATGGAAGGCACTGGAAAAGATCATAATCTTGAGATAAATGATAATGTAGACGAACGATATAATATTGAAAAAGCTACAAGAGTTGCTTGTGATTATTTAAAAGAATCTAAAGCAAAATTTGGAACCTGGACCATGGCAGCTGCCGCATATAATGCCGGAAATACTGGAGTAATGAGACAGTTAGATAGACAAGATGCTTCAAATTATTACGATCTTCTATTAGGTGAAGAAACCGGACGTTACGTTTTTAGAATTCTTGCGTTAAAGGAGATCTTAAATAATCCGAAGAAATACGGATTCAATTTTACAGAAGATCAACTCTACAAAACGGTTCCTACTTACAATGTAAAAGTTGATACAGCGGTTAAAGATTTTCCGGCCTTTGCTAGAAAATTTGATATAAATTATAAGATTTTAAAAATTCACAATCCTTGGCTAAGAGAAGCTTTCTTAAATAATAAATCTGGTAAAAAGTATGAAATTCAGATTCCTGAAAAAGGAGTGTATAAGATGTCTAAATAATCTTCATGTAAAGATTTACATGCCATTAATGGCTACCGTTTCTTTGGTAAGGGTGAATTTTTTGTCTTTGGTAAGTAAATGATTTGCAATTCCATCATGTATGGAATTGTAATTCATGTCATAAGATTCTTCAAACGTCTTGCTTAAAGGATGTGTAATGCCTCGTCTTATGTCTACAATCTTTTTAGTGCCATCTAATAGGAAAGTTGTAGGTAGGCCTAAAGAATGCTTTAATTGACTTATTACGAAGGAATCTTTATTGTTCAGTTCATCAACATAAAGAATTCTTATATTCTCGTTGTAAGACTTAGACATCTTTTTTGCAGTTTTCTGCGAATCCCAGAACAAGATGACAAAATCTATTTTGTCCTGATATTTAGTTGCTAAAGCATTAATTGCTGGTATTTCTCCTTCCGAACCTATACACCAGGATGCGTAGGTAATAAGATAAACAGGTTTTTTTATATCGTATAGCGCAACTTCTTTCCCTTTTAAATTATGGAATCTGAAGTTATCCATATAACTACCGTTCAATTCAGAATGAACAAGAGAGTCAAAAAGAGTGTGAGCTTCTTCGTAATTTCTAGTACGGTAGGCTTTTTTTGCTCTTTCTTCATACTTAGGTAAGTGCATAGAAAGAGCATCAGAGAATAATATTCTCTGTTCAACCTCCTGTGCAGTTGCACTTAGAGTTAAGTTAATAAGTAAAAAGAAGAGTAATAGTCTTACCATATATTGTAATTGTATCCCTATAAAAACAAAGGTAAATTATACTGTCAGCCTATAGGAAAATTATTCGTTAAAGGGCCTATTTATTAGTCAAAAGGTAATAGAGAAATAAGAGTAATCTTAAGAATCTTAACAATAGATAAAATTAGATCTTTTTCATTTGTTGTTTCATCATCTGGATCTGCTCTTTCATCATCCCATGTTTGTCTAATTTTTTAGCCTCAGTAAGATAGATCTGAGCTTCACGTTTACGTCTTTTGGTCATTGCTATCCCTGCAAGGTTCAACTTAGCCATTGCAAGATCCTGATCCATAGAAAGTCCCAGTTTTATTGCTTTTTTAAAGTATTTTTCTGCTTTAGTGATGTTGGTTTGAGACAACATTAAACCATGTAGATACCAGAAATATCCTTGTTGTTTTTGGGTAAGAGCCGCTTCTGGATTTTTAATTTTATCTAACCACTTTTTAGCCCCCGGAAAGTCTTGTTTACGCAATCTTAAAAATGCCAATAATATCATCTCATTTTTAAAGTAGAGGAATACGAAAATTCCAGCTAAAAGAATATACATAATTCCGTTTCCGATATTCCCTAAATAAAATTGCCAGATAGAAACTAAAACGATGATTCCGGCTAAAACTAATTTGATATTTTTATTGAACATATTGGCTTTTTATTTTTCAGTGCGCAAAGTTAACAAAAACATTTAAAATTATTTTTATTAAGTTTTTGCATGAGATAAAAGTCTTTGTATATTTGCACGCAGTTTTAAGGAAAGGCTTAAAACTATTTAAACAAAGAATTCCACAGAAGATATTAAAGATAATTAAAAATGAAAAGAACATTTCAACCATCTAAGAGAAAAAGAAAAAACAAGCACGGTTTCAGAGAACGCATGGCAAGTGTGAACGGACGAAAAGTGTTAGCTAGAAGAAGAGCTAAAGGTAGAAAAAAATTATCCGTATCTTCTGAGAACAGACACAAACACTAATGAGAATTAGTTTTTAAATATTAAGGTGTTACTTTTATAAGTAACGCCTTTTTTTATATCTAACAGTTTCCTTTTTTAATCACCTTAAAATTACCTCCTAAAATGCCGAAAAATAATCAAATCAAAAGTGTTTTAATAATAGGGTCTGGTCCAATAGTAATTGGGCAGGCATGCGAATTCGATTATGCTGGAGCTCAATCGTTAAAATCACTTAGAGAAGAAGGAATTGAAACTATTCTTATCAATTCCAATCCGGCTACGATCATGACAGATCCTTCTATGGCAGATCATGTGTATTTAAAGCCACTAACTACCAAATCTATTGTTGAGATTTTAAAAGCACATCCAAATATAGATGCTGTTCTGCCAACAATGGGTGGTCAAACTGCTTTGAATCTTTGTATTGAAGCTGACGAGAAAGGAATATGGAAAGATTTTGATGTAAAATTAATAGGTGTAGATATAGACGCTATTAATATTACTGAAGATAGAGAGAAGTTTAAACAATTAATGGGAAAGATCGGGATTCCGGTTGCACCTGCAAAAACGGTAACATCTTATTTACAAGGTAAAGAGGTTGCTCAGGAATTTGGGTTTCCTTTAGTAATTAGAGCGTCATTTACATTAGGAGGTAGTGGTGCTGCATTTGTACATAAAGCTGAAGATTTTGATGAATTGCTAACACGTGGATTAGAGGCTTCTCCAATACATGAGGTGTTAATAGATAAAGCGCTTCTTGGTTGGAAAGAATATGAACTGGAATTACTTCGCGATAAGAATGACAACGTAGTAATTATTTGTTCTATTGAAAATATGGACCCAATGGGTATCCATACCGGAGATTCTATTACTGTTGCTCCTGCTATGACGCTGAGTGATACTACCTATCAGCGAATGAGAGATATGGCCATCAAGATGATGAGAAATATCGGAGATTTTGCTGGAGGATGTAACGTGCAATTTGCGGTAAGTCCAGATGAAAATGAAGATATTATAGCTATTGAGATCAACCCTAGAGTTTCTCGTTCTTCGGCTTTAGCTTCAAAAGCAACTGGATATCCAATTGCTAAAATAGCTACTAAACTTGCCATTGGATTCAATTTAGATGAATTGCAAAATCAAATCACTAAATCTACTTCAGCATTATTTGAGCCTACTTTAGATTATGTAATCGTAAAAATTCCTAGATGGAACTTCGATAAATTTGAAGGTAGCGATAGAACGCTAGGACTTCAAATGAAATCTGTAGGAGAAGTAATGGGAATTGGAAGATCATTTCAGGAAGCGCTTCATAAAGCAACTCAGTCTTTAGAGATTAAAAGAAATGGGCTTGGAGCAGATGGAAAAAGTTACACTAACTATGAGCAAATCATAGAAAAATTAACTTATGCCAGTTGGGATCGAGTTTTTGTGATCTACGATGCTATACAAATAGGAATTCCACTAAGCAGAATTCATGAAATTACTAAAATAGACATGTGGTTCCTTAAACAATATGAGGAATTGTATGCGCTGGACGTAGAAATTTCAAAATATAATATCAGTTCACTTCCAAAAGAATTGATGTTAGAAGCCAAACAAAAAGGTTTTGCAGACAGACAAATAGCGCATATGCTTGGATGTTTGGAAAGTGAAGTTTATAATAAGAGAGATGAATTTAACATCAACAGAATATATAAACTAGTAGATACTTGTGCTGCAGAGTTTAAAGCAGAAACTCCATATTACTACTCAACTTTTGAAGCTGAAATTGAAACAGCTGATGGAAAGCGTTATGTAGATAACGAAAGTAAAGTAAGTGATAAGAAAGAAAATTGTGGTGCTTGGTTCTGGACCTAACAGAATTGGCCAGGGTATCGAGTTTGATTATTGCTGTGTGCATGGGGTATTAGCTGCTTCAGAATGTGGTTATGAGACCATCATGATCAACTGTAACCCGGAAACGGTTTCTACAGATTTTGATGTAGCAGACAAATTATACTTTGAGCCGGTATTCTGGGAGCATATTTATGACATTATACGTCATGAAAAACCTGAAGGCGTAATTGTTCAATTGGAGGGCAAACTGCTCTTAAACTTGCTGAAAAGCTGGATCGTTACGGGATTAAGATCATAGGAACCAGCTTATGAATCTTTAGATCTGGCAGAAGATAGAGGAAGCTTTTCTAAATTATTGCAGGCAAATAATATTCCTTATCCTGAATTTGGAGTAGCAGAAACTGCTGATGAAGCCTCTGCTCTTGCAGATGAATTAGATTTCCCGATTTTGGTGAGACCTTCTTATGTTTTAGGAGGACAGGGAATGAAGATCGTTATTAATAAAGATGAGTTAGAAGCTCATGTGGTAGATCTTTTAAGAAAGATACCTAATAACAAGTTATTGTTAGATCATTATTTAGATGGTGCGATAGAAGCTGAAGCAGATGCTATTTGCGATGGAGAAGATGTTTACATCATCGGGATCATGGAGCATATAGAACCTTGTGGGATTCACTCTGGAGATTCTCATGCATTGCTACCTCCATTTAACCTGGGAGATCTTGTAATGCAACAAATAAAAGATCATACGGTAAAAATTGCCAAGGCATTAAATACTGTTGGTCTTATCAATATCCAGTTCGCTATTAAAGATGAGATGGTTTATATTATTGAAGCAAACCCTAGAGCATCCAGAACAGTACCTTTTATTGCAAAAGCTTATAAAGAGCCTTATGTAAATTATGCAACTAAGGTAATGTTAGGAGAGAAGAAAGTGAAAGATTTCAAATTTAATCCACAACTAAAGGGTTATGCAATTAAAGAGCCTGTATTCTCATTTAACAAGTTCCATAATGTGAATAAACAATTAGGGCCGGAAATGAAGAGTACCGGAGAAAGTATCTTGTTTATTGATAGTCTTAGAGATGATACCTTCTACGATCTTTATTCTAGAAGAAGAATGTACTTGAGTAAGTAAGAAATTTTTAAACATAAAAAAGAGGCTGATAAATTATCAGCCTCTTTTTTTATATTATAAATCAAGACAAATTATTTTTTTCTACTCAATTCAATAATTTGAACTGCATTACTTCCATCGGTAGATTTCCATAATTGCTTGTCTTTTTTATTAGTGATTACGATCCAGGTCTTATCAAAATCAGATTTATCATCTTTTGAATTCTTTTCAGTTCCGGTAATGGTCAAATTACTATCCATTAATTTCCAGTCAAATTTCTGAACATCGCTGAATTCGTTATTGAAAATATTGTATTCGATGTTTTTTTCTCCAGAACCATCTTTATTTAGAGTAATTTCTCCTGCATTTCTTGTTGTAATGTTTTGTCCTTTTTGGTTGTTGACTTCATATTTGTCTACATTCCAGGTTCCTACAATTTTAGGACTACAGCTTGTTAAAAATAATGCGCAAACGGCAATAAGTAATAATGATTTTTTCATAACTCGTTAATTTTTACCCAAAGATACCATAAATTGCAAATCATAGAAAAATCAGGCTATAGAGAGCCTAAGATTTCACTAAACTTTAGCATATGAAAGAGATCATGTTAATTTTCGGAGGGGTATTTGGCACCTTAGCAGTAATTTTTGGTGCATTTGGCGCTCATGCATTAAAAAAGAAGTTCTCTGAAGATCAATTAAAAAGCTTTGAAACAGGTGTAAAATATCAAATGTATCACGCTTTGATCATTATTTTAAGTGGCGTTATATTTCCATTTTTAGAAATAGCTCAAAATATTATGGGTTGGTGTTTTATAATAGGAGTAATTCTTTTCTCTTTTAGTATTTACGGACTCTGCTTAACAGGGGCTTATGGAAATAAGCTTAAAATTTTAGGTCCAATAACTCCATTAGGCGGTTTATTGTTAGTTATAGGTTGGATACTCTTTACAATTCAGGCTGCAGATATTGCTTTATATCTATAATTACTCGGCTACTTCAGCTAATATTTTCTTCTGATAATTTTGAGCGAAAAAGGAAACCAGTACCAATTGAAAAATATGGTATAGCATAATTGGCAGTAAGAATAATCCAACATTTGGGTTGGTGCCAAAGATGATCTTGACCATGATAGAGCCATGTACTAAAGATTTCTTGGTTCCGCAGAACTTGGCGGTGATAGTGTCTTGAAGATTAAATCCTAAAAGTTTACAAAGATATCCGGTCAAGGTATATACACTTAAAAACAAGAAGATAACAATTCCGAAAAGTTTTAAAAGATCGGTCCATTTAATATTATCGAATAAATTCGAATTAAAGGAGTGACTAAAACTTGTAAATACTATCAGAATAATAACTGCTTTATCAAACAAGCTAAGCTGTTTACTATATTTATTAGCCCATTTTCCTAAAAATCTTTGAAGGATCACCCCAAGAAAAAGTGGAATTACGATCTGAATGATTAGATCTATCACAATTTCCATGAAATCAAATTCGCCAGATTTCATCATAAATACACTCATCCAAAGCGGAGTAACTACAATCCCGATCAATCCGGAAACACTGGCGTTGAAGATTGCAGTAGGTAAATTTCCTCTGGCAATAGCTACCATAACCACGGCAGAAGTAACAGTAGAAGGAAGCGCGCCCAAAAAGAAAATAGCGAGCCATAATTTAGATTCTGTACCACCCTCAAAAAAGGGAATGAAGATCATCGTTAGCAAAGGAAATATCACAAACGTGGTGAGATGAATTAAAATGTGCGATTTGTAATTCAAAAATCCCAATTTAAGCTCTGCCGGAGCTAATTTAAGTCCATAAAAGAAAAAGATGAACCCAACACCAACATCTATAATTTCCTGTACACGCAAGTGTTCCAGGGCAGTTGGAAAAAAATAAGCCAAGATAATGGCTGAAATTAAGGCTATTATAAATCCGTTTGGCTTCAATGTAACTCCATTTTTACATTATGATCTTCCAATAAATGAATGTATTCATGAGAGGAAAAATCTGTTTCATGAAACTCTTTCTTTCTCTTGAATTTCATTTTATTTCTCTTGATGCTTTTTACAAATCTTCTGATATCATGGTCGTTTTCTATGATAAGTCCGGGAACATTAATAGATTTTCCATCCTTATCTTTTGCAACCATGGTGAAATAAGAAGAATTACAATGCTTGATTTCTCCCGTCTGAATATTTTCGGCTTCTACTCGAATCCCAATCACCATAGAACTTCGTCCTACATAATTTACTGAAGCTTTCATGGTTACCAATTCTCCAATTTCAATAGGATTTAAAAAGTCTACAGTATCTACACTGGCGGTTACGCAATAAACTCTAGAGTGCTTAGAAGCACATGCAAAGGCAATTTGATCTAATAATGATAGAATATATCCTCCATGAATTTTTCCGTTGAAATTGGAATGGGAGGGAAGCATTAATTCTGAAATTACAACCTGAGATTCTGAAATTCTTTTAAATTTTTCCTGCATTATCAATTTCTAAAATGTGGAGATTGAACTTCTTCCACTTTATTTATAAAATATTTGGTATCTCCCCAAAATACAAAGGTTGCATACCTTTCTACATAAGTGAGTTTAACATAATTACCCTGATTGTTCTTAAGCTTATCTATAACCTCTTTCTTTTCGCTTAATACAGAGAACTGAAAGATTTGAGCTCCACTAATTCCCTGGCTTATTTCGCCTTCCCAGGTTTTAGTTATAACTCCTTTTCGGCTGAATTTTATCAATTCTCCTGTTCTTGTTCCTTCGCTATATGGCACAAAGTACACAAAGGAAAAATATGCCAGGTATAGCAAAAATAGCGCTCCAAGTATATAAAACAATATTTTTTTCATAAGATGTTCTTAGTTTTTTAGATTTAAAATTTCTTCTTCCTCATCATCATTCTCGCTTTATCAATAAATTTTGGTCGAGTTGTTTACTAGCACTTGCGCCTAATTTTTTTAATTTTTCAACCTTTCTAACCAGATTTCCCTTTCCAGTAAGTTTCTTCATGGCGGTTTCATACGTGTTTTGTACTGTACCTATTTGCTTCCCAACTTTTAAAAGATCTTCGGTTAAATTGGTAAAAGAATCATACAAAGCTCCGGCTTGTTTAGCAATTTCTAAAGCATTTTCTTTTTGCTTTCATTTTGCCACATGGTATCTATGGTTTTTAGAACCGCAAGTAGCGTAGTAGGAGTAACAATTATAATATTTTTCTCGAAAGCATCAGAATATAATGCCGGATATTCATGAGAGGCAATTGCAAAAGCAGATTCTATTGGGATAAACAGCAAAACAAAATCTGGACTTTCCATCTGGTAAAGTGCATGATAATTCTTGGCGCTTAATTCTTCTACTCTTCTTTTTACTGAAATTAAATGATCTTTAAGATGTTTAGTTTTCTCTAAGCCTCATTCTCATTGATATAGCGTTCATAGGCATTTAGTGATACTTTAGAATCTACAATCATCTTTTTATCTCCCGGAAGATGAATCACAACATCGGGCATCACTCTTTTCCCACTATCATTAGTGAAGTTTTGCTGAACAAAATATTCGCTATTTTTCTCTAAGTCCGCTGCGTTCTAAAACTCTTTCCAGCACCATCTCGCCCCAATTACCTTGCATTTTGGTATCGCCTTTTAAAGCACGTGTCAGATTGATAGCCTCTTCGCTTATCTTAAGATTTTGTTCGTTTAAGAATTGAAGTTGTTTTCCTAATTCGGCGTGACCTCTGATGAAATCGTTGGAATTCTTATCTACTTTTTCTTCAAAGAGTTTGATCTTCTCGTTTAGCGGATTCAAAATATTCTGAATATTCTCTTTATTGAGTAAGGTGAATTTTTCAGATTTCTGATCTAAGAATCTTATTGGCAAGAAGTTCAAAATCTTTGGTGAATTTCTCCTGAAGTTTTTCGACTTCAGCTTTTTGTTCTAGATTTTTCTCTTGTAAATTTTCAAATTCAGAGTTTCTTCTGGTGAGTTCAGAACTTAAAAATTCTTTTTCTTTTCTGATATTTTCTTTCTGAAGTTCACTTTTTTCTAGCCGCTCTTCTAGTTCAGATTTAATAGAATTATTTGTATTTTTTAATTCTTCTAAATTATTGGTATACAATGAATTTAAATCTTCTATCTTAAGTTTAAGTTGATTATTTTGCTCTTCGATTTTGCTGCGTACAGACTTGCTTTTTAAGCCTGAAATTAGCGATCCTAAAAAGTATCCAATAGCTAAGGAAACGCTGATAAAAAGACAAACTAATAGATAGTCGTTCATAGAAAAACACTGTTTTGACCAAAGATACTTAATTGAATTTCTTTTAAAAGAAATATTGAAGATTTAGGAAAGCTTCTAATCTTCAGTTTTAATCTTAAATGAATTTGATACTTTATCAAAAATAATAAGATCTGAAGGGAAAAGAGTAGCGAAAGAATCATTTTCAATCAATTCTTTAGGACTTCCAACACTTACTTTATCAGGTTGCATCAGAACGATCTTATCACAAAGCTGAAGTGCAAGATTGATCTCGTGAGTAGCAAATAGAATGCTTTTGTTGGTTTGAACACAAAGTTTTTTAAGCAATTTTAGAATGTAGGCTTGATGATAAATATCTAAATGCGTCGTAGGTTCATCTAAAATCACCAGGGGAGTATCTTGAGCAATTGCTCGTCCAATTAGAACTTTCTGCAGTTGACCGTCACTCAATTCAAAACACTTTTTATCCCTTAATCTGTAATACCAACAAGATCTAATGCTTGTTAATTTGTTGAATATCTCTTTTACCTAAAGTGCCAATCCAATTGGTATAGGGTTGTCTACCCAAAGCAATCAGCTCAAAAACGCTTAAATTCTTAGAGATAGGTTGTTCGGTAAGCACAATACTAATCAATTCTGAAAGATCTTCCGGAGAGATATTTTTTAAAGATTTATTATTGATCGAAATACTTCCACCAAGTGTATCTTGAACTCCTATTAAACTTCTTAACAGCGTAGATTTTCCAACTCCATTCACCCCAATCAAAGCCACTAGTTCTCCTTCATTTACTTCAAAATCTATATTGGAAGCTATAACTGATTTTGACTTTTTACTTTTATAGCCAATTTCAAGATCTTCAGTCTCTTAGGATTGTATGTAGGTTTCTAGTTTCGATAGGTTTTAAAATAAAAATTTACGTTTTCTTACCAAAAGCCAAATTACAACAGGAGCTCCAATTAAAGAAGTAATTGCATTTATTGGTAAAGTATATTGTGAACCCGGAATTTGCGCCGCTATATCGCAAATAAGCATTAAAATAGCACCTCCAAGAATTACTGCAGGTAAAATTATTCTATGATCGTTTACCGGAATTACTTGTTTTATTAAATGAGGTACTGCAAGCCCAACAAAAGCTATTGGTCCCGCAAAAGCTGTAATACTTCCCGCAAGTAAACTAGTAGATAATATAATAAGGATTCTATTTCTAGAAATGCTCACTCCCAAACTTTTAGCATATTGTTCTCCCAGAAGTAAAGAATTTAAATTTTTAATACAGAAAATTGCTATAATTATTCCAGTGAACCAAAAAAGCGATAATATGCCCACTTCGTTCCAAGCTAGGTTTCCTAAGCTTCCAAAAGACCAGAAAACATATTGTTGTAATTGTGCTGCCGGACTAAAATAGGAGAGTACGCTTACTACTGCGGCGGTTAGGCTGGCAAACATAAGTCCGATGATTAATATTGCCATAGTATCTCGCAGTCTTGAAGATGCCAGCAAAACTGCAAAAAGAACTAGTAAACTTCCAATACTTGATGCCAGCACCAAACTCCATTTAGATAATAAAATGGTGGCAGTAAAGCCGCCAAATAGGCTAGCCCCCATTAACAAAATGGCAACCCCCAAACTCGCCCCGGAACTCAGACCTAAAACATAAGGACCAGCCAATGGGTTTCTAAAAAGGGTTTGCATTAAAAGGCCGCTAACGGCAAGACCGGAGCCTGTTAAAATAGCTGTAAATACTTTTGGTAATCTATATTCTGAAATAATATATCTATGACTTTCAAGACTAACTTCCCCGTGAAAAAAAGTACCTAAAATATCTTTAAGAGGAATACTTACCGATCCTAAACTGAGGTTGATAAAAGCAATAACTACTAGTAAAACCAATAGTATCAATAATAATCCTCTGTATTTTTTAGTGTTTGGCATTTATTCCAGAGGTTTGAAAAAGGTAGGTTTATAATCTTTTAGAAGTTCAGGATGAAAAATGGAAATTAAATCTTTTAAAACCAGATCTGGCCTGTTTGGAGCTAATTCATAATAAAGTACTCCACCTGTAGCTCCTAAAGTATTGCTATAGGTAAATACCTTCTTGTCTTTAACGGCCTTAAATTGTTGATAATGCTCAGATGTTTCCAAAAGTTGCTCATAGCTTTTAAACTGTCCTGGAGCCACCCAGAAATCGGCATTTTGAGCATCGTTTAGAACAGATTCAAAGGAGAGGGCTTTACTACCGCTTCCTTTTGTGTCTTTATAAATATATGCTGCATTAGCATCTTTAATGAATTGAGCCTGCCAGGAATTTCCATAGGGTACAAACCAGGAATCTTTATACATAGATCCTGCCATCACTAAAGGAGTTTCATCTACAGATTGCGCGAGTTGTTTTGCTTCCTTATAATTCTTAGCAATATCATTATATATATCTTCTGCTTCTTCAGTTTTATCGAAAAGAGCACCAAAGAATTTGATCCATTCTGCTTTTCCTAATGGAGATTCTTCAGTCCAGTCTCCATTAAAGATGACTGGAATTCCACTTTTTTCTATGGTATTATATGTTTTATTATTTCCATCTATTGCAAAACCTATTACGAGGTCTGGTTTTAAAGTGATAAGAATTTCAGTATTAATAGCTTCATTTTTACCTAGCTCTACGATCTTATTTTCATCTATTAAAGCTCTAGTGCTTTCAGAAGAAATATAATCCAACCCGGGGAAACCTACTAATGTTTTTACTTCATCTAAAGCTTCAAGTGAAGGAATTTGTGTGGTAGAAGTCAGCACTATACGCTTTACCGGAATATTAATTTTTTTATCAAATTCTATATTAGAAGGAACCTTACTCTCATCTTCCACCAACAGATATTTAAAACTTTTTTCTGCATTTGGCCACGGATCTGTAACGGTTAAAATCTTGTATCCGTCAAATTTTGAAATGGTAAATCCATGTGCATTTTCAATTTTTAATGACTCGCCAATTTCTTGAGAAGTAGAATCTACTTCCTTCTTTTCTTCATTTTTACAAGAGAGGAAAAGCAGGGAAATGCATAAAATTAGAATAGGTCTCAAAGATTTAATTTTGATTCAAAAGTAAGATTATTTAGAATTTTTACATCTTAAGAAACATAAATGTTTAATTTCGCATCGAATTTTTGGTTTGATATGGAGATTATCCAAATAAATAATCGCCTGTCAATTAAAAGGGAATCAGGAAAAATTGAAAGCTTAAAGAGAATATTTATTCTGTAAAAGTTTTAATTCTATGCCTGAGCTGTTCCCGCAACTGTATGCTTAGTCTAAGGCGGTATTCTACCCAATTAGATGCTTGATATTATTACTTCAAAAAACCACTGTTCTATTAAGAATGGGAAGGTAAATATCAAGACGCGAGCCAGGAGACCTGCCAATATTCACCAAATGTCAAACTTTCGGGATAAAAGTTTGGTGTAGTATACTACATCTTTTCTCCTGGTAATAATTTAAAAACATGTTTAAAAAACTATGGGTATGCAGTGCATTGTTATGCACCGGTTTGTCTTTCGCTCAACAAACCAAAATCGAATCTTTAGACAGCGTAGTGCTAATAGATTCAAAATTTGAACTGAAACGTGAGAATAGTGGTAAGGTAGTCACCAAAATTACAGCTAAAGATATTAGAGAAAAGTGCCGGGCTTACTATTCCAGATCTCGTTAACAGAGTTTCCGGGATCGAGATTAATGGTACTAGAAGTAATGATGGTCAAAATCTTGGGTATTATGTTCGAGGGGGAAGAAACAGGCAGGTATTAATTTTGGTAGATGGGGTGCAATTAAGTGATCCTTCTTCTATTGCCAATGATTTTGATCTTAGATTGCTGCCATTAGATCAGGTTGCTTCTATAGAAATTGTAAAGGGGGCTTCTAGCACGCTTTATGGCTCTGGAGCTGCAACAGCAGTTATTAATATCACAACCAAGACTCCAAAAGATAAAAAGATATCACTACAGTTACAATCTACATTAGGTACCAATCAATCGCAAAATGATCAAGATTATGATATTGCGCAATTTGATAATTCTGTTGCAGTAAGTGGAAGATTATCAAAATTCGATTATCAGGTAAATTTTAGCAACAGATATTCAGAAAATTTATCTTCCATTAAGTTCAGGAGATGAAAATGTGCAAGTTTGAAGATGATCCTTTTTCAAAATACAATGTCTACGCAAGACTTGGATATAAGATAAGCGATCAGTTGAAATTCTATTTCTATGGAAATTATGACAAATTCAATTCAGACTATGATGATTCATTTATGTATACAGATGCTGAAAATCAGTTAGAAAGTAGACAAGTAAGAACAGGAAGTCATTGGGTTGCCACCTATAAGAATGGAAGTTTTATTTTTAGCGATAGTTATACCGAAGCTAAAAGGGAAATATTTTCAGATTATCCGAGTAAATATGATAGCAAGGTGTATGCTTTTGATGCTTATAACAAGTATGTTTTTAATGAGAAATTCCATACAGTTCTAGGCGTGAATGGAGTGTTTAGTAGTTTTAATAGCTATAGCATACCTTATGGATCATCAGATTTTACACAAACTGTAAATGATGAAGTAGCACGATTTGATATTGTAGATCCTTATGTAAACGTGGTTTATATTTCTGGAATAGGGTTAAATGTAAATGCCGGAACCAGGCTTAATATTCACAGTGAATATGGAACTAATTGGGTGTATAGCTTAAACCCTTCTTATAATTTTAAGTTAGGAGCCACTTCCTTAAAAGCATTAACTTCTTACAGCACCGCTTATATTACCCCTTCGCTTTATCAGTTATTTGACAGCAGTTATGGAAATTCTGAGCTTCATCCGGAAGAGAGCAATACGTTTGAGTTTGGTTTAGAACTGGGTTTCAAACCTCTAAATATGAATTATAGCCTGGTATATTTCAATAGAAACACCTCTAATTTTATTGATTTTGTAACCGTGGATGCTGAAAATTATATTTCAGAATATCAGAATATAGCAGAAAAATTTAATGCAAGTGGCTTGGAGTTCGAATTTAGTTTAGATCCTATTGAAAATTTAAAGCTAACAGGAAATTATACTTATACAAAGGCAGAAGAACGCTTTGCTCTTAGAATTCCAGAGCATAAAATTAATGTAAAAGCGGGATATCAAATTTCAGAGAAGAGTTATACTTCTTTAAGCTATCAGTTTAATGATGAAAGAACAGACAGTTTTTATAATAATGAAACTTTCGCAAATGAGAATGTAATCTTGGATAGCTATGGAATTTTAGATTTTTATTACAGTCAGCAGGTGAGTGATCATTTAAAGGTTTTTGCTGGGGTAGATAATATCTTTAATACAGATTTTGAAGAATTGTATAGGTATAATACACGTGGTAGAAATGCGCGTTTTGGGATTGCGCTTAATTTCTAGATAAAATTATTTTCGTTTGTCCGTAAAGTATCCTAAACTGAAAAGGACATCATTCTGAACTTGTTTCAGAATCTCATTACAATGTAAATCAATAACGTATTGAGACCCTGAAATAAATTCAGGGTGACGAAAATACTTTTATGACAACAAACAGATAATCATAATTATTTAATTAAAAAAGGGTTCTGAAAATTTCAGAACCCTTTATGTATTTATATACTTTTAAAACTATTGAGAAATAGTTCCAGGAAGTTCATCAATATACATTCTTTGGTAATTTATTTCATTCATGCTGCTTTCTGCAACAGGATCAAACACTTCAAAGTCTTGAGAGATAAATCTTCTATTACCTTGAATTGCATCTAAAGCAATTTTTAAGAAGGGCTCATTAGGATCACCTAAAACACCAAGATTTGTAACATCTTCTGAAATTTTGATATCTGGATCCAATCCATTTACATAATCTGAAACACCATTTTTATTTGCAGACTTTAAAACTAAAGGCTGTATAGCATATGTATGTTTTGGGTTTGCGTTTAATCTTCCAAAATTTGGAGAGTCATAAAGCGTTACAGAGGCCTGGAATTTACCTGTGGTAGTTTCACCAATTTGAATAACATCTATATAAGGTTCCAATCCATTAATCACAAGTTCACTGGCAGACGCTGTTCTACTTGTAGTTAGAACATAAACCCTGTTTAAATTCAAGCTGTTAATACTTTCACCGTTAGAGATTTTTGTATTGAATTTATTCAATAATCTATCAGGGTCGTTATTTTCAAAATAAGCTTGATAATCTGCATTCCATTGTTCTTTAGAGAAGATCTCTCCTGGAAACTGCCCAGTGATCATTGCAGAAAGATCTGTAGCAGTTCTTACAGAACCACCCCCATCATATCTTAAATCTAGAACCAGATCTGTAACTCCATCAGATTTAAATTGAGCGAAAGCCGCATTTAATTGTGAATCATAATCTGCAACAAAGCTGTTATACATTAAATAACCCACTTTTTGTCCGTTTACATCAAGAGTCTTTGCTATAAAAATAGGGTTTGCATTGTACTCTCTTTGTGTTAATGCAGCCGTTACTCCATTTTCACTAATGCTACTCCCAGAAATTGTTGCAAATCCTAAAGTATAACTATTCTGATTTAAAAGATTTTGATAATTAACATCTGTTAATTGCTGTCCATCTACTTGCGTAAAGATATCGCCTCTTTTTACTCCAGCTTCAGAAGCAGAAGTATTAGGTTGCACATATCTTACATATCCAAAGATCTCGCTAGATCCTGCAGAATATCTTACCAATCCGTAAGACATTCCTGTAGTTGTAGAAATTCCGCTAAAAAGATTCTCTAACTCTACATAATCATCTACAATAAAGCTGAATTTATCTTTTTTTCCATATTCATATAATAAACCATCATAGAAAAGATTTTCTGGAGTAGTATAATTATCTAAATAGTCGTCTCTATCTTCTGTAGTAGCAAAATAATTATCGGCTAATTGAGGGACATTAGCTTTATAAAGATATATCTCATTTAATCCGCGATAGATAAAACGCTCTACGGTAAGGTCTCTGCTAGAAACTCCCGTGCTATCGGGCGGCGTTACCGCTTTTGTAGGGAGATCATTGTTGTCTTTGGAGCACGAGGCTAAAACACCAATAAATAGCAGGGTTAAAAATTGAAGTTTAAAAATTCTCATAGTTTTTTTCTTGTATATAATAAGTTTCTAAAAGTAATTAAAAAGTGTAAATTAAAAAATTGTAACAAAAGGAATTCTGATTCGTCGTAATAATAAGAAGGCTAAAACAAACTAACCAATGAACCAACGAACCTTTATAAGGTTAATAGATCCCATTCAGGATAAAATGTACCGATTGGCGCTTCGATTGCTTACATCAAAAGAGTCAGCTCAAGATGCCACTCAGGAAGTTATTTTGAAATTATGGAATCGTAACAATAAACTCAAGGACTATGCCAATATAGAAGCATTTGCCATGACAGTAACTAAAAATTATTGCCTGGATCAGTTAAAATCTAAACAAAACAATAATTTGAAAATCGTTCATAGCAATTATGAAAGTCATGAAAGAACTTCTTATGAGCAATTAGAAATAAATGATGAGTTAGAGCAAATTGGTAAGATTCTGGAATTATTGCCAGATCAACAGAAATTAATCTTTCAGCTAAGGGATGTAGAACAATATGAGTTTGAAGAGATTTCTGAAATAACAAAAATGAATGAAACTGCTATAAGAGTAGCACTTTCAAGAGCTAGAAAAAAAATAAGAGAAGAATTGTTGAAAACGCACCGCTATGGAATTAACTAGAATAGAAGCTTTACTCGAAAAATATGAGGAGGGAGCTACAAGTCTTGCAGAAGAAAAAATGCTTAAAGAGTATTTTGCGAATGGAGACGTGCCAGAACATTTATGGGGCTATAGAATGATATTTGGCTTTACAGCTAAGGCTAAAAAAACAAGTTATCCTTATAAGCTAAATGTGAAGAAAAGAGCAGGAAGTAAAAGAAGATTATATTCTCTTTTTGGGATTGCCGCGAGTTTGGCACTTGCTTTGGGTGTATACTATTATCAGGAAAACAATCAACCCCAATTAATGGCTAATGATTATGGTACAATAGAAGATCCTGAAGAGGCCTATTTAAAAACAAAAGAAACCTTACAAATGATTGCAGAGGTTTTTAATGATGGAAAAGAAGACCTTGTATATATTAAAGAATTCAATAAAACAAAAGATAAATTTATAAACGAGTAAACCAAAAAACGATGAAAAAAGTAATTTTAATAGTAGCAATAGGATTAATCTCTCTAGTAAGTAATGCTCAAAATTTTGAAAAATATGAGAGCATGAAAGATGTAGATGCTATGGTAATGACCAGTAAGATGTTCAAGCTTTTGGCAAAAGTGGATTTAAATTCAACAGATCCTCAGGCGCAACAGTACATCAATTTAATTGAGCATTTAAAGGAGATTAGAATGTATACCACAAATCAGCAAAATATAAGAAGCCAGATGGCTACAGATGTTGCCTCTTATTTAGGAAAAGGATCTTTAGAACAATTAATGAGAGTGAACGAAGATGGTAAGAACATTAAATTCTACTCTAAACCTGGAAGAAATGAGAATTTTGTAAGTGAACTTTTTATGTTCATGGAAGGTGAGAAAGATGGAAAACCAATTTCTGTGATCTTAAGTATTACTGGAGATATAGATTTAACCCAACTTTCTAAATTGGCTACAGATCTTAAAGTTCCTGGAGCTGAAGAATTGAAGAAAGTAAATAAAAAATCTTAAGAAAATGAAAGCTATCAAAATTATAAGCTTCGGCATAATTGCAATGGCTTCTGGTTTCATGTAACAGCAATCAAAGTTTGCAAGAGTATTATGTAGATAATCAGGATAACAAAGATTTTGTGGCCGTGGATCTTCCAACGAGTTTATTTGCTAATTCTGAATCTTTAAATGAAGAGCAGAAAAAAACTTTAGAAACCGTTAAAAAGATCAATGTAATCGCAATTGCTAAAAAAGAAGAAAATCTGCAAAAGATCGAGACCGAAAAAAGCAATGTGGCTAATATCTTAAAAGATGAAAAATATCAACTTTTAATGAAGTACGGAGGGTCAAGTACTAAATTAGAGATTTATTATACCGGAGAAGAAGAGGCGGTAGATGAGATTATAGTTTATGGATATAATGATGAAAAAGGAATGGGTGTTGCTAGAGTTTTAGGAGATAATATGAATCCGAGCGATGTACTAAATTTAGTTAGATCTATGCAAGATGGAGATGTAAATATGGAAGGCTTAAAAGAAATCACAGGAATGTTTTCTAGATCAAGACCACATCTTCAAAATAAAAACGTAAAAGTATATTAATCGTCATTCTGAATTTATTTCAGAATCTAGCCACCAAAGAATAAATTAAACTGAAAAATTTTGACGTAGCTTTCAATTCTTTCTTATAAAGATCTGAATTAGATTCCTGTATAATTTTGTGGGGTGATCTGCTTTAATTCTGCCTTCACGCTTTCATCTACTTCCAAAGTTTCAATAAAATTTGCCATACTTTCTTTTGTAATAGCCTCATTGGTTCTGGTGAGTCCTTTTAATGCTTCATAAGGATTAGCATATCCTTCACGTCTTAAAATGGTTTGTATAGCTTCTGCCACCACGGCCCAATTATTCTCTAGGTCTCCCTGAATTTTAGTTTCATTTAAAAGCAATTTATTCAAGCCTTTTAAACTAGATTGAAAGGCAATCAAGAGTATGCCCAATAGGAACACCAATATTTCTAAGAACTGTACTGTCTGTAAGATCGCGTTGTAATCTGCTAACCGGTAATTTAGCTGAAAGATGTTCAAATAAAGCATTTGCAATACCTAAATTTCCTTCGCTGTTCTCAAAATCTATTGGATTTACTTTATGCGGCATTGCTGAAGATCCAACTTCTCCTTTTTTAATTTTTTGTTTGAAATAATCCATAGATACATAGGTCCAGAAATCTCTATCCAGATCTATTAGAATGGTATTGATTCTCTTTAACGCATCAAAAAGCGCGGCCATGTTATCATAATGCTCAATTTGAGTAGTAGGGAAGGAATGGTCTAGTTCTAATGTTTTTTCAACAAAGTCAGATCCAAAATTTTTCCAATCTATTTCCGGATAAGCTACATTATGAGCATTATAGTTTCCGGTTGCACCTCCAAATTTAGCCGAATTTGGTATGTTTTTAAGCTGTTTAAGCTGCGCGTTAAGTCTAGTTACATAAACTTCCATTTCTTTACCTAATCTTGTAGGAGAAGCTGGCTGGCCATGAGTTCTTGCCAATAATGGAATAGTTGCCCAATCTTTGCTTAACGAAACCAATTTTTCAATGATCTCATGAAGTACAGGTAGGTACACATTTTCTATAGCTTCTTTTAGGCTTAAAGGAACAGCTGTGTTGTTAATGTCTTGAGAAGTAAGACCAAAGTGGATAAATTCTTTACAATCCTGAAGTCCTAATTTATCAAACTTATCTTTTATAAAGTATTCAACCGCCTTAACGTCGTGATTGGTTGTTTTTTCAATTTCCTTTACTGCTTCCGCATCTTTGCTGGTAAAGTTCAGGTAGATATTTCTCAATTCTGGAAAAACATCAGGATTTACATTACTTAACTGTGGAAGAGGTAAAGTACAAAGCGCAATAAAATATTCTATTTCTACTCGTACTCTATATTTTATAAGAGCTTCTTCACTAAAATAAATAATAAGATCTTTCGTTTTTTGATGATATCTCCCATCTATAGGTGAGATTGCAGTAAGCGGCGTCATTTTTAATGGTTTAAAATTGAAGGGCTAAAGATAGAGCTTTAGCCAAATTTATGCCTACAGAATATGTTATTTTAAAATGAAATATTACAAGTTGAATAAAAGGGATACTTAGTAACTAATCTTTGTTTAAAAGTTGATTGGTTAAGGTAGGAACCCCAAGAACTGCTTTTTCTTTAATAACTCTTATATTTAGATGATCATTCATTGCCGGATTTGGATCTATAAAATAAATAGGAATTTCTGGAGCTGCAAAATCAAGGAGCGCCGCTGCCGGGTAAACTTGCATAGAGGTTCCAATAATAATTAAGATATCTGCCTGTTCTGTTATTTCTATAGCTTTTTGAAACATAGGTACTGCTTCTCCAAACCAAACCACATGCGGTCTTAAGCTGATAGTTAAACTCACAAAAATCGCCGATCTTCAAGTCTTTCTTCCAGTCTAAAATAAGCTCTTCATCAAAAGTGCTTCTAACTTTTAGTAATTCTCCATGAAGATGAATTACATGAGAACTTCCGGCCCGTTCATGGAGGTCATCAATATTTTGTGTAACGATTGTAACATCAAAATCTTCTTCTAATTCTTTAAGAGCAAAATGTGCAGCATTAGGCGAAACCTCTAAAAGTTGTTTGCGGCGCTGATTGTAAAAATCCAGCACATTTTCAGGGTCTCTCTTCCAACCTTCAGGGGAAGCAACATCCATAATGTCATATCCTTCCCAGAGACCATCGGCATCTCTAAAAGTTTTAATACCACTTTCTGCGCTTATTCCAGCTCCGGTTAATACTACAATTTTTTCCATAGTAGTTTGAAAAAGATCAATTTAGGAGTGTTTAAATTATGACAATTAATTCAAAAATCAAATGGAAGAAAAAAATAGGGGGAAGGGGGAGAAAAGAAAAACCGCTTAAAATTATAAGTTTTAAGCGGTTTTTGTAGCGAGAACGAGATTTGAACTCGTGACCTCCGGGTTATGAATCCGACGCTCTAACCAACTGAGCTACCTCGCCAAAATGTAAATGATTTCAAACTAGTGATTTAACTCAGAGCCTTTATAAATAAAGAGCTCCGCTGCTCAAAGTTTGCGGCTGCAAATATATAAACTATTTGAATTGGGGCAAACTTTATTTTAGAAAATATTTAAAATCTTTTCTTTTAATGTTACCAATTAATATTTATATTGCCCGAAATCTAACAAATACAGCATGGAAGATAAAGTTAAGTACGAAATGGAATTTCCTATACAGGCTTCTCCTTCGTTATTATATCAATATATTTCAACACCTTCAGGTCTTAGCGAATGGTACGCAGACAATGTGAACTCTCGCGGAGAGCTTTTTACCTTCATTTGGGATGGCTCTGAAGAAAAAGCTAAGCTGGTAAGTAAAAAAAATGGGGAGCGAATTAAATTTAGATGGTTGGAAGATGAAGATACCTCTTACTTTTTTGAAATCAGAATTCAGGTAGATGATATTACAAAAGATGTTTCTATAATGGTTACAGATTTTGCAGATGACGAAGATGAAATTGCAGAGGGTAAAATGTTATGGGAAAATATGATCTCTAATCTTAAACAGATATTGGGTTCCGTATAAAAATCCTTATATAAATAGTATCTTTGCCCCGTTTCTAAAAACGGGGTTTTTTTATGATGAATTTTAATGGAAGTTTAGTAGAAAAGGATCAGGCAATTATCTCTCTCAATAATAGAGGATTGGCTTACGGCGATTCTGTATTTGAAACCATAAGAGTTATTTCTGGTAAGATCATGTTCTGGGAAGATCATTATTTTAGGTTGATGGCTTCTATGCGTATTATGAGAATGGAAATTCCTTCTAATTTTTCTCCTGAATTTTTAGAAAAAGAGATCCTCAATCTTATTAAAGAAAATCAATTAGAAAATCTACCCGCCAGAGTTAAATTTACAGTGGTAAGAAAAGAAGGAGGGTATTACCGTCCCGAAACATTAAATGTAGACTACTATATTCAAGTAAGCCAACTGCAGGATTCTTTTTATTTATTAAACGAGGATGCGTATGAGATAGAGCTTTTTAAAGATCATTATATCACCAGTGGTTTGCTATCTACTATAAAGTCTAATAATAGAGCGGTAAACGTTCTTGGTAGTATTTATGCCAAGGAGAATGGATATGATAACTGTTTGCTTCTAAATGAAAATAAGACTATTGTAGAAGCTCTAAATGGAAATATCTTTTTGGTGAAGGATAATAAAATAAAAACTCCACCATTAAAAGAGGGTGCTTTAAATGGAATTATAAGAAAACAACTTTTATCTATTATCAAAACCTTGCCAGATCTGGAAATTGAAGAGGCTGCTATCTCTCCATTTGAATTGCAGAAAGCAGACGAACTTTTCATAACGAATGTTATTACAGGAATTCAGCCAATTTATAAGTATAGAAAAAAAGAATTCACAGGCAAAGGTAGCCAAAGAAGTTTTGTCTAGATTAAATGTAAAAGCAAGGTTGGGATAAGTAAGTAGTAATTAATTGTAGCTGGGATTTTCTGGAGCGTTGGACCAAAGCATATAATTTCCTCCTAATTCTATCATTTTATCTTTCCAAAAAGAACGATAAGGTCGTTCAATAATGTCTTTGGTATCCTGATGTGCTGTAATGATCCAGGAATTAGTGTTTAATTCTTCTTGAAGTTGTTCTGCATCCCAGCCAGAATACCCTAAAAAGAAGCGAATCTGTTTCTCTGTGATTAATCCTTTTGAAATAAGTTCTTTTACCGCATCAAAATTTCCACCCCAGTAAATGCCATTAGCAATTTCAATACTATCAGGAATTAGATCTGGAATTTTGTGAATAAAATATAGATTGTCTTGTTCTACAGGCCCTCCATTGTAGATCTTAAAACTCTGAGTAAGATCTGGAATTAATTCTTTAAGCGTGAAATCAAGAACTTTGTTAAGAATAAAACCAATAGAACCATTTTCAGAATGTTCCGCAAGAAGAACCACCGATCTATTAAAAGAAACATCCCCAATTATGGAAGGTTCTGCTACTAGGAGTAATCCTTTGGATGGTTTTAAAGCTATCATAAGCTTATCTTTTCTTTAAAGCTAAAGATTTATTTTTCAAATTCAAATAATAAAATTAAATATTTGCTAAAAAAAAACTCTCCCGAAGGAGAGTTTAATTTATTTTTATTGCAAATTACTAGTTTACAGCTTTTTGTAAATCAGCTCCGGCTTTAAATTTTACTACGTTTTTAGCAGCAATTTTAATAGTTTTTCCGGTTTGTGGGTTTCTTCCTTCACGAGCAGCTCTTTTAGATACTGACCAAGATCCGAAACCTACTAATGATACGCGATCACCTTTTTTAAGAGACTTTTCAACGTTCTCTAAAAATGACTCTAATGCTTTTTTTGCGGCAGCTTTTGAAATTCCAGCATTCTCAGCCATTGCATCGATTAAATCTGTTTTGTTCATAATTTGAATTTTAAATTAATTGTTGGTTAAACATTGTGTTAATTTGCATTACAAATTTATGTGGATATTTCAGCCGTGCAAGTAATATCAAGGGAAATGCGAGTTTTTGTTAATAACTTGGGTTTTTTGTTAATAACATTTACCCGAAATATCTAAAATTTGTTCATTTCACTATTTATAAGGGTTCACAGAACTTTCGCGTCTTCTTCAAATTTAAAACCATTTAAAAGCTGTTTTGTTTCCATTTTTCGTTTTCCTGGAAGCTGAATTTCTTTTAAAATGATATAACCTTTATCCACACTAACTTTTAATGATTTATTCTCTTCAATCAATTTGCCTGGGGTATTAGCATGCTCTAATTTTTCAATGTCCACATCAAAAATTTTAACCTTCAATTCCTCTTTTCCGTTTTGAATTATTGTCCAAGCTGCCGGATATGGATTTAGACCTCTTACTAGGTTTTTTATTTTTTCCGCAGATTGGCTCCAGTCTATTTGAGTATTCTCTTTGGTTAACTTTGGGGCATCTTTAAGCGCTTCACTTTCTAACTGCTTTGAAGTAGTTACTTTATCGTTTTTAATTAAGCTAAGAGTTTCTACCACCAATTTAGCCCCGGTATTCATGAGCTTATCATGGAGATCCCCCAAATTATCGGTGGTAGGAATCTCCACTTCTTTTTGTAAGATCATTTCTCCGGTATCAATTTTCTCATCTATAAAGAAAGTAGAAACTCCAGTTTTGGTCTCTCCATTAATAATAGCCCAATTAATAGGTGCGGCACCTCTGTATTGTGGCAGGAGGGAGGCGTGTAAATTAAATGTGCCTAACTCCGGCATTTGCCATACTGCTTTAGGTAACATTCTAAATGCAACTACCACCTGAACATTCGCATCCAATTCTTTTAATTCTTCTAGAAAATCTTCAGATTTTAAATTTGTAGGCTGTAAGACCTTTAAATTATTGGCAACTGCAAATTCTTTAACAGCACTTTGCTGAAGCTTTCTTCCACGTCCAGAAGGTTTATCCGGCGCGGTAATTACTCCAACTACATTAAATTTATTATCTATAATTTCTTTTAAGGGTGGAAACCGCAAACTCCGGAGTACCCATAAAGACTATTCTTAAATCTTTCATGTGTGTTTTATTTTGAATGTTTTATCGGGGTTTAAAACAATAATATCTTTGTCTAATAATAATTGAAGCACTTTTAAAATTCCATTTTCTGGATAGGGTAGAGTCGCTACCAATTCTCTAGAATTTTTCTCCTGGGTTTCTAAAGCTTTAATAATTGCTTCATATATTCTTCTAATTGTTTCTTTTTTCACCTTTTTTTCAGGAGGTAAACAAACGGAACAAATACCGCAATTACTCGTGGTCTTTTCTCCAAAATATTCTAATAACTGTCTGCTTCTACATATTTTGTCATTTTCTACATAAGCTAGTAATGCAGCAATCTTATCAGATTTATTCTTGGCTTGAGACTTTATGTATTTTGAATATGGGTAAATACTGCTTTCATCTTCCCTAGGTACTAAAAAGGTTATAGATGCGTCGTTTTGTTGGTGCTCAAATTCGGCAATTCCATCTTTTTTTAGTTGATGTAATACCTCAAGAACTTCTCTTTCTATAGTTCCCGCTTTTGAGCAAATGGCAGCAATATTAATTGAAATTTTATTTTCAAAAATACCTCCGTAAGTTCTAAGTATTGCTTTTACAATGGGGTCGAACTTTGGGTTTTCTTCCAAATAATAAAATAAAGCTTTGTTGGAAATAATAAATTGAAGTTTTGCGGATTTCTCAAATTGTTGAGACAATTTTATTACACTTATTCTATCTAAAAGTTGAAGTGTATTGTATGCTCTTAAATAATTAAGCTGATATCTATTGCAGAATTCAGAAAAATTGAAATCGTGGGTAGTATCTAATCCTTCCCCAAATGCTATCTGAAAATAGGAAGTAAGTTTTTTATATACTAATAGTACAAATTCAAGATCAGGGAGATTATTTAAAAACTGACTTCTTAAATGTGGAATATCACTATTATTAGTAATTATAGTCGCCGTTGCGGGTTTTTCATCTCTCCCGGCTCTACCGGCCTCTTGAAAATAACTTTCTATACTTTCAGGAAGATTTAAATGAATAACATGTCTAACATTTGGTTTATCTATCCCCATTCCAAAAGCATTGGTGGCAACCATGATTTTAGATTCTTCATTCAGCCAGGAATTAAGTCGGCTAGATTTTTCTGAAGCAGATAATCCACCATGAAAAGCCATAGCGCTATACCCAAACCTTTTCAATTCCTGAACTATTTCTTGTGTAGCATTTCTGCTTCTCACATAAATTATTGAAGACTCATTCTTGTCACTTAACAAAGTTCTTAATCTGTACATTTTATCTTCGGTCTTCAGAACTTGAAAAGCGATATTTTCTCTTAGTAAAGTCTTCTTGAAGATCTTTGGCGAGCTAAGCAATAATTGTTTTCTAATATCTTCTACCACTTCTTTGGTGGCCGAAGCTGTTAATGCCATAACAGGAGCTTCCGGATGAAGTTCTCTTAATACAGAAACATTGAGATAAGCAGGTCTAAAATCATGACCCCATTGGGAGATACAATGTGCCTCATCTATAGCTATTAGATTTACCGGCATTTGCTTAATGCGCTGCTGCACCAAATCTTGCTGTAGCCTTTCCGGAGAAAGATATAAGAATTTATAATTTCCGTAGATGCAGTTATCCAGTAGCGTATCTAATTCAGAATAAGAAATACCACCTGTTATTGCTAGCGCCTTTATTCCTTTTTGCTGAAGCGAATTAACCTGATCTTCTATTAAAGCTACCAAAGGAGAAACTATAATACAAATGCCTTCTTTTAATAATGCAGGGATTTGAAAACAAATAGATTTTCCGCCACCTGTTGGCAGCAAAGCAATAATATCTTCTCCTTCAAAAGCCGATTTTATAATTTCTTCCTGTAACGGCCTAAAGGTTTGATGTTTCCAATATTTTTGTAATATGTCTCTTGCTTCCTGCAAATTTAGCTTCCCAGGTTACTTAATATAAATTCACTTCGGTTTTCTACAGAGAGTTTTGGTACCTCAATAGGAGTATAACCAAAGTTAAGATAAGCTTTTTTTAAATAGTCATGAATGAGTACTGCCTGCTCATAAGATTCATACCGTTCATTGTCGGTTTTATAGATCTCTTTCCAGGGAGGCATGAGGAATATTTTGGTGTATTCATATTCTTTACAAGCCTGCTTAAATTTATGAGGATAGTCAGACCCAAAATAATCCATATAAGCAACAACATCTGGGATACCGCGATCTAGAAAGATCACTTCTTCTCGCATATCATCGGCTTGAATATGTTGATTTACACGGGCTTCTAACAGTTTCTCGCTAAACAATAGCGGTTGGTCTAAAAATAACTGCTCAATACCTTGTTTTTGAGCTTCAAGGGTGATCTCTCTGGAAACTTCATGAAGGCAAGGAAAGCCTTTAGTTTCAAGATCTATGATCACCGACGATTTTCCGGTACCGGGACCACCGGTAATTACAATTCTCTTTTTTTGCACGCTGCAAATTTCGGTATTTGTAATTGATAAAAAAAATGAATCATTACTTGTATATTTGTAGTCTAACAGATTAAATAAAATTATGGAAGCCTCAAAGAATCCTGAAGAATTTTACGCAAAGTTAAAAACTCAATTGCAAGACACAGCGCTTTGGCCAACAGAGTACTTATATAAATTCATCGTGCCTACCAGTGCAGAAAAAGTAGAGCAAATACATGATATTTTTGATAATTTGGGTGCGGTGATCACTACAAAAAAATCAAAAAATGATAAATATACCAGTGTTTCCGTAAATGTTAGAATGAAAAATCCAGACGCGGTAATTTCAAAATACAAACAAGTAGGAGAAGAAGTAGAAGGCGTAATATCTTTATAATTTCTCCGTTTATTTATTGATGTAATTTGAGTTTTATTAAATTTAAACTATAGGGCAGTTGAATTAAATTTAGTATTTTGCAGCCGATATAGTTTCTACCAAATTAATTATCACCTTTAAATTTCAATTTTGACATACGAATTAGAATATAACTCTGAGAGGAGTAAGTTGATTATTCCAGAATATGGAAGACATCTTCAAAAAATGGTGGAACACGCCGTTAGTATTGAAGATGAAGCAGAGCGTAACAAAGTTGCGAAGTCTATTATTGCCGTAATGGGTAATATGCAACCGCATTTAAGAGACGTTCCAGATTTTCAGCATAAATTATGGGATCAACTTTTTATAATAAGTGATTTTAAATTGGATGTAGATTCTCCCTACCCTAAACCTTCAAGAGAACTCTTAGAAGAAAGACCGGAGACCATGACCTATCCTCAAAATTTTCCTAAATATCGTTTCTACGGAAATAATATAAAGCGAATGATAGATCAAGCATTGCAATGGGAAGAAGGAGATCTAAAAGAAGCTTTGATCTATGCTATTGCTAACCACATGAAGAAATCTTATCTAAACTGGAACAGAGAGACGGTAGATGATGAAGTGATCTTTGAGCACTTAAAAGAGCTGAGTGGCGGAAAGATAAATTTAAAGAATAAAGAAGAAGATCTTAGTGAAGCCGCAAGCCTATTACGCGGAAACAAGAAATTTAAGAATACCCCGAAAAAGAATACACGTAACAACAATCCACGCGGACGTAAGCGTCATTAAAATTTAATTACCCTATGGGAACTTTTCAAATTGAAGGGGGCCATGCCTTGAGCGGAACTATACAGCCTCAGGGTGCCAAAAATGAAGCCCTACAAATTCTTTGTGCCGTATTATTAACTCCAGAAAAAGTTGTGATCAATAATATTCCGGATATTGTTGATGTAAATAAGTTGATCACGCTTTTAGGAAATCTAGGAGTAAAAGTTGAAAAACTTAAAAAAGGAAGTTATTCTTTTCAAAGTGATAATATCAATTTTGATTATCTAGAAAGTGAAGCCTTTAAAAAAGATGGAAGCGGATTAAGAGGATCTATTATGATTGTTGGGCCGCTTTTAGGAAGATTTGGAAAAGGATATATTCCGCGTCCAGGAGGAGATAAAATTGGAAGAAGACGTTTAGATACGCATTTTGAAGGTTTTGTAAATCTTGGAGCAAAATTCAGATACAATAAAGAAGAACGGTTTTATGGAGTAGAAGCTCCAGAAGGACTTACAGGTGCAGATATGTTGCTTGAAGAAGCTTCTGTTACCGGAACGGCCAATATTTTAATGGCTGCAGTTTGGGCCAAAGGTAAAACCACCATTTATAATGCTGCCTGCGAACCATATCTACAACAACTTTGTAAGATGTTGAATTCTATGGGTGCAAAAATTGAAGGAATAGGATCTAATCTCTTGCATATAGAAGGAGTAGAAAGCTTTACAGGTTGTGAGCATACCATTTTACCAGATATGATTGAAATTGGATCTTATATAGGTCTGGCTGCAATGACCAAAAGTGAGATCACCATTAAAAATGTAGGATGGGAGCACTTAGGATTGATTCCTAGAACTTTTGAAAAATTAGGAATTACTATTGAAAAGAGGGGAGATGATATTTTTATTCCTGCTCATACTGAAGGTTACGAGATCCAAAATTTTATTGATGGCTCTATAATGAACATTAGCGATGCGCCCTGGCCTGGTTTTACTCCAGACCTTTTGAGTATTATTTTGGTTACTGCAACTCAAGCAAGAGGAAGTGTTCTTATTCATCAAAAAATGTTTGAAAGCAGGTTGTTCTTTGTAGATAAATTGATTGATATGGGAGCCAAGATCATATTATGTGATCCGCACAGAGCTACTGTAATTGGTCATGACTTTCAGTCTCCATTAAGAGCAACAACCATGACATCTCCAGATATTCGTGCCGGGGTTTCATTACTGATAGCTGCATTATCTGCAAAAGGAACTTCTACTATTCACAATATCGAGCAAATAGATAGAGGGTATGAAAATATTGATGAAAGATTAAAAGCTATAGGTGCAAAGATCACAAGAATAGATTAAGACGCATTGGTTTTATATAAAGCATAAAAAAGCGGTTTCAATTTGAAACCGCTTTTTTTTATACTTATTTAATAAAGCTGTAAATACTAATTACTTAGCTTTCTCTTCTAATTTTGTTTCCCGGTACCCAAATAAATGCTGATTTTTGATCATTGCTGTGGTGCGCTCTGGTAACATATCTTCCCATCCAGATTTACCTTCAGAGATCATTTGTAAAACTTCACGAGAGAAGATTTGTAAGATATCAGGATTATAGTTTTCAATATCTACTACTTTTCCGTTGTATTTAAAGAACTTGTAAAGTTCTTTCATCCTTGGATGTACTTTTAAATTTTCACTGGTTATAAGTTCTCCTGTTTCTGGATCTTTGAGAGGATATAGGTACACTTTAAGATCTTTAAAGAACAACTTACCAAAGGCCTCTAAGATTCCTCCGCTTAAATGACGATAATATTTCTCATCGAAGATATCTACAAGGTTATTTACTCCCATTGCCAGACCCATGCGTTCTTTAGAATATCTTGAGAAGTATTCTACTACTTTATAATATTCCTGGAAGTTAGAGATCATCACCGTTTGCCCTAATGAACATAACAATTCTGCTCTATCCATAAAGTCTCTTTCATCTATCTCTCCTTCTGCCCGAAGATTAGACAAAGTAATTTCAAAGATAACTTCGGTATTTTCTTCTTCTACTTTACGCTCTTTAATGAATAGTTCCAAAGAACGTTTGTACATATCCATGTTCACTTTAGTTACAGGTCTATAACTACCTCTAAGTGCAAGGATATTCTTTTTGTAAAGTATTTTTGCAGGTAATACGTTATTTCCATCTGGGGCAAACATTACCGCTTCGGTCATTCCGTTCTTCACGAGTTGCAAACTCATCAATCTGTTATCAACTTGCTCAAATCTTGGACCTGAAAAGTTAATGGTATCAATCTCTATTTGATCTTTATCTATATGATCATATAGATATCTCAATAATTTTTTAGGATTATCGTACTTATAATAAGCCCCATAAATAAGGTTTACTCCAAGAATTCCCAACGTATTTTGTTGTAAACGCGCATCGTTTTCATGAAAACGAATGTGTAGACTTATTTCATTATAATCTTCATTAGGATCTACCTGATATCTAATACCAACCCAACCATGACCTTTGTATTGCTTTGCAAAATCTATGGTTGCTACCGTATTCGCGTAGCTAAAGAATAATTTATTGGGATGTTTTTCTCTGCTAATTCTTTCTTCGATCAAATTGATCTCATGAGAAAGCATCTTTTTAAGCCTATTTTCGGTAACATAGCGCTTATCATCTTCAACCCCATAAATAGCATCACTAAAGTCTTTATCATAAGCACTCATAGCTTTTGCTATAGTACCGGAAGCACCACCAGACCTAAAGAAATTTCTTACAGTTTCCTGACCTGCACCTATTTCGGCAAAGGTTCCGTAAATATTCTCGTTTAGATTGATTCGTAATGCTTTACTTTTAATTGAAGGAACATTTTCAAATTCTCTGTCCCCCATAATGGTAATGGGCATATATATATCTTTTTAATAACAAAGTTATGTCAGACAAAGGTACTAAAACAGGTTACTATAGAAAAAAATTATATTTACTTTTGTAGAAAAATAAAACTTTTGGACGTCATTTTTTTAGGTACAGGTACTTCACAGGGAATACCGGTTATTGGAAGTAGTCATCCCGTGTGTTTAAGTACAAATATTAAGGATAAACGATTACGGGTTTCGGTAATGGTTCAATGGGAGGGTTACAATATTTTAATAGATTGTGGTCCAGATTTTAGAGCTCAAATGTTAACCCATCACATACAACATTTAGATGCTATACTTTATACCCATGAGCATAATGATCATACTGCGGGATTAGACGATATTCGGCCTTATTTTTTTAGACAGGGAGATATTCCAATCTTTGCGCATAAAAGAGTGATAGATTCTCTCAAGAAACGGTTTGAATATATTTTTCAAACTGAAAATAAATATCCGGGGGCACCAAGTGTAGCGGTAAATGAAATCACAAATTCAGATTTCACTTTTAAAGATCTAACTATTACTCCTATAGATACCATGCATAATAGATTGCAGGTTTATGGATTTAGATTGAATGATTTTGCGTATTTAACCGATGTTAAAACTATTGAACCTGAAGAAAAAGAAAAATTGAAGGGGGTAAAGGTTTTAGTAATCAATGCCCTTAGAAAAGAACCGCATCACTCTCATTTTAATTTAGAAGATGCCTTGAGATTTATTGAAGAAATTCAACCGGAGAGAGCTTATTTAACACACATCAGTCATATGATGGGCTTTCATGATGAAGTGCAAGCCGAATTGCCAGAAAATGTTTTTCTGGCGTATGATAATCTAAAAATCACAATTTAATGCGAAGTAAAATACTATTGTACGGGTTTATATTTATGTTGATGTTCACCATTTTTATTTATGTAAATGATAAAAAAATCTTAGAAGCAAAGCAGGATAATATAGAACAACTTCAATCTAAAGTAGATGCTGTAGAAGTTAAGAATGATTCCTTAATAAGTGAAAATCTCAATTTAAATTATTTCTCATTAGATCAAAATGAAGAATCCATCTCTTATTTTGAAAGTAAAGGAATAGATGCAAAAGAATTATCTCAAAAAGTTGAAGACGCTATAATTAGTAGAAATCGCGCTGAAGAAGATAATGAGTTGGTTCCATTTGCCGGAATGGAAGGCGTTATGCGAATCAATAAAGTAAAGATCTTAAATCATAAATGGATCATTGCAGATTTTACAGACGGAACTTATTGGGGGGAATTGTTAATCTCTTATGATCTGGATGAAAATAACAATTTGAGCCTGAATACCGAAAAATCCTTTCTGTATCCTCGGGACTAAATCCTTTTTTTAAGCCATTCTTTTAATTCCATAAAATTTTGTGGTGCAACGCCATGACCCACAGGAAATTCGGAATATTTATGATCTATACCAAGTTCTGCAAGTAATTGAGGTGCTTTTCTTGCCCAACTTACAGGAATGACCTGATCCTGACTTCCATGAGAAGCATAAACCGATAATTTGGAGAAATCATTCTGTTTAAAATTAGGCTCAATAATATCAAGATTTACATATCCACTAAGCGCTATCAAATTCTTGATCTTTTCTGGATGACTCAGTGCAACAGCATAACTTAAGATAGTTCCTTGACTAAAGCCTAATAAAGTAATATTTTTTGCATCAATAGGGTAACTTTTAATAGCTTCATCTATAAATGTAGCAATCTTATCTCGAGACTCAATTGCTTGCTCATTATCGCTAAATTTATTCTGATCTGCATCAAAATTAATAGCGTACCAGGCATTTCCATAAGGCTGTAAAGGATAAGGTGCTTTTACCGAAATAATGAATAACTCTTCAGGAAGCTCACTTGCAAAAGAGAAAAGATCATTCTCATCGCTTCCATATCCATGAAACATGAATAATACAGGAGCTTTTTCAAGTTGTCCAATTGGAGCTTTAATAATATGATGTAGGGAAAGTTGTTTTGAATTCATTAATTAATGTATTGTGCTAAACCATTTTTGAAAAGATTCCCCCAAAAGCGGGATGGGTCTTTGTTCTCCTTGAATTGCGGTAACCAGACCATAAATTCCTAATACCAGAATAAAGATCCAAAACGAGTAGGTAATCATCCAACTGTCAAAAATACTCACAAGAGCCCCTAAAAGATAAAAAGTTAAGTGAACGCCTAAAGCTTGTCTTATATGAAAGCTGGCAAAGGGATTTTTTCTGTCATTATTGATAAAGTAAGCTATGATAGTTCCTATGATGGTGAAATAGGCAACAATTGCGGCAGTTTTGCCATCGTTTGCAACAGGATTATTCATGAGATGATATTTTTTGATCGATTAGTTCTACAAAATTACAGAAATTCTGTAGTTAATTGACTAATTCCACTTTATCTCCGCTAATAATTCCATAGACCATTCCTTTAAGTTGTGTTTCTAAGAACATACTGTTTTTGGATGTAGAATGTATATTAGCCTCTGTAAATTTATAAGAGGTTTTAGGATTAAATAAACTAAAGTTGGCTCTCGCACCTTCTTCAATTACAGGTTCTTCAATATTAAACCTCTTTCTTCCTTTGGTTAGAAGGTCTATTGTGTCTTCTAATGGGAGAATTGTATTAAGAGCGCCAAATGCCGATTCCAGACCTATAGTTCCATTCATTGCATTTTCAAATTCCACTTTTTTATGCTCAATATCTATAGGCATGTGATCTGATGTTACCATATCTATAGTTCCGTCCTGAATACCTTTTATCAATGCTTTTATATCCTTCTTTGTTCTAAGCGGGGGTAAAACTTTTGCTGCCGTTGGAAATTCGGCTAACAGATCGTCGGTAAAGATTAAATTATGGATAGCCACACTACAACTTACATCTAAGCCTTTTTTCTTAGCGTCTTTTATCAACTTAACCGATTTTTCAGTAGAAATGGTTGGAATATGCAATTTTCCCCCGGTATATTCCAAGATGGTTAGATCTCTGGAGATCTGTAACTCTTCAGCAAAGGCGGGAATTCCTTTTAATCCGAGTTTAGTACTGTTGTTTTCTTCATTCACTAAACCATGCCCGGCAATATCATTATCCTGTGGATAAGATTGTACCAATCCATCAAAATTTTGAGCATATAATAATGCTAATTTCAAAAGATTTGGATGCATAACGGCGCTTTTATAATCTCCAAATGCAACCGCTCCAGCCTGAAACATATCGTAAAGTTCAGCAAGATCTACTCCCTGAGATTTTCTTGTTAAAGCGCCAACAGGATAGACTTTTACAGCGAGGTTTTTTGCTTTAGATAATACAGAAGTTATAGAGCTATTATTATCTAGAACAGGATCTGTATTCGGATTCAATGCTATTTCCGTAAATCCGCTTAATGCCGCAGTTTTAAGGCCATTTTCTATAGTTTCACGTTCTTCAAAACCAGGCTCTCCAAAACTCACACTACTGTCAAACCAACCTTTAGAAATATGAAGATCTTTTAAGGCTGATCTCTTCATCAACTTTTTCAGATTTTAAAGAACTTCCAATCTTTTCAATAATCCCGTTATTAATTAAAATATCAACTTTCTTTTGATGATATTTTGAGGATGCATCTATAATTGTAGCCGATTTAAGAAGTAGCTTCATTTAAAATATTTTAAGAGTAGTGTTTCTATAATTAAAAAGAACAGTGCAAAAGTAACAAACCATTTCCAAAAAGAATCTACTTCTTTGGTAAAGCCAGATAAATTAATGAATTCAGATAAGGACTCTATTTTTTGAATATTCTTATTGTTTTCAAGATCTAAAGGGATATACTTGCTTTCATCTCTATTCACATTATAGCTCAAATTATAAATTGGTTGATCATTAAACCAAACCTCAAGATTTCCTGGTTCTTTTGGGAAGTCGGTAGTTGAGATTCGTACCCGATCAGAAAACTGCTGTTGTTGTGGGATAAAGTTTAAATTTTTAGATCTAAGTTCTAAGATCTTATCGCTTTTAGTTTTTACAGGAATATCAATATTATTAGAAGCTCCTAGAGTATAATATAATTGTGAAGGTTTTAAAGCGGAAAGGCCAATATTATAAAAACTTAGTACCACCAATGGAGACTGCAAAAAGTTGGAATTTGTTTGATTTATAGGTGCAGTAAAAACGTATTTATTGTTTATTTTAATCAGGAATGGTTTTAGATCTTCATATCGTAACAAAGCGGTTCCATTGCTTCTATCAAGATCATAATAATTCTGAACTTTAGGGTAATCAAAATTAGAAACTTGTTTTTCAAAGGCATCCTCAAAAATTGGATCTTTATAAGATATCCCGGTAATTAATTTTTCATTGGATATGGGCGTAGAAAACTCCGGTAACCCCAGGTTTTTAATAAGTAATTTAATATTTACATCCTTGATTTCTAAGGAAGGAATAAAAATAAATATGGTGTTCTCCTTAGCTTTTTTAAGCAATGTATTTTGAAGCGAATTGGAAATTTTAGATAGTTCATTTAGAATAATAACCTGAGCATTTTCTAAGGAATTATAATCTATTTCATCTTCAGTAAAAGTGGTGAGGTTAAATTGAGGTTGGGTATAGATTTTCTTTAAAAACAGATCTTCAGAATTGCTGATATTCACAATATTAATTGGCCTAATTTCATTGATATTGAAGAACATAATATTGTCAAAATCAAGGCCATTATCCTCAATTTTAATGATCCCTTTTTCTATGGCCTTCTTCTGTAATTGAAATTGGATAACGGTATCTTTCTCTTCATTAATCTTTACACCTGTTTTTCCTAACAATTTTTCGTTATCATAAAGTGAGACGGTGGTTAAAGTTTCTGGATTGCCAAAAGAACTTAGCTTAACATTCAAAACGCTAGTTTCTGGTTTTAAATCTGACAAGAAAGCGGTATCTATAGCAATATTATTAAAATCTTTTGCCTGTAAATTGAAGCTAAATAGATTAATATCTATACTATCATTCAATGTTGAAAGTTCCAAATTTTGTTGATCAGAGAACAGCAACAAATTATTCTCTCTTTTGCTATTAGCCGTTAGCGATTTTATTTTGAGAAGGAGCGTATTTAGATCTAACGCAGTAGGAGTGAAGTCAATCTCCTGAATTTCTTTTCTGGTTACATCTGCATATTCGGCATCATTGGTAAAAAGGGTGATATTTTTATTTTCTGGTAGCGACTTGAGAAGTTCCTGTTTGCTGTTTTGGAATAATTGGCCCTGCTTTGCTTTTGCCTGCATGCTGTAAGAATTATCCAAATAAATAAAAACATTGGCCGGAGCTATCGTCTCTATTTATACTGAAATAGGGTTGGGCAAATGCTAAAATGATACAGGTAAAAATTAGAAGTCGGCTTATTAATACCAGCCATTTTTTAAGTTGAGAACTTTTACGGGTTTGCTCGCTAAGCTTTCTCAAAAATTTTACATTGGTAAAAGCTTCCTTCTTAAATCTTCTTAATTGAAATAAATGAATTAAAATGGGAATAATCAGCAGGAAGAGTGCATATAAAACTTCAGGATGATTAAACTGCATGGAGATCTACTATTTCATCAAATATATAAAAAGCATAAGAATTATTAAGCTTTACAAACGTTTTACGCTAAATGAGAAAGTGCTTCCCTCACCGAGTTTAGAAGTTACATTTATTTTACCGCCCATATTGATTACCAATTTTTGTACGGTGGCAAGGCCAATCCCGCTTCCTGGATTTCCATCTCTATCATTGGTATCTAGTGTGGTAAAAAGCTGAAAGATCTTATCTATATCTGCTTCAGGAATGCCGTTCCCATTATCTTCAACTTTAAAATGATAATAATAGGGGGTTTCCTTAAAATGTATTTTAACCTTTCTGTTCCCTTTATTGTTATATTTAAGGGAGTTGCTTACTAGGTTTAAAAGCACTTGTGTTAGAGCGGCTTTATTAACCTTATGTAAAGTTACTTTCTCTGGATACTCTATGCTTAAATTTTCTGAATATTCATAAAGACGAACAATGGTTTTTAAGATCTGATCTAAGTCTACATTCTCAAAATCTTTCTCTAAAATATGATCGCTTTTGTAGAAACCTAGAATTCCATCTACGTAATTCCTAAGGGAGTAAGAAGATTCTACTAAATAATTTAGATATTCAATATTTTCAGCATCTAGTTTTCCCTTGTTCTCTTCCCTTAATAATTCTGTAAGTGAGATTATATTGGCTAAAGGAGATTTAATATCATGAGAAACCAAACTTGCAAATTTCTCAAGTTCTCTATATTTCTGTTTTAAAGTATTTTGAATTTCCTGAAATTTTTCTTTTTGAAAGCTAAATTCAATCAATTTGTTACATTGATTAGCCAATGCTAAAAAGGCTTTAATTTCATTAGCATCCAAGTTGCGTTCGCTTGTATCTAATATGCTAAGCACCCCAATTTTACCTCCATTCTTATCCTTAAGAGAAACCCCACCATAAAATTTAATGTTCTTTTTATAAATATTACCAGATGTTTCAAACAATGCCGGATCTTCAGAAAAATTAAGCAGTGTAACCTTTTCATCTGATAAAAGCGTAAGATTGGTGAAAGAATGTTCGCGGTCTTCTTTATCAAAATTGATTCCCGTAGCATATTTGCAATGCATAAAATCTTCATCCAATAGACTTATACAAGCCATAGGCACCTCAAACATGTGTGAGGTTAAGAAGATAATTTGATATAAGTCTTTGTCTTGTGAAGCCAAAAGTTCTTTTATATCATTAATATTTTGGGTAGGGAAATCTTTTTCAATAGTGTAATTGTCTTTCATATAGATTTGCTCACCTAATTAGCAATATCAATAATAAGACTTATTTTTTATCTATTGTGTTGTAAATCAGTTATTTTTTAAGAGTAACAATTGCGTTTTATCGAAAAATTGAACGTTGTACCGATATTTACTTCAGAAATTAACGAAATTTCACCTCCCATAGATTCTACCAATTTTTTAACGGTAGAAAGTCCAATTCCATTTCCGCGATTTCCACTTCTATCAGATTCCGCTAAAACAGTAAACAAATTAAAGATCTCTTTTTGCTTATCTTTTGGAATTCCTATCCCATTATCTTTAATCGTAAAATTGTAGAAGTCTTCCTGTCTCACGCACATAACATCAATAATAATTTCTTCCTGATCATTATATTTTAGACTATTACCAATAAGATTTAGAAAGATTTGCTCTAATACTACACGATTAGTCTTGATCATTATATTCTCTTCAGGAAGATTGATAATACAGTTATAATTAATATTTAGAAGATCTATAATCTCTTCTAACAAGATCGTGAATATCAAATTCTTCATCTTTAGATTCGGTTAAAGTGTCACTCTCGTAATGTTCTAATATGGAGGTGATGTAATTGCTGAGTTTGAAAGATGATTGTTTTAAATAAGTTAAGTATTCTAAACCTTGTTCATCTATTTTACCTGCGTATTTAGCTTTTAAAAGATCTGAAGTTATGATCATGTTAGCTAATGGCATTTTCATATCATGAGACACTGTCCCGGCGAATTCTCTTAATTGGTTATTTTTAGCTTTTAATTGATCTTTTACTTTTTCGAGATGTTGATTTCTACCTTGAAGTTCAAATAATTTTTCTACCTGCTTTGCAAGGGCCTGCAATGCATATTTTTGAGAATCGGTAAGTTTATTGGGTTTGGTATCTAACACACAAAGGGTTCCTAGAACTACGCCATTTTCAGCTTTTAAAGGCATTCCTGCATAAAATAATAAAGCGGGATCTGCCAGGGTAAATGGATTGTCTGCAAATCTTTCATCCTTTCTTGTGTCCTGAACTTCCATCAATTCATCAGGATTCAATATAGCATGCGCACAATGCGAAACTTCAGGATCTCCCTCACAAATATCTGTTCCCACTTTAGACTTAAACCATTGAATATTTTCTCCTATGAGTGATATTAAAGATATGGGCATTCCACAAATTAAAGAGGCAAGCGATGTGATGTTATCATAACTCTCCTCAGAGTTGGAATGCATAATATTTAATTCTCGAAGAGTCTGTAGTCTTTGCGACTGATTTTCAGGGCTATTTGGGTGCTTCATAAATATTTACGAAATGAATTCTTCCTGAATGCAGGGATACTTTTGGAAGGTTTTTTCTCAAAGTTAATCTTTTTTTTGAATGCAAAGGGAGAATGTCAATATTTCTCGAAAACCCCTAGTCCAAACAAGGCAAAGTCATATTTTACGGGATCTTCCCGATCTAGTTTTCTTAAATTAAGATCTAATTCTTTTAGTGCTTTTCCATCGTTTTGCTTTCGTTTTAAAAGCCCCAATTTTCTAGCTGTATTTCCAGAGTGCACATCTAACGGACAGGATAACTGACTTGGATTTAGCTTCTTCCAGATTCCAAAATCTACACCATTTCTATCATTTCTCACCATCCATCTTAAATACATATTAATCCTTTTAGCAGCAGAATTTTTTAACGGATCGCTCACATGCTTCTGCGTTCTTGGAAGGTGCGGAAGTTCAAAAAATATCTTTTTAAATTCATGGATAGCATTTTGTAAAGAATCTACTTCAGCATTAGATGTAAATACATTTTCTAAACCCTTATGCTTGTTATAAATATTTTGTAATGATGTTATAAAATACTGCAGATCCAAGCCATTAAAGGTTCTGTGCACAAAATTATCGAGACTGGAAAGTTCTGCATGAGAGTGGTTCAATACAAAATTATAAGGATCGTTATCCATTCTCTCCATCAAAGAATTTGCATTTGTTAAGATACTCTTTCTATTTCCCCAGGAAATAGTTGCGGTTAGAAAACCAGCTATTTCAATGTCTTCTTTTTTGCTGAATTTATGCGGAATTTGGATAGGATCTGTTTCAATAAATTCTGGAGAATTATATTGTTCTACCTTATAATCTAAAAATGATTTTAACTCTGCTTTTTTTAGCATTTGCTATTATTCAGAAATTTTATTTAGACAATCTCTCCATCTACCATGGTAAGCTTTCTATCGGCCATATTAGCCAATTCCTCATTATGAGTAACAATTACAAAAGTTTGATGAAATTCTTCTCTTAATTGAAAGAACAACTTATGAAGATTCTCTGCAGATTCGCTATCCAGGTTTCCCGAAGGTTCATCTGCAAAGATCACCGCCGGATTATTGATAAGGGCACGAGCTACTGCAATTCTTTGTTGTTCACCCCCACTTAATTCTCCCGGTTTATGATGTGCTCTATCTCTAAGGCCTAAAAAATCCAGTAATTCAAAAGCTCTTTTTTCCGCCTCTGTTTTAGATGTCTTCTTGATAAAAGCGGGAATACAAATATTTTCTAAGGCAGTAAATTCTGGTAATAACTGGTGAAATTGAAATATGAATCCTACCTGCTCATTTCTAAATTTTGAAAGCTTTTTAGAATTTTGAGCATAAATATCATTTCCGTTAATTTCTAAAGAACTATCTGGTTGTTTATCCGGCTGATCTAAGGTTCCTAAAATTTGAAGGAGCGTAGTCTTACCGGCACCCGAAGCACCTACTATAGATACAATTTCACTTTTTGCGATGTGAAGATTTACTCCTTTTAAAACGTGTAACTTTCCGTAGTATTTATGAATATTATTGGCGTAGATCATTGATTTTGCTTAAAGCAGTGAAATTACTTATTATCTTTTAAAGAGCGTTATAATAGCTTTTAAAAAATGTTCGTATAATCCAAAAGACATCATTCTTAGCTATTAATTTTGAATTCAATTATTACTTTTTCTCGGCTGGAAGAGAGGTTTAAGTTAATGATCTCATTTTAAAAAATATTAAATCTATGTTTTCTGAAGGAGAAGTGATAAGCAAATTAATCGTTAAATATTATTTTCTGTTTAAATTTTGAGTACTTTTATTAAACAAAAAAAATAATTCATGATAGAAGAAAATAATGAGATCGCTATTTTGGCCGGAGGATGTTTTTGGTGTACCGAGGCGGTTTTTGAAAGAGTAGCGGGAGTGAAAACCGTTATTCCCGGATTTACAGGAGGAGCTATAAAAAATCCTGCTTATAGAGAAATTATTACAGGTAGAACAGGACATGCAGAAGCTATAAAAATAGAATTCGACGCTAAGATTACCAGTTTTGAGGAATTGCTATATATTTTCTTCAGCACGCATGATCCAACAACTTTGAACCGGCAACAGTATGATGTAGGAACACAATATAGAAGTGCTATTTTTTATACTTCAGAAGAACAAAAGCAAGTTGCAAATAGAGTTATAGAAAAAATAACTTCAGAAAAGATCTTTAAAGATCCTATAGTAACAGAAGTTACTGAGGCAAGCGCTTTTTATCAAGCTGAAGAGGAACATAAAGAGTATTACAGCAAACATAGACAACAGCAGTATTGCCAGGTTATCATAGATCCAAAGATCAAAAAGTTAAAAGAATTGTTCTCACAAAAATTGAAAAAATAAAAAGATGTATAAATATTTTGAAGAATACAATCTGGAAGTAAGCAAGGAGCTAAAGGGGAATTTTAAAAATATCATCGAGCAAATAGGGGAAGACAGCCAGCGTGAAGGAATTGTAAAAACCCCGGAACGAGCTGCCAAAGCTATGCAGTTCTTAATGCAAGGTTATCATGCAGATCCAGAAGAGATCTTAAGAAGTGCTATGTTTAAAGAATCTTATGATGAAATGGTAGTAGTTAAAGATATTGAACTCTATTCTCTTTGTGAACATCATATGCTTCCATTTTTTGGAAAAGCACATATAGCATATATTCCTAATGGTCATATTGTAGGTTTGAGCAAGCTCCCAAGAATTGTAGATGTTTTTTCTCGAAGAATGCAAGTACAAGAAAGATTGACTAATGATATTGTAGAATGTATTAATAATACTTTAAAACCTCAAGGAGTTGCTGTGGTTATAGAAGCCCAACATATGTGTATGATGATGAGAGGAGTACAAAAACAAAATAGCGTTACTACTACTTCAGGATTTCGAGGCCAGTTTCAAAAGATAGAAACTCGAAATGAATTTATGAATTTAATAAGTTCTAATTTAAGATAATGGCATCTTATTTGTTTTATCAAAAATCAACCAATAGAACTTAACTATGGAAAATTTAAAAAACAGATTATTGATTAAGGGGGTTCTTTTCGACTTGGCTGGAATGGCTACTTATGCAATTCCCTTTGTGGGGCCATTTTTAGATATTGCATGGGCTCCAATTGCTGCTAAACAAATGAGACAGATGTATCCCGGAAAAAAAGGTAAACTCGCTTCTATACTGGTGTTTCTTGAAGAGATTTTACCAGGAACAGATTTAATTCCTTCTTTTACTTTAATGTGGTTATATACTTTTGTTTGGAAGAGTACAGCCGCTAGAAAGGAAATTATTTTAGAAGCAGAAATCGTATAAATAAATTGTTGAATATTATAGTAAAAAAGGAGGTTATCACTTAAGATAACCTCCTTTTTTTTTAGAGAGTTGTTTGAAGACTTAAGGTAATATTTCTACCTCTATCCTGAATCCCGTCTGGTTTTAATCTTGAAAGATGAGAGATATAAGATTTATTAAGTAAATTATTAGCACTTATATTTAAATTGAATTTTAAAGCAGAAATATTAAATTCTCCTCCTAAACCGGCACTAAGTAAAGTATATCCCGGTGTTCTGGTTTCAAAATCACTTATATGTTCCTGATCAAAAACACTTTTTGTACTTACAAAGGCGTAACTATTTGATAGCAAGATCATTTTTTCAAATTCTGTTCGTAAAGTATTGGTAATAGAAGCAGCAGGAATTAATGGTAAATCTTCTCCATTTTGCTTTTCTCCACGAACCATTGCAAAAGTGCTTTCAAGATGTAACCAGTCTATTGGATGCGGGTGTAGGTGCAATCCTGCTTCTCCACCATATAATTTTACGTTGCTCTGAACATAATCAAAAACCGGATTTCCATCAACGAATTCTCCATTAGGGCTTATATAGATATAGTTAGAAATATTATTATAAAAAGGATTGGCAAAAAGCTCTAAATGTTCGCTTTTAAATTCAAATGCTATATCTAATTGAAAGTTTTGTTCATTCTTTAATTCAGGATTTCCAATCTCATATCTATTAGTACCTTCATGAGTTCCATTAGAGGTTAATTCTGCCAGATTAGGGGCACGAAATCCTGTTGCTAAATTTATTCTTGAAGATAAGTTTGTAAAAAGATCAAATTTTGCACCCAAAGCTCCATTGTAACTTGTAAAATTTCTATTTAAGGCAGCAAAATATCCTTCCTCGTTTGCATTTCCCATTTCTTTTGAATCTATACTGCGAGTATCAAATCTTAACCCTCCCTGAAAATCTATTTTTTCTAGATGATAATGAGTGGTAGCTAAAATTCCGAAGTCACTTACAGTTGCATCGGGAATAAGAACTTCTTCTCCTAAATTTTCATTGGTTTGATGCATTCCTTGAACCCCAAAAATAGTCTGGAAGTTACCCCAGTTTGGAGCATTATATTTAATATCATAGTTAAGGGTATTTAAATGCAATTCTAAAGCCGGATCTAAATGATCATTCTCATTATGAAGTTCTATGCCATGGTCTTCAAATTCTTTTCTGTTATTAAATAAATAGCCCAACTTTACATCTAAACTTGAATTTTGTAGATAGAATTTGTTATCCAAACTTAATATATGATTATCTACCTCCTGATTGGGTAATAATTGATCTTTAGAAGTGCTTTGTACTCCAATTTCTTCTGGAATTCCTAGCTTAGATTTGTTATAATTATACCTAAGATCTCCTTTGTATGCTTTAGTTTGATACCCAATTCCAGCCTTTAAGTCTGATTCTTGAAATCTGGTATTTGTAACTCTATAGTCAGCTCCGGTTTTATAATCGCTATGGGTTGCATAATTTCCTCTGGCAAGCATTTTCCATTTTTCACCTGAAGATTTTACTCCAAGATTCACCTCAGAACCTAACGTGTTGCTTTGGTATACATATTTAGCATCCATATGGGTGCTGTCTTCATCTGCATATTTTTCTGGATTTAAATAAAGAACACCCCCAAGAGCGTCGCTTCCGTAGAGAAGGGAAGCAGGGCCTTTAATAACTTCTACACTTTCTACACCGCTACCGCTAACACCTAATCCATGCTCATCTCCAAACTGCTGATTTTCGAGTCTAACTCCTTGTGTATATACCAAAACTCGATTAGAGCTAAGGCCACGAATTACAGGTTTTCCAATTCCTGCTCCGGTGGTTACGCTTTCTACGCCGGGCATTTGGGTAATTCCTTCGGCTAAATTTATAGCTCCTCTTTTATTAAGCTCATCTACACTTTCTCGCTCCACCTTCATTACATTTTCACTCTGTAATTGATGGAAAGGTGTAGACACTATTACGGTTTCCATTTCTATGGCAGAAGGAGAAAGAGCGATGTTAAAATTGTTGGAATTAGGAAGGTTAATTTTAATTGTTTTAGAGCTATATCCTATAGAAGAAATAACCAGATCAAAATTTCCAGAGGGAAGGTTCTTAAATTCAAAGTTTCCATCCAGATCTGTATTGGTACCTTTTTCTAATTTCGGAAAATATAAAGTAACACCCGCTATAGGATCTTGGGTATCCAGATCTGTAACATTTCCATTAAGAGAATTTTGAGAATAGGCTTGAGTCGCTATTGCTAATGCAAATAGCATATATAAAAATTTGTGCATTTTTTAAAATTTAGGAATTTATGTATTCTGGCTAAATGCCAGTTAAAAAATAATCTATACAGTTAAATTCCTTTGAGGAGGGCCTCTTAAGGCGAAGGAAAGTTTTTGATATTCGCTTAAAAAAAGGTAGTTATTAAAGAACTTCTTATCTATAAAAATATCATTCTTCAATTTATAAGAGAACAAATCGAACTTTAAAAAGGGTGTGAAATGAAGTTTACATAACTGGCAATCAATTTGCTTTTTATGAATATGAAGATCATTATATTCACTGCAAACAGGATGTTTATCATGTGAATAAATATGAGTAAGCTTTAAAACCGGTGGAAACAGAATTGCCATCGTTAAAAAGATCAAACTATATTTTTGAAATAAACTCACAGGATAAAATTAATTCAAAAATCGGGAGAGACCTAAGCGGGTAAGCATTTTCTTTTCGAAATTCCAGAAGAATTCATACTGCCCAAATAACCAACCAAAACAAACTAATAGGAATTGATAGGTTGGGAAAATTAGCAAAACTCTAATAGGCCAGAAAACATACCAGGGTGAAGTTTCCTGATATACCCCAAAAAAATGACAAATAGGAGCAGCGAGTCTAACAGAAGATGATCCGGTGATTGCAAATACCACAAAGATCATTATTAACTGGAAATTTGAAGTAATGCCCCAACGTTGCTTTAACTTATTCATTCGGCAAAGATATCATATACAAATTCAATAATAAAATTCATACATCATAATCGTGTTGGAACAGAGAAAGTTTGATTGTACTCCCTGGAAATAAAGACAAAGTAGTTATAGATCAAATAATTCACTTCATACCCATAATCAATATTCGGGTCATAATTAATCTCTTGTATATATAAATCTGGATTGAATCTTTGTGGTTGTCTTACGCGAGAATTGTATTCTTGAACCAGAAATCTATTCTTGTTCTCTAAATAATTTTGAGAATAAAAATTTCTAGGTCTGGCAATGCTATTCAGAAATAAATTGAAACCTGGTTCAATTATAATCACTTCATATTCTAAACTATCATTAGCAATTCTTACAGTATCGTTGGCTGTATTATTGCTATTATTGCCTTTAAAGTCCCTATTGGTAGTTCCACAACTATATATGGTCAAGGCCAGAATGAATATAAAAAATAGATTTTTCATGATTTTAGATTTTTATGTCGGTTTCAAGTTGAATTAAATTTTAAAACTTTAGAACGCAGATTGACATTATAAGGTACAATTTTTTTGAATTTATTTGATCTGAAAATTTTTAATAAAATAGTTGTCAATTTTCAGAAAGAAAAAATGCTCCTGAAGTTTTGTTTCAGGAGCAATTTACACTGATTTTATTTCTTAGGCAGTTGCGCCTTTTAGGATTGAGATTATCTGTTCTGCAAGTTCTAATCCAATTCTATCTTGAGCTTCTTTAGTAGAAGCCCCAATATGTGGACTTAATGATATTCTTTCTTCCATTAACACTCGTATTGCCGGGGTAGGTTCATCTTCAAAAACATCTAATCCTGCAAACCTAATTTTCCCGCTTTCTAGAGCAGCTATTAAAGCTACCTCATCTACAACGCCACCTCTGGAGGTATTAATAATTGCAGCGCCTTGTCTCATCATTTCAAACTCCTTTTTGCCAATTAGAGGTTTTTTTTGAGCAGGAACATGCAGGGTTATAAAATCTGAATCTTTTAAAATATCTTTTACAGGTTCAGTTTTTATTGGAATAGAAACTACCTGATCGTTATAAAAATTTAAAGTTATATTAGTTTCTCCCACCTTATCATCACTTGCAATAACTTTCATTCCAATACCTAATGCAATTTTGGCAACTTCATGTCCAATTTTACCCATCCCAATAATTCCAAGAGTTTTTCCTCTTAACTCGGTACCTCCTGCATAATTTTTCTTAAGATCCTTGAACATAGAATCACCACTTAATGGCATATTTCTATTAGAATCATGTAGATAACGAACTCCGCTAAAAAGATGCGCAAAAACCAATTCTGCTACAGAACTGGAACTGGCAGTGGGAGTATTTATAACCTTTAAGCCTTTTTTCTTGGCATATTCTACATCTATATTATCCATACCAACTCCCGCTCTTCCTATAATCTTAAGGCTGGGGCAGGCGTCTATTACATCTTTTCTCACCTTGGTAGCACTGCGTACCAAGAGCACATTTATCTTTTCTTCGTTTATAAAATTGATTAATTGCTCCTGGGCAACTTTGGTGGTAGAAACATCAAAACCTGCAGCTTTAAGGGCATTAATACCGGGTTGAGATAATCCGTCGGTTGCTAATACTTTCATCTAATTATAATTTCATTTTTATCTTATGCTACTTAAACTTAAAGTAATATAAGATGTGTTTTTAATTTATGCGTTACGTTCCAGATCACTCATTACATCTACAAGTACTTCCACACTTTCAAGTGGTAATGCGTTATACATAGAAGCTCTGTATCCTCCAACGCTTCTATGACCATTAATTCCATTAATACCTGCTTCCTTGCACATAGCATCAAACTTATCTTTTAAAGCTTCGTTGCTAAGGTTAAAGGTGGCATTCATAATAGATCTGTCTTCTACAGCCGTATAGCCTTTAAATAATGGATTGATATCTATTTCAGAATATAAAAGTTGTGCTTTCTTCTCATTTTTCTCTTCAATTGCTTTAATTCCACCTTGAGCTTTTAGCCATTTCATAGTTAAAAGAGAAACGTACACAGCGTAGACCGGTGGCGTGTTGAACATACTTTCCTTTTCTATATGAACTTTATAATCCAGCATAGAAGGGATTTGTCTAGACACTTTTCCAAGAAGATCTTCTTTTACAATAACCAAAGTTGTTCCTGCAGGTCCCATATTTTTTTGAGCTCCAGCGTAGATAAGATCAAATTTTGAAAAATCTAATTCCCGAGAGAAAATATCACTACTCATATCGCACACCATAGGTTTTGGCGTGTTTGGAAATTCTTTCATCTGCGTTCCAAAAATGGTATTGTTACTAGTGCAATGAAAATAATCTACATCTGTAGGAATCATATATCCTTTAGGAATGTAATTGAAATTTTTATCTTCAGAAGACTTCACAACATTTACATCTCCAAAAAGCTTAGCTTCTTTTATAGCTTTGCTAGACCAAGTTCCGGTATTTAAATAGGCTCCCTTTTTCTCTAATAAATTGTAGGCAACCATTAAAAATTGCATACTTGCACCACCTTGTAAGAACAGCGCCTGGTACCCTTTATTTTGCAATCCTAAAAGTTCTAAAGAAAGACTTCTAGCTTCTTCCATAACAGCTACAAAATCTTTGCTGCGATGAGAGATCTCTAATATAGATAATCCTGAATTATTGAAGTTTAATATAGCCTGCGATGCTTCTTGAAATACCTCTTGAGGTAAGATACAAGGCCCCGCGCTGAAATTGTGTTTTTTCATATAAAAAGTGTTTGTAACAAAGATGCTAAAAAGTAAGCGAATCTTATGTTATATAAATAATAATAAGTCTTGCCACAAGATACAAAATGGAGAAATTAAATAAAAATAGAGGAGAGTGGCTTCCTAATTCTAAGGTGAAAATTATTAAAAAATGGAGATTATTTTAGATCGGTCAAAAATGAAAGTATATCTACATTATCTGCATAATCCCAAAGTTGTGGATGTTGGGTTTCGCCAAATTTAACTTCAGTATCCAGCAATCCATCTGCAACTATACATTGAAGATTTTCTTTATTATTTTGAAGCGTGGTTTTTAACGAATCCAGATCAGAATAACTCTCCCAAAAGATGGTGGCTATTGGAGATCCAAAACTTTCATCTTCTTTAAGGACCAAAAATCCGTTATCAAGCATCTTAAATTCACTCATTAAATACACCGCTTTATTATAATCGTAATTATTGGCGTATTTAGCATGATTCATTAACTCATTCCAGGAATACATCGCTTTATAAAAACTATCGAAATCATAATTCTCAGGCACGTATAGTTTGGAAACATTTCTGCAACCTAAGCCAAAATATCTAAAGATATCTTCTCCTAAGGCCTTTAATTGTTCTTCAGTTTCTTTTCCGGTAAGAATAGCTACAGAATTTCTGTTCTTTCTAATAATAGAAGGTTTATTGGCAAAGTAATATTCAAAATATCTGGAGGTATTATTACTTCCGGTAGCAATAACAGCATCAAAACTTTCTAATCTCCCAGTTGTAAAGGTGATCTTATCTTTATATTCTGAATCTAATGCGATCAAATAATCGGCTAAAATTGGCAGGAGCAATTTATCATTAGAAGATTGTTTTACAACAACATTATGTCCGGAAATAATTACAGAGATAAAATCATGAAATCCAACCAACGGAATATTACCAGCCATGATAATAGCAACGGTTTTTGAGTGCTATTACGTCAAAATTATATGCTTGTAACCATTTGTCAAGATTCTCGATAGTTAAAGCTTTTGCCCATTCTTCTAAAGAGAAGAGAACATTTTCTTTGGTAAACCAGCCATTATGATGAACTGCCATTTCAATTTGCTCATTCATTCTATTAAATAATAGATCGTTATGAGGCAAATTGTCCTGTTTCTGCAAGCCCTCGCGGCGAAATTGGTTTAAAAAGAGACCTAACTGAATTAAGTGAGATTTTCGCTGCTCGAATGTCATGGGCTTATTTGGTTATGAATTGTTTTGGCTTTAAATTTGTCTCGGCGAAATTAAAAGTTATCGATTAAAAATCGCCTATAAATCCTTGAAAAATTAAAATTCTATAAGAATTGATGCTGGGGTTTATCTTTAAATTTACTAATAATATTAGCTATGGCAATTATAATAACAGATGAATGTATAAACTGCGGGGCTTGTGAGCCGGAATGTCCTAATACCGCAATTTATGAAGGCGCAGACGATTGGCGCTATGCAGATGGAACAGACCTGGAAGGAAATGTAGTTTTACCTAACGGGAAAAAGGTAGATGCAACCGAGGCTCAAGAGCCTATAAGTGATGAGATCTATTATATAGTTCCCGATAAGTGCACAGAGTGTAAAGGATTTCATGAAGAACCACAGTGTGCTGCGGTTTGCCCGGTAGATTGTTGTGTGCCAGATGATGATCATGTAGAAACAGAAGAAGAGCTATTAGCGAAACAAAAATTCATGCATGAAGACGCTTAGATCGATCTAAAATCTTATAAAAAATCCCGTTTAATTCTTTTAAACGGGATTTTTTATGATGTCTGCTGTGCTATCTAAATCTAAACTTACCAGATCTTTATCCCCTTTAATTTTTGCCTTTCTAGAACTTTTTTTAAGTATAAATTTCAAATAGAAATATCCTATGATACCGGCAACTAAAGAAGCAGAGAGTATCCCTATTTTTGCCTGTGTGAGTAAGGTTTCATTTTTATAAGCAAGTTCTGTTATAAAAAGTGACATGGTAAAACCCATAGCACCTAAAAAGCCAATCCCGTAAACATGCTTCCAGTGAACGTGTGGTGGTAATGTTGAGATCTTAAAGAAAACCATAAGCCTTGTAAAAAGCACAATTCCAACAAATTTTCCTATTAATAATCCAAGCATAATACCTATAGCTACATTACTAAATAAGTTATTAAAAGAATTTGAATCTATAGTTACTCCTGCATTGGCAAAAGCAAATATTGGTAAGATCACAAAACTAACTATGGAGTGTAAAGAAGATTCCAGTCTTTGCAACGGGGGAGTTGCATCTTGAGTAAGTAAAGAGAATTTCTCTATTAAATTGGTGATCTCATCTTCGGTCTTGTTTTTATTTAAACTTTTAGATTTTAATTTTTCTTTGATTTGATAGGAGAGCATTTTCACTTTTCTAAGAAATAATGGAGTATCTATCTTTTTACTGGTGGGAATCGCGAATGCAGCTAAAACGGCAGCAATAGTTGCATGAACTCCAGATAGCATAATTGCCATCCAAAGGCCTCCAATACCTGCAATAGCATACACTATTGGGTTACGAATTCCTATGAAATTTGCTATCATTAGCAGAAGTAAAAAAACACCTCCCATTGCTAGATTATTCAGCATAATATCTGAAGTATAAAAAAAGGCAACAACCAGGATGGCTCCCAGATCATCTATAACAGCAATCGCCGTTAGAAATATCTTGAGCGATAAAGGCACTTTATTTCCCAGGAGATATAAAACTCCCAAAGCAAAGGCGATATCTGTAGCCATTGGAATTCCCCAACCTTTTATAGAATCTAATCCAAAATTGAAATAATAGAAAATCAATGCAGGAAATATCATCCCCCCAAGAGCTGCAAAAATAGGTAAGATAGCACTCCGGAAATTAGATAATTCTCCACTCATCACTTCCCGCTTTAATTCAAGCCCAACCATAAAGAAGAAAATAGACATCAGGCCATCATTAATCCAATGCAATAATGTCTTTTTAAGAACGGCATCATCAAAACCCACATAAAGTTCCTGCCTCCATATAGCGTGATAATTCTCTGCATAGGGAGAATTTGCAACAAGCATAGCCAACAAAGATGAAATAATAATCAATATTCCTACCGAGGTTTGCTTATTGATAAAAGTCTTTATAGGCAATAAGAGATAGATCTCGAGTGATGATTTTTTCATTATTTAATAGATTTAAAATGAACTAATAAATAAAGACTCAGGCACATTTAAAGATAGCCGACTCTCTAATAAAATAAAAGTGAGAAGTTGAATATTTTAATCTAATTTAATTGAAATCAATAACTTAAAACATGACTATAGTCAGTTGTGAAGTAGTAACACTTTAAATAACCTTTAAAATTGATGTAATTGGATCTCTTAAATTTTAATAAAGTAAGTTATGAATGAGCTTGAATATAAAAGAGCGTCGTCAGATTCAGAATTAAATGGGATTCTCGATTTGCAGAAAGCAAATCTTCCAGAATTTCTTTCTACTGAAGAATTGAGAAGCCAGGGATTTCTTACGGTAAAACATAGTTTTACCAACCTACAAAAGTTGAACGACAATAGAACCTGCAATTATTTGTAAGAAGAAGCAAAAGGTGGTGGCTTATATCCTAGCGATGACAATAGATACAAAAGAAGAACTTCCAATTCTAAAAAATATGTTCCAAAAATTTGATGAAGTAATTTATAGAGAGAAAGTAATTTCGGCATATAAATATATTGTAATAGGGCAGGTGTGTGTGGATAAGGAATATAGAAGTAGGGGAGTTTTGGAGGCCTGTTATAATCTTTATAGAGATTCTTTTAAAAATGATTACGATTTTGCCGTAACCCTTATTTCAAATCGAAATGCAAGATCTTTAAATGCACATAAAAAAGTTGGTTTTAAAATTATACACACCTATACTTCACAGGAAGGAGAGCTGTGGAATATGGTAGTTTTAGATTGGTAATCTTAGTCCTTTCTCTCTTTCTAACTTTCGCTGGATCTTTTCTATTGCATTTTGAATAGATTTCTCGGGTTCAATAATATTTTGATCTCCCCAAAAATCCTGATCTGTAAACCCGGAAACATCGTCCACCATTACCACGGAAGTGCTAATAAAATCTTCTGTTTTTTTCAGGTTTCCATTTGAATATTTTTCCCAATCTGTTACCGCCATTTCCCCATTTAAGGTATATCTGGAATTAAATAATTTACGCTTCCAATTAACAACAAATTCTAATTGCGCCCGGCTATAACTATAATACCATTTTCCATTACTCTCTCTGTAATCTACTTGATATACAACATCTACGGGATAAACATCTGCAGCATTGGGTTTTTTCTTTACAAAGATCTCTGCAGCTTTGTCCTTATCATCTACATTCATTGTAAAATTAGCTTTAATGAGCGCCAGACTTTCTGAGTCTACATACAACTTACCTGAATACCAGGGTTGAGAATGGTCTTTTTCGGTAAAATTTACAATATAAATCAGTTTATTATTTACTCTGGTAACCTTATCGAATTTAAAGTTGTAAGTGTCAGATATTATTCCAGAAAATAAGAATTCCGGATATTTCATTACGTCAAGAAAAACAGTGTTATAAGGGCCACCTCTTAATTTTAGTGCTAAAGTATCCAACCTTTCATAATCGGTTCTTTTGCGTGCCTTATAAATTGAGATTTGATCTTTTTTTGAATTGGTATACGGCTGCTTTAAAATTTTTACAACAGCTTCAGAAAGTGATACATTTCTTCTTCTTTTCTGAATGGTCTCTCGGTAAAAAGCTGTAAATAAGTTTTTCTGATCTGAGTAATTTTCGCCACGTTTCTCAAAAACCGCATTTATAAGTTCTCTTGCATTTCCATTATCCATCAAACTTATTTCTGGTAGTTCTTCTATTACCTGGCTCAATTCAATTTTTGTGTTTTCAGCTTTAAAATAACTTAAAGGCAAAGATTTGCTTTGGTAACCTAGATAAGAAATCTTGATTATACCTTCGGTCACAGAACCCGGAATTTTAATTGAAAATTCTCCTTCAGAATTTGTGATGGTAGAAATATTGGTGCCCTCCAGATTTAACATGGCCAATGCAATTTCCTCCCCGGTATTACTATCTACAACTTCCCCTTTAAATTCTTTATATTGAACCTGTTCTTGAACTTTATCTTGGAAATACATTGTTGCATAACAATTAGATGCAGAAAGTAAAACTAAAACAACAGAAGGAAGCAAGAACTTTAACGATAACGAAGCTTTATAAGTACCCATAGCTTTACTTTTTGAAGAAATTAATTATTTGGCAACCGCTCACTAATTTAAGCATTTTTAGTAAATTAATAAATTAGTTGAGAACTCTATAAATTATTTATTATTAGCGATAAATATAAATCATAATCTATGAAAGATAACTTTTCTACTCAGTCTAATCTTTATGCTAAATTTAGACCCACTTATCCTCAAGAATTATATGATTTTATATTAGCCCAGGTAACAAATTTTTCTTCCGCCTGGGATTGTGGTACCGGAAATGGACAGGTTGCCGGAGTTTTAAGCAACTATTTTAAGGATGTTTATGCTACAGACATCAGCGAAAATCAAATGCAGAACGCAGTTAAAAAAGCTAATATTCATTACTCTAAACAGCCTGCGGAAAGCACCAATTTTAAAGATCACTCTTTTGATCTAATTACCGTAGCTCAGGCTATTCACTGGTTTAATTTTGAAGAATTTTATAAGGAAGTGAAGCGTTGTTTAAAACCTGAAGGTGTTTTTGCTGTGATTGGATATGAATTATTTTCCAGCAATGAAGAAACAAATTTAGTGATAGAAGAATTATATCATGGCCTTATTGGCCCATATTGGGATAAAGAAAGATATCTTTTGGAAGAAGGGTATAAGACAATTCCATTTCCCTTTAAAGAAATAGAAACTCCAAACATAAATTTAAAATTAGATTGGAGTTTCGATCAACTAATAGGATATTTAAAAACCTGGTCTGCAGTAAAACACTACGAAAATGATAAAGGTGTAAACCCGGTAGATATCATTAAAAAGGAATTAAGACAGGCTTATGGAGAAAGAGGAATTATCAATTATCCTATATTATTCAGATTGGGCAAGCTCTCCTAAAATTTCATAAGATCTTAATCTAGCCTTATGTTCATAAATATGAGAAACCACCATGACTTCGTTTACTCCGGTCTCTTTGATGAAACCAGATAATTGATTTTTAATTGTTTCCGGGCTTCCTATAAAACTATAATGTATCATGTTTTGAATCGCGGCTTTTTCAGCTTCATTCCAAACCATTTCCATATTGTCTACAGGTGCAGGCATAGGTTTTCTAGTGCCTCTAATAATTCCCAAAAACATCTGTTTTTGGCTGGTAGCTAAACGTTCAGCCTCTTCATCTGTATCTGCTGCAATTACATTTACACAAGCAATGGAATATGGCTTTTCTAACTGATCTGAACTTTTAAAACCTTCTTTATAAAGTTTTAAAGCCTGATGTAAATAAGTAGGAGCAAAGTGGCTCGCAAAGGCATAAGGCAATCCCATATGTGCTGCTAATTGCGCGCTATAGGTACTAGATCCTAATAAGTAAAGTGGAATATTAAGACCTTCTCCCGGAATTGCACGTACCTCAGAATGCCTGTTTTCAACAGAAAAATAGCGCTGTAATTCCTGGATGTTGTTAGGAAAATCATTTACAGATTCTTGAACGTTTCTTCTTAAAGCCATTGCTGTTTTTTGATCTGTACCCGGCGCTCTTCCTAACCCAAGATCCATTCTTCCCGGATACAACAACTCCATAGTTCCAAATTGTTCAGCAATAACTAGGGGTGCATGATTAGGAAGCATAATTCCGCCAGAACCAACTCTAATGCTTTTTGTGCCTTGCGCAATATGGTTTAATAAAATTACTGTGGCAGAACTGGCAATGCTTTCCATGTTATGATGCTCGGAGATCCAAAATCTTTTATATCCCCAATTTTCTACATGCTGTGCAAGATCTAAGCTATTCCTAAAAGAATCTGTAGGAGTATTGCCCTGGGTAACAGGAACAAGATCTAAAACTGAAAATTGAGTATTCTTAAGTATGTTTTTCATATAAAGTTTAGCTATTGTAAGATGAGAATTTCCACTAAAAGTGAATTGAATTTAAAAGTTGTGGAAATATTAAACATTAGATTATCAGTCGGTAAGACTTTAAATAGTTTACAGGTATTTCCTTAAAACAACAATATTGGCGGGATATGAGAAATATTCTGGATATTTGAAAGTTCTAAAAATTATGCGGCATAAAATATGATAATCTGTAGAACGTTATAAACAAGCAAATTAAAGCGATATAGGATGAGAAAATCAATTTTCGGAATATTATTACTATGTATATTATCACCTTTAGCAGTTAAGGCTCAGACAGAAACTCCAAACCACAGCGTAACTTCTCTGGTTTTAACTGAGTTGAACAGAGAACGTAATCTTCAAAAGGAAAACCTAGATTTTAAGATCAAGCAAATAGATGCTAAGATCGATAACCTGGATGAAAGTATTAAAAATTCGAATTCTTCCGCAGAAAAAGTAGATAAACTCCTGGAAAGAGTGCAGGTATTGGAACAACGCCAACAGGAATTAGATAAGAATACGGTAAGTGTTTACAAATACAATTATAGTTCGGCAGTTTTAAATCTTGCTTCTATGGAGCGTGAAATAAAGCCATTAAATTTATTCAATAGCTCCAAAGAATTTTATGGAACTTTAGAAAAGACAAGCAACCCAATGAATTATGAGGGATATGCAGCCTGGTTTAAAGAATTTCAGAAATATATAGAAGAGAATAAAAAAGATGAAGCCAGGTTAGCTGCCTTAAGTCATATTATTGATGTTACCGGGAATCTTGCAGAAGGTACTCCGTTTACAGGAATGTTTGCCGGAAGTTTGTTTGATGGAATCGGTTCTTTTATAAACTCATTAGGCAGAAGAGATAGAGATCTCAGAGAAAAAAGTATGAAAATGTTTAATTTAACTACTTCAGTTTCTCAATTTACACATGATAAAGATCTTATAGAAACCGAATGGAAAGGAATTACCAAGAGCTTGGATGAACTAAAGGAATTGCAAAACCATGCATTAGAAGAAAATGTAGTTGGAATTTTAGGGATTAATAAAGATGAATTCCAGAAACGTTTTACTAATGAAACCGATGCCAAAAAGCGTACTCAATACATCTTAGATATTTCAAAAATTGCAGAAAATAAGATCGTGGAGTCTAAAACAAAAAATCCGGAGAATTGGAAACAGGAATATTATAACCAGATGGAGGCTGTTCAAAATTTAAAGATAAGATTTGGAACTATTACTTTTAGAATCCTCGAAAATCTAGATAAATACAAAATACTTATAGATAAATATAAACAAGATGAATTCTTAAAAGATAGAATGAATCAGTTAGAGTTGAAATTAGATCTTGTTAGAGGTAGTTTTGAATCTACCTTCAATCCGCAGGAATACATAAGAGCTTCTAATGAAATGTATATTGTAGAGTAAGCAGATCAGTAAATAAAAATATTCATGCCGGTTAGATTTAATTCTGAACGATTATTTTTCAGATAAAGATTCAACCGGCATTATTGATACCTGATATATTTTCCAGTGATAGTTTTCTAAGGCTTTTAATCCTTTTTCAATTTCATTGGTAATATCTGCTCCCGATTTGGGAACTATAAAAACTTCTCCAAAATAAACCTGGCCTTGTTCTCTAAACCTAACGTCAGCTTCTTTTACCCAATCCCACGTATTAACTTTTCCCTTAATACCTTCTACTAATTCATCATTTTCTTGAGTATCTACATGTACAGGGTGTCTATCCATAAGATCTAGAACTGCAGTTTTTAAATTGGTATAGCCATCTTTTAAAACTGAAAGGGAGATAAAAAGCGCTGCGGCCGAATCTGCCCACCAAAGTCCAAATGCTAATCCTGTTATTCCCAGCATTGCGGCAAAGGCGGTGGTATAATCTGCTTTTTGAGTATTAGCATCGGTATATAGAATCTTATTATGTAAGTTTTTTTGCAAGAGGTAATTTCTTATACCCAATAACTACAGCAGGGTAAAGAGGCCCAAACTAATGCAAGAATCATGATCCATCCTAACCAGAATTGTTTACCAAAAAGTACAATGGTTCCAATAGTTGGATGTTCTGCTTTAATAAGTGAGATAGAAGAATCTATGAGTAAAAAACATCCCATGGCAAAGAGCGCGATGGCTCCAGCAAGGTAAGCAATGCTAAAGGCGCGATGATAGCCGTAAGGAAATTTAAAATTCGGTTTTTTATAAGCTATTCTTGAAGCAATTAGAAATGATATTGCTGGCAATAAGCCCATTGCATCTTCTAACCATGCAGTTTTCATGGCTTGAGAAGAACCCATTACCAAGTACATTAGATACAATAGTAGAAGCCAAGTAAGCTAAAGTTATCCACTCTAATTTCTTTGCTTCGTGAAATTTTGAAACCAAATGTTCGGGTAACTCAAATGCTTCAGGATTTTTCATTTTCAAGATTTTTATGAATGAATTCTTCTAATTTCACCAGGAGTTTATTTTCACCTTTGGGAACTAATAAAACATGTTTTTTATCATAGGCTCTTGTAAATCCGGCTTTTTTAGACCAAACTGATTTTTTATCAAATCCGCCAATAAGGATGTCTAGTTCATATTTTTCTAATTTTTCTATAAGATCACTTTCATTTCCACCATGATAAGAAACTTGCAAATTATTAGCACTAGCAAAACTGTTGACAATATCTATTTCAGAGCCAGAAAAAGAATTATCAGTTTTCGAAGTGAAAGGAGGGTTCTCAATAACACCAACTTTTAGGCCCTGGGTTGTGGCTTTTTCCCAACTGGATTTTGGGTCTTTTGGTAGGTTACAGGAAATAAAAAAAAGAAGCATGCAGAGAAGAAGTGGATAGAATCCGGCTACTTTAATTTTCATAATGGTTGTTTGTTTCTTTAAAGTTATAAAAAGAAAAAGAAAATAGGTAAGTGATTATAAGGGTTTAAGATATATTTAATAGATAGTTATAAAAAAAACCGTCCCTATCAAAAGATAAGAACGGTTAGATTATTTAAGAATGAATCTTGAATTATTTCAGGATAATTAGATTATCCACATTTTGAAGAGCCACAATCTTTACAGGTTAAACATCCTTCTTGATAGATTAAGATTTGTGGAATTACAGTTGGTACATTTTTGCCCTTTAGCCTCGGTTCCATCTGCCACATAACGTTTTAAAGCTCGAGCTACTCCGTTTTTCCAGGTATTAATAGATTCACTGTTCAATTGCAAACTATTAATAAGATCTACGGCATTCTCTATAGGCATTCCATGTCTTAAGGTACTTGAGATCAATTTGGCATAGTTCCAGAATTCAGGATCAAATTTGTGAGATAGACCTTCAATAGTGGTTTTGTAACCTCTTTGGTTCTTATATTGAAAATCATATCTGGAATTTCCTTGCTCGTCTTTATTTTTGATGATCTTACCATTATCAACCCATCTTGGAATTAAAATACCATCTTCATCATCTGCCAATCCTGTAAAGATCTCGTAAGGTTTATCTCCTATAAGTCCGATAAAGGCAATCCATTTTTCTTTATTATTTTGGAATCTAATTACATCTGCTTCCAGCTCATGAGGTCTTTTGGTTGGGAAACTTGAATTGGTTTCTTGGGTTTCTTTTTTCTCTTCATTAGAAATAAGTACTCCACTACGTGAGCCATCTCTATAAACAGTAACTCCTTTACAACCTACTTTCCAGGCTTCCATATAAAGCTTTCCAACAAGTTCTTCTGTAGCATCGTTAGGTAAGTTAATAGTTACACTAATGGAGTGATCTACCCATTTTTGAACAGCTCCTTGCATTCTAACTTTACTTAACCAATCTATATCATTAGAGGTAGACTTATAATAAGGAGATTTTTTTACTAAATCGTCCAGATCTTTTTGAGTATAATCATTGCTGATTTCAAAACCGTTAACTTCCATCCATTCTTTAAAACGATGGTGGAAAACAACATATTCTTCCCAAGAATCACCGGTTTCATCTACGTAATCTACCTTTACATTCTTGTCGTTAGGATTAACTTTTCTTCTTCTTTTATACACCGGCATAAATACAGGCTCAATTCCAGAAGTGGTTTGCGTCATTAAACTAGTGGTTCCTGTTGGAGCAATAGTTAACATGGCAATATTTCTTCTTCCGTGTTCCAGCATTTCATAATAAAGCTTGTCATCTGCTTCTTTTATACGCTGAATAAACGGATTGTTCTTTTCTTTATCTGAATCGTAAAATGCAAAAGCACCTCTTTCTTTAGCCATGTTTACAGAACCTCTATAAGCTTCTAGTGCTAAGGTTTTATGAACTTTTACAGAAAATCAATTCCTTCAGGGCTTCCGTAAGCAATTCCTAATGCAGCAAGCATATCACCTTCTGCAGTTATTCCTATTCCTGTACGTCTACCTTCATTCGCTTTCTTTTTAATCTCTAACCAAAGATTTTTCTCAACTCTTTTGATTTCTTCATTTTCTGGATCTGCGTCTATTTTTTGTAAAATATCGTCGATTTTCTCTAATTCAAGATCTATAATATCATCCATCATTCTCTGCGCAGCCGCCACATGTTTTTTGAATAGATCAAAGTCGAAGCTTGCCTCTGAAGTAAATGGCTTATCTACGTAGGAGAATAGATTAATAGCTAAAAGTCTACAGGAATCATAAGGACATAATGGTATTTCTCCACAAGGATTTGTAGAAACCGTGTTATAACCAAGATCTGCATAACAATCTGGAACAGACTCATTGATGATAGTATCCCAAAATAAAATTCCAGGTTCGGCCGACTTCCAGGCATTATGAACAATTTTGTTCCACAATATTGAAGGATCTATCTCTTTGGTTTGTTTTGGATCTTTACTATGAACAGGAAATTTTTGGATGTAAGGAGCTTTGTTCTCTACAGATTTCATAAACTCATCGTCTATTCTTACAGATACGTTAGCTCCGGTAACTTTACCTTGTTCCATCTTGGCATCTATAAATCCTTCAGAATCTGGATGATTTATAGAGACTGATAGCATTAGAGCACCACGTCTTCCATCTTGTGCAACTTCTCTGTGTAGAATTTGAATAACGTTCCATAAAAGGAACGATCCCGGTAGAGGTAAGGGCAGAATTCTTTACAGGAGAACCTTTTGGTCTTATATGTGAAAGATCGTGTCCAACTCCACCACGACGTTTCATTAACTGCACCTGTTCTTGATCGATCTTCATAATACTTCCGTAAGAATCACTATTGCCATTATTACCAATAACAAAACAATTTGATAGTGAAGCTACCTGAAATTTATTTCCTATTCCGGCCATTGGGCTTCCTTGAGGAACTATGTATTTAAAATTCTCAATTAAACCCATAATTTCCTCTTCACTCATAGGATTAGGATATTTTGCTTCAATTCTAGCAATTTCACTAGCAATTCTTACATGCATATCTTGAGGCGATTGCTCATAAATATTATCGTAAGAATCTTTTAAAGCATATTTATTTATCCAAACTCTAGCAGCTAATTCGTCTCCTTTAAAATATTTTAAAGAGGCTGCAAAAGCTTCATCCTGAGTGTAGATTTTTTCCTGAGTGGGAGTAGTTTTAACTTTCATTAATTGAGATTGTAAGTGATTATATACTGTAATTTCGAGATTGTAAATGTAGCTAAAAACAATTGATATTTTAAAATATAATTTTAAAAAGTTTACAAGTAAAATATGCTTAATTGCCTTGAATATCAACATATATAATAAATTTATAAACAATCAATTGTTTACAAATAAATAAATTTTTACTATAAAATGATAATTTTTGAAAAATAAAATATTTTAACTAAATTTAAGAAAGTGTCTAGCTAGAAAGATTCTGTTGTTTTAATAAGATTACAATATTAATCGTAGGTAGGAATGCAAAGATAGAATTAGAGATTAGAAATAGAAGATTTTCGGATTATTTTTCTTCAATTTTTTCAAATCATTATTACTGAAGGGAGGACGGTAAAATCTCGGTTCAAATTTCTATCTTTGCAGCCGCAAAATATCAGCAACAAATATTAAAGTATGAAAGCAGGAATTGTAGGATTGCCAAATGTTGGAAAATCAACACTTTTTAATTGTCTATCTAATGCAAAAGCGCAAAGTGCAAACTTTCCGTTTTGTACCATAGAGCCAAACATAGGGGTGGTAAATGTTCCAGACCATAGATTGGAGAAATTAGAGTCTCTGGTTAATCCGGAAAGAGTAATGCCTGCAACTGTAGAAATAGTAGATATTGCCGGTCTTGTTAAGGGAGCGAGTAAAGGGGAAGGTCTTGGAAACCAATTTTTAGGGAATATTAGGGAGACCGATGCTATTCTTCATGTTTTGCGTTGTTTTGATAATGATAATATAGTTCACGTAGATGGTTCTGTAGATCCTGTAAGAGATAAGGAAACCATAGACATGGAACTTCAGTTAAAAGATCTTGAAACTGTAGATAAAAAACTTGAAAAAGTTAAAAGAGCTTCACGTACCGGGAATAAAGAAGCCCAAAAAGAAGAAACTGCACTTTTAAAAGTGAAAAAAGGATTGGAAGCAGGAGTTTCTGTTCGTGCTATTGAGCTTACAGATGAAGAAAGAGAAGATTTTATCACAAACTTGCAGTTAATTACAGATAAGCCGGTAATGTATGTTTGTAATGTAGATGAAGGCGCTGCAACCTCTGGAAATGCTCACGTAGATAAAGTTAAGGAAGCAGTAAAAGATGAAAATGCTGAGGTTTTAGTGTTAGCAGTTGGAACCGAAGCAGATATTACAGAGCTTGATGATTATGAAGAACGCCAGATGTTTCTTCAGGATATAGGATTGGATGAACCGGGTTCTGCCAAGTTAATTCGTTCTGCTTATAGATTATTGAATCTTCAAACTTATTTTACCGCTGGAGTAAAAGAAGTGAGAGCTTGGACTATTCCTATTGGAGCTAGCGCACCCCAAGCAGCCGGAGTAATTCATACCGATTTTGAAAAAGGATTTATTCGTGCAGAGGTAATTGCATATGAAGATTTTTCAACTTTAGGAAGTGAAGCAAAAGTGAAAGAGGCTGGAAAGATGAGAGTAGAAGGTAAAGAATACATCGTTAAAGATGGAGATGTGATGCATTTCAGATTCAACGTATAAAATATAAAGATCTTATAACGGTCTTAATTTTTTGAGAAATCTCCATTTCAGAAATCAATCTGAATGGAGATTTTTTATTTTAATCAATAAATTATACAAATTAACATTTAGCATTAATTCTTTGTTAATTACTTTGCAGATTTCCTGTTTTAACTTTTTGCGGGAAACCTTATATTAGCGACTCAACTGCACCTACTACTTATGAGTGAAGAAACCAAATATACCGAAGATAATATACGTTCTCTCGATTGGAAAGAGCATATTAGAATGCGCCCGGGAATGTATATTGGTAAATTGGGAGATGGTTCTACCGCAGATGATGGTATCTATATTCTTCTTAAAGAAGTGCTGGATAACAGTATAGATGAATTTGTAATGGGATCTGGAAAGACCATTGAGGTTTCCGTTCAAAATCAACGTGTTATAGTTCGTGATTATGGACGTGGAATTCCGTTGGGTAAGGTGGTGGATGTGGTTTCCAAAATGAATACGGGTGGAAAGTATGATTCTAAAGCCTTTAAAAAATCTGTAGGTTTAAACGGGGTTGGTACTAAAGCAGTTAATGCGCTTTCTTCAAGTTTTAGAGTAGAATCTACCAGAGATGGAAGGTCTAAATCTGCTGAATTTGAACAAGGAAATTTAATAAGAGAAGAAGAATTAGAAGAAACTTCACGAAGAAGAGGAACTAAAGTTACTTATGTTCCGGATGAATTGATCTTTAAGAATTTCAAATACCGAGATGAGTATATTGAAAAAATGCTTAAAAATTATGTCTACCTAAATCCTGGGCTGACCATTATTTTTAACGGAGAGAAATTCTATTCAGAAAATGGATTAAAAGATCTTTTAGGAGACAGCATTAAAGAAGATGATCAATTATATCCAATAATTCATTTAAGAGGTGAAGATATAGAAGTAGCTATAACGCATAGTAAAACTCAATATTCTGAAGAATATCATTCCTTCGTAAACGGTCAAAATACCTCTCAAGGAGGTACACATTTGGCTGCATTTAGAGAAGCAGTTGTTAAAACCATACGAGAATATTACGGGAAGAACTATGAAGCTGCCGATGTTAGAAAATCTATAGTTGCCGCCATTTCTATAAAAGTCATGGAACCTGTTTTTGAGAGTCAGACAAAAACAAAACTGGGTTCTACAGATATGGGCGGAGATCTTCCAACAGTAAGAACTTACATCAATGACTTTCTAAAAACACAACTTGATAATTACCTTCATAAAAATCAAGATACCGCAGAAAAATTAAACCGAAAGATCTTACAGGCAGAAAGAGAGCGTAAAGAACTTTCCGGAATTAGAAAATTGGCAAAAGACAGAGCTAAGAAAGCCAGTTTACATAACAAGAAACTTAGAGATTGTAGAATTCATTTAGGCGATAGTAAAAAAGAACGTTATTTAGAATCTACTCTTTTTATTACAGAGGGAGATTCTGCGAGTGGATCTATCACAAAATCTAGAGATGTAAATACACAGGCAGTTTTCAGTTTGAAGGGAAAACCTTTAAACAGTTACGGACTTTCAAAAAAGATAGTTTACGAAAATGAAGAATTCAACTTGCTTCAGGCGGCGTTAAATATAGAAGAATCTATTGAAGATCTTAGATATAATAATATTGTAATTGCTACAGATGCCGATGTGGATGGAATGCACATTAGGTTGTTGTTAATTACATTCTTTCTTCAATTCTTCCCGGAACTTATAAAAGAGAATCATCTTTATATTCTTCAAACTCCTTTGTTTAGAGTTCGAAATAAAAAAGAAACTATATATTGTTACAGTGAATTTGAGCGTCAGGCTGCAGTAGAGAAATTAACAGGAAAGGCAGAGATCACTCGATTTAAAGGATTGGGGGAGATTTCTCCAGATGAATTCAAGCATTTTATTGGAGATGATATTAGATTAGATCCGGTAATGTTGGATAAAGAAATGTCTATAGAAGAATTACTAAGTTTCTACATGGGTAAGAATACACCCAACCGGCAGGAATTTATTATTGATAATTTAAAAGTTGAATTAGATCTGATTGAAGAATAGCCTATGAGGTTTAAAAATACTACTGAGACTAGAATTGTTCCTTCAATCTACACTATTATAGTAGCTGCATTTGTAACCAATATTTTTGTAAATATTGAGCTGATGAATTCAGATTCTGAAAGCACTATAAAATTCAGCCATTTTCTGCCGAATATTCTTTTGCTGCTCTTCGCGATCTATTTTCATAGAATCGGACAATTATTTGAATTTGATAGCGATGGTGAAACACTAAATTTTAAGAATAATGGGGTGTTCTTTTCAAAATTCATGGAATATCGCGTTAAACGCGCAGAATTTCCAAAATCTAAATTGGTAAATTTTGAAGTTTCAGATTATGGAATTTATGCCAGTTTAAAAATTTACATCAGCAGTAGACGAAAATCTGGAGTAAGATCCTATCGTTTCAATATTACATTCCTCGGAAAAAAGAAAAAGAAAGGGATGATAGAATCTTTAAATAAGGTTTTAGAAAAAAATAAAGCACTCTCTTAAATGGATATAGAAAATCAGGATTTAATGCCGGAAGAGCAGGATAATCAACCCAAAGAACAATTAATTCGTGTTACAGGAATGTACAAGGATTGGTTTTTGGATTATGCTTCTTATGTTATCTTAGAGCGAGCGGTACCGGCAGTAGAAGATGGTTTCAAGCCGGTTCAACGTAGAATCATGCATTCTATGAAAGATCTGGATGATGGACGGTATAACAAAGTTGCGAATATAGTTGGGCATACCATGCAATATCACCCACACGGAGATGCCAGTATTGGAGATGCCATGGTTCAAATTGGCCAAAAAGATCTTTTAATAGATACGCAAGGAAACTGGGGAAACGTACTTACCGGCGATAGAGCTGCAGCCCCAAGATATATTGAAGCAAGACTTTCAAAATTTGCTACAGAGGTTATTTATAACCCAAAGATCACAGAATGGCAATTATCTTATGATGGAAGAAAAAAGGAGCCTGTAAATTTACCCGTTAGATTCCCATTATTGTTAGCACAAGGCGCTGAAGGAATTGCCGTGGGTTTGAGTACCAGAATCCTTCCTCATAATTTTATAGAATTAATAGATGCTTCAATAAAGCATTTAAAAGGAAAGAAATTTACACTTTTTCCCGATTTTCCTACGGCCGGAGAAGCAGACGTTTCTAATTATAACGACGGGGAACGTGGAGGTAGAGTGCGTATTAGAGCCAAGATCTCCCAATATGACAAGAGCACCTTGGCCATTACAGAAATTCCTTACGGTACAACAACTACCACTTTAATAGATTCTATCCTAAAAGCTAATGAAAAGGGAAAGATCAAAATAAAAAGAATTGAAGATAACACGGCAGAATTTGTTGAGATACTTATTTATTTGCCACCAAATATTTCTCCAGACAAAACTATAGATGCGCTATACGCGTTTACGAGTTGTGAAAATTCTATCGCTCCTCTGGGTTGTGTTATTATAGATAATAAGCCTATTTTCTTAGGAGTTACAGAAATGCTGAAACGTTCTACAGATCATACGCTAAGTTTATTAAAGAGCGATCTTGAAATAAAATTAGATGAGCTGGAAGAGCAATGGCATTTTGCTTCTTTGGAGCGAATTTTTATTGAAAATAGAATTTATCGCGATATTGAAGAAGAAGAAACCTGGGAAGGTGTTATTAGAGCTATAGATGAAGGCTTAAAACCACATATTAAACATTTAAAACGTGCGGTAACCGAAGAAGATATTACTAGACTTACCGAAATTCGAATAAAAAGGATTTCAAAATTTGATATAGACAAAGCACAACAAAAGATTGATGCGCTAGAAGATGATATTGCACAGATCAAACATCATCTAGATCATTTAGTAGAATATGCAATTGCTTATTTTACAAGGTTGAAAAAAGAGTACGGAGCAGGAAAGGAGCGTATGACCAGCTTAAGGTTGTTTGATGATATTGAAGCTTCTAAAGTTGCAATGCGTAACACCAAATTGTACGTAAATAGAAAAGAAGGATTTATTGGTACATCTCTTAAAAAAGATGAATTTGTAACCGACTGTTCAGATATTGATGATATTATCTGTTTTACCGGCGATGGTAAAATGATGGTGAGCAAAGTAGATGCAAAAACCTTTGTAGGAAAAGATATTATTCATGTTGCCGTTTTCAAAAAGAAAGACAAGCGCACTATTTATAACTTGATCTATAGAGATGGTAAAAATGGGGGATCTTATATAAAAAGATTTGCTGTTACTTCTATAACTAGAGATAAGGAATACGATCTTACTCAAGGTAAAAAAGATTCTAAGATCTCTTATTTCTCTGCAAATCCAAATGGAGAAGCAGAAGTGGTTACTGTTTACTTAAGACAAGTTGGAAGTATAAAGAAACTTAGGTTTGAAGTTGATTTTGCAGACATGCTTATTAAAGGTAGAAATGTAAAAGGAAATATAGTTACCAAATATGCCATTAAGCGAGTTGAGATTAAAGAAGAAGGAGTTTCTACTTTAAAACCAAGAAGGATCTGGTTTGATGATAGCGTAAAAAGATTGAATGTAGATGAACGCGGAGAATTACTTGGAGAATTTAGAGGAGAAGATAGACTTTTAATAATTACTCAAGATGGAGTGGCTAAAACCATTAAACCTGAGCTCACTACAAGATTTGATGAAGAGATAATTGTGCTTGAAAAATGGGTTCCAAAAAAGGCAATTTCAGCAATTTATTGGGAGGCAGATAAAGAAAGATATTACGTAAAACGTTTCCATATAGAAAATCCGGATAAGGAAGAGTATTTTATTGGTGGCGAAAATGAAAAGTCTTATCTAGAGCTGGTTTCTACAGATTATATTCCACAAGTAGAGTTGGTATATGCTAAATTAAGAGGAAAAGATCAGCGAGAGAATGAAACAGTTAATCTTGAAGAATTTATTTCGGTAAAAGGTATTAAGGCTCTTGGAAATCAGTTAACTGCAGAAAAAATAAAACAAATAAATTTATTAGATCCTGTGCCTTACGAGCCGATAGAAATTCCAAAAGAGGAATTAGAAGTAAATGATGAGGAGCTGGTTGGAAACGAGTCTGATGAGATGGAGATTGGGGAATTGAAAAAAGGATCTTCCGAAAGTCAGATTAAATTATTTGAGGAATAGAGAATGGGAATGCTTAAAGAATTCAAGGAGTTTGCTATAAAAGGCAACATGATAGACATGGCCGTTGGTATAATTATCGGCGCTTCTTTCAATAAGGTGGTAGATGTTTTGGTAAAACAGGTGGTAATGCCACCATTATCCATATTAACCGATGGGATCAAATTTTCAGAAAGGAAGATTGTACTTCGTCCCGGGGTAGAATCAGCTGCAGAAGGTGTTGAAGCTATAAAAGAAGTAGCGATTGGCTATGGAGCTTTAATTGAGGCCATGATAGATTTCCTGATCGTTGGATTTACAATTTTTCTTGTGGTAAAGATTCATGAATAGATTTAGAAGAAGATCTCAAGATCCTAAAGATAAAACCGTGGAAACTCCTAAAGATATTCAGCTGCTTTCAGATCTTACTGAATTAATGCAAGAGCAAAATCAATTATTAAAAAATAGACACGCAGAATAAAGGTAAAGTTATTTGATCTTGGTTACGGTACCTTTTTGTTTTTTAGACTCTCCAACTTTTCCGTACTCAAAAGTATAGGTGTTTCCTTTAGTGGTAAGTATCTTAATACTTAATGGCTTCTTTTCAGCCATGTTCTTGGGGTGAAGATTGGTAATAATATACTCACAGTTATTTACCCATCTAATAGAGGAAGTATCTGTTTTACCTTGAAACATATCAATTTCTATAGAGTCATTTCTAATAAAAGTAGATTTAACGAGCTCTCCGTTTAAATAAGACTCAAATTGAAAGGTTCCGGTTTTAAATTTTTCGCAATCTCTTTCAGGTGAAAAGCAGGATTGTAAGCTGGTAATTGTAATTAAGAGGAGAAGTATTCTTTTCATGCTACAAAATAAAGGATTCTTATGCTTAAAATCAATTCTCAAAGGCCTCAAATGTGCCATCTTCATAAAAAAGTACAATCTTCTTGATCTTTTTTCCGGATCCCGCTAAAGCCTTATAATTATCTGTGGTTTTCAAGCTTTCTATATTTTGCTGATTTTGTTTGAGAGCTGTAACTGAAGCTTCAACTTTTTCCTTCGGTTTATTTTCTTCAGAAGGAGATGTAGTGGAGGATTTTGGGAATGATCCTTTGCCATTTAACAACCAGTACAATTCTACTTCAGGATATATCTTCACGATTTTCAGCACAAAATCTAAACTCGGTTTATTTCTTCCGGAAAGAATATGTGAAATAGAGGAGCGTCCTACTTCAATAGAATCTGCAAATGAAGCAGCAGAAAGATCGTAATAATTGATGATGGTTTGGAGCCTTGTAGCAAATTGATCGCTGTTTACCATTGTAAATTGATTAAGTAAGATTACATGTTTACAAATGTAATTTAAAAGGATGTAAGAACGCAAGTTACAATTGTAAATTTTGACATCATAATGTAAACTATAACATTAAATAAAATATTATAAATAGCTAAAATACAAATAATTAGATTAAATATATTTGCAGTTTAGGAAAAATTCCAATCCATGATATAATTCGAAAGAGCTAATCGTATACAAATGTAAACAAGATAAACTGATTTTAAGTGTTTACAATTGTAAATTAATGATTATTTACTTTTGTAAACATGGAAACACATCAACAAAATTTAGAATCTCTTTTTAATAAATATTCAACTTTTAAAGAGGGAACTCTTTCGGGTAGATATATTACTTATACAGATATCGAAAATCTTTTAGTGAGATTGAGTACTGTTTTTGAAGTTGAAACAATTGGTCATTCTAATAATGCAATTCCAATTAGAACTGTAAAAGTTGGAGATGGTCCAGTAAAGATATTAGCCTGGTCTCAAATGCACGGAAATGAATCTACTACTACCAAGGCTGTTTTTGATGTCTTAAATGCTTTTAGAGATTTAAGTGAAATGCCTTTGCTCAATTCAATTCTGGAAAAAGTAAGTCTGATAATCATTCCTATGCTTAATCCTGATGGAGCAGAAGCATATACTAGAGTAAATGCAAATAATATAGATCTAAATAGAGATGCCAAAGATTTAACACAGGCAGAAAGTAGAGTGTTAAGGGAGGAATTGGATAGATTCCAACCCCATTATTGCTTTAATCTTCACGATCAGAGAACAATTTTTGGTGCAGGAGCTGTGGCAGAGCCTGCAACAATTTCTTTTCTTACCCCTTCTATGGATGATGAGAGAAGTATACAACCCTCACGAATGCAATCTATGAAGGTAATTGCAACAATGGTAAAAGATCTTGAGTTATATATAAAGGGAAAGTTAGGCAGATATGACGATGCTTATAATGAGAATTGTACCGGAGATACTTTCCAAACCATGAACATACCTACTATTTTATTTGAGGCAGGACATTACCCGAATGACTATAATAGAGAAGAAACGCGAAAGTATATTTGCTATGCTATTTTCTCAGCTTTAAATGCCATTACTAATAGATCTTATGAGGAAATGGCCTATGAAGACTATTTTAAAATTCCGGAAAATGAGAAAAACTTTTTTGATGTAATTCTTAGAAATGCCAGGATAGGAGAAGAGGTAAAAGATGTCGCCATCCAGTTTAAAGAAGTGTTACACCTGGGCAAGATTCTTTTCGAGCCCATTGTTGTGGAAATAAGCGATAAATTATCTGAATTTGGACATAGGGAGATAGACTGCGAGAATAATAAAGTGACAACTTTAGAGAAAGAGGAACTTATCGAAAACGTTATAGTTGATAAAATCGCTATTAAAAATGAGATTTTAATTATAAATTATGAAAATAATTAAAAATCCTTACTAATTGTTCAACAAGTTTGTATTATTTTTGTGTTATAATTAAAGACAAGTATTATTATGGCCAAGTATAAATTAGATGAAACAGATCACCAAATTCTTGATATGTTAATCGAGAACACGAGAACTCCGTTTACCGATATAGCTAAGAAATTAAATATTTCTGCCGGTACAGTTCACGTGAGAGTGAAAAAGATGGAAGAGGCTCAGATTATTTTAGGATCTACATTAACTCTTAACTATGAAAAGTTAGGTTATGCATTTATAGCATACGTTGGAATTTTTCTTAAAAATACATCTCAAACAAAATTTGTTTTAGAGCGTATTAATGATATTCCGTTTGTAACTGTAGCTCACGTTACTACAGGAAAATTTAATGTTTTCTGCAAAATTAGAGCCCGTAATACACAACATGCAAAAGAGATCATTTTTCAATTAGATGATATTGAAGGAGTTTATAGAACAGAAACTATGATTTCTCTTGAAGAAAGTATGAACGATAAAAAACGTTTAATGCATTCTATTTTTAAAGATCTATAATCATTTAGCTAAAATTTTATTAAATACCCTTTAAGCTTCAAAGTTTAAAGGGTATTTTTATATCATAAAATTAGGTGTTACACTATGAAATTAAGCAATTTAAAGCCAGGAGATTATTTATCTTATTACCAAACTTACCTGGATTATTTACCAGAGGAAGAATTAATAGTCCTACTAAAAACTTCCAGAGATGAATTTCTTCAATTTTTAGATAATTTAAATCCCGAAGATCTAAAGCATTCTTATGCTGAAGGTAAATGGACAGTAGCCCAGGTTTTACAACATCTTTTAGATACCGAAAGAATTTTTCAATATAGAGCATTATGTATAGCTCGTGAAGATATTACCTCTTTACCAGGTTTTGATCAGGATGCTTACGTTCCGGCTTCTAAAGCCAATGATAGAAGCTTAACAAGCTTCAGAATAGAATTTGAACTTATTCGAAACAGTGGAATAGCTTTATTTGAAAGCTTTAATGATGAAATGCTGATTGCAAAAGGCAACGCAAACGGCTCTAATTTTATTCCTTTAGCAGCTGGATTTATAACAGCTGGGCATCAAAAACATCATCTTAATCTTTTTCAAGAACGTTACGGGTTATGAAGAAATTTAAGACTTTTATAGATCTTATAAAAAATTCATATAAGAGTTGGATTGCTAATGAGCCTTTTCAAAAAAGTGCCATTATTGCGTATTATACACTTTTCTCGTTACCATCTTTACTTATAATTGTTGTAACCATTGCCGGTTATTTTTTTGGTAGAGAAGCAGTACAAGGTAGAATTACCGGTCAGATTTCCCATTTTATTGGAGCAGGAGCGGCAGAGGCTATAGAGAATATGATCTCTAGTGCAGCTTTAGATAGTAACTCCACTTTAACTGTAATCTTTGGGGTAGCCATGTTACTCTTTGGCGCAACAGGGGTTTTTTTTCAGCTAAAAATAGCAATGAACAATATCTGGAATGTTGCCGAAAAAAAAGCTACGTTTTTTAGAATGGTGATAGATAGATTAATCTCATTTGGAATGATACTGGTAATGGGATTCCTTTTATTACTGGCTTTAATAGTTTCTGCTACAATAGGTTATTTAAGTGAATTTATAGGATCTTCTGCAAAAATTGTAAATACCAGTGTTATCCAAATCATAAATTACCTAATCTCTTTCCTTTTTATAACTGCGTTGTTCGCTTTTATCTTTCAGTTATTACCAGATGTAAAAATTAAATGGAGGGTGACCTTAAGAGGAGCAGCCCTTACAACGATAATGTTCTTAATTGGAGAATCAATCATAGGATTTTATTTTGGAAATACCGATCCAGGCTCGGTGTATGGAGGAGCATCTTCTATAGTTCTAATTTTACTTTGGGTAAATTACACGTGCCTAATCATGTTCTTTGGCGCAGAATTTACCGTTCAATATGCATTGTATAAAAATGAAAAAATAAGTCCTAATGAATTTTCTGAACCTGCTATTCATCAGGAATTGGAAAAATTAAAGGAAAAGAAAGAAAAGCTTCATGAAGATAATAAAATTATGGAGTGTCTGGATACCAACGAAGATCCAGATGATTGCACTTCAGAAAAATTAGATTAATAAAGGTTTAACGAAATCTGCAGATTTTTTATAAGGTCCTTAATACACTTACCGAGATCTCTTAAGTAATTTTATAGAAACTAAAAAAGTCAAAATTATGAAAAAGAGAATAGCAATTTTAGCTACAGATGGATTTGAAGAAGTTGAATTGAAGTCGCCTAAAGAAGCGATGGAAAAAGAAGGATTTCAAGTAGATATCGTTAGTTTAAAATCTGGCTCCATTAAAGCATGGAATGGGGACGATTGGTCTAATAAATATGATGTAGACAGAACCATAGATCAGGTTTCCTCAAAAGAATATAACGCTTTGGTACTTCCCGGAGGAGTGATTAATCCAGATAAATTAAGAAGAGAAGAAAAAGTACTGGAATTTGTAAAAGATTTCTTCAAAGAGAAAAAACCTGTAGCAGCAATCTGTCATGCCGCATGGACGCTAATTAATGCTGAAGTTGTTAAAGGTAGAACCATGACCTCTTTTAATTCGGTTAGAAAAGATCTTGAAAATGCAGGAGCTAACTGGGTAGATAAAGAAGTAGTGGTAGATGAAGGATTTGTTACGAGTAGAAATCCAGATGATCTTCCGGCATTTAATGCGAAATTGATTGAAGAAATCAAAGAAGGGAAGCATGAATTACAACATGCGTAAAAGCATTGTTTTAGTATAACAAAAATCCATCTAAAATCTTATCACCTTGAGTGATTTAGAATTTAGATGGATTTTTATTTTAACTAATTATCTTCTTCCTCTTCTTCTATATTCTTTTCTGGAATCTCAACAATTGGCTCATTGAAATCAGATTCATCATAATCATCTTCATCATAATTAGCCATCGTATTTTCCAAACGAGTACTAACCTTTACAAGATAGATAGAATCTTCTGTTCTTACTTCAACAGCTTCAACCGTCTCATTTTTTGCATTTTTAAATGAGATAACCTGATCATCATCATACCCATCAGGATATTTTTCAACCAGTAGGCTCAAAATCTCAGGAGTTAACTTTTTGTAATCTACAATGACTCTTTTCATAGCTTAATTTTATCGTGCAATTATAACAAAAATTGGAATAATTTCAACCGGTAATTAATTTAAAAAAATAATTTAATATCCTGATGAAAATCAGGGATTTAATTTTTATCGTAAAATTCAAATGCGCTGAAAATTAGGTCATTATCTACTTTTTGATCTATAATCGGCTCCGCAATATTTTTTAGTAGAACAAAATTTATTTTACCATATTCATTCTTCTTATCAAATTTTAGCAATTCAATAATTTGCTGAATGTCATATTCATTAAATTCAACTTTTGGATAAAAAGTGTTTAACTTATTGGTGATGTCTTGTAACTTATCTTTTGGAAATCCTGTAATTTCTGATGAAAGATATGTAGTTAAGATCATTCCTATGGCAATAGCTTCTCCGTGAAGTAGCGTTTCTTTCTCATTATTTGTAAGAAAGTAAGATTCTATTGCATGACCTAATGTATGCCCATAATTAAGTGTTTTTCTAAGTCCGGTTTCAAAGGGATCTTCAGTAACTATTTTGGTTTTTATCTCTACCGATTCTTTAATAAGTATATCCAGATCTTCAAGTCCTAAACTCTCTAACTGAGTAGCTTTATTCCAATAATCTTCATTCGCTATTAGGCCGTGTTTTAGGATCTCTGCCAGGCCACTTCTCATTTCTTTAGCAGAAAGCGTATTTAAATAGTTGGAATCTATCAACACCATTTCTGGTTGATTAATAACGCCAATTTGGTTCTTTATATTTCCCAGATCAATTCCTGTTTTACCACCAACAGATGCATCTACCATAGATAATAGGGTGGTGGGAACGTTTATAAATGGAATTCCTCTTTTAAAGGTGCTGGCTACAAAACCACCAAGGTCTGTAACCACACCGCCGCCAAGATTTATGATCAAACTTTTTCTGTCGCCATTTAATTCAGATAGTACATTCCAAATCCCGGAGCAGGTTTCAATATTCTTATTTTCTTCTCCGGCTTCCATTTCTATAACTTCTACAGGAATTTCTGTAGCTATTTTCTGAAGAAAGGTATTTAAGCAGTAATTATGGGTGTTGCTATCTACCAGAACAAAGATTATGGAATGGTTTGTGCGCGATAGATAATCGTTTAACTGCTCGTAAGCAGCTTGTGAAAAATAAACGGGAGCCTGCTGTATTAAAGGGGCCATAAATAGGGTTTTAAGCTGAATTTTTAAAGCTCGAAATTAAGCAGAAATTTATTAAATATTCACTACTCAATAATTATATTTGCGAGATTAATATATTCATAATGATTACACAAAAGATTTTTAACGATACCGAAACTGCATTCAAACTTAAATCTGATGACGAGCTTAATAGAGCTTTGTTTTTGTTTGGAATGATTAACAGACCAAGTCTGGTAAAAATCGGTACTTATCTTACCAAGATATCTCTTAAACTTCACCTTCCGGTAGAAGGATTGATTAAAGCTACTATTTTTAATCAGTTTAGTGGGGGAGAATCTATGGAAGATTGTTTACCAAATATCGAAAAGATGTATACCAAAAAGCTTCATAGTATTTTGGATTATTCTGTAGAAGGTAAAGAAGAGGAGGCACAATTTGATGCCGCCATGAAAAAGAAGATCAGCATTATAGAATTTGCAGCAAATAGAAAAGAATTACCATTTGCGGTTTTTAAACCTACCGGAATTGGGAGATTTGCTATCTGGGAAAAAGTGAGTTCTAAATTAACTCTTACTGCTGAAGAGGAAGAAGAATGGAAAAGAGTGCAAAGCAGAGTAGAACAAATTTGTGAAGCTGCTTATCAAAATGATATAAGTGTTTTAGCCGATGGAGAAGAGACGTGGATGCAAGATGCCGCCGATGAACTTATGGTTAGAATGATGCAAAAATACAATCAGGAAAAGGCGATAGTCTTTAATACCCTGCAGTGTTATCGTTGGGATAGATTAGAATATCTTCAAAAATTACACGAAAAAGGAAAAAAAGAAGGCTTTAAAGTTGGAGCAAAGATCGTGCGAGGGGCTTATATGGAAAAGGAAAATGAACGAGCTAAGAAAATGGGCTATCCTTCTCCTATTTGTGAAAGTAAGGAAGCTACAGACGTTAGTTTTAATGGAGTTTTATCTTATTGTCTTTCTAACATAGATGATATTTCCTTATTTATTGGTACTCATAATGAGGTAAGTAATTACCTGGCTTTACAAATTTTAGAAGATAAAGGTTTGAGTATTGATGATTCAAGAATATGGTTTAGCCAGTTATATGGAATGAGCGATCATATTAGCTATAACTTAGCCAGAAAAGGATATAATGCTGCAAAACTGGTTCCTTTCGGGCCTGTAAGAGATGTAGTGCCTTATTTAATTAGACGTGCACAGGAAAATACTTCAGTAAAAGGTCAAACCGGGAGAGAGCTTGCTTTATTAATGGAAGAACGCAAGCGAAGAAAAGGAGAAGATACCAGCAAAAGATCTATGGAAAGAGCTCCCGAAAAGAACCAACAAAAACATCACGCCGATTAATAAAATATGAGGTGGCTCTATAAGATTATATTTTTTAAAATTTTAGGCTGGAAACTTTCTGGCACTATAGATCCACAAGTTAAAAAATGTGTGATTATAGTTGCGCCGCATACCAGCTGGTATGATTTTTCATTAGGATTACTGGTGAGGAAAATTTTAGATATAGAGATTAATTTTGTTGGTAAAAAAGAACTATTTAAACCTCCTTTCGGTTGGTATTTTAGATGGGTTGGAGGAGCAGCCTTAGACAGAACTTCGGGGCAAAATAAAGTAGAAGCTATTGCTGAAATTTTTAAAACCAAAGAGATATTTAGACTTTCACTTTCTCCTGAAGGTACTCGCAAAAAGGTTGAAAAATGGCGCACAGGGTTTTATTACATTGCCCAAAAAGCAAATGTTCCAATTATTAAAGTAGCTTTTGATTACGCTAAGAAAGAAGTTAAAATAGCACCTCCTGTTTATTATACCAATACTTTTGAAGAAGATATTCTAGAGATTGAAAAATTCTATGAGGGCGTTGAAGGAAAATATCCTGATAAATTTTAAGTAAAAAAAAACCGAAGATTAATCTTCGGTTTCTTCCATGGTATGATATACGTTTTGAACGTCGTCATCTTCTTCCAAACGTTCTAATAATTTTTCAACATCTGCGGCCTCCTCAGGAGTTAGTTTTTTAGTAACCTGTGGAATTCTTTCAAATCCTGAAGATAAGATCTCAATATCTCTTCCTTCTAATTCTTTCTGAAGGGTTCCAAAACTCTCAAAAGGAGCGTAGATCATAATTCCATCTTCATCTTCAAAAACTTCTTCTGCACCAAAATCTATCAATTCCAATTCTAATTCTTCCGGATCTAATCCTTCTCCATTAATTCTGAAATTACAGGTATGATCGAACATAAATTCTACAGAACCTGAAGTTCCTAAGTTTCCATCACTTTTACTAAAATGCATTCTCACATTAGCAACCGTTCTATTATTGTTATCTGTAGCAGTCTCTACAAGAACAGCAATACCGTGAGGTGCATAACCTTCAAAAAGAACAATCTTATAATCTCCCTGACTTTTATCGCTAGCTCGTTTAATAGCTCTCTCGATATTATCTTTAGGCATGTTAACACTCTTGGCATTCTGGATAACCGCTCTTAATCTGGAGTTGCTATCTGGATCTGGACCACCTTCTTTAACGGCCATCACGATATCTTTACCAATTCTAGTGAATGCTTTGGCCATAGCAGACCAACGTTTCATCTTACGTGCTTTTCTAAATTCGAATGCTCTTCCCATAAATAAATTTAATTCTGCGGTAAAAATAAAAAAAACGTTCCATTTTCTACTAAAAAATGGAACGTCAATTTACTTTTCAATTTTAAGCTTAATCAGCGTTTACAATTGCTTCTATGGCTTTAGCCATTTTAAAGTCTTTTTCTGTAACTCCATCTGCATCATGCGTAGAAAGCGTTATTTCTAGCTGATTATACACATTGCTCCAATCTGGATGATGTTGTTGCGCTTCGGCTTCAAAAGCAATACGTGTCATTAAAGTGAAAGCTTCTTTGAAATTTTCAAATTCAAAAGAAGTATGAATTGCATTTTCACTGTAACTCCAGCCTTCAAAAGATTCTAATTTAGATAGAATTTCGTCTTCGGTTAATTTTTTCATATCATTCTTATCGTTTGACATATTTATAGTTTTTCCCATAATATTTTAAAGTTACGTTATTGTATTGTTTGCATTCATTTTAATGAATGGTTTATTATAAAATTAACAGCCTTATTTTACCAGTGTAGCGTTTACTACATCTAATACCGAGACCTGCATATTCTTTGGCAATAAATTATCTTTAGGTAATACCGCTAAAAATCTATCATAATTAGAATCGTATACTTGCTTTAAATGCGGATTTTTAAAACCTAACATCGCTGCTATATCTGTAATAAGATCATGTTGATGGGTAAGATCATTACTTCCTAAATGAAAAACTCCTTGCTTTTTGCGGTTAATGATGTAATGTATTTGTTGTGTGAGCTTCGATATTTCTGTAGCATTAATTACCACATTTGGAAAAACTTCTAAAGGCTCTCCAAATTCAATTTTATTTTTAATCTCTAATACTCTAGGGGAACCGGCACCAAAAACCATTGGTAATCTTAGAATGTTGTATTTATGATTGGGCAATCGCAATAAGGCATTTTCAATTTTGATCTTAAATCTACCATACACACTCATAGAAAGTGTTTTATCATATTCATAAGATGGATAATTGGTAAAGCCATCAAAAACATTAGAAGAAGACAGAAAGATCAACTTACAGTCGTTCTTAGAAATGTAATTTATAATCGAAAAATGAGTAAGGACCTGAGAAGTAAAATCTCCTCTAAGGGCAGAAACTATTACGGTAGGTTTTAAACTTTGTAATAAGATCTCAACATTTTCTGTTTCATGATCGAATTCATAAAATTTCTGATTCTTATCAAAACCTTTTGAATTGGTATTGTAGGTTCCATAAGTATCAAAATAGGAGCAGAGTTCTTTATATAAGGCATTGCCTATAAAGCCACTTGCTCCTAAAATCAATATTTTTTCCAATAGTTATTCTCCTTTATAAAAGGGCAATTTCACCAGGCTTGCTGGAACGGCTTTTTTACGAATTTGAATATAGATTTTCTCTTCATTCTTAGCCATTTCAGTAGGAATGTAACCCATTCCAATACCTTTATCTAATGATGGTGACATAGTACCCGAGGTTACTACGCCAATTATCTTGCCATTTTCATCTACAATATCATATCCATGACGCGGAATTCCACGTTCATCTAATTCAAACGCAATAAGTTTGCGTTTAGCACCTTCTTCTTTTTCTTTTTTCAAAGCTTCAGAATTCACAAAATCTTTAGTGAATTTTGTTATCCATCCCAATCCGGCTTCAATAGGAGAGGTAGTTTCATCTATATCATTTCCGTAAAGACAATATCCCATTTCTAGTCTTAAGGTGTCTCTTGCTGCCAATCCGATTGGTTTAATTCCAAAATCGGCTCCGGCCTTCATCACGGCATCCCAAATTTGGTCTGCATCTTCATTTTTAAAATAGATCTCAAATCCGCCACTTCCTGTATATCCGGTGGCAGAAATAATCACATTTTCTACGCCGGCAAATGGAGCTACTTCAAAGGTGTAAAATTTCATATTTGCAAGATCTACATCTGTAAGCGATTGCATAGCTTCAGCAGCTTTTGGACCTTGAATAGCTAGTAATGAATACTCGTCTGACATGTCTCTCATGGTAGCATCCATAGTATTGTGTTGCGAGATCCAGTTCCAATCTTTTTCAATATTAGAAGCATTAACAACCAATAAATACTTGTCTGCATTAATACGGTAAACAATAAGATCGTCTACAATTCCACCTTCCTCATTAGGAAAGCAAGAATATTGAGCTTTACCATCTACAAGTTTAGAAGCATCATTAGAACAAACTTTTTGAATTAATTCTAAAGCATTCTCTCCAGAGATTAAAAACTCTCCCATATGAGAAACATCAAACACTCCCACATTTTTACGAACGTTTTCATGCTCTATATTTACTCCCTCATAGGAAACAGGCATGTTGTATCCCGCAAATGGAACCATTTTAGCATTTAAAGCTTCGTGTTTGTGTTTTAAGGCAATTTCTTTCATATGGTTAAAATTTTGGCAAATTTATTTATTTAAGATTGAATAGAAATAATTTTAAGTACTTTTTATTAAGTATTTGTTGCGTAAAGCAGTAACGCTTAAGAGAAGTTTTATATTTGTTTTGAATAAATAAAAAAAGAATTCTAGATGAAGATATTTGATGTTAAACAATTGGCAGAGGCAGACAAGGTAACTATAGAAAAACAAAACATTAGTTCTTTAGAGTTAATGGAACGAGCTGCAAGCCTTGTTTTTGAAGATATTCATTCAAAACTTCAGGGAGCTCAAATTTCTATCAAGATATTTTGCGGTATTGGCAATAATGGAGGAGACGGCTTAGTTGTGGGCAGAATGCTCATGGAACATGGATATAAAGTAACCATGTTTGTAGTAAATTATTCACATAATAGATCTGAGAATTTTTTAGATAATTATGATAAGATAAAAGATATCACCAATGATTGGCCAACCTTATTAAAAAGTGAAGAGGACTTTCCAGAACTTAGCAAAGATGATTTTGTAATAGATGCCATATTTGGAATTGGTTTGAACAGATCTTTGGAAGATTGGGTTGGAAAATTGATTGAACATATTAATACTTCGGGAGCTTTTGTGTTATCTATAGATATGCCTTCGGGTCTTTTTTCAGATAAAATTCCAGGTAAAAAAGATAAGGTAATTAAAGCGAATGTGACTATTTCGTTCCAGTCGCCAAAATTTGTATTCTATCTGCCTCAAACTTCAGATTATGTAGGAGATCTTCAGGTAATTGATATTGGATTGGATAGGGAATATTTAATGAAGACGCCAACAAATATTCAGTTCATAAATAAAGAAGAGGCGAAGGCCATGTATTTGCCAAGAAAGAATAATACCCATAAAGGTAATTATGGACATTCTTTAATAATAGGCGGAAGTTATGGTAAGATAGGAAGTATTGTATTAGCATCAACATCTGCGCTAAGATCTGGAGCCGGATTAGTTTCGGTATATATTCCTAAATGTGGTTATCAAATTCTTCAAACATGCTGTGCCGGAAGCAATGGTAGTTACAGATGAGAATGAGTTAGAATTGACAAATATAGAATATGATTTGGAACCCGATGTTATATGCTTCGGGATGGGTGCAGGAACCTCGGATGTAACTGGAAAAGCATTTGGTAAACTCTTGAAATCTGTCAAAAAGCCAATGGTTATTGATGCAGATGGATTGAATATTGCTTTCCAAAAATCCAGATTTTTTATCATTACTTCCTGAAAATTCAGTTTTAACCCCACATCCAAAAGAGTTGGAAAGATTACTTGGTAAGTGGAAAGATGATTTTGATAAATTAAAAAAAGCTAAACAGTTTACTGAAGAACATAAAGTAATTTTAGTGATTAAAGGCGCTCATACCATGACAATAAGTGGAGATAATATTTATGTGAATAATACAGGAAACCCGGGTATGGCAACTGCAGGTTCGGGAGATGTTTTATCTGGAGTGATCACTGGGCTTATTTCTCAAAATTATGACCCATTAACGGCTGCCGTTTTTGGAGTTTATCTACATGGAAGAACCGGAGATATATTATCAGAAAAAAAGAGCTATCAAGGAATGATCTCGGGTGATATTGCTAGCAATCTGGGAGAGGGATATTTAGATTTGTTCAAAAATTGATAATTATTAGGCTTTATAATCCTAAATATTAATTTATTTTAGCATTTGTTTAACTTTTAGTGAAGCATCACTAATTTGATCTTTTTAATTCTCTCATACCTACTATGGATTCATTTCATTATATAAGCTCTACAGTTCTTGACCTTCATATTATTCACGACATTATAAAATCTAATAAAAAATTAGAATTAAGTGAAGAAGCCAGGGTAAACATTAAAAAATCGAGAAAATATTTAAATGAAAAAATAAGGGATAATGATCAACCTGTTTATGGAATTAATACAGGATTTGGATCGCTATGTAATGTAAAAATCTCTTCAGAAAACTTAACGCATCTTCAGGAAAATCTTGTGATGTCTCATGCTTGCGGAACCGGAGATTTTGTAGATAAACCCATCATAAAATTAATGCTGCTTTTAAAGATCCAATCTTTAAGCTATGGTAACTCTGGTGTTGCATTAGAGACTGTTCTAAGGTTGATAGATCTTTATAATAACGATATCTTACCGGTTATATATGAGCAAGGTTCTTTAGGAGCCTCGGGAGATTTAGCGCCATTGGCACATCTAGCACTCCCACTAATTGGAAAAGGAGAAGTTTATTTTGAAGATGAAAAAGTTCCAACCGAAGTTATTTTAAAGAAATTTAACTGGCAGCCATTAGCGCTTCAATCTAAAGAAGGTTTAGCACTTTTAAATGGAACTCAATTTATGAGCGCTCATGGAGTTTATGCATTATTAGAATGTTATAAATTGAGTTATTTAGCAGATCTAATTGGAGCTATTTCTATAGATGCTTTTAATTGTAATCTCTCTCCTTTTGATGAACTTGTGCATATGGTTAGACCTCATAGAGGACAGGTTAAAACTGCAGAAAGAATAAGAGATTTCTTATCTAATAGTGAGATTGCAAAGACTGAAAAGGAAAGCGTACAAGACCCTTATTCTTTTAGATGTATTCCACAAGTGCATGGTGCTACTAAAGACACAATTTCATTTGTTAGAAAAACTTTTAAGACTGAGATCAATTCTGTAACAGATAATCCAAACATTTTTATAGAAGCAGATAAGATCATCTCTGGAGGAAATTTTCATGGTCAACCTTTAGCTTTAGGACTGGATTATTTAGCTATAGCAATGTCTGAACTTGGAAATATTTCAGAAAGAAGAACCTATCAAATGGTTTCCGGACTTACGAGGATTGCCTAATTTTTTGGTGGAAAATCCAGGATTAAATAGCGGGTTTATGATCCCGCAATATACCGCGGCAAGCATAGTAAGTCAGAATAAACAATTTTCAACTCCTGCAAGTGTAGATTCTATAGTTTCTTCAAACGGACAGGAAGACCACGTAAGTATGGGAGCTAACGGAGCTACTAAAGTTTTAAAAGTAGTGGAAAATATAAACACCATTTTGGCCATAGAATTATTTAATGCCTCTCAAGCTTTATATTTTAGAGAACCTTTAAAAACGTCAGAAGAACTATCAGCTATTTTAAGCGATTTTAGGAAGCTTGTTCCAATAATTAAAGAAGATCAAGTGATGTCTGTTCATATACATCAGGCGAAAAAATTCTTGAAAGATTTTGAAATAGAAGAGAAGGAAATGCAGGATTAAAAAAAGTTTAAATTTTTTCTCTAATCCACTCAATGGCTTCTTCTAGCGTTGCAAAGATCCCAAAAGAGTTACTCTCTTTATAGAATTGTTTTTCCAGAAAAGCATTTTGTTTACAAACATCATCTGTGGTTACCACAGCAATTGCTTTTAAAGTAGGGGCTTTAGCAGATTCTAAATACACCATTGGATTTACGGCATAAGAATTTACTCTGTTAGATATATATCCGTAATTCTGATCTTTAAAAGTCTTTTTGCCTAACTCTAATAAGACTCTATTACTTTCAACATCAAACAGGACTCCTTCTTTTAGCTCTGCGATTAATATATTATCTACAAAGCTAACCTTACCAAAATTAAGTTCAATGGCTTCTTTAGTCATAACTATAGGGCGTTTAGGGGGCTAAATATAGCTAAATATCAGATTGAATTTAAGCACAAATTCAGGATTAGGAAATAATTTTAACAAAGCCTTGATAATGAATTATATATGTCTTAATAAAACAGATCTAAATAAAAAAACTGCTTTTAGAAGATTTTCTAAAAGCAGCTTAAAATTATAAAAAAGGACTTTTTTAAGATTCTGTCTCTTTGTGAGCCTTCTCTATTTTAATTGTAAGTTCCTGTTTCTTTTCATCAAGATCCATAAAGATCTTATCACCTTCAGAAATATGAGAAGTTATAATTTCTTCAGCTAAAGCATCTTCTATATATTTTTGAATAGCTCTTTTTAAAGGTCTTGCTCCGTAATCTTTATCAAACCCTTTCTCTGCAATATAATCTTTGGCTTTATCGCTTAAGGTTAACTCGTAACCAATTAGGTTAATTCTATCATACAATTTAGCAAGCTCAATATCTATAATCTTATGAATATCATCTCTTTCTAGAGAATTAAAGATTACCACATCATCAATTCTATTTAAGAATTCAGGGGCGAAAGCCTTTTTAAGAGCATTTTCAATAACGCTTCGTGTATTCTCATCAATTTGAGATCTTTGCGAAGCGGTACCAAATCCAACACCTTGTCCAAAATCTTTTAATTTTCTAGAACCAATGTTAGATGTCATGATGATTATAGTATTTCTAAAATCGATTTTTCTTCCTAAACTATCGGTTAAATAACCATCATCCAATACTTGTAAAAGCATGTTGAATACATCTGGATGTGCTTTTTCAATTTCATCTAGAAGTATTACAGCATAAGGTTTTCGTCTAACTTTTTCGGTAAGTTGACCACCTTCTTCATACCCTACATATCCTGGAGGTGCACCAACCAATCTAGAGATAGCAAATTTTTCCATGTATTCACTCATATCAATTCTAACAAGAGTGTCTTCACTATCAAACAATTCTCTAGCTAAAACTTTAGCTAATTGCGTTTTACCAACTCCTGTTTGCCCTAAGAAATATAAATGAACCAATGGGTTTGTTAGGATCTTTAAGTCCTGCACGGTTTCTCTGAATGGCTTTAACAACCTTATTTACAGCATCATCTTGACCAATAACTTTACCTTTAATTCTATTTGGTAATTCAGCAAGTTTATTGATTTCAGTTTGTGCAATTCTATTAACAGGAATTCCGGTCATCATAGAAACAACATCTGCTACATTATCTTCAGTAACAATTTCTTTGTGTTTTTAGATTCTTCTTCCCATTTTTCTTGAGCTACTCCAAGTTGCTTTTCAAGATTTTTTTCATCATCTCTTAACTTGGCAGCTTCTTCATATTTCTGTTTCTTAACAACAGCGTTCTTGCTTTCTCTAACTTCTTCAAGTTTTCTTTCAAAATCAAGAATCTGTTTTGGAACTTCAATATTGGTAATATGAACTCGAGCTCCTGCTTCATCTAAAGCATCAATAGCTTTGTCTGGCAAGAATCGATCTGTCATATATCTATTTGTTAATTTTACACAAGCATCAATAGCTTCTGGAGTATAAGAAACATTATGATGTTCTTCGTATTTAGCTTTAATATTATTCAGAATTTCCAAAGTTTCATCAACCGTGGTAGGTTCAACAATAACTTTTTGGAAACGTCTTTCTAAAGCACCATCTTTTTCAATATACTGTCTGTATTCATCTAAAGTGGTGGCACCAATACATTGTATTTCTCCTCTTGCTAATGCAGGTTTAAACATATTGCTAGCATCTAAACTTCCAGTAGCTCCACCGGCACCAACAATGGTGTGAATTTCATCAATGAATAAAATGATATCATCATTTTTTTCCAATTCATTCATCACCGCTTTCATTCTCTCTTCAAACTGCCCTCTATATTTTGTTCCAGCAACTAAGCTTGCTAAATCTAAAGTAACTACTCGTTTATCAAAAAGAATTCTAGAAACCTTACGTTTTACAATTCTCAAAGCTAAGCCTTCCGCAATTGCAGATTTACCAACCCCAGGTTCTCCAATTAGAAGGGGATTATTCTTTTTACGTCTGCTTAAGATCTGGCTTACACGTTCTATTTCTTTTTCTCTCCCCACAACCGGATCTAATTTATCAATTTCAGCTAATGCAGTAAGATCACTACCAAAATTATCTAGAACAGGTGTTTTAGATTTCTTGTTCGTTTTATTTCCTCCTGTATTGCTAAAAGGATTATCCTTTGCAGTATCGTCTGATGTTCCATCATCATCTGAAAATGATTCTGCTCTTGGAGCTTCTAAGTAATCATCATCATTAGTGATCATATATTTAAATTGTTCTTTAACCCCATCATAATCTATATTTAATCTATTCAATAATTTTGTGGTAGGGTCATTTTCATTTCTTAAGAATACACAAAAGAAGATGAGCAGTATTTATGGAAGAACTCTGAAACAATTTAGCCTCCAAAAATGTTGTTTTTAGGGCACGTTCAGCCTGTCTGGTTAAATGTAGGTTTTTCTTCTCGTTAGAAATTACTGTTGTATCTGGATTGGCAGGGCTTAATATTTCAACTTTTCGTCTTAAATGACTTAGATCTATATCCATGGCATTTAAGATATTTATGGCTTTACCGTCTCCATCGCGAAGAAGCCCCAGCATTAAATGCTCGGTTCCTATGAAGTCATGTCCAAGTCTTAGAGCTTCCTCCTTACTGTAGGCAATAACATCTTTTACTTTGGGTGAAAAATTATCATCCATCTTATTTTCCTTTCTCTATTATTAATTTACTCCAAAGGGTTCAAAAATTATACCTTAAAGTTTGTTGTATTAGTATGTCGTAAGCTAATTGACAAAATTACTTTCAATAATCAAAATAGAAGTTAACTAACTTATTAACGAAGCTTATATAAATATTTGTTAATAAAATTTATCAAAAGGAAGGTGCTTTCCCCTAAAAACATTACAGAAATGCGTAAATTGGCACGTTATATTTTTGAACTAAAATAAAATATTTTAATATGGCTGAAGGAGAAAATTTAATTCCTATCAACATTGAAGATGAAATGAAATCGGCCTATATCGATTATTCAATGTCGGTCATTGTGTCACGTGCTTTACCAGACGTGCGTGATGGATTAAAACCCGTTCACAGAAGGGTTTTATTCGGAATGCATGAACTGGGAGTTCGAGCCAATACAGCTCATAAAAAATCTGCCAGAATTGTTGGGGAGGTTTTAGGTAAGTATCACCCACACGGAGATACTTCTGTTTATGACACTATGGTACGTATGGCTCAAGAATGGAGTTTGCGTTATATGCTGGTAGATGGGCAGGGTAACTTTGGTTCTGTAGATGGAGATAGTCCGGCTGCAATGCGTTATACCGAAGCCAGAATGCGCAAGATCGCCGAAGACATGTTAGCAGATATCGATAAAGAGACTGTAGATTTCAGACTGAATTTTGATGACACACTTCATGAACCTACTGTACTTCCAACACGAGTTCCAAACTTATTGGTTAATGGAGCTAGTGGTATTGCTGTAGGTATGGCTACCAATATGCCTCCACATAATTTATCTGAAGTTGTTGATGGAATTGTAGCTTATATTGAAAATAACGATATTGAAATCGAAGAGCTTATCACACATATAAAAGCTCCAGATTTTCCTACCGGTGGAACTATCTATGGTTATGATGGTGTTAGAGAAGCATTTAAAACAGGTAGAGGTAGAGTAATGATGAGAGCGAAATCTACTCTTGAAGAAGTTAACGGAAGAGAATGCATTATTGTTACCGAGATTCCATATCAGGTGAATAAAGCCGATATGATCAAGAAAACAGCAGATTTCGTTAATGATAAAAAAATAGATGGAATTGCCATCTATACGTGATGAGTCTGACAGAAATGGGATGCGTATTGTTTATATCCTTAAAAAGGATGCCATTCCAAACATCGTCTTAAATACCTTATATAAGCATACTGCATTACAAACTAGTTTTAGTGTTAATAATATTGCCCTTGTAAAAGGGCGTCCTGAGATGTTAAATCTTAAGGATATGATCTATCACTTTGTAGAACATAGACATGATGTAGTTGTTAGAAGAACTCAATACGAGTTAAGAAAAGCTGAAGAAAGAGCACACATTTTAGAAGGATTGATCATTGCATCAGACAATATAGATGAAGTGATTGCACTTATAAGAGCTTCTTCTAATGCAGATGAAGCAAGAAATAAGTTAATTGAAAGATTTGAATTATCTGAAATTCAAGCCAAGGCCATTGTAGACATGAGATTGAGACAGCTTACTGGGCTGGAACAAGATAAACTACGTGCCGAGTATGATGAACTTTTAAAAACCATTGAAGACCTGAAGGATATTCTTGAGCATAAGGAGAGAAGAATGCAGGTTATTAAAGATGAGCTTCTTGAAATAAAAGAAAAGTATGGCGATGAGCGCAGATCTATTATAGAATATGCTGGTGGAGATCTTAGTATTGAAGATATGATCCCGGATGAGCGCGTAGTAATTACAATTTCTCATGCTGGTTATATTAAAAGAACTTCTTTAAACGAATATAAGACTCAGAATAGAGGAGGAGTTGGGCAAAAAGGTTCAACCACCAGAAGTGAAGATTTCTTAGAACATCTTTTCTCTGGAACCAATCACCAGTATATGTTATTCTTTACACAAAAAGGAAAATGTTTCTGGATGAGAGTTTATGAAATTCCAGAGGGAAGCAAGACCTCAAAAGGTAGAGCAATTCAAAACCTTATCAACATAGAGCAAGATGATAAAGTGAAAGCTTTTATCTGTACTCAGGATTTAAAAGATGAGGAATATATCAACAATCATTACGTTATCATGGCCACTAAAAAAGGTCAGGTTAAGAAAACGGCTTTAGAACAATATTCACGTCCTAGAACAAATGGTATTAACGCTATTACCATTCGTGAAGATGATGAATTGTTAGAAGCTAAACTTACTACAGGAAACAGCCAGGTAATGCTAGCTGTTAAGAGTGGAAAAGCCATTCGATTTGAAGAGGAGAAAACAAGACCTATGGGAAGAAGTGCTTCCGGAGTTAGAGGTATAACCTTAGCAGATGATAATGATGAAGTGGTAGGAATGATCGCTGTTAATGATATGACTGCAGATGTACTTGTAGTATCTTCTAATGGATATGGAAAACGATCTTCTTTAGAAGATTATAGAATAACCAATCGTGGAGGGAAAGGAGTTAAAACTATTTCTATTACCGAAAAGACAGGGGAGCTGGTTACCATTAAAAATGTTACAGATAATGATGATCTTATGATTATTAATAGATCTGGATTAGCTATTAGAATGAGCGTTGATAATTTAAGAGTGATGGGAAGAGCAACCCAAGGTGTTAAACTTATCAATCTTAAAGGAAACGATTCTATTGCAGCTGTTGCAAAAGTCATGAAAGATGAAGAGGAAATTGTAGAGTTGGTAGATGGTGAAACACCTGAATTAACTGACGAAATTGCAGATGGCACAACAATTGCAGATGATAGTGAAGAGTAATTAAACAAACCCTAAAAAAACAAATAGAATGAAAACCAATCTTTTATCAGTAGCGCTATCATTTGCTTCGATAGTTGCTATAGCACAAAAAAAGGAAATTAAAGATGCCGGAAAGGCAGTAGAAAAAGGTAGTTATGCTGAAGCTAAATCATTTTTAATCAGGCAGAGCCAATGTTATCTGAGGCTAACGATAGCTACAAAACAGATTATTACCTATATAAAGGACAAGCATTTCTTGGAACAGGAGAGAATAGTACGCTTGCAGATCTTATGACTGCTTCAGAGGCTTTTAAGAAAGCTAAAGAAATGGGAAGTAGTGAAGCAGCCGATGGTTTGGCTCAAGTAACAAATGCTTTAGTTCAAAGCGCAATCAACGATCAGAATAAGGAAAATTATTCTGAAGCTGCCAAGAAACTATATGCTGGGTACCAGATGAATAATCAGGATACTTTGTATTTATACTACGCAGCTTCTAATGCAGTAAATGCAAAAGATTATGATACTGCTTTGGAATATTACCAAAACCTTAAAGATCTTGGATATACTGGTATTGAGACTGAGTACATAGCAGTAAATAAAGAAACCGGAGAAGAAGAGGTGATGAATAAAAACCAAAGAGATCTTATGGTAAAAACTGGAGAATATATTAAGCCAGAAGACCGAGTTACAGAACCTAAAAATGGGGAAATAGCTAAGAATATCGCTTTAATTTATATTCAGCAAGGTAAAAATGACATGGCAATTGAAGCTATGAATGATGCGAAAGCTGCTAATCCAGGAGATATTACATTACTTCAGTCTGAAGCTAACATGTACTACCAAATGGGAGATAAAGCTAAATATAAAGAGATCATGGAAGAGATTCTTTCTAAAGATTCGAAAAATCCAACTTTATATTACAATTTAGGAGTTACAGCTTACGAAATGGGAGATTCTCAAGCAGCAGTAGATTACTACAAAAAAGCGCTAGAGTTAAATCCGGAAATGACAGAAGCTCGTTTAAATATTGCGGCTGCAATTTTGGCGAAAGAGGCTAAAATTGTTGAACAAATGAACGGTCTAGGAATGAGCAAAGCTGATACTAAGAAATATGACGAATTAGCTGAAGAGCGTAAAGGAGTATATAAAGAAGCGTTACCATATTTAGAGCAAGTAATTGCAAACGATCCTAAAAATGTTGAAGCCATTAGAACTTCTATGAACATTTATTACCAATTAGGTGAGAATGAAAAAGCAGATGCTTTACAAGCTAAGATCACAGAATTAGAAAAATAAGATTTTTAATTAAGGATATTAAAAAGGCTGCCATTTGGCAGCCTTTTTCTATTTATATACTATAGTTAAAGAAGATCTTAAATAATCTTTTTTATCACCCTCAATTGGTGAGTATGCTTTTTTTGTTCAATATTAAAGATACCCGAATGATCTATTCTATCTATTCTTACTTTTCCATGAACATGTATAATGTAATTATCATTCATAATAATACCTACATGAGTGATCTTACCTTCATTATCATCAAAAAATGCTAAATCTCCAGCCTCACTTTCTTCAATAAAACTTAAGGCTTCTCCCTGAGTTGCTTGTTGTGCAGAATCTCTAAGTAAAGAGTATCCATTTAAAGCATAAACCATTTGTGTAAGGCCGCTGCAATCTATTCCAAAGGGCGTTTTTCCACCCCAAAGATAAGGTGCGTTAAGATAGAGCAATGCTGTTCCAATTAAATTATCTTTTTCTTTCTTGCCGTGTAATTGAATCCCCTCAAAAGAACTTCGTAAAAAAGATGCACTACTAATTGTAGCTCCTAATGGTATAGAGGTTAAGCCTCCATTTTCATCGGTAATGTAATCAATTAGATCTCCGGAATAAACATTCTCAGAGTTATGAAGATTGCTATACACATCTTCATCAATTATAAGGAATTGGCGGTTATCTATCCATCCTTCATAAGAATCAAAAGCAATACGAATACGGCTCCATTTGCCACGAGCTTCTAAAACTTTAAAATAATCTCCATATAAAAGTTGAGTAACCATTTCGGAGACATCGGCCGGTTGGATCCTAACCGGCACGATGCTAAGATTGCATATTCCGTATTGCATTAACTAAATCTTGCCAATTTATAATTTAATCTCTTTCTATTACAATTGCTGAAGCTCCACCGCCACCATTACAAATAGCTGCAGCTCCAATTTTGGCATTATTTTGTTCCAATACGTTCATAAGAGTGATTAAAATTCTCACTCCAGAACATCCTAGTGGGTGACCTAAGGAAACAGCTCCACCATTCACATTTGTATTCTTGTCTGAAAGACCTAATATTTTCATGTTCGCTAATCCAACTACAGCAAAAGCTTCGTTAAATTCGAAGAAATCTACATCATCTTGAGAAATTCCTGCTTTAGCTAAGGCTTTTGGTAAAGCTTTAGAAGGGGCAGTAGTAAACCATTTTGGCTCTTGAGCGGCATCAGCAAAACTCTTAATACTTGCCAAAACTTTTAATCCTAATTCATCTGCTTTTTCACGGCTCATTAAAACAACTGCACCAGCACCATCATTTATAGTAGAGGCATTGGCAGCAGTAACTGTTCCGTCTTTTGAAAAGGCTGGGCGTAAAGATGAAATCTTATCCATTTTTACATTCTTGAATTCTTCATCTTCTTTAAAGATGATAGGATCACCTTTTCTTTGAGGAATTTCCACCGGCACAACTTCATTATCAAATTTTCCCTCTTTCCAGGCTTTAGCAGAACGTTCATAAGATTGAACGGCAAAAGCATCCTGATCTTCTCTGGAGAAATTATGTTCTTTAGCACAAAGATCTGCACAGGTACCCATGGCATTATGGTCATAGGCATCTACAAGTCCATCTTTTTGAAGTCCGTCTATCATAGTAGCCGGTCCAAATTTATGTCCGCTACGCAAGTGAAGATAATGAGGAATCATGCTCATATTTTCCATACCTCCAGCAACAACTATATTAGCATCGCCTAACATAATTGCTTGCGCCCCTTGCATAACAGCTTTCATACCACTGGCACAAACTTTATTTACTGTAGTACATGGAACGGTATCTGGAATTCCTGCGCCAAGCGCTGCTTGTCTTGCCGGAGCCTGACCAACTCCTGCCTGAACTACATTTCCCATTAATACTTCTTCTACCAATTCTGGTTTAAGATTGATTTTATTTAGAGCGCCTTGAATGGCTATAGAACCTAATTTAGTAGCCGGAACGGTAGATAAACTTCCTAAAAAGCTTCCTATTGGAGTTCTTGCAGCACTAACTATTACAACTTCTTTCATAATTTAAAATTTAATTTCACTTGTTGCGAATTTAGTGATTTTATAAAGAACAAACCAAGGCTTCTAACAGCACCGTGAATTTTTAGTACATTTGAATAATAGTACCCAAGTAAATGAAGAACTTCATCAATAGTTTCTATAGACATCAAGCCTTATTCTACAAGATCTTTTTGTTTATTATCACTGCCTTTTTAATTATTTATTTGCTTCCCAAAGGCGGGAAATTCAAATATGAAATTACCAAAGGAAAGCCTTGGCAATATGAAAATTTATATGCCCCTTTTGATTTTGCTATTTTAAAGAATGAAGATGAAATTATCAAAGAAAAAGATAAGATCATCAATAACAATATTCCTTATTATACTTATAATGAAGCTGTAGTAGATAGAGTAAAATCTGAAGTTCCCAATCAGATCAATCAGATCTTTCCAGATAGTATTTTAAGAAAAAGAGGATTATCTATTCATTCTTTCATCAATAAAAGTTTAGACGATCTTTACGAATATGGGGTGCTTAAAGATGCGCGAAAACCGGGGCCAGATGAGCTGGTATATCTTAAAAAAGGAAATGTTGCTTTCGAGATTAATTATAATAAGATCTATTCTCAGGAAGATATTCGTGCCTTTGTTACTGCACAACTCAAAAATACCAATCTCAAAAATTTTAAACCGGAGATCTTAGAGGTGTTTTACAATAGCGTGAAACCTAATGTAAGTTTTGATGGTGGATTAACTCAGAAGGAATTAGATAGTAAGCTCCGAGCAATTTCTTATACAAGAGGAAGTATAGACAGAGGAACCATAATAATTTCTAAAGGAGAAATCGTTGAAGGCGAAAAACTGGATATTTTAAACTCGCTCAAGAATGAGTATGAAACTCAAGTGTGGAGTACTTCCAGCCATAATTGGATCCTCTTTGGTTATAGTTTATTGGTTTGCCTTGCGCTTTTAATGCTTCTGCTTTTTATAAGAAAATATAGAAAAGACATTTATGAGAATAATGTAAAGGTAACTTTCATATTTTTCAATATTTTATTGATGGTATTTCTTACCACTTTGGTAATTAAATTCGATGCAAAATATGTGTATATCGTTCCGCTTTGTATTCTCCCATTAACGCTTAAAGCTTTTTTCGATTCCAGATTAGGTCTTTTCTCACATGTTATTACGGTGCTTATTTTAGGCTTTATAGTACCTAATAGTTATGAGTATATGTTCCTTCAAATTATTGCCGGAATAGTAACTATTTTAACGGTTTCAGAATTGTATAAAAGAGCAAATCTCTTTATTTCTGTGGGGCAGATCACTTTTATTTATATTCTTGTATACTTTGCCTTTACCGTAATTCAGGAAGGAAATGTCTTAGAATTGAATTCTGAAATGTTCCTAACCTTCATCTTAGGTGGATTGGCAACGCTTGTTTGTTCAGCCGCTTATTTATATTTATGAAAAATTATTCGGATTGGTATCAGATATGTCACTTTTGGAACTTTCAGATACCAATTCAAAATTATTAAAAGAGCTTTCAGAAAAAGCACCCGGTACTTTTCACCATTCTTTAAATGTGGCAAATCTTGCAGAGGCTGCGGCTAATGAAATTGGTGCCAATGCTATGTTGGTTAGGGTAGGAGCACTTTATCATGATATTGGTAAAATGGAGAACCCAACGTATTTTTCAGAAAATCAATCCACATCGGTAAACTCTCATGACGAACTTTCTCCAAAAGAAAGTGCACAGATCATTTTTGATCATGTAATTAATGGTGTTGAGATTGCCAAGAAAAATAACTTGCCAGACAGGGTGATAGATTTTATTAGAACCCATCATGGTACTACGTTGGTTTATTATTTTTATATGAAGGAAAAAGAGTTGGATGAGAATGCATCTCCAACAGATTTTAGATATCCAGGACCTATACCATTTAGTAGAGAAACTGCAATTTTAATGATGTGTGATAGTGTAGAGGCGGCCAGTAAAAGCTTAAAAGAGCCTACCACTGTTAAGATAAATGATTTTGTAGAAAAGATCATTAGCAAACAAATGGAAGAGGCTCAGTTTTTAAATGCCGATATTACTTTTAAGGAAATACAGCTCATAAAAAAAATTCTCAAGCAAAAGCTCAAGAATATTTTTCATTTAAGAGTGGAATATCCGGAGTAGTTAATGCACTTCTTCAATTTTAATTTCTTCATCTCTCCAGGTAAATTTGTCTCCGGCTTTTTTGCCTTCTAATTCCTTATAGATAGGAGCTTCTGTAGAGATCACGTTTATTTTAGTATCATCCATAAGTAACCTCACCTAATGCAATTGCAATAAAGTAATAGTGTTTTGGAGTTTTTACTATGCTTCCAAATTTTACATTTTCAGAATAATGTTCTCTGTCTACCTTGCTTAAGTTGTTGCTTCATTTTTTGAGAGTTATCTAAATAAGTAGCGTATTTTTCAAAATCCCCAAGTAATTCCCCTTTACTTCCTTCTTCATCATAATCTGTATGAACATCATTAGCCTCCATAGACTCTTTGATGTTGTCCATTTCTTTCTGATATTTTTCTATTTGATTGTTGATCTTAACCAAACAAGTGTCGAATAATTCTTTCTTGTTAACTTTCATTTTGATTGTTTTTTTAAAAGTAGTTATACCTTTATTACTGAAAGAATTTTTTACAAAAATTTAATAATTGATTCGTTTTAGTATATATTTAAATATAAGTCTATAACCTTATTATTATATATTTATAAGCTATTAGACTTATAATTTATGAATATAAGCTTTACAGACTAATATATTATTGTATATTTGACTTATGATAGCAGTTTTAACAGCAGATCTTATAGATTCTTCTCAATATGAAGAAGAAATCTTAGAAAACGTACTCAACAGCCTTTCTGAAGAATTCAGGAGGCTTACCGAGCAATACGGTACAGAAAATGTTCGTTTTAATATATATAGAGGAGACAGTTTTCAAGGTATTATCAGTCAACCTGAAAAAGCTTTAGAGATCACTTTACAAATTAAAACTGCAATCAATAAAATTCATTTAAAAGAAACCAGCAAGAATAAAGCTTATTCTAAAATAGCCGATTTTAAGATGGCGATTGGAATTGGCACACAAGATTTTGAAAGAGAATCAATTTCTGAATCTAATGGACAAGCATTTTTATTTTCTGGGAGAACATTAGATGCTATGAAAAATGATTACAGAAAAACATTGATTAAAACAGAAGATGAAGATATAAACGATGAATTTAATACCTCTTTTTATTTACTAGACACTTTAACCGAAAAGTGGAGCACAGCTTCTGCAGAAGTGGTTTACTATTTATTAAATGGTATGAAAGAACGAGAAATAGCAACAGAAATAGGTATAAGTCAGTCTGCCATAAATCAGCGTAAAAAAGCTGCAGGATGGGATGCTATTTCAGGATTGGTGCACAGATTTGAAAAAGTAATTAAAACAAGATTTGTAGATGGAAAATAGCTTAATGATCTTATTGCAATTGCTTATAGCTCATATTCTTAACAGATTTTGTGGTTCAGCCTACAAGATGGATCTCTCATAAAAGAAAATATAAGCAAAGATCTTATTTGCTGGTTTTTCATTGCATAATTGCGGGACTTCTAAGCGTACTATTACTTCAAGATTTGGGACTTTGGTATATTGGTGTTTTTATAGCCATCACACATTATTTTATAGATTGGTGGAAACTAACCAAAGAAAAAGATACCTTAAAATTTTTCTTATTAGACCAATTATTTCATGTAATAATGATCATTTTAGCGTGGTTATTTATTATTCAAGGATTTGAAAAAGTGCTTCCCACATTAAGATTTTGGATAAATAGCCCTGCAATACTGGCAATAATAGGAGCTTATTTAATAGTGATATTTCCAACAGGATTTTTAATAGGAAAAGCTACACAACGCTGGCAAAACGAAATAGAGATAACCTACCAAAAGAACAGTTTGGAAGCGGCAGGAAGATATATTGGGATCTTTGAACGAATATTGGTACTTACATTTATAATTACCAATAATTTTTCGGCCATAGGATTTTTAATCGCTGCAAAATCTATCTTAAGATTTAGCGATAAATCTGAAACCGGAGCCCGAAAACAAACAGAATACGTGCTTAATTGGAACCCTTATGAGTTTCGCAATAACAATTCTGCTTGGCTTAGTGGTACGCCAGCTGATCTTCTAAAAGCTGAATATTGCTCAAGATGCGTTCTTTTACAATATTCATCATTCGTTTGTTCAAGGCCGAAGAATTCCCGATATAAATAAGGTATTCTTCTACCGTAAATTGCCCGATCATAATTCCTTTTAAACTATTTCGGAATTTAATATCACGCTGAATGGCATTTTCAATAAACTGAAATTTCTTTTCTATAGAAAAGTTGTGAAAAGCATTCTTGTGTTTCTGAATATAGTTTCTAAAAACTTCAACAAAAAGATCATTTTGAAGTTTTGCAATGGGGCGGAGCGTTTTGTTCTGAAATTGCTCATCTGGACTCATATTCTCTGAAACTCTGGCGGAAGGAATCTCAGGTCTAAGTCTAATTAATTCTAAATCTCGTGGAGTCATAGTTTTAGAGTTTTCTAAATTTAATCAATTATAAGATCGAATATTTTCATAATCCTTTCAAATTGTGAACCACTTATAAACATTTTAAAGCTGTCGTTAAAATCATCTTAATCGTTCCAAGTAAACCTTTGCTTCTTTTTACCTTTAAGAAAATAACGATTGAATTATGATAATTTCAAAAAATCCGTATAACGGAGAGAAAATAGCAGAGATCAAAGAATTTACAAAAGCCGATATAGATAAGGCTTTAGCGCTTGCAGATACTACTTTTAAAAGCTGGAAGACAACTTCATATAAGCACAGATCAGATCTTATGTTAAAGGCTGCTGAAGAGCTTAAAAAGAATAAGGAAGAATATGCAAAGATGATCACCCTGGAGATGGGAAAACCTATTTCGCAGGCCATAGCAGAGATTGAAAAATGTGCCTGGGTATGTGAATATTATGCTGAAAATGCAGAGCAACATCTAGCGAATGAAGTAATAAAAACAGATGCTACTAAGAGTTATGTTTCTTATGAGCCTATTGGGGTAGTACTAGCCGTTATGCCCTGGAATTATCCATTTTGGCAGGTATTTAGATTTGCAGCTCCGGCTTTAATGGCTGGAAATATAGGAGTGCTTAAACATGCGAGCAATGTTATGCAATCTGCAGAGAATATTCAGAAGGTTTTTGAAAGAGCGGGATTTCCAAAAGGATGTTTTCAAAATTTCCCATTTCAAGTTCTAAGGTAGAAGGAATATTAAGAGATAAAAGGGTTAAAGCAGCAACTTTAACTGGAAGTAAACCTGCAGGAAGTTCTGTGGCTTCTATAGCCGGAGAAGAAATTAAAAAAACAGTTTTAGAATTAGGGGGCAGCAATGCATTGGTAGTTTTTAAAGATGCCAATATAGAAGAATCTGTAAAAACCTGTGTGCAAGCAAGATTTCAAAATACAGGGCAAAGTTGCATTGCGGGAAAAAGATTAATTCTTACACGAAGACTATAGCCGAAGAATTTTTAGAAAGTTTTTCTCAGCAAGTTAGAGAATTAAAAAGCGGAGATCCTTTAGATGAAGAATACCTTATATAGGAGTACTGGCAAGAGAAGATCTTGCTGAAGATCTTGAAAAACAGGTGAATGATTCCGTTCAACAAGGAGCTAAGATCTTATTGGGCGGAAAAAGAGATGGAACTTATTTTGAACCGACAATTGTCAGGAACGTAACCAAAGAAATGCCAATTTTTAAGGAAGAAACATTTGGTCCTGCAATTTCTGTATCTACTTTTAAAGAAGATCAGGAAGCGGTAGATCTAGTGAATTATTCTGATTTTGGATTAGGTGTTTCCATCTTCACGGAAGATGCGAAGAATGCAGAAAGATTGGTTCCTTTGTTTGAGGACGGAGCAGTGTTTGTAAACGAACTTGTAAAAAGTGATCCTAGATTACCTTTTGGAGGAACTAAGATCTCCGGTTATGGCAGAGAACTTTCTGAACATGGAATTCGCGAATTTGTAAATAGAAAAACAGTTTATTTTCATAGCTTCAAATAATTAAATATGAGAAATCAAGAAATTGCAATTACAGTAGATGCTGTGGTTTTATATAAAATGAATAATGATTTAAAGCTATTATTAATTCAGCGTAAGAACGATCCTTTTAAAGATCAATGGGCATTACCGGGTGGTTTTTTAGAAAAAGATGAAACTTTAGAAGATGGCGCTCTAAGAGAATTAAAGGAAGAAACAGGTCTTAGCAATATAAAATTAAATCAGATAGAAGCATTTGGAAGTATAGATCGAGATCCAAGAGGTAGAACAATTTCTATTGCATTTATGGGAATGGCTAAAAATGAAGAAAGCGTTAAAGGAGCAGATGATGCTCAGGATGCAAAATGGTTTAGCATTAAGAATCTTCCTGAAGTTGCTTTTGATCATTCAAAAATAATTGAGGCTGCACTTACAAGATTATAAGAATTCCCTATCTTCATTAAAATATAATCTGAAATAAATTTACATGAGATTTCATACTAGAAAATGGGTTAAACCTGAAGATCTAAATCCTAATGCTACCCTTTTTGGAGGTAGATTACTGGAATGGATAGATGAAGAATGTGCCTTATATTCAATCATTCAGCTTGAAAACCCAAAAGTGGTAACTAAATATATGAGTGAAATTAATTTCAGTAGTTCTGCCGCTCAAGGTGATATTATTGAAATTGGTATAGATGTGGTTAAGTTTGGAACTTCTTCTCTAACTTTAAAATGCGAGGTTAGAAATAAGATGACCCGTGAAACAATTATAACCATAGAAAATATAGTTATGGTAAGTTTAGATGCAGAGGGCAAACCTAAACCCCACGGCAAGTCCAGAATTGAGTTTGTAAAAGACAGATTGAAAGATTAAGATTTTCCAGGCAGTGCGTCCTTCTTTTTATCAGATATTCTAAAAGGGAAATCATTTTCTTTTCCGTAGAGCTTGATTTCCTGAATATCTGCCGGCATATAGTAACCATTATCTTCCAGGGCTTCTTTAACCGCACGTACTACGTTTCCTTTAGTTATTAATGCCATTCTTCTAAAATCTTTAGTATCTACCCAGAAAAACACCTTTAGATTTACTGTGCTGGTATCTAATTTATCTTCTATAACAAAATTTTCGTGTTCTTCATCTTCAATTACATTCGGTTCATTTCTTAGAGCATCCAGTACTACTTGTTTTGCACCGGTTATATTATCTTCATATGCTATTCCAATAATAAAATCCCAACGATAAAAACCATCTTCTGTATAGTTGGTTACCGGTTTTGTAAGCACATCACTATTTGGGATATAAACATCTTTACCATCAAAGGTTTTCAACTTGGTATATCTAAATTCCATGGCTTTTACCTTCCCAAAGTTGCTGCCAATTTCTACGGTATCATTAATGTTAAAAGGTCTATTAAAAGCAAGAATAACACCTGCAAGAAAGTTCTCTCCAATATCTTTAAAGGCAAAGCCAAGTACCAAAGCACTTGCGCCAGCCGCAGTTAGTATACCGGTAGCAATACCACCTAAACCGGCAGCTCGCAAACCTAACATAATTGCAACGGTAGTAAGTAAAAGTCTTATAACTTTCCCTAGAAATTTACTCATGAGCGGATCATGAGTATGAGCAGATATTCTACGTCTGGCAAAACCTCCAACCCATATTCCAATTAGAACCCCTAGAATTATGATCAATAATCCAAAGCCAATTCCCGGCAATTGTTCTATTAAATTATGGTAGAAATGATTAAATGCTTCATTAATACTTGATGAGCTTTCAACGTCATTTTGCTGCATGAACTAGATTTTCTATAAAAATACTAATTACCAGCTATAAAGCTCTTAAGTAAATGTTAGGTTTTTATCTCCTACACGCATTTATTCACCCAAATTCTCTCCTTTTTCGCCCTTTTCTTCTAACAAATCTTTAATTTGCTCATTAGCACGTTCTAACTGTCCTTCGGTTGGAGGCTCAGGTTTTTGCTCTTCTGCCAATTCTGGTTCCAGGCTAAGTTTTATAAAGAAAGGGTAGTGGTCTGATTTTATGTTTTCTCCAGTTTTAATGCTTACTACTCGAAATTCCTCCGAAACCATGAAATGATCTAAAGGCCATCTAAATAAGAAGCTACCGGCATCAAAAGAATTATAGAAACCTCTTCCAACTCTTACATCTAATAATCTTCCCGCATTCTTTAATAATTTTGAGGTAGTAGACCAGGCAACATCATTAAAATCTCCCGCTACAATAGTAGGTAATTGACGTTCTCTAGCCATCTTGGCCACAAACATCATTTCTCCATCTCTATCTGCAGAAGAAGGATTTTCCTGAGGCATTGGGGGAGTAGGATGAATTGCATGGAACATGATCTTTTTACCAGATCTTAATTTAATCACGGTGTGAATTGATGGGATAGAATCATCTACAAGAAAACGCAATTGCGGGTCTATCATTTCAAGTTTGGAATATAAAAGCATCCCGTAGGTATTTGCTATGGGAGCTTCAACTCTGTATGGATATTTAGAAACAGCATCTGAAACCTGGTCCATCCAAATACTATCTGTTTCCATAAGCAAAATAATATCCGGATCTTTTCTCTTGATCTCATCATTCAATAAATCGAATTTGGTGTTTTTCTGAAGTACATTGGCAGAATAAAATGATGAATCTCATCGTCTTTACTTACATTTTCTGAAGCTTTCCAACTTCAAAAGGAGCAAAGGCTGTGTAAGGTGCAATTTTAGCGATTTGATAAATTAAACACGCCGTTATAATTGTTACAAAGACGTAATCTTCCCACCACTTAACATCAAATTTAATGAAGTAAGAAACCAAAGCTACAAATGTTAAGATTGTAAGTTGAATATGTGGAAAATCGAACATTCTTATCCACCAAAAGTCGGCTGCAACTATTGGAATTAAGGTGAGAACAATTGCTAATATTCCAAAGGCTTGCAAGAATCTTTTAAACTTCATTTAAAATGGGGCTTTATTAGTGGGTTAGGTTATAAAAATGTGGAATATAGCTAAATGTTTTGAAAACTAATTTCTATTAGTTTATATAATTCCCTAATTCTTGAAGATCATCTCCAGAAGGAGATTCAAATAATTTTAAATCAAAATAAGGCACCGCAGCAATAAGATGATCAAAGATATCTGCAGCTATATATTCAAAGTTCTCCCACCTTTTATCTCGGCTAAAACATAGTATTTCTAATGGAATTCCCTGAGGAGTGGGAGCAAGATGTCTCACCATCATATATAATTCTTTATGCACGGCAGAATGATCATGTAAATAGGCATCGGCATATTTTCTATAAATCCCTAAATTGGTTTGATTTCTTCCATTTATAGGAAGAGTTTTATCTATTTTATTGGTGGTATTATATTTATCAATCTCTTTTTGGCGATGTTCTAAATAGGGAGCTATAAGGCTGATTTTTTTTAGTTTTTCTAAATCTTCTGGAGTAATGAACTTAACCGAATTTTGCTTGATATATATAGATCGTTTAATTCTTCTTCCCGGCGATTCCAACATTCCGCGCCAGTTCTGAAAAGAATCTGAGATCATACTGTAGGTAGGGATCGTAGTAAAAGTATTATCAAAATTCTGAACTCTTACGGTTGCCAGGTTGATCTCTGTAACGGTACCATCTGCTCCATATTTGCTAAAAGTTATCCAGTCTCCAATTCTCACAATATCATTTACAGAAACTTGGATAGATGCTACAAAACCTAGAATAGTATCTTTAAATACCAATAACAGAATAGCAGAAGCCGCCCCTAAGGAAATTGCAAAACTTATTACAGATTCTCCGGTAACTTCAGAAAAGATGAACATAAAACCAACTACCCAAATAAAGATCATCAAAACCTGAATGTAACTATCTATAGGTTTGTCTTTAAAAGAATCCTGGGTGCGTAGGAAATTCTTGGTAGTGCGTAAAATACTTCTGCAAATCCAAACAATTAATATAATTACATAGATATTGGTTATAAAAAGAACCGCTTTCAATGTAAAAACATGATCTACTAAGATGTAAGGGATAGTGGCGTAAATTATAAAAATGGGAATGACCTGTCCTACATATTTTGGAAAATTACTTTTGATAAGAAAATCGTCAAAAGTGGTCTTGGTTTTATTGGTGAAGGTTCTAAAAGATTCAATTACAAAACGTCTAATAATGTAATTTACCAAAATTAGTAAAAGGAATAATGCCACTAAATTGATTGCCAGGTTTAGATAACTCGCAGCCACAGGGTTCATTCCTTGATTAATAAAACTCTCTTCTAAGAAACAGCTAATATATTTAAGATCGATGCTTTCCTCCATAAATTATAAATATTTCTTTTCTGCATAAAAAGGACCTAGTGGGATTACAGAACATACCATAATAGTGAGCAATGTTTTGGTAGACCATTTTAATTGATTGTAGAGTATAAAAGCTCCAAGGATGTAAGATATAAATAAAACCCCATGTGCCATCCCCACAACTCTTACATAAATGTCTATATGATAAATATATTTAATTGGCATAGCAATAAGCAAAAGAACTAAAAATGAAGTTCCTTCTAAAATGCTAATGATCTTAAATAGTTTGATTTGATTCTGTAAATCCATTGTTTTCAAATTTGATGCAAAGATAATTTTTATAGGGAGAGGAGAATCACGAAATCTTCAATTATCCTACAGTAATATAAATTATTGTTAATTGATGTCTTTCAGGGCTTCATTCAGTCTAAAAAGAAGATACATGTCTTTCATTTTTCATAATTTGCGCACTTGTATAAAATTATAAGATGAAATCTAAAATATTAGTTACCGGCGGTCTTGGTTTTATTGGGTCGCATACTGTAGTTGCTTTAATTGAACAAGGCTATGATGTAGTGATCATAGATAATTTATCAAATTCATCTATAGATGTGTTGGGTGGAATTACCAAGATCACACAGGTTACTCCGGAGTTTGAAAATATAGATCTTCGAAATAAAGAAGATGTAATAGAATTTTTTGAAAAATATCCGGATATTAATGGGGTGATACACTTTGCGGCTTCCAAAGCAGTAGGAGAAAGTGTAGAAAACCCTTTGTTATATTATGAAAACAATCTTTCTACGCTCATTTATTTGCTGAAGAGATTAAGCAAAAAAGATGAAGCCAACTTCATATTTAGTTCTTCCTGTACGGTGTATGGACAAGCTGATAGTTTGCCAATAAGTGAAGCTGCACCCGGTTAAAAAGGCAGAATCTCCTTATGGAAATACGAAACAGATAGGGGAAGAAATCATACAAGATACCTGTAAAGTGCATCCTAATTTAAAGGCCATATCATTAAGATATTTTAATCCGATTGGAGCACATCCAAGTGCCGAAATTGGAGAACTTCCAATTGGGACACCGCAAAATTTAGTTCCATTTATCACTCAAACCGCTATTGGGAAGAGGGAGCAACTTTCGGTTTTTGGTAGACGATTATCCAACAAATGATGGTACTTGTATTAGAGATTATATTCACGTTATGGATCTAGCTAAAGCTCATGTAGTAGCTTTAAAGAGATTGATGGAAAATAAATCTGAATCTAATTATGATGTATTTAATCTTGGAACGGGGAAAGGAAATTCAGTTCTGGAAGTCATAGAAACTTTTCAAAAGGCAACAGGAGAAAAATTACCATATAAAATTGCAGATAGAAGAGAAGGAGATATTACAGCTGCCTATGCAGATACAAATAAAGCTAATTCTGTATTAGGGTGGAGATCTGAACGTGATTTAAAAGAAGCTCTGAAAAGTGCGTGGAAATGGGAGAAGAAAGTAACCGAAGCTGAAAAGAAAAAATAAAATATAACTTATTAATTTAAAAGGGTTTAGATAACTTTATCTAAACCCTTTTTTTATGCTATTTAGTTCCATTCACAATAAATGCGTGAATAACTCCAGGTATCCAACCCAAGGCAGTTAACAAGACACTAATTAAGAAAGTAACCCCTAATCCATGTTTCATAAATACTGCTAAAGGTGGAAGTAATATATTTAAAATTATAGTTAATAAAGACATATTTTAATTGTTTTTTGGTTAATTGGAAAGATATTAAATGACTTTAAACTCATCAAAATATACAGTGATTATTGGGTATTATTTAACTGTGATTCTCCGCTATTTATTAAAATTTTTAAGAACCTGAAATAAAGTATCTTTGTGCCTCTAAAAAAATTGAAGAATGAGTTTTATTGAATTAGGAGTATCTGAAGAGGTAAATAAAGGATTAGAAGAGATGGGAATTATCCATCCTACAAAGATCCAAACCGCAGCAATTCCAGTATTATCAAAAGAAAGTATAGATTTTATTGGGCAGGCACAAACCGGTACCGGTAAAACTGCAGCTTTTGGCCTACCCTTATTAGCAAAGATAGATCCTGAAAATGTAAATATTCAGGCTTTGATCTTGGCACCCACACGAGAATTGGGGCAGCAAATTGCTAAACAGCTTTTTAAATATACCAAATACACCAATAAAGTGTTTACCGAAGCAGTTTATGGAGGTGAAAAAATAGATATTCAAATAAGCAGATTAAATAGACCTACACAAATTGTGGTAGCTACTCCTGGCAGACTTTTAGACCTCTTAAATAAAAAGGCCCTGGATATTTCAAAAATCAACACGCTCGTGCTAGATGAAGCAGACGAGATGTTGAGTATGGGATTTAAAGATGAACTTACCCGAATTTTGAAGAAAACTAAAGGGAATAGAAATATCTGGTTATTCTCTGCCACCTTGCCTTCAGAATTAAATGAAATAATAGAAAATTTTGTTTCCAAAGACTGTCTTAGAGTTTCTATAGATAAGACCGATGCCGTAAATGCTAACATTCAGCATCAATTTGTGGTGGGAGACGATAATAATAAGTTAGATACCCTGGCACAATTTCTTAAAACCCAAGGTAAGAGTAGAGGTATCATTTTTACGAAGACCAAAGCTGCAGCTAAAGTATTAACTAAACAATTAGCAGCTAAGAACTACGAAGTTGGGCTTTTGGAAGGAGATATGCTCCAGAAAGATCGTGATAAGGTAATGAGGGCTTTTAAAAATAAATCTCTGAGAATTCTTGTCGCCACAGATGTGGCAGCAAGAGGTATTGATGTAGACAATTTAGCTTACGTAGTACATTATCAACTACCAGATCAAACAGAATATTACACGCACAGAAGTGGTAGAACTGCACGTGCCGGTAAATCTGGACTTTCTTTAGTTTTGGTTAATACCAAAGAGCAAAGAAGAATCTGGGAACTAGAGAAAGAATTAGGGATCAAGTTCTTAAAGATCAAATAGAGCTTATTAAGCTCTAAATTTTCTATATTTTGCCATCATAAACATATAAATAGCATAGCCAATAAATCCTGCAGAGACTAAGCCAAGCAGATAAATACCGTAAGAGGAATCTTCTAAAAATGAAAATGCATCGGTAGTGGTTTTAATCTTTGAAGGATTTGAGGTTATGGATGCTTTTAATAGAAAATAACCCATAATTATAAATAGAACCCCACGAGAGCCCATTCCGAAGTAAGCCGAATTCTTAATAGTCTTTCTTCGTTTTTCATCACTCATAGATTTTAAATCGAATTTTTTTACGAAATCTGCTTTATAGATCCTGATAAACTGATAGATTCCGGTGGCAACAAATATTCCACCAACAATTCCTAATAAAACAATTCCCCAGTCATTGCTCAAGATTGTAGAACTTTTGCCTGAAGAGCCAGATCCGGCAGAAGAATTTATTACTCTTAATACAGCATAAATTGCCAATCCTAAATAGATGCATCCACTTACAAAAAAGGCAGATCTTTTGAGCATAGCTTTTTTATCATCTCCAATATTTTCTGGATCGCTAATAGCTTCTGTAAATCTCCAAAAGGCGTAACAGGCCAGACCTAAAGCAAGAATAATAAGTATTACATTTCCAAAAGTTTGTTTGTCTAGATATTCTACCACTTGAAATTTTCCCGCTTTTTGTCCTCCTAAATTGAAAGCTGCTAAAAAAGTAAGTACTCCGGTAATTCCATAAACTGTTCCTTTGGCAACATATCCAAAACGGGCAGTTTTCTTTAATTTATCGTTCATTCTGTAAAAAAATTGGTTGGTTCCTAAATTTAAATAATTAGGTACAGAATAAAGTCTAATTAATTAAACTTTATGATAAAATGAAGCTTTAAAGTGTTTAAGGAGCGCTTATACCATCCCGAAGATCACCAGGGCATAAGCATAAAATCTTACGAATCTTAGCAATCCGAACATAAGATAACTCATAAATGGGAACCTAATAATTCCTGCAGCAATACTACTCATAGCGAAAGGGATTGGTAATAATGCACCCACAATTATAAGAAAGCCACCCCATTTTCTTGCGTTTTTTATATGTGCGGCAAGGTTTACTTCCATTTGTTCATGTACTGCTGGTATTTTTGTAATTCCCACTCCAATAAAATAGGAAACTACTCCACCTAAGATAGGAGGCAGCAGCAAGTAGCGATAAATAAAATATAGGAAGTTCAGATTTTCCGGCCCAGGCAATAAATAATTCTGGAGGAACTAATCCTAATAAAGATTCAGAAGCAAAAAATACAGAGATAATTCCGGCTGGAGAATAGGTTTCGGTTATAGTTACCAAAACCTTATTTAAATCGAGCACAAAATAATCTATTGCAAAAACGGCAGCTATTACAACCAGGATTGGAATGATAGCTTTTTTTACACTTTTACCCACAAATTTATAAAACCCCGTATAGCTATAATACTGGTGTAATAAACGCAAGCGCGATTTCTTTCTAGATTTCGCATCCTTTTTCATGCAGGTATCTTGTTAGGTAAGCTTATTAAAAAAGGTAGATAAAAGAGATTATAAGTCTAAAGAATATTAATTCTCTTCTGCGTAAGCTTGTAATTCCTTACTATATTCTCTTAAGTCCATCTCATTATTTTTAATAGAAGAATCAGACATTAGAGACATTAAATAGTCAAGGCTTTCTTGCGGATCAGATTCTGGAGCTGCAGAAGCTTCTTCCTCTTCATCTAAAGGTTCATCATCTGGAATAGCGATGTCAAATGTTTGATAAGTTTCAATATGCTCATAGGTTAAACGAATTACCTTGGCTAGTAAAGGATTTTCTTCTTCAACAGCAAAAGGACGAAGCTCTTTTAAGTCTTCTACTATAGTGTTAACTATTATTCCGTTACGCATTAAGTCGCGTTGAATCTTATCTATTAATTTTTGACCTTTAGGATTTTTCAACTTTGAGATATTTTGAGGTATTAAAACTTTTCTTACTACTTAAAATGGCACTTTAGGTGTATTTTTAAGTGAAAGCAAAGTTAGTTTATTAAAGTATTTTCAAAAGAATTTTAGCGATTTTTTATAAAGATTTTAATATATAATTTAAAGTCTTCAATTCTAGTAAGATTACAGACTTAATAATAGAATTAACAAAGTCTTAGTTTCAAAAATTTTATCACTTCTCGCATCTTTATTAGCTTTAAACATTGAAAAAATTAAAAGAAAAAGAAATGGAATCATTTAAATCAAAAGTAGCATTTATAACCGGTGGAAGTAAAGGAATTGGTTATGGCGTTGCTGAAGCTTTGTTAAAATTAGAGATGAGAGTTGCTATTACAAGTAGATCTAAAGAATCTGCAGAAAAAGCGGCCTCAGAATTATCAAAAATAGGAAAAGGAGAAGTGCTTGGTCTAGAGGCTGATGTTCGAGATTATAAAAGTCAGGAAGCTGCTATAGAAAAAGTAATTTCTAAATGGGGACAATTAGATGTAATGGTTGCGAATGCTGGAATTGGGCATTTCGGGAATATTGCAGAATTGAGCATTGAAGATTGGAAAGAAACAATAGATACTAATCTTTCTGGTGTCTTTTATAGTTTAAAAGCTGCTGTTCCGGGATTGAAGAAATCTAAGGGTTATGCTATCACAATTTCAAGCTTGGCAGGGACCAACTTTTTTGAAGGCGGAACCGCTTATAACGCAAGTAAATTTGGAGTAACCGGACTTAACACAAGCTGCAATGTTAGATCTTAGAGGCCATGGTATTAATGTAAGTACCATTATGCCAGGTTCTGTAGCCACACATTTTAATGATCATACTCCTAATAAAGAGGATGCATGGAAAATACAAAAAGAAGATATTGGCGAATTAGTAGTAGATCTTTTAAAGATGAACCCACGAACCTTACCAAGTAAAATAGAGGTGAGACCTTCTCAACCCCCATCTAAATAGATAAACATATTTCAAATAATAAAAACCGGCATATTATGCCGGTTTTTTTTGTTTTATTATATATCTATCGAAAATAAAAGTTCTCAGTGATCTTCAATAAATAATATCTTTAGAATAAAATCTTACTGTTGAAATATATCACCCGAACCGTTTGGATTTTATCTCTAGTGAGTCTTTTTACAGACACTGCGAGTGAAATGTTATATCCGGTAATGCCAATTTATTTAAAATCTATAGGATTTTCTATTGTATTAATTGGGATTTTAGAAGGTGTTGCAGAGGCTACGGCAGGAATTAGCAAAGGTTATTTCGGAAAGCTTTCAGATCAATCCAAAAGAAGAGTACCTTTTGTACAATTAGGTTATGCATTTAGTGCTATTTCAAAACCAATGATGGCGATATTTGTATTTCCGGTCTGGATATTTTTTGCACGAACTATAGATAGATTTGGAAAAGGTTTGAGAACTGGGGCAAGAGATGCAATACTTTCAGATGAGGCCACGCCACAAACAAAAGCAAAGGTTTTTGGTTTTCACCGTGCTATGGATACTTTTGGAGCAGTATTGGGCCCAACATTTGCTCTTATTTATCTTTATTTCTATCCCGAGAATTATAAAATTTTATTCTTTATCGCTTTCATTCCTGGTCTATTAGCAGTGGGGTCAAGTTTCCTTTTAAAAGATAGAGCTACAACTTCAAAAGAACTTAAATTAGGTAATACCTCATTTTTTTCATTTTTAGGTTATTGGAAGCACAGTAGTTCAGAATATAAATATTTGCTTATAGGCTTACTTTCTTTTACGCTTTTTAATAGTTCAGATATTTTTTTATTGCTGAAAGCAAAAGAAGCGGGTTTACAAGACTTTCAGGTTATTGGAGTCTATATCTTTTATAACTTAATTTTTTCAATCTCCGCATTTCCTTCAGGAATTTTAGCAGATAAGATAGGATTCAAGAAAATGTTCATTTTTGGATTGATCTTGTTTTCTATAGTTTATTTCGGGATGGGAATGAGTACAAATTACATGATCGTGATCGCTTTATTTTTTGTTTATGGAATTTATGCTGCTGCTACTGAAGGCGTTTCTAAAGCATGGATTAGCAACATAGTAAATAAAGAAAATACGGCTACCGCTATTGGTATGTATTCTGGATTTCAAAGTATTATGGCTATGCTTGCAAGTTCACTGGCAGGTTTAATATGGTTTAAATTTGGAGCTGCAACTACCTTTATTGTAACAGGATCTGCTACTCTCTTAATAGTTATCTACTTTTTTGTGTTCATCAAAGCTCCAACAAATCTTAAAGAGCATTAATATTCTTAACAGATCGAGGTATCATCAGTTAAACTCAAGCTAAACCCTTCCTTAAATTATTCTAAGCTTTAATGCTTGGTTAAATTTGCAAAACCAAAAAAAAGAGAAATTATGAGTATTAAAGGAAAAGTTATTATCGTTACAGGAGCATCCAGCGGAATTGGAGAAGCAACAGCTAAAAAATTAGCGAAAGAAGGTGCTAAGGTGGTTTTATCTGCCAGAAGAAGAGAGAGATTAACCAAACTTAAAGAAGAGATTGAAAAGGCTGGGGGAGAAGCTCTGGTAATTACTGGAGACGTCACAGAGAAAGATGATTTTAAAAAGATTGTATCTCAAACCCTGGAAAAATTTAAGGGTATAGATGGAATAATAAATAATGCCGGATTAATGCCACTTTCTTATATTAAAAATTTGCATACAGATGAGTGGGATACCATGATAGATGTAAATATTAAAGGTGTTATGAATGGAGTAGCAGCGGTGCTACCTACATTTATGAAACAAAAGAGTGGACATATTATAAATATTTCTTCTAGTGCCGGAAGAAAATATTATCCGGGAGGTGCTGTTTATTGTGCCACCAAAGCTGCTGTAAAAATGTTTTCTGAAGGTTTAAGACAAGAATTAGCTCCAGAATATGGAATTAATGTAACATCTATTGAACCAGGATTTGTTGCTACAGAGCTAACAGATACTATTACCGATGAAGAGATTAAAAAAGATCTTATGCCAATGGTAAAAGATCTAACAACCTTAGAGGCAGAAGATATTGCAGAAGCAATTTTCTATTCTTTAGCACAGCCAAAACGTGCTAATATTAATGATGTTTACATCATGCCTACAGAACAAAAGGAATAGATTAATTTTCTAAATACATCAAAAAAGGCGTTGATTAATTTCAACGCCTTTTTTTATTTAATATTAATTATTTAACATTTAATTACCTGAAATACAGGTTATTAAATTTTCAGATTGTTGTTTTTTTAAGTAATTTAATGTATCCCCATAAACTTACTTAAACTCAATGCCATGAAGACAAAAATACTTCTATTTTTTCTGTCGGTTACAATTCACTGGGGCGTGTTCTAAAATACCTCCACCGGTAAAAAATCATATTTTAAAGAATCAAACTTATGTATATCTTTTCTTTGAAACTGAAGAAGAATGTTTAGAAAATCAGCCGGATCCAGATTTTTTTATCAATTGTTTTCAGCAGGTAGATTTTTTAGAGAACAATGAAGTAAGACTAATACTTACAGACATCATTCATAATGGTACTTATAGAGTAGAATCTAATAACATCATTATAACTTTAGAACCTAATTATGAAGTGCCAGATGGAGTTATGATATTTGAATTCTTAAATCCGAACCTAATTTATAACCTTGAAGATAATACCTATTGGAAAAGAGTTCGTGGAAATTCTGTCTGGGATTAAATTTTGAATGAGAATATTTTTCGAAAACATTAACGCTCTTAAGATAAGTAGCTGCTATATTTGTTTCTAGCCAAATTATCTTAAAATTGAAGATATTCAACCTTGATTTAAATGCCGGATGGCAGGAGTTTTTAACTTTCCTTAAAAGTACCGATTTTTCTAAAGCAATAATTTTAGCATTGGCTATTACTTTGCCTATAACCATTGGTGTAAAAACAAATCATTTAGAAATAGGAGTAGCCGTTGGTTTGGGCGCACTTTTGAGTTCTCCTAGTGAAGTTACAGGGAGTGTACGACATAAAAATTTTGGAATCTTATTATCTTCTATAATTGCAATTCTCGCAACACTTATAGGAGGTTACAAGCCTGATATATTTTGGGTAGTCTTATTAATTTTAGGGAGTACAACTTTTTGTCTCTCTTATCTAGCAGTTTACGGGTTTAGAGCTTCATTAATAAGCTTTTCAGGTTTATTTGCCTTGGTGCTAAGTTTCGCAAGTCTTTCAAAAACTTTAGAAGTTTATGAAAGAGCCTTGCTTATTGGTTTGGGCGGACTTTGGTATTTGTTTCTTTCCATAATCTGGAATAAGATCAACCCCAAAGGGCAAACCGATCAATTCATGAAACAAAATCTGGAGCTTACTTCTAGATATATTGGAATTAGAGGGAAATTACTGGAAAGTGGAATAGAAAGAACTCATTTATTAAAAGAACTACACAATCTTCAAAATGAGTTAAATGAAAATCATCAAAAACTTCGAGAGATCTTAATTTCCTCAAGAAAGTCATCCGGCTATTCAAATTTTCAACGAAAACGACTGCTCACATTTATTCAAACTATCGATATTTTAGAATTGGCTATGGCGCATCCCATAGATTATAATAATATGGATAAGTTATTAAAAGATCAACCAGAAAGAATAATCCCTTTTCAGGAATTTGTGTCAGCGCTTTCTAATAAATTATATGATCAATCTCTCCGACTTCAGAATAATAAAAATAGCAAAGGAGGTCTGGATCTTAGAGCTTTGCTTCTTGATCTTAAGCACAAATTAGCTTCTTATAAAGAGGAGAGTAACCCAATTGATACAGAAGCGTATTTAGTACTTCTTAATTCTTATGAATATCTGGAAAATCAGGTAGATAAAATAGAAAAAATAGACGAACTAATTGTGGATCCTGATGTTACTAAATTAAGATTGATAAAGAACGATGATGCCTTAAAATTTTTGAGTACTCAGGAATATGACCCTAAGATCTTATTGGAAAATCTAAACCTCAGATCGGCAATTTTCAAACATGCCTTGAGAATTTCATTGGTTATGATGATTGGTTACAGTATTGGGGAATACTTTTCTTTTCAAAACGCCTACTGGATCTTACTAACCATTATTGTTATTATGAGGCCTGGATACGGTCTTACAAAAGATAGATCTAAACAGCGCATTATTGGTACATTAATAGGTGCAGCCATAGCTGTAGCTATAGTATTAGCAATTCAGAATGTAGTTGTATATGGGGCGCTAGGAGTTATTTCCTTAATCATGGCTTTTGCTATGATTCAAAAAAATTATAAAACTGCAGCAGTATTTATAACGTTGAGTGTTGTTTTTGTATATGCGCTTTTAAGACCAGATGTGTTAGATGTAATTCAATATAGGGTTGTAGATACTTTAATTGGTGCCGGGTTGGCAGCAATTGGCAATTTTTTACTTTGGCCATCCTGGGAGATCCTGGGGATTAAAGACATTATTAAATCCAGTATTATAGCCAATCAAAAATTCTTGATGGAAGTGAATTCACTTTACCGTGAAAAAGGAGCTGTTCCAAATAGTTATAAGCTGAGGAGAAAAGATGCTTTTTTGGAAACAGGAAATCTTAGTGCCGCTTTTCAAAGAATGACGCAGGAGCCAAAATCTAAACAAAAAGAATTAGATAAAATTTATAAACTTGTGGTTTTAAATCATAGTTTTTTAACCTCCCTGGCATCTATGGGTTCTTTTATAAAAACCCATTCTACAACTCCGGCATCAGTTCATTTCAAGAATTTAATAGAAGCGATAAACCAAAATTTGGATAAAGCAGTTGACTTACTTTCTGATAAAGAGACTGATATTAACGTGGAGCAACCTGAGGCTTTAAAAGAAGCGCTGGAATTTTTTCAAGAGAACTTTAAATCTATGATTCATGCTGATAGATCGTATAGATGTATCAAATAATAACTTACAAGAAAAGCAGCTTATTTTTACACAATTAAAATGGTTACTCAATATTTCACAAAATTTGGTCACCACCATTTCTAAAACCGATTTTTAAAATTTGCTCATAAGAAGCCATAATAAAGGCCACCCTGTAGAGGTGGCCTGTTCAAATCAAATATTTATGATTTTCTAATGCTTAGTTCCTGGTTTTTTAGGATCTGCCTTCTTGGTTTCCTGTTTTTTAGGATCTTGTTTAGGTTGTGATTTGCTTGGATTTGCATGTTGTTTTTCCATGATATTAAGTTTTATTGGTTTAATACATTAAATTTAGTCAAATTATAAGCTTAACTAACTGATTTTTAAAAGTTTAACATTTAATTTCGTGTTAAATATTTTAGCTTAAAAACAGATGATTTCAAGTTAAATTTTAGCTTAAATTTTGATAAATCTAAGAATGGCTTAACCGTCAATTCCTTACCTTTGATTTCCGATTTCAACTCTATGTTAAGGTTGAAGCTTATCTTCGACAAAAAGAATCAATAAAAAGCTTAATTAATTCCATTATCTAAGTTTATGGATAGAGACCAGATCATCAATAAAATTCAGCTTCAGAAAAAGTTACCTAATCTAAAATATGCTATAAAAGAAAAGACAGAGGCTTTTACCAATAAGCTTTTCTATACACTTTTTGATCAGGATACAGCTGTAGAAGAAAATATTAAAATTCTTGAAGATCAATTTCAGGAATTGGCAGAACTGGTTTGTTGGAAACCCAATGCGCCTTGTAAAGATATTTGGCAATCTTATCTAGAAATCCTGCCAGAGATTTTAGAGAAATTGAGCAAAGATGCGCTGTTGATTTCTGAAAATGATCCTGCAGCTAATTCTGTAGAAGAAGTATATTTATCTTATCCCGGCTTTTTTGCTATTGCTATTTATAGATTGAGCCATGAGCTTTATAAATTTGGATTGCCATTAGTGCCAAGACTAATGTCAGAATGTGCGCATAGAACTACAGGAACAGATATAAATCCAGGTGCTAAAATTGGAGTACCATTTTTTATAGATCATGCCACCGGCGTTGTTATTGGAGAAACTACAGTTATTAAGAATAACGTTAAAATATACCAAGGTGTTACTTTGGGAGCACTTTCTGTAGACAGAGCACTTAGAAATTCTAAAAGACATCCAACTATAGAAAATAATGTTACTATTTATGCAAATGCTACTATTTTAGGAGGACAAACCGTAGTTGGAGCAAACAGCGTAATAGGAGGGAATGTTTGGTTAACTAAATCTGTACCGGAGAATTCTATGGTTTCCCATAACCCTCAAATCAATATAAAAAATACAATTAAAAATGAGTAATTCTATTATAGATTTAATTGGAAACACCCCTTTGGTTGAAACTAAGACATTGGTTAAAAATCCAAATGTGAAATTATATTTAAAGCTAGAAGGTCAGAATCCTGGTGGAAGTGTAAAAGATCGTGCTGCATATAACATGATAAAAAGTGCTCTTGAAAGAGGCGACATAGATAAAAATTCAAAACTTATAGAAGCTACCAGCGGAAATACTGGAATTGCTTTAGCAATGATAGCTGGAATCTTTGGACTTGATATTGAGCTTGTAATGCCAGAAAATGCAACCGTAGAAAGAGTACAAACTATGAGAGCCTATGGAGCAAAAGTGACTTTAACAAGTGCTGATATTGGAATTGAAGGAGCTAGAGATTATGCCGAATCTAAACTTTCTGATCCTGCTTATTTTATGTTTAATCAATTTAGTAATGACGATAATTGGAAAGCACATTATAAAACCACCGGCCCGGAAGTTTGGAGAGATACAGATCATAAGGTGACACATTTTGTTTCTTCTATGGGAACTACTGGAACCATCATGGGAACTTCTACTTTTTTAAAAGAACAAAATAAAAATATTCAAATTGTTGGAGTGCAACCTTCAGATAATGCCAGTATTCCCGGAATTAGAAAATGGCCTAAAGAATACTTACCAAAGATCTTTAACCCTTCCAAAGTAGATCAGGTTATAGAAGTTAATGAAGAGGAAGCGATTAAAATGAGTAGAAGGCTGGCCACAGACGAAGGAATTTTTGCTGGGATGAGCAGTGGCGGAGCTACTGCCGCTGCCTTGAAGTTATGTGAAAGCCTGGACGAAGGGGTGGTTGTAAGTATTATTTGCGATAGAGGAGATAGGTATTTATCTTCAGATTTATTCAAATAAAAACGAGGAGATCTCTAGGGAAAAATCCTCGTTCATCATTATCCGGATTCTTTAAAATCTAGGTAGTTTTAATCTAGTTAGATGCTACTCCAGAGCTCATAATTACTTTTGGAGTCATTTTAATATTTTGATGTTCTTTACCTCTTTCTAATCTAATTCTATATTCTGCTTTATCTATTCTGTCTAATTTTCCGCTGGCAACAAATTTATTTTTTACCATAGTCCAACCTTTATAATTTGAATATAAATCTTCTCTAATATCTATAGGAACATATACATTTTTAAATTGTTGAGAAGTTGAAACTAAATTTCCTTTTTTATCATATAAAGCATTTAAAAAACCTTTGGAGCTTTTAAAATTTACTTCATACGAGTCATAATCTCTACTATCAATTGCAGCTAAAAACCCTTTAATATCAAAATTCTTTTTTACGTACGCAATTGGGTTGCTTGAAAATTGACCTGCATATACCTCGTTAATTTTAAATTGATATTCATTAATACCGGTTTGTACAAAAGATGTCTTAGCAACACTTAAATTAGCGGGATCTAGTTCGATAACCTGAGCTTTTACGCTGAATGCACAGCATAAAATAAATAAATAATACATAATTGCTTTCATGATAATTTATATTTAATTGGTTCATGATGTAAATTTAGAACCAGATTAAATTTCATATTTCTACTTAAGTAGCATATATATTAAATTTAACATTTAAAAAAGCAGAATTATGCATTCTTACTTTTCTGATTTTCAAGTAGATGTAATAATAAATTTAGATCTTTAACTTCCATTTTATTCCGTGAAATTTTAAGAGATCCATTCTTTTTTAATTTCTGAAGATGTCTGTTAACTACCGCTCGTGTAGAACCAATTAAGTTGGCTAATTCTTTGTTGGAAAGATCATTTATGAGCTCCAGATTTTTCGAGGTTTTATTTACATTCTTCAGAATTAGTTTTAACAACCTAGTGGAAATATCTGTAAATGTCATGTCAGACACTGTATTTTCAAGCATTCTAAGTTGAGTACCCGCGTAGGGAAGAAAATTTTTATAATGTTGTGGATTGTTATTCAACCAATCTCTTAATAAATTCATAGGAGCTGCCAGAACTTTTGCATCATCCAAACATTCATAATATACATTATGCTCACATCCATCTAATAAACAGAAAAGATCAAAAACATCACTTTTGGAAAGTAGAAAAAGTGTTAATTCCTTCCCGTTTGTGGCATCTACCTGATACATTTTAATTCTTCCCGAAAGAATAATATGAAAATGGTAGAAAAGTTTTTCATGATTTATGATACAGGTATTCTTTGGCCAAACTTCTTCATGAAATAAATTTAGAAAAGTTGATCGGGCTGGTTCTGATAAATTTTGAACCACGGCACAATTAGATAAGACTGAATTATAATTGCCGGTATGTGAGAGGTCCCCGTTCATTTAATACTGAATATTAAAGGGGGATAGCTTACCAATCGAAGTTTTTGAAGTTTTTCAAAGATACTGAATTCCTGATTTTAAAGGAAGTAAAAAATCTAAAACTTAAATTGTGATTAAAGATTTTAGATTAGCTTAAAAATCCACTATTTTTGCAAAATTGCTCAAACAATTAATATATGGCCGTTGAAACTTTTGGATTAGAAGAAAAGAAAAATGATAAGATACTTTATGATTACCAACAAGCAGATATAGATAAGATTTTTAATGTAATTGATGCGCATCCTTCAAAATATAATTTGCTGTATCAATTGCCAACAGGAGGTGGGAAAACTGTAATATTCTCACAAATTGTTAGAGAATATATTCAACGTACCAATAAAAAGGTACTTATTCTTACTCACAGAATTGAGCTTTGTAAGCAAACCTCTAAGATGCTTGCTGAATTTGGGGTATTAAATAAGATTATAAATAGTAAAGTAAAAGAATTGCCAGATCAACAAGACTATATGTGTTTTGTTGCCATGGTAGAAACGCTTAACAACCGTTTGAACGATGAAAAACTGGAGATTGATGATATAGGGCTTGTAATTATAGATGAAGCTCACTATAACTCTTTCAGAAAATTATTTAAATTCTTTGATAATAGTTTTATCATGGGAGTAACTGCAACTCCTTTAAGCTCAAATATTAAACTTCCTATGAAGGATAATTATCGAGAGCTTATAGTTGGAGATTCAATTTCATCGCTTATCTCTAAAGGATTTTTAGCGCAAGCTAATGTATACAGTTATGATGTTGGACTGCAATCTTTAAAAGTGGGAATTAATGGAGATTATACCGTTAAATCTTCTGAAGAGCTGTATTCTAACATGTCTATGCAGGAAAAACTGCTGAATGCCTATCTAGACAGATCTAAAGGAAAGAAAACCTTGATCTTTAATAATGGTATTAACACTTCTAAAGAGGTATACGAGACTTTTAGAAGCGCAGGCTATCCTATAAGACATTTAGATAATACAACGAGTAAGAACGATAGAAAAGAGATCTTAAAGTGGTTTAAGCATACTCCCGAAGCGATTGTAACCTCTGTAAGTATTCTGACTACCGGTTTTGATGAACCTTCTGTTGAAACCATTATTTTAAACAGGGCTACCAAATCTCTTACCTTGTATTTCCAGATGATAGGACGTGGTTCCAGGATCTTAAAGAATAAATCTGAATTTACCGTAATAGATCTTGGAAACAATGTTGCCAGATTCGGGCAATGGAGCGCTCCGGTAGACTGGAAACAATTGTTTAGATCGCCAGATTTCTATTTTGAAAACTTATTGAGTGATGAAGAGATAGAACGCGAATTTAAATATGTAATGCCTCCAGATCTTAGAAAACAATTCGCCAATTCAGAATCTGTAGATTTTGATATTGAAGATGCTTACGATACTGTTATTAAAAAGGGATTAAAATCGAAGGCAGTTTTAGAATGGTCTATGGATCAACATGTGAAGATTTGTGTAGAGAATAGCGAAGATGTTTTTGATGCGCGCATACTTGCTAAAGAATTAAAAGACGACATTTCCTCGAGGATCAAGCAATATTCTTATTGTATAAGTAAGAGTACCAAGAATTATCGCGATTGGCTGGAAGAAGATTATTCCAGAAAGTTACGATTACAAATCAATCAGGAATTTGCATAATATCAACTCTCTGAAATTAATTTTTCAGAGAGTTTTCTTTTTAATTATAGTTCAATAAAGTAAAGCTCTTGCAACGAAAACGCTTTTATTACCTCATTAAAGTTCAGTATTTGGGTTATCGTCTGCACGGATGGCAACGCCAACCCGGAATTAAAACCGTAGAAGGCCTGATAAAAAAGACTTTAAAGTTTATCATGCCAGAGCGCAGGCTAAAGATCTTGGGTTCTAGTAGAACCGATGCAATGGTTTCGGCAAATCTTGCCGCTTTTGAACTTTTTTTAGAAGAAGAACCGCTTTCTAATCTAGATGAATTCTTAGCTCTTTTCAACTTAAATCTTCCCCCAGATATTAAAATTGTTGAAATTGAAGAAGTAGATGCCAGTTTCAATATCATTCAGCATCCTAAGCAAAAAGAATATTGCTATCTATTTTCCTATGGAGAAAAGAATCATCCTTTTTGTGCCCCGTTAATGGCTAATTTCCAACATGATCTTGATATTGAGTTGATGAAGGAAGGAGCTTCACTTTTTCAAGGAACCCACAACTTTAAGAATTACTGTGCAGCACCTACCGAAAAGACCAGATTTGAAAGGGAAGTAGTGGTTTCTTCTATTACAGAGAATAGTTTACTTACGGCAAATTTCTTTCCTGAAACCAGCTATATTTTCAACATTCAAGGAGCAGGATTTCTTAGATATCAGATCAGGTTAATGATGGGAGCTTTGATCCAATTAGGGAAAGGTGAATTAACGTTACAGCAAATCGAGGAAAGTTTATCTCCAGAAAATAATGTTGTTACAAATTATATAGCTCCAGCTTCAGGATTGATCTTGAATAAGATCGAATTTGAATAAAGATTATTGGTATCAAATCAGCATTAAATTGAAGAATTATTATTAAGATAAAAGTAAGTTTCACTGTGGTCTTAAGATTTAATCTGTTTTAAGTTTAAGAGATGCTGAAACAAGTTCAGCATTACGATAATATCAAGAATCGTCACCCTGAACTGTTTCAGGGTCTAAATAGAAAACATAAATTATGTACGAGAGTCTTCTTTAGAAAGATTTACCTTAATTTTAATCTTCTTTTTCCAAAACAGTCAAAGCAAAACGTATCGTCCAATAATCTATTGCCTCATTAAAATGCTCGTAATAAGGTTTTAAAGTCTTTGGATCTTCCAGTTCTACTCTGGCTTTTTTCACCGCATCCAGATCTGCTTTGGTCAAGAACTTATTTAAATCGATATCCTTTCCATCTGCATATAACTTTGCTAAATGAGAATAAACGGTAGTACTTGCCAATTCTCTTTTTTTGGAGATCTCTTCAACACTTAATCCTTCTTTATATAACTCGTAAGTTACCTTATGAGTGTTACCTTTTTTAGATTTTTTCTTCTCCCGTTTTTCTTTGCTAAAGGCAATGATCTCTTTGATGAATTGATACCCATAATCCTGCATTTTCTTCTGTCCAACTCCATTGATGGCCATAAAATCTTCATCGGTCATTGGTCGCTGTTTCTCCATTTCTTTTAACGTAGCATCGTTAAAGATGAGATATGCGGGAATATCTTCTTCTTTAGCCAGTTTCAATCGAAGTTTTCTCAGCTTTTCAAAAAGAGAATTATCTGCTTTTTGAACTTTCTTTTCTCTGGTTTCCTGAATTTCTTTTTGATCAGGAATATGTGCTAATTGAACTTTTGCATTTTCGAATAACACGTTTTTAGCCAATGGTGTAAGTTGAAGGTGATTGTGTTTATGAAATGCAATTTCTACATACCCTATATTTATAAGCTGAATGATGTATTGTTGCCAGATCTCTCCAGGAAATATCTCTACCAATGCCATAGGTAGAAAGTTGATTATAGTTCTTTTCCAGGACCGCTTCGTTTTGAGCGCCCCGCAAAACATCAATTATCACCGTGATTGGTTCTTTTCCTTTGAGTCTATAAATGCAGGAAAGTGCTTTTTGGGCCAAGATAGTTCCATCAAAGAATTTTGGTGGATTTCTGCAAATATCGCAGTTCCCACAATCTTCTTGTTTTAGCTCTCCAAAATAGCTCAACAAGATCTTTCTTCTGCAAGTCAATGCTTCAGAATATTGTTTCATTCTATCTAGCTTTGCTAACTGTACATCTTCATTCCCGGAATTGGAAGCAAATTTTTGAAGTTGTAATACATCAGCATAACTATGAAAAAGCATAGTGTCAGATGGCAATCCATCTCTCCCTGCACGCCCAATTTCCTGATAATAGCCTTCAAGATTTTTTGGCATATTATAGTGAATGACCCATCTAATATTAGATTTATCTATTCCCATCCCGAAGGCAATGGTAGCGCAAATGATCTGTTTGGTATCATTAATAAAATCATCCTGAATCTTGGTTCTCTCATCATGACCAATTCCTGCATGATAAGCTTCCGCCTTAATTCCTGAAGCTTTCAATTTAGCCGCGATCTCTTCTGTAGTTTTTCGGCTTAAGCAATAAATAATTCCACTTTCATTTTTTCTATTTTCAATAAAATCCTGAATTTGTTCAAAGCGTTTAATTCCTGGACGAACATCTAAACTCAAGTTCTTTCTGTCAAAAGAAGCGATGTGCTTTTTAGCATTTGGAATATTAAGCTGATTGCAGATATCTTTTCTTGTTGCTTTGTCTGCAGTAGCCGTTAAAGCGATTAAAGGGGTAGAGGGGAAGCGGTTCTTTAAATAGCCAAGCTGCGTATAGGCTGGTCTAAAATCGTGACCCCAACTGGAAATACAATGCGCTTCATCTATAGCTATCAAACTCACTTTTCCATCACTTAAAAAGCGGTCTATTACCTGAAGACTTTCCGGCGCTACATATAATAGCTTTAAATGATTGGTATCTATTTGCTTAAAGATCTCTTGTTGCTCAGATTCTGTTTGACTACTGTTTAAAAAAGCAGCAGGAACTCCGTTGGCTGTTAAACCATCAACTTGATCTTTCATAAGAGCAATCAAGGGGGAAATAACTAAAGTTATTTGAGGCAATAAAATCGCCGGAAGTTGATAACATATAGATTTACCACCTCCTGTAGGCATTATCACAAGATTGTCTTTTCCCTCAAAAACCGAATCTACAATGGTCTTTTGTAAAGGTCTAAAACTATCATATCCAAAGTATTCTTTAAGGGTGCCTAAAAGTTTGGTTGCTTCCATTTTGCAAAAGTAGGAGTTACAGATTAAATTATTGAATTGAGATTAGAGAGTTTTATAGCAATTGACGAATTTATTAGAATCTTGAAGAGATGCTGAAACGAGTTCAGCATGACTGCAGTTTAAATGTCAATATCGTCACCCAGTTCCGATAACTATCGGAATTATTTCAGGGTCTCAATTCAGTATGAAGAATTAAAATGTTTTATACATTTATAGAAATTAAATTTTATGGCGAAACGCAAAAGGCATTTGTTACGTAGGCCCAAATCTACTAAAGCCTTAAATCAAATGCCGGGAACGGTTACCTACATAGGGAGAAAAGAATCTGTAGAGACCAAACTCGATGTAATAGATTATAATAAAAAAGTATACGAGCGCTTTAATTCTAGCAAGCCGGAAGATGCTTTTAAATTTGAAAATCATGAAAACAATACCTGGATAAATATAGATGGGTTGAGCAATACGCAAGAGATCGAGAAATTAGGAAACTACTATGAATTACATCCTTTAATTCTTGAAGATATTGTAAATACTAACCAACGCCCAAAAATAGATGAGTATGACGACTACATTTTTGTGGTAGTTAAGATGCTTTATTTCCCAAAAAACAGTGTAGAAAAGAATAATGGAGATTTAGTGATAGAGCACTTGAGCTTGGTTTTAGGGAAAGATTATGTGCTAAGCTTTCAAGAAGCTAATGGCGATGTTTTTGAAGGAGTTCGCGATAGATTGGCCAATGCAAAAGGTAGAATAAGAAATAACGGTACAGATTATTTACTTTTTTGCTTACTAGATGCTATCATAGATCAATATTTTGAGGTAATAGATAATATTGGAGATAAGATAGAAAGTCTGGAAGATGAGCTGTTTCAAGCGCAGCCTAATGATGATATTACTTTTGAAATTCAGGAACTTAAGCGCACCATTTTAAGAATTAGACGCGCGGTTTTTCCATTACGAGAAGTAATTAGCAGGTTAGAAAAAATAGATAGCACCTTAATTGAAGATAAGACCACAAATTATATTCGTGATCTGTATGATCATATTATTCAGGTTTCAGAAAATATAGATATCTATAGGGAGATGACCTGGGGACTTATGGATATGTATATGACTACCATTAGCAATAAGATGAATGAGGTGATGAAAGTATTAACCATTATGGCATCAATCTTTATCCCATTAACCTTTATTGCTGGAATCTACGGAATGAATTTCGAGTATATTCCTGAACTTCAATACAAATATAGTTACTTCATATTATGGGGTGTAATGATCTTTATTTTTGTAATGATGATTATTTATTTTAAACGAAAAAAATGGCTATAATAAACAGTCGAAAACTCTAAAGTATACAAATGAATTTTTTAAAAATTGAAAATCTAGTTACCATTTTTCTTTTGGTAGTCTCGATAAAATCCTTTTCTCAAACAGAGAAAAATTCTAATGTGATATATGTTGGAAGTTATACCGAAAATGAAGGTTTTGTAGATGGACAGGCGGAAGGAATTTATACATTACATCAAAATCCTGAGACTGGGAAACTTTCTATGGGAGCTACCGTTGCTAAACTTAAGAACCCGAGTTTTGTAAAGGTTTCTGCAGATGGAAAATATTTATTTTCGGTAAGTGAACTTGTAAAAAGTGAAGCTGAAAGTGGGTTTGTATATTCCTATAAGATCAATAAAGACAATAGTTTAACCGAAATCAATAAATTATCAACGTCATGGTTTTGCGCCTTGTCATATAGAAATTGATAAAACTGGGAAATATGTATTCGTATCCAACTATTTAGGCGGAGTAGTGATGATGTATGAAGTTGGTGAAGATGGAAATTTAAAAGAAAAACAAAAAATAGATCTGGAAAATCCCACCGAATCTCACGCTCATTCCGTAAATATTTCTGAAGATAATAAACATGCTTATATAGCAGATCTTGGAAATGATAAGATTTGGATCTATGATCTTGATGCTCAGAAGGGTAATTTTACTCCTAATGCTCAATAATTATGTTGAAGTAGCTAAAGGGGCTGGACCGCGCCATTTTTCATTCTCTAAAAATGGTAAATTTGGATATGCTGTTAATGAGTTGAACAGCACTATTAGTACCTTTAAAGTTCTAGAAAATGGAGGGTTAAAATTACTTCAGAATATTTCTTCGCTTCCTTCAGGTTTTATTAATAAAAATTCAGGAGCAGAGATTCATGTTCATCCTTCAGGAAATTTCCTGTATAGTTCTAACAGAGGAGCAAATAATATAGCAGCTTTTAAAATAGATAAAAATTCCGGAGAGTTGAGTTTGATCTCATTTACTTCAACAAAAGGTAAAACTCCTAGAAATTTCAGTATTTCCCCAGATGGAAAATTTTTATATGCCGCCAATCAAGATTCCGGAGATATTAGTTCTTTTAAAATTGATCAGGAATCTGGGAAGCTAATTTCTATAGGTGATGTTTTAGAAGCAAAAACTCCTGTTTGTTTGGAGTTTGTAGAATAATAAAAAAGAGGCTATTTCAAAAGCCTTGTTTTCGTCAAGCTGAACTCGTTTCAGCTTCTAAATTGATCTATAATCGAATTGTTTAGATCCTGAAATAAATTCAGGATGACGTTTTTTATACTTTTGAAAAAGCCTCTTTTTAAACTTTTAACTTGAATGCGATTAAATGTCAACTTCGTTTACCACAAAAAAGCCATCGTTTCCTTGAGCTTGATAGAGCGGCATAAAAATATAGGCATCCCATTCACTCTTAACCTCTTTTCCATTTTGAATGGCTAAAAGTTCTCCTTTTTCAATCTTTTGGAAATTCTCAAAACCTTCTTCCATCTTAAATTCATCTGAATCTTCCAGACCATGTCTGTAAAGTATTTCAAAGGTTTTTTGCTCTGGAGCATTCTTTTCAGAAAAATTGGTCACACATTCCGGGTACGTGGAAATTTTGGTGAGATCTAAGTTACAAGCCTCCTTTAAAGCTAACCAGATCACGCCTTCATGATTTTCTGCGGAAGATTTATTATAATGTTGTCCTGCTTCAAAAACAAATCCTGTCATTCCGGTTCTGCTTAAATAATGATCTATATCTCCGGTTATAATATCACTAAAACCTCTTACGATGTAAGTTGGGAAATTGTGAGCCCAGGCATCGTTATCATGCACTTCTTGCACAGATACATAAGGTAAACTATCAGACGAAGTAGTATGACAGTCCAGAAAATATCTTTTTGTAAAGTCAGATTCCGGGTATTGTTTTAAGATATCAATGATCTCGAACATTTCCTTTTTTTCATGAGAATCCTGTTTTCCACTTTTAATATTTTCTTCGGTCCAGGTTCTATTTAGATCTTCATCTATATAACGCTGATCTTTATTTAAAGCTTTCTGATTTCCGGCAACTCCAATAATAGTTCCTTCAATTTCCGGTTTTGTTTTCTCCAGTTCCTTAAAAACAGTCTCTAAGGCTTTAACTCCGCTGGGTTCATTTCCATGAATTCCACCGGTAACAAACAATAAAGGTCCTTTTTTACCACTGGAATATTTTCCGATTATTCTGGGAATATGATGTTCTATTTTATTACTCATCTTAAGAATTTTAAATTAGTCCATAGTTGCCAGCACCTGGTTGGAAAGCTGACCCTTATACATTTCTTTATAATCTACTTTTCTTTCTATTGCTTTAATTACGGTCTCTGTAAAATCTGGAAGGCCTATATCTTTAAAATGTTCCATTCCGCCGGGACTTAGCACATTAATCTCTATCAATTTATCTTTTACAATATCCAACCCTACAAAGAACAACCCATCTCGAATAAGTTTTGGTGCTGTTAATTCTACAATTCGTTGCATTTCTTTGGTAAGCTCGCTGCTATCTGCGGTTGCTCCCAAAGCAAAATTACTTCTGAATTCTCCTTCGCCGCTTACTCTTCTAATAATGGCTTTTTTACCATCCTGTTCCATTACTCTCCCGTTCATAAGCAACACTCTTACATCACCATCTTTAACTGCCGGTAAGAATTCCTGTGCAATTACATATCCTTGCTCGCTTAAGTTATCTATGATCTGATTCAAGTTTTTCTCATGTTCATCTATAAGAAATACATCTTTTCCTCCAGAACCTTCTAAGGGTTTAAGTACCATTTTCTTATTCTGCTTTTCCCAGAATTCCAAAATCGCTTCTTTACTTCTAGTGATTATTGAATCTGGTTTTATAGACTGTGGAAGTTCTTCAAAATATAACTTATCTATAAATGCATGAGATAGGGCATAAGGATCATTTAAAACCAGAACCCCATTTTGCTGCATCATTCTTCCAAAGGCAACTCCTGCTTGTTCTGCCCATTCACGTCCTGTTCCTTCTTCGGTAGGATTATTTCTAAGAAAGAGAACATCTAAGCTATCTCCAGAAATTTTCTTTTTCTTGATCTTACCATCCTGAATGAGTTCAAGAAATTTATTGGCAGATTTTGTTTTGGTAGCCTTAGGTATTTTTATAGTATCTATGCTAATTGGCTTATCATGATGAAAACTAAAGTCTCCAACACTCATCACGTGAACTTCATGGCCACGATCATGAGCTTTTTTCATTAAAATTACTGAAGTACCACATTTTTCTGTGGCCAAATCATTAAGTACAAAACATATTTTCATTTTTCTATCATTTGTGAAAAGGAGATTCCTTCTCTGATTTTACTAATTTTTGAATTATATAATTCAGATTCTAAATATCTCGGCTTTAATTTTGCCGGTTTTAAGATCTCTCGATCTCTTAATTCTTTTATTACGTTTAATTGATTGAGGGCGAATTTCCCCATAAAGAAAGGTTCCAATTCTCCTCCATTTTTTAAATGATCTATTAATTGAACAAATCCTTTTAAATAAATAATATCTTTTAAAAAACCGCCCCCTTGTAAAATTCGAGAGGTGATGTTAAAAGCTGGATCTTTAGAAAAACCATATTCTGAGTAAAGGGTTTGGAATATGCTCTTAAAATCGCCTCCATCTTGTAATTTAGCGCCGGCAATAACTCTTCCCGCTAAAATTCTCAATCTATTTGCGGTTAAACCTCCAATTAAGTATTCTGATAGTACCGCTAATCCTTCCTGTAGCGGATCATAATCTGCAAATCCAACAGACATTTGGGTGAAAGGTTGTTGTTTTCCATTGTAATTGGTAAGTACATGCGTTCCAATTTCATGTTGAATTAATCCTTTTGCACCGGTTCTAGTTACTTGGTAATCTGACGGGATAAATAATTCTCCATTAGATACCATCAAAATATTAATATCATTTCTAATGTGAACCTTGCTCTTGAAATTCTCATCTTGTGCGTGGAAATATTCAAATTCTTGACGAGCCAATGCACTAAATTCCTTGGCGTCTATAAGATCTTCAGTTTCTACTACTTCAGGAACTTCATTCAAAATTTCTTCAGCAATAGTTCTTAGCTTATTATCTACTTCTTGATAAAGTGGCGTTGAATTATAATAGAAATTACGAGTACCCCGCTCATTCATAAGTGAGATCTGCCTATCTAGTTCAATTCGTTTTTCATTGAAAAGATAAGAGAGGGCAGGATCGTCTATTTCATCTATTCTAAGATCATATAGCTTTCTTTTTAAAAGATCTGGATCTACGGGGAGCAATCTATAATGATAATCTAAAACCTCTTCAAAATTGCTATCAAAGAAGCGTTGTCTTAATTGCTGAATATTTACAGGGGCAACCAATAAAAGAAATTGGTAAGATGACTCAATTTCAGTAAGCTGCTTATCTATTTTAAAAGCTTCTTCCTGTACCTGTCTTTTTCCTAAAGCATTATAACTTACAAATCCAGAAGAAGTTTGCACTCTTATAAAATCAAATATTGCTTTTTGCAAGCCTTGAATAAAAAGATCTCTAAAATGTCTTAAAAAAACAGGGAAGACGTGGCCATTATCATTTCTATACGCGGGAGGAATTTCTATCCCCAAGATCAAACAACCAGCAGCTTTAGCATCTTCCACACTCATCAAGGCTTCATCATTCTCTGCCTGTCTACTTTTTGTGTTTTTAACTTCGGCTTTAAGATGCACTCCAAATTTTCTTCCACTTATACAACCCAACTCTTCTTTTAAAATATCTAGCGTAGTAGAGATCTTTTCCGCAGGACCTTTAATTTTAAATGTATCTGAACCGGGTTCGCCACTATAGATCTCAACGATTAAATAGGAATTGAATTTAGTAGCAAGGCTGTTCCCCAACTCAAAAATTAGTTTTTGGTAATACTCAAAATCTTGATCTCCTAAAATTAAATAGGAAGCTGCACTTCTAGCTAATCTAGCGGTTCCTGGGTCTGAATTATTTTTTCTCTTTCTATAGACTAAAAGAAAGGGAAGATCTCGATCTAAATGTAAAAATCCACCATGGGGCAGGACACTGGAAATGTATCTATCTTTATCTAAAGTTGTTAAAATTTGTTTAATTGAATTGTGGTTCAATTCGGTCACAGATTGCATTTTTTGTTGATTGTTTTATTTAATTTCTAGTTAAGTGAAAATGATAATTTAAATTACTTAAACCTTGATATTTAATAGGTTTAAAGTAGGTTTAATACTTAATTGAGAAAATTCAATAGTTAAACATTCTATATAAATTTAAAAATTAAAGGGGTTGAAAGTGTGCCAAAATCAAGGTTTGGGTTTTATTTATGATATCTGAAAAATATTGAGGAATTGCTTTATTATTAATAAGTGTAAATTGGCGTAGCTCAAAACATGAAAAATATGAAATACTTTTACTTCTTAGTTTTTACTCTGATTTTATCAACTTCTAATTTAGTTGCACAAAAAAACAGCTCAGATAATGATTCTAAACTCATTATTAATTTGCTAATAGATGCAAATCAAGATATCATGGTAGAAAATAAAAGGGTGAGTTTTGAGGAAGTGTCCAGGGAGGTTAGAAAGATAATTTATGCTGCACCTGCTTTTAAATATAACGGAGTAGAATACAGGGTGTTTGGAGATGTAAGCTTAAATCTGGGAGTAATTATAGATGTAGAAGACGAAATGTTTAAAGCTTTTAATGATGAAAGCACCAGTAGAAAAAGATATCTTTTAAATATTCAAAAATCTAAATTAGACAATCCAAATTGGACTTCTAAAATACAAAATTTAGATCTTAAAGCTATAGAACAATAATTTATTAGATTAAGCTCTTACCAAAGCAAACGCTTGTTTTTAGTCCTTCGTACTGTCCATAGTTAGATATTATTTCATATCCAGATTTTTTATACAGTCCTAAGGCTTCAATTTGATTGATTCCGGTTTCTAAAACTGCACTATGATATCCGGTTTCTCTAGCCCAATCTTCTAACCTGTTTAGAATGGCACCTGCAATGCCTTTACCGCGTTCTTCAGGTAATACATACATGCGTTTCATCTCCACGGTGGTTTTATTATGTTCTTTAAATGCACCGCATCCCACCGGTTTTTTATCTTCATAGACTATAATTACATTCTTTATTAGATCTAATTTATTGAACTGGTTATAAAAGCTAAAATCTTCTCCATCTGTAATTTTTAGACCTTCATCTAATAACCTAACCAGATTTAAGAAATCTGGGTTTTCAGAATTGGTTCTTATGAGTTTCATAATCTATGTATAATTGCAATTTTACCGGTGATTACGGTAATGATTCCAAATCCAACAAGTGCTCCTGCTATAAAATGCATAAAAGTGTTTTCAGAAAAATATCCAATACTAATTCCAAGTAGTAAACATAGAAATCCTAGAATTCTAATTTTAGTTTTTTTAGTCATTTTGATTATTGAATCAGGGGGAATGAATAAGTTAATGTAATTTAAAAAATTGGCATAAAAAAAGCTCCCAATTGTAGGGAGCTTTAGTTTGGAAGTGATCGCGCCAGGATTCGAACCTGGGACCGCCTGCTTAGAAGGCAGGTGCTCTATCCAGCTGAGCTACGCGACCGTTTTCGCGGTGCAAATATAAGTTAGTTTCTCTTTAAAACAAGACTTTTTTTTACAAAAATTACTTTTTTAAAAGCAAAATGTTCTAAATACTTAGTACTCAGAACATCTGTAAATAAAATATTTTTTAAATTTTAAAGCTCAGAACAGAGGTTTCTGTCTAAATGCTTTGCTATAACCATAAGTTGATCAAAATCTGTGTCTACTATATTCTCCATTGAAATGGAAAACGGAAAAGAATTATTGAACCTTCTGGTTAATTCTAAGGTCTGTAAAGAGAGTCCAAAAATCTTCTGACTTTGATATAACTCCTGTACAAGCTCTCTCACCTCAAACAATAAAGTAATATCTTTAGGGTCTTTGGCGGGTATTAATTGTTGTTCTCTAACTTCCATAATAATGTAATGTATCAATAACTATACGCCAGCATATTTATTGCTTGTAGGTAATGTTTCGGAAGATTTGGTAGTACAAACTTATAATGATTATTCCATTATTCGAACTTTTATTAAGGATACTCTATTAAATTCATGTTTTAACGTTGAAATACGCAAATAATTAAATACGAGATTTTATATAGTTATAATATTGAAAGAATGGTCTCCCAATAGTATTAAATAGTGTTTAAAGCTATATCTATCATTTTAATAAAAGATTGTTCTCTATCTTCAGAAGACAGCGATTCTTTGGTTATTAAAGAATCTGATATCGTTAATAGGGAGAGTGCTCTTACATTATGTTTTGCTGCAATGGTATAGATTCCCGCGGTTTCCATTTCAACACATAAAACCCCAAAGTTTGCCCAAATTTTATAAGACTCCGGGTCGTCTTCATAAAATTCATCTGAAGAAAGAACATTCCCAGCCTGAAAAGAAATATTCTTTTCATTCGCATAATTGGCTGCTTTTAGAAATAATTCAAAATTAGCTGTAGGAGCAAAATCAGAATTTATAAATCTGGAATTATTAATACCTGAAGTAGAGGAAGCAGACATGGCAATAACCAGATCTCTAACTTTTAAATTCTTTTGGTAAGATCCTGCAGAGCCAACTCTTATCAGGTTCTTACATCCATAATTGGTAATGAGTTCATGGCAATAAATTAAAGCAGATGGTATACCCATTCCGGTGCCTTGCACAGATATTCTTTTACCTTGATAGGTACCGGTATAACCGTACATTCCGCGAACATTATTATAGCAGATAGGATTTTCTAAAAAAGTATTAGCTATCCATTTAGCACGTAATGGATCGCCCGGTAAAAGAACGGTTTCTGCAATATCTCCGGCTTTTGCCTGAATGTGGGTGCTCATATTTATTTTATTATTTTGTTACAATCTTAATTCCTGATGAAGTCCCAATTCTGCTTACTCCTAGATCTATATATTCTTTCGCGGTTATTGTATCTCTAATACCGCCAGACGCTTTAATTTGTGCTTTTCCATCTACCGCTAATTTCATAAGAACAACATCTGCTATAGTAGCTCCATCAGGGCCAAAGCCTGTTGAAGTTTTTACAAAGTCTGCATTTGCTTCTACTGCTGCTTTACAGGCAATTTTCTTTTCTTCATCTGTGAGATAACAGGTTTCAATTATCACCTTCAGAACTTTATCACCAATCGCTTTTTTAATCTTTTTAATTTCAGAAGTTACCTTATCTATCTTTCCAGATTTTAACCACCCAATATTTATCACCATGTCAATTTCATCTGCGCCCTTCTTAATGCAATCTTTAGCCTCAAAAACTTTAGCCTTTGTACTCATAGCTCCAAGCGGAAAACCAATAACAGCGGCTATTTTAACTTCTGAATTTTGGACAACTTTTTTACACTGTTTTATATAACAAGCATTTACACAGACGGCATAGAATTGATATTCTAATGCTTCTTTACATAATTGAATAATTTCGGACTGGGTGGCTGTTGGTTTAAGTAGGGTATGGTCTATATATTTTGCAAGATCCATTTATTAGAGAATTAAGAATTAGTAAAATATAGGTTCAATAAAAAAGCCAATCAAAATTATGAAAGGCTTTAAGGTTATAATATGATGTATATCATCTTTGGTTTAAGTTATCTACAATCTGTGCGGGTAACTATTGCGTTAAGGCCTAAAGCAGAATCTCCACCTTCTATAATTGCTTGTTTATCATTTAAAATGATCTGTAGGTCTGTAGAACTTTCTATGCCTTCCTGAGAATAGACATAGTTAGCTTTAACGATATTATTTTTAATAGTACCTCGTAAAGTTCCTTTACGCTGATCTTTAAATGCAGGTTTCCAATTATAAAATCCTTCCACATTTTCTCCAGTTATATCAAGAATAAGTTCGAGAACATCTTTCCGGGTAGGATCATCTTTAAAAGTTTGTTCATTTAAATAACAATACGTCTTTTTAATATCTGCTTCAGATTCCAATTTGGTCTTGGTAAAAGCTGGATTTTTTTCATCTATATTCTGAAGAGAATCTTCGGTTTTAGATTTATTACAACTAGCAATAGTTGCAGTCATAAATAAGGTAAGGATGATCTGAGATCTAAATATCTTCATAATAACTTACCCAGATAATTTAGAAAAATGGGCGCAATGAAGATACTGTTTTTTAAAATATCAGCTTCTTAATTAAGGCTGAAATAGTTATTTCTTAACATTAAAATTCAAGGATTTTCTATAAAATGTTGAATTGTAGTTATTTATATCGTGTAGCAATTTGATGAATGGGTAAGATTGCAAATTGTATAAAACAAAAAAGCCTTGATCAAATAGATCAAGGCTTTTTTTGGTCGGGGTGGCAGGATAATTTATTCAAGAACAAACGCCCTATCCACAGTACTTTCACTGAAAATCAATTTGATGTTTCACCGAATGATTCACCAGACTTCATAAAACAAAGAGCTTTCATATTATTTGATCGTCTTTGTGCTATAAAGATATCATTTTCTTTAAAATAGACTTTCCTAAAAATTAATTTTCCATGTTCCTACTGCTTTTTAGTCAAGAAATTAGTTGGAGACAGTAAGCATTTATCTGTTAATTTAAAAGAGAAAATTCTCCACGGGAATGGCATCATGCATAATTTAAAAAAAAGATCTTTCTTATCGAAAAATTTAAAAAAAAACCTTGAAACGCTGATTGATGAGTTTTTGAAAAATCTTTCGATAATCTATATTCACAGTATGTATCGCACAGTTTTCATCATTTTAGACGATTTGAGCAATATGTTGACGAAAAAAACTTAGCATATACCTTTTTTTTGATGAATGATGAGAGATAAGAGATGAGACTAGTGATGTAAAGGGTTTAGGTGCTCATCGTTTTCTCATCAATAAAATTAATGATGAGGAAAAGTAGTTAGTCTCTAGTATAAAAATATGCTGTTGAAAAAGAAAAAATATAAAAATAAGATCCACTTACCTTAGAAACCTAGTTTCTAAATCTCTTTACAGACTTAGAATTTGATCGGTAAATGCCACAAGGGAGAATTTCATTTAGAGAAGCAAAGCAAGATGTGTCATTGTCATGACAATCTTGCTTTGCGCCCGGAGGTTGCAAAGATTTTAAAAGACTAATTGCTTTAATTTTAATATTCTAAATTGGAATATTCATCTGATTAAATATACAAAACAATTCATAGTATTAGTTCGGTAGATATGGGGCTTGATTTCGTACTAAATCAAAATTAGTTAAAATTAAGATCCTAGTTTTTCTTTCAGTAGCATCATATCCTCACTTAATTTATTTTCTAAAACTCGTGCATAAATCTGGGTGGTAGATAATTTGGTATGTCCTAAAAGCTTGGAAACCGTTTCTATAGGTACGCCATTCGATAAGGTAACCGTGGTCGCAAAAGTATGCCTGGCAGAATGAAAGGTAATCTTTTTTTTTATTTTCAATTGCAGCATAACCTCTTTTAGATATTTATTGACCTTTTGATTGGAAAAGACCGGGAATAAAAATTCGTCTTTTATACTATCGGCATATTGATCCATAATATTTTGGGCCTGGGGCAAAAGTGGCACTTTTACCGTTTCGTCTGTTTTCTCACGTTTGGTATAAATCCAGTTGCTGCCATCGATTCCTTTAATAATCTGATGAATGGTCAATTCTTTGATATCTATATAAGAAAGCCCGGTATAGCATGAGAAGATGAAAATGTCTTTTACTTTTTGTAAGCTGCTATTCGTAAATTCAGTGCTCTCTACTATTTGAAGTTCTCTTTTGCTTAGATATTGCCGCTCATTTTTCTCGAACCTGAATTTAAAATTGTCAAAAGGGTTTTTAACCAGCCATTCCAGCCTAATTGAAAGGTTCAACATTTTTTTAAAACGTTCCAAATGTTTCATCGTGCCATTGTTGCCACAAGTCTTACGAGAAACCTTAGCAGAATATAGGCGTAGAAACTGTTCAAAGTCGGTTACAAAGCGATAGTTGATTTGTTTGATGTCTGATATCATTGCAGCTCATTTTCTGCTTTAAAAACTCTTTTAAATAGGTTTCGGTGGTACGATAATTTTTCATCGTTCCGGGTTTCAACACGTTTTTCATGTGGGAATTGTGATAGCTCATTAATTCCAACAAAGTTTTCTGGTGTTCATCATTCCCATAGAACCGAGCTTTAATACTTTGAGCAGATATTACTTTGTTCTCTGAGGAAAGTTGCTTGTGACAATCCAAAAACTTAGTATAGATCTGGTCTAAATACTGGTTTAAACTTCTTGCTTTTGGAGTAGTTCCCTTGGCACGTCCTTTTGAGACGTCCCAATGATTCACCGAAATTGATCTTTTTAAACTTATTTCTGAGCGTTTTCCATCCACGGTAACTCGGGCATAAATAAATAATTTCTTTGTCTCGTTATGGTGTTTACGAACAAAGAATAATACGGAAAAGGTAGTGTAATTAGGCATTTCAAGCGTCTTAAGTGAAACAATCAGTTTGCAAAGACGAAAGTCAAATCAGTTAAATGCTTTATGAAGTTACGTAAATATCTGTAATAAAATGATTCACCGAATGATTCACCAGACTTATGTATTTAAATGATATTGTTTGATATCATTAAAAACAAAAAACACTGATAATCAAGAGATTAACAGTGTTTTGGTGGGTTTTAATACCCATTTGGTCGGGGTGGCAGGATTCGAACCTGCGGCCTCCTGCTCCCAAAGCAGGCGCGATAACCGGGCTACGCTACACCCCGAGTGTTCGTAGCGGAGAGTATGAGATTCGAACTCATGCGACAATTGCTCGTCGACAGTTTAGCAAACTGCTCCATTAACCACTCTGGCAACTCTCCGTTATAATATGAACTTTTGCAATAATTTTGCGGTTGCAAATGTAACTTTTAGCTCCATACCATGCAAACCTTTTGCTACATTTTTCAACTAAAATTTTATCATTTTTTATAAAACCTTTGACATCAGAAATTTAAGATTCAAAATTTTATACTTGTTTTTCTTCTATTTCAATGAGATGGGCGATATTTTTGATAATTCGGGAATGTTTTTTAACAAAGGGATTGGTCTCATCCCAAACATATCCCGCAAGAACAGCACAAATTTGTTCTTTAATTTCTGTTCTTGGAGAGGGATGAAAAATGATCTTTTGTAAATTCCCTGTATACCATTCTTTTACATAGCTAGAAAATACATCTACACCTTTTTTAATATATTCTGTATACTCTTTATCCCAGTTAACCGTTTCTCCTTTTAGTTCTTTAATAGCTAGTTTAGCTGCTAGTAATCCAGATTCTGTAGCAAAGGAAACTCCAGAGGAGAAAACTGGATCTAGAAATTCTGCACTATTTCCGGTCAATACAAATCCATGTCCGTGAAGTTTAGTCACATTTTTGGAAATGTTCTTAACCTGAATAGGAGGGAATAAGAAAGGATAATCGTCAAATCTATCAGAATAGTATTTTAATTCTTCTAACATGTCTTGAAACTTCTTTTCTTCAGAACCTTCAAATTTATCAAACCACTCGTTAGGACCAACAAAGCCTAGACTGGAATTACCATTAGAAAATGGAAAATACCAAAACCAAACCTGAGTTTCTAAAACTTCGAAGGTTATTAATTCTCCTTCTTTTCCTTTAGGTCTATCAGATTCTTTAATATGTGTAAAAATTGAGGAATGGGAAGCTATTTGTGGTGGTGCTTCTAGATCTAATTGTTTGGCGAGAACTCTACCAAATCCGCTAGAATCTATTATAAATTTGGCTTGAATCTCTGAAATATTACCTTCTGAATCTTTAATAGATGTTATAGAAGACTCTTCTTGAAATTCAACATTTATTACTTCAGCTTCAAATAAGATATCAACTCCTTTTTTAAGGACTTCTTGAGCAAGAACATTATCAAAATCGGCTCTTGGAACTTGCCAGGTCCAGTCCCAACCCTCACCATGCTTTTTTGAAAAGTCAAATTCTCCAACCTCTTCACCCTTTATAAAACGGGCACCATATTTCTTTTGAAATCCTACTTTTTTCAGAGCTTCTAGCAATCCGGCTTCCTCAAAATTATCCATACATCTAGGGATCAAACTTTCGCCAATACTAAATCTTGGGAATTTTGATTTTTCTATTACTTTAATTTTAAAGCCCTGATTATGAAGATAGGAGGCAGATACCATTCCGGAAGGCCCTGCACCAATTATTAGGACATCTGTAATTTCCCTTTTCATTACATTTTAATTGCGCAGTAAATATAGTACATTTGTTAAGAGTTTTAACAACTCTAACATATCATCATAACCCCGATTTTGAGAATATGCTTCATATAAAAGATGCCCTAAATTTCGAAAATTTCTTTCAAGTTCTACTTAATGATCATAAAATAGAACTTGATGAAAGTCTCCTTAAAAGGGTTTCTGAAAGTTTCGAGTTCTTGAAAGAGTTTTCAGAAAACAAAGTTATTTATGGGGTTAATACCGGGTTTGGGCCCATGGCTCAATATAAGATCAAAGATGAAGATCGTAGAAAACTCCAATTCAACTTAATTAGAAGTCATGCTTCAGGAATGGGAAAACCTATGGAGCCTGTCTATGTTAAAGCTTTAATGCTTGCAAGGTTAAATACTTTGGCCTTAGGGAAATCAGGGGTTCATCCATCGGTTATTCATACCATGACAAGTTTGATCAATAAGAACATAACCCGGTTATTTATGAACATGGAGGAGTAGGAGCTTCTGGAGATCTTGTGCAATTGGCACATCTTGCTCTAGTTCTAATTGGGGAAGGAGAAGTTTTTTATAAAGGAGAGAGAAGAAAAACTTCAGAAGTATTTAGCTCAGAAAATATCGATCCTATAAAAATTGAATTGAGAGAAGGCCTTGGCTTAATGAATGGAACATCTGCAATGACCGGAATTGGAATTGTAAATGTGATCTACGCAAAGAGGTTATTAGATTGGTCCATCTTCTGTTCCTCTGCCATCAATGAGATCGTACAAGCCTATGATGATCATTTATCTGAAGAATTAAATGATGCTAAATTGCATCTTGGGCAGCAGCAAATTGCTCGAAAAATGAGAGATCATTTAAACGATAGCAAGCTTACCAGAGATAGAAACGAGCATTTATATAGCGGGAATCATTCAGAAAAAGAATATTTTGAAGAAAAAGTTCAGGAATATTATAGTTTAAGATGTGTGCCTCAGGTTTTAGGACCCATTTACGATACCATAGAAAATGTAAGTAAAATTCTTATAGAAGAGGTAAACTCTGCAAATGATAACCCTATTATAGATGTAAAGAGTAAACATGTTTATCATGGTGGGAATTTTCATGGAGACTATGTTTCTTTGGAAATGGATAAGCTTAAATTGGTGGTTACAAAAATTAGCATTTTGGCAGAACGTCAATTAAATTATTTATTAAATAATAAATTGAATGATATCCTGCCGCCATTTGTAAATCTTGGAGTGTTAGGACTTAATTTTGGAATGCAAGGAGCGCAATTTAGTGCGGTTTCTACCACGGCAGAAAATCAGATGCTTTCAAATTCTATGTATGTTCATAGCATTCCTAATAATAATGATAATCAGGATATTGTGAGCATGGGGACCAATGCTGCCAATATTACTAAAACAGTTATTGAAAATGCCTTTCAGGTGATCTCGGTAGAAATGGTTACCATTATTCAAGCCCTTAGGTATTTAATTTCAATGAAAAGTTATCTTCAAAGACTTTAGAAAAGGTGAAGGAATCTTGATACTATTATTCCGGAAATAAAAGAAGATCTTTCCCTTTCAGAAACTCTTGGAAAATGTGAAAGATTTATCTACAGAACAATGACGCTTATTAATTAAAGAAAAGGTTGAAGATGAATAATAAATATGCTTTAATTACAGGCGCTTCCAGAGGAATTGGAAAAGCAATTGCTATAAAATTGGCTGCTGAATTAAATTATAATATTCTTCTGAATTATGCATCTAATGATGAAGCTGCTAAAGAAACAAAGTCATTAATTGAGGCTGAAAATGTTTCCTGCACTTTACTGAAATTTGATGTTGCAAATGCAGCTCAAACTACAGAAATTTTAGGGGAATGGATGGAGTTAAATAAGGAGGCTAAAATTGAAGTTTTGGTCAATAATGCAGGTATCACCAGAGATGGTTTATTTATGTGGATGAAACCGGAAGATTGGAATTCGGTTATAAATACGAGTTTAAATGGATTTTATAATGTTACTCAACCATTACTTGAAAAATATGCTTACTTCCAGATTTGGAAGAATTATTAATATCGTCTCCCTTTCTGGACTTAAAGGAAATCCAGGACAAGTAAATTATTCTGCAGCTAAAGGCGCTGTTATTGCAGCCACAAAAGCACTAGCCCAAGAAATCGGGAAACGAAATGTAACGGTAAATGCTGTTGCTCCTGGTTTTATAAAATCTGATATGACTGCAGACTTTGATGAGAAAGAACTTAAAAAGCAAATTCCGTTAAATAGATTTGGGGAAGCGGAAGAGGTGGCAGAACTGGTTGCTTTTTTAGCTTCTAAAAAGGCAGCTTATATAACTGGGGAAGTTATAAATATTAACGGAGGATTATATTCATAAATGTCTGAGTGGAAAGGTAAATCCAGAGGAACCGTTCTTGGTTTTAAGGTTTATGTATTTATCATAAAAACCTTCGGTTTATGGATGGCTTATTTTGTACTTCTTTTTGTAGCCGCCTATTTTATCATATTTTCATTTACTTCTACAAAAAGTACTTATTATCTCTTTCAGAAAAAGATTAGGCTATTCTCCCATAAGTGCAGCATTTCAGGTGTATAGAAGCTATTTTACTTTTGGTAGGATACAGTTAGATAGAATTGCAATAGCTGTAGGTTTAAAGAAAAAATTCACTTTTGAATTTGATGGTATTCATTATATAAATGAGCTGCTTTCAGAAAAAAGAGGAGGAATTCTACTTACCGCTCATATTGGAAACTTTAATCTGGCGAAACATTTTTTTGATGAAAAGAATAATCCGGCGGTGGTAAATCTTGTAATGACAGATCTAGAACATCAGGAGATCAAGAATTATCTAGAATCTGTGACTGGGCAAATCTATGATCAAAACTATAGTTTTACAAGATGATCTTTCTCATATCTTTAAAATGAATGAAGCGCTAAAAAATAATGAGCTCATTAGTTTTTGCTGCAGATAGGTATTTGGAAAATGCAAAAACCTATACTCACGAATTTTTAGGAAAAGAAGTGAAGTTTCCACAAGGTCCTTTTAAATTAGCTAGTAGAAATAATATTCCTGTATTGTTTGTGCATATAATGAGAGAAAAAAACTTTCATTATCATTTCTATGCCAGACCTTATATTGGCAAAGAGCACACTTCAAAAGAATTATTAAAATCGTATCTTGAAAACCTCGAAACCATGGTGAAAAAATATCCTCATCAGTGGTATAATTATTATGATTACTGGAAGGATTTCAAATAAAATCTAGACTCATGGCAGAAAATTTACTTCAAGAACCTATAACATCGGTTGAGAGAATTATAGAATTAATTCCGCAGAAACCTCCATTTGTAATGGTAGATGCTTTATATGATTTTACAAAACTTACAGGAACCACTGGTTTTGATATTTTAGAAGATAATATTCTTGTGGAAGACGGTATCTTTTCTGAGCCTGGACTTATAGAACACATGGCCCAAAGCATGTCTTTACATAGAGGTTTTCAAGGATTTTTAGAAGGATTAGATAAACCTAGAACAGGTTTTATTGGAGCTATAAAATCTGTGGAGATCATAGAATTACCAAAGGCTGGGACTCATTTAACCACGTTTGTAGAGATACTTCATGAAATTATGAATGTTACTTCTGTTTCTGCTATCACTAAGAATGAAGAAGGGAAAGTTATTGCAACATCAGAAATGAAAACAGTTACGGTAGATTAAAATGCAAAAGCAATCTCTTACATCACAATTAGAGCGAAGAGTTCAGTTCTATGAATGCGATCCGTTACAAATTGTTTGGCATGGAAACTATTTAAAATATTTTGAAGAAGGAAGAGAAGCTTTCTGTAGAGAACATGGTCTTTCTTATGCAGATGCAAAAAAGAATGGCTACGCGACTCCTATAATAAAATCTTCTTGTGAACATAAATTACCGCTACAATATGGAGATGTTTTTATTGTGGAAACTACTTTTAAGCCTTGTGAAGCTGCAAAAATGATATTTACTTATAAGCTATATTTAAATAAAAAGCTAGTAAGTGTAGGGGAGACCATACAGGTGTTTTTAGGAGAAAATAGAGAATTAATATTGACCAATCCACCATTTTTCTTAGATTGGAAGAAGAAAATGGAAATTGACTAAATGAAGAAGATCTATCTGCATGAAGATGCAATTATTTCACCCTTAGGTTTTACAACTGCTGAAAATATTCAATCAATTTCAGAAAAACAATCAGCTTTAAAATTACATCGAAATACCAGGTTTGAGAACGATAGTTTTTATGCCGGGATAATAGATGAAGATATTTTAGCTGGAGCTATTTTCTAAAATTGGAAATGCTGCCAATTACACTAAGTTAGAGCAGATGATGATCTTGGCTGTTCAAGCTGTATTAGATCAAAAAACAAAGATAAATTTAAAAGAAATTCAGCTCATAATATCTACCACAAAAGGTAATATTGACGTATTGCAGCCATCTTCAAAATTTCCAGAAAAACGAGTACTGCTTTCTGAATTGGCGAATGTTATTAAAGAATTTTTCAATTTCACTAAGAAACCTATCGTTATCTCTAATGCCTGTATCTCCGGAGGACTTGCACTTGCCGTTGCTCGAAGATTTATGATCTCCGGAAAGTTTAATGAAGCAATTGTTGTTGGCGGAGATCTGGTATCAGAATTTGTAGTTTCCGGGTTTAATTCTTTCCAGGCAATAAGCAATCAACCTTGTAAGCCTTTTTCTGCGAATAGAGCAGGAATTAGCCTGGGAGAGGCAGCTGCAGCGGTTTATATTTCAAAAGAAAAAAGATCAGCTAAAGATATTAGCTTGATAGCTGATGCTTCTACGAATGATGCAAATCATATCTCTGGTCCATCTAGAACAGGAGAAGGACTTTTTAAAAGTCTTAAGATCGCTTTAGAAGAAGCTCAGTTAGAACCAGCTCAAATAGATTATATTTCTGCTCATGGTACCGGAACGTTATTTAATGATAGTATGGAAGCCATTGCATTTACAAGAGCAAACCTTCAAAATACGCCGATCAATAGTTTTAAAGGTTATTATGGACATACCTTGGGAGCAGCTTCTCTCTTAGAAAGTATTTTATTAAAGCACTCCATGATCCAAGAGTCAGCTTTTTGAGTCTTTAAATTTTGAAATTTCAGAGACCGAGAATCCTTTAAATATTATATCAGATCACAAAACCGCAGATTTAAATTATGCGATAAAAACATCTTCCGGATTTGGAGGATGTAATTTAGCACTGATCTTTAAAAAGGAAAAAGATGAGTAAGCAGTTTTATATCACCAATTATGTGAAAATTAAAGATCGGTCTATTTTCAATAAAAAAGATTTGATCTTTAAGTCTGATCTTGATCCTTCAGAAATTGATCTATTCTTAAAAGAAGCTTATAATTTTTTTCAGATTTCCTATCCCAAATTTTTTAAAATGGACAGGATTTCTAAATTAGGAATTTTAGCTTCAGATCTTCTCTTTCAACAAAATATACAAGATAATAATACAGCATTAATATTTGCAAATTCAACTTCAAGTTTAAATACAGATAAAATTCATCAAAATGCTATAAATCAGATAGTATCACCATCTGTTTTTGTGTATACGCTACCCAATATTGTTCTTGGAGAAATCAGTATTAAACATAAACTTCAAAGTGAAAATGCATTTTTTATTTCTGAAACTTTTGATCCAGATTTGCTTTATAACTATTCCAATGTTATTCTTCAATCGGGAAAAGCTAAGAACGCTGTTTGTGGTTGGATAGACCTTGAAAAATGCCGAATATGATGTATTTTTGTGCCTTATTTCAGAAGAAGGAGAAATTCCTTTTACTGATGAAAAACTTAGAGCAGTTATATTATTTTGAAAATGAGTGATTTACGTACAGAATTAAAAGAAAGCATAATAGAACAGTTGAATCTGGAAGAACTATCTGTAGAGGATATAGGAAATGATGAACCTCTTTTTGGAGATGGCGTTGGCCTTGATTCTATAGACGCTTTAGAGTTAATAGTTTTATTAGAGAAGGATTATGGAATTAAATTAACTGACCCTCAACAGGGAAAAGATATTTTTGAATCTATAAATAAAATGGCAGAATTTATAGAAGCAAACCGCACCAAATAATCTATGGAGAAAGGAATTGCCGTTACCGGAATGGGGATGATTTCTGCTATTGGGCAGAACCTGGAAGAAACTTATAATTCTTTGATCACCGGAAAAAATGGCCTTTCATTTCCAGAAATTCTACAAACTAAACATACTCACCTTCCGGTTGGAGAAATTAAAATTTCAAATAAAGAATTATTAGATTCTCTTAAATTAAATTCTACTCAGCCTTATACCAGAGCTTCACTTTTGGGAATTATTGCAGTTAAAGAAGCTATTGAAAATGCCGGTCTTAACATAAATGAGCTCAAGAGCTGTGGTTTTATTTCAGGAACAAGTGTTGGGGGAATGGATTCTACGGAACAATTTTATAACGATTTTGAAAAATGGTGAACATACTCAGTTTATAAAGGCTCAACATCCGGGGTTTACCACTAATCAGATCGCCAATTATCTTAATATCAATGGCAGTATTTCTACCATAAGTACAGCCTGCTCTTCTGCCGCAAACGCAATTATGATGGGAGCCAGATTGATTAAGAATGGGAAATTAAAACGAGTAATTGTTGGAGGATCAGATTGTTTAACAAAATTTACTTTAAACGGCTTTAATTCCCTAATGATACTTTCTAACGAGCCTTGCAAACCTTTTGATAATAGTAGAAATGGCTTGAATTTAGGAGAAGGTGCTGCATATTTGGTGTTGGAAGCAGATGATGTTATTAAAAGATAAAAAGGTTTTAGGGAGGGTTAAAGGCTATGGAAATGCCAATGATTCCTATCATCAAACAGCATCCTCTCCAGAAGGTGAAGGCGCATATTTAGCAATGCAAAAAGCTTTGACCGTAGCTGAATTACTTCCGAATGAAATAGAATTTATTCACGCTCATGGTACAGCAACTAGAAATAATGATCTATCTGAAAGCACCGCTATAAGAAGAGTTTTTGATAATGATATTCCAGATTTTTCATCTACTAAAGGATTTACCGGTCATACTTTAGCGGCTGCTGGAGGTATACAAGCCGTTCTTAATTTATTGATGCTTAAAAATCAAGAAGTTTTCCCGAATTTGAACTTTCATCAATGCTATGGAAGAAACAAATTTATCTCCTGTAACCTCATTTCAAAAAGAAAGAAATTAACAACATACTTTCAAACTCCTTTGGTTTTGGCGGAAATTGTACCTCTTTAATATTCAGTAAAAATGAATAATAAGGTCTATATCAACGGAATTTCAAGTATTTCTGCCCAAACAGAAGCTTCTGTTTTTGAAAACAAACCTCTAATCTATAAGGATTCTATTTTTCCTGCAGTAGCAATAAATTATAAAGAATATATTCCAGCACAATCTTTACGCCGACTTTCAAAAGCATTGAAAATGTCAATTTCTGGTGCGTCTATGGCATTAAAAGATGCAGGAAATATAAGTTCCAGATGCAATTATTACAGGTACAGGACAAGGTTGTAAACAGGATACCGAACGCTTTTTGGAGGCAATGTTAGCTCAAGAGGAAGAATTATTATCTCCAACAGCATTTATACATTCTACGCATAATACCATAGGAGGGCAAATAGCCTTATATCTTAAAAATAAAGCTTATAATATTACGTATTCTCAAAATTCGGCTTCTTTGGAATGGGCATTAATGGATGCTCAAATGCAATTGATTTCTGATAGTTCTCCTAAAAATATTCTTGTTGGTGGGGTAGATGAAATTTCGAAAACCATAACTGGGTTTATGAAATTTGATCATCAACTAAAAGCTGAATCTATTTCAAATGTAGAATTACTGAATAGCAAAACTTCAGGCACAATAGCTTCAGAAGGTGCACATTTCTTTAATTTATCTTCTCAAGAAAATAATGAACATTCTTATGCTGAGTTAATAGATGTCTTTGTAAAACATACCTTGAATTCCGAAGAAATTTCAGAAAATATAACTGAATTTTTAAAGAGAAATAATGTCAAGAGCTGAAGAGATTGACCTTTTGATCCTGGGTAAAAATGGAGATGTAAATTATGATAGCTTATTATAATTTTTTAGAACACGATCTTTTCAAGGAAACTCAGCAAGTGGCCTATAAACATTTGGTGGGTGAATATGATACCGTTTCGGGTTATGCACTATGGCTGGCTTGTAAGATCATTAAAGATCAAAATATTCCAGGTATTTTAAAGCTCAATCAAAAGAAAACTTCAGAAATAAAGCATGTGCTATTATATAACCAATATCTTGGCGAAAATCATAGTTTTATATTACTTAGAAAAATTTGAGATTTAAAGTATTAAATATAAGCATGATAGCTCTCCTTGGTTTAGGGGTGATATTTTCATTCTTAAATTTGATCTCGCCTTGGTTAGTAGTAGGTTTATTGTTGGGATATTTAATATTCCTTCTGATTGTTTCAACCACCGTGAAGTTGAATTTTTTCGTGAGATCTCATAATTCAAATCCACAGGTATTAGATAGAAAAATTGCAATTACATTTGACGACGGTCCGGTAGAGAATACCAAAGAAATTCTGAAGAGTTCTTAAGAAATATGAAGTAAAAGCAAGTTTTTTCTGTATTGGGAGAAATATTGAAAAAAATCCTGATATCTTCAAAACTGTTTTGGAAGAAGGACATTTTATTGGAAATCACTCTTATTCTCATACCAGAAAAATGGGTTTTTTATCTACTAAGAAAATTATTGAAGAGATAGAAACCTGTGATGAAATTTGCGAAAAGACAGCAGGAATAAGGCCTAAGACATATAGGCCCCCTTTTGGGGTCATCAATCCAAAGATCCAACGAGCTTTGATACAAACACAGCATACGGTAATAGGATGGAATGTGAGATCTTATGATGCGGTATTAAGTTCACAAGATTATATCTTAAAAAGAATACTTAAAAAAATAAAACCGGGAGATGTAGTTCTTTTACATGATAACAACCTTAAAACTGTATTCATATTGGAACAGTTGTTGATATTTTTGAAAGACAACAATTATACACCGGTTAGGGTAGATAATTTATTTCAGATAGATGCGTATTATTAAAATTTTCTTCTTTTTATTGACTGTAGCCGGAATGGCTCAGCAAAAGCAGATCCCGGTTTCGGCAACTTCCAATTTTAGGAATTCTGTAGAAAATCGAGCAGACGATATTAAGACAATGTCTGGAGATTTTGTGCAGGTAAAATATATCCAGATGATGCAAGCCGAATCTGTAAGTGCAGGAAGATTATATTTTAAGTCGCCGGAAGTTTTAAAATGGGAATATTTTAAGCCTTATAACTATCAGATGTTGTTTAAAGACGGGCAACTTTATATAGATGATGAGGGAGACAAATCTGTTACCAATTTAAAATCGAATAAACTTTTTGAAAAATTGGTAAGTTTAATTTCTGGAAGTGTAAATGGAAAACTGTTAGCAGATACAGCGAATTTTGACATTACCTATGTAAGAGTGAATGCAGATAGAATGGTGGTTCTAATACCAAGAGACCCTATGTTAAGACAGATGTTTGCACAGATCGTTCTTCGCTTTAACCGACAAAATCTTGTAGATACCGTAAAGCTTATAGAAGAATCTGGAGATTTTACCGAGATTCACTTTAAAAATATTGCAATCAACAAGCAAATAGACCCTAAGGTTTTTAAGCAGTAAACTCACCAGTTTATTAAATTCTTCAATTAAAATGGGTGTTTTCGCCCAAAATCCAATTTTCTCTCTATTTTAGTATTCCCTTAAAAAGTTAACGGAATGCGATTAAAAGATTTTTATTCAGAATTAAATACAGTTGAAGAAAATGGAAAGTTCTTCACCCAAATTTCTATTAATAAAGATCATGAAATTTACATAGGCCATTTTCCAAACAGGCCAGTAACGCCGGGTGTTATCTTAATGCAACTTTTTAAAGAGGAAGTGGAGAAGAGAACCAAATCCAATCTTCGGTTGCAAAAGGCAGTGAATGTAAAGTTCATGGCGGTAGTAGATCCAAATCTCTCAGATAAATTTGAATTGCAATCTGAGATCACTCAAGAAAACGATCTTATTCATCTAAAAGGAATTGCAATGCATCAGGATAAAATCGCTCTAAAGATTAATTCTACTTATAAGATACTTTCATAATAGGAATATAGCTTAACGCTTACGATGCTACTCCAATTATAAATAATACTTTTGTAATCTAATTGTTACAAAAATCTTGAGTTCTTCCCCAATATATCAAACTAGATTTGATGCGCTTAAATGTTGCGTAATTATCCCTACATATAATAATGAAGGTTCGTTAAGCAAGGTTCTAAAAGATCTGGAGATCTATACCAAAAATATTATTGTTGTAAATGATGGGTCTACAGATGCTACTAAGAATATTTTAGAAACAACATCTCATCTAAAAGTCATTCATTTAAAGCAAAACAAAGGGAAAGGGATTGCACTAAAAAAAGCATTTAAATATGCCGAAGAATTAGGCTATGAGTATGCTATTTCTATAGATTCTGACGGGCAACATTATGCAGATGATCTTGATATTTTCTTAACAGAACTGGAGGGAAAAAATCCTGAAGATCCTGAAATTTTATTGGTTGGAGATAGAAATATGGGAAGTGCAAATGTTCCCGGAAAAAGCAGTACCGGAAACAAATTCTCTAATTTTTGGTATATGGTGGTTACAGGGTCAGAACTTCATGATACCCAAAGTGGCTATCGGCTTTATCCCTTAAAGGTTATTAATGATATAAAGCTATACACCTGGAAATTTGAATTAGAAATTGAGGTAATAGTTAAAGCTTCCTGGAGAAAAGTAGATGTTAGAAATGTACCTATAAAAGTCTTTTATCCAGAAGGGGAGCGAGTTACCCATTTCAGACCTTTTTTAGATATTACTAGAATTGTGATTCTTTATATGTGGTTTGTATTGGTGAGTTTTTTTTACATACATCCGCAGAACAAATACAAAGATTTTAAAGAGAAAGGAATTCGCAGGTTTTGGAATGAAGACATTTTAAGAAGTCAGGAATCTCCTCATAAAAAAGCAGCAGCTATCGCTCTGGGAATATTTGTTGGAATCTCTCCATTTTGGGGACTTCACACCATGTTAGTATTTTTATTGGCGGCAATTTTTAAGCTGAATAAAGTTTCTGCCTTTGTGTTTTCTAACATCAGCATTCCGCCATTTATTCCAATAATCGTCTATTTCAGTTATCAAATGGGGTCAATTATTACAGGTAACGGAATTTCATTTCGATCTTAATATCTCACAAATCCATTCTAGTGCAGAGATCTTTGAAGGCTTGTGGCAATATATAATTGGTAGCTTAGCCTTAGCGGTAATCATGTCTTTCCTAACGTGGATTGTCTTTTATTTGTTATTTTCGGTATCTAACCAGAAGCAAGTAGTAAAGTCTTAATGTTAAAGATCTATCATCTTATCCATCAGAATAAAAAAGCAGCTGTTTTTATTGGCTTGTTATTTTTGGTTGTGGTTACTTTTCTTGCTTCAAAGATAACTTTAGAAGAAGACATTACCAGCCTTATTCCCAGTGGGGAGCAACAAAATATTCTAAAGAAAGTTTTAGATCAAACTGAATTTTCTGATAAAATCATAGTCACCGTTTCTGCAGATTCTGCGCTGGCAACACCAGATGATTTAACGCAATATTCTCAACAATTTATAGATTCCATCAATCAGGAATTACCAGATTATGTTGAAGAAATTCAAGGGAAAGTTCCGGAAGAAGGCATTAGAGAGATCTATAATTTTGTATTTCAGCATTTACCGCTATTCTTGAATGAATCTGATTATGCCGAAATTCAGAACAGACTGGATAAGGATAGTTTAAAAGATAGATTAAAAGAAAATTATAAGAGTTTAATATCGCCTACAGGCTTGGTTACCAAAGAATATCTCTTTAAAGATCCATTATCTATCTCAACGCTTGGACTTAAGAAATTAGAAGAATTGCAGGTAGGAGAAGACTTTGAGTTGTATAATAACTTTCTTGTCACCAAAGATCATCAGCATTTATTATTATTTATCTCTCCAAAATATCCGGCATCAGAAACAGATAAAAATGCAAGGTTCGTCCAAAGATTAGAAGAAATTCAAACCAGCTTAAATTCTCAATTTAAAGGAGTTACTGGGGAATTCTTTGGCGGCGTGCGATATTCTGTAGCAAATGCCAATCAGATCAAAAAAGACATTCAGCTTACGTTAGGAATTGCCACGATCATTCTTTTAATCTTACTCATATTTTATTATAAAAAAATATACGTTCCTCTTTTACTATTTATTCCGAGTATCATTGGAGCTATAACAGCACTTGCAATTCTTTATCTAATCAAAGGAAATATTTCGGCTATTTCTATTGGAATAGGCGCAGTTCTCTTAGGAATTAGTATAGATTATGCCTTGCATATTTTAACCCATTTTCGAAATAATAATGATATTACCAAACTTTACAAAGAAGTAACCAGGCCGGTATTAATGAGTAGTGGTACTACCGCCATCGCTTTTCTGTGTTTGATATTTGTAAAAAGTAAAGCCCTTAATGATCTTGGAATTTTTGCGGCGATTAGTGTTATGGTGGCATCGATTTTCGCTTTAATTTTAATCCCTCAGTTGTATAAGATCCCAAAAACAAGTGGTCCCGTAAAATTCAATTTTATAGATAAACTGGCGGCAATAGAATTTCATAAAAAGAGACCCTTAATTATTTCGATTTTTATTCTGTTTGTAATTGGACTCTTCTTTTTTACAAAGATCAAGTTCAATAACGATCTTTCAGCATTAAATTATGAGCCACAAGCTATTCAAAATGCAGAAAAGCGGGTACAAGAGATTGCAGGAAAGGCTGCAAAATCTATCTATTTGGTTTCTTACGGAAATACTATAGATGAAGCTTTAGAGCATAACAACGATCTTTATTCTCAACTTACAAGATTAAAGAAAAATAAAGATGTTATTAATTATAGCAGTATTGGTGGGGTAGTGCTATCTACTAGTACGCAACTGGAAAAAATTGAAAGATGGAAAGAGTTCTGGACCGAAGAAAAGAAACAGAATATCCAAGAAAACCTGATCAAGGAATCTGATACTTTTGGATTTAGACCGGAGAGTTTTGATAAGTTCTACGCGTTGTTATCTTCAGAATTCAATCCAATTTATCTTAAAGATTACAGCGAAACTACCAACTTATATTTAGATGATTTTATCTCCTCTAAAAAAGATTTTGCCACGGTAACTACTTCTGTAAATGTGAACGAGAAGGATATTCCACGCTTGGTAAAGGAATTTAAAACCACAAAAAATGTGGTGGTAATAGATAGAAAACAGATCAACCAAAACTTCCTTGGGCATTTAAAATCAGATTTTAATATCCTGATAGGTTATTCTATAATTGCCGTATTCCTCATCTTATTATTTTCTTACCGTTCCTTAGAAATAAGCATTTTAACTTTAATTCCAATAGGAATTACTTGGGTGATCGCTTTAGGAATTATGACGGTGCTCGGTATTGAATTTAATATTCTTAATATTATAATTTCCACTTTTATCTTCGGTCTGGGGCTGGATTATAGCATATTTATAACCAACGCTTTTTTAAAGGAATACGAAACGGGAACTAAAGTTCTTACCACTTATAGAACATCTATAATTTTATCGGTTTTCACCACCTTGTTGGGATTGGAGCCTTATTTTTCGCGAAACATCCCGCGTTAGAATCCATTTCTCTGGTTTCGATAATCGGCGTTTTGTCTGCTGTGATGGTAGCTTTTGTTTTCCAGGGTTATTTTCTAAATCTACTTTTCTTAGAACGTGTTAAACAAGGGAAACCGGCTTTTAATATAAGAACGGTCTTGCTGAATATCTTCGATAAGAAAAGTATAGATAGACTTTATTATAAAAATCTAGTATTAGATAATTATCGCTATAAAAGCGTTTTTGGCAATGTTAAACGATTATTTGAACAACAAAAAGAACGTTATTTAAAGGTTTCCAGTTTTATTGAAAATGGAGACAAAGTAATAGACCTTTATGCTGCTTGCGGAGTTTTAGATATTTTTCTAGGCTATAAGAACGCCGAAATTGAAATTACCGGGATTGAACCAGATTATTCTAAGTTGCTAATTGCTAAAAACTGTTTTGCGTCCAGATCTTCAAGACTTCAGTTTCTTAGCGATATGCCAGAAAACTATAATTTTAATGTAGTGATCATCTCTAAAACGCCTTCTGCAGAATTGGAAAAGGAGATCAAAAAAATGGTGAGTAGATATGCCACAAAAGTGATCATTCTCGATCCGGATTATGCCTATAGATGGATTATAGATCTTAATTTTCAGATTGATTACAGGCAAAATGATGTAGTATTCTTAAAGAAAATGGATTAGTCATGAAAATTTCTAAAATTCATATTCTCACATTTTTAACAATAGCACTTCTTTCTTCTTGTGGAGTAAATAAATCTTTAAAAGATAGACCAGATCTTACCGGAATAACAAATATTGATACCCTTAGAATTAAGCATAATGATAGTTTATATACTATTGGTAATAATACGTTGCTTAAGAATCAATATGGAGTTTGGGAACTCTATTTGGAAGGAGATGCATCTGGAAAGAGGACTTGTAAACGGAAGCCTTACCAAAGAATTAATGGCAAAACAGGAAACTGCTATTATGGATAAGATAGAAAGTCTGGTGCCTTCCGGATCTTACCAGAACTTCTTGAGCAAAATGGTAAAATTCTTTAATAGGAAAATGTATAAATATGTTCCTGAAGAATATAAAAAGGAGATCTACGGGATCTCAAGATTCTCTCTTAGAAAATATGATTCTTTTGCACCACCATATGTTAGAGCTTTGTATTTACATGGAGCTCATGATATTGGTCATGCTTTACAAGATTTAATGTTAGTAGGTTGCACTTCTTTTGCCGCATGGGATGATAAGACTAGTGATGGAGAGTTATTATTAGGTAGAAATTTTGACTTTTATGCGGGAGATGATTTTGCTGAAGAAAAAATAGTTGCCTTTATAAATCCGGATAAAGGCCATAAATTTATGATGTACACCTGGGGTGGATTTATAGGCGTTGTTAGTGGAATGAACGTAACAAGGGCTTTCTGTTACGATAAATGCGGGAAAATCAAAGATACCGCTTAGTGGCTAAAACTCCTATTTCTTTAGTTGCAAGAGAGATTTTGCAGTATGCAGGAAATATTGAGGAAGCCATTGCTATAGCAAAGAAACGGGAGGTCTTTGTTTCTGAAGCTATAATGGTTGGAAGTGCTAAAGATCACAAAGCAGTTTTAATAGAAGTATCGCCTCATAATTTCGGGGTCTTTGAAGTTGAAAATTCAGATCATCTGGTTTGTAGCAATCATTTTCAGAGTAAGGTATATGTAGATGATAAACGCAATTCAAAAACTATAAAAAATAGCCATTCTGAATACAGATATGAACGAATGCAGGAATTGATCGAGAATAAAGATAAATTAGATCCGGAAAAAGCGGTGGCAATTCTTAGAAATACAAGATGGGCTACATGGTGAAAAAATAGGTTATGGAAATGAAAAAGCCATAAATCAGTTATTAGCACATCATGGGATTGTTTTTAAGCCGGAAGAACACAAGGTTTGGGTGTCTGCAAATCCGTATCAACTTGGTGCGTTTATGGCGTATGATCTAGACAGTGTTTTTAATAAATTTGAAAATGGGCAATGTTACTAATTCAGTTTCAAACCACGAAGAGACTATTCCTGAATCTGATTTTGTAAATTCTGAAGCCTTTAAAGATTATGAAGAATTCAGAGTATTAAGTCATCAAATAGAAGCAAAGCATATATAGCCGAAGAAACAATTTCAGAAGAAAAACTATTAAGACTTCAGAAATTAAACCCTTATTACTGGAAAGCCTACGCGCTGGCTGGAGAATATTATTATGATAAGCAAGAACTATAAAAATGCGATTATAAGCTATAAGCAGGCTTTACAATTTGAAGTAACTACATTGCCGGAAAAGGAACAATTGGAAAAAATGATTAGAAAGAGCTACAGAAAATTATAAATGTAATGTTGAATATTCAAACGGCATCGAGGGAAGAAGTAGCAGAGTTGCAATGGCTGCAGTTAAAGAATCAAATATTATTCTTAGATCAGAATTCTAAATTCTACCATAAAACTTTCAAAAAAAATAAGATCGATCCAAGTGAAATTAACTCGCTTCAAGATTTTCGTAGAATTCCAATTACTACCAAAGAAGAACTTCAGTTTTATAACGAAGATTTTATCTGTGTTCCCAAAGAAGATATTATAGATTATGTTACCACTTCCGGAACTTTAGGAAAACCGGTAAGCTTAGCGCTAAATAATGCCGATCTAGAAAGATTAGCGATGAATGAGATGCAATCTTTTAAGATCATCGGGGTTCAAAAAGAAGACATTGTACAGATAACTACCACGTTAGACAGAAGATTTATGGCCGGAATGGCCTATTTTCTTGGGCTTCGAAAATTAGGTGCGGGAGTTGTGAGAACGGGAAGTGGTTTGCCGCAATTACAATGGGATTCTATAGAACGATTTAAACCAAAATATCTAATTGCGGTTCCTTCATTCTTAATAAAGATGATTGAATATGCAGAACAACATCATATAGATTATAAGAATTCGTCTGTAAAAGCTGCTATTTGTATTGGAGAATCTGTGAGGAAAATAGACCTGGAATTAAATGCTCTGGGTAAAAAGATTGAGCAATTATGGGGGATTGAGCTTTTCTCTACCTATGCATCTTCTGAAATGGCTACCGCTTTTACTGAATGTAAATACCACGTTGGAAACCACTCCCAACCCGATCTAATTTTTACCGAAGTTTTAGACCAGTCTGGAGAACCTGCAAAACCGGGAGAAGTAGGGAGAGCTTGTAATCTCAACTCTTCAAAATACTACCATGCCTTTATTGCGTTATGCTACGGGTGATATGGTGAGTTATTATGATGAACCTTGTAAATGTGGTAGAAATACCATCAGGTTAAGCCCTGTAATTGGTAGGAATAAGCAAATGATCAAATTGAAAGGTACCAGTTTATATCCTCAAAATATTATAGATGCAATTAATGAATTTGAAAAGATAGATAATTACATAGTTGAAGCATATCGCGGAGATCTAGGAATAGATGATCTTGTAATTAAAATTCCGGATACTTCTACTTTGACCTTGATCACTCTCTTTAAAGAATTTTTAAAATCTAAACTCCAAGTAACTCCAAAACTGGAAATGGTTTTGATCTCTGAAATCGAAAAATTGAAGTATCCTGAAGATGGTAGAAAACCACAAGTTTTTATAGATAATAGGTAGGATAATAGAAAAGAAAAAGTGTCAGGTTGAGCGGAGTCGAAACCTCTCTTTTAAGATCATACATTCATGTTTTCAGTAATAATTGAGACGCTCGAATATAAGAGTGGCACTAAACTTTTTTACAATCAATTACAATTTTATTATTTTCCATATCTGTTGTGAAAAATAAATAATGATCGCCCCCGTCTTTAATTTTTAATTCAGCTCTTAAAGCTTCAACTGATTTTGGAAAATTTCTGGTGGTAATATTTGCCTTTTCCAACTTAAAGTTTTTCTTTAAGTGTTTTTTGTTATAGGGCATAATATCAAGATCTCAAAAGATCTTCCGGGGAATTTTATTAAATTTTCTGAAGTGTAAAGATGAGAGTTGGAATGAAGTTTTGAAGTATTGGTATTCTTGGATAAACTTCCAAAAAGCCCACTTTTCATGATGGCTGGATTGGGTTCGTAAAGATACTTTTTTGGAAGGCTTAAACTGTATTTTTCCTGATCTTCATTATACCCAGCCATCAAATTCTTGAGTTTCATCTTTTAAGAAATTGATGGTTTTTATTAGAGGTTCGCCTAAATATTCATTTTGTAAGACCCAAAGCAATTCTTTTACCTCATTATTTACAGAAACTATATGGATCTCTTTTACAAATTTTAATTCTGATATCCCAGCTTTAAGATCTAGCAGAGGAGAGGTTTTAATAAGAATATTATCAGATCTTTAAAAAGTAGGATTAGAAGTTCTGAAACATTTGGAGTGCATTGATTTAAATGAAATACTTTTCCGCCATAATCATCTCTTCTGGCAGGATCCAGGTAGATCCAATCGAAATGTTTTTCAGTAGTTTCTAAATATTTAATACTGTCTCCGGCAATAGTATTGATGTTTGATCTGCCTAAAACTTCAAAATTATGAGATACAATTTCAGATAGATCTAGGTTCATCTCACAATGAGTAACGTTTTTAAAGCTTTTGGCAAAGTAATAATCATCTATTCCAAATCCTCCGGTAAGATCTATTAAATCTTCTCCTGAAACCAGAGAGGCTTTATATTCCGCGGTAGTTTCAGAAGAAGTTTGCTCTAAATTTAAAGCTTCAGGATATATAATATTTTTATGAGAAAACCAGGTAGGCAGCTTCTTTTCAGCCTTATTAATTGCAGAGATCTGTGTAGCAATTTCCTGTATGCTCACTTCAGAAAACGGACTTCCTTTCAGAATAAGTTTCGCAAGATCTTCTTTCCGGTTTTTCAGAATAAAATCTTGAACTTCTGGATGTAAGATTGCCTTGTTCAAGCCGTAAATTTTATAAGTCTCGGGTAAGTCTTTTAACGATCTTATATTCGCTTAAAGATTCTTTAGCGATCACTTTTAACGCTGTATAGAAAGGAATAGCGACTACCATCCCAACAACTCCAAAGATCAAACCTGCGATTAAAATGATTAAAAAGATCTCTAACGGATGAGAACGCACGCTGGCACCAAATATCAATGGCTGAGAGATAAAGTTGTCTATTAACTGGCAAATAGCGTAACCAAGCATTACATAGATAAGTTTTGGAAGGATGATCTCCTGGAAATCTGCACCCAAATTACTTGATATTACAAATAAGCTCATTAAAATTCCAGCAGCTATAGGTCCTAGATATGGAACCAGATTCAAGAAGGCACAAATAAATGCAATTGCAACCGGATTATTGATCTCAAAAATGCTAAGCAATAACATGTATAAAATAAATAATACTGTTACCTGCATGGTAAGACCAACAAAGTATCTGGAAAGCAAGATCTTGATTTTATTAAAAACTCTTTGAAACTTATCTTCTTCTCCTTTATTAGCGAAAACCAAGATACTGTTCAGCATTAATTTACTATCCTTTAAAAGGAAGAAGGAGATGAAAATGATAGAGAATACAGCTATTAGCGTAGCTCCCAAAATTCCGAAAACACTGTTCAAGAATTTAGGGATCATGTTAAGATTAAGACTTTGGGCAAATTCACTTTGTTTTAAGCCTTCTATAATGTTTATATCGTTTACACCTAGGTACGTGTTTATTTGAGTGTTTAACTCATTGATATCGCTCTTAAAAGCTTCAATATCAATTTGTCCCAGATAATAACTTTGCTCAATTACAATAGGTACAAAAACGAAGATAATGCCTACAAATATGGACAATACCAAGAGTAAGACCATGATTACCGCTACCTGATTAGGGATGCGAAGGCTGGATCTTAAAAATATAACTACAGGTCTCCCAATTAAAGAAATTACTCCGGCAACTGCTATGTAAACAAGCACCGATTGTATCTGATATAAAAAGTAGAGGAGTAGGAAAATTCCCAATAATATCCCTATTGCACGTAAGATTCCGTAAGAAAAAGTTTTTGCGTTCACCTTGTAAAGATATTATTTCTCCTGAAAGGGAAGAAGAGTTTTTGTAATTTCATATAAAGCAATTCCTGTAGCCTGTGCAACATTCATACTGCTATTTTCTCCGAACATATTGATATGCAGATTCTTATCTGTTAATTTTAGCAATTCCTGACTTACTCCATTGCTTTCATTTCCTACAATAAGTAACAATTTAGATTCATTTTGATAATCTAAACTATCAATTGCCACACTATTTGAGGTAATCTCGATTGCAAAAATCTTATAGCCTTCTAATTTATAAGCTTTTATAGCATCTTCACCCTTTTCAATAAAGTCGAAATCTACATATTTAAAAGTAGATCTGGCAGTTTTCTTTAATCGGTTGCTATTTAGATTTACAGGAGTTCCAGTAAAAATGATCTTTTCAATATTAAATGCATCAGCAAGTCTAAAAATACTTCCAATATTAGCTTCGCCTAGAATATTATCTGTAAGGATAATTAGAGGGAATTTCTTATTGGTCTTAGAGTGATCCGGATGTGATAATTGCATAACTAATCTTCAAATGCGTATTTAATAATATTGGCTCCCATTTTTAAGGCTTTCGTTCTAACTTCTAATAGGGTCGTTATGAACAGAAGCATCTTCCCAGCCATCTCCAAGATCACTTTCAAAGGTAAATAATAAGATCAATCGATCTTTATCAAAAATCCCAAAAGCTTGAGGCGGTAAGCCATCATGTTCGTGAATTTTTGGAAGACCATTGGGAAACTCAAAAGCTGATATTAAAAATAGGGTGTGAAGAGGGAATCTCCTCAAATTCTTTATTCGGAAAAAGTTTTTTAATCTCTTTTCTGATGTAAGGACTCATTCCATAATTATCATCTATATGAAGAAAACCACCACTTAGAAGATAATTTCTGAGATTTAGAATTTCCTGATCGTTGAAAACTACATTTCCATGCCCCGTCATATGCACAAAAGGATATTGAAAAATATCTGTACTGCCGGGAGTGACGGTTGCAGGTTTTGTATTTATTGAGGTGTGAATATTAGCATTACAGAACTTTATTAGGTTTGCTAAAGACGTTGGATTTGCATACCAATCTCCACCGCCATTATATTTTAATAAAGCAATTTCCTGAGCCTGAAGCTGAAGGCATCCAATGAAAAATAGAAATAAGAATGATAATTTCAGCTTCATAGCATATTTATTATTTAATCTTCATTTGCAAGTGCAACAGTATGACATGCAACAATTGCAGCAGTTTCTGTACGTAATCTACTATTGCCTAAACTTACGGGTTGCCAATTATTATTAATTGCCAATTCAATCTCCTTTAAAGAAAAATCTCCTTCCGGCCCAATAAGAATTACACATTTACCTCCTTTTTGAATTGAACTTTTTAAAGAAACTTTTTCTTCGCCTTCTTCACAATGCGCAATAAATTTGTGTTCAAAATCATTGTTCTTTATAAAATCTGAAGCTTTAACAGCTTCATTCAATTTAGGAATAGTTAAGTGCAAAGACTGTTTCATGGCGCTTTGTATCACTCTTTCAAATCTATTAAGCTTTACTACTTTTCTCTCGCTATGCTCACAAATAATAGGGGTGATCTCGTTGATTCCAATTTCAGTTGCTTTTTCTAAAAACCATTCGAACCTATCATTCATCTTGGTAGGAGCCACGGCAAGATGCAAATAATAATCTGGTTCTGGCTGAGTTTCTACTTCCAATACCTTTGCAATGCATTGCTGTGGTGTTACTAAAGTGATCTCAGTTTTAAAGATATTTCCATTTCCATTTGTTACGTTAAGTAGATCGCCTTCTTTCTTACGAAGCACTTTTACTATATGTTTGCTTTCATCTTTCGGAAAAATGATCTCCTTATCTTCAGCTTTAACGTTTGGATTATAGAATAACTGCATAAATTAGATTTTATATCGTGCCTGAGCGGTAACCGAAAGATCTGAGAATTCTTCGTTTAAATATTTATAATAACCCACAATCCCAATCATAGCCGCATTATCTGTAGTGTATTCAAATTTAGGAACGTAGGTCTTCCAGCCATATTTTTTCTCACCACCTTTAAGAGCTTCTCTAATTCCACTATTTGCTGAAACTCCACCGCCAATTGCAATTTGATTGATCCCGGTAAGTTTCACCGCTTTTTTAAGTTTATCCATTAATATTTCTACAATGGTATATTGGATGGAAGCACAAATATCTTCCATATTCTCTTCAATAAAGTTCGGATTTTCTTTAACCTGCTTTTGAATAAAATATAATACCCCGGTTTTAAGTCCGCTAAAACTAAAGTCAAGATCTCCAACTTTTGGTTTGGTAAATTTAAAGGCTTTAGGATTTCCTAATTTGGCATATTTATCTATAAGTGGTCCTCCCGGATAAGGTAAACCTAAGATCTTAGCGCTTTTATCAAAAGCCTCTCCAACTGCATCATCTATGGTCTGACCTATAACTTCCATTTCAAAATAATCTGAAACTTTCACAATTTGAGTATGTCCACCACTAATGGTCATTGCAAGAAATGGAAAGGTAGGAATATCAAAATTCTCTTCCTTTATAAAGTGAGCAAGAATGTGGGCTTGCATATGGTTTACCTCAATTAAAGGAATATTTAAACCCATTGCTAAAGATTTTGCAAATGAGGTTCCTACTAAAAGTGAACCCATAAGTCCCGGTCCTTTCGTAAAAGCAATTGCAGATATGTCTTTTTTGTCGATATTTGCCTGAGAAATAGCCTCATGAATTACCGGCACTATATTTTGTTGGTGGGCTCTAGAAGCTAGTTCGGGGACCACACCTCCATATTTTTGATGTACCTCCTGAGTTGCTACGATATTAGATAATAAAGTATCATTTTTTAATACCGCTGCGGCGGTATCATCACAGGAAGATTCTATTGCTAAAATGTAAATATTTTGGGAAGCCATTAAGAAAAAAAGGGCATATAAATTGTTAATATTGTTTACAAAGTTATAACATTAAAGCGTATCAAAAAATTCTGGAAAATACTAATTAGAACAGTCGTTGCGCTGCTTTTGTTTTTCGTGTTTTTATTGATTTTATTTTCCGTCCCTGCCGTGCAAACTTCGGTGGCTAAAAGGTTAACAAATTCTATACAAAAGAGCTCAGACGTAAACGTTTCTATTGGAAGGGTGAGTTTTTCTTATTTTGGGAAGGTAAAACTTAATGAGATTTATGTTGAAGACCATCACCAGGATACTCTATTGAATATACAAGAGCTAAGAACTTCTATCCTTAGTCTTTCTAACCTTATTAACAATACTCCAAAATTAGGGAATACCAGCGCAAAGGGTTTCACTCTAAAAATGAGGCGCTATAAAGGTGAAGATCAAGATAATCTTAGTGTTTTATTAGAAAAACTTAAAACCACCCCAACGGGAGAATCTAAACCTTTTGATCTTTTAATAAATTCTATTGAAGTTAGTGATGGGTTTTACAGTTTTGTAGATGAGAACAACCAATATCCCGAAATTGTTAGCTTAAATAAACTTCAGATAGATGCTGAAGATCTTCATATCATAGATCAAGATGTTAGCGTAAAAATAAATTCTTTAAAAGCAATAGAAGGTAGAGGCTTTAATATTCAAAAACTGGCAACAGATTTTACTTATAGTCCTACCCAGATGAATTTAAAAGATCTGGAGATCATTACGCCATATTCTAATATAGATGGAGAAATTACCATGAATTATGTGTTAGATGATTTTTCAGACTTTCTGAATAAAGTGAATTTTGATGCCACTTTTAATGAATCTGAAGTTTCTACCATAGATCTTCAGAATTTCTATAAACCTTTTGGAGATAATCAAGATCTAAAATTGTCTACTCACTTTTTAGGAACTTTAAACAATTTTACTCTTACAATCTAGATCTAACAGGAATGGATAGAAGCAGACTAGAAGGAATAGTTTCTATTAAAGGAGCATTTTCCAAGGATGCTGAAGAATTTAAACTAACCGGAGATCTCAACAACTTTACATCTAATTACTACGATCTGGTAAATCTTCTCCCGGGTTTGCTTAGAGATAAATTACCAACTTCCTTAAGAGATTTTGGAAATTTACAGGTTACTAGGAAAGACTCAAGTTACCACGAATTCTTTAAATGCAAATGTGGTTATAAGCACTCAGCTAGGCTCTGTTAAAGGGGATATGGTCATCAATAATTTTGATAATTCGGCCTTGACTACCTACAAAGGGAATCTTGTGTTCAATGATTTTAATATAGGAAGACTCCTAAATCAGAAAAATTTAGGAAAGGCAAGTTTAGATCTTAACATAGACGGACAGGGCTTTACAGCTCAAAGTCTTAACACCAAAGTAAGAGGTAGAATATACAAGATCAATTTCAACAACTATAATTACACCAATATTCTAGTATTGGGAACGGTTCAAAATTCAGTTTATAACGGGAATTTGGTTTCACAAGATCCTAATTTAAAGATGGAATTTAATGGCCTGGTAGATATTTCGGGTAAAGATGATACGTATGATTTTGAAGCATCTGTTGGATATGCAGATCTAAATGAGCTGAATTTTATAAGCCGTGATAGCATTTCCATCTTTAAAGGAGATGTTATTATGAATATGCAAGGAACCAATATAGATAATGTTTCTGGTAATATTATGCTTATTAATACCTCTTATAAAAATCAGAATGATCTTTATTATTTTGATGACCTAAGTGTAACCTCAAGTTTTGATTCTTTAGGAGTTAGAACAATTGCTGTGAATTCTCCAGATGTAATAAACGGAGAAGTTTCGGGGAAATTTAAGGTAAAAGAGGTAAGTGCACTTATAGAAAATTCTATTGGTAGTATTTATACCAATTATCGCCCAAATACCATTACTAACAATCAGTATATGGAATTTGACTTCAATATTTATAATAAGATAGTTGAAGTTTTTTATCCTGAAATCACCTTAGCTCCAAATACATTTATAAGAGGTAGGGTAGAGTCTGATGAGTCTGAATTTAAGCTCACTTTTAGATCTCCAAAGATCGAAGCTTTTGGGAATATGATGAAGGATATAAATGTGCAGGTGGATAATACCAACCCAATTTATAACACCTTTGTGGAGGCAGATAGTGTTTCTACCAAATATTATGATTTTTCAGAATTCAGCTTAATTAACGTTACGCTTAGAGACACGCTGTTCATTCGTTCAGAATTTCAGGGAGGTAAAGATAATGACGATGTCTTTAATCTAAACTTTTTCCACACCATCAACGAGAATAACAAATCTGTTGTTGGAATTCAGAAGTCTGATGTAAAATTTAAGGACAATATGTGGTTCTTAAACGAAACAAATAATAAAAACAACAAAATAGTTTTTGATAATAGCTTTAATGATCTGGTAGTTGATTCTTTAGTGTCTAAGTCATAAAAATGAGCTTATAAAAATGAGCGGATCTTTACGGGATTCTACCTATAAGAATTTTAGGATAGAATTTGAAGATGTTGATATTGGAAAGATAACTCCGGAGATAGACAGTTTGGATCTTGCAGGAACTTTAAATGGGAAACTACATTTACTACAAGAAAAAGGGGCGTATTTTCCGAATACAAATCTTAAAATTGATAGCCTTTCTGTAAATGAAACAGTATTAGGTAATTTAAAGTTGGATGTAGACGGAAATGAAAATTTAACCTTTTACAACATAAACGCCACGCTTAAAAATCAAGGTTTAGAATCTTTAAATGCAAAAGGTGGGATTGATGTTGGGAGGGGAAATCCAACTATAGATCTGGATGTTGCATTGCGAGATTTCAATTTGGTAGCTTTTAGTCCGTTGGGAGGTGAGGCAATAGACAATTTAAGAGGATTTGTTTCTGGAGATGCAAAAGTTACCGGTAATTACAAAAATCCGGATATCACGGGAAAACTTAATTTAGTAGATGCAGGCTTCAGAATTCCTTATCTCAATGTAGATTTTGATCTAAAAGATGATGCCGTTGTAAATTTAACCAAGCAACAATTCAATTTTGATAATATAGATATTGAAGATACCAAGTATTCTACTAAAGGAATTTTAGATGGGATTATCTCTCATAAAAATTTTAGAAAATGGTATTTAGACCTTACTATTAATAGCGATAGAATTGTAGTTCTGGATACTAAAGCAGAAGAAGATGCTTTGTATTATGGAACTGCATTTATAGATGGTTTTGCAAGTATAAAAGGACCCACAGATGAATTGGTGATAGATGTAAATGCCTCTACAGCTAAAGGTACTCTTTTCAAAATTCCGTTAAGCGATTCAGAGTCTATCGGAGATAATTCTTATATCCACTTTTTGAGTCCGGAAGAAAAAGCGAATAGATTGGCCGGGAAAAGAGATAGAATTGCCAGAGGTAAAAGGTTTAGAGCTTAATTTTGATCTTGATGTAACTAATGATGCCGAGGTTGAAGTGGTAATAGATCAAACCAGTGGAAGTACTTTACGAGGTCGGGGCGCAGGAAACTTATTAATCGAGATCAACACCAAGGGAAAATTTAATATGTGGGGAGATTTCGTGGTGTATAAAGGGGTTTATAACTTTAAATATGCAGGTCTTGTTCAAAAAGTGTTTCAGGTTAAATCTGGAAGTAGCATCAACTGGGACGGGAATCCAACTCAGGCAGATCTTGATGTAAGTGCCATTTATGAGCTTGATGCAAACCCTGCTGTTTTACTTGAAAATCCATCAATAAACAGAAAGATCCCGGTAGAAGTTGTAATCTTATTACAAGGCCAAATTGCACAACCGGATATTACTTTTAATGTGCAGTTTCCAAATGCCAGTTCTGCAGTAAGATCTGAGTTGGAATATAGAATGAATGACCGTGCCAGTAGAGAGCTGCAAGCTTTATTTTTAGTTACTCAAGGTACTTTTTATAGTGAATTTGCCATAGATCAGAATGCAATTACAGGAACCCTGGTGGAGCGAGCTTCGAGTTTAGTGAATGATATATTTGCAGATCAGGATGGTAAATTTCAGGTGGGGGTAAATTACGTTCAGGGAGATAGAACTCCAGATCAGCAAACTGTAGATAGATTTGGTTTAACACTTTCAACTCAAATAAGCAATCGCGTATTAATTAATGGGCAAGTTGGTATTCCTGTTGGGGGAGTTACAGAATCTGTAGTGGTTGGAGATGTAGAGATAGAATTTCTTTTAAATGAAGACGGATCTTTAAGAGCTAAGGTTTTTAATAGAGAAAACAACATTCAATATATAGGAGAAGAAATTGGATTTACTCAGGGAATAGGACTTTCATATTCTGTAGATTTTGATACTTTTAAAGAATTGATAAGAAAGATCTTGAACAAAGAAATTGTAAAATCTACCCAGGAAAAAGAGCAGGAAGAATCGGCTAAATCTTTAGCTCCAGATTATATAGTTTTTCCCAAGCAATAATAATTTTAGCAGCTCCTACCTTCAATTTTAGGTAAAATTCTCATCCAGATCTTATTTAACTTAATATTACTTTGTAATTTTAAAATTCAATATTTTACATATGTCAAAGAAAATCAAGCGCATTGGAGTGATGACTTCCGGAGGAGATTCTCCGGGAATGAACGCTGCAATTAGAGCGGTAGTAAGGGCTTGTGCCTATTATGATACAGAATGTGTTGGCTTTTATAGAGGATTTCAAGGAATGATTGAAGGGGAATATGAAGTTATGGATGCCCGCAGCGTTAGAAATATTATTACTCGCGGAGGAACTATCTTGAAATCTGCCCGATCTAAAGAATTTTTAACACCGGAAGGCAGAAAAAAAGCTGCAGATCATTTAAAAGAAGCTCAGGTAGATGCCATGATCTTAATAGGGGGAGATGGTACATTTCGTGGCGGCAAAGTTTTTAGCAAAGAACATAATATTCCAATTATTGGTGTGCCGGGAACTATAGATAATGACATTTTTGGAACTAACTATACCATTGGATATGACACTGCGCTGAACACCGTTGTAGAAGCTATAGATAAGATTAGGGATACCGCAAGTTCTCATAATAGACTATTCTTTGTGGAAGTAATGGGTAGAGATGCTGGTTTTATAGCTTTAAATAGCGGAATTGGAGCAGGAGCAGAGGAGATCTTAATCCCGGAAGAAGATCTTGGTCTGGAAAGATTGTTAGATTCTTTAGAGCGTAGTAGAAGATCCGGAAAGACTTCGAGTATAGTTGTAGTATCTGAAGGAGATAAAATAGGTAAGAATGTTTTTGAGCTGGCTGAGTATTTTAAACAAAGTAATTTAGAATATGATACCAAAGTTACGGTGCTTGGCCATATTCAAAGAGGAGGAAGTCCATCTTGTTTTGATAGGGTTTTAGCCAGCAGACTTTGCGTAAAAGCAGTGGAACTCTTATTAGATGGAAAAAGCGATCTTATGGTTGGATTTGTAAATAACCAGGTGGAAGCTTGCAGTTTAGATAAGGCATTAAAGAGCAAACATAATATTAATAAAGAACTGCTTAGAATTTCAGATATCTTATCTACTTAGATTTTTATGACAATAGCAATAATAGCACATAACGGGAAAAAGGCTGAAATGGTTCAGTTCTTAAACGAAAATCAAGAAGCTTTACATGCTAAAGGAATTCATTTGGTAGCTACAGGAACAACCGGAGCAAAGACTGAAGCTGCTGGATTTCAAGTAGAAAAACTTCTTTCTGGCCCGCTTGGTGGCGATGCTCAAATAGCTTCTCGCGTAGCAGAAGGCAAAATAGATATGGTGATTTTCTTTAGAGATCCATTAGATAAACATCCTCACGAACCCGATATTTTTATGCTGATGAGACTTTGTGATGTTCACAATATTCCCATGGCAACAAATCCGGCAACTGCCAAATTACTTATAAAGGCGATTTAACCGCGATTGCGCTAATTTCTACATTCACAAACTTAGGTAGATTGGCAACTTCCACAGTCTCTCTAGCGGGCGCAGATTCAGCATCAAAATACTTAGCGTATACTTCGTTGATCTTCGCGAAATTATTCATATCGCTAATGAAAATTGAAGTTTTGATCACATTCTCAAAGGTCATCCCGGCTTCTTCAAGAATAGCTTTAAGGTTTTCCATAACCAAGGCTGTTTCCTCCTGAATATCTCCCAGTTTTAATTCTCCTGTTACCGGATCTAAAGCGATCTGCCCCGAAGTATAAAGCATATTTCCGGTAAGAACTGCCTGGTTATATGGGCCAATTGGAGCTGGAGCTTTGGAAGTATTGATTATCTTTTTCATATCACAAATGATTAATGTTGAATTGATTATTTCAGAATAAAAAATTATAGTCTTCTGTCTGGTTCACGACGTTTGTCGTATTTAATATCACTAAGAATAGAAGATTTTATACCAATAAAAAAGTACCACGAGCTACGTTCACTAAATGGTACCCAGTTAAAACTCATTCTCCAGCTATCAAGATCTCTTTGAAATCTAAGTTGTGTATAAGTAAATCCACCATCTTTTATATCGAAACCGGAAGAACCACCAACTACCCATTTAGGTGAAAGTTCTACATCTCCAGAAAACATTATGGAGTGTGAGGTAATTTCACTTTCTCTGGCTCTGTTACTATAGGTCATTGTATAAGCCAGCGTAAGATTCCACGGAATTTTGTAATTATACCAGGAATTATTAGGAGATTCTTCCCCATCTTTTTCGAATGGATCTTCTTCTTCATCGTAAAATCTACCGTCTAGATCTGTTCCTTTTCCAAAGAGATCATCTGGTCTACCTCCATTTCTATAAGTTTCGTTTTCCTGTTTATCTTTATTTTTAACATCTTTATCAAAATCGGTGCTCGAAAAAGAATATCCAAAACTCACATTGGCAGAAGTAAATCTAAATAAACTTCCCCCGTTATTGATGTTTAACTTATCAATTCTACGGTTATTATTATCTAGAGCATAGAGGTCTAGATTGGCTGCCAGGTTTACATCCAATTTATTTTGAATGATAGGAATACTTCCTCTAAGTGCAATAGGTGCCAATTTTAAAGAATCTCCAGCTAAGTTATAAGCCGTGCTCATACTGAAGTTATTCAACAAGGTTATCTTTTTAGGCTCTGTAGCCGTGCTGTCTTTATCTCTAACCTTAGCTTCTAAAGTGTTGTTAATAGACAAACCAATAGAGCTTGCAAATTGTCTTCCCGGTGCTCCGTATAAGGAGCCTTGAAATCTTGAATAATCTACAACACGTTCTTCAAGGGTTTGATCTTGTTGATCAAAAATAGTGTATTGATCGTAGTATTGATCGAAGCCAGGATTGATATTATAACTAATATTTGGTCTTACCACATGACGTATAGCCTGTATCTTTTTATCTTTCCCAAAATTCAACATTCCGTAGATGGTTGTTCCAATTCCGGTACTAAATCCATAGGTTCTATAAGAATCAAATCCGGAAACAGTATCTATGATCTCTTTTCTTAAGTTCTGATCATATCTTCTTTCAAAGGTTTTAAACACCCAATTCTCTTCATAATTTGCATTTGCACTCACACTTAAGAATTTGAATACTTTGAAATTTGTAGAAACGGGAATGGTATGCTGAGCTCCAAAATTAGCATCCTTAAACATTTCCGGTTTAAAGAATAATGAATCTGTAGTTTGAAATCTATTTTCTCCTCTAAAGTTATACTGGAAGTTGATATTTTCTATCAATCCTTTTTTAGCTCCTAATTTTGGAGCGAAAGGATATATTCTAGAAACACTTGTTTGCACGGTTGGCAAGGTCATGTTAATCTCTTTAGTATTGGTATTTTGAGAATGTGTTGCTGTAACACTAAAGTTAACTTGAGGTTCTCCTGGAAATGTTTTGGAGTAAGAAACCGTGGAATTTAAAGTGTTATTTAAAAAGTTACCGGTGTTAGATTGGTTTACAGATTCCCTGAAATAATCGCTACTACCAAGGTTTACAGAGGCTGAAAATCTTGAATTTGGATTAGATTTAGTATCCTGACTGTGAGACCATTGTAAATTATAGACAGTGCTTTGAGCAAAATCTGGAAAACCTCGTTCACTATCTAAAAGATTTTCATATCTAAAATTTAAATTCCCTCGATATCTATATCTTTTTGCATAACTGGACTGTAATCTTAATCCATAACTTCCATTGGTATAATAATCTCCTAGAGCAAGCAGATCTACATAATCGCTTATAGCAAAATAATATCCACCATTCTGAAGAAAATAGCCACGGTTGTTACTCTGCCCAAAAGAAGGTAAAATAAAACCTGAGGTTTGTTCATCGGTTAATGGAAAATATGCAAAAGGTAATCCTAAAGGAGTTGGAACATCTGCTATATACATATTCACTAAACCTGTAACAATCTTTTTGTCCGGAACAAATTTTATTCGTCTGGCGTAGAAATAGTAATCTGGATTTTCTTCATTTTCTGAAGTTGTAAATCTTACATTCTTCATAAAATAAACCGAATCATTTTCTCTCTTGGTAATTTCTCCACGAACTTTAAAAGCACCTTCCTCGGTTCTGGTATTATAGATTAATGCCTTTTCTGTATCAAAATTAAATCGAATAGAATCTGGTTTTACGGTATTTTGAGCCTGCGTAAAAACTGGTAATTGAGAATAATTACCAATAGAATCCGGAATTCCGTAGGCATAAACTTCTTTTTTCTCATTGTCTAAAATGATCATTCCGGCCGTAATAACCATATCTCCATAGGTAATTTGGGCATTATCATAGAGATACATTCTATTTTCTTTCACGCTTAAGCGCATATAATCTTCAGCAGAATATTTAACCACATCTGTTAAAAGAGCAGGTTTTTTTTTGAGAGTATCATTTTTAATGGTATCCTGTAAAACTATCTGTGAGGCGGTAGAGAGAGAATCGCTTACAGTTACTACGCTGTCTCTATCTTTTTCAAGAACTATTTTACCTCCCGGTTTTATTTCCTGGGCCAAAGAGATCATTGGCGCTAACAGCAAAAAAACAAGAGAAAAAAGTATATAATGTGAGTTTGTTCGCAATGCTTTAAGTGCTATTTTTGTAAAGAATGGCTTGCTTTTTGAATAATCAAAATTACATATATTTTTTAAGCTTCCTTTTCGGAATACAAAAAAAGACAGAATAAAATAATAAGCCTAATTCTATCGTTACTATTTTTATGAAGAATAACCTACTTACATTCTTAGCTATCGTTTTTATTTCAACCCTATTAATGGCTTTTAAGCCTAATCCGGTTACTCCATCTAAACACAAATTTGTTGTTGTTTTAGATGCAGGTCATGGTGGGAAAGACCCTGGAAATAGGGGAGGTGGATTTAACGAAAAAGATATTGCCCTTAGCATTGTGTTAAAGGTTGGAAAAGAATTAGAGAAAAATGAAAACATTAAGGTGATCTATACCAGAAGCACCGATGTTTTTATTGAATTAGATAAGCGTGCAGAGATTGCTAATGATGCAAAAGCAGACTTATTTATATCTGTGCACTGTAATGCTCATAATTCTCAAGCCTACGGAACAGAAACTTTTGTTCTTGGACTCCACCGTAACCAGGCCAACTTTGAGGTAGCAAAACGTGAAAACTCGGTAATTTTTCTAGAGGAAGATTATGATATTACCTATGATGGTTTTGATCCTAACTCTCCAGAGTCTTATATAGGAATGCAAATTATGCAAGAGGAATATTTAGATCAAAGTATTCTTTTGGCAGATTATGTTCAGAAAAAATTTACTCACGAGTTAAAGAGAAATGACCGTGGTGTTAAACAAGCAGGATTTCTGGTATTACGTCAAACTTATATGCCAAGTGTTTTAATTGAAACTGGATTTTTAACCAATAAAGAAGAAGGTCCATTTTTAAATAGTAACAATGGTCAAACCAGAATGGCAGATGCTATTATAGATGCGATAAAAGATTATAGTAAGAGTATCAACCTGGCGGTTCTGGAGAATTTAGAAACCAATATTCCGGTAACCACTACTACAGTAGAGGCTCCAACAACGTTCGAAGATTCTTTTGAAGGTATTACCTTTAAGGTGCAACTTGCGGCAAGCTCAAAAAAATTAGAACCTAAATCTTCCAATTTTAAAGGTTTAAAACCAGTATTTAGAGAAGAAGAAGATAAAATGTACAAATATTATTACGGAGCAACCTCCAGTTATAATCAAATTCAAGATCTTCAGCAAAAAGCTAAAACTAAGGGTTATAAAACGTGTTATGTGGTAGCTTTTAAGGACGGGAAGAAGATTACCGTTAATGAGGCGTTAAAATCCCAAGGCAAATAGCAGTACTTTCCTATATTTATTTCTAAATTTGTACCTATTCTAAAATATAGAACTTTTGAAATATACTAAAGAGGTTAAGACTGGCATCCTGGCAGTAGTTGCTATTGTAATATTAATATTTGGATATAGTTTTCTTAAAGGTAAAAACCTCTTAGATTCCAGCCGTACTTTCTATGCTGTTTATGCAGATGTAGAAGGATTATCCCCATCGTCTGCCGTTACCATAAATGGTTTAAAGGTAGGACAGATCAATAAGATCGATTTTTTAAATCAAACCGGCTTGCTATTGGTGACCTTTAGCGTAGACAGCGATTTTAAATTTTCTAAGAACAGTCTGGCGCAAATTTACGGAGGTGGACTTATTGGAGGAAAATCTTTAGCCATCGTTCCAGAATACGAGCAGGGCCAAATGGCTAAAACCGGAGATACACTACCTAGTGATATTGAAGAAGGAATTATGGAGCTTGTAAATGAACGCTTAACTCCTTTACAGGTAAAAGTTGAAAGAACCATTGTAAGCGCAGATTCTATGGTAACTGCGTTAAATCAAATTCTTAATCCGGAAACAAGAAATAATATTAAAGCTACTTTTGATGATTTAGCCATAACCGTGGCTTCTTTTAAGGCTACAGCAAATTCTCTTAATGGTATTGTTGATGGAAATTCTCAAAAATTAGATCATACTTTTACCAATTTAGACGAAATGTCTACCAATTTCAATAAGTTCTCAGATAGTCTTTCTCAAATAGATCTAAGCGGAATGGGAAGAGATCTAGAAAAAGTAATTGCAGATTTTGAAGAGATATCTAATAATTTAAGCTCCGGTAAAGGTACCGCAGGTAAATTATTAACAGATGATAAGGTGTATGATAATCTAGATCGTGCTACCAAACAAATGGAGCAGTTACTACAGGATATTAAATTAAATCCTAAGAGATACGTACATTTCTCAGTTTTCGGAAAATCCCCGGGATCGTATGATAAGCCAAAAGATTCTTTAAAATAGAGACTATGCAAATAATTACCCAGATTGTTTTTTTAATTGTACTTGTTGCCGGAATTCTTTTTTTTGCCAGAAACATTAGAAGAGTGATTCGAAATGTAAAATTAGGGAAGAAAATAGACCGTAATGATCAACCTGGAGAGCGCTTTGCTAAAATGGCAAGAATTGCTTTAGGACAATCTAAAATGGTTAAAAAAGCCAGTTGCAGGTTTCTTCCATATTATAGTTTACCTCGGATTTATAATTATAAATATCGAAGTTCTAGAAATCATTATAGATGGAATTTTTGGAACTCACCGAATCTTGTCGTTTTTAGGAAGGGGTTATAATTTCCTTATAGGTTCTTTCGAGATCCTGGCATTCTTAGTTTTTGTAGGAGTTATCGTATTTTGGATTAGAAGAAATGTACTTAACATCTATAGATTCTTAAGCAAAGAATTAAAAGGTTGGCCTAAAAATGATGCCAATTACATCTTATATTTTGAAATGGTATTGATGATCCTTTTCATTACTATGAATGCTGCAGATTATCAGTTACAACTTAACGGAGCTGCGCATTATGCCCAAGAAGCAGGAATTGTAGGTTCGTTTCCAATCAGTCAATTTTTAACACCATGGTTTGAGGGTTTTAGTACATGGAACTTTAATTATTATTGAGAGAGCAGCCTGGTGGTTACATATTGTAGGTATACTGTTCTTCTTGAACTATCTGTATTATTCAAAACATTTACATATTCTATTAGCTTTTCCAAATGTTTACTTTTCAAAACTTACTCCTAAAGGTGAATTTGATAACCTGGAAGCGGTTACTAATGAAGTTAAGTTAATGATGGATCCAGATGCAGATCCTTACGCTATGCCAGAAGAGGGTGCAGAGGAGCCGGAGAAATTTGGAGCTTCAGATGTTATGGATCTAAATCAGGTGCAGTTATTAAACTCCTATACCTGTACAGAATGTGGTAGATGTACTGCAGAGTGTCCTGCCAATCAAACCGGAAAGAAACTTTCTCCTCGTAAGATAATGATGGATACCAGAGACAGATTGGAAGAAGTTGGAGAGATCATTAATACTAAAGGTAAGTTTGAAGACGATGGTAAACAGCTTTTAGACGATTATATTTTAAGAGAAGAATTATGGGCCTGTACAACCTGTAACGCTTGTGTAGAAGCTTGCCCAATAGGAATAGATCCACTTTCTATCATTTTAGATATGAGACGTTATTTGGTAATGGAAGAAAGTGCAGCTCCAAATGAGTTGGCAATAGCAATGCAAAACATTGAGAACAATGGAGCACCATGGCCATATAATCAGATGGACAGATTAAATTGGGCTAAAGAAAATTAAAATTTTAGATTAAAGTGATACTTTAAGTGATTTACTTTAAAATCTATATATCAGCTGAATAAGCAATTGTTTATAATTATTCAGTTTTCAAAATAAATTAGAAATTCTAAGTTAAAGATTAAAATAAAATGTCAGAAGCAATTAAAGTTCCAACAATGGCCGAGTATATGGCAGAAGGTAAAAAACCCGAAGTATTATTTTGGGTAGGATGCGCCGGAAGTTTTGATGATCGTGCTAAAAAGATTACTAAAGCTTTTGTCAAATTACTTCACGAATCAAAAGTAGATTTTGCTGTTCTAGGAACAGAAGAAAGTTGTACCGGAGATCCCGCAAAACGTGCAGGAAATGAATTTTTATTTCAGATGCAAGCTGCAACTAATATTGAGGTTCTTAATGGATATGAGATCAAGAAAGTGGTAACTGCCTGTCCTCATTGTTTTAACACTCTAAAAAATGAATATCCAGCATTGGGTGGGAATTACGAAGTAATGCATCATACCACCTTTTTAAAATCTCTTTTAGAAGAAGGTAGACTTAAAGTTGAAGGTGGAAAGTTTAAAGGTAAAAGAATCACTTTTCATGACCCTTGTTATTTAGGGAGAGCCAACAACGTTTATGAAGCTCCAAGAGACTTGCTAAGAAAACTTGAAGTAGAGTTAGTGGAAATGAGAAAATGTAAAAGCAACGGACTTTGTTGTGGTGCCGGGGGTGGACAAATGTTTAAAGAACCAGAACCGGGAAATAAAGATGTGAATGTTGAGCGTACAGAACAAGCTATGGAAGTAAAACCTGAGATAATTGCTGCAGGTTGCCCATTTTGTAATACTATGATGACAGATGGAGTTAAAAGCAAAAATCAGGAAGGTAAGATAGAAGTTATGGATGTTGCCGAAATGATTGCTAACGCTCAAGATTTATAGGTCTAATAAGTATAATAAGATAGTATAAAATTACATCTCGCCAATAAAGCGCGTTATCATAATTATTAAAACCTCGAGGATATTTCTCGGGGTTTTTTATTTTCTTTAAAGCAAATACTTCCGACTCAAATTTAACGTTTTTTAACCCTTACGAGCTCTAATTTACTGGTACTATATTTGAAGCAATACATTTAATCAAGTAGCTTTGTAAAAATATAATCCCACAAAAATATGTTAGTACCTTTTAAGGAATTACCTGAGTCTTCCCGAGTATGGATTTATCAGGCAAACAGATCTTTTTCTGAACAAGAACTACAAGAGATCAATAACAAATTAGAAGACTTTATTTCTCAATGGACAGCTCATGGCGCCAACCTTAAAGCTTCCTTCGAAATTAGATATAAAAGATTTATAATTCTAGCCTTAGATCAGGAACTAAATGCAGCTACCGGTTGTTCTATAGATGCTTCCGTACATTTTATTCAGCAATTAGAAAAAGAGTATAATGTTGATCTTTTAGATAAAATGAATGTAAGTTACAAGCAAGGAGAACACGTTGCCTACAAGAATCTGGTAGACTTTAGAAAAATGGCGAAAGATAAAGCCGTTTCTCCAAACACTATTGTTTTCAACAATTTAGTAACTAATAAATCTGAATATCTAACAGATTGGGAAGTTCCCGCTTCAGAAAGCTGGCATAACCGCTTCTTAAAATAGAGTACTGCATGAAGCCCCTTCAAATAGCCCTATTCTCTTTCTTTATCTTCATTTTTTCGTTGCCAGGTTTTGCTCAGCAAAATCCTTTGATCACTAAGGATGCTATTCAGCAAAAGATGTGGGTGGATAGTATCTACAATCAAATGAACCTTCAGGAGAAGATTGGCCAGCTATTTATGGTAGATGTTTTTTCAAATCAAAGTGAGAAGGAAACCGAAAAGATCAAAGATCTTATAAAAGAGCAATATATTGGAGGGATCCTTTTTTCTAAAGGGGGCCCAATGCAACAAGCCAAACTTAATAATGAATTTCAGGAGCTTTCTAAAGTTCCCTTATTAATAGGAATGGATGCCGAATGGGGCTTAGCTATGAGGCTTGATTCAACCTATGCACTTCCCTGGAATATGACCTTAGGTGCTATTTCAGACCTTAAATTAATAGAAAAAGCAGGGGCAGCTATTTCACGGCATTCCAAGAGATTAGGAGTTCATATTAATTTTGCGCCAGATGTAGATGTAAACACAAATCCGAAGAATCCAATTATAGGAAACAGGTCTTTTGGAGAAGATAGAGATGAAGTTTCTAAAAGGGCAATTGCATTTATGAATGGTATGCAAAGCGAAGGTGCCTTAACTTGCGCTAAGCATTTTCCCGGGCATGGAGATACTCAAACAGATTCTCATAAAACCTTGCCCACAATATCCTTCAGCAAAGAAAGAATAGACAGCATAGAACTTTATCCATTTCGGAAGATCATAGCGCAAGGAGTTAACAGTGTAATGGTTGCACATTTAGATGTACCTGCATTAGATCCGGAAAAAGATGTGCCTTCCTCATTGTCTAAACCTATTGTAACAGAGCTGCTTCAGAAGAAAATGAATTTTAAAGGCCTGATCTTTACAGATGCATTGAATATGAAGGGCGCATCCAATTTTAAAAATCCGGGAGAGATAGATCTCGCAGCATTTTTAGCCGGAAATGATGTTTTAACCATGTCTGAAGATGTGCCAAAAGCTTCTGTAAAAATATTTGAAGCTTACAATGATGGAAGGATCTCTGAAGAGCGATTGGCATATTCGGTTAAAAAGATCCTTTTAGCTAAATATCAAGCAGGACTTTCACGACTATAAAGCGGTAGATACTACTAATCTTATAAAGGATCTAAATACTGTAAATGATAAAGCTCTTTATGAAGAACTTATAGAAAACGCGATTACAGTAATAAAAAATGATTCAGGAATTCTTCCGATTAAAGATCTGGAGACAAAGAAAATAGCTTATGTAAATTTTGGGGATTCAGACAGTGCTCCATTTTTACATCAATTATCTAGATATACTAAGGTAGATTGGGTTAAAGCTCCAAATTTAGAGGAATTATTAGAAAAATTAAAAGCTTATAATTTAGTGATCATCGGGTTTCATAAATCTGATGCTTCCCCCTGGGCACGATATAAGTTTAGCGAAGATGAACAACAGTTCATTCAGGAAATAGCCCGAAATAATCATACAATATTAGATGTTTTTACAAGGCCTTATGCGCTGATGGATCTAAAATCTACCAGTAATTTGGAAGGAATTGTAATGAGTTACCAAAATAGTGAAGCTTCTCAACAAAAATCTGCTCAGATTATATTTGGAGCTTTAGAAGCAAAAGGGAAACTACCCGTAAGTTTGGGCGATAATTTTCCGGCTGGAACAGGCTATCAAACTAAGAATTTACAAAGATTGGCTTATGGAATGCCACAATCTGTAAATATGAATTATGAGAAACTTCAAAAAATTGATTCTCTTATCACCTTAGCTTTAGACAGTAAAATGACACCTGGGCTTCAAGTTATCGTAGCCAGACATGGAAAAGTGATCTATGAAAGAAATGCAGGTTATCATACTTATGATAAAATGTTACCGGTTACAGATACTTCTGTATATGATCTGGCCTCACTCACAAAGATTCTTGCATCCTTACCTTTAATCATGCAATTAGAAGAAAAGAATGTAATAAGCTTCGATTCTAAACTAGGTGATCTTATCCCGTTCTTCAAAGGATCTAACAAAGCTAATATCAGGCTGCAGGATATGTTGATGCATTATGCGCGATTAAAACCCTGGCTTCCTTTTTATGTTGGAACCTATAGATAAGCAAACAAAAATACCTTCAGTTAACTATTATAGAGATCAGAAGAGGGAAGGGTTTAGCTTGAGAGTGGCAGAAAATATGTTTATTCGAGACAATATAAGAGATACCATTCTTGCAGAAATAAGAGATAGTAAACTAGAATCAAAATTGGAATATAAGTATAGTGATCTCCCATTTTATATGATGAAATATTATCTGGAAGGCTATTTTAAAACTTCATTATCCTACGTTACTCAAGAGAGAATTTATGAGCCTTTGGGTGCCAATTTTACTACTTATTTACCTTTAGATAAATTTAGTCCAGATCAAATTGTACCTACCGAAAATGATAAATTATGGCGTAGACAACTGGTTCACGGATATGTTCATGATCAGGGTGCCGCAATGCAGGGCGGAATTGGCGGGCATGCCGGATTGTTTAGTACAGCTAATGATGTTGCCAAGATCATGCAAATGTATCTTAATAATGGATATTATGGAGGAAAGAGATTTATTGAAGCGCAAACCATCGAAAAATTTAATACCTGTTATTATTGCGATCAAAATGTAAGGCGTGGTGTTGGATTCGACAAACCACAACTTGGAAGATCGGGCCCAACATGTGGTTGTGTTTCTTTATCTAGTTTTGGTCATAGCGGATTTACAGGCACCTTTGCGTGGGTAGATCCGGAAACCGAGATCTTATACGTTTTTCTTTCTAACAGGGTACATCCTGATGTGAATAATCGTAAATTGATCAGCTCAGATATCAGATCTAAGATCCAGGAAGTTATTTATGAATCTATCGAGAATTAATTTATGAAAATAGGGATTGTTTGTTATCCAACCTTTGGAGGGAGTGGGGTTGTTGCAACAGAATTAGGAATGGCTTTGTCTAAAAGAGGACATTCCATTCATTTTATTACCTATAAACAACCTGTAAGATTAGAACAGCTTACAAGAAATATACATTTTCACGAAGTAACGGTCCCAGAATATCCTTTATTCCATTTTCAACCTTATGAGCTTGCTTTAAGCAGTAAGTTGGTGAATATGGTAAAGTTGTATGAAATAGATGTTCTACATGTACATTATGCCATACCTCATGCTTATGCGGGTTATATGGCGAAAAAGATGTTGGAAGAAGAAGGAATTTATCTTCCTATGGTAACTACTTTACACGGTACAGATATAACCCTTGTTGGAAATCATCCATTTTATAAGCCAGCTGTAACCTTTAGCATTAACCATAGCGATGTGGTAACTTCTGTTTCTGAAAGTTTAAAACAAGACACGCTTAATCTTTTTAAGATTACTAAAGAGATTGAGGTTGTTCCTAATTTTATTGATGTTTCAAAATATCGAAAGTCTTTTACAGATTGTCAACGTTCATTAATGGCAGATGAAGATGAAAAAATTATTTCTCATGTGAGTAATTTTAGAGCTGTAAAAAGAATTGGAGACGTTATTAGAATTTTTGAGATCATTCAGAGAAAAGTAAAGTCTAAGTTGATCATGGTGGGTGCCGGCCCTGAAAAGGAAATGGCAGAAGATTTGGTTGAAAGTTTAGGACTTCAAGATAAAGTAGTGTTTCTGGGAGAAAGCAATGAGATTGATAAGATCTTATGTTTTTCAGACCTTTTCCTATTACCTTCAGAAAAAGAAAGTTTTGGATTGGCAGCTTTAGAAGCTATGGTAAATGGAGTTCCGGTAATTTCTACCAATAGCGGCGGTTTGCCAGAGGTTAACATTCATGGAGTTTCAGGATATCTAGCTAATATTGGTGATGTGGAAGCTATGGGAGATTTTGGTATTAAAATCTTAGGTGATGAAAAAACGCTGAAAAAGTTTAAAGAAAATGCCCTGGAACAAGCCAAAACATTTGATATTGATATTGTCGTGCCTCAGTACGAAGCTTTGTATGAAAAGGCATTAGCAGAAATAAAAAAAGCGTAAAATTTAATTTACGCTTTTTAAATATTTTCAATTCTTAATATTAGAATTGGTATCTTATTCCAACGGCAATGTCCGGAGATAATTTGTTGATGTCATTATTATCATTAATAAAACCAATCTCAGGTCTAAAATCTAAAGAAAGTAATAAAGGAATGTCAAAGTTGTATTCAATTCCAATGTTACCGGCAAGAAAAGCAAAAGTTTCATCTCTATAGTAATATTTCTTATCGTTATAATAACGATCATCTTTAGCGCTAATATTTCCAATACCACCACCGGCACCAGCATACCAGTTAAAACCACCGTCTATATTCCATACCCATTGGTATAAAGCAGCCAGTTTAACAGAATTGTATCTTGAATTATCATTTCTCCATCCAAGATCAAATTCCAATCTGTTATTGTTAGTTCCAACAGCACGTTGATAAGAAACTTCAGCTCCATATCCGTTACCACCACCAATTCTAAGACCTAAGGCGTTTTCAGAAATGGTTTGGGCATTAGAAGCCGTACCAAAACCTATTGCAAATAATGCTAATAAAAATACTTTTTTCATATCTGAATTTATTTAGTTTGTGAAAGCAAATTTAATTGTTAAAATGAAACGCGAACACCCTCTAAAGCCAATGTATTGTTAATAATCATTAATAATGTGTTAACTGAAATAGGGGTAAATTTGTATTTTTATGCCACTTATGAAAGCAAAATTAGAAAATTTAGGTCAATCTATTGAAGGTGAGATACTTCAAGATAATTTATATAGAAGCCTTTATGCAACAGATGCCTCGGTATATAGAGAATTGCCTTTAGGGGTTTGTTATCCAAAAACTGAAGAGGATATTAAGAGCCTAATAAATTTTGCTTTAGAAAATAAAATAGGCTTGATTCCCAGAACTGCAGGAACTTCTTTAGCAGGACAATGTGTAGGAAGCGGCCTAGTAGTTGACGTTTCCAGACACTTTACTAAAATTATATCTATAGATGTTGAAAATAGAACCGCCACAGTTCAACCAGGCGTTATACGAGATGATCTTAATAGAGAACTCTTAAAACACGGGTTGTTCTTCGGCCCCAATACTTCAACTTCTAATAGATGTATGATAGGAGGGATGGTTGGTAATAATTCCAGCGGAACTACTTCTATTAAATATGGTACCACTAGAGATAAGGTTTTAAAGCTAAAGACCATTTTAAGTGATGGCTCTTTTGCTGAATTTTCTGCAATTACATCTGAAGAATTTCAACAGAAATTAAAAGGAAAGCAGCTTGAAAATAAGATCTATCAATCTTTATATAATTTTTTAGCTCCGGAAGAGGTTCAAAATGAAATAAAAGAAAAGTTTCCCAATGAAGCTATACATAGAAGAAACACAGGGTACGCGATAGATGAACTGATAAAAACCGAAGTTTTTTCAACTTCTACTGAAGCTTTTGATTTATGCAAGTTATTAGCAGGAAGTGAAGGAACATTGGCATTCACCACAGAGATCACACTTCAGCTAGATAAGCTGCCTCCAAAACATTCTGCGATGGTTGCTGCGCATTTTACGAGTATCGAAAATTGCATGCTAGCAGTGGTACCATCTATGGAGAGTCCTTTATTTACCTGCGAAATGATGGATAAGGTGATCTTAGATCGCACCAATGAAAGTTTAAAATATAAAGAGAATCGCTTTTTTATAGAAGGAGATCCAAAAGCCATCTTAATGCTGGAACTTTGTGCAGAAACCGAAGAAGAACTTCAGGAACAAATATCAATCTTATTAAAAAGATTGAGAGATTCTAATTTAACTTATGCCTTACCGGTTTTAACGGGAGATCAGATAGAGATGGCTCTGGAACTTAGAAAAGCTGGATTAGGCCTTCTGGGAAATATGGTGGGAGACAGAAAGGCGGTGGCTTGTATAGAAGATACTGCGGTGGCTATTCCGGATCTTGCAAATTATATTCTGGAGTTTACCCAAATCATGAAAGATTATGGTCAAGAAGCTGTTTATTACGCTCATGCCGGGGCGGGAGAATTACATTTAAGACCTATTCTCAATTTAAAAATTGAAGAAGATGTAGCGCTTTTTAGAAAAATCACCGAAGAAGTGGCAATCCTTGTAAAGAAATATAATGGTTCTATGAGTGGGGAACATGGAGATGGTAGGCTTAGAGCAGAATTTATTGAAATGATGGTAGGTTCTAAAAATTATCAGCTTTTAAAAGACGTAAAACATCTATTTGATCCTAACAACATTTTCAATCCCGGAAAGATCGTAGATGCTCCGGCAATGGATACTTCTTTAAGATATATTCCTAATAGAGAAGAACCTGAAATTTCTACCTTGATGAATTTTGAAGATTCTGAAGGTATCCTTAGACTTGCTGAAAAATGTAATGGGAGTGGAGATTGCCGAAAATCTGTTGAAGCAGGCGGAACTATGTGCCCAAGTTATAGAGCTACTAAAGATGAAAAGGATACAACGAGAGCCAGAGCAAATGCTTTAAGAGAATTCTTAACCAATTCAGATAAACCTAATAAGTTTGATCATCAAGAACTAAAAGAGGTTTTTGATCTTTGTATAAGCTGCAAGGGGTGTAAAAGTGAATGCCCTTCTAATGTTGATGTAGCAGCCTTAAAAGCAGAATTCCAGTATCAATATCAAAAAGCGAATGGAAAATCGTTAAGAAGCAAAGCATTTGCACAAAATGCGAGCATGAATCAGTTTAGCTTCCAAAGTTCCGGGAATTTCTAATTTCTTCTTCACCAATAGCCTTACTTCTGGACTTGCTAAAAAAGTGATGGGCGTTGCAAAGCAAAGAACCTTGCCAACCCTTGCAAGACAAACCTTGGCTAACTATTATAAAGAGAATAAAAAGCGACTTTCAGTTTCAAATCCAATCAAGACGGTTTATCTATTTAATGATGAATTCACCAATTACTTAGATGCGAATATTGGAATTGATGCCTTGGAGCTTACTTCACAAATTAAATTATCAAGTAGAGATCGTTCAGCATGCAGAAAGCGGTAGAAGTCATATTTCTAAAGGTTTTCTGGATGAAGCAAAAGATTTAGCGAACAAGAATATTTCGATCTTTAAAGATATAATTTCAGCGAATTCTCCGCTTATAGGAATTGAACCCAGTGCAATTCTAACTTTTAGAGATGAATATTTTCGGTTGGCAGATGATAAAACTTCAGCTCTAAATCTTTCTAAAAATTGCTTTATCATAGAAGAGTTTTTAAAGAAAGAAATGGCTTTGGGAAATATTGAAGTTTCCGCTTTTACTTCAGAAGAAAAACAGGTAAAGATCCATGCACATTGCCATCAAAAAGCCCTATCAAACTCGGCGGTAACCTTTGATATTCTTAATTTTCCGAAGAATTATAAGGTAACTATCATAGCATCAGGATGTTGTGGGATGGCTGGCTCATTTGGTTATGAAGAGGAACATTATGAAATAAGTATGAATATTGGGAATCAAAGTTTGTTTCCCGCGGTGAGAAAGAGTTCTGAAACTACAATAATAGCCGCCAACGGAACCAGCTGTCGCCACCAGATATATGACGGTACAAAACGTACAGCTAAACATCCGGTAACAATTTTAAGGGAAGCGCTTAGATAAATAAAAACAGGACTTCTTTTAATAAGAAAGTCCCGTTTTACCAAGAATGGTTATTGCTGTTAAAAGATCTCTATTTTTAGGTAAGTCTTCTTCAGGTAAGGAATCTATTGCTAGATTTTTTTCGAAATAATTGAGTTCCCAACGTTTGGAGTTATATTCTAAAGATGTTAAATTCTCGATCCAATCTCCAGAATTTAAATATAAACAGGTTCCATTCTTATTGGTCTTTCTAATTATTTTAGGCCGATGAATATGTCCGCAGATCACATATTTATACCCGTTATCTATAGCCAGTTCAGAAACCGTTCGTTCAAAATCATTTATAACCTTTACAGCATTCTGAACACTGTTATTTATTTTTTTTGAAAGTGAGAATTTCTTTTTTCCCATTTTCACTAAGCTCCAGTTTAAAATACCATTTAATCGAATTAGGGAATTGTAACCCCAATCCCCAAAATTTGCCAACCATTTAGTATTTTGAATGGAAAGATCGAAAACATCCCCGTGAAAGAACCAGGCTTTTTTTCCATCCAGCTCTAATTCCAATTTATCTACAACAGTAAAATTCCCGATCTTAAGATTGCTGAACTTTCTGAGAATTTCGTCATGGTTTCCGGTAATATAAATCACCTCCGTACCATTCTCGCTCATCTCTATGATCTTAGAAATAACTTCTGAATGTTGTTTTGGAAAATAAGTTTTATTGAATTGCCAGATATCTATAATATCCCCATTAAGAATGAGCTTCTTAGGTTCTATAGAATTTAAATACTGAAGTAGTTCCTGTGCGCGGCATGCAAGTATTCCCAGATGTATATCTGAGAGTACAACAAGATCAAGTTTTCTTTTCTTCTGCAATTCATTAAAGTTTATAAAGCAAATAAACCTTATAAATTCTTTAATGAGATTAGGCCTTTCTTAAAGTATTCTTACCAAAAGATTAATAAAAGTCTATATTGTTACGGGAATATTAATAGGGATTACATTTTTAAATATGTAGTTAAAAAATTACATTTGTTCAAAATCGATTTTATGGCCGGAAATTCCTTCGGGACACTTTTTAAATTAACCACTTTTGGAGAATCTCATGGAATTGCCATTGGTGGAATTATTGACGGTTGTCCTGCCGGTATAAACTTAGATTTAGAGAAGATCCAGGAAGAGCTTAATAAGAGAAAACCCGGACAGTCTGCAATAGTTACACAGCGCAAAGAACCTGATACTGTAGAATTCTTATCTGGGATTTTTGAAGGAAAAACTACCGGAACTCCTATTGGATTTGTAATAAAAAATGCAAATCAGAAATCTAAAGATTACTCGCATATTCAAGATACCTATAGACCATCGCATGCAGATTATACATACGATGAAAAATATGGAGTTAGAGATTATAGAGGTGGCGGTCGTTCTTCTGCGAGAGAAACGGCGAGTAGAGTAGTAGGGGGAGCAATTGCTAAACAAGTAATTCCTCAAATTTCTTTTACAGCTTTTACTGCTTCCGTAGGAAATATAAGCATAGACAAAAATTTAGAAGAATTAGATTTTAGTTTAATAGAATCTAATCCTGTTCGTTGTCCAGATCCTGCTTCGGCTGAAAAAATGGAGAACTATATTAAAGAAATTCGCTCTCAGGGTGATACTGTTGGAGGAACCGTTCAATGCATTATTAAAAATGTTCCTAAAGGATTAGGAGAGCCTGTTTTTGATAAATTACATGCTGAATTAGGAAAAGCAATGCTTTCCATAAATGCGGTTAAAGGTTTTGAATATGGAAGTGGATTTGAGGGCACGAAAATGAAGGGGAGTGAACATAATGACCTTTTTAATGCCGACGGAAGTACCACCACAAATTTAAGTGGCGGGATTCAAGGCGGAATTTCAAACGGAATGGATATTTACTTTAATGTCGCTTTTAAACCGGTGGCTACTATTATGCAAAAACAACAAACCATCAATTCTAAAGGTGAAGAAGTTGAAATGCAGGGGAAAGGAAGACATGATCCTTGTGTGGTGCCTAGAGCGGTGCCAATTGTAGAAGCTATGGCTGCCCTGGTAATTGCCGATTTCTGGTTACAAAATAAAGTTTCAAAAATATAATTGCTGAAAAACTATACTATGAAAAAATTAGCGCTGCATTGGCAGATTTTATTGGGAATGGCTCTTGGAGTTCTTTTCGCATTGGCATTAACTAACTTTTCATGGGGGCCAGACTTTGTGGGAGATTGGATAAAACCTTTTGGAAACATCTTTATCAATTCCCTTAAACTTATTGCCGTACCGTTAATTTTAGCATCCTTAATTAAAGGAATTTCAGATCTAAAAGATATTTCGAAGCTTTCCAAAATGGGAACTCGAACCATACTTACTTATATTATCACCACGGTTATTGCAGTTTCTATAGGATTGGCCCTGGTGAATCTTATAAAACCGGGAAGTGCAATCAATCAGGATACACGTAACGACCTTATTGCAAGTTATGAAGGAGATGCCAATGTTAGGATTGCAGATGCCCAAAAACAAAAGGATGCAGGACCACTTCAAGCTTTAGAAGACTTAGTGCCATCAAATATCTTTGGTGCCGCCAGCGATAATGGAAATATGCTACAGGTTATTTTCTTTGCAATTTTCTTCGGAATTGGACTGATCCTGATCCCAGAAAAACAAAGCAAACCGGTAAAAGATTTCTTTGATGGTTTTAATGAAGTCATCTTAAAAATGATCGATTTGATCATGCTCACCGCGCCATATGGGGTATTTGCATTGTTGGCGGCCTTAGTAGTAGAATCTCCAAGTACAGATCTTTTTGCGGCTTTAGCAATGTATGCCTTAACCGTATTAATTGGTCTGGCATTAATGATAGGTTTTTACATCTTAATCGTTTGGATTTTTACTAAGAACAAACCTTCATTCTTTTTAAATGGAATGGCTCCTGCGCAATTATTAGCATTTTCTACAAGTTCTAGTGCTGCAACACTTCCTGTAACTATGGAAAGAGTAGAAGAGCATATGGGAGTTCACAAAGAGGTTGCAAGTTTTGTTTTACCAATTGGTGCTACCATAAATATGGATGGAACAAGTTTATACCAGGCGGTTGCTGCAGTATTTATTGCTCAGGCATTTGGTATGGATCTTTCTTTCGGAACTCAATTAGGAATTATTGCAACAGCAACTCTTAGCTTCTATAGGTTCTGCCGCAGTTCCTGGTGCGGGAATGGTAATGCTTGTAATTGTATTAGCACAAGCAGGAATTCCTGAAGCTGGTTTAGCATTGATATTTGCTATAGATAGACCTTTAGATATGTGTAGAACTACCGTGAACGTAACAGGAGATGCTGCCGTTGCGATGTTAGTGGCAAAATCTGTAGATAAATTAGGACCTCCTAATGTAAAAGATTGGGATGATAATTATGAGCAAGAACCTGTAGAAAGAGAAGTAACTACAGAAATTTAGCCTTTAATTCGGGAGTTGGGATCATACATGCATCTTTTTTCCCAAACCATTTATAGCGGTGGTTTGCTATAAAGTCATAAACAACATCTCTAAAAGATTCCGGTAGCACAGAAAAAAATCTCAAATAAGAGATGCTGCCGGAAAGATCTTTTGATATTTCAAGCGCCGCGGTAGATTTTTTGTAATAGGCAATTCCGGGTTCGATTAGAATTATAGAATCAATAGCATGAGGATCTATTCCTCGTTCTTCCATTAATTGAATTCCGGCGTCGCTTTGTAAAGAAGCAAATCTAAATACATCTTTTGGATCGTGCTCTATAACATAATTCACGGCAGAATTACACAGGTTGCAAACCCCATCAAAAAGAATGATCTTTTTATTTTCCGAAGTATTTTCCATTACTTTTTCTTTTTAGCTGCTTGCACTAATTCTAACTGATCTAAAGATACGCTAGTTGTAAAAATACCATAATTTACAGTGGCTTTACCTTTTTCAATAATATCTATAGTACCTACCGCTTTTCCATCTTCCAGTCTAACTCTATCCCCAACTTTTAAAAGTGCCTTTGGTTTATTGGCTTCTTTTTGTTGCTGAATTTCTACTTTCTTCTTTTCTTCTTTTTTGCGCTGTCTTATTACTTCAACTTTCTTTTCTGCCTCTTGAATAACCTTTTTTTCTTTGGCTTTCTTAACTTTTACTTCCTTGGCAGTTTCTCGAATTCGCTTAGAATTTTCGATCTCTACGATCTTGATAAACTCCCCAATAAGCTCCTTCTTTTTCTTATTGTTGAAATATTTTTCGCTTAGATCATTAATCTTCTGTCCCAGATATATCAACCTCTGATTAGAGTCGTATAATTCCTGATAACTTTCTAGCTTTTGTTGAATTTTAGCATTGGTTTCCTCGAGCTTATCTTTCTGCTGAGCAGTGATTAGTTCTTTGGACTTAAGTGAATCTGTAGTCTTTTTAAGCTTGCTGCGTTCTTTTTGAAGATCTGCAATACTCTTATCAAAACGTATCTTTCCGCGTTCAACTTTTTTCTTAGATCTGTTGATCAAACTATAGGGAATTCCATTTTTCTGAGCTACCTCAAATGTAAAAGAACTTCCGGCTTCTCCTAATTGTAACTTATAGATGGGCTCCAAGGTTTTAGAATCGAACATCATATTAGCATTTGTCATATTAGGCAATTCATTTGCTAACATTTTAAGGTTGGTATAATGAGTGGTTAAAATCCCGAAAGATTCTCGCTCATAAAATACTTCCAAAAAGGTTTCAGCTAAAGCACCTCCCAATTCAGGATCACTTCCCGTACCAAATTCATCTATCAAGAATAAGGTCTTCTCATCACATTTCCGAAGAAAATAATTCATATTCTTTAAGCGATAACTATAGGTACTTAAATGATTTTCTATGGATTGATTATCTCCAATATCTGTAAGGATCTTATTGAAAAGACACATTCTGCTATACTCATGCACAGGAATTAGTATCCCACTTTGAAGCATTACCTGTAGTAATCCAACCGTTTTTAAGGTAATACTCTTTCCGCCGGCATTAGGACCTGAGATCACAATAATTCTATTATCCTTAGCTAACTCAATGCTCTGAGGAAAAGTTTTTTCTCCTCGCTGCTTATTATTTCTGTACAATAAAGGATGATAAGCATCTTTTAAATGCAATTCTCTATCTTTAGTGATCTTTGGTAAAATTCCATTGATCTCCTTTGCATATTTTGCTTTAGCTGAAATAACATCTATTTCACTTAGCAAATCTTGATAATCCAGTAAAAGTTGCTTATAGGGTCTTAAAAAGTTAGTAAGCGCTTTTAAAATTCTATTGATTTCCTCTTTTTCTTCATACTCAAGATTATTGAGCTCCCTGGTATGATTCATAGTAGCTTCCGGCTGAATATACACAATGCTTCCGGTCTTTGAATTTCCTAAAATACCACCTTTTACCTTTTTACGGTACATGGCTTTAACGGCAAGAACTCGCACATTCTCTACTACACTTTCTTTGATCTCATCTAAATATCCATAACCATTATAAGTGGTAAGCGCGCTTCCAAAACTGGTGTTTATCTTACCTTTTACAGCATTCATCGCTCTTCTGGTATTCAATAAAAGGGGAGTAGCTTCATCTTTAACTTCTCCATATTTATTGATTACCTCGTCTATTTTTTCTGTAATAGCTTTGGTATACTCTATAGGCTCTGTAGTTTCGTATAAGGGAAGGATATAATTCTTTAAATTTATTGAAGAATCTAATTTGAGTATTAGCGGTTTCAGATAAAGAAGAAATCTTTCTAAAACTTCCAAGTTCAAGCATCGCTTCTTCAATTCCCAACATTTTGATCTCTTTATGAATACTATCAAAACCGTGATTTGGAATTCTGCTGTCTTGCTGATAAGAATCTACATACTCATTGGTTTGATGAAGACCAAATAAGGCATTTTTATATGTGGTATATGGAACTATCTCAAGGGCTTTATCAATTCCCATTTGTGTGATACACATTTCGCTAATCTGTTTACAAACGGAAGGGAATTCTAGATCGAGAAGAGTTTTGGCTGCAATTTTTATCATACTTAATTTTCCCTAATTTTGGGTTCTGCAAATTTACTCAAATTATAATGAAGGTCAATATCGATAATAGTTGGAAAACAGTTTTAAATTCTGAATTTGAAAAGCCCTATTTTAAAGAGCTCGTAAATTTTGTAAACGAAGAATATAATACTAATACCTGTTATCCGGAAGCTCAAAATATATTTGAAGCATTTAACCTAACATCTTTTGATGACGTAAAAGTGGTGATTTTGGGCCAGGATCCATACCATGGTCCAGATCAGGCACACGGCTTATGTTTTTCGGTAAATAAAGATGTAGCTACTCCGCCATCATTGGTTAATATTTACAAAGAAATAAACAATGATCTGGGAAAGCAAATTCCGGCTCATGGGAATTTAGAAGAATGGGCAAAGCAAGGAGTTTTATTATTAAATGCTGTGCTTACGGTACGTGCGCATGAAGCTGCCTCTCATAAAAGTAAAGGCTGGGAAAAGTTTACAGATGCGGTTATAAAAGCCATTTCTGAAGAAAAAGAAAATGTAGTTTTTCTACTTTGGGGTGGATATGCGAAAAAGAAAGGAGCTAAAATAGATAAGGATAAACACCTTATTTTAACTAGTGGACATCCTTCCCCATTGAGTGCAAATAGAGGATATTGGTTTGGGAATAATCATTTTAGCCAAACCAATACCTATTTAAAAGAACATGATCAAAGTGAAATTGATTGGTAAGAACTCTTAAAATCTAAAGCCCAAATTTACATTGAACTGGCCAACAATGGTTGGAGAATTATCATTTAATAGATTTCTACCAATACCAGCATTTAAGTCTAAAAAGAAACCTTGCTTAGAAACGAATTTTCCACCTAGACCAAAACCTAATGCAAAATCTGTATAATTGTTATAATCTCTCATCGCTTTGGGAATATCCATCATTGTACACTCTTCATATTTATAATATTCTCCAGAAGATACCATAGCGAAATCCATCTACATAGAATCCCCATGCAGTTCTATGCTCACTAAAGAAGTATTTGTATTTTCCTGTAAGCGAAAAATCTTTGGTAAAAGCTTCATCAATATCTTCATTATCACGGTTAAGCGCAAGAATAAATGCTTCTACTGCCCAGCTTGAATTAGGGGTTAAAATACGCTCATAGGCAACATCTAACGCTCCAAAAGCAACCAGATTGAAGGTTCCAATACTTAATTCGTTCTTTGTGATATCTCGTTTATAAACTTCGGTAGATTCAGATTTAGATACTAGAATCTTCTTCTATTTCTTGAGAAAACGAAACAATTGAACATAGCAATAACAGGGGGAATAATAATTTTTTCATTTAAATTGAGGATAGAATTTTTAGTTTTTAACTATCACAAGTTAGAAATAATGTTGGAACTTTCTACTTTTTCTGATATTAAATTAAGTTCCATCAAGCTTTCCTGAACATTATTCAATTCTTCCTGAGTTAAATTTTGTTGACTCCATTCTGTAATCTTCAACCATTCCTTGATATCCGTAATCTTTCTGATCGTAACGTTTAGCTAATACTTCATCTATATTTGGAATATCTTTAAAGTCTTTAGTTTTAGCATTAATCACCTTTAACATCCTTTGAAGATCGTGTTTATTTGACGTCAAGAATTCTTCTCTTACTGCTATAACAAAACATGGCCATGGAGTAGGGCAATCTGCAACTCTTCTAAAAGTCCTATTATCTACTAAAGGTTTAGTAGTAAAATGTTCCCACATAAAATACTGGGCATTATCATTTTCTAAAGCACTAACGGCTCCGTCTATAGTTCCAACAATCTCGAACTCCAGATCTATCTAAATTCCATCCTTCATTTTTGGCATTAACATAGGCCATTAATTGAGATCCGGAACCATATCTACTAATTGCAACTTTGGTCTTTTCTAATTCTTTTAAAGTGTTGATAATTTGATTTATGAGCGACATGAATACCCCAAACAAGTGGAGATTGAACATAGGTTTGTACAATCTTAGATTTATTTCCGGCAATAATATCTTTTATAATCCCTTCGGTTAAAATTACAGCAACATCAATTTCATTATTTCTTAATGCCGAATTTAAATCTCCAGTACCACCAGGAAAATCTTTCCATTGTATTTGCAGGTTTTCTTTTTCAAAATCTCCTTCCTCCATCGCTAAATGCCATGGTAGGTTGAAATGCTCTGGTACGCCGCCAATTCTTATAGTTTTCATATGCTGTGTTTTTCTTTTAGATAGTCATAGATCTCAAATTGGGATCTTATATCTTTCTCTCCTGCTTTTTTCTGAACATAAGAATTTGTTTCCTCTTCATCCTGAATTCTAGCTTTTACATTATCATCAAGTTGAATTTGAAGGATCTCTTTAAATTCTTTAGCAATATCTTCATCTAGAATAGGGGCAATAACTTCAATTCTCCTATCTAAATTACGAGTCATCCAATCTGCACTTCCAAAGAATACCTTTTGATCTCCACCGTTCTCAAAAACATAGATCCTTCCATGTTCAAGAAATTGATCTAGTATACTTGTAATGTAAATATTTTCACTCATTCCCTTAACTCCCGGAATTAAGCAAGTAAAACCTCTAATCAACAATCTAATCTTTACTCCCGCATTGCTGGCCTTGTAAAGCCATTCAATCATTTTAGGATCTTCAAGACTATTCATTTTAGCAGTAATCTCTGCTTTCATTCCATTTTCGGCATTCTCGATCTCTTGCATGATCATTTCTGTAAATCTTCTTCTGGTAGAAAAAGGAGAAATAAGCAAATGCTTTTCTCTTGGAATAATAAGAGAGCCTTCAAGTACTTTAAAGATTCTGGAAAGTTCTTTAGTTATGTATTTATTGGCAGTAAAAATTGCATGATCACAATATAAAGAAGCGGTTTTGCTATTAAAATTCCCGGATCCTATATAAGCATATTTTTTAAGTTTTTCGCCTTCACGTCTTGCAACCATCATGATCTTGGAATGTACCTTGATCTTAGGATAGCTATAAATTACATTGGCTCCTTTTTCTTCAAATTTATGACCCCATTCTATATTATTTTCCTCATCAAATCGGGCTTTAGCTTCTACAAAAACCGTAACCTTTTTTCCGTTTTTAAGAGCCTTTAATAAGCTTGAAGTCAGTTGAGATTCGTCTGCAATTCTATATAGTGAAATCTTTATAGATTCAACATCCGGATCTGAAGCTGCCTGCTCTAAGAAATTTTCAACATAATCAAAAGACATATAAGGAAAATGTACCGATTGATCTTTTTCTGAAATAACTTTAAAATAGTCTTCTGTATTTTCTAAAACCTTATGCTTAATAAGAGGAAGCGTTTTAGGATGTAACGACTCATTTTTTCCGGGATCTGGAAAAGAGAAGAAATCGCTGAAATTATGATATTGGCCTCCGGGCATCATATCTATTTTCCCAAGATGTAAAAGTTTTCTTATTTTCTTTTGAACATCATCCGGCATCTCTGCATCATACAACAACCTTGTTGGCTGCCCGTCTGTTCTTTGCGCTAGAGATGCATATATCTTTTCAGCTAAAACCCCATTAAATTCATCTTCAATATAAAGCTCTGCATCACGAGACATTTTAATTTCATAAACCCCTTTTACTTCTTCCTTTTGGAACAAACTCGGAATTTCAAATCTTATAATATCATCTATATAAGTGATTACATTATCCTTTAATTCTACAAATCTCCCACATTCTTCGGCTGGAATATTTACAATTCCCAGATGATCAGAATTTTCAAAAGTTATCGCAAAATAAAGCGTGTTATTTTCAAGAAAGAGATCAGATTCTTGTGTTAGATCTATCTTCTTCGGAATTAGATATTTTGCAACCTTATCTCTATAAAATTTAGCTGCAAATGCTTTTTGTTCTTCATTAAACCCTGCACTTTCAATTAGAAAAATTCCATTTTCGGCCAGTTCAGGAATTATTTGTTCGTGATAGATCTTTCCAAATCTATCAAAATGAACTTTTACTTCCGCTAAAATTTGCTTGGTAATTTTATTTGGTCTTAATGCCAAGTTTCTTTCGAATGCTCTTTTCTACTCTTTTAATTTGTCTTAATTGAGAAACACGCACTCTAAAAAATTCATCCAGATTGGAAGAAAATATTGCCAAAAACTTTATGCGCTCGTACAGCGGATTATTCTTGTCTTCAGCTTCTTGTAAAACCCTTTCATTAAAGCTTAACCAATTAAGGTCTCTGTGTTTTAATTGGGTTTCCGGGGATGATAGCATAGATTAATTTGTTTACACAAACATACGAAGATGAAAGCCGCAAGAAATTTAATGTTCTGTTAAAAGCAACACTATCAGCTTACCAGACTTTCCAGAGTTAATTTAATAAGATTGTCTACCGTTTTTTTAGGATTAGAGCTAAACTCTCCAGTTGCTCTATTCGCAATAATAGCATTTAAAGATACTGCGCGATGCCCTAAAAGTTTAGAAAGTCCATAAATACCGGCAGTTTCCATTTCTAAATTTGTAATTCTTTTACCTTCAAATTCAAAAGAAGCCATTAAATCATTCAAATTAGGCATGCTAAGAGGTAATCGTAGTTTTCTTCCCTGAGGGCCGTAAAAGCCACAATTGGTCACGGTAACACCTTTAGAATATTCGGTCCCAAATTTAGAAGCAAGTTCTTCACTACAAGAAACTACATAAGGTAAACCATTGGTTTCTTTTAGCTGAAGTTGTTCTTGTAAAGACTTGGCAAATGCTGTATTTACTACTTTTTCTGAATCATAAAAGTGGAGTAGGGCATCAAAACCAATACCTATTTCAGAGATCAGAAAAGAATCCAGAGCAACATCGGCTTGAATAGCTCCGGAAGTACCAATTCTTATGATATCTAAAGAGGTAAGTTCTTCTTTAATTTCACGAGTTTTAAAATCGATATTTACAAGGGCGTCCAGTTCATTAAAAACAATATCAATATTATCGGTTCCAATTCCAGTAGAAATCACACTTATATGTTTTCCTTTATAATAGCCGGTTTGAGTGTGAAATTCTCTTTTATGGATCTTTGTATCTACCTTGTCAAAATATTTGGTAACCTGATCTACCCTGTCTGGGTCTCCAACCGTAATTACGGTGTTAGCAAGATGTTCTGGTAAAAGATTTAAATGATAGACGCTGCCATCCTGATTTTGTATAAATTCTGAAGCTTTTAAACTCATTCTATAATTTTAAAATATTGTGGGAAACAGAATCATATAAAAAATCATACATTCTTACTCCTCCAAAAAACTCCTCATTCTTGAGGACCTGATAAAAATTTCTTGTGCCATTAAGCGCTTCTGTTCCTTCTGAAGTTAGGCTTACCTTATTATTATCTTCAGAATAGAAGCGTTTAAGCTTATTTAATATTCTTTTCATTTGGGAATCTCCATATCCAAAATACCCTTGATATTCTAAGGAGTAACCCAATAGTTGGTTCATACTGGATATGTTGTTGTTACTTATAAGCTTTAGAATATTCTTTTCTAAGGTGTTTAAACCTGTGGTTGAATTCGGGAAACGTTCTATATGAGCACGAATACAACTAGATAAATATTCAAAATTGGTTTTCTTTGCGATAAGCAATTTCAATTTTTGAGGATTTTCTCCATTATATAACTGCCACATCAAATTGGCCATTTCCAGATCATCTTCATTTAAATGAATGCGTTGTACATAATGGTTATTAAGAGCTTTTAAACTTAATTGTGATAGAGGGCAGAACGAATCTTCTCCTTCAAGTTTTTTACTACATACTAAATACACAGGAATACTCAGTTTTAGATCGTCTAAATGACTGATAATTGCCAGCATATTTATATGAGAAAAAAGATCAAACTCAAACCAAAGCACTACTTCGTCAAACTCATTAACTTTTGATAGTTTCTTTAATTCTTCTAAGAATTGTTGTTCATAATCTTCCTTACTTATATCATAATGAGTTTGAAGAAAATTAGTTCTTAGTTCGATAAATTCAGCTGAATCCAGATTATATGTGGTAGGGCCTTCACAAAGCATCTCCCTCCATACAACAGTCTCTCCACCAAGGTTCAATTCCTTGATATTATCGGTTAACCCATCACCGTTGGTAATATGCAATTGCTTTGCCATCTTAATAAAATTTTGGTAACCTTAATTAGCCACCCACACGTTTCACTCTATAACCATCATCTTTTAAGAGTTGCATGATCTTTTCTCGCACATCTCCTTGAATTATAATTTCACCATCTTTTACAGATCCACCAACTCCACATTTCTTCTTTAGTTGTTTCCCTAAAGTTATAAGATCTTCTTCTTGCCCTTCAAAACCTTTAATTACTGTTACCGTTTTACCACCTCTGCCTTTATTGCTAAAGTGAGCTTCGAGACGTTGATCTTGTGGCGCGGGAGTTTCTTCATTTTTTCCCTGATCTCCAGTATCAGGTTCAAAATCGTCATTGGTTGAAAATACGAAACCGCCAAGATCTTCCAATCCTAACTTTTTCTTTGCCATAACTATTTTTTAATAAGTCCTATTTCTACAAGACGTTGGTGTAAAAATTCACCAGCTGTAATATCCTCGTAATGTTTAGGGTTGTTTTCATCTATACATTCTTCAAGACAGTTTAAAGGCATCTCACTACGTGGATGCATAAAAAATGGTATTGAATATCTAGGTTTCCCCCATTGTTCTTTAGGTGGGTTGATAACCTTGTGTATAGTAGATCTTAATTTATTATTGGTAAGTCTTTCTAACATATCTCCTACATTAATCACCAATTCATCTTCTTCTGGAATAGCATCAATCCACTCTCCATCTTTGCGAAGCACCTGAAGTCCTCCTGTAGAAGCTCCCATTAATAAGGTAATAAGGTTGATGTCTCCATGCGCACCTGCACGTTCTGCACCTTTTGGCTCTTCTTTAATAGGAGGGTAGTGAATAGGTCTTAAAATACTATTTCCATTACTGGCCCAATGGTCAAAATAATGCTCATCTAGCCCTATATATATCGCTAAAGCTCTAAGTACATAGATCCCTGTTTTTTCCAACATTCTATAAGCTTCCATCCCGGTATGGTTGAAATCTTTAAGTTCTTCTACTTGAACATTTTCAGGATATTCTTCTATTAATTCTGCATCTTCAGCAGGCTCTTGTCCAAAGTGCCAGAATTCTTTTAAATCGCCTTCTTTTTTACCTTTAGCATGCTCTTTTCCAAAAGAGATATAACCTCTCTGGCCACCTAAACCTTCAATCTCATATTTCTGCTTAACCTCTACAGGAAGATCAAAGAAAGATTTTACTTCTTTATATAATTCATCAACAAGATCATCGCTTAAAAAATGATTTTTAAGAGATACAAAACCTATTTCTTCGTAGGCTTTACCAATTTCATCTACAAACTTTTGTTTCCTTTTGGGATCATCAGACAAGAAATCTGAAAGATCTACGCTAGGTATATTATTCATTGCCATTTTAATGCTTTTTTAATTTAGTGAACTAACAAAGTTAAATAAAATTACGGTAGTATTTATTTTTGAAAGTGATTATCAACTTGGATTTAAAATTAATTACATTTGGTTTACAAATCTATTTTATGACATCTAACACTGCCTCTTCCATTTTTATGAAATATCCAGAAACCAATCTTAGTGATTCTAAATTACTTGAACTCTATAGAGCTATGCTAAAGCCAAGGCTTATAGAAGATAAGATGCTTATACTTTTAAGACAGGGTAAAATTTCTAAATGGTTTAGTGGGATAGGGCAGGAAGCAATTTCTATTGGAGTTACAGCATCTTTAGAAAATGATGAATATATATTACCTATGCACAGAAATCTAGGGGTTTTTACCTCAAGAGATATTCCACTTTATAGACTTTTTTCTCAATGGCAGGGCAAAGCAAATGGGTTTACAAAAGGAAGAGACAGAAGTTTTCATTTTGGGACCCAGGAATTTAAGATCATAGGAATGATCTCCCATTTAGGGCCTCAATTAGGAGTGGCAGATGGAATTGCATTGGCTCATAAACTTCAGAATGAAAATAAGGTTACGGCAGTTTTTACCGGAGAAGGGGGAACCAGTGAAGGAGATTTTCATGAAGCTCTAAATATAGCATCGGTTTGGGACTTACCAGTTTTATTCTGTGTAGAGAATAATGGTTATGGACTTTCTACACCCACCACAGAGCAGTTTAGGTGTAAAGATATTATGGACAAAGGGCTTGGATATGGAATGGAAGCATATAAGATTGACGGAAATAATATTATTGAAGTTTATTCAAAGGTTTCTGAAATTGCTGAAAGTGTAAGAAAAAATCCGCGTCCTGTTTTATTGGAGTTTGTAACCTTTAGAATGCGTGGTCACGAAGAGGCGAGTGGAACTAAATATGTACCTGAAGAACTGATGTCTACCTGGGCAGAAAAAGATCCAATTTCAAATTTTAAAAAATATCTTGAAGAAAAAGGAATTCTAACCGAGGATATCAATAATTCTTACCACAGAGAAATAAAATCTGAAATTGATAAGAATTTACAATTGGCTTTTGACGAAGAAACTATTGTTTCTAATGTTGAAACTGAATTGAATGATGTTTATAAAGCTTTTGAATATGAAGAATATGCTCCAGGTAAAGAAGTTGAAAATATAAGGTTTATAGATGCTATTTCTGAAGGATTAAAACAATCTATGCGCAAGCATGAAGACTTAGTTTTAATGGGACAGGATATTGCAGATTATGGAGGTGTCTTTAAGATAACCGATGGATTTCTTGAAGAATTTGGTAAAGGTAGAGTAAGAAACACTCCAATTTGTGAATCTGGAATTGTAGCTGCTGCAATGGGACTTTCTATTAAAGGTATGAAAGCTATGGTGGAGATGCAATTTGCAGATTTTGTAAGTTCAGGATTCAATCCTATTGTGAATTACTTAGCCAAGGTGAATTACAGATGGGGACAAAATGCAGATGTAGTTGTAAGAATGCCATGTGGTGCAGGAGTAGGAGCTGGGCCATTTCACAGTCAGACCAATGAGGCGTGGTTTACCAAGACTCCAGGATTAAAAGTAATCTATCCGGCATTTCCTTATGATGCCAAAGGATTATTGAATACAGCTCTTAACGATCCAAATCCAGTGCTGTTCTTTGAGCATAAAGGATTATATAGAAGTATAAGACAAGATGTTCCAACAAATTATTATACCATTCCTTTTGGAAAGGCAGCTTTATTAAAAGAAGGCGAATCTGCCACGATCATTACCTATGGTGCACCCGTGCATTGGACATTAGATATGTTGGAAAATAATGAAGATTATAATATAGATCTTTTGGACCTTCGAAGTTTACAACCTTTAGACAAAGATGCCATCTTTAAATCTGTGAAAAAAACCGGGAGAGTACTTATACTTACAGAAGATTCCGGCTTCGGTAGCATCGCATCAGATATATCGGCGATGATCACAGAAAATTGTTTTGAATTCCTGGATGCGCCTGTAATGAGATTAAGCAGTTTAGAAACTCCCATTCCCTTTGCATCTATGCTTGAAAATCAATACTCTGCCTAAACAGCGTATTAAAGAAAAGTTAGACGATTTAATATCATATTAATAAAACATTATGAAGATTTGTCAATAATTAAGACATCTTAACGCAATCATTGTTAAATAATTAATAATCTTTTGTTTGTAGCCTAGGCGTAGAGTAATTTAGTTTCAGCTAATCAATTAAACTAATATTATGATACGACTAATTGTTATTTTTTTAATCATCGCTATAGTTGCCGCTATCTTCGGATTTGGTGGTATTGCTGAAGGATCAGCAGACATAGCTAAAATAATTTTTTACATCTTTATCGTATTACTTGTAATCTCTTTAATCAGTAGATTATTTAGACGATAATAGTAAACAACTTAAAAGTCCAATCAATCCTATAGTAGTGTATTGATTGGATTTTTTTAATCCCTAAACTAAATTTATAGATCATGAAAAAATTGTTATTTGTAATTGCTACAGCATTATTAATTGTTTCCTGTGGGCCAAGTAAGGTTGCCACTCAAGCAAGAAAATCTTTTGATGGAGAATGGATGTTGAACAGTGTTACATATCCTAACAACACAGGTATATTTGATGTAACTTTATTTAATGATGCCTCTGCTGCCTGCTTTAAAGGAAGTTCATGGAAATTTGTATCAAACAATAACCAAGGAAACTACAGCGTTTCTGGAGCAGATTGTACTGCGGGAGAAAGATATTTTAACTGGGCTGTAGATGAAGAAAATTCTACTGCAGGAAGTTTTGACTTCCTATTAAAACCTACTGATAGTAAGCATAAGTCTACTACAGGAAACCAGGGGTTTAGATTGAATCTAGTTTCATTAACAGATACTTCTATGATCTGGGAACAAACCGTTACTTTAGAAGGGAAACCTTTTGTAATTAGAATGAACTTTACTAAAATTTAAAATTAGATATTATGAAAAGAGGATTAAATACAATTGCAGCAATTTTTATGTCTGCCAGCCTTTTAGTAGGTTGTGAGGCTACAAAAAACGCTAATAATAAACAAAAAGGAGCTGTTATAGGTGCAACCAGTGGAGCTGTAATAGGTGGCGTAATTGGTAATAACACTAAAGGTGGAAATACCGCATTAGGTGCTATAATTGGAGGAGTTGTTGGTGGTGCTGCCGGTGGATACATTGGTAATAGAATGGATAAACAAGCCAAACAAATTGAACAGGAAATTCCGGGAGCAGAAGTAGAAAGAGTTGGTGAAGGTATCAACGTTACTTTTGATGAAAGCAGTGGAGTTTATTTTGATACAGAAAAATATACTATCAATGCAAAATCTCAGGAAACTTTAAATAAGTTAATTGGAATTTTTAAAGAATATCCAGATACTAATGTTTTAGTTGAAGGACATACCGATAATACAGGAAGTGAAAGTTATAACCTTACTCTATCTAAGAACAGAGCTCAAGCAGTGACTTCTTATTTAGTGAATAACGGTCTTTCTAGCGGAAGATTCGATACTAAATGGTATGGAGAATCTCAACCTAAGTATGATAATACTACTGAAGATGGTAGAGCTAAAAATAGAAGAGTAGAGTTAGCCATTGTTGCTAATGAAAAAATGAAGCAAGAAGCTGAACAAGCTACTTCTGAAGAATAAGACAATATTTAAATAAATATTAAAAACCTGGGTATAACCCGGGTTTTTTTATTCTTTTAAGTATCTTCAAGAAGTGAAAAACAATAGGCAAGTAGTTATAATTGGTGGTGGTTTGGCAGGTTTAACAGCTGCTATTCACTTAGCTAAACATAATTTTGAAGTTAGCGTAATAGAAAAAAATACTTATCCCCATCATAAGGTTTGTGGGGAATATATTTCAGCAGAGATCTTACCTTATTTAAACTCTTTAGGAATACATTTAAATGAACTTTCTCCAAAACACATTTCAAAATTAATTTACAGCACCCCTACCGGAAATAAGATTAAAACTAATCCTGGATCTTGGCGGAATTGGTATTAGCAGATATGCTTTAGATGACTTTCTCTATAAAAATGCGATTGAAATTGGAGTAGTGGTAGTGAGAGATACTGCTTTGAATGTTTTATTTGAAGAAGAAAAATTCAATAATTGAAACTTCAAAAAGTGGTAATATAGAATCTAATCTGGTGCTTGGAGCTTTCGGAAAAAGATCTAATATTGATAAGAAACTTAACAGAGACTTTATTACCAATAAAAATGGCTGGTTAGGGATAAAAGCCCATTATTCCAATATTAATTTTCCAGAAGATACTGTGGCGCTTCATAATTTTAATGGAGGTTATTGCGGACTTTCAAAAACCGAAACTGGTGCGGTTAACGTATGTTATTTAGCCACTTATAAGAGTTTTAAAAAATTTAAAGATCCTGAAGAATTCAAATTGAAGGTACTCTGTAAAAATCCATATTTAAAGGAGTTTTTTAAAGATTCATCGCCTTTGTTTGAGAAAGATCTAAGCATTGCTCAAATCTCTTTTGAAAGGAAATCTATAGTGCAAGATCACATTCTTATGCTGGGAGATGCCGCAGGTTTAATTCATCCGCTTTGCGGTAATGGAATGGCAATGGCTATTCACAGTGCAAAATTAGCATCAGAAGCGATCATCAAAAATTATTCAGATGTTGGATTTGATCGTAATGCTATAGAAAAGGAATATATAACTCAATGGAAAAGCAATTTCAATTCCCGATTGAGATTTGGGGGCATACTTCAGAAAATATTATTAAAACCATTTTTAGCAGAAAGCACCCAGAAATTAGTGAGTTTAATGCCCGGGATTTTGCCTCTAATTATAAAAAAAACTCACGGTAGCCCAATTATATGAAGAAAATAAGTACTGCACAAAGATCAGACGAAGCAGAGATCATGGATGATTTCGATCTTCAAGGCGCTGAATTGGAGAAAACCCTGAATGATCTAGATAATATCAATAAATGGCTGGGTGGTAATAAAATTACCATAGATGGAGTTAAAGTATTACTTCAAGGTCTGCCTAAACAGGTAACTTATTCTATCGCCGATGTTGGTTGTGGGAATGGGGCGGTTCTTCGAGAAATTGCAAAATGGGGAAGAAACAATAATTATAAACTTCAGCTTTATGGAATAGATGCTAATGAATATGCCATGGACATTGGAAGGAAATTATCTGCAGAATTTCCCGAAATTCAGTTTAAAGCATTGAATATTTTCAGTGAAGAATATAAGGCGCAAGAATTTGACATCGTGCTTTGTACTTTAACCTTACATCATTTTAAAGATGCAGAAATAGTGCAATTAATGCAACTTTTTACTGCCCAATCCAAATTAGGGGTAGTAATTAATGATCTTCAAAGAAGTAAGCTTGCATATAGACTTTTTCAGGCGTTTTGCTTTGTATTCATCAATAATGAAATTGCTAGAAAAGATGGACTTATATCTATATTAAGAGGTTTCAAAAAAGAAAATTTAGAAAAATTCTCCAATCATATTAATGCCAGAAAACAGGATATTACCTGGAAATGGGCATTTAGATATCAATGGATCATTCAGAAATAAAGAAATATGAGCGTAACTATAGTTAATGTTGGAAAAGAATTACCAAAATATTCCCGAGAAACCAAGGATATATTGCCTTTAGTAGAAACGTGGTTGGATGGTCAAGATGATAGATTTAGAAGAAAGATCTTAAAGATCTTCGAGGCCGCTGCTGTAGACAAGCGATATTCTATCATGGCTCCAGAAGAAGTTTTTACCGCAACTTCATTTCAGGATAAAAATGATATCTACATTCGAGAAGTGAAAAAATTGGGTACTTCGGTTTTAAAGAATGCGCTTACCAACGCAAATTGGGATCCAAAATCTCTAGATTATATTATTACCGTTAGTTGTACGGGGATTATGATTCCTTCTTTAGACGCTTATTTAATTAATGAATTAGAGCTTAGACAAAATATTACAAGATTGCCGGTAACAGAAATGGGGTGTGCCGCAGGTATTTCGGGGATGATCTATGCTTATAATTTTTTAAAAGCAAATCCTGGAAAGCGTGCTGCGGTTATAGCAGTAGAAAGCCCAACCGCTACCTTTCAGCTAGAAGATTTTAGTATGGCTAATATGGTAAGCGCTGCTATTTTTGGAGATGGAGCCGCATGTGTTTTATTATCTTCGGAAGAGAACATAGAAGGCCCAAAAATAATTGGTGAAGAAATGTATCACTTTTTTGATGCCACTCATTTGATGGGCTTTAAATTGGTAAATAGCGGACTTCAGATGATCTTAGATGAAAGCGTTCCAGCTACTATTTCTGAGCATTTCCCGCAGATCATTCATCCATTTTTAGAGAAACATGGCACTAACATAGAAAATGTAGATCACCTTATTTTTCACCCCGGAGGAAAAAAAATTGTGCAAACAGTTTCTGATCTTTTTGGTATCTTAGGAAAGAATATCGACGATACACGTGAAGTTTTACGATTATTTGGAAACATGAGCAGTGTAACCGTGCTATATGTATTAGAAAGATTTTTAAACAAAGAGATGTCCAAAGGGGAACAAGGCTTAATGCTAAGTTTCGGCCCTGGGTTCTCTGCTCAAAGAATTTTATTACAATGGTAGAAGAATTTAAGGGAACCAATTATTGGGCGCTAATTTTAGGTGGGTAGTAGCGGGCTTGGACTTGCAACCGCCAGAAAATTGGCTCATCACGGCATGAATATCATTATCATCCATAGGGATAGAAGGAGTGAAATTCCAGATATTGAAGAAGCTTTTGATGATATTCGAGAAACCGGAGTAAAATTTGAAAGCTTTAATGTAGATGCTATACAAAAAGATAAAAGAGCAGATCTTATTAAGCAAATTACAGAGATCTTAGGGGAGGATGGGAAAATAAGAACTTTGGTGCATAGTATTGCCAAAGGAAATCTAAAACCTATGACTGGGCGAAGGTCCTTTTTTGGAGAATATAGATTTCGCCTTAACCATAGATGCAATGGCAATTAGTTTATATGACTGGACCGAAGCTGTTTTTCAGGCTAAATTATTTGCTAAGGATGCGCGAATTATTTCGTTTACAAGTGAAGGAAATAAAAAAGCATGGGCAAACTATGCAGCGGTTTCGGCTGCAAAAGTGGCATTAGAAGCAATTACCCGAAGCATGGCCCTCGAATTTGCTCCTTACGGAATTAGAGCCAACTGCATCCAGGCAGGAGTTACGGTAACCAGATCTTTCCAAATGATTCCCGGAAATGAAACGTTGAGAGTTCATGCCTTAAAACATAATCCTTTTAAACGTTTAACGGTTCCTAAAGATATTGCAAATGTTGTTTACCTGTTAAGTAAAGACGAAGCTAGCTGGATTACCGGTAGTATTATTCCTGTAAATGGTGGAGAGCATTTAAAATATATCATTTTCAAGACCCTATTTGTGAATTCAAAAGACCTATTAGAAAAACTACCCTATACTTCTCCATTTCTTTTTGTAAACGAGATCTCTCACATTGATGAAAATGGAGTAACAGGAACTTATAGTTTTCCTGAAGATTCCTTTTTTTATGAAGGTCATTTTAAGAATAATCCTGTAACGCCCGGGGTAATTTTAACCGAGTGTATGGCCCAAATTGGCTTGGTATGCTTAGGTATTTATTTATTAAATATGGAGCATGAACAGCAGGATGATTTAGATGATAACAAAATTTCAAGTTGCAATGACTTCAACTAATATGGAATTCTTTTTACCTGTATATCCGGGAGAAAAGGTTACCGTGATCTCTAAAAAGATATATTTCAGATTTCAGAAATTAAAATGTGCAGTAGAGATGCAGGATTTAGAAGGGAATTTGATCTGCAAAGGGGAAATTGCAGGAATGTTTAAGACTATTGAATGAGGAAGCGAGTTGTAATTACAGGCCTGGGAGTTACTGCTCCCAATGGAGTGGGAGTAGAGAATTTTGAAATCGCAATAAGAAATGGCAAAAGCGGTATCGAATTTCATCAAGAATTACGAGACCTTAATTTTAGTTGTCAAATTGGTGGAAAACCGAAGGTTTCCGAAGAATTAAAAGAGCAATATTTTACTCCGCTTCAACTTAGAGGATTAAACAGTAGCGGGATTGTTTACGGCGTTATTGCCGGAACAGATGCCTGGAAAGATGCAGGATTACCTCTTGAGGAAAATAATGAACCAGATTGGGATACAGGGATCATCTTTGGAACAGGGATTCTGGGTGTAGATAAGTTTAGAGAGGCTATTCATCTTATTGATGCAGGAAAAACCAGAAGACTTGGGAGTACCAGTGTTATACAAACTATGGCCAGTGGAATTAGCGCTTATTTAGGTGGAATTTTTGGCTGCGGAAATCAGGTTACTACCAACTCATCTGCGTGTACTACCGGAACCGAAGCCTTATTAATGGGGTTTGAAAGAATAAGAAATGGGCAAGCTAAAACGAATGTTGGTTGGAAGTTGTAGCGATCATGGGCCTTACGTTTGGGGCGGATTTGATGCTATGAGAATTCTTCCTGGTAATTATAACGAACAACCAGAAAATGCTTCAAGGCCTATGAGTGCCAGTGCCGCTGGATTCGTTCCCGGAAGTGGAGCAGGAGCTCTAATGCTGGAAGATCTAGATACTGCCTTAGAGAGAGGTGCAAAAATTTATGCTGAAGTATTAGGTGGAAATATAAATAGTGGCGGACAAAGAGGTGGCGGAAGTATGACGGCAGCAAATGATATTGCGGTACAACGCTGTATAAAAAACGCGGTAAAGGATTCAGGAATTTTACCAAAAGACATTGATGTTATAAATGCGCATCTTACTGCCACAACTAAAGACAGCGTAGAAATCAATAATTGGATTGCAGCTTTGGAACTAGATGGATGAAGATTTTCCTTTTATCAATTCTTTAAAAGGAATGACCGGGCATTGTTTAAGTGCTTCAGGAAGTATAGAATTAGTTTCGAGTGTACTTCAGATCAAAAACGATTTCATTTTTGGGAATGTGAACTGTGAAGATCTACGATCCAGAAATTACAAAATGATTAGCTGCAGCTAAAATTCCGGAAGTACCAAAAGATCAAGAAGTAAATATTATTGCTAAAGCAAGTTTTGGCTTTGGAGATGTAAATGCCGTTGCTATTTTAAAAAAATATATTGCTTAATTTAATCACTTGCATCCAATGTGCTGGATTCATTCAATATTGAAAAATTGAAAATATGACTGAAAAAGAAATTATTGAAAAGATAAAAAAGATTGTTACTCCTTATACTCAAAATAAACCCGCTTTGGAAAACTTTGATGAGTCTACAGATTTTATAAACGATCTTAAGATAAATTCAGCCAATCTGGTTGATGTAATCTTAGATGTAGAAGACGAATATAATATCGAGATAGATAACGATTCTATGAACCAGATGTTAACAGTAAAAGACGCAAAACTTATTATAGAACGAAAACTTGCAGGCAGTTGATTGGGAATGATATTATAGATATCAATTTATTCCAAAAGGAAACAAACTGGGAAAGACCGAATTTTCTTCAGAAGATCTATACAGAAAAGGAACGATCTCAAATTTTACAATCTGATGCGCCGGAAATTTTAGTTGCCATCTTTTGGGCAATGAAAGAAGCTTGTTATAAAGCGCATCAACGTAAATTTTCGCTTCCTAGAAAATACAATCCTTCAGCTTATGAATGTGTCTTGAATGATATCAAGCCAAAAGATGCATTTTTCGGAAATGTCAAAATTTCAGAGCAATACTATTCCGCAGAAATAGTAAAGACTGAAAACTACATTCATTGTGTAGTAAAAGATCCTCAAATTAAATTCCTTCAGAAAATATATGAGGAAGAAGTGAATATAAAAACAGAAATAATAGCGCATTATTCTAATTTTCAAAGACTTCCTGCATCAGAAATTATTATTCAAAAAGATGAGAATTTTATTCCCCATTTATTCTATAAAGGGATTAAAAAAAGTATCCCATTTTCAATTTCCCACCACGGTAAATTCTCTGCTTTTGTACTTGCGTTAATGAACTCCTAAATGCAGGTTAAACAGTATTAAAGTGGATTGTAGAAAATAGCTGCATTTGTAAATTGGTACAACAAACTAAAACACATTATTTATGAAGACCGTAGACAAAATGGAAGTGTTACATAGCCAATCGGCTGAATTTATAGCACAGGGAGAAACCGGAAAATTTTTAAAACTTATTCCCGATACTTTTATTATTAAAGGAAGTGAAACCGATACCGGTGCGAGCCAAGGTTATGCAATTAGACATATTAACAGACAGGACATTATCTTAATTGATGTTGTGGAAAAATCTACTAGTGAGGCTGTTAAAAAATTAGTGACTGATGGTTACAATATAAAAGCTATTCTAATTTCTAATGGTTCAATTTTAAAAAATGCTTATACAGATCTTAAAACCCTTTCTGAAGATGCCGGAGGAGCTCCAATTTTTACCCATCCAAGAAATACAATTCAGGACGATTTTAAGACGAAAGATATCACTGCTAAAAATGAAATTTTTAAACACTTTGCATTAAAAATATACGATCTTCCAGGAGATGGAGGGGGTTCTGTTCTTATTTATTCTGAAATAAATGACGGAATGTTATTTACCGGGGAAGATGCCATTGGATCTTCTTATGATTCTGAAGATAAAAGTTTTCATAAACCTAAATTAAAAAGCAAAAATGATGAATTTGGAATGGCCGAAAGCTGGGCAGCTTTTGATCAACCGTTCTCTTATCTTTTTCCTTTACACGGAAAACCAGGATTTAATTTAGAAGAAGGTGACCAAACAGATATTTTAAATAAATTAGGTAGAGTAGAAGAATAGATAAGCTAAAAATTTTAAGGAGAGACTATTTCTAAAGTATTTTCTCGTCATTCCCAATTTAATAATGGTTATTCCCCTCAGAGTTTATAACCTTATTGAATTCCGCTTGACGAATCTAAATCACTTTTCGAATAGTCTCATTCTTTTTATTTATTAATGATATCGCCATCTTCGCTAGCATTTTCAGCATCTTCATGATCTACTAAAGGATGATCTACAACTCCCATTCCCACGATTAAGATTAAACTGGCAATTGTACCGTAAAGCATAGTTACTATGGCAATAAACCCACCGCCAAGAAGGGAGGCCATTGCTAAGCTCACATAATAAATTGTTACAAACCAGGTACTTGGTAAACCTTCACTTTCGGTAATTGGTAAATTCAGCAATAAAAAGGTTAGAATAGAAACTATAATTAAGATAGTATCAAACTTCGCAATTACTAAAACATCTTTGTAATGTCTTTTCGTAAGTCTGGATTCTGAGGCTCTGCTAATACTTAAAAGGGTAAGCATTAAGGCTAGAATTGTAGATGATCCCAGAGATCACGGTATTACATAACATGTTAATCCCGGATAGGGAAGAGGTTAATAGTTCTTTTGCTTTATATCCGGATAGTTCACCTAAGAAATAGGTACCCATTCCCATGATAAGTGCAGATGCCGCTCCTCCTACAATCGCTCGTTTTATGATGTTATTCATCTGAATGCTTTTAAAAATAAGATTCGAAAATTAATATAACTATCCCAATTCAACTTATAAGGTATTGTTAAACGTACATCTTAAACGAATAATAATTGATATTTTAAGGTAAAAATCAACATAATCATGTCCAAATTAAACGTAACTCAAAAACTTATCAAGGAACATTTACTCGAAGGCGAAATGATTCCCGGTAAAGAAATAGGAATTAAAATAGATCAAGCCTTACTGCAAGATGCCACAGGAACTTTGGTTCAATTAGAATTAGAAGCTATGGGTCTTAAAAAAGCTCAAACAGAAGTAGCAGTTCAATACGTAGATCATAATTTATTACAGACAGATTTTAAAAATGCAGATGATCACTTATTCTTGCTTTCTGCTGCGCAAAGATTTGGTCTTTGGTATAGTAGGCCTGGAAATGGAGTAAGTCACCCTGTACATATGGAGCGGTTTGGAAAACCCGGAAAGACAATGATAGGATCTGATAGTCATACTCCTGCTGCCGGATCTTTGGGTATGCTTGCCATTGGTACAGGAGGTCTTGATGTAGCTGCTGCTATTGCCGGGCATCCATATTTTGTAAAAATGCCAAAGATCATGGGGGTAAAACTTACCGGAAAATTACCAGATTGGGTAAGTGCAAAAGATGTGATTCTGGAAATGTTGAGAAGATATGACGTAAAAGGTGGAGTAGGAAAGATCATAGAGTATTATGGAGATGGTTTAAAGCATCTAAGTGCTATGGATAGGCATGTAATTGCGAATATGGGAGCAGAACTGGGAGCAACTACTACTGTTTTCCCAAGTGATGAAGAGACCAAAAGATTTTTAAGATCGCAGGAAAGAGAAGAAGACTGGAGAGAATTAGTAGCAGATGAAGGATGTAGTTATGATCTGGAAGATGAGATCATATTAGACGATCTAATTCCCTTAATAGCTTTACCTACAAGCCCTGGGAATGTAGTTCCTGTAAGTGAAGTTGCAGGAAAACCCATAAGTCAGGTTGTAATTGGATCTTCTGCAAATCCAGGATTAAGAGATTTTTGGATGGCAGGAGCCATTGTAAAAGATAAGACTATAAATAGTGATGTTTCTTTTGACGTGAATCCAACATCCAGACAGATCATTCAGAATATGATAGAGAACAGAGCCTTTGCAAATCTTATAAAAGCAGGAGCAAGGTTCCATCAATCGGGTTGTATGGGCTGTATAGGGATGGGAGAAGCGCCGGCTTCAGATACTATAAGCTTACGAACCATGCCGCGAAATTTTCCGAGTAGATCTGGAACAGAAGACGATATGGTGCATTTATGCAGTCCAGAAACCGCCGCTGCTTCGGCATTAACGGGAAAAATTACAGATCCACGAGATCTCGAAAAATTATATAATATGAGCTATCCGCAATTTGTGCATCCGGAGATAGATATTATTAATACAGATATGTTGGTAGCACCTTTGGAAGATGGTACTCATGTAGAGCTTAAAAAAGGACCAAATATTAAGACCTTACCTCATATAGACCCGTTACAGGAGAAATATGAAGTTCCTGTGCTGCTAAAAATGGGAGATAATGTATCTACAGATGAGATCTTAAAAGCAGGAGCAGAGGTGTTACCCTTTAGAAGTAATCTTCCCGAAATAAGTAAATATTCTTTTACGGTAATTGATGATACTTTTTACGACAGGGCTCAAAAAGCCAAGTCAGAACATGGGGGACATGTTGTAGTTGCCAAAGAAAATTACGCGCAAGGTTCCAGTAGAGAACATGCTGCCCTTGCACCAAAATATTTAGGTCAGGTTGCTGTAATTGCTCAAAGTTATGCGAGAATTGCATGGCAAAATTTAGTGAATTTCGGAATTCTTCCTTTAGAATTTATCAAGATAGAGGATTATGATCGTATTGAACAAGGAGATATGGTTTCCTTAAAAAATTTACCTGCAGATATTAGAAATAGAAACAATATTAAAGTGGTGGTTCATAAAGAGAACGGCGATAAATATGAATTTGAAACCAAGCACACTTTAAGCGATAGACAGATAGATATTTTACTTAAAGGAGGAATTATAAATGAATTCAAAGAAAAATTGGATGAAAAAGGTTTAAAAGCCTAAAAATTTAAATAGTAATCAAAAAATTAAATATTATGAAAATAGGAGTTATAGGAAGTGGAAATATTGGAGGAAACTTAGGAAAACATTGGGCAAAAGCCGGGCATGAAGTTTTATTTAGTTCCAGACATCCGGAGCAATTGAAGGACGTGGTGAGAGAAGCCGGAGGAAATTCTAAAGCCGTAAGTATTGAAAAGGCTTTTGAAGAAAATGCTGATGTTTATTTATTGGCTGTTCCTTTTAACGCCATAGATAGGTTATCTGAACTCTATGCAGGTGAATATGGAGGAAAAGTAATTATAGATGCAACCAATCCATATCCAGAAAGAGATGGAGAAATGGCTCAAGAAGTTAGAGATTCTAACAGGAATGCTTCAGAATATACCGCCATGAAATTTAATACTGCTAAAACTGCTAAAGCGTTTAATACTATTTATGCAGATCATTTAAAGAATAGAGCTTTTAGAGAATCAGATAAATTAGCAATTCCATACGCTGCACAAGATCAGGAAAGCAAAGAAGTAACAAGAAAGTTAATTGAAGATATAGGTTTTGAAGCGGTATATGTTGGAGATCTAACCCAAACCAAAATCATGGATCCAGACCAAAAAGTATATGGGCAATCTGTTAACAGGCAGGAGTTAGAAAAAATGATATCTTAGAACAAAAATTTATTTGCCATCTGCTTAAGGGAATCACTTAAGAAAGCTTGGAGTAACATCCTTTAAGTATATATGAAAGAAGAAAAAGAGTTTAAAGAAAAAGATCAGGAACAGGAACAGAAACAAAAGAATATAGATTCTGAACTAAAAGATTCTGAGGGCGATGGAGATGAAAGCAAAGCTCGAAAACACGGTGAAATTTTAAACGAACAACTAGAAGAAGGAAAGGCTGTATTTGGAAATAGTCCCGGAAGTATAGCCTTATGTTCTTTTACCGCAGGTTTAGAAATAGGATTTAGCTTTTTATTATTATGCTCGGTATATACCTTTTTTAATGGCAAGGTTGCAGAAGATACCATCTTTAAATTGATGACCTTTGTCTATCCTGCTGGATTTATCATGGTAATATTGGGAAGATCTTTGCTTTTTACAGAGCAAACTTCTTTATTGAGTTTGCCGGTATTAAACAAAAAAGAATCTATTACCAATCTCTTGAAATTATGGGGATTGGTGATCTTTGGAAATCTTGCGGGTGGCTGTGTTATGGCTGCTCTATTAGTTTGGATAGGTCCGGCTTTGGGAATTTTTGAACTTAGCGCCGTAGAAAGTATAGCCAATCATGTTACTAAATTTTCTCCTCAAATCATTTTAGTAAGTGCCATTTTAGCGGGTTGGCTCATGGGATTATTATCATGGTTATTATCCTCAGCTCAAGACACGGTAAGCAGAATTTTACTCATTGTTATGATCACAGGGATCATGGCATTTACCAGTTTACATCATAGTATTGTTGGAAATGTAGAAGTTTTTGCAGGATTGATAAGTTCTCCTAAAATTACACTTTCAGATTATCTAATTTTTGAAAGTTTAGCAATTTTAGGTAATGCGATTGGTGGAGTAGTATTTGTAGCCTTATTAAAATATAGAGCCTTTGTTTATAACGTAGAATAAACCTTTAAAAAATTCAGCATAAAAAATCCCCTTATAGCATTTTACTATAAGGGGATTTTTAAATCTCAAATATTTTCTATTAGTGCGTTTGCATTTGAGATTTACGCTTAGAAAGTTGTTTTTCCAGATCTTTAACGGTTGCAGAAACAGCTGCTTCAAAAGAATCTTCATTAGATTCAGCAAAAACCTGAGGTCCTGGAACACTTAATTTTATATTGCAAATAAATCCTTTTGGATCCATTCCATCTTGTTTCTTAATGTGAACTTCAGCACGAATTATAAAGTCATATTTATTTTCAAGTTTATCTAATTTTTCCTGCGTAAAAGCTTCAAGACTTTCACTTCTAGTAAGCTGTACAAATTGAAATATTGCTTCCATATATATTGATTTATTTTTAAGCAATTACGTACATATCCTATCGCCAGCCAACATTTTAAATTAAAATTAGGGATACTTTAAGATAGATTTATAAATCGTCTTAAGAAGCCATTATTCCCGGAATAAGTAATTTTTTTTTGCGGAATGTATTTAAAAAATGCCTTTAAGTTTTAATTTCTATTTCTGATAAAAGGCATTAAAAAAGAGACAATTCCTGCTATTACGGCAGCGCCAACTAAAGCTAATAATATTGAATCTAACATATTTTTTGTGCTGATGTAATAGAAGGCAAAAATAAAGATAGCCGATGGCACAAAAGTGATCATAAAGTGTTTTACACGTTGAAACATATATCTATTTTTTTAGGTTGTTAACCTAAAGATATTCAGAATTATAGAGAAATAAAATATTATTCTGTAATGATATATTTCTAAATGCTATAAACAACAGCTATTATTTTATTTATTAATGGCTTGCTCGTTTTTTAATTTATTGGTGGTTTGAATAAATACCTGACTGATCTTGGGGAATTTTCCCTTGATCTGGCGTCTCATAGTTTCTACACTTTTTTCAGCCACCAATAGATCTATATCTTCCAGCATATCTACTTCTACAACTACAAGTATACTTTCCGGGACCAAAATGCATGGTTTTAGGAAAATTCCACTTTTTAACCTCTGGATTATTAGAAAGGATTTTCTCTATACCTGCAATAACTTCAGGGCGTGCACTTTCACCTAAAAGTAGCCCTTTAGTTTCATGAGCAAGAAATGTGGCTACTACTAGAAGTAAGACTCCAATAAGTAAGGAGGAAACTCCATCTAAGTAAGGATTTTCTAATTGCTGAGAGAGAAATATCCCTATTAATGCTATCAATAATCCCGTAACAGCAGCGGTATCTTCTATAATCACCGCAAAATTTGCAGGGTCTTTACTCTTGATGATATTAGGAATAAGTCTTCCGGTAGGATTCGATTTTTTAAAGGTTTTGATTGCAATTATTAAGGAAGTTCCTTCAAAAATAATAGCAGCAATTAGCACCCAATAATTCCAGGTAGGATCTTCAATAACTTTTGGATCTTCTAAAGCATGAATCCCTTCATAAATAGCGAATCCACCTCCTAAAGAGAAGATTAGTATACTTACCACAAAACTCCAGAAGTAAATCTCTTTTCCATATCCAAAGGGATGCGCATGATCTGCAGGTTTATTTGATTTTTTAAGGCCTAAAAGCAATAGAAGTCCGTTTCCTGTATCTATTAAAGAGTGTATACCTTCCGCAAGCATTGCAGAACTTCCGGTAAAAAAAGAGGCTACAAATTTGCTAATAGCTATAAGTGTATTGGCTGCAATAGCCCCATAAATTGCAAGTTTAGATTCTCCGGCCATAATATTAAATTGGTTGTTATAGCCAAAATACAATAATCTGTGGAAGCATAGAAAATACGGCAGGAACTTTAAAGTTTTTTTGACAGTTTGAATGATAAGCGGTAAACTAATTGAAAGCTAGCATTTAAAGGAAAGGAGGGAAGTTGCTATAAATAAATTGGTGGTAACAGATTTCAATTTTTTGTAATTTAAATGGTATGTAAATTGCAGATTATCAAGTAAAAGAAGTTTAATTACTAAATCTGAACTTATGAAAAATCCAGTTAAACCTATAAATTGTTCACTTATAAAGAAGATCCTTATCACTCTAATCACCTTATTTGCTCTATTTATTGCGGTATCCTGTGGAAGTTCTTCTAAGACCAATAAAACCAATGATGAAGAGCTAAACTATGTGACGAATTTGATGGATAATAGATCTTTTGAGATCGAAAATCAGTGGGCATTCCCATTAAGAGGCAACAGAATAGATCTTATTGGAAATCCTAATTTTCTAAGAATTACAGGAGATAGCGCAGATGTTAATCTTCCTTATTTTGGAGTGAGACAAATGGGTGGAGGTTACGGCGATCGTGGAGGAATTATTTTTAACGGCCCGATAGAAGATGTCCAGGTTGAGCAGGGAAAAAAAGGAAATAGTATAGTTATGAGTTTTAAAGGAACTCAAGACGGGAATGAAGATCTAAGATTCTATGTTACTGTGTTTCCAAATAAAAGAACAGATATTTCTGTAAACAGCAGCCAGAGAGATCCAATTTCTTATCAAGGGAATATTAAACCATATACCGAGAAAGATAAGTAATAGCATTATATATCCTTAAAATATTAACCCGAACAACTTCTAATTGAAAGTGTTCGGGTTTTATTTTAAAGCTTAAATAGATAAATTATTATTTCTGTAATCTTTATACGGAGCCTATTTGAATAAGACAGAACAACAGGGCAGAATAACTTCTTATTTAAAGACTGTTCTAAATATTCTATTTTACATAATATAAATTATAGTACAAATGATAATTACAGTAAAGCGGTGAATAGAACTATTTCTGTTCTATTTTACATAAATGCAGATATAGTGTCTTAGGTATATATCGTCAGCATTTATGTAACAACCGGTTTACGATCTATTTTGAATAAAATTAGTAAGCTTAAATTCTTTAAGATGGGTTTCATAAATTAAAATATTTCCTACTTGTGTTAATTAACTTTGAAATAAGCAATTCTCAGCGATTAGTAAATGCAGAAAAAGCCAAACTAATAGATTGATTTAAAATGTGCAAATTCAAAAAATTCTACAAGATTTTTTTCTACGGCATTCTCGTATAGCCTTCCGCAAGATGACAAAATTACTCTGTGAGATAATTTCTATATATTAATTCCGATTCTTCTACATCGAACCATATTTATTAATTATAGCCATTTGACCTGCATGATAGGTTGTATGCGAAATAATACGCCCAAATGCTTCTGCTTTGGTCTTTTTCCCAAACTCTTTGGTTTCAATTATGGTTTCCCAATCTGCATCATTTTGCTTTTCAATAATCGTTTTTAAAGTTTCAAATGAGTGGTGAACATAGTTTTTTAATTCCTCAAGATTTGTCCATTCACCTGTATCTTTTTGGGCAATTACTGTTTTGGCATTAACTCTCACTTCTTTCGCTCCAAACACATTTTTTGAGAAGAGTAATTCTACATCTCCAATATGCCGTATTAAAAAACCTACGCTATTAAGTGATGGTGGTAAACGTTTTTTTAAATCGCTTTCCAAAAGATGTTCTAATTGATTTGAAAATCTGGTTCGGGCTTCCTGCCAAAGTTCTATAAGTAATACTGTTTTTGTTTTCATTTAGTTTTTCCTATTAAATTACTTATTGTTAGCGGTTTAAGAAATGACATTTATCATTCCATACACATTAAGCTTCCCTCCCACGTCGTCGCATAAAAACTAGAAAATGTAATTCTGGACCTCTAAAATATGTACGTGCTCTCACCTATTGTTTTATCCAAAAATTTATGTGACCGAATTATAAATCGAAAATCAATTTTTGTAAAATAAATTAGCCTTAAACTAATGCCGGACTGATAATTATCATTCTAAAAAACATCTTTATATAATAAATTTGTCTACACTTAATATTAATATGGAGCATTTATGATCTTATGTTGGTTGGGGTTACACTAACTTCAAGCTTGAGGATTCCAATTTCGATTTTGATGAAACAGGATATAATTTTGGATTCCAATTCATCCATCCTTTAGAAACCTCTGAAAAATTATCTTATTTGGTAAGAGCTAGAGGAATTTACAATCAGGTTGTATTCGAAAATAGTGATAGTGGCATTGTTGAAGATTCTGGTCATTGTATTGATTGGGAGCTTAGAGTTGGAATTAACTACGAGTTAGGAAGTAACTGGCATTTTTGACCTCAAATAAGTTACCGTGTACTTTCCAGAGATCTTGAATTAGGGGTAATTTCCTCAAATATTGATGTTAATGACTTCGCATTTGGGCTAGGCATTGCAAAAACACTTTAAAACTACTGAATTATGAAATTTGTCTTTAGTTTTATTCTATTAATACATGCATTTATCCATTTAATGGGATTTGCAAAAGCTTTTCAATTTGCACCAATAAATCAATTAACCCAAAGCATTTCAAAACCTATTGGAGTGCTTTGGGTTTTAACTTTTATTCTTTTTGTTGCAGCATTTTTATTGTTCTTTTTTAAAAAAGACCGGTGGTTTTTTGTAGCAATTATTGCTGTGGTACTTTCACAAATACTGATCATCATGTATTGGAAAGATGCCAAATTTGGTACTATTCCTAATGCAATTATTCTTTTAGTAAGTATTTCAGCTTTTGGTAGTTATCATTTCAATTTAATGGTTAAAAAAGAAGTAAATACAGTATTAGCAAACAGTTCAAAGGATACAATAATACTATCTAAAGATGTGGTTCATCAATTACCAGAAATTGTTCAAAAATGGTTAAATACATCAGGTGTTATTGGAAAACAAAAGATGGTTTCTGTTAGATTAAAACAAATTGGAGAAATGCGAACCAAACCAAAAGGAAGTTGGATGCCTTTTGTAGCTACACAATATTATGATCTTGAACACCCAAGCTTTATTTGGTTTACCGAAGTAGAGGTATTTTCAAGCATAAAAATGATTGGACGAGATAAGTTTTATAATGGTAAAGGTTCGATGCTTATTAAATTAGCTTCTTTAATTCCAGTAGTAGATGAATCTGATAATGAACAAATTAATTCGGGTACTATGCTTAGGTTTTTAGGAGAGGTTTGTTGGTTTCCGTCAGCTGCTGTAAATGATTACATCACTTGGGAAAGTATAGATGCAACATCAGCAAAAGCAACCTTAACGATTAATAAAAAGAGTGTTTCAGGAGTTTTTAAATTTACATCAAATGGGGATATGGTTTCATTCGAAGCAGATCGTTATTATGGTGGAGGAAAAAATGCTGAACTGGAAAAATGGGTTATTTCTATTGAAGATTATAAAATTTTTGAGGGTAATAAAATTCCTTATAAATGTCATGTAACATGGAAACTTAAAGAGGGCGATTTTAGCTGGCTTAACCTTGAAATTGTTGACATGGATTATAATATCCATGAAATATATTAGCTGTAAACTTCTGTTGATAAAAAACAGCCTATATAAAAAGTTATTATGAAACAGTCCAATTTTTGAAAAACCGTTGCTGGCAAAAGAAGTAATTGAAAAGCTATTTTTAAAGGAAAAAAATAGATTTAGCCGATAATAGTAAAGAAGAATTTTAAAACACTATTTGTTATGAAAAATCAGAATCTATTTATTATCAAAACTATTCACACCTTCATTTGGTTATTCTTTAATGTTATTATATTCTATCTACTGTATGCCGTAATTGTTAATAAAATTGATGTATGGGTTTGGATATGCGTGGGATTGGTAGTGCTTGAAGGATTCGTGCTATTGGCTTTTAAAATGTTTTGTCCGCTTACCATAATTGCCCGAAAATATTCAGATTCTAATAAAGATAATTTTGATATTTTTTACCTAACTGGTTAGCTAAATACACCAAACTAATTTATACAAGTATTTTTGGAGTTGCGGTAATTATTTTGATTTATAGGTTGGTATCTAACTAAACAAAGAACTCTTGAAAAAACCATTTTCTATAAAATTAGATCTACTGTTTGAGTTATTGATAATTATAAAATAGGATTATATAGACATCCGGGTTATGAATCCGACGCTTATTTTAAAAATAAATATTAAAAAATTATTCCTTATTCTTATCAACATCACTCATTTGTTCTTCAGGCATCATGCCGGAAACTTTTTCCGGATTGAATTGTTCTTTCTTGCCTTTATCTTGATTGATGATCTCGTGATCTCTTTGGCTCGGACTTTTTCTAAGAAGAAAATAAATACCTATAGCGGCTATAATTCCAATCCCTATATAAATTGCTAAATACATCTCTATCTTTTAAAATTTGTGAAGAGGTAATTTACTAATAAATCTTTTACTAATAAATTCTAAAAAGAAAACTCTAAAATAAAGCCGCAATTAAAATTTGAAGAAGGTTACAAATTAATTGCATAATATCCACTTATCTCTCGGAGCTTAGCAAGCCGGAATTTTCTAAAATATGAGAAATATCTACAGCTTTATCTATATTTCTCACATAGTACATTTTCAACAAGCCTTTATTCTTAGCGAATATTTTACCGCGATATTCACAGTTAAAATAATCTTTCACCAACTCATGAGTAGCTTCTGAAATATTTACTTTTCCAGATTCAGAATTAGACTCCATTCTGGATGCAATATTTACCGTATCTCCCCAAATATCATAGGCAAATTTTTTCTTTCCCACCACCCCGGCTACAACCGGCCCGGTATTTATTCCTATTCTAATTTCAAAAGGGATCTTATTACAATTTTCATCTTCTCTACAACTTTCTACAAATTTTGCAATTTCTAACGCCGCCATAACTATACGCACCGCATGATCTGAGGAAGGAAAAGGTAAACCTCCAGCACACATATAAGAATCTCCTACGGTCTTGATCTTTTCCAGATCATACTTTTCTATAATTTCATCGAACTTAGAGAAATAATAATCTACACTTTCTACCAGGAATTCCGGATCTATATTCTCTGCATAACTCGAAAAATCTTTAAAATCGGTAAAAAGAACGCTCACCGACTCAAATCTGTGCGATCGAACTTTACCAAAACTTTTTAACTCTTTGGCGGTTTTTTCCGGTAGAATATTCAGCAATAGCTCGTCAGATCTATTTCTCTCTTCTTCAATGATCTTGCTGGTTCTTCTTATAAATCTATTCCTTCTTTGCAAACCTATCGCCAATAACATTAACAAGAAAAGTGCAACCGCCGTAGAAATCACAATAATTTTTTGAGTTCGTTTTTGTTGTGATAACAGATCTACTTCGGCTTGTTTTTGCGAGACCTCATAATCTGCTCGCATTTCTGCAATATTTTGAACAGAACTTAAATTGATGAGGCTGTCTCTATAGGTAATATGATCTTTATAAAAGTTAAAGGCTTTTTCAAAATCTTTATCCTTCTCGTAAAGCTCTGCCAGATTTAAATTAGATTCTGAAATTTGATCTTTTAAATTATATCTCTTAGCAAGGTCCAAACTTCTATCTGCAAAAGAAATGGCAGCCTCCATTTTATTATTCTTCGCGTAGATATCTGCCATATAAGTAAGATAGACCGAAATTGGATAATAATCTTTTTGAGCTTCTAAAATGGTAATTGCCTCATTCATATTAGCTTTAGCAAGTTCATCTTTACCCTGTTCTGCATACACCATCCCAACATTTCCAAGATTATATGCAGTTCCCTTTAAATAATTAAGCTTTCTAAAAATTTTTCCAGATTCCTCGAAATTGCGCAAGGCATGATCATAATTTTTGGTGTTGAAATAATGATCTCCAGAATTTAATAGTGAAGATGCTAAAAGAATAGAATCTTTAGAAGTTCTCAAGATCTCAATTCCTCTATTGTAATATTTCTCTGCTTGTGAATTATTATGAAGCATAGAATACGTGTCTGCAATAGCAATAGTTACTGCTCCTACTCCATCAATATTGTCAATTCTTTTTGCAAATTCAGCGCTAATAAAATAAGCTTTCAAAGCTTCTTCATAATTTCCTTGCAATTGCAAACCATTTCCTTTTTGCAAATAGCCCGTTTGTAAATATTTGTAAGAAGAGTCTTTGGCTGCTTCCCTTATCATAAGTTCGGCATATTTTAACGATTTATCAGGATCTGGCGTAGCAGCTATGATTTGCTTTAAAAGCTCCTGCTTATCACCTTCATAATTACCAGAATTATATATGGCCACTAAACTATCTGAAGGACTAATATTTTGACAGGTAATCGCAGAAGGATACAAGAGGCAAATTGCACCTAAGAGAAGTAGGATTTGCTGGGTGAACCTCATAAAAAAGATATTACTTTAATTATTCATTTGAAGCTTTGGGTCATCCCAATGCTTTTCTCCCCGATCTTTTATCTTATATCCTATTTTATACTTTTCGGTTTTTCCTTTTCCCGGAGAAGGATCTTTTACAATTGCTTGCCAATATCCATCTACAGGTTCTGGTGCGGCTTTTAAAATATTATGAGTATCACTCTTTTTTTCAATTTTAAAGATTTCTGATAGGCCACTATCGGTGCCATCTAATTCCCATCTAATAGTATCTCCGGCATCAACCAAGGTGGTTAACTTATCATTTCCCGGGTTATGACCTTCACTGTCTCTTAGTTTCAATTTATCTGAAGTTGGTTCTTTACTAACAAAGATCGTTTTGATATTATCCATTTTTTTAGCCTTTTAAATTAATATCAATAATGCGCTATAGGATAAGTTCCTAGGCAAAAGTTATGGCGATAAAGGGCTAAATAATATAAGAAGGGAGATATAGATAACAGGCTCTAATAACTATTAGAGGTCTGATTATGAATAGATTATAAAACTACCACTAAAATTTTAAAAAGTTATTATTTAAATGAAGTTATTATAATTATCTGAATGCTTTTTAAATAGATAAAAACCTTATTTAGTAATAGGTAGTTTTCCAATTCTTCCTCTAAATCTAGAGAAGAGTATCAATTGTTTTTTCGTATTTATAAAATATACTCCGGTTAATAGAACTACCGCGGCAAGTATAGATTGAGAGGTGATTTGTTCATTTAAAAAATACCATCCTAAACTCATGGCAATTACAGGATTTACGTAGGTAGAAGTTGCAACTTTCTCTGGAGAAACCACTTTAAGTAAATAATTAAAAGAAGTGAAGGCCACAATACTACCAAAAAGCACCAATAAGATCATAGAGATCTGAACTTCTCCACTCCAGGTATGGGGTAAGGTCCAGGATTCTCCAAATACAAAACTCATAAGCATAAGCATAATTCCGCCGGTGATCATTTGGTATCCTGTATTTACAAAATAGTTTAGTGGCAGATCTGCTTTGCTTACAAAAATGCTTCCGTAGGCCCAACTTAATAAACAAACAAAGATCATAGCCATTCCAATTAAAGAATCATCTCCCGCTAAGATTTGCTTTTGATTGACCAACAAATACATTCCGGCGATACCCAACAAAACGCCAATCATAGACATGGTTTTGATCTCTTTTTTATCTATAATTCTAAGTAAGATTAAAACTATAAGAGGTTGTGCCGAAATTTCTAAAGCTGCAAAACCACTATCTACATATTTTAAAGCCCATACCACTACTCCATTTCCGAATGAAAGAAATAGAAAGCCGGCAATTATTGTATTTAATAATTGCTTTCTGGAGATCTTTAAATTGATCTTCATTATTTTACAAAGTCCGAAAATTAGAAGTCCTGCAGTTATAAATCTACAGGAGGCCAACATAAAAGGAGGTAGTTCTGCAACTGCAATTTTATTTAGTAAATAGGTAGATCCCCAGATTACATAAATAGAAAAAAAAGCTAGAATTATAAGTAAGGTGTTGGAAGATTTCGGCATTAAAATTTCAGTTTTTATAGCCTGCAATATTAAGTATTAAGTCTCAGATAAATTTACATTATTTTTAAACTGAGTCATTAAAATTTTAAGCTTTGGGTTCTATATACATTTGGCAAAATGGTTTCTTCGGATCTTTGCGATAATAATCTTGAATCTCTTCTCTTGAAGCTTCAAAAGCGCAAAATTTTAAGGCTTTTGTTACAAGGGGTTTGGAAAAATTTACTTGCAAAGATTTTAGAATATTTTCAATATTAGTTTTTTGAGCTTCATTAAAGATAATAAACAGCCGATCTATATTTTTTTCTGAAACTATGATTGGAGGTACTATTATGGGTATATAAATGAATTTCTATAAGCCTGGCTAATGAAATAATTTGAGGATCAAAATGTACAATAACAGCTTCAGAAAAAGTTGAATGCATTCCATCAGAAGAAACATAGCCTTGCTCTACTCTATCCACCCCTTTTAAATGCTGAAAAACAGCTTCGGTGCACCAATGGCAGCCTCCGCCTAATGCTATTTTATCCAATACGTTCAGAATCAGTTTATTTAAAATGATAATTCCTTCAAAGATAAGAGCTCTCCTACTAAAATTCATAATTTCTTTAACTCCTCGGGTTAAAAAAATCACAAACTCTATTCTAAAAATGAACGTTCATTCTTTTATTTTATCTTTGCATCAGAATTAAAAGTATGTCTACAGGAAGTAAGAGTCAGATAAAGAGAGATGCCCTGGTGAAAGCCACAATAAATTTGGTGAACAACAACGGGTTTCACGCTACGCCAATGTCAAAAATTGCAAAAATGGCCAATGTTTCTCCTGCAACAATCTATCTATATTTTGAAAATAAACAGGACCTTATAAATCAGGTTTACATTCAGGTAAAATCGGCATTTACATCCTTCGCCTTTAAAGAATATTCTTCAGAGATGAGTGTAGAAAAAGGATTTGAACTTATTTGGAAGAACATTGCCAATTTTAAATTAGATGAAGTTGAAGAGGCTCATTTTTTATCTCAATGTGATAACACTCCTATGGTAGATGAGAACAGTCGGCAAGAAGGTCTAAAACACCTTCAACCCCTACTCGACCTTTGGGAACGTGGAATTAAAGAAAAGAAGATTAAACCCCTCTCCCCTTATTTGCTTTATGCATATACCATTTATCCTATTGCATTTTTAATGAATATGCAACAGCGAGATATCTTAAAGTTGAATCAAGAGCATTTAGAGGAAGCTTATAAAGCGGCCTGGGACAGTATAAAATTATAAAGGAAAAATAAAGAGCTATGAGTAATACAATTTTGTTAGATAAAAGACCGGAAGGAACACCTAAACTTTCAGATTTTAAGTTTACTGAAGAAAATGTACCCGAAATTAAGGAGGGTGAAATGCTTATAGAAACCAAATATGTTTCTGTAGACCCTTATTTAAGAGGAAGAATGAGCGATGCTAAATCTTACGTTCCACCTTTTGAATTACACAAACCAATTTCATCTGGAATAATCGCTGAAGTTTTAGAATCTAAAAATGAAAAATTCAGCAAGGGAGATTTTGTTTCCGGAAGATTAGATTGGAAGAAAAAACAGGTAACTGATGGAAAGGAACTTATTAAAGTAGATCCTAAAAAGGCACCTCTTTCTGCATACCTTGGAATTTTAGGAATGACGGGAATGACCGCTTATTTAGGACTTACTCAAATTGGGAAACCCAAAGAAGGAGAAACCTTAGTGGTTTCTGGAGCTGCAGGCGCTGTAGGAAGTGTAGTTGGTCAAATTGGAAAGATCTTAGGATTACGAGTAGTTGGAATAGCCGGGACAGATGAGAAAGTAGAAATGCTTAAATCTGAATTCGGATTTGATGAAGGTATTAATTACAATACCACAGAGAATATGAAAGAAGCTATTAAAAAAGCATGTCCAGATGGAGTAGATATCTATTTTGATAATGTTGGTGGCGATATTTCAGATGCCGTGTTGTTCAATATCAACAGATTTGCCAGAATGATTATTTGTGGGGCTATATCGGTGTACAACGAGACCTCATTACCGCAAAGTGTGAGCGTTCAGCCATTTTTAATTAAGAATAGTGCTTTAATGCAAGGGTTTATCGTTTCAAATTATGAAGATAAATTCATTGAAGCTATTCAGCATTTAAGCGGATGGTTACAAGAAGGAAAACTAAATTATTCAGAAACCGTAGTAGAAGGTTTTGAAAATATACCCCAGGCCTTTTTAGATCTTTTTCCGGAAAGAATAAAGGGAAAATGGTGGTGAAATTATAGTTGAGTAGATTGATTTAAATGAAAAGATTACACGTATTATTATTTGCAATGACTTTTGGAAGTCTTGCAGCACAAGAGAAAAAAGAGAATATTAACCATAAAAAAGAAAAAGATATGAAAGTATTATTTGTATTAACGTCTCATGACGAATTAGGAGACACAGGAAAAAAAACAGGATTTTGGATCGAGGAATTTGCAAACCCATATTATACGCTATTAGATAAAGGGGTAGATATTACGGTGGCAACTCCAAAAGGAGGGAAAGCTCCAATAGATCCTAACAGTGATAGTGAAGATGCGCAGACAGAAGACACAAAACGTTTTCATAAAGATGAAGCTGCTCAAAAAGTGATTAACAATACAAAAGTTTTGGCAGATGTAGATCCAAGTGAATATGATGCTGTTTTCTATCCTGGAGGACACGGTCCACTTTGGGATCTTTCTAAAGATAAAACATCAATTAAGTTAATTGAAAGTTTTAACGCTAAACATAAACCAATTGGGTTTGTATGTCATGCTCCTGCTGCACTTAAAAATGTGAAAAAAGAAAATGGAGAACCTTTAGTGAAAGGGAAAAAAGTAACCGGATTTACAAATACTGAAGAAGAAGCCGTACAACTTACCAATGTAGTACCATTCTTGGTTGAAGATATGTTGAAAGAAAATGGCGGGATCTATTCTAAGGTAGATGACTGGGGAGAATATGCCATTGTAGATGGTAATTTGATAACTGGACAAAATCCTGCATCATCAGGTCTGGTTGCCGAAAAATTATTTGAGATGCTTAAGAACTAAGCTATATTAGCTTATAATTTTACAAAGCCTGTAACTCTAATAGTTACAGGCTTTTTCTTTTTTCAGCATTAATCATCTAATATTCAGCTCCCAATTAAAACCAAATATTTCCATTAGTACTTAATTAACAATACTTTACAGAATCCTTAATTAAGTTTACAAGGTCTTCTTAGTACTTTAGAACTACAATTTAAAACTAACCAAACCACTAAAAATTAAAAGTATGGCAGAGATTAAAATAAGAAAAAAGAGCCCGGTGTGGCCATGGATATTATTGGTGCTAATTATACTTGCAGCACTTTGGTATTTCTTTATTTATTTAGACACCACAGATGTGGACGATGTAGATGAGGTAGACGATATGACTACAGAACAAGTAGATGAAGAATCTTATAATTCTGAAGACACTATGAATAATGATACTTATTCAACAACAGATTCTACTTACAATGCAACTTCTAACAATAATAATTTAGCCGCAACCCCTGTTACTACTACGGTTGCAGACGCAAATAAATCTATGATAGATCTTATAGATGCTGTAAGAACAAAATCATTGCAAACTAAAGTTACGATTAGTAATGATCTTAAGGCACAAAGAGAAAAGCTGGTTAAAACCACCCTTCTACTCAAGAAAGTACCTGGATGAAAACTTTAAAGGAAAGTGGAGATCAAATTATTGCTGCCCTTCAAAATATTCAAAAGGAGAAGTACCCTCAATTATCAAACGAAGTTACATCTGCACAAAATTCATTACAAATGATAGATGCTTCTCAAACTTTTGAGGAACAGAAAGCTGAAATAGACACGTTTATAAGAAACGTGGTAACCACACTTAATAAAATGCAATAATCTATAATTTAAGAATTATGAAAAATGAAAATAAACATTTGTACTATCTGGAAGAATTATCAGATTATAAAGTAGACAGTCACTATTCTGACGTTACCGGATGGCCGGTAAAAGATTTGAACAATAGGGTGATTGGAAAAGTAGATAATCTTTTAGTAAATAAGGAATTAGAACGCGTTGTTTATCTAGATGTTGAAGTAGATAACTCTATTATAGAAGCTAATCACGACCCATACGGGAGACCTGCTAATATCGAGATACGGGAATTTGTGAATAAAGATGGAGAGAATCATATTATCATCCCTATAGGAATGGTAAGTATAGAAAATGATCAAAAATATGTTTATACAGAAAGTATAGATCATCAAACTTTTGCTGAAACCAAAAGAGTGAATAGAGGAACTCATATAGATAGAGAATATGAAAAAGTGGTGCTAAGTTCTTATAATCGTGAGTTAAATGAGAATTTGAATAAAAGTCATCATCGAGCAGATGATAATAAGATCATTCAGGAAAGAGAATCTCCGTATCGCTCAGACAGAGAAAACAATAATGACCACTTTGCAAGACGAAACTTTTGATAGAAAGATCGATAAACATCAAGATGATTGGTCTTCTGAAAGAAAAAGTCTCGAACAGGAAAGAAATAAACTAAGAGAAGAGCGTTTAAAATTAGAAGAAGAGAGAAAACGTTTAGAAGCAGAACGCGTTAGATATGATAACTATAGAGAACGCAGCAGGTCTAATGAAGATCTAGATCTTGAAGAGGCTAATGATGATCTTTTGTATGACGAAAATCGCCTGGAAAACGACAAATCTTTTTACGATAGAAGAGAATTTGGAGATACCAATTATAGAAACGATTAATTTATATTGAAGCAAGTTTTGATCCCCGAAATAGATTATTTCGGGGATTTTTTATATTATTTAATTTCGGTTATTAGCTTCTTTTGCTAGCGTTTGTTTTTTATTCAATCTCGAGATCAAATAACTACTGGTAACTATTAAACTCCCGCCCAATAAAATATTCCAGGTTAATGGCTCTCCTAATATAAAATATCCAAGTAAAATAGCACTTACCACTTCCAGATACATTAAGGTAGTAGCAGTAGAAGCAGTTAGATGACTAAGTCCATAAAAGAAGAGCTTAAAAACTACAATCCCAATTAGAAAACCATAGAATACTCCCATTCCAATATGAGAAAGTTCTGCTTCAGGTAAACTTATTAAAAATGGAATAAACACAATGGCTCCTACCACATTTTGAAAGAATACCATTTGGTTCTTGCTGTATCTATGATTTTCAGCTTTAAACAATACCACCGTAGTTGCATAACCAATAGATGCCCCAATGGCTGCTAACATTCCTATAAAATCTTTAGAATGAAAACTAAATGGTTTTCCTATATAAGTAATCACGATCCCGATAAATGCTAATAGCAGTAATAATACCTGTTCCTTTTTAATTTTCTGATTAAAGAATAAGGTTTCTATGGCGGTTACAAATATTGGATAGGTATAGAAAAGCACTACCGTATTCCCTATAGATGTGTACATATATGCCAACAAATAGAGATACATTCTCACGGCATTTATAAAAGATGCCAGGAGCATCTTTTTATTATTGCCTCTAAAATGCAGTTCTCCATCTTTATATAAGAACGGAATCAAGATGAAGATAGGAATTGCTGTTCTAAACCAGGCTATAGAACCTGTAGTCATGCTACTCATATATTTAATGAGAAGACCATTCGCCCCTGCCAGAATTGCGCAAATAATAATTGCGTAGATCGCTTTTTTATTCATCTATCAATTTTAATTCTAATAAGTAATTAATCCAGATTAGGCAGTCGATAAATTTATAAACCTTCCACTACTCCTAATTCTATAAAATAAAATTTTACAGACTTTCCTTAAAAAAGAAAATTCCAAAAATCTGAATTGACTTTTGGAATTTATAGTATTAGAACATAGCCATTTAAGCTGGTTGCATTTCTAGATCTTTTTTAGATTTTCTGTAAAGAAATGAGTTAAAAATATTTCTTTTCGCAAATCTAAATTGACGGTCAGAATTGATCAATTTTACAAATAAAGCTTTGTTTACACCAAAATACTCGTAGGTAGTTCCGTCTAAAAAGCTAATTTCTAAAACGTTTCCTTTATGCTGAAAATCTGCAATTCCAGACTCGTTAGTAGTTTTGTTATATTCTTCTAAGTTAGCAGCGATAGTCTCTGGAGCAATACTAACTAAAAAGTGATATCCATCAATGATCTGCTTACTTTTAATCTCGGCTTCGGCGTGCTTTTCATCACTTTCCTGAAATTTATCCGGATGCCATTCTTTTACTAAATTTCTATAAGAAGTCTTTAATTGCTTAAGATCTATATCTTTCTCAACATTAAATAGTTTCTTGTATTCGTTAACACGCTTCATAAATGCCTCATTTTTAATGAGGCGCGAAACTACGCCTTTTTTCTTAATAAACAAGCTAACTAATACTAGCGAATAAAAATTTATTGTTGGTTAACCTAAACTGAAGGAGGACGTCATTCTGAACTTGTTTCAGAATCTCAATTCAACGGATATTAAGAAAATATGGAGACCCTGAAATAATTCCGATACTTATCGGAACAGGGTGACAAAAGAACTATTAGACAGAAAATTAATCTTAAAAATAAATTTAACAGATAATCATTGATTATCAAATGTAAAAAGTCTGCTATTTCAATAATAATATTGATTAACAGACTCTTTAAATGCAAATTTTTGAACAAGTTAGTATCTTATTGCTTTATAAATTGAGCATCTACAATCATTCTAACTTTATCTGAAACCACAATATTTCCAGCTTCTGTTACCCCATTCCAGGTAAGGTTAAAATCTTTTCTATTGATCTCGCCTTTAAATTCAAATCCTGCTTTGGTCTGTCCGTAAGGATCTACAGCAGTCCCGTTATATTCAACTTCTAAACTTACCGGTTTTGTAATGTCTCTTATTGTAAGATCTCCTTTTAAAGTTTCTCCATCAAAAGAAGTAGACTTGAATTTTAATTTTGGAAATCTTTCAGCATTAAAAAAGTCATCAGATTTTAAGTGTGTATCTCTGTCTTTATTCTTGGTTGTAATAGAATTAACATCTAATGAAAAATCAAATTTCGCATCCTCAAAATTCTCTTTTGCTGATTCTAAGGTACCTTCAAATTTTTCAAATTCCCCAGATACAGTAGAGATCATCATGTGTTTAACTTTAAAAGTAACGTTAGAATGTGACTCATCAATTTTCCAAATATTCTTTGTGTTTTCCATGTTTAATATATTTAATTAGTAATTAATTTTTTATAATTTTAGTTGAGTTGCATTGGGACTTCCATCAAAAGCACTTTTGCATTTGTGTCTGCAGTAACCTTAAATTCTTCTACTTCCCATATACCCAAACCATCTCTTTTATTCAGTTTTTGATCGTTAATGCTCACATCGCCTTCCAGAACAAATACATACACCCCATTGCCTTCTTTATGAATTTTATAATCTTGAGAAATTCCTTTTTCCAACTCTCCCATAAAGAACCAGGCATCTTGATTTACCCAAACTCCCCCATCTTCAGCATTGGGAGAAAGCACCTGGTATAACTCATTTTTCTTTTGAAGATCTCTTACCGATACTTGATCGTACCTTGGAGCTAGATTCTTCTTATTTGGGAATAACCAGATCTGTAAAAATTTAACCTGTTCGTCTTTATTCTTATTATATTCAGAATGCATGATCCCGGTTCCAGCACTTAATATTTGAACATCTCCTTCTTTAATAACGGTGCGATTCCCCATATTATCTTGATGTTCCAGATCGCCTTCTAAAGGAATAGAGATAATTTCCATATTATCATGAGGATGCGTTCCAAACCCTTTTCCTCCGCTCACGGTATCATCATTTAAAACTCTCAGAACTCCAAAATTCATTCTTTCTGGGTTGTGATAGTTTGCAAAACTAAAACTGTGATAACTATCTAACCAGCCATGATTTGCATGACCTCTTGTATTTGCTTTGTGCAATATAGATTTCATAATATTTCCTTTTAATTTGATATCTTAAGCTAATTTGAAAAACTTAGCTTTTTTTGATACATCAAATTTAGGCAGACAAGCGCTGAGAAGAAATATTAAAATACGAGTAAGGCTTATGAAAATCCGATATCCTTCTTAAACTTCAAATTTAGAGGGACTTATACCGGTGTGTTTTTTAAAGAAAATGCTAAAGTTAGCTGGTTCAGAAAAGCCTAATTCATAGGCGATCTCTTTAGTATTAAGATCTGAAAATTTAAGAAGTCGCTTCGCAGCGATGAGAATTCTATTCTGGATATGTTCTTTTGCTCCTGTTCCTGTTAGCGATTTTAGAGAAGCGTTTAGATAATCTGGGGTGATGTGTAATGCTTCGGCATATTGTGAAACCATATGCCAGGTCCCAAAATTGGCTTCTAGTAATTCTTTAAAATTTCTAAGTAAAGAGACAGATGCCTGCGTGTTTTGGGTGTTGCTTTCTCCAGAGAGGGAACAAATATTATTGCTTTGTATAAGTAAGAGCTTCAATAGCGCTCCTATTGCCTGATATTTGAATTTTCTATTGGTAGCTTCAAAATCATAGATCTCTTGAGCAAGAGCATCAAATTTTTCAAATTCCGCTTCTGTGATCTTTAATGGAGGATTTCTTCCGAAGTCATTAAAAATATAAAGATCATCTATAAAGCATTTTTCGATTCCATTTTCTATAAGAAATTGAGGAGAGAAGGTAAGTATATGCCCATAAGATTTCTCGTTTTCTATGATTTGATGCACCTGCCCCGGACTAATAAAGAACATTTGATTGTCTGCCAAATCAAATTCATTAAAGTCGATAATATGTTTACCAGAAGCTTTCTTCACCAAAAGAATGATATAGTAATCATGCCTATGCGCATCATCGGGTTTTCCCTGAGTGATGTCATAAACATCTTCCATTCTTTTAATATTGAATGAAAGACTCTCATTTTCTGGATGGGTATGGGAATATTTTTTTATCAGCTCCATGGAATAATAAAGATACCGCAGTAGGTATCAATTTTCAATTCGAGAAGTAAATATTTTAATTAGATATATTCTGCGTAGGTCTTGAAATTATCTAAGATGGCCTGCCAACCCCCTTTTTGAAGTTCGATTGAATTTTCTTTATCTGGTGTGAAGATCTCTCTAACCAAGACAGCATCAGGATTATCTTCAAATAAGACCTTTACTTCTCTCCCATCATCTAAAACATATTCAATTAACTTAAATTCCTCTACCTTGGTGTATACACCTTCAAAATCAAAACCTTCACTTCCATCTACAGCTTCCATTCTTGTTTTGAATTTCCCACCTACTTTCAAGTCATTCTCTACAAGAGGAGCATGCCATTCTGAGGTTGCAAAATACCAGTTCTTAATATGTTTGGGTTCTGTAAAATACTTCCACACCTTCTCCAGTGGCTTATTTACTAAGGTAGAAACTTCTATTTGCTCATTCATTCTTTTCAAAATTTAGGTTACTCTAAATTAATCAAATATATTAAACGAAAGAAGTTCTATAATTGCTGACCCTAAAAAGTTAAAGGCTGAAAATATTATTTTTCAGCCTTTATTTTTAGATCGATTTCAGGTATAATTGTTCTACTTTTTCTCTTGCCCACGGAGTTTTTCGCAGAAATTTCAGACTGGATTTTACAGAGGGATCATGGGTAAAACATCTAATATTAATTCTATTTCCTAATTCTTCCCAACCATATTTTTCAACTAGAAATTCTAAAATATCGGCTAATTTTTTACCATGAAGCGGATTGTTTGGTTGCTCATTCCCCATAACTTCTAAATAATATTAAGTCGAACTTTTTTCTTTTTTAAACGCGTATTATTCAGTACTTCTATTAATTGATCTGCAAGTTCTGCAGGAACAGATACAAATGCACAATCTTGTTTAAGTTCTATAGTCCCCAATTGCTCTTTTTCAAGATTTCCCTGCTTTAAGAATAAGCCGGCAATATCTCCTTTAGAGATCTTGTCTTTTCTACCCCCAGAAATAAAAATGGTCTTCCAACTGTTAACTTCAGAAGAACGATTTTTAGTCAATTCTTCGGTCTTTGTATTTGGATGAATAAATTCCGGTAATTCTTCTTTTGCCCATTTCAGCACATAGGCGGTACCATTATTATCTACTCTTGCAGTTCTTCCATTTCTATGGGTGAATTCCTGACTTTTTAGAGGAAGTTGATAATGTATGATGAATTTCATCTCCGGAATATCAATTCCACGAGCCGCAAGATCTGTAGCAATAATGAGCTTATGAGTTCCATTTCTAAATTTTATAAGAGCGCGTTCTCTATCTTTTTGATCTAAACCACCATAAAAACATCCATGAGCTATATTCTTATCATTTAAATGATCGCTCACTCGCTGTATAGTGTCTTTAAAATTACAGAAGATAATACCGGGTTGATCTCCAAGATGATTTAGTAGCTCTACCAAAGTATTCAATTTATCTTTTTCTGGCGAGATCACTGTTTTGATCTCTAATTTTGAAACTCCCTGATCTAGATAATTGATATAGACTTCATTTTTAACCCCTGCAAATTTTGGAATCTTGATCTCTTGCGTTGCAGAAGTCAGCACTCGTTTTTTAATATGCGGAAGTGCCTCTAAAATTTCAGACATTTCCTCTTCAAATCCAACTTCTAAAGATTTATCAAATTCATCTAAAATTAAGGATTCAAGAAAGTCTATAGAAAAAGTTTCTTTTCTTAAATGATCTGCAATTCTTCCCGGAGTACCAATAAGTATTGCCGGTGGATGACTTAATTCTATTTTATCTTTAGACATGGGTCTGCCTCCGTAAATAGCATTCGCCTTAAAACCAGAACCCATTTCTCGAACTACCTGCTCAATTTGTATAGCAAGTTCTCTAGATGGCACTAATATTAAAGCCTGAACTTCGTGAAGATCTAAGTCTAAATTATTGATTATAGGAAGTAAAAAGGCCAGCGTTTTTCCTGTTCCGGTTGGAGAAAGCAATACCACATTATTGTTTTCGGCAATAATTTGATGCGCTTCTTCCTGCATAGGATTGAGCTTTTCAATACCTAATTTGTTCAGGATCTCCTGATTGTTTTTAATAGAATTTGACATTTGGCAAAAATACGTTTAAATCCCTCAAAGAGGGTTTAATTCTCACGAGGCTTACCTCGAATTTTCAGAAGTGTTTTCCACGCAATAATTAGCATATATGCTACTTTGATTGGAATATACCCCTATGGTAATGCTTAGAGATTCTTAAAAATCTACCAATCTATTGGCATATAATCTTTTAAGAATTTCCCGCTCCAATGTTTTCCTGAATTTATTCCATCAATTAGCGGATCCATCACTCTGGCTGCCCCATCTACAATATCTAACGGCGGTTGAAAATCATGAACTTCTACTTTCTTTTTAGATAAGTTCTGCCGGATCTTCATCTGTAACCCAACCCGTATCTACAGCGTTCATAAAAATTCCATCTTTCGCCAAAGTTCCAGCCGAGGTATGAGTAAGCATATTTAATGCTGCTTTGGCCATATTGGTATGGGGATGGCGATCTTCTTTTTTGAAACGTTGGAACTTCCCTTCCATAGCAGAAACGTTGATGATATGTTTCTTGCCCGTATTCTCTTTTTTCATTAATTCTGAAAGACGATTACATAAAACAAAAGGCGCTACAGAATTCACCAATTGAACCTCTACCATCTCTGTGGTCTCAATTTCGCCTAATTTCAATCTCCAGCTATTGGTCTTTCTAAGATCTACTTGTTGCAGATCTGCATCTAATTGTCCTTCTGGAAACACTTCTTTTGCTGAGAGGGAATTATCAAAAGTATAAGGGATCTGCGATAATTTAGCTGAAGCTCTAATCCCTACTCCCGGTTCCGGCCCGTGCCAGGTTACCGGAAGTACATTATTCTGATTATTGGAAGCTCCATCTGTAAGCGATCTTAATTCGCCAAGACAGGCTTTATGATCTTGAAGTAAATTTTGAGCAAATTGAGGTAGAGAATCTATGGGAGTTTCTTCTTTTGCCATTAAATGCTGATAGAATCCTGCAGGTCTTCTAACTGTTTGCGCAGCATTATTGATAAGAATATCTAATCTGTCATATTTCTGCTCGATATAATTACAGAAGATCTCTACACTTGGGATATGTCTTAAGATCTAAGCCCATGAATTTTTAATCGATCTCCCCATTCTTGAAAATCATCTTCTTTAGAAAAACGAAGTGCAGAATCTGCAGGAAATCGAGTAGTAGCAACCACCGTTGCACCTGCTCTTAAAAGCATTAGGGTTATATGATATCCAATTTTAAGTCGTGAGCCTGTAATTACCGCAACCTGCCCCGTAAGATCTGCTGTCTGAAATCTTTTAGCATAGTTAAAATCTCCACATTCCTGACACATGGTATCGTAAAAGTGATGCAGTTTTGTATATGTTTTTTTACATACATAACAATTTCTTGGAGATTCTAGTTCCAATTCTTTTTCTTCCGGAAGCTCTAAGAATTTAGGAGCTATAAAGATAGTAGCCTCTCTGGCACTTCTAATTCCGGTTTCTTTACGCGCATGTTTATCGCGTTCTATCATCTTACGCTTCGCTGCTTTTTTAGCATCTTTTCTACGCTTTGTAAATTCATCTTTATGAGGTCTGGTAAGTTGGCCCGGCAGCTTTCATTAAAGCAATACGCTTTTCTTCGGGCAACTCGAAAACCTGATTGGTATTATCTACCAACTGCTCTAACATGGAAATGCAAGTATCAATCTCTTCCTGACTTAATTTTGCCTTCATGTCCATTTCTTTACTCTCCATTATGATGAATTTTCAGGCTGCGAATATAAGTATAAAATCTAATGATGAAATGGAAGCTCTCAATATCAGGAACTTCCCGCAGAACTTGAGTGATAGATCAGATTTTTCAACATAAAAAAAGCCCCAATTTAATTGGAGCTTTTTTAAAATATTATTTCTTGAGGTGCTTAGGTTAGATCTTTTTAACTCTAACTGCATTCATTCCTTTCATTCCTCTTTCAAGTTCATAAGTAACTTTGTCATTTTCTTCAATCTCATCGATCAATCCACTTACGTGTACAAAGTATTTCTCTTGATTAATAGAGTCTAAGATAAATCCGAAGCCTTTAGAATGATCAAAGAAAGAAACTTTACCTTCTTTAGGTGCGTTTTTATCTTCTTCATCCCCTTCTTCTTTTTTAGGAACTCCCAATACTATATCTTCTGCCTCAACCTCTATTTTATTAGATGGATCTGGAGGAGTATCTGTTAAATTACCATACTCATCTACATAAGCTATCTCAAAAGAACTACCTTTTCCTTCGGCTTTACGTTCTTCTTTCTTCTTATTTTTCTCCTCACGTTTTTTCAAACGTTTTTTCTCTTTTTCTATTTTATTAAAGGTTTGTTGCGATTTTGCCATTCGATTATTTTAGTTATACTGATATTTAAGCATTTAAGTGTTCTCGATATTTTTAGGAAAGATTGAAAATCTTTTAGTGGTAAGATAAAAAATTTTCGAAAGATTTAATCCAGAATTTTAGTTGCCGGATATCATGAAACTTAAACTACTGCAAATATAAGTGTTAGAATTTAATTTTAAGAATAAGAAACTCATAAAAAATGTTTAGAAATAATAAATTTTTAAAATGTTTAGTTAAATGTTGATATTATCTCGGAAAATAGAGATAAGCCATCTTACACTAATATCATTAAACCCCAATATTCATCGTATCTTTGGCTTCCACTCCTTAATACAAAAACTTTGCATCCAAAGAATATTCACAGTAAGGGTTACAACCTTCGAGAACTCACAAAATCTCATCAAGCTTTAAACAATTTTATTAAACTTAATGAACATGGGATTGAAACCATAGATTTTTCTAATCCAGAGGCAGTTTTTCATCTTAATAAAGCTATTCTGTTATCAGATTACCAAATTGAAGACTGGCAAGTACCGGCAAATTATTTATGCCCACCCATTCCCGGGAGAGCAGATTATATTCATTTCTTAAATGATCTAATAGAAGATAAGGCTTCTAAAGTTAGAGGCTTGGACATAGGTGTAGGCGCGAATTGCATTTATCCTATTCTAGGTAATAAGATTTATAACTGGAAAATGGTAGGCTCTGATATCAATAAAGCTTCTGTAGATTCTGCAAAATTGAATATTAAATTGAATTCTGGGCTTTCAAAATTTATTGAAATAAGACATCAGGAAGATGCCTCTAATATTTTTAAAGATATCATTTTGCCCTCAGAATATTTCGATTTTACCATGTGTAATCCTCCGTTTCACTCTTCAAAAGAAGAGGCAGAAAAAGGAAGTTTGAAAAAACTGAAAAATTTGAATATCTCTCCCGAACAGAGATTAAATTTTGGCGGTAAGGCTAATGAACTTTGGTGTAATGGCGGGGAAGCACTTTTCATTAAAAGAATGATAAAAGAAAGTATCAATTTTAAAGATCAGGTGGGTTGGTTTACTTGTTTGGTTTCAAAAAAAGAGCATCTCGCAAAGCTTCAAAAACAACTTACAAAATTAAAAGCCGAGCATAAGGTAATAGCTATGAATCAGGGACAAAAGAAAAGCAGGATTCTTGCGTGGAGATTTTCAGAATAAAAGAAATAAAAAAGGGTTAGCTTTTTTGCTAACCCTTTCTAAATGATTGTGATTATTAATTTACATTAAGGTATTTCCCATACCAATCTAAATATCTTTTATATCTATCTACCTGGTAACTTAAGACTGAGATTCCGTGAAATTGATCTGGATAAATAACTAATTGGGTTGGTACCCCTAAAGTTCTTAAAGCAGCATACATTTGCTCTGTTCCTTCTGTTGGCACATTAAAGTCATTTTCACTCGCCATAAATAAGGTGGGCGTTTTTATCTTATCTGCATGAGTAAAGGGATATGATAATTTCATGTATCTCTCTAGATCTTCCTTAACCCATGGTAATCCAATTTCTTCGTTCCATTGAAGAAGGTATTGGTCTATCCCATACATAGAAAGTTGCATGGCACTTCCTGCACCACTACACGCAGCTTTAAATCGAGTATCGGTAGCTATAGTATAATCGGTTAAGATACCGCCATAACTCCAACCTCCAATTCCTAATTTTTCAGGATCTATTTTTCCTTCTTTCACCAAATAATCTGTAGCTCCAAGAAGGTCTTGCACTTCAAGATTTCCCCAATCGGCATAAATTGCTTTGCTAAAATCTAAACCTCTCCCATTACTCCCTCTATAATTTACAGCAGCAACTCCATAACCTCCTGCAGCTAACATTTGTCTTGTAAAATCAAATCCATAATCATCTTGAGCTACGGGTCCTCCATGAATAAAAAGTATAAATGGAAGTTTTTTATCACCGGCATCTGCAGGTTTAAAGAACAATCCGGAAACTTTAGTTCCATCTTTACTAGTAGATTGAAAACCTGAAACCTCAGCTAAAGCAACATCTTTTAACCAATCTTCATTTAAATGAGTAAGCTGATTCAACTTTCCGTTGTTTACAGTATATAAATTGGATGGATGTTCAGGGTCTGCCATATTGGTCAACCAAGTTCCATCTGGATTTGCTTCTAGTTCATAAAAACTTCTGTCGCCACCAATTACTTTTTTGATCTTTCCTGAAGAAACCTCAACTTCAGAAATATAGGTTTGTCTATCGTCTTCTACAACAAAGCCAATTGTTTTATCATCTTTTCCCCATCTAAAATGAGAGACTGGTCTATCTAGTTCTTTTGTTAGTAATCTTACATCGCTACCATCTGCATTCATTACTGCTAGAATATCCTGATCGTAATTAATGTAGGTCATATCTTGAGTAGACCTTAAAAAGGCTATTTTCTTGCCATCTTTACTCCATCTTGGTTCATTTTCTGTTCCTTTCCAGGTAGTTAGTTCTTTAATAGTACTACCTTTCTTAGCATCTATAACATAGATAGATTTATTATCATTGCGTTCAGGATCATCTGTTCTGTTGCTCACGAAAGTGATCTTTGTTCCATCTGGAGACCATGAGGGTTTGCTTTCGTAATACTTACCTTCTGTTAACTGTTCTATTTTACCAGTTTTTATATCCAGATAGATATAAATGGGTAGGTTTATTATATACATAACCATCTATATCCTGTTTAAAATGATATTTATCTACTACTATTACAGGTTTTGTTTTAGATTTTTTATCTTTTTTCTCTTCTTCCTGCATTACCAGAACCATTTTTGAACCATCTGGAGACCATGCAAAATCTTTAAGATCTTCTTTTACTTTAGTAAATTGTTTGGCTTCTCCTCCTCTTCTATCCATCAACCAAATTTGATCATTATCTGTACTGTCAACTTTTTTTGATGATAGATAAGCTATGTATTTGCCGTCTGGACTAAATTTTGGATTAGATTCACCCTCATCAGAAAATGTAAGTTGAATTTTATCTTTTCCATCCCAACTTGATAAATGGAGATCTGAGATCTTTTTATTTTTTGTGGAATCTGGTATCGCGACAGAATATAGCACCCATTTACCATCTGGAGATACTTGCATATTAGATAGCGATTGATACTTGTAAACATCTGAAGGAACTAATTTTCTTTTAGGAGATTGGGAGAAGGCTATCCCACAACAAAGTAGTAAAGCATAATTTAGTAAAGATTTTTTCATAGAATAGAAATTGAAATTTGAAAGCTTAATTTACTCAATTTTCTGAAAGTATAAAGACTCTTATAATTTTGCATTTACATCATAAAAAAACCCGACAAAATTAGGTTGCCGGGTTATTATTTTTGAAAAAATGAATTTCTATTCGTTAATAAACTTGAAGATCGAAGAAAAGTCCAGATCTGCCTGACCTTTTTGCTTTGCCTGAGCGTAAACTTCCTTAGCTGCATTAGTAAGAGGAACTGCTTGATTCAATTCATAAGCCGTTTCTGTAAAAAGATGAAGATCTTTTTGAAGATGTTTTAAAGGAAAATTAGGTTCGTAATTCTCATCTTCAATTCTCGATCTAAAAACATCTAGAATTGGAGCTGTTACCGGAGTATTTAATAAAACTTCTATGGCCATTTTTTTATCAAGCCCCATAGCCATTCCAAGAGAAACACTTTCAGAAAAAGCTAACATGCTTTGCCCTAAGAGGTTATTGATCATGATCTTCATTGCAGAACCTTTTCCATGATCCCCAATATGAACTGCCTTTTGCCCCATAAGATCGAAAAGAGGTTGTACATCTTCCATATCTGCTTTTTCTCCACCTACCAGGAAAAGCAATTCTCCTTTTTCTGCAGGTACTTTAGATCCCGAAACCGGAGCATCTAAAAATCTTATATTTTTAGCTATAGCTTTCTCGCTCATTTTTTTACTGAAACTCGGATTAACTGTACTGGAGTCTACCCAAATACTGCCTTCTCTCATTTCATTTAAAAAGCCATTAGCCTCTAAAGCCAAACTTTCTACTGCCGATGGGTCTTCCAGCATAGTAAATAGAACATCAATCTCTTTAGCCACAGCTGCTGGAGAATTTTTCCAGATTGCACCCTGCTTTACTAGATTTTCTCCTTTTTCTTTGGTGCGATTATATATAAGTAATTCATGACCAGATTTTAATAAATTGGAAGCCATTGCACTTCCCATAATCCCTAATCCTATAAATCCTATTTTCATAATATATTTTTTAAATTAATTATTTTCCTCGTGTTCTTTCAAGTCTTTTCTTAGATCTAATTTTCTAAAGGAAGGTAAGGCAATTCCTGTAGTTACTACAGTAAGTAATGTCATGGTTCCTCCAAAAACAACTGCGGTAACTGTTCCCATCCATTTAGCTGTTAATCCACTTTCAAAGGCTCCTAATTCATTAGATGAACCCACGAACATTGAGTTTACAGAGGCAACTCTCCCTCTCATATGATCTGGTGTTTTAAGCTGTAATATGGTTTGTCTTATTATCATAGAAATTCCATCTGTAACTCCGCTTAAAAATAATGCAAGAACAGATAGCCAAAACCAGGTAGACAGGCCGAAAACTATAATGCAAAGTCCAAAACCAAAGATGGCAGCCAATAATTTCATTCCTGCATTTTTATTGAGGGGAAAATATGCAGAAGTAAACATGGTTATTAACGCACCAACGGCCGGAGCAGCTCTTAGAATTCCAAATCCTTCAGGACCTACCTTCAAAATATCCTGTGCATAGATAGGCAATAAAGCCACTGCTCCACCAAATAAAACGGCGATCATATCTAAAGATATGGCACCTAAAATAATCTTGGTGTTAAATACAAATTTAATCCCTTCTTTTAAACTTTCAATAACCGGTTCCCCAATCTTAGGATTAAGTATTGGCTTCTTCGGAATTTGACTTAGAAAAATTAGTGCCATTAAAGAGAATCCGAAGATAAGACACATAGACCAATGCACTCCCATCCAGTTGATGGTAAAACCTGCAATTGCAGGACCTAATACGGCACCCATTTGCCAAACCGAACTACTCCATGTGGCAGCATTGGGATAGATCTTTTTAGGGATAATTAAGGAGAATAAAGAAAATATTGTTGGACCTAAAAAAGATCGTACTATTCCACCTAAAAAAACCAGAAAGTAAATGGAATATAAAATAATATGGGTAGATATACCATCTACAACTTTTGGCCAGGTGAGTAAAAATAATCCTAAACTGATTACGGAAAAACCTAAGATACATTTTACTAGTAATCCTTTTTTCTCTTTTTGATCTACAATATGTCCAGCAAATAAAGCTAAAGACACTGCCGGGATAACTTCCATTAAACCAATTATTCCAAGAGATAAAGGATTCTTTGTGATACTATAAACTTCCCATTCTATCACCACAAACTGCATAGACCAGGCAAAGACCATCGCAAACCTAACCAACAAAAATAAATTGAACTCCTTGTATTTAAGAGCTGCATAGGGATCATTACTTCTCATTCTTCCTTTTCTAATTCTTAATAACTAAAAAACCGACCTCTGTTTCAATAATAAGGTCGGTTGTTTTAATACAATTTTATTAAATTATTTATTAGAAGTCCAACTGTTATTAGAGACATCGGCATCCATAAAAATTCCTCCATCTAATTCCAACTTAGATATGTCTTTTATATCTTTTAATTGAATAGTTGCAGTTTTTTGATCTTTACTCCAAACTGCCGGACTAACATGAGAAGATCCTTTGGTTCCATCTTTTAAAGTGTAATGTAATATCTACCGGTGCCGGCATCCCGCCAATATTTTTTAATTCGATTACCGTATTTCCATTCTCCATTTTTACATCTTCAATTGCTAAATCTATATAATGATAACTAAAATACCATGCATCCCAAAACCAGTTAAGGTCTTTCCCGGTAACATCGTTTATAGAATAAAAGAAATCCCACGGATTTGGATGTTTTCCATGCCATCTATCCATATAACCTTGAAGTGCTTTTTTAAATTCTTTATCCCCAAGCATATCTTTTAAAGCAAGATACCCTAAAGCTGCTTTTCCATATTCATTATTCCCAAGAGTACTACCACTTAAAATGCTTGAAGGAATAATTATAGGTACATCATCTTCTATAGAACCACTATTTATCCATCTATTCACTCTAAAATTTTGAAAGTTTTCTGTAGCTTGTTCTTCTCCAAGATCTGCAATGCTTATCAAATATTCTAAAGCTGTAGCCCATCCCTCATCCATAAATCCAAAACGGGTTTCATTAATTCCCATATAAAAGGGAAAATAAGTATGCGCTATTTCGTGCTCTACCACAAATCGTGTAAAATCATCGTCTGGCGTAGAACTATCATTTACCATCATAGGATATTCCATATCTGCAAAACCTCTTACTGTGGTTGATTTTGAAAATGGATACGGAACCCCCGGATAATTATGAGAGAACCAGGATAAAGCATGTTGTGCATAACCTACCATTTTTTTAAAATCTTCAGATTCTTCATCGTACGCAGCCTGAACGCTAGCTCTTCTCATATTGGTTGAATCTACAACAACGCTGGCAGCATCCCAATTATAATGGTCGCTAACTGCTAAAGCAACATCTGTAATATTCTCAGCTTTCCATTTCCAGGTGTTGGTTTCATTTTGTTTTGTGATCTGAGCTTTTTTTAAATCTTCTTGATCTGCAATTTTCATCACTTTATCGCTCGTCATAGATTTTTTTAATAGATCGGCGTATTTATCTTGAAGAACTTCGTTTGGATTTTGAAGATCTCCTGTAGACCATACTATAAAATTCTTAGGAACATTTACTTTTATGGTATAATCATTAAAATCATTATAAAACTCCTGCGACCCTGTAAAAGTCATTCTGTCCCATCCGGTATAATCGTCATAAACAGCAACTCTAGGGTAGAAATAAGCTAAAAAGAAGGTAGTAGAATCTATAGCTCCTTCCCTACCACTCTCTTCAGAAACCTTAAAATGCCAGTCAATTTCCATTTCTACAGTGCTACCAGGCAGCAAGGGTTTAGGAAGTTGAATAAGTTTATTGGTTCCATCATTTTTATCGCTCCACACCTGTTCTGTACCATTTACAAGAAACTTGTCTATATGTGTACCATCGGTTAAATAACCTTCTCTAGTTTGGCCTAGTCTTGCAGCCCCGGGTTTATGTTCATTCAGCAATAATTTAAAATTTAGATATGATAAAGTATCCGGACTGTTATTTGTGTAAGTGATTTTTTCATGACCTATTACAGATCTATCTGGCGGATTTAAAGTTATATCTATATCGTAAATCGCCTTATTTTGCCAATAATTCTCTCCGGGAGCACCAGACAATGTTCTCGTCTTATTTTTATAAGCATCTTTAATATCTCGTGGCATATAAAGTTCTTGAGATAGAACTACCGAACTAAAAAGCATACTTATGCCAAGTAGAACCCCATGTTTTAATAACATACTTTCAATTTTATAATTACTTTCTCAAAGTTAAGTTTTTATAATACTATTTCATATTTAATAGAATTTGTTTATCCCCCAAGGATTGTTCATATCTAGCCGGATATTTTTTATTATTTAATAATTGTTTTATTTACAAATATTAACAGAAAGTATTAAATAGTTCTCAATTCAGAAAGCCTTAAGACATTACAGTACTATGACTATGTATCTTTAATTAATCAAAAAAGTAAATCATTAATTAAAATATATTTTATGGAAACTACCAGAGAAAAATCGAGAGAAGAAAGTCATAAACATTTAGTTCATAACCTACAGGAATTACTTGAGAAAAATTATGATGCAGAAAAAGGTTTCAAAAAAGCTTTAGAAGATTCGGACAGTCATAGTTTAAAAGAATTTTTAAAAATGCAAGCGGTACAACGTAACAGGTTTGCTACAGAACTAGATAAAGAAATTCGTTCTTTAAATGAAGAGCCTAAAGAAAATGGAAGTACAACTGGAGATCTTCACCGTGCTTGGATAGATATTAAAACTGCCTTTACAGGGAAAGATGATGAAGCGGTATTAGAAGAGTGTATTCGTGGAGAAAAAGCAAGCGTTGAGGAATATGAAGAGAAATTAGAAAAAAACAATTTCCCTCCACAAATCACTCAAGTTTTAGATAGACAGCTACAAGAAATAAGAACTACACTTAATGAAGTTAAATCTTTAGAAGATCTTGCAGATCGTTTTAACTAAGAGAATAATTGTTAGTTAGTTTGGATCCTGAAGCTCCCTCCGGACTTCAGGATTTTTTTATGGTTTAATATTTTGATTCATTCTAAACATATTTTGAGGATCATATTTTCTTTTTACTTCTACCAGTCTTTCATAATTATCTTTAAAGCTTGCTTTCACTCTTTCTTGTCCTTCATCCATCATAAAATTAGAATAGGCCCCACCGGCTGAGTATGGATGTAACTCATTCCAGTAATCTTTACACCAATTGGTAATTTTCTCTGCATTTGCAGGATCTGGGTCTACTCCTACAATTACTCCTGCATATTTAGCATCTCTATAAGCCCAGGCTGTTTCATTATTGCCTACTCTACCTGCAGCTCCAGAGATTGGGTACATATGCATTTGAGATAAAGGCGACGGTAATTTTTCACCATATTTTAAATGTATTGCTCTTGCTTCTTCGCTAATCTCATTAAAGAAGTCTGCTCTCCAATACCATTGCAATCCTGGTGGCAATAATCCATCAAATAAGGTTTGTATAGATGGATAAGGCATTTCTCCTAGATGTTCAAAAATGGGTTTCATATCTCTAACTGGTTCAAAAAGATCGTCTACATCTTTTAGATCTCCGGTATAACACCATACAATTCCGCAGAATTTTTTGTTATGAAGGCTTTCCGGGAATGGAGGACCGGGAATGATAAGAGTTGCAACAAACCCATTTAGATCATCTGGGGCATGATGTATAAAACTATCATACCATTTCATGATCTCATCTGTTTTTTCTATGGGCCATAAGGTTGGACCTCCAAAAACCATTTCTAATGGATGCGCTTGAAATTTAAAGGAAACTACAATTCCAAAATTTCCTCCTCCCCCTCTTATTCCCCAAAATAGATCTGGGTGTTCATTTTTATTAACCGTTACAAAACTTCCATCTGCGAGCACCATTTCTGCTTCCAGAAGATTGTCTATGGTAAGACCGAATTTTCGAGATAAATATCCTACGCCCCCTCCAAGAGTGAGTCCACCAACCCCTGTTGTAGAGATAATACCTGCAGGTACAGCTAATCCAAACGCATGAGTAGCATGATCTACTTCTCCCCAAACATTTCCACCTCCAACTTTTACAGTATTATTTTGTGTATTTACCTGTACATATTTAATTCCCGAAAGATCTATAACCAGGCCTTCATCACAAAGGCAAAACCCTCCTCCATTATGCCCTCCTCCTTTTACTGCCAATAACAACTCATTTTCTCTGGCAAAATTCACAGCATAAATTACATCTGCTACATCCAAACACTGTACTATAAGTCCTGGATGTTTATCTATCATAGCATTGTAGATCTTTCGTTGTTTGTTATAATGAGGATTCTCTGGGAAGATTACTTCTCCTCTAATTTTAGCCGAAAAATCTTTGAGTATCCCGGCATCTAAATTTTTAACTAAATTTTCCATGGTATAGTTTTTATTAGAATCATCAAATTGTGATTCTTGTTAAAGAAATTACACCAAAAATGCAGTCTTTATGAGGGAAAGAAAGGGAGGAAATATGAATGAATTCTTAGTGCTCTTTTTTATTAATTCAAAACAAAAAAGGTAGGATAAGTAAGTTAAAGATCACTCAAAATGCAACAGGGGAAAACATGTAATTTCACATGCCCCTACAGAAAAATATATAGAATGGTAAAGAATTTTATTTTTTAATAGGAATCATTAAAACAGGAATTTTGGTGTGCTCTAACACTTTAGAGGCTACCGTTCCCATAAGTAATTTTTCTAAAACCGAATGACTATGGGTACCCATTACAATAAGGTCTGCATTCCATTCTTCAGCATAATTTAAAATACTACTTGAAGTCTCTCCTTCGGCCAAATGAGTCGTTACAGTAGGATCTTCTAAATGTTCTGCAGCTTTTTCAAGAAAATCCTGTGCAATCTTCCTAAGATCGGTAATCATGCTCAAATCTGTAGTAATCTCGTTATAACCATTGTACCCTAGAAAGCTTGGATACTGTATTCCGTAATAACTAATTTCAGCTAAAGCATGGATCAAACAAACCTGTGCCCCCATGGTTCGGGCTAATTGATATCCAGCTTCGGCCACTTTTTCAGATACCGGATTATAGTCTAAAGCAATCAGTATTTTCTTCATAGTTGTGAAATTAACTAATTTAAATATACAAAAAGTATAACTTGATTCGCTTTCCAAACGAATTGTTATTGATTGAACTCCTATTATCTAATAAGTTAGATCCGGCTTTTCAAAAATTCCTTTCAGAAATTGATAATTATCATTTTAAGTATGCGTTTTTGGCTTTATCTTTAAGGGTATTTATTTCTAAATCAATGTATTATGAAAACCACAATCGAAGAAGCAAAAGAAGAAATTCACAAAAAACTTGTAAATAATTTACAAGAACTATTAGCGAAGAACTATGATGCTGAGAAAGGTTTTAAAAAAGCTATTTCTGATGCTAAAGACCCCAAACTAAAAGATTTTTTAAAAAATCAGGTAGTGAGACGTAACCATTTTGCAACTGAGATTGATAAAGAAATTAGGTTGCTCAATGAACATCCTATTGAAAAAGGTAATTCCAGCGGAAATTTACATAGAGCCTGGATGGATTTAGTTTCTACCTTTAGCAGACATAATGATGAAACCATTTTAGAAGAATGTGTTCGAGGAGAAAAAGCTGCAGAAAAGGAATATGAACATAAATTAGAGAAATGTCATTTTCCCCCTCATATAGAAGATATTCTTCGAAATCAGTTGCAAGAGATAAAGGATAATATTTCTAAAGTGAAATCTCTAGAAAACTTAGCAGAAAAATAATCTGTTTTAAAAATAAAGAAAAGCCTGATAGAATATTATCAGGCTTTTTTTATTTTTAATTAGCAGAGATGAGATCTTTTAAATACATCCCTTCTTCTATACTTGGATAAATCTTCTCATAAGATTTATTCTTATTGTTGAAATTCTTATAAATAAGCGTTCTATTTAATTCTTCTAAAGTAGAACAACCTGCCCCCGCTAATAAATCTCTAAAATCTTCGAGGGTTTGTTCGTGGTAATTTTTCACTCTTTTCCATTTGTCTTGTACAACTAAGCCTCGCATTAAAGTAGGATCATTAGTTGCTACTCCTGTAGGACATTTATTGCTATCGCAACGCAAGGCTTGTATACAACCTAAAGCAACCATCATCCCTCTTGCAGAATTACAAATATCTGCCCCCAGACTTAGAGCTTTAAAAATGTCGAAAGCGGTAAAGATCTTGGTAGCAGTAATAATTTTTATGTCTTTCTTTAAATTAAAACCATTTAAAGTATCTACAGTAAAGATCAAGCCTTTTTCCCAGGGCATCCCCACATAATTTGAAAAATCAATTGGTGCTGCTCCGGTCCCTCCTTCTGCTCCATCTACAGTGATAAAATCTGGTTTTATACCTGTTTCCACCATCTTTTTGCATATCTCCTTAAATTCGGCTTTACTTCCTATACACAATTTAAAGCCTATAGGTTTCCCGCCAGATAATTCTCTAAGTTGCTTAACAAACCTAAGTAAGCCTTCGGCATCACTAAAAGCACTATGTCCTGGGGGCGAAAGCACCGCTGTATGAGGTTTTACTCCTCTAATTTCTGCAATTTCCTCGTTATTTTTTGATGCAGGAAGTACTCCCCCATGGCCTGGTTTGGCTCCTTGAGAGATTTTGATTTCAATCATTTTCACCTCTTTAACAGCTGCTGAAACTTTAAATTTTTCAGGAGAAAAATTTCCATCTTCTGCGCGGCACCCAAAATATCCCGTACCAATTTCGTAAACAAGATCTCCTCCTTGTAAATGATATGGTGATATACTACCCTCGCCCGTATTATGATAAAAATTTCCTGCTTTAGCTCCTAGATTAAGTGCAGTGATAGCATTCTTGCTTAATGCACCAAAACTCATAGCAGAAATGTTAAATATACTGGCAGAATAAGGCTGTTTACACTCTGCTCCTCCAACTATAACTCTTGGAGTTTCTTTTAAGATCTTAGCCGGATAGATACTATGTTGCATCCATTTAAAATTCTCTTCTTCAACATTTAATTCTGTTCCAAAAGGATGCGTTTCTCGCTGAAGTTTCGCGCGTTGATAGATATAGGTTCTATGGTTTCTATCTATAGGTTTTCCATCTGTATTAGATTCCACAAAATATTGATGAATTTCGGGACTTATCATTTCGAACAAATATCTCATATGCCCTATTACAGGGAAATTTCGAAGAATAGTGTGTTTAGTTTGAACAATATCATAGATACCAATTGCAAAGATGATAACACCCAAACTTATTAGCCCATAACGAGGCCAGAGTATGGTTGCTATTATTAATAATACAATGACAAAACAGATAAAAGTAAAGCGGATTGCTTCTCTCATAGAAGTAAATTTAAATTGATTACAGCAGAATAATGGCTGTGAATTTCAGCTTAAAGTTACAAAAAAGTGCAGGTTGTACTCCGTTAACAAAGTCTCAAAAGATGATACTTTTTAAATTTAAGAGAAATAAGAGTACAATTGGTTGATAATTTGAGGTAGAAAATTAAGCGATTGACTTACTTTTTCTTGAGAAAAATTACAGGGTTTCCTGAATTTTTCCATTCATTAAATCCTCCTTTTAGATCAAAAACTTTGGTATAACCATTTTGTTTTAAAAATTGTGCTGCTTTGGCACTTCTACGTCCACTGGCACAGTACACCACTATTGGCAATTTTGGATCTAATTTTAAAACTTTTTCAGAAAAGTCTTCTTTAAAGAAATCGATGTTTATAGCGCCTTTAATAATTCCGCCCTCTAATTCTGGTAACGTTCTCACATCTAGAATTTGTAGTTGAGGTTCTTGTTGCTGAAGTTTAATCATTTCGGAAGCTGAAATAATTTTAGCTTCCTGAGCAGAAGCTTTTGGAATTATGAAACTAAAAAGTACTATTATAGAAATGAAGATTTTCATATGCTATACAATTGAATTGAAAATGTGAAATAGTAGAGATTGTTTAAACTTTGTATTATTCTTTTACCACGATCATGCTTGCCTTTGCTCCGGTTAATAAATTCCACTCGCTGGTAGAAATCAATTCTCCTAATTCCCCTAAAACCTTTAATGCCGCTGTATTTGGCCCGGAAGCTCCTTGATTTAAAGCCTCAAATTCTATAGTATTAAATCCCTTTTCCAGGGTTACTAAAATTGGAGTAAAACTTCCTCCTAATTCCAAACTGTTAACTACCAAGCTTTCCATTTACAGTAATTCGCACTCGGTCTCCATCTACATATTGATAATCTCTGCAATATACTTCAACAAATTTTCCGGAAGTCTTATAATCTCCTAAGATACTGATTTTCTTTATAACCCTCTTTTGCCGCTGCATCTTCCGTCCATTTCTTCTCAATAAAATCTCCTGCAGTTTTTAGCCCATTATCTGTTCTCATACTGAATTCTTCTTTCTTAGGAGAAGGATAATTTTCAGTTTTTTGAGTTCTGCTGATAAATGGATTTTTGGAAGCAGGATTTGGAGATATTAGATCCGGAATTAGCAGGAATAGAAGTTCCGCTACTTCTAGGAACCGGCAAACTTCCTGAAGAACGATCTACCTGAGCCTTTAGTAGAAACAGATAATAGGAATGCGAATATTAATAAAAAGTAGAATTTCATCGAGTTAATATATAAAGACAGTTAAGTTAAAGAATTTAAATGAATCAAAAATAAAACCAATTTCTACATATAATAGGTAAAATAAGAAATATGGGTTTTTAGAATTCATATTTCTGCTTAACTTTATCAAAAAAGACACTAATGCAGATTATAAATCTTCAGGATCACAATTCCATTTTAAATAAATTTATTTCAGAATTAAGAGACGTAAGCTTACAAACCGATAGAATGCGGTTTCGTAGAAATATAGAACGCATTGGAGAAATTATAGCTTATGAAATAAGTAAAACTCTTCAATATGAAATAAAGGAAGTAAAAACTCCTCTAGGGATTTCTAAAACAAACTGCCCTAAAGAAGACATTGTAATTTGTTCCATCTTACGTGCAGGGCTACCATTACATACAGGAATATTAAACTATTTTGATACTGCAGAGAACACCTTTATTTCTGCATATCGTCATCATCTAAATGATAAAGATTTTGAAATTAAAGTTGAATACCTTGCTTCACCCTCTTTAGAAGGTAAAACCTTGATTCTCGCAGATCCTATGTTAGCAACAGGAAGTTCTTTTGTAAATGTTTTTAATGCTTTAAAAACTATGGGTACTCCAAAAAACATCTACTTGGCATCTGTAATTGGGGCTCAGCCGGGAGTAGAAAATTTAATGAGGGAGCTTCCAGAAGATGTTAAATTATATATAGCAACCATAGACGAGCAATTGAATGATCATGGATATATAGTTCCAGGATTAGGAGATGCCGGAGATCTTTGTTATGGCACTAAACTTCAGCATTAAGAAGAAATTAAAAATTATAAACTACGCTCAAGTTCGTTTCGATTTCTAAAAATAAATAGCAGCCCTATAAGCCTTAAAGTATTGTTAAATCTCAAATTCTCATACGATTTGAATAATTAGGTCGTTTTCTGTGAAAGGCTCTTCAACCCAAAAATTAAAAAAGAGAGTCATAACTAAAATAACCCAAAATGAAAAAAACCTTATTAGTAACAGTTTTATCGGTAGCGATGTTTACCTCATGTGTCTCGAAGAAAAAATACGTTGCCCTAGAAGGACAATTATCAGACACTCAAAGTAATTTACAACGTACTACTGCCGAGAAAGAAGAAGCTCAAAGAAAATTAGATGCTATTGAAGCTCGTGTAACAGAATACAATGCAAAGATCAATTCTCTAAAAGAATCTAATGATTCTAAAATGGAAATGAACGATCTTACAGTAATGTCTAATAAGACAAAAGAAAAGATGAGAGCAACCATCGCTAAGATGGATCCTCAAGAATTAGAAGGAGCTACTACCCTAGAAGACTCTATCAATCTTGCGGTTTCTCACAATTTAAAGCAATCTATTTCTGACGAAGGTGAAAGTGATGATGTTGATATTACTGTAGACAAAACAGTAGTAATGATCAATGTATCAGACAAACTTCTATTTAATAGTGGTAGCTATAGAGTAAGCAGTAAGGCAAATAACTTGCTCCAAAAGCTTGCAGATGTTATTAATTCTGAGCCTAGTATGGAAGTAATGGTTGAAGGTCATACAGATGATAGAAAAATGGTTAAAGATTCTTACTTACAAGATAACTGGGATCTAAGTGTTAGACGTGCAACATCTATTGTAAGATTATTACAAGATAAGTATGATGTTGAACCTTCTAAATTAATTGCAGCAGGTAGAAGTAGTTATTCTCCATTAGTAGAGAATACTTCTAAAGAAAATATGGCTAAGAATAGAAGAACAAGAATTGTTATTATTCCAAATCTTGATAAATTCTTTGCGATGTTAGATTCTGAAAAATAAGATTTTAGATAATAATTGAATTGAAAAAGGCCCTATTTAAATAGGGCCTTTTCTTTTTATACTGCAGAGAGGATTTCAATCTTCTTGATATCCGGATGCTTCCACTAATAACTCAGAAGCTTTCTCCATTAATGCCGAAGCTATGTCACCATTTAAGTGAGCCTCTCTTCCGCTTTCGTTTTCAAACGTATCAAATATTCCAAAAGTAGAGTCATCTATTTTAAAAGAATACCACGTAATGGTTTTCTCTTCTTTCCTTGCTAGATTCACGGCTTCTTTAATAAAGTTGGAAACTTCCATTTCTTTTCCCGGTTTAGCTTTTAGGGTAGCTAATAATCCTAAATTTTTCATTCTTTTTCATTTTAAAATTCTCTATTAAATTACTCAATATCCCAATGCTTTAAGTAGTAAACCTAGATTATTATCACTTATTTAAGAATATTGTTTAAGTAATGCTTAAATTATTTGTAGGAATAATATTCTTTCCAAATTTAAGTTAATGTCTGAATTAATAGCACATTAGTATAAATTATCATAAATATTATATTAAAGAAATGCATAAAAATAATGTATTTCATCGATTATTTATGCTTTTTGTCGGTTATGTGTTTTATTTGATTAACTTTAAACAAGTCATAAATAAGAGACAAAAATGATTCAGCGCTTTTTACATATTCTAATTCTTAGTTTAATCTTTACCGGGATTGGATATGCACAAGCGACTGCAAATTTTACAGCTACCGCAACAATAATTCAACCAATAACCATCGCTACCACCTCCCAAATGAATTTTGCCAAAATTGACGCTAAAAATGGTGGGGATGTAATTCTTACACCCGAGAGTACCCGTTATACCTCGGGTGAGGTTGAGTTAGATGAAGCTACCAGCGTATCTGCTGCCAGTTTTACTGTTAGCGGGCAGCAAGGTTACACTTATGCTATTACCTTACCACAATCTGAATACGAATTGACAAATGGTTCTGAAAAAATGACTATTAAAGATTTTACTACAGATATTAATAGTGGATCTTTAGCAGAAGGAACTCAATCTTTTCGAGTTGGTGCTACATTAAAAGTAAATGCTAATCAAAAACCCGGTATTTATAATACCCCAAATAATTTAAATGTTACTGTAAATTACAATTAAAGACTTCTAAGAAAATTAATTTCAAGCATTTATCATGAGATTATTGTTTTATTTGTCAGTATTTTCCTCTTCTTTAGCACTTCCTTCCTACCTTATTAACCACCGAAACTTCCTGAATTTTCATATAAAATTTGTTAATTTCTCTATTTAACGATCCTTTCATCGTTTATAAATACCTCTTATCGAATATATTTTGACGGTAATAACATTATAATTCATATTTGTCATGTTAATAAATATAACAAACCCCAAAACCTAGATAACATGAAAAAAATTACTTTTATCCTACTAGCACTTATTTCAGGAACTCGTTTGCTCAATCCGTTAAAACAAAAGCTACAACTTATGCAGAAATTGTTGAGCCTATTATCAATTAACAAAAAGCACAGATGTAAATTTTGGACGAATAATTGGATCAGCTGCTGGAGGAACTGTAACTTTAGATGCAGATAACACTAACACTCGTACAGATTCAGACGCGTCATTGACAGCCCCAGGCGGTACTGTTTCTGCAGCATCTTTTGATATTACTGCAAGTGATTATAACTATTCTATATAGTCTAGTTGCTACAAAACTTCAAGATCAAGCATCGGTAGGAGATGATATGATATTTACTCCTAAAGGTAGCTTTACTGATAATAAAAGCAGTGGAGATCAAAACTTATATGTTGGGGGTGATTTAGCTGTTGCGCCAAATCAAACAGCTGGTAACTATACAGGATACGGTAGAAGTAACTGTAACATACGAATAATTAATATTCCAATAATATAATTAAAACGCCGCCCATTGTGGCGGCGTTTTTTAGTTTTAATCTGTCTTCGTCTAACCGTTATTGAGTAAAAACAATGAGAAATTATATTTTCATCTTATTTATAAGCATATTCAGCTTTAGCGTTACTGCTCAGAACTCTGCTTCCGCTTCTGTAAATACCAGAGCAACGATTATAGATCCTATTAAAATCGATAAAACGGTCGACCTAGATTTTGGGAATGTAATTGGCGCTTACAATCCTGGCCAAGTAATTCTCTCACCAGACGGGTCTAGAGTTGCCTACGGGGTACAAATTTCAAACTCTGTTCCAGGAAATGTGAATCCTGCAGAGGCTGTAGTAACTCACGGTAATAATAATTACTCCATCACATTACCGGAACAATTTACTTTGTATAATAACGAAAACGTCAATCAGATATTAATTATAAATCATTTTACAGTTAAACCTCAGGAAGGAAATATTACCGATATAATACGAATTGGTGGTACTTTAAACCTTGAAGCTAATCAACTTTCAGGTGTTTATACTAATTCATCTGGTTTCAATGTGACAGTTTCCTACAATTAAATTTAGAATTCCTTAACAGGTCTTTACTTATTTAGTACCTTTGAAACCAACGAAATAACAAAATCCAGCCCCACGGATATGATAAAAAAACTACTTAGCCCCCTACTCTTATTTTTCATTTTAATTTTTTCAGGATTCACTACGTATGCACAGGGAGATCTTATGATCATGCCTAAGCGACTTGTTTTTGATGGTTCTGAAAGATCACAGGAAATAAATCTTGCCAATACTGGTAGCGATACCGCTGTTTACGCCATTTCTTTCGTTAACTATAAGATGACTGAAGCCGGAAATTTTGAGCAGGTAGAAGAACCGGAAGAAGGTCAACGCTTTGCTACCGATTTCCTTAGATATTTTCCTAGACGTGTAAGTCTGGCTCCAAATGAAGCGCAAACCATTCGTGTGCAATTAACCAGAACCGGAAACCTGGAACAAGGTGAATATCGCTCTCATATGTATTTTCGTGCCGTAGAAGAGCAAACTGCTCTTGGAGCTGAAGAAGCGAAAGAAAGCGAAGGAATTTCTATTAATATTAAAACGGTTTTTGGGATAAGTATTCCTATTATAATTAGAGAAGGAAAATCTACCACAGCAATTCAATTAACCGATGTTACTCTAGATACCTCTAGTGAAAATCCAAAACTTTCTTTAGTCATCAATCGCTCCGGGAATATGTCGGTCTACGGAAATTTAACCGCTACCCATATTGCCCCAAACGGAGTTAAAACCGAAGTGGGAATGGTAAAGGGTGTTTCTGTTTATACGCCTAATTCTAAAAGAAATTTCAGTTTTGAACTTAGAAATGCGGCTGAAGTAGATATGACCAAAGGAAAATTAGAAGTTTCATATGCTGAAGAAAATGGAGACACTTTAGCAACTACCGAAATAAAACTGTAGGTTTTAAGGCGTATGAAAAAAAACTACTCAGAACTTTCCTCTTTTTTTAAATCAGGCTTGCTTCTGGTGGTTTTTTTGTTTTTTGGGTTTAACACTATTGCACAAACAATTATAAATGTAGATCCTGGTGAAATTAGCTATTGCCAAGGTAAAACTTTAGATTTCCAATTTACCGTAAGAAATGGTGGAGGCGGAACTGTGGGATTTGATACTGAGACAGTTTATACCTTACAAATTGGTTATACAACTCGAAGTGGTAATAATCTTATTTTCACAACTTTAGACGAATTTAATTTTACCAATAAACAAGGTCCTGCAAAAGTGGCCTTTGAACAACAATTAATTCAACATTCAATAAATATTAGAGCTGATCTTCCTGTTAGAACCGATTATCAGTTACTTTTATCTTCTACCAATCCTGATGTACCTATTTCAATAGAGAGTTTATCAGCTGATAAATTTCAAATTTTAGCAAATAGTAATATACAATATAAAGAATCTGATATAGGGCAAAATAGTTGGATTGGTCATGTGTACGACGGAACAAATCAAAATAGAACTTTCACTCAGAATTTCTCTAATTACATAGGAGGTTACCCGGAGTCATTGAATTTCGATCAAAATTTTGGAGGTAATACTACGCTCTTCAATTTAGGTAATGGTGCTTGCGCAGATCAAGTTCAAACTGAAACCTTTTCGGTTCGATATAAAATGTTATCTTCCCTTAAAGGGCTGTATTATGCTAATATTGGTTCTGATGATGGTACTCGTTTGCACATCGATGGAAACTTGATATATGATGATTGGAATAATCATGCCTATAGGAATCAGGATATACTTTTAAATTTATCTGGGAATAGCAACTTAACTTTAGACTATTTTGAGAATACCGGTGGTAACAGCGTTAGTTTTGGAACACCTATCAAAATAATTGAGAATAAGCTCTCTACTAACATTAGTCAAACCATTAATTCTAGTAACAATTCTCGAGTTATATCTGGAGATAGTTTTAATAATTTGCCTTCAGGAATTAGTACAAGTGGAACAGGATACCAATGGGTGTATAGTAATTCTTTAAATGGTGCCACTACTACAATACAGGGAGCTACTCAGGCAACCTACTCACCAAATATTAATATAGCTCCATTTAATACGGCTGGCACATATTATATATATAGAATTGCAAGCTTAATTGGCAATAATAGAGGCCAAAATAATTATAGCACATCTTTAAAATCTAATCCAGCAACTATTGTAGTAGAAGAGCAAATTCTTATAACAGGGCAACCTCAAAACACCATTTCCTGTTCTAAAGATCAAATTACATTAAATGTAACAGCCCAGGGCCAGGGATTAAGCTATCAATGGCAACGGAACGATGGAGGAAATTCAAATAATTTCTTTTCTATTTCTAATGGAACAGATTTTTCAAGTACTACTACTCCAACGCTAAAAATAAATGCTGCAACTTGGATGAACAATTTTAGATTTAGAGTTGTTATAACTAATTCTAATGGGGTATCTAAAACATCGAGTGCCGCTTTATTAACTGTTAACCAAAGTCCACAAGGAATAAATGCTCAGCCTACCAATAAGGTAGTATGCGTTGGGAACAATATTTTCTTCCAAACTTATACTTCTAATGATTCTAGACAATGGCAGGTAAGTAATGATAATGGTAGTAGCTGGACTAGCTTAACAAATAACCAAAATTACAGCGGAGTTAATTCAGAACGTTTAAATATTACTAGTGCTCTGGCAAGTTTTAATAATAATTTTTATAGAATAGCTGTTTCCAATCAAAGTTGTACTGTATATTCAAATGCTGCCAAATTACAGGTAGATTTAGATCCTATAACTGTTCAACCAAAAGATGTAACCGCTAATTTTGGAGATAATGCAATTATAGAAGCTGGAGTAACTGGAAATAATCTTTCCTTTCAATGGCAAACTTTTAGCTCTAATTGGTATGATATTGGAATTGATGAAAATTACGAAGGAACAAATACAAAGAGATTAGAACTAAAAACTGTTGGTTACTTCCCTATTGATGGTTCAAGATATAGATTGCTTGTAACTAATAGCAATGGTTGCGTATCTATCTCTAATACAGCGGTTCTAAACGTAACTCAAAATACTTGTAATATTAGTCCCACTATTTCATTAAACGCTCCTAGCGTTATTTGCGCTGGGAATGTTAATATTAATGGTGTTCTAACGGGAGTAGCACCTTGGGCAGTTAGTGGTACGATTAACGGAGCGGCTTTTGAATTAAATTTCAATGATCAAAATTTCAATTTCCCCATTAATCTAAGAGAAACTACCAAAATAAATATTACTAATATCTCAGATGCTAATGGATGTAGAAACACTGCTCCAAATACTTCTATTACTGTTAATGTTATAAATAGCATAGAGAATAACGTTATTATAGGAGATCAACAGAGTTGTGGTGCTTTGCAACCTAAAACTATAACAGGAGAAAACTTAGGTGCTGGTTATATTTATGAATGGGAAGCTAGTACTACTGGTCCAAATTCCGGATTTATTGCAGCTTCTGGGAAAAATAATGAAGCTAATTATACTCCAGGAGTTACAACGGCTACAACATGGTATCGTAGAAAGGTAAATGTTCAAAACTGCAATTCAAATATTTCAAATTCGGTTAAAATTACCATTGATCAGGAAATCTTAGATAATAATATCTCATATTTTAATGGAACCTCCGGACAAGTAAAAGGTACCGTTGCAGAAAATGGAATTTTAAATCTAAAAGCACCTGGTAGTGCTGTATTTACTTATGTGAATTTTGCAAGCTACGGAACTCCTCAAATTGAGAACGGAAATTTTAAAATTGATAATTCCTGCCACGCTGTAAACAGTAGAGCAATATCAGAATCTCTAATTTTTGGGGAAAATGGGGTTGAAATAGCTGCAAGTAATAATTCTTTCACAGACCCATGTGTTGGAACAGTCAAAAGCCTATCTATTTTAGCTACCTATTCAGAAGCATTTTGCCAAGGTACTGAAGGCGGTGTAATATCAGGTTCTGAAGTTAAAGGCGCTAGTGTCTCCTATAAATGGCAAATTAGCACACAAGGGCCATCAGGGACTTTTAGTGATGCTCCTGGAGTAAATAATCTAAAGAATTATAATCTAGAAACTCTGGTTCAAGATCTGTGGGTAAAACGTATCGTTAATTCTGGAACCTGTAGCAGTAAGTCTCCAGTATTATACATTCCAGTTAAAGAAGAAAACACTTGGACCGGAGCAGTAAATACAGATTGGAATAACACTGCAAATTGGAGTTGCAATATTTTACCCACCCTTAAAACTAATGTATTAATTCCTGAAAATTTAGCTTCAGGGAATTATCCAGTTGTTCTTGGTAGCAATGCGCTTGCTAAAGATTTAACAATTGAAAATAATGCGAGTATAGTTGTGATTGATAACTGGCTTAGAATTGCCGGGGATTTAAAAAACTCTGGTGTTTTAACTACTGAAACTGGAAGTATTTCTTTTGAAGGAACTTCAGTTCAAACAATCCCAAATTCAGCTTTTGAAAATAACCGAATTCAAAATCTACGAATCAATAATGCATCCGGAGTTACTTCAGAAGCGATTATTGAAGTTACAGGAACTCTTAAAGTGGAAAATGGAAACTTCGATACTGGAAACAAGCTTACATTAATTTCAAATGAAGTCCAAACTGCACTCATAGATGGCAGTGGAAATGGTGAAGTAACTGGATTAGTAATTATGCAGAGATATCTCGATAAGGCCTTTGGATATAAATATTTCAGTTCTCCCTTTCAAAATTCAGTAGTAGGTGATTTTGCACCCTATATGGATTTTAAGGATCCAATTAGTAACTTTCCCCACTTTTACAGATATAATGAAAATAGAAATGTAACTATTGATGAAACTCTGCAAGATGCTACAGGTTGGGAACCTTATATAAATACCAACAATACCTTAAATGTTTCCGAGGGCTACGCTTTAAATTTTGGAACTTCCACAACTGCGCAAACCATAGAATTAAATGGTGTGGTAAACAATGGGGTAATTCCTGCCCGTCCATTAGAAAATAATAATCGCGAATATACCAAAGGTTTTCATTTAGTAGGAAATCCTTACCCCTCGCCTATAGATTGGAATGCCGCCCAGGGTTGGACTAGGAATAATATTGATGATGGAATTTACTTTTTTACTGCAAGTGAAACCAATCAGTACACCGGGACTTACACAGCATTTGTGAATGATATTTCTACTCTGCCGATCCATCGATAGATGGACGTTCTTCTAATATTATTCCTTCTATGCAGGGCTTTTTTATTAAAGTAAGTGATTCTGATACCCAGGATGTAGTAACTGGTGATTTTGGAATGGATAATAGAGTGCGTGTTAAAGATTTTGAACAGGAGTTCTTAAGAACTCAACTTCCTGAACAGAAATCCCTTCTCCGTATAGAAGCTAGCTTTGATGGATCTTTCCGCAAAGATCCAATGGTGATCTATTTTTCGCCTCATGCCACTCCAAATTTTGAAAAGGAAATGGATGCGCATAAATTAATGAATACAGATCCTACTGTGCCGAGTTTTTATAATATTACAGAAGATAAAAAGGAATTAGCCATTAATGCAGTACCCTTTCCTGAAAGCAGAAGCTATAATAAAATCCCGTTAGGTATTAAAACCGACAAAAATGGGGAAATGAAGATCAAGCTGACATCAATAGAAAATCTGAGCCCAAATTTCAACATCTATTTAATAGACCACTCTAAAAGAATTGGACAAAATCTAAGTAGAAACCCTGAATATACTTTTAATATAAAGAAGGGAATACATAACTCTAGATTCGAATTAATGTTTTCTGAAGAAGAAGTTACAAGTCCGGCGATAGCTTTTAATGAACCATTTGATATCCAAGTTGAAAATGGTGAAGTGGTAGTTAACTTGAATTTAGAGGAAAACCAGGAAGGGATAATTAGAGCAAGTACAATTTCAGGACAAATTCTTCAAGTAAAAGAAGGACGAGGAAAAGATAGTGTCATTTTTGATGGCATTACTAGTGATGGAGTTTATTTTATTATTCTTCAAGTTGGTGAAAATCGGCATTCGAAAAAAATATTAATTAAGAAGTAAACGAAAGCTATGCATAGTTCAAGCTCATATAAAACCATCTTTTGGCTGTTATTGCTTATGTTTTCAGTAATAAAAATTAAAGCGCAAGAAAATCCACCAATACCAGTTCAGGTAGAAGTTAGAACTTCTAGAAATCTTAATTTTGGTTCCTTTACCGTAGGGAATTCCGGTGGAAATGTTTCCGTAAGCTATGATGATCAGCGCACCGTAGATGGGGATATATTCGAACTTAATTTTGGTCAGCCCGTTTCTGCCGCTTTATTCGATGTATATGCAAATCCGGGAACGATCATTCAAATTGAAGATATGGGTAGTTATTCCTTAAAAAATCAGGATACCGGATTGGAAATTCAACTTCTCATTAACAGTTTTAGTACAGGGAATCGAGTTTTTGTTACCCAAGCACCCAATGCACTAATTCCTAATGAAGTTTTTGTTGGGGGTACATTGCGCATTCCTTCAGATAATTCTGGGAACTTACCGGGAAAGTATTTTGGCACTTTTACCCTTAATTTTATTCATCAATAACAAGTCTCCCCATTAATGCGCATAACATTTTGCTCTTTTTTATCTAAGTTTTCCAGAAAACTTTATCTGGGATTTTTATGTATCATCCTTTTTGGGTTTTCTTCTTACTCGCAGGAAGGTATTCCAGATTACGATGAGTTAAGTGTAGAAATGGGTGTGCCAAATCTTGGGACTATAGAAATCCCTATTGCTATTAAAGGACAGGATGCTTACATTCCTGTAAAGGAACTTTTTGATTTTTTAAAGATTAAGAATGAAAAAACATCTAATGGGGTAGAAGGTTTTATAATTAATCCTGATTCTACTTACGTTATAAACCCTACAGCAAATATAATATTATATAAAAATAAAAAGTTCCAGCTTAAAAGAGAAGATTTCCTTCAATCACCCACTACATTATATTTAAAATCTAATTTGTTTGGAGAAATTTTTGGTTTAAATACCAATTTTTCTTTTAGAAGTCTTTCTGTAAAATTAGAAACAGATAAAGATCTGCCAGTTATTAAGGAAATGCGTTTAAAGAAATTACGAGAAAATTTAAATCTTGTAAGAGGAGTTGCAGTTCCAGATACCACAATTACCAGAAACTACCCTTTCTTTAAAGCAGGTACTCTGGATTGGGGAGTGGTCACCACTCAGCAAAGTCAATTTGAAAGTGATAATCGCTTATCTCTAGGTTTAGGAACCATGTTTTTAGGCGGTGAAACCAACCTAATGTTAAATTATTCTACTCGAGTCCCTTTTAATTCTCGCAACCAGTTTTACCAGTGGCGCTATGTGAATAATGATAGTAAATTATTTAAACAGGTTACTGCAGGTAGGATCTTTACCCGAGCCACTTCTTCTCTCTTCGCACCGGTTAGTGGAGTGCAGATAAGCAACAGCCCATTTCAAAACAGACGTTCTTTTGGAACTTATGTGCTTAGTGATTATACAGATGCTCGATGGACCGTAGAACTCTATGTAAATAACATTCTAGTAGAATTTACCCAAGCCGACGCTTCAGGATTTTACACTTTTGATGTGCCCCTTATGTATGGAAATACAGCTGTACGTTTAAAGTTTTACGGGCCATACGGTGAAGAACGTATTGAGGAAAGAGTAATAAATATTCCTTATAATTTCGTGCCGAAAAACGAATTGGAATATACATTAAGCGCGGGAATTGTGGAGAACGAAAACCATGACCGTTTTTCACGTCTCAATTTTAATTATGGCCTAAGCAATGCTATAACCGTTGGTGGTGGAGCAGAATATTTTAGCGGAGTAATTGATAAGGAAATAATGCCATTTGTAAATTCATCCATTAGGTTTGCTTCAAATTTCCTTTTTTCAGGAGAATATATGTATGGTGTTAAAGGGGAAGGACTCCTTAGTTATCGTACAGCCGGAAACCTTCAAGTTGATCTTAATTATATCAAATACGACAAAGATCAAACTGCGATTAATTTCAATTATCTCGAAGAAAGAAAAATAAGTTTTTCAGCTCCAATTCGGTCTAAAAGCTTCTCTATGTTTAGCCGATTTAGCATAAATCAAATTATTATGCCAACTACAGAGTTTACTACGGCGCAATTATTACTCTCTGGGGCAATTATGGGAATTAGCACTAACCTTACTACTTATGGGATTTATAATGATCGTGTAAAGAAACCTACTATTTATACTTCCCTATCACAAAATTATAGACTGCCAAATAAGTTCTTGTTTTCCCCACAAATACAGTATGATTTTAGTCGAAATCAATTCAACAATATCATCCTTGAAATAGAACGCCCCATTTTTGATAAAGGCTTTCTCAACATAGCATATGAAAATAATTTACTCAGGAATGCCAATATTTTTGAAGTTGGCTTAAGGTATGCCTTTAATTTTGCACAAACATCGGCAACCTCAAGATTTGGTAATCGCAATACTTCTTTTGTGCAGTCTGCACGCGGGAGTTTATTGCTAGATGATAACACCGGTTATGTAATGGCAAATAATCGCACAGCGATGTCCAAGGCCGCGATAAGCATTATTCCGTTTTTGGATTACAATACTAACGGTAAACGTGATCCTATGGAACCTTTGATAAAGGGAATGAAAATTTTAAATAATACTGGTAGACTTACTTTCAACGAAGATGAAACCGTTATGAGAATTACCGAGCTCCAACCATATATAGACATAATTCTTGAAATTGATCCAAATAGTCTTGATAATATTGCATGGAAAGTGAAAAATGAAAAGATAAAGGTTCATACTATTCCCAACCAATTTCAGGAAATAGAAGTTCCGGTAGAGGTTTTAGGGGAAGTTTCTGGGATGGTTTATTTTAAAGATGAAGATAACATTAAAGGTCAGGGAAGAATTCTTGTAAACATTGTAAATGCTAATAATAGAGCGAATTGCTGAAGTAATAACCGAAGGAGATGGATATTTCACGTATTTAGGGTTAAAGCCAGGAGAATATACCGCAGAAATAGATACAGAACAAATGGAAAATCTGGATTATCTACTGATCCAAGTGAAACCATTAGCTTTGAAATTCAGATAGATAAATATGGGGATATAGTAGATGACCTTGAATTTACCTTAGAAAAGCAGAATCAAGAATACTCAGATGTCTAAGATCTCAATCATTTGATTCTTCCCACCTATAAAAACCTCGGTCAGTTTCCCCAACTTTTTTACCGGTAATTCCTCGGCTTATAGGAGCAACAAAGGCTATTTTATTTTTTTTAATATCAGCTTCATCTACCCCAACCAATTGAAATTTTTGAGATTGTTTTCCTTCTAATTTAAAGGTAACAGTTGCACCAAACCTTACTTCATCTTGAGCTTGTTCTTCTAATTTTAGAATACGTGCAGAAGCAATTCTCTCATTTAAAAGATTTAAAGATCCGGTTAAGGTGGCACGTCTATGTCTCTTTTCTTTTTCGTCTTCAATATCTAAAGAAGATAATTCACTTTCTATAGCTTCACGCTCTTTCATTAATTCTTGATATCCTTTTGGAGTTACATAATTAATTTCTCCAGGAGGCAATGCAGCTCTTGGTGGAATAAATGGTGCTTCTTCCTGATCATCTTCCTTTACAAATCCTCTGCTCATAATATTCTTTGCTTTTTCTTTAAATTTAAAATACCAAAAATTAGAATGATAACATTAGAATTAAGAATACTTTATAAAACTTGAATCCATAATACATCAATTAAAAGCCTATTTATTGCTGTAAAAAACCAAGAACATAATAAAAGGTTAAAAATTATAAATCGACTAAGGATTAATTGAAATCTTGTAAATTAGGAACGAGAAATTAACAGATAAAATGATCGAGAATTTCTGTTATAATTCATGAAATATTTTAGAATTAGCTTCAAACTAAGAACCGCATGGCATTAAATTTTCTAAAAGGGTTTAGCAAGACAAATGTAGTCTCACAAGCCTATGATTATTGTATCGACTTTTTGGAAAATAGCCGCTGTAAGACTCTGCCTTTTCACAGCGTTCAACACACCAAAGAGGTGTATAAGTATGTAAAAACCATTGGTAATTATGAAGAAGTTTTTGGTTCAGAATTAGAACCAATTCTTATAGCTGCGCTTTTTCATGATACCGGGATGGCAGAAACATATTTAGATCATGAAGATAAAAGTGTGGAATATGCTTTAGAATATTTACAAAAACAGGACTATCCAAAAGATAAATTGAAGGTGGTGATTAACTGTATTTTAGCAACAAAAATTCCTCAAAATCCTAAAACGAAGGCAGAGAAAATAATTTGTGATGCAGATCTTTACCATTTGGGTATAGAAAGTTATATTTTTAGAAACGAGCGATTACGTGCAGAATGGGAGCAATTCTTTGATAAACAATATACAGATGAAGAATGGTTCGCTTTAAATTTAGAGTTTTTAGAAAAACAAAATTATCATACCTGGTTTGGTAAAACTGTTTTAATGAATAGAAAGAACTTAAATAGCGAAATGCTAAAAGAGCGTCATGAGAAATATAAATTTGAATCTTAGATTTTTCTCTTCTTCTAAAGTTTTATCATCGCAACATTAATTTATAGAGTCTTAGCTGTTCGATTTCTATATTTTCCGGTATTTTTGGAAAAATTAAAATCATGAGCACTTTACTGGTAATTGGATATGTATGGCCCGAGCCAAATTCTTCTGCGGCAGGAACCAGAATGATGCAATTGTTAGAATTTTTTAAATCTCAAGATTATCAAATTACTTTCGCAACAACAGCAGCCAAGACCGTACATATGGTCAATTTGGAAGATTACCATATAGATGCTGTTTCAATTGAGCTGAATAATTCAAGTTTTGATGAATTTATTAAAGATCTAAATCCTGAGATTGTGATTTTTGATAGATTCATGATGGAAGAACAGTTTGGATGGCGAGTAAGCGAAACCTGCCCCAAATGCATTAAAAATATTAGATACCGAAGATCTTCATTTTTTGAGAGATTTAAGAGAACAAGAATTTAAAAGATCACCAAACAAAAGATATAGCTCTAGAAATATCAGAACTTGCTAAAAGAGAATTAGCAAGTATTTACAGGTGCGATCTGTCTTTGATCATTTCAGAAAAAGAACTACAGCTTTTAGAAGAAACATATAACATACCTCCTTCCCTGCTCTTCTATTTACCTTTTCTGTTAGAAGATTTAAGCGGATTTAAATTTACCGAAATATGAAGAGCGGCAGAATTTTGTAAGTATTGGCAATTTTAGGCATCAACCTAATTACAATGCGGTTTTATATTTAAAAGAAGAAATTTGGCCTCTTATTAAAACTAAATTGCCCGAAGCTGAAATGCATATTTATGGAGCTTATCCTTCTCAAAAAGTTACTCAGTTACAAAATACCAAAGATCGTTTCTTAATAAAAGGATGGGCAAAAGATTCTAAAGAAGTAATTTCTAAAGCAAGAGTAAATCTTGCGGCTCTAAGATTTGGTGCAGGATTAAAAGGAAAATTAATTGAATCTATGCAATGTGGAACTCCATCTGTTACAACAAGCATTGGCGCGGAAGGTATGAATTGCGAATTGCCCTGGAACGGATTCATTAAAGATTCTCCAGAAGATTTTGCAAACGCAGCTATAGAATTATATACTAATAAAAATATATGGCAGCAATCTCAAAACAATGGTTTCGAGATCTTAAGCAGAAGATTTTCAAGATCATATCATTCCTCTCGTTTTAAGGAAGGCTTAAAAGAATTAAAGAAGAATTTAGTAGCTCATAGAAACAATAACATTGTAGGTCAAATACTAACACATCATCAACTTAAAAGCACATATTACTTATCTAAATTTATAGAAACTAAAACCAGATTAGAAGTTCTAAAAAATAAATGAAGCTTTCTCAATAATTAGTTCTTCGTCAAGGTGAACTTATTTCAGCATTCTTTGATTATCAATTAATCAAGATTTCGAAATAATCCCAACCGTTACCGGTAGAATGACGTTTCTTCTAATTTTGAGCCAGCTTCATTACTAAACAACAAATAAACAAACATCTTAAGCAAATAGATGTTTAACACAAGATTGGTTCTGCTCTGGCGGCAAATAATTTGGCATGTAAAGCCTGCAAAGTTTTAATTTTATTTTGAGTAGAAACCAACAAGGAGACATTGTTAATACTACCTCCATAAGAGATCATTCTCACTGGAATATCCTGAAGGATCTCAAAAAGTTTCGCTGTATTTTTTTCATCTATTAAGCCTTCGCCCACGATGCAAATTATTGAATGTTCTGTTTCTACCGTGATTTCACCATAACCTTCAAGATCATTTAGAATAGCTTCCAGATTGCGTGTATCATCAATAGTTAAGGAAATAGCAATCTCAGAAGTGGTAATCATATCAATAGAAGTTTCATGAAGATCGAAAACCTCAAAAATCTTTCTTAAAAATCCGTGTGCCATCAACATTCTATTAGACTTTATTTTGATAGCTGTAATTCCATCTTTTGCTGAAATTGCCTTTAACCCGTGCTCAATAACTTCAGAAGAAATTCTTGTACCTTCTTCCTCAGGAGTGAACGTATTTTTTAAGTAGATCGGGATATTTTTTTCAATTACGGGAGAAACAGTTTGTGGATGTAGAATCTTGGCACCAAAATATGCAAGTTCTGCCGCCTCTTCAAAACTCAAATTTTTAATAGGATGTGTGTTTTCTACATATCTAGGGTCGTTATTATGAAATCCATTAATATCTGTCCAAATCTGAATTTCTTCAGCATTAACCGCTGCTCCTAAAATAGTAGCGGTATAATCGCTACCTCCCCTTTTAAGAGTGCTTATTTTATTGAATTTATCTTTTCTAACAAAACCCTGGGTGATATAAATAGCAGCTTCAGAAGTATCTTTTAGAAATGGCTTTAGCAAATTGCCTATCTTATCTGTGTCGGGATTCTCCAAATTAGAAACTGCCATGAATTTCTTAGCATCTAATAAGGTGTTATTGATGTTTTCAACTTTAAAATATTCTGAAACTATATAAGTAAGAACGGTTTCTCCAAAGGTGAGAATTTTTGCCTCTGCATGTTCAGAATACTCATCTTCAAAGATTTTGTTTAAAACTTCAAATTGAAGTTGAACTTCATTTCTAACTTTCACATTAATATCAGGAAAAGAAAGCAATAGTTCATCAATGAGATCAAAATGCTTTCTGTTGCAACTTAACTGACAAAGATTGAATGTTTGGCAGATCACTTAACTTTGAAAGATGCACTTATAGCAACCAACTCATTGGTAACCCCACTCATTGCAGATAGCACTATAAGTTTTTGACCTACAATTCCGGAAACAATATTAAATACATTTTTTATACTGGTTGCAGAGCCAACAGAGGTACCACCAAATTTTAATACTTTCATCACTTTCAAATTATTCTGCATAATTACTCAAAGAATAGATCTCTTAAAAAAACAAGTCAGAATTTATATACATTTGCACAAAATGTATATTATTTAACAATGAATACAATTACCTCTTGTGTACATAATATTTTACGTCATCAACCATTTTTAGATGATGCTATTTCCAAAGATCTAATTAATTACAGTTCTTTGGCTGCCCACTTACAACCAGAGGTAGAGAAGGAACTTGGAAAACCTGTAAAACAAGGTTCTATAATTATGGCGTTAAGGCGATACCCACCTCAAATTAAACTAAACAAGCAAAATAACTTGCGTGAGATGGGAGATATAGTTGTTAGATCTGGTATAACCGAATACACCTATCTAAATTCAAATACTATACTTTCAAGTCAGGCTGATCTTTTAAATATTGTAAAAGATCAAATAGGAATTTATTTTAATTATTCCAGTAATTATAGAGAGAGCAACATCTTGGTTTCAGCAGATTTAAATGAAACTGTACAAGACTGTTTTAAAAGAGAAAATTTGGTGAATGCTAAAAGTGATCTTTCTAGCATAACCATTGAATTACCTAAGAATAGTGCAAAATCTGTGGGACTGTATTTTTATATTTTTAAGCTTTTAGCTTATGAAGGTATTCCTGTTTTTGAAATGATCTCAACCTCAAACTATTTCGCCCTATTTTTAGAAAAAGAGTATGTGAATAGTGCATTTTTACTATTGAACGAGATTAAAATATCTTAAATTCTTTTACCAGAAATCCAGGTAAATTCCTATTAATGAAGCCAGTGTAAAGAAGATAATTAACAAAAATAATCATTATCATCTTCTTAATTTCTAAGGGTTTTTCTATGTGCGTTTCCATATTGATACTAATTAAATCATACTTAATAAATGCTGAATAAACTGAAAGAATTCAATCTATTAAATTTACCTAATTAATCGCAATCGAAAATACAAGAGAAGTTAAATTAACATCAATTTCACCAATTAAACTTTTCATAAAATTGATTTTTGAAAACCTCAATCTATCTACTTTTATTCTTCCTAACCAAGAAGATATAAAAATGAAAACATTACTAAGAGCCCTACTTGCCGGATGGGGTGCCAAGAAATTTGGCGGAGGATGTGGATGTGTAGGAATTATAGTAGTATTTATTATACTATGGATAATTCTTGGCTATTTAGGACTTAACTAGCATCCAAAATTTTAGTTATAATTACTAACTAAATTATTCCACTTTACAGTTTTTAAAGTACTTATCAATAAAGGATCTATTTTTCTAACCAATTTAGATCCTTTAGGGAAAGTATAACTATAATAATCTTTTTTCAGATTCTTTTCCAGAACTTCCAACTCATCTCCCAATTGCCTTCTGGATATCTCATATTTCAAGAATTGGTTTATCGTAAATAAATACATTGGCCTCTTTTGCCATTAAGGCATCTATTCCTTCAATTTCGTTTAGTACAGAATTGTTCTCTATATTATAAAGATCCAGTAATTCCTGTGCACTCGAACTTCCAACAGTAGTTACATTAAATCTATCTAAATCCTGAACTTCCGTAATCTCATCATTCATGTTCTTAACGGTAAGAGAAGAGGCTATTCCGGCAGTTAAACTGGAAATCATAATAATGGCCATAAACATCCAGATAAGACCAATTACTCTTCCTCCCAAAGTTCTTGGCGATTTATCTCCGTAACCTACCGTGGTCATAGTTACTGCACTCCACCAAAAGCCTTGTAAAATACCTTTTGTACCTTTTCCAAATTCTTCTTCATTATGCTTTCTCTCGAAAAGCCAAACCAAAAATCCGAAGATGAAGATCACTCCTAAGAGAATTAAAATAGCAGATATAAAATTCCAGCTGATTAGATTCTTAAGATAATTCCAAATCTCAGACTCCTTCTTTTTGGCAATACCGGTATGAGAAATAAAATAGGGTTGAGAAAATTCCATCTTTTTCATCCTGTTATCTGTTACGGTAATAGGATTAATGCTTAGATCTACTTCATTGAGATTCTATAGCAGTTAAAAGATCGCTTAAAGATTCGTAATACTTATATTCAAAATTGGCTTCCAAATCTTCATTCACCAGTTCCCAGGAGGAAATACTTAATCCAGAAAATTTATCTCCTTTCTTAATAACAAATGGAGGTGCTTCAGTTAACCCAATATTAATTTTATCTTGAGATGATAAAGTATCTGCTTGAGAATAAAGAAAATTTTGAGAAAAGATCAGAAGTAAAACAAAAAGAACGAACGGGTATTTTTTTGGCATTATGGCATGAGTTTATTATTCCTCTTAATAAACTGAAAATTATTTTCAATTAAAAATAAATGATAGGATACTTAAGAAAGTAATTAAATTTTAAGCTTTAGTTTCTTCCTTTCTTCGGAAAAGGTCTACAATGTTGAAAACCGCAATACAGAAAACTACCCAAATAAAACCAGCAATATATCCTCCCGCAATATCTGAAGGATAATGTACTCCTAAGTAAATTCTACTAATTCCTATCGCCAGGATCAAAAATCCAAAGAAAATAATGAGACCGAATTTCAACCATTTTTCTGAAATTAAAGTAAAACACAAATAGATCATGAATCCATAAAATGCAATGGCACTCATGGCATGTCCGCTTGGATAGCTTAGGGTTTCTACAGAAACTAAATGAAGTGCATCCGGACGCGCTCTATTTATAACTCTTTTAAGAGCCGTGTTGGATAAGGCCGCCATTCCAAGAACTATCACCATTTCAATAACATATCGCCAATTTTTAAACTTTAAGTAGAAAAATATGGTGAAAACACTGGCGAGTATCAGATAGCCATAAATATCTCCTATGTTGGTAACAAATTGCATAAATTTATTTAGACCAGGACTTCTATAAGAAATAATATAATCTGTAATAGCACTATCATAATTAATAAGCATCTTACTGGTAAGACCATCTGTAAGTTCAATAAAGATATTTATTCCCACCACGACTACGATCAACAGGAAAAAAATAAGCAGGAAATAAGGCCATTTACTATCTTTTTGATTGAATTTATTATAGATAAACTCTTGAGCGTTCTTTACAAATTCGTAAATATGTTTTCTCATAGTTTGTGGGGTATAGATATGTACTTAACTATTTTCTGAAATATTAAAAGACAATTTATTCAATAGAATCTTTTTCAACTAAATAATGGATCATTACTTTCCTCCGTCCCCAAATTTTGGCAGAGTCAATATTTTCGCCCATATAAATGTCAATTTTATTTTTCCAGCGATGATGCATTTTATCTTTTACAAAATAGACTCCTTCTAAACCATCAATTCTTACAGGCGTATTATAAGTTAATCCTTTTCTAATAAGATCTCTTGAAACAGCAATTGCTTTCAATCCCGGTTTTAGAGTATCTCCCCAGGCAGTGATTAGAGGATTGCCAGTTTTGGTGGTTTGGTAAGGAACAGAATTATAAGCACTTGCCGAAACAGACACTTCTTCCCAATCCATAGCAACAGGAGTAGTTGAATCTTTCTTCTTACAACTGAGGTATAATGTGATGATGACCGCAAAAATAAATAGGGTGAAAACCTGATAAAATAACCGATTTAGGCTTTTTAATATGCTATAGATGTTTTTACCTGACATATTTTCCGACTCTTAAATTTATTGAATTTCGGCTTAATAATTTTCTGCAAAGTACAAATTTCCTTTGTTTAAAGGTGATAAGAGCCATTTTATCTCCTATTTTTAAATATAAACGAAGATAATAACCGACAATTATTCATTTACAGACTTTGGCTTGGTTTTGGCACTTTAGTAAGCAAATAAGTAAAAATTAAGATGTGACCTGTATATAAATAATTGCAGGAGCTATTTTTAAAATTGAAAAACATATTATGAGTCAAGTAAAACAGAATGACACGGTAAAAGTACATTACACAGGAAAACTTGCAGATGGGCAAGTATTTGATAGCTCTGAAGGAAAAGAGCCTATCGAGTTCACCCTAGGACAAGGACAATTGATTCCTGGTTTTGAGAAAGGCCTTATCGATATGAAAGTGAATGAGAAAAAAACTATAAATATTCCTAAGGATGAAGCTTATGGAGAACCTCGTCAAGAGTTGATCCAGGAAGTTCAAAAAGATCAATTACCAGAAGAGATCAAGCCGGAAGTTGGAATGGGATTAGTTTCTAAGACTCCAGACGGAAGAGAAATGAACTTGGTTGTTGCAGAGGTAAAAGATGATACTATTGTTGTAGATGGTAATCACCCACTTGCAGGAAAAGACCTTGTTTTTGATCTTGAAGTTGTAGAGATTAAATAAGACCTTTATTTAAAATATATGAAACCCTGAGCAATTTGCTCAGGGTTTTTTATTTCATAAGATTCTGTAAAGCTGCATCGAAGATTATCTTTGACAGCTGTTTCCATCTTATTATATCTCGAAAATTTTTGATTGATCTCTATCTCTATTCCTGAATAATTATTCTGAAATTTCTTTCTTAGATAGGTAGTAAAACCATCTGCTGTTCCCAAATATGGATAATTAAATCTGATCTTTAAATTTGGATCTTTATCCCTTTAGATTTTTTTTGAAGTTTATGCAAAATTCTTTTTCAGCCTTTCTTGATGGGTCATAAAGCAGACCTATATCTGCATTTCTCTTTTCGCCATTTAATTCCGGAGTAAAACTGTGAACTGACAGATGAAACACTTCTTCTCCGCTATCTATAAATTTTTGATATGTTTGCTCAATGTCATTTCTATAAGGCAAATAATATCTTGAGATTATTTTTTCTTTTTCTATTTGATCGAGATTCTTTGTGAATTCTGAAAATAAAGCTGGATGCGCAAGAGACCTATTGACCTCAACTAATAATCTGCTTATCTCATTTTTCTCTGAATAGTCTGCGAGGCTTTTCAATTCCATATAAAGATCTAAAGCTCCAGGATCATATCCACGGTGCGAGTTTAATGCTTTTTCTCCTCCTACAAATAAGTGTTTGTATTGCTCAGGAATTTGATTCCCTCCGTGTTCGCAGGAAATTATCAGTTTCAAGGGATAAAAATTTTATTTTCTTCCAGACATTCTCCCAATTCAGAATAAATCCTTTTTAAGTTCTCTTCAGAAAAATCTTTATTTACCGCCTTAAGAATTCGGGTGGAAAGACTTCCATTTTCCAATAAAGTTTCAATGGTTTTTTGATGCTTCTTCTGAAATTTGATCTTTCACCCGCTTATATATTTTTGACCAAATCATACCTGCTGAGGATATATCTTTAAGATCGAAAATATCTAAATATTTATGGTTCTCGATCTTAGCAGCTTCAGCATCTTTAATAGTATTATTAAAGATCTTTAAAAGATCATCTTCATGCCATAATTTCTGATCTTTTAGCGAGATCCATTCTTCAGAAACCAATAATTTTAAAGCTTCAACTATAAGAACCGCAATAGCTACATCCATTTTTGGACATTCTTGTATATCTATCACTCTAATTTCTATCGCATTTCTATCAAATCTTGCAATGGCTCCCCTGGAATTTAAGAAATGATGATCTAAAATTCTTTCGGTATCAAAGGGTTTTATAGCTTTATTGATAGGTTCAAAAATTTCTTTAAAATATTCTTCTCTACTAAAAACCGCTTCCGGAATCAACTTTCCTGTCATCTCCGGAATTTCTTTTTGGTTCGTCTTATATACTTCCATTCTCATGTCATGAAAACCGGTATAAGAACCTTCAAATATGGGAGAACTTGCGCTAAGAGCTGGAATTATTGGCATCAAAATTCTAATGGCAGCGTGTAATTTTTCGAATTCGTTATCATCAAAAAATGGCAAATTTATATGCATGCTTTGCACGTTGCTCCATCCATGGCCGGTACAATCAAAAATTCGATTATAAAGAGCGTAGATCTTGCTGTAATGATGCTGCCATAATTTCATTTCATAGTTTTGGCTGCATTAAAGGATGAGACGCTGTTGGCCATAGCATAGCGTTCATACGGCTTTAATAAGCGTATTTATCTCTCGGATATTTTCAGCGAAATGGGTATCAAGAGTTTCAAGATCATTTGTAGGGCCATTGGTCTTTAATTCTACTACGTGAGCTACCAACTCATTGCTCCATTCAATCTTACCATTATCAACATCAGAAGTCAGACTTCCATTTTTTACCGTTAATAATTGATCTACAATTGGGCTCACTTTTAGAGTTTCGCTGTTAACCAACATGTATTCTAATTCAATCCCAAAAACTTCAAATAGATGATAACTCATTTTATCTTTTTTCTAATCTGTTCTTTAATGCGGTAATTATATCAACATATACTTTATCTCCGTAAAATCTATCTTCAACCCCAAAATCTATATTAGGATTATCATTGATCTCAATTACCAAAGGATTTCCATTTACTTCTTTTACATCAATTCCATATAAGCCCTTCCCCATTAATTTAGCCGATTTTAGAGCGGCAGATAAGATCTTTTTTGGAACTTCTTCTATTGGTAAACAATCGGCATTTCCATCCTGGTCATCCTTATTTAGCGGCATCCCAATTATAGATCTGCCAATGCCCTTTTGCCATATAATATCTACAAGCAAAAATTGGTTGATCATCAAGAATGCCTATTCTCCAGTCATATTCTGAAGGAGTGAATTCTTGTGCTATAATAAGATCAGATTTCTTAAGCATTGCAGATACCAATTCTTCAAATTCTTCCTTGGTTTCTGCTTTTTTCACTCCAAAAGAAAAGGTAGAATCTGGCGATTTTAAAACACAAGGAAGTCCGATAAATGGAATGACTTTATCTTTATTATTCTTATGTACGATTAGCGTTTTAGGAGTAGGAATGTTGGCATTTGTTAAAGCTTCTGCCATATACACTTTATTGCAACATTTTAGAATGGCATCTGGATAATCTACAATGGCTATATCTTCCTGCTGCGCTTTTCTGGCAAATGCATAAGCTTCATTGTTAACTTCGGTACTTTGGCGAATTAACAACGCGTCAAAAGAAGTAAGTCTGGAAAGATCTTTAGGCGAAATTACCTCCACATAAAAATTCATCTTTTCTGCAATCTCTATAAATTTCTTTATTCCTTTTTGATTGCTTGGTGGCGCCGGATCATTAGGTTGAACCAGTATTGCCAGATCATAATCTGCACTTTGCGTTTTAGGAGTATCATATCTCTTTTTTGCAAAATATTCCTGCGCAAAATACTTCATACTTTCCTTATGATCTGCAGGAATTTCAGACTCCGAGATGGCTTTTATACTTTTTATATTCCACTTGTTGGTATAATTGAAATTTACCAATAGAAATGGAATTTGAAAATGCCGATGGAACATAGCACTTAGCTCTTTATACTTATGAGCCACATTTTGCCCAAAATAGATGCTGAGTGTAAATTCTTTAGATTTTAAATTCTTTAAACTTTTTTGAATAAGATCTTCAAAATCGTCTGAAACGATCTTCACCAATTTTGGCTCTCTAAGATCTACGATGTTCTTCACAGTAGGAATCGCCATATGTCCCCTGGCTTCAGCTAAAAGTGACACATAATATCCTTTAGATTGATAGGAATAATCTTTGGAAAGATTGAAGACCCTGGCGTTCTTAAGTCTTGAAAATTCTGGATTTGTAAGGTAATCCTGGGCAGAGATTATATTTATATTCTCCACAGAAATATCCCAGTTTTCAGGTTGATTTACAACTATATATTTATTCATTAGCCTTGCTAAATTTTATCAAATGTAAATGATAATTATGTACGATTTTAAAGAATTTTATCCTCTTAACTTAGATTTATAATATAAAAAAAGGCCTGCACATTGCAGACCTTTTTTTATATTATTACTATTTATATTTAATGGAAAGAGTATTGTAATCCTAAGGTAAGGGTTTCATCTTTTTCTAACTGGATTCCATTCACATCTTGATATACTGGGAATGCGTATTCCAATCCGAATCTCAAATTCTTAAAACTTCCGGTTGGAATATAGGTATTAACTCCTATACCTGTAGTTATAAGTTTAGAACCTGAATTTTTAGTGTTTGCAGCAGGCGCCATCATAGAATTTAAACTGGCATCTTTTCCAGATATTTTCTCGGTTATATTACCTTCTAGCCTTGCGCTCATACTTAACCAGGAAGTTGCTTTATACCCCATCCAAGTGTTTAGTGTATAGTTATTACCCACTCTATAATTTCGATCATTTTCGCCAAATCTAATGGTACTCTTAACTTGTGTTCCAAAAGATAAAAATTCATTTTGAGCAAGATAATTTAATGCAAAAATACCATCTACTGTCCCACTACCTAATTGCATTGAATATGGCAGGATAACTTTCAAAGCGTTGGACATTGGTGTCTCATCTTTTTCATCTATACTGCCCGTGGGAATGGAAACTCCTACTTGCGCATGAACTTGCTGACGATTCTTATTTAAGAGTTGGTACAATCCTGAAATTTTAAGATCCCCAAAACCAGAAGTGGCCGTATTAAAATCCATACCCATTTTAGTAGTAGCATCCATATCCTTATTTAAGACATTTGCCATCGCCATAAGTGTTAGCTTATCGCTTGGGGCATACATAACACCTAACATATGCATTTGCATTGTCATTTTTGAAGGAGAAACCATGTATTTATTAAAAACTTCAGAACTCTCAATATTATCTTGTCCTTGCTGAAGTCCTTCCATATTCATATTCATGAATTTATATCCGAACATCCATTCCCCCTTATGATGAGTATGATCTCCCATTACAGAAATAGGTGCATGACCGTCTGGCCTTGCGGAAGTCCATTTTTCAGAAACATTTTCACTATGATCTTGTGCAAATAGTACATTTGTGGCTATTAATAGTATAGCCAATATTTTATATAATTGGTTCATTTTATTGTATACGTTATGTGAGTTCGTTTATAAATCGAACTCGAATTAATTTTAATCTAATTGTATTTTGGAATTGAAATTTATGCGTTTGGAGGATGATCTAAATTTCTGATCACCATAAACTTATTGAAACTAAGCGATGCCCAGTTATCAATTTTATAGAAAGTATCTCTATTTTCTAATGTAGGATAAGAAGTTATCTCGAAGAATGCCGGAATAAAAGTTTTACTAATTACTACACCAGACGTATTGTTAGAAGCAGAAGTATCAAGTTTATTTAATTGAGCGTTTAAAAAACATTTCCCGTTACAATGCATTTCCGGTTTTGTTTTATTTACACAATAGTTCTCTATTACATAATCTATATTTAGTTCGTAATAGGCAACATTCAATATTTGATATGCCGGGCGGAATAGAAAAGAGCTTAATAATACTATAGAAAAGATTAGCTTCAACAATCATATATTTATGGTGCAAAGATATTCTATTCAAAGTAAGATATATGTAACATGAGTAGCATAAATCCTGAATTTATAAGAATTAAAACTTATAGTCATAATTCTTATAAAATGTTTAAATTAACTTTTTATAAACTAATCTATTACTCATGAAATTACCTCTTACCGGACTTATCACTATTTTAATTGTACAGACCTCATTTTCACAAAAACTTACAGAAAGTGAATTAAATGAAAAAGCAGCAGCAATACATGAAAGTGTTATCACTATAGATACACATAACGATATTAATATTAAAAATTTTACTGAAGAAAAGAATTATACCCAGGATCTGGATACCCAGGTAAATATTCCAAAAATGGTGAATGGGGGTTTAGATGTATCCTGGCTGATAGTTTATACCGGGCAAGGGGAATTAAATGCTGAAGGTTATAAAGAAGCATATGATAATGCTATTTCAAAATTTGAAGCTATTCATAAACTTACTGAAGAAATAGCACCCACAAAAATTGGTTTGGCTACTACTTCTGCTGAAGTAAGATCTCTTCTAAAACAAGGAAAGAAAGTAGCAATGATTGGGGTAGAAAATGCATATCCAATTGGGGAAGATCTTTCCAATATTCAAAAATTCTACGATCTGGGAGCCCGATATATGTCTCTTTCTCATAATGGACACAGCCAATTATCTGACTCTAATACAGGCGAAGAAGATAATGTTTGGTTACATAACGGACTTAGCGATCTGGGGAAAAAAGCAGTGGTAGAAATGAATAGACTAGGGATCATGATTGATGTTTCTCATCCTTCCAAAGAAGCGATCAAGCAAATGTTCGAGCTTTCTAAAGCTCCACTTATAGCTTCTCATTCTTCTGCCAGAGCTTTATGTAATCATAGCCGAAATTTAGACGATGAGTTATTAATGCTATTTAAAAAACACGGGGGTGTGGTGCAGACAGTTGCTTTTAGCTCTTATGTAAATACAGAAAAGCATAATGCTTACGATGATGCCAAGATGAAGGTTTTAAAAGAAGAAGCGAAAGAAATTGGATTTGACCTATTAGAAAGAGATAGCATTCGTAAATTAGATCAGGCAGCTCAGGAAAAGTATTATGAAGCTTACCAAAATTTAGTTTCTACAGTGAAACCAAAACTAGATGAGCTTAAAAAAACAGTTCCTCCTGTGAATGTGGCAGACTATGTAGATCATATAGATTATCTGGTAGAAAAAATTGGGATAGACCACGTAGGAATAAGTTCAGATTTTGATGGTGGGGGTGGAATTGAAGGCTGGAATGATGCTTCAGAATCTTTGAATGTTACCAAAGAATTGGTAAAAAGAGGTTATTCTGAAGAAGAGATCGCTAAATTATGGGGAGAAAATCTTTTAAGAGTACTAGATGAAGTTCAAGCAGTAGCTCACGAACTTCAAAAAGCTTAAAAAATATTTATATAAATTAGAAAAGCCTGAAATGATTCAGGCTTTTTTTTTGACTTATTATAACAATTGAATTATTCTAAAGATAATTTTATAATATTTCCCGGCGCACCGTGACCTTCATTAGAGATAAAGATCTCTCCTTTAGAATTAAAACTTATTCCTTCCGGTTGTGCAAATTGTTTTTCTTTAAGAACGTAAAGTTTTTGCGGAACACCTGCTTGGGTTATAGACATCAATTTAGGATTAGAACCTTCAATAATATAAACATTCCCATCTTTTGGATTAATTGCCAGGTCTGAAGGTCTTATCAATTTTTCAGACTGTTTTTCTTCCAGTTTATCAAACACTTTACTATCAAATGGAATTTCAAGAAAAGGTTCTTGTCTTTAATTTTTCGATTTTATATCAAATGCATAAACAGGCTTATAGTCATCTGCTGCTTTATCTTTTATTGCTAATAATAGCTGATTGTTAGCTTTATCATAACACAAACCTTCAAAGTTGTATTCTCTCTTTAAATCGGTTTCAATCTTAACGGTTTTCTTAGGACTACTATCTAGATCTTCAATTTTAAACAACACCCCATCACTTCTTAAAACATAACAAGTGGTTCCCACCATTGTAATTCCCTCATAATCTCCGGAATCTCCAAATTCTATGGTTTTCTCCACTTTTGAAGATTTCAAATTATAGATATAAACAACGCCTTTTTCATCCTGAACGCAAGCAAGCCTATTATCATCTATAAATGAAATTCCGGAAATCTCTTCCAATTCATTAGGCATATCCCACTGTTGAGCGATTTTCATTAATTGTGATCCTGGCATATGCCGCTCTGGGGCATGGCCTCGAAAGGAAAAATATATTCCACCAATTACCATAAAAACTCCAACCACAATTAAAAGCGCTGTTTTTTGCATTTTCATCTTAAATTAAATTAGAGTTCGTCATAATCATAAAATATTATGTAAACCAATCTTCTATCCTGCAAGTTAAATACTAAGCCTGTATTTATAGAATTTGAACTGTCAATTTAATGGTAAATGATTTATAAAATTAGTTAACATAATACCCACTCCTAACCAACTAAAACCTACTATTTGTTAATTAAATGTTAAATAGCTACTATTTAATGCATAGTACTGTAACATTTTAAATTTCTAACAGTCTATTAATTAGAACCTTAAAACTTTCAATTATGACAACTTTAGAAAACATCATCGGAAATTTCAACTCTCAAAAAGAAGGAGATCTTACGCATCGTAAAAATTTCTTCAACTCCTCTACTTCTACACGAGGTAATTGGTATAACAGAAGAAGATTTGGAAATTAAAATTTAATCAACCTTAAAAACAACAATTATGACAACGCTATCAAACATTATCGACAATTACAGTTCTCAAAAAGAAGGAAATCTTACGCATCGTAAACATTTTTTTAACTCCGGTAATTCTACAAGAGACAGCTGGTATAGCAGAAGAAGATTTGCTTTTTAACCTTTCAAGAGAAAAACTATGGCAACTTTAGAATTCACAATCAAGCAAGAGGGCTATTTAAGTATGAAAAAACATTTTCTAAACTTAAGAGATACAGAACGAGTGAATACTTATAATAGTAAACGCTACGGATTTTAATAACTTTAAAAAATCATCAATCATGACAACATTAGAAAACATCGCAAACAATCAAAATGTTATTAGAGAAGGAAGTCTTACTCATCACAAACATTTTATGAACACAAATGGATCTACCAGAGACAGTTGGTATAGCAGAAGAAGATTCGGATATTAATCCATTAAAATTATAATCTTATGGATATATTTTTAAAAATATAGCCGGCTCCAAATTTAGGAGACCGGCTTTTTATTTATTTTATATCTGCCTTAAAATCTTAAAATTACGTAAAAGCCACATTTAGATTTTATAAGTATTCGTTTATTTGCTTCGATTAAACCTAATTATGCTCGAACGAATTAAAAATTCTCCCAAATTGAAATGGGCGATCCGTATTATTGCTGGTGTTTTTGCCTTTTTCATTCTATTTTATGCAGCTATTTATTTTGGGCTTTTTGGCAAAATTCCTTCTTCAAAAGATCTAAGTGAACTTAAACAAAATGAAGCTACACAGGTACTATCTGCAGATGGAAAATTAATTGGGAAATATTATATTTTCGACAGACAGCCAATCACCTACGATCAGATTCCTCAGAATCTTATTAATGCACTTCTTGCTACAGAAGATATTCGTTTTTTTGAACACGATGGAATTGATAATAGAAGTTTACTGCGTGTTTTTGTAAAATCTATCCTGCTTCAGGATAAATCTTCAGGAGGTGGAAGTACATTAACTCTTCAGCTTGCTAAAAATTTATACGGAAGGAAAGATTACGGCTATTTAGGAATTGTTATTAATAAACTTCAGGAATCTATAATTGCCACCAGACTGGAGGATGTATATACTAAAAAAGAGATCTTAACTCTTTATCTTAACACAGTACCATTTAGCGATAATACCTTTGGAATTGAGAGTGCTTCCATGAAATTCTTCGATAAGCATACCAAGGATCTAAGTTTAGAAGAAGCTGCTGTTTTGGTTGGAATGCTGAAGGCTTCACACTATTATAATCCGCGAATTTTTCCTGAAAGAAGTAAACTGAGACGAGACGTTGTTTTATTACAAATGTCTAAATATGATTTTATTTCTGAAGAAAAAATGGAACAGGCAAAAGCTACTCCATTAGAATTAAATTATCAATATTATGGTCATGATCAAGGTATTGCTCCTTATTTTAGAGAACAATTACGTAAAGATCTCACCAAGATTTTAGATACTTTAAAAAACAATAAAAAAGAACCATATAATATCTATAGAGATGGACTAATTGTTCATACTACTTTAGACTCAAAAATGCAGCAATTAGCAGAGACTGCAGTGAATACACATATGGCTGAATTACAAGCCACCCACGAAAAATCTTATGGCTCTAAAGGACCATGGATCACCAATAAAGCTATTTTATTAGATGCATTAAAGCGTACTTCAAAATACAAACAGCTTAAAGAAAAAGGGCACTCAGATAAAGAGATACTTTCTATTTTAGATAAGGAACCTCATGAGATTGAGGTTTTTAATTATGGAAAGAACAAGATTATAAAAGGAACTACGCTGGATAGTATTAGATATTATCAAAAATTCTTAAATGCTGGATTTATGGCTGTTGCGCCTAAAACCGGAGCAGTTAAAGCCTGGGTAGGTGGTGTAGATTTTGAGCATTTTAAATATGATCATGTAGCACAAAGTAAACGCCAGGTTGGTTCTACCTTTAAACCTATAGTTTATACGGCAGCTTTAGAAAATGGAATAGAGCCTTGCTCCTATTTTTCTATTAATGAAGTTACCTATCCCGGTGGATGGACCCCTAAAAATTCAGGTTCTTACGGAGATGATCCTTTTATGAATTATAACATGAAAACGGCCTTGAGTCACTCAATAAATACAATTGCGGTGAAAGTGCTAATGGAAACCGGTATAGGGAATGTTGTAGATCAGGCTCATAAAATGGGAATAGAATCTGATCTTCCTAAGGTGCCTTCTATTGCATTGGGGACAGCAGAGATAAGTTTAAAAGAAATGGCTAAGGTTTATACCAGCTTTGTTAATGATTCCAAACCCAGCACTCCGTATTACATTACAAGTATTGAAGATGGCGCCGGAAATGTTTTGGTAGAATTTAAGCCTGAGGTTCAAAAAACACCAGCCTATTCTGAACAGAACCGTGAGATCATGATAGAAATGATGAAAGCTACGGTAAGTGAAGGAACAGCAACCCGCTTAAGATCTACTTACGGTTTAACCAACGATATTGCAGGAAAAACAGGAACAACCCAATCTAATAAAGATGGTTGGTTTGTGGGTATTACCCCAAATTTGGTAGCTTTAACCTGGGTGGGGACAGACGATCCAAGAATAGGATTTAGAAATACAAGAATTGGACAAGGGCGCTAATTCTGCGCTCCCGGTGTTTGCCCTTTTTATGCAAGCTTTAAACAAAGATTCAGATTTTGATGAGATCACCAAAGCGCATTTTAGTGCTCCTTCTTCTCAAGTTGTAGACATGATGAACTGTGAAGCTTCTAGTAGAGATAGCTTCTTTAACCGAATTTTCAATAATCCTGACAAATCTAAGGTTAAAAAGAAGAATAAAAAGGAGAAAAAAGGCTTCTTCAATAAGATTTTTGGTAAAAAGAAAAGAGATTAAAAATAAGATTAGTTAAAACTATCTGCCCAATTTTTAGCTTCTTCTAAGCAGGTAAAAAAAGCAAAAGAGTTATCGTATTTATCCTGTTCTAATATGGCTCTTTCTTTAACCTCCGGATTGTCAGATACCACAGCAAAAGATCTTACCTTTTTCATGATTTTAGAAGAATATGATTCCAATATTTACTACATAATCATTCACTCGATGAGATATAATTGTAAAATCTTTACCGTTATAATAGGTCAATGATAGCTTTTAAAGTAGCCTGAGCAGCTTCAAAATCTACATTACAGCTCCCTCAAAAGCTTCAACTATGACATATTTCTCGAAGAACTCGTATTTAAAATGTGTATTCGACTGAATTTTGGTCATAGTTTAAATTTATGATGATCAAATTTATATGAATATATTTAACCAAATGTTTGATTATCTAAAACGTTAAAAATAAAATCTAATTTGTTAAATTTATTTTATCCAGTTTTAAAAATAGTTCCAAATTATATACTCAATTTTTTAAAAATCAGTATTAAATATACAATAGGACTCAAAAATTAAATATTCATTTACCATGCCAAAAAAATTAAAAAATGCTTTCCAAGAATTAGATAAATAATGCAAAACCCCATATTTAATCAGCTCTACGGGTTTTTACAGACTCCACAATTATGGAAGAGCAATTCGCTTTTTGAGATGGAACAGTTTGAAATTCCGAATATTAACTTACCAAATTCTGATGAATTTTACAATACGCTCCCCAATTTATCTACACAATATGTATTGGGAAAAAGGATGGAAATCTTCTTTAAAGAAATCTTAAAACTTTCCAAAAATCATGAAGTTCTTATAAATAATCTTCAAATATTTAGAGATAAAATTACATTAGGCGAGATTGACTTTATAGTTCAAAATTTGATAAACGCTGAACAATTGCATGTGGAATTAGTTTATAAATTCTACGTATATGATCCTGGTTATCAAGATGAAATCAAAAGATGGATAGGCCCAAACCGAAAAGATTCTTTACATCAAAAAATAAAAAAATTACAAAGTCAACAATTTGCACTCATCCAGCAACCTGAGACTGCTCAAACTTTATCTAATTACGGAGTAAATATTTCAAACCTTATTCAAGAAGTATGTTTTAAAGCCAATCTTTTTGTTCCTCGAACACTCTTGAATAATAACTTTCCCTTGATCAACAATGATTGTATAGCGGGTTATTACTTAAACCGTGAGGAGTTCAACGCAGAAGAATTTAAAGAGGAGCTATATTATATTCCTAAAAAACAAGATTGGCCCTCACTACCTGAACATAATAAAACCTGGAATTCTTATGATGAAGTTCAGGAAGAGCTTTCTTCTATTATAGCAAAAAAACGTGCTCCTTTGGTATGGAGAAAATTAAACGATCATAATTATGAACGTTTTTTTGTAGTTTGGTGGTAAATAAGATCTTATGCTGATTTTTAGCCCAATCTTAAAAATTAGTTGAAATGAGCTTCAATTTAAACCGCTACTCTTTAACTTTGCAACCTAAGATCAAATCCTCCAAATGAACTCCAATACACAGGAAGCCATTAAAACATCTTATTTTAGTATTGCCGGTAATTTGGCATTGGCCATAATTAAAGGTATTGCAGGTATTTTTGGTAATTCTTACGCCTTGATTGCAGATGCCATAGAATCTACTACAGATGTGTTTTCTTCCTTGCTGGTTTTATTGGGTTTAAAATACTCCAGCAGACCTCCAGACGAGAATCATCCATATGGGCATGGAAAAGCAGAGCCGTTAATCACTTTTATGGTAGTGATGTTCTTGATAATTTCTGCAGCTATTATTGTTTATGAGAGCATTCAACATATCATGACGCCTCATAAAATTCCAAAACCTTTTACCTTGATTGTCCTGGCTGGAATAATCATAATTAAAGAGATCTTCTACAGGTTTGTTTCAAAAAAAGGAGATAAAACCAACAGCACTTCTTTAAAAGCAGATGCATGGCATCATCGTAGCGATGCAATTACTTCGTTAATGGCTTTTATAGGAATTACTATAGCCCTTGTAATGGGAAAAGGCTATGAAACTGCAGATGATTGGGCTGCTATTTTTGCAGCCGGTTTTATTTTATACAATGCATATCTTATTTTAAGACCCGCGCTCGGCGAAGTCATGGATGAGCATATGTATGATGAGATGATTGTGGATATTAGAAATATTGCGGAAAATGTTCACGGAGTTGTGGAAACCGAAAAATGCTTTGTTAGAAAAACCGGAATGAGTTATCATGTAGATCTTCATATTGCAGTGGCATCTGATATTACCGTTAAAGAAGGTCATGACATTGCACACGAAGTAAAAAACTCTCTTTTAAATGTCTTGCCAGAAATTGCAGATGTATTAATTCATGTAGAACCAGATGATGAATTAGAAGGTTAACAAAGATTATTTGGAATTTACCAAGTTCATTCTGCTAATAAATTCATCGGAATAGCCTTACTCACTAAAATTTTTCGGAAATTTAGGTCTTTATAATTTTCAGAATTATATCAAAATAATAAATCTAAGCTTAATATATAATTTCAACTAAATGGATTCAAAATTAGCAGTATTAATAGATGGCGATAATATTCCTTCAGCATACATAAAAGAAATGATGGAAGAAATCGCTAAATATGGTAATCCTACAATAAAACGTATTTACGGAGATTGGACAAAACCACATTTAGGGAAATGGAAAAATGTACTTTTAGAAAACGCCATTAATCCTATTCAACAATACGGCTATACCCAGGGAAAAAATGCTACAGATTCTGCCATGATCATAGATGCTATGGATATTTTATATTCAGATAAAGTAGATGGGTTTTGTCTGGTTTCTAGCGATAGTGATTTTACCAGACTTGCTACAAGGTTAAGAGAAGCAGGCATGAATGTTATTGGTATTGGGGAAAAGAAGACGCCAGAACCATTTATAGTAGCGTGTGATAAGTTTATATATATTGAAATTTTAAAATCTCAATCTAAAGATCCTGAAACTACAGATGCTAAGGGCAAAACTGAGAAAAAGAACGATGTAGACAAAATTACTCCGAATGTTATCAGGCTTATCTCAAGCACAATTTCTGATCTTGCAGATGATGACGGCTGGGCATTTCTTGGAGATGTTGGAGGATTGTTACAAAAGAAGCAACCTAATTTTGATTCCAGAAACTATGGTTTTCAGAAATTAACTCCTATGATCAATTCTATTAATAAATTTGAAATAGAGTCGAGAGAAAATCAAAAAGGTAGATTTAAGCTTATCTACGTTCGCAATAAAATGTAAATTCTTGTTATGAGAAGTATTAAAAAAGTTCATTCCGCAGAATATAGACCAATTGCAGATCTTGTTACCTACTCTCCAATGCCTACAAGGCAATTAGAGATGATAGATCCATTTTCTATTCTTGAATCATCATGGACCTCAAACTTATGGACCTCTAAATAACGGACTTCCTTTTGGACCGCATCCTCACAGAGGCATGGAGACCGTAACTTTTATAATAGATGGAGATATAGCGCATAAAGATTCAGATGGTAACGAGAGCGTTATTTACAGCGGTGGCGTACAATGGATGACAGCCGGAAGTGGCCTTATTCATGCTGAAATTTCTTCTGAAGATTTCAAAAAGTTTGGTGGCGATCTGGAAATACTTCAATTATGGGTAAACCTTCCTGCTTCTCTTAAAATGACAAAACCAAAGTATATAGGGCTTCAGGAAGATAAAATTCCGGTGGTTACATTAGATGAAGGAAAGGTTAAAGCTAAGATCGTTTCGGGGAAATTTCAAGAGCATGATGCCGCTTTTGAAACACTAACACCTATCAATCTTAGAACTTTTAGCATTAAAAAATCTGGCGTCTTGGAATTGAATATCCCAAAAGAAAACAATATTTTATTTTATGTAATTCGAGGGCGAGCTTAAAATTAATGAAACTACTGTAACCGATCGCCAATTAGTAGAATTTGAAAATGATGCTACCGAGTTAAAAATTGAAGCTTCAGAAGATAGCTTGTTGTTATTTGGAGATGCAAAACCATTTAACGAACCCGTGGTTGCCCGCGGGCCGTTTGTAATGAATTCTTTAGAAGAAATAGATCAGGCCTATGCCGATTTTCAGGCTGGAAAATTAGGTAAATGGAATGGATAATTACTTAATGTCTTTCTTTAAGTACTTTTTCTATATCTTTTAAAATGAAACCTTTAGCTTGCAAAAGGATTAAATAATGAAATAAGAGATCTGCTCCTTCATTTAAGAAAAGATCATCATTATCATCCTTAGCTTCAATCACAATTTCAACCGCTTCTTCCCCAACTTTTTGAGCAATTTTATTTATTCCTAGATCGAATAAAGAAACTACATAACTCGATTTTTCTTCTTTTCTAAGTTCTGGATCAACTTCGCTTGTTTTCTTACGATCTTGAATAATTCCCTCAAGTTCAGATAAAAATCCAAAAGTGGGTTCGTTTTTTTCCCCCCAACAAGTATCAGTTCCTTTATGACAAGTTGGACCTTTTGGATTAACCATGATCAACAAACTATCATTATCACAATCATTTTTAATAGAAACCAGTTCCAGATAATTCCCGCTTTCTTCGCCTTTGGTCCATAACCTGTTCTTGCTTCTGCTAAAAAATGTGACTTTCTTTGATTGATTGGTTTTTAAAAAAGCTTCCTCATTCATATACCCCAACATCAAAACATTTTTTGTTTCTTGATCTTGAATGATTGCAGGAACCAAACCATCTTTATTTTTATTAAAATCGATATTCATATCTATAATTTTATATTCTTTTAATTCTGTAACGATATTATAGTCTTACTGAAATTCCGTCTTTTCTAAGAGCCTCTTTTAAATCTACAATCTCTATTTCTTTAAAATGAAACACACTGGCTGCCAGGGCTGCATCTGCTTTTCCAATTGTAAAAGCATCAGAAAAATGCTGAATAGTTCCTGCCCCTCCCGAAGCAATTATCGGAATATTCAATTCATCAGATAATTTAGCCAAAGCCTCATTTGCAAAGCCATTTTTTGTACCATCGTTATTCATGGAAGTGAACAGGATCTCCCCTGCTCCCCGCTCTTCAACTTCTTTAGCCCATTCAAAAAGATCTAATTCTGTTGGCACTTTACCTCCAACCAAATGCACTATCCATTTTCCATCTATCATTTTAGCATCAATGGCAACCGTGATACACTGACTCCCAAATTTTTGAGCTAATTGATTGATAAGATCAGGATTTTTAACCGCAGAAGAATTAATAGAAACCTTATCTGCTCCATTTTGAAGTAAGATATCTACATCTTCTATGGAAGAAATTCCACCACCCACAGTAAATGGGATATTTACTTCTTTAGCAACATGATATACAAGATCTGCCAGGGTTTTTCTGCGCTCTTCTGTAGCCGAAATATCCAAGAACACCAATTCATCTGCACCGGCCTTCGCATAGATCTTTGCAAGTTCTACAGGATCTCCCGCATCTCTTAGATCTACAAAATTCACTCCTTTAACGGTTCTCCCATTCTTGATATCCAAACAGGGTATAATTCTTTTTGTAAGCATATCTTATAAGAGTTCAAAATGTATTTTTCTAATTGTTTCATCTCTATTCGTCCTTCATAGATGGCTTTACCAATAATAACACCTTCGCACCCAATTTCTTCCAATTGAGGTATCTCCTCAAAAGTTGAAATTCCTCCGGAAGCGATTAAATTCAACTTATTAGAGCCTTCAAGTTCTGGTGAGGAAATACCTAATTCTATTCCATTGGTTTGCGCAAGTATTTTCTTATACAGTTCAAAAGAAGGACCTTCCAACATTCCATCTTTAGAAATATCGGTACAGATAACATTTTTTACTCCTAGCTTTTGAAATCTTCTAATAAACGGTATCAACTCTTCTGTAGACTCTTCTGTCCAACCACTTATAGCTACTTTTTCATCATTAGCATCTGCTCCTAAAATTATCTTTTCACTTCCGTATGTGTTTAACCAGGAAATAAAAGTTTCAGGATCTTTTACCGCAATACTACCTCCGGTAATTTGATGAGCACCACATTCAAAAGCTATTTTTAAATCTTTATCAGACTTTAAACCACCTCCAAAATCTATTTTCAACTTGGTTTTATTGGCAATCTTTTCTAAGATCTTATAATTTACGATATGCTTAGATTTTGCTCCATCAAGATCTACCAAATGCAGATGTTTGATGCCGTGAGCTTCAAATTGCTTTGCAACTTCCAGAGGATTCTCATTATAGACTTTTTTAGTACTATAATCTCCTTTAGAAAGTCTCACGCATTTCCCATCTATGATATCTATGGCCGGTATTATTCTCATTTTTAAATCTTTATAAGTTCTAAAAAGTTCTTTAAAATTTGTTCTCCTGCATCACTACTCTTTTCCGGATGAAATTGTACCCCATAAAAGTTATCCTTTTTAATGGCTGTAGTGTACTCTACTCCATAAGTGGTACTGGCAATAGTTTGTTCACATTCTGCAACATAAAAGCTGTGAACCAGATACACATATTCATTTTCTTTAATTCCGTGGAATAATTCAGATTCCAGATTGTAGATCTGATTCCATCCAATTTGAGGCACTTTTAGCTTATTATTGAATTTGATCACTTCAGCATCAAAAATTGCTAATCCTTTCGTGTTTCCTTCTTCCGAAGAATTACACATTAACTGCATCCCTAAACAAATTCCTATAACCGGTTGTTTCAGCTTGGGTATTTCTTTATCAAGTCCGGTAGAGATCAGCATTTTCATTGCACTGCTCGCTTCTCCTACTCCCGGAAATATAACTTTATCTGCTGCTTTAATTTCATTGAATATCGCTGGATAATTTGCTTCAAAACCTAATCTTTGTATCGCAAATTTGATACTCTGAATATTTCCGGCGCCGTAATCTATAATTACGATCTTTTGATCTTTTAGATCTTCTTTCATTAGTTCAATAATTTCTGAATTTAAAGCATTCCTTTGGTTGATGGAAGGATCATTTTTTCCGGATCGCGTTTTACAGCCACTTTTATAGCCTTAGCAAAAGCTTTAAAAATAGCTTCAATCTTATGATGCTCGTTGGTTCCTTCTGCTTTTATATTAAGATTGGCTTTTGCACCATCTGTAAACGATTTAAAGAAATGGTAGAACATTTCTGTTGGCATCTTCCCAATCATTTCTCGTTTAAAATCTGTTTCCCAAACCAACCAATTTCTTCCGCCAAAATCTATTGCTACTTGCGCCAAGCAATCATCCATAGGCAAGCAAAAACCATAACGTTCTATTCCCAGTTTGTTTCCTAAAGCTTGAGAAAACACTTCTCCTAATGCAATTGCCGTATCTTCTATGGTATGATGTTCATCTACTTCCAGATCTCCTTTTACCGTTACATCCAGATCCATATTCCCATGACGTGCAATTTGATCCAGCATATGATCAAAAAATGAAATCCCGTGTTGATATTTGGCTTTTTCCGGTACCATCAAGATTCAATTTGATATAAATATCAGTCTCGTTGGTTTTTCTAGTAATCTCGGCAGTTCTATCATTCAGTTTTAAAAACTCGTAGATCTCTTTCCAACTGGTAGTTCTTAAAGCTATAGCATTTTCAATCTTAGACTGATCATTTTTCAACTCATTGTTGCAAGATCTGCATGAGTATCTATAAAGATTCCTTTTCCTTTAAAATTGAAAGCAAACTCCATATCGGTCATTCTATCACCAATCATAAAAGAATTTTCAAGATCATACTCCTTGTTACCAAGATATTTTTCTTCTAAAAGTCCGGTATTAGGCTTTCTTGTTGGAGAATTATCTTTAGCAAAAGTTCTATCCATTAAGATCTCTTTAAAAACCACTCCTTCATTTTCAAAGGTTTTCAGCATAAAATTCTGAATTGGCCAAAATGCAGATTCTGGATAAACATCTGTTCCCAATCCATCCTGGTTGGTAACCATCACCAATTCATAATCCAACTCATTTGCGATCTTAGAAAGGTAAAATAAGGCTTTCGGGTAAAATTCTAATTTCTCGTATAGTATCTACCTGATAATCTTCCGGCTCGTGAATTAAGGTTCCATCACGATCTATAAATAATACTTTTTTCATATTGCTAGTTTCAAAACTTTTCAGAAAATATGCGCTGAAAAGTGAATTCAATTTTTATAATATTTTAGAATTAATTCAACTCTTTTAAAGCTGATATCAATTTTCTGTTTTCTTCTTTTGTACCAATAGTAAGTCGTAATGTATTCTCACAAAGAGGCTGAGTAGTTCTGTTCCTAATTACGATCCCTTTTTCAATTAACTCATTATATCTTTTTGTAGCATCATCAACTTTTACCAGCACAAAATTAGCATCGAGAAGGATAAATTTCAGTGATATAATTAACTTCAAGTAATTCTTTAAGTAAATTATCTCTTTGTTCTATAACCCAGTTTATTTCATTTTTAACATCATTCAAAATTTAAAACTCTTGAAAGCGCTCTTTTTTGTGTAAGTTCGTTCACATTATAAGGAGGCTTAATTCTGTTTAAAATTGTGATGATCTCTGCTGAAGCATAACAAACTCCCAATCTAATTCCAGCCATTCCATAGGCTTTAGAAAGGGTTTGAGTGATCACCAAATTAGGATAATTTTCCAATTCTTCCATCCAACTTTTCTCTTCAGAAAAATCTATATAAGCTTCATCAATAATTACAAGTCCGGAGAAATTGGTTAAAATCTCTTGCACCTTTTCTCTCGAGAATATGTTACCTGTTGGATTATTGGGAGAACATAAGAAGATCATTTTTGTATTCTCATCTACCCTAGATAATATTTCTTCTACATTAGGCTGAAAACTGTCAGTTAAAAGAACTTCTCTATTCTCGTATATTATTGATATTCGCTAAAACTGAATACATTCCATAGGTTGGAGGAAGCGTAATTACATTGTCTTTAGCCGGTTCACAGAAGGCTCTAAATAAAAGATCTAAAACTTCATCACTTCCATTTCCTAATAAGATTTTAGAAGGATCTATATCTTTTAATTTTCCTAATTCAGTCTTCAAATCTCTTTGCTGCGGATCTGGATACCTATTCACATCCGTTTGATAAGGATTTTCATTGGCATCTAGAAAGACCATTTCAGATCCTGTGGCCTTAAATTCATCTCTTGCCGAAGAATAAGGCTTTAATTTAGCCACATTTGGACGAACCAATTTATTTAAATCAAAATTCTTCATGGCTATTTTAGATCTTTTAATCTTAACGTTACTGCATTTTTGTGAGCTTGTAAACCTTCAGCTGCTGCCATCACTTCAATTGCTTTCCCAATATTCTTAATGCCGGTCTCATCAATTTTTTGAAAGGTCATACTTTTCATAAAACTATCCAGATTCACTCCGCTATATTGTTTTGCATATCCATTGGTTGGCAAAGTATGATTGGTTCCACTGGCATAATCTCCAGCACTTTCAGGGGTATATTTTCCTATAAATACAGAACCTGCATTCTCTATTCCATCAATAAAGAAATCTTCATCTTCAGTATGAAATTATAAAGTGCTCCGGGCCATATTCATTTATAAGCTCTAAGGCTTCGTCATTATTAGAAACATAGATCAATTTTGAATTTGCTATAGCCTTACTTGCAATCTCTTTTCTTGGTAATTCATTTAGCTGATTGCTAATTTCTCTCTCAACATCATCAATAAATTCTTTAGAAGTAGAAACCAAAATTACCTGACTGTCTGCTCCGTGCTCTGCCTGACTTAAAAGATCTGAAGCTACATAAGCAGCATTTGAAGTTTTATCTGCAACCACCAAGTAATTCCGAAGGCCCGGCAGGCATATCTATTGCTACATTGTATTTGGTAGCTAATTGCTTGGCAACGGTTACAAATTGATTTCCGGGTCCGAATATTTTATAAACCCCAGGAACCGATTCTGTACCAAACGTTAAAGCAGCAATAGCTTGAATTCCGCCAATTTTAAAGATCTCTGTAACTCCGCATAATTGCGCAGTATAAAGAATCGCAGGATTTATATTCCCATTCTTTATCTGGAGGCGTGCAAATACTATTTCTTTACAGCCCGCAAGTTTTGCGGGGATAGCCAACATCAAAATTGTTGAAAATAAAGGAGCACTTCCCCCGGGAATGTATAGACCTACTTTTTGAATTGGTCTTTTTTCCTGCCAGCAATTAACCCCGTTAGCTGTTTCAACTTCTATACGCTCTGTTTTTTGAGCGGCAGTGAAATTTTTCAATATTAGTTTTAGCTAAGGCAATTGCTTCTTTAAGCTCTTCTGAAATTGCTGTGTTTGCTTCTTCAATTTCAGCATTAGTTACTTTAGTATTGTCCAACTGAATTCCGTCAAAAAGATTGGTGTATTTCTTAACAGCCGTATCACCTTTCGATTTTACTTCAGTAAAGATCTCTGTAACGGTAGCTTCAATATCTGCAAGAGTTTGAGTTGGTCTTTTTAAGATCTCTGCCCAGTCTGATCTCGTTGAATTATAAACCTTTTCCATAGCTTTTAAATTACCATTTTTTCTATTGGAGCTACCAAGATTCCTTCTGCCCCATTCTCTTTCAACTCATCTATCACTTCCCAAAAACGCTCTTCTTTAATCACAGTGTGAATGGAACTCCACCCCTCTTCTACCAACGGCAAAATAGTTGGACTTCTCATTCCCGGTAGCAATTTTATAATATTATCTAACTTATCGTTAGGTGCATTTAAAAGAATGTATTTGGAGGTTCTTGCATTTAAAACAGATCGCAATCTAAACTCGAGTTTGCTTAAGTATCTCTTTTCTTTCGGTAGAAATTTTAGGAGAAATTGCCAACACAGCTTCACTCTTAAGCATTACTTCCACTTCTTTCAGGTTATTTTTAAATAATGTACTTCCGCTGGAAACAATATCACAAATAGCATCTGCTAAACCAATATTAGGTGCAATTTCTACAGACCCGTTAATAATGTGCAATTCAGCCGTAATACCTTTTTCGGCTAAAAAGTTCTTTACAGTATTAGGGTATGAAGTAGCTATTTTTTTTCCTTGCAGATCCTGAAGATTTTGATATTTCATAGATTTGGGAACAGCCAGAGAAACTCGACACTTAGAAAAACCCAATTTATCTCCGCGTAGAATATCTTCTCCTTTTTCTATCAAGACATTCTCACCTAAAATAGCGATGTCTACAACGCCATCTCTAAGATATTGAGGAATGTCTCCATTTCTTAAATACATAACTTCTAATGGAAAATTTTGAGCTGATGCTTTTAATTGCTCTTTCCCATTATCGATAGAAATTCCGGCTTCTTTAAGGATCTTTAGAGAATCTTCATTTAATCTTCCGGATTTTTGAATCGCGATTCTTAATTTTTCTTTACTCATTTTTTAATTTTTTTTAAATCTGATTGGTTGCTTTTTAACTGGAATGAGCAATTACAAAAAGGAAATAAAAAACCCGTTTGAATTACTCAAACGGGTTTTGAAAATATGTTAAAATAACAACATATCAAATTCACCTCGCCTGAGCGCAGTAATGAAAATGATGATGATGTAATTGTATTGTTCTCATGTATGCTGCAAATCTATAAATAAATTTTAAATGAAAAACTAGATTCACTAAAATTTATGATTTGTTTTAATTAATTGTTGCCCAAAATAATTGGCAATCCTCCATCTCCAGATCCTATAACAATAACCTTAGAGTTTGGAGATTTAGCTAATTCTAAAGTTGCCTGAATACCTTTTTCTTTTAAAATTTGAGCATTTAAAGACTCACTTAAAATACGGTTTGCCTTGGCTTTACCTTCAGCATCAATACGTTGTCTTTCTGCTTCCTGCTCAGCTTTAGTCAATCTATATTCATATTCTAAAGATTCTTGTTCCTGTCTTAATTTGCGCTCAATAGCTTCTTTGATATTCTGCGGAAGGGAAACATCTCTCACTAAAACTTCATTTACCTGAACATATTGATCCTTCAACAAAACCTGAGTTTCATCAAATATTTCTTTTTGAATAGCCTCTCTTTTACTGGCATAGAACTGCTCAGGGATATATCTTCCAACCACTGCCCTGGTTGCAGATCTAATTGCAGGTTGCAATACTCTTTTAACGTAGTCTTCTCCTTTCTCCTGATGTAAAGAACCTAACTTTTCATATGAAGGCTGGAACCAAACTGAAGCATCTAATCTAATCTCTAAACCATTAGAAGAAAGCACTTGCATTTCTTCGTCTAGAGATTGCTGTCTAACCTCATAAACAAAAACCTTATTCCAGGGTGCTACAAGGTGAAAGCCCTCTCCCAAAGGTGGTTCATCTGTTACAACTCCATCTGCAAAAGTCTTATAAAGTACTCCGGCTTCTCCAGAATTAATAGTTACCGTTGATTTTGCTACTAAGATGATTAAGATTACTAATACAATTACTGCGGGAATTCCAATTTTTGGAAAGTTATTCATAAGCGAATTTTAGAGTGATTAAATTAAACCGTAATATTTTCTTGTAAACCATTCAGCGCTAAGACTTAATATCAACAATGCTAAAAGAATTTTCCAATTGATTAAAGATACACTTTTTTCATTGCTTTTCTGTATACTAACAAAGCGTTTATCCTTTAAAAGCTGACGTTTCAAAGATTCAAAATCTTCTATCAAAAATGACTTTCCTTGATTATTGGTAGCCAATTTTATCATTTTAGAAGCATCTGCCCTGGTAAATTGTTCTTCTGCATTATATTCTATTACAGAAAAATCTTTGTTCACCACCAACCCAGAGTTTAATTCTTTTAACCTAACGCTATAATCTCCAGGTAATAAGTCAGATTTTTTAAAGACATATTCGTTACCTTTTAAGAGCATTTGAGATTCAATGGTCTGATTGGATTCTTTATTGACAATTGTTAGATTAAGCTCTCCATTGGGATCGAAAACATAATTCTTATCAAAATATTGAGCAGAAAACTGAAGATCTCCTCATTTTCTTTATAAAATGGTTCTACAGAAAGATCTAATCTATTTCTGTTTTTGGTTGAGGATAAATACTGAATTAATTTTCCAAAAAATCCATCAAAACTTTCGAAAGATCCAGAATCTACATAAGACTGAGCTCTCCATTTCCAGATATTTTCACCTAACAAAACAGCATTCTTTTGCTCATTAGTGGAATAGGTAAATAATAAAGGTTCCTGGCTCTCTATGCCTTCTACCGTTTTATTCAATAGAACTTGATAAGAATTTTCTTTAAAATTTACCAATCCAAATTTATCTACTAAGGGAGGAAATGATCTAAAATTGATATCATCAAATTGAAACTGAGTGTAATTTGAATTATAGATTGGAAGGTAGTCTTGAGATTGATTATTATAAGATTTAGAGAAAAGATCAATAGCAGAATTCAAAAAATTCCAATCGGTTTGAGTTCCAGAAATAAGAAAATTATTTTTTTTATTCTTATTGATCTCTGCAAATAATGAGTTAAACTTATTGTTTGGTTGATATAATATAATCAACTCAAAATCATTTATTTGATCTATTTTTAAATCATTTATTAAGCTAATTTTTAGCTTCTCTTTGCTTATTACTTTCAATAGACTTTTTAAGCATCCCCAAGTCTGGATGTAAGATTGATGAAACTATGAGCACAGAGGTTCTTTCATCTATAACTTCAACAGCAAAATTTTGAGAATTATTAGTAATATTCTTTTCAAGATCTATTGGATCTAAAGCAACCTTATAAATATGAGTTCCTATACTTGAAGCAACCAAATTAAGTGTGATAACCTGAGATGATTTCTCTTTTGTAAACTTTACAACTTGAGATTTTAAAACTCTATCTCCGGATATAATCTTCAGATTTGAAGTGACAGAATTCTTCCCAGAATAGTTAACAATGATTTCTACTGGAAATTGATTATCCAGAAATGCATATTTATTAACGTTCAGATTTGAAATAAAAACATCTGGACTAGATGTAGTATCTCCCGCAATAATTGAAAATATGGAAGTATTAGCATCAGCTTTAAAATAGCTGTAATCTTCTCCCATTGTTTGATTTCCATCAGAAATTAAAAGATCGACGGAGTTGCCTTCAGACTTTAATTTACTCAGCCCTAATAATGATTTATTGATATCAGTTTGACTACTTTTAAAACTTAGAGTATCATCTTCTAAAGGTTTCAAAGATTCCCCGAAACTAAAAAATCTAAGATCAAATCTTTCATTTAAGCTCAGCATCATCAAGAATTTTATCATAAAATTCCTGTACATTTTCAGTTTGTTCTAATAGCTTCTATAGATGAAGATTGATCTATTAAGATATTTAATTTGGGCTTTATCGTCTCAAACTCTCGCCTGACAATCTGTGGATTTATCAGCAATAAGAGCAAGGTAAAAATACTGATGAACCTAAGGGAAGATAAAAAATAAACTACCGCTGTTCTTTTTTGATTATAGAAATACTTAAAAAAAACAAACCCCAGCGCAAAGATTGCGGCCAGGGCTATATATAAAACAGTAGTTATTGACATTTACTTATGTTAACATTCCTCCATTAACCTGTAAAACTTGTCCGGTAACATAACTACTTAGATCACTTCCTAAGAAAACACATGCATTGGCAATATCTTCTGGGGTTCCTCCTCTTTTTAAAGGAATAGAATCTCTCCAGCCCTGCACAGTTTTTTCATCTAACTTATCTGTCATTTCTGTTTCTATAAAACCTGGAGCAATTACATTGGTTCTAATATTTCTCGATCCTAATTCTAAGGCCATAGATTTTGAGAAGCCAATAATTCCTGCCTTAGAAGCCGCGTAGTTAGATTGACCAGCATTTCCTTTAACTCCAACAACAGAACTCATATTAATGATGCTTCCGCTGCGTTGTTTTAGCATGGTTCGCTGAACAGCTTTGGTCATGTTGAAGATCGATTTAAGGTTAACTTCTATAACCTGATCAAAATCTTCTTCAGACATACGCATTAAAAGGTTGTCTTTAGTAATACCGGCATTGTTAATTAGAATATCTATTGTTCCAAAATCTTCTGCTACATTTTTAATCAATTCTTGAGCTTCCTCAAAATTGGCTGCATTAGATTGATATCCTTTAGCTTTTACACCAAGCGCAGTTAATTCTTTTTCTAGCTCGTTAGCAGCAGATACAGAAGAAGCATAGGTAAATGCGATGTTTGCACCGTGTTTAGCGAAAACTTCAGCAATTCCTTTTCCTATTCCACGGCTTCCTCCCGTTATAATGGCATTTTTTCCTTCTAATAATTTCATTCTATTGTCTTTGATTAGTTCTATCTCCAAAGCTTACTTTGGAGAAAAATTTTCTTATTCCTATTATCTATTGATTGTTATATTGAATCTAAAATATTCAATTATAAGTCAAATATAACAAAAGCCGAATGCTTTAAAATAAAAAATCCTCCTGAATTGCCTATTAAAGCATTTCAAGAGGATTATTATATAAAAATATTTAGTCTTAAGCTCCTTTAAGAACTTCAGCTACTTTCTTTCCAATTTCTGCAGGAGAATCTACCACATGGATACCATTCTCTCTAAGAATTGCTTTTTTAGCTTGTGCAGTATCTTCGCTACCACCTACAATTGCACCGGCATGACCCATAGTACGTCCTGCAGGAGCAGTTTCACCAGCAATAAATCCAACTACCGGTTTCTTATTTCCGTTAGCTTTAACCCATTGAGCTGCATCTGCTTCTAAGTTGACCTCCAATTTCACCAATCATAACAATGATCTTAGTTTCATCATCATTCATAAGTAATTCAACTGCTTCTTTAGTAGTAGTTCCAATAATTGGATCTCCACCAATTCCAATAGCAGTAGTAATTCCTAATCCTTGTTTTACAACCTGATCTGCAGCTTCATAAGTTAAAGTTCCAGATTTTGAAACGATACCAACGCTACCTTTTTTGAATACGAAACCTGGCATAATACCAACTTTAGCTTCACCCGGAGTAATAACTCCAGGACAGTTAGGTCCAATTAATCTACAATCTTTATCCTTAATATAATTTGCTACTTTAATCATATCTGCTACAGGAATTCCTTCTGTAATAGTAATGATCACTTTAATTCCGGCATCGGCAGCTTCCATGATAGCATCGGCAGCAAAAGCTGGCGGTACGAAAATAATAGATACATCTGCTCCTGTTTCTTTAACAGCATCAGACACGGTATTAAAAACGGGTCTATCAAGGTGGGTTTGCCCTCCTTTAGATGGAGTTACTCCACCTACCACGTTTGTACCATATTCTATCATCTGTTCAGCATGAAAAGTACCTTCACTTCCGGTAAATCCTTGAACAATTATTTTTGAATCTTTATTGACTAAAACACTCATAGTTGTTGTTAATTTTTGCGCTACAAAAGTAGGTTTTTATATATAAACCCTAAAGGGTTTTTAAAAGTTTGTTTCCATAAAAGAGCTTAAGTTGTCTGGAGTTTCATCTCCAGGCTGACTTATTTGATAGCCCTTATATAATTTATTATCCTTGATCTTCCAGATAGCAATAAAATGCGCCATAGGAATCTCCTCATCCGGATTTTCTATTGTATTGATATGATAGGTAAATCTAATGGTAACATGATCTTCATCTTGAAGTAAATGACTGATATCTGCACGTAGGGTATCAAAAGAAGTAGCCATTTGCTGGCTTATTTCTAAGATATCTTTGTAAGACATTTTATTGAATCCTGCACCACTATTCCAAAAAAGCTCAGCGTCCGGATGTAAATATTCTTTTACTTCTTCCGGATTTTTATAAAAATTTGACGTGTAAAATTCTTCCACTAATTTTTTTCCGCTAAAACTCATAGTTTTCCTATTTTAATTTATCGATTATACCCGGCAATTTTTTTACCGCGGCAAATTCTTTCAATTTTGTTCTGGACTCTCCATGTGGAGTTCCCCAGTACGTAGTATTTTCATCTGTAGATTTAGATACTCCGGTTTGTGCCAAAAGTACGGTTCCTTTTCTTATTCTTACATCACTTCTAATTCCAACCTGTCCCCAAATGGTAACTTCATCTTCAATAATTACACATCCGGCGATTCCGGTTTGCGAAGCTATTAAACATTTTTTACCTACAATGGTATCATGCCCAATTTGTACCTGATTGTCTAACTTAGTTCCTGCACCAATAAATGTATCTCCAGAAACTCCTTTATCTATAGTACAAAGTGCTCCAATCTCTACATCATGATTAATTACCACTCGCCCACCAGATTTTAATTTATCATAACCGTTAGGTCTGGTCTTATAGTAAAAAGCATCTGCCCCAAGAACTGTACCTGCATGAATAATCACATTATTACCAATGATAGTATCATCATAAATACTCACATTAGAATGAATAAGGCAATTATCACCAATTTTTACATTATTACCTATAAAAACCCCGGGTTGAATAATGGTGTTCTCCCCAATTAAAGCAGATTCTGCAATGCTTTCTGAAGATTTCTCAAATGGCTTGAAATATTCGGTAAGCTTATTAAAATCTGTAAAAGGATCTTGAGAAATAAGTAATGCTTTACCTTCTGGACAAGGAACTTCTTTATTGATTAATATTACGGTTGCAGCAGAATTAAGCGCTTTATCATAATATTTTGGATGATCTACAAAAACAATATCCCCTTCTGTAACCACATGGATCTCATTCATTCCTAAAACAGGAAAATCTGCATCGCCCACATATTCCGAAGAAATTATGGTAGCAATTTGCTTAAGCGTATGCTGCTGGGGAAATTTCATGCTCTCTTAGATTTTAAATAACTCTTGTTATTCTTTAATTCGTTCTTTATACGTACCCTTATCTGTCTCTATTCTAATCTTATCTCCTTCATTGATAAAAAGTGGAACATTAACTTCTGCTCCAGTTTCTAAAGTTGCAGGTTTAGTAGCGTTGGTAGCGGTATTACCTTTTACTCCAGGCTCCGTATGAGTTACTTCTAGAACAACACTTGCAGGCATTTCTACAGAAAGTGGCATGTTATCTTCAGTATTGATAAGGATAGTTACAACTTCTCCTTCTTTCATTAACTGAGGCATATCTAAAGCACTCTCTACCAATCTTATTTGTGTATAATCTTCAACATTCATAAAATGATAGAATTCTCCATCATTATATAAGAATTGAAATTTATGAGTTTCTACACGAACATCTTCAATTTTATGCCCTGCAGAAAAAGTATTTTCAAGCACTTTACCTGTAGTTACACTTTTCATTTTAGTTCTTACAAACGCTGGTCCCTTTCCTGGTTTTACGTGTAAAAATTCAATAATCTTATAAATATCATGGTTATATCTAATACATAAACCATTTCTAATATCACTTGTACTTGCCATTATCTGTATTTATTAATTTGAACTAAAATATCCTTTCATGATACCTCTTTGTGAATTCTTAATGAATTCCAAGATCTCATCTCTCTCTGCCGTTGCCTGCATTTCTGCTTCAATAATAGCAACTGCTTGAGAATTATTATAATTTTTTTGATACAAAATTCTATAAATATCCTGTATCTCTCTAATTTTCTCTGTGGTAAAACCTCTACGTCTTAATCCAATTGAATTAATTCCAACATAAGAAAGTGGCTCTCTACCCGCTTTTACAAAGGGAGGAACATCTTTTCTAACCAAAGATCCTCCGGTTACAAATGCGTGATTACCAATGCTGCAAAATTGCTGAATAGCCGTCATTCCCGCAAGAATTACATGATCTCCAACATTTATATGTCCGGCTAAAGTACTGTTATTGGAAAAAATACAATTATCGCCAACGATACAATCGTGCGCAATATGGCAATAAGCCATGATCCAACAGTTTTTACCAATAACGGTTCTCATTCTATCTGAAGTACCTCTATTGATGGTTACACACTCTCTAATAGTGGTATTATCACCAATTTCTGTAGTAGTTTCCTCGTCATTAAATTTCTTATCCTGAGGGATAGCAGAAATTACAGCTCCCGGAAAAATATTACAATTCTTTCCAATCCTTGCTCCTTCCATGATAGTAACATTAGATCCTATCCATGTTCCCTCCCCAATTACCACATTATTATGTATAGTGGTAAAAGGCTCAATAACTACATTCTTTGCTATTTTGGCTCCCGGATGCACATATGCTAAGGGTTGATTCATCATTTATTATTTAGATTTTACAATTTGGGCCATCAAAATAGCCTCTGTCGCCAATTTCCCATTTACATAGGCATAACCTTGCATTTGGCAAATTCCGCGTCTAATTGGAGCTAAAAGTTCCAATTTAAAGATCAACGTGTCTCCAGGTACCACCTGTTGTTTAAATTTCACGTTGTCAATTTTCATAAAGTAGGTTAGGTAATTCTCCGGATCTGGAACCGATTTTAAAGCTAAAATTCCACCTGTTTGAGCCATAGCTTCCACTTGTAAAACTCCAGGCATTACCGGCTTTCCAGGAAAATGACCTACAAAGAATGGTTCATTCATGGTAACATTCTTCATCCCGATAACGCAACTTTCGGTTAAAGAATAAATTTTGTCTACCAATAAGAATGGAGAACGGTGAGGCAAAATGTTCATGATATCGTTAACATCCATCAACGGTGGTTTATCATAATCTATCTTAGGCATGTTATTTCTGCGCTCTGCCTTGATATATTTTGCAAGTTTCTTGGCAAATTCTGTATTTACATGATGTCCCGGCTTTGTAGCAATAACTTTACCTTTAATTCTAGTTCCTACCAAAGCTAAATCTCCAAGAACATCTAATAATTTATGTCTTGCTGCTTCATTTGGATAATGAAGGGTAAGATTATCTAGAATTCCATTTGGTTTTACAGAGATATTATCTTTTTTAAAAGCACCTCTTAATTTATCCATAGTTTCCGGACTTAACTCCTTATCTACATAAACAATGGCATTATTTAGATCTCCTCCTTTAATCAATCCATGTTCTAAAAGCGTTTCAATTTCATGAAGAAAACTAAAAGTTCTTGCATTAGAAATTTCAGCTTTAAATTCTGAAAGATTTTGAATAGAAGCATTTTGAGTACCTAAAACCTTAGTCCCAAAATCTACCATGGTAGTTACCTGATAATGATCGCTTGGCATAACCAGGATCTCACTTCCGGTTGCTTCATCTTTATAAGAAACAACTTCTGTAATAACAAACTCGTCTCTACAAGCATCTTGAGCTACAACTTCAGCTTTTTCCAGAGCTTCTACAAAGAATTTTGAAGAACCATCCATAATAGGTGGCTCAGAAGCATTAAGTTCAATAATTAAATTATCGATCTCCAAACCTACACATGCTGCAAGTACATGCTCTGAAGTTTGAATGCTAACACCATTCTTTTCAAGATTAGTACCTCTTTGTGTATTTACAACATAAGAAGCATCTGCCTCAATAATTGGTTGATTTTCAAGATCTACTCTTTTAAAAACATAACCTGTATTTACCGGTGCCGGTTTAAAGGTCATGGTAACCTCTTTACCTGTATGAAGACCTACCCCATTAAGAGTAACTTCATTTTTAATGGTTTGCTGTTTTGTAACAATATCAGCCATTCTGGTGTTTTTTTTCTAGTTGGTTTAACCTATTTACTATTTTTGGCAAGTTTTTGAAATGAACATAAGACTTATTATAATCTCCATAACCAAAAGCGGGAGATCCTTGAAGCACTTCATCATTATCAACATTTCTACCTATCCCTGTTTGGGCTTGAATTTTAACTCTATCTCCAATAATTAAATGTCCTGCAATACCTACCTGACCTCCAATTAGGCAATTTTTTCCAATTTTGGTGGATCCTGCAATCCCGGTTTGAGCAGCGATTGCAGTATTACTGCCAATTTCAACATTATGAGCAATTTGGATTTGGTTATCCAATTTTGCACCTTTTCTAATAATAGTAGAACCTAAAGTTGCTCTGTCTATAGTAGTACCAGCTCCAATATCTACATTATCTTCAATAATCACATTTCCTATTTGAGGTACTTTATTATATTCTCCTGCATCATCTGGACTAAACCCAAAACCATCTGCACCAACTAACTGCACCTCCATGAAGGGTACAAGAATTCCCTATTAAGGTTTCAGAATATATTTTAACGCCGGCGAATAAAACCGTATTATCTCCAATTACAACATTGTCTCCAATGTAACAATTTGGATAGATCTTTACATCAGCTCCAATTTTTACATTTTTACCCACATAGGTAAAGGCTCCTAAATAAAGGTTCTCACCATAGGTTGCAGAATCTGAAATAAAGTTTGGTTCTTCAATTCCGCTCTTATTCAGTTTTACCTGATTATAATATTCTAATAGCGTTGAAAATGCCTTATATGGATCTTTTACTCTTATTAATGTAGTTTCTATTTTATCCTCTATAAAAAAATCATCTTTTACAATTGCAACAGATGCATTTGTAGAATAAATGTAAGATGTATATTTAGGATTACTTAAAAAGGTTAATGAGCCTTCTGTGCCTTCTTCGATTTTTGCCAATTTATAAACCTCTGTTTCCGGATTCCCGTCAACAGTTCCTTCTAAAATCTCGGCTATTTGTCCTGCAGTAAATTTCATTCTGGCAAAAGTAAAAAAAATGCGTTAATGTTTGGTCTTTGGATAACAGATATAATATTTAGTAACCGGAGCAGAGAGCGCTTTCAGATTTAATTGATCTGATGCAAATGCTACATCACTTATTTTTCCATTTTTATGCAAGATCTGAATCTTGTCTGTTCCACTGGAATAAGCCACATTTGTAATATCTCCGCTAAAAACAAAATAGGAGGCTTCCTTATTAGTTAAATTATATTTTTTCTGAACTGCGGCCTTATACTTTTCAAGTTTCTTCTTATCTATTGGCTTTTTCTTCAATTTAACTTTCAATAAATCTCTGAGAAAGAAGCATTTCACTTAAATTTCTAAGTACAAAATCTTCATGATCTGTCCAGTCTTTCATTGCTGAAATGATATCGTAATCATCAAGTTTAGAAAAAGTGTTCAATACTGAATCATCAAACTTTTCTAAAGTGATCTTATTCTTCAGAAAGAATTGAAGTGGTCGACTGCAATGTAGCTCCTGCCCCATTTCAATAAGTTCTTTAGCTCTTTTTAATATTCTAATCAATAATTGTTCTGCTGCAACTCCAGTTTTATGTAAATACACCTGCCAGTACATCAATCTTCTGGCAACTAAGAATTTCTCTACAGAATAAATCCCTTTCTCTTCAATTACCAACTGATCTTTAACCACATTAAGCATAGTAATAATACGTTCACTATTAATATTTCCTTCTGGAACACCCGTATAAAAACTGTCTCTCTTTAAATAATCCAATCTATCCATGTCTAGCTGACTGGACACTAACTGATTCATAAACTTGCGATGATAGCTTCCTTTAAATATTTCTATGGCAAGCGTTAAATTTTGGTTAAAGTCCTTATTCATTTTCTCCATAAAAAGGAGCGAAATGCACTCATGAGACACACCTTCTACTATACTATGTTCCATGGCATGAGAGAATGGGCCATGACCTATATCATGTAGCAAAATTGCTATTTCTAAAGCCTCTTCTTCTTCCTGGGAGATCTCAATTCCTTTAAACCTAAGGATTTCTATAGCACGTTGCATTAAATGCAAACCACCCAATGCATGATGAAATCTTGTATGATGCGCACCGGGATACACTAAATATGACATTCCCATTTGGGAAATTCGGCGTAATCTTTGAAAGTAAGGATGTGCAATTATCTTAAAGATCTGTTCACTGGGAATGGTAATAAAACCGTAAATTGGATCGTTAAATATTTTGAGTTTAGTGGTTGCTGCCAAGCTTAAAATCTTTATAATTTTCAACAAAGATACATATATGAAGTCCATATTGGACTTTTACAACCAAAAGCACCGTAAATCATCATATAAAATGTGATGTGAAGCTTATAAAAAATCAAAAGATGAATCAGATAAAAATACTTTGGGCCGATGATGAAATTGACATGTTGAAGCCTCATATTATATTTCTGGAAGGAAAGAATTTTAACGTTACTACCTGCAGAAGTGGGATGGAAGCTATAGAACAAATAGAAAAGGAGAATTTTGACATTGTTTTTCTAGATGAAAATATGCCGGGTCTTACAGGATTGGAAACCTTATCTGAAATTAAAGAGAAACGAGCAGACCTTCCTATAGTAATGATCACTAAAAGTGAAGAAGAATATTTAATGGAAGATGCTATTGGTTCTAAAATAGCTGATTATTTGATTAAACCTGTTAATCCAAATCAGATCCTTTTAAGTTTGAAGAAGAATCTGGATCACTCCAGATTGATTTCAGAAAAAACAACTTCCAACTATCAGCAAGAATTTAGAAAGATAGCAATGGATATGTCTTCCATAAATTCATTTGAAGGATGGGCAGAATTCTACCAACGTCTTATCTATTGGGAATTACAATTAGAGAATATTGAAGATAGCGGAATGTTTGAAATCCTTGAGTCGCAAAAACTTGAGGCAAACAATCAGTTCTGTAAATTTATAGACAAGAATTACCCTACCTGGTTTGAAGATAAGGCAGATGCCCCACTTATGTCTCATACCCTCTTCAAAAATAAAATTGTTCCTCAAATAGATAAAAAACAGCCTACCTTATTAATAGTAGTAGATAATTTGAGATATGACCAATGGAAGTCATTTGAGCCCATAATCAATAATTATTATAAGAAAGAGGAAGAATCTGCCTATTATAGCATCTTGCCAACGGCAACTCAATATGCAAGAAATGCAATCTTTTCTGGACTTATGCCTAGTGAGATGGAAAAGAAATTTCCTCAGTATTGGTTAAATGATACCGAAGAAGGAGGAAAGAATATGCATGAGCAAGAATTTTTGGAAGCACAATTAAAAAGATTAGGCCTAGATCTTAAATGTGAATATCATAAAATATCGAGTTTAAAGGCTGGTAAAAAATTAGTAGATAATTTCAAAACTCAAAAAGATAACGATCTAACTGTAGTGGTATATAATTTTGTGGACATGCTTTCTCATTCTAAGACAGAAATGGAAGTGATAAAAGAATTAGCATCTAACGATAAATCATATAGATCCTTAACTCAAAGTTGGTTTAAGAATTCTCCATTACTGGAGATCATTCAGCAAGCGCAACAACTAGGATTTAAACTTATTCTAACCACAGACCACGGAACAATTAATGTGAAAACTCCTTCTAAAGTTATAGGTGATAAGAATACCAGTCTTAATTTAAGATACAAAACAGGAAAGAGTCTTACTTATGAAGATAAAGACGTTCTAGCGGCTAAAGATCCAAAAACAATACATCTGCCTACTATTAATATGAGTAGTTCTTTCATATTTGCAAAAGGAGATATGTTCTTTGCGTATCCAAATAATTACAATCATTATGTACATTATTTCAGGAATACGTACCAACATGGAGGGGTATCTATGGAAGAGATGATCATTCCGTTTGTTACGTTATCACCTAGATAAGAATTAATTACATATCTTTACAGCGCCTTAAATCATATTTTGAATGACCTTAACCTACGAGTTATCAGAAATTGATAGTGTTGCTATGCGCATACTTTCCGAAGCTAAAAGCAAAACACTATTATTTTATGGAGAAATGGGAGCTGGTAAAACAACCCTCATAAAATCTCTAATTAAAGCATTGGGCTCTACAGATACTGTATCTAGCCCTACTTTCTCATTGGTTAACGAATATCAATCTGATCAAGGCAGAATATTTCACTTCGATTTTTACAGAATTGAAGATGAAAACGAAGCTTTAGACATGGGAATTGAAGATTATTTGAATACAGATTCCTGGAAATTGATAGAATGGCCCCAAAAAATTTCAAAATTACTGGATAACCCCACCCATAAATTGGAAATTTCCACCCTTGAAAATGGAGCTAGAATGTTAAAGTTTTGTTAACGAATTGAAAAACGCGGAAATTTTCTGCGCGCTTATAATTGTAAGAAAAATAGTACATTTTAAGCCTATGTGAAAGGTAGAAATTATTTTTTTTTGTTGCTCAGCGAAATATGTTGATTTTTAGCTTATTTTTGAAAAGAAATTTTATCAAAAATACGGCAGTTTAGTGCCCTGAAAAAGGGCGCAAAGGTACGATTAAGGTATTTAATATTAGTGTTTTATAATTTTATAGGTTTGTCTCAGAAATCATAACAAAACAAATCATATAACCTTAAAACATACTATTATGAAACTTAAAGCTATCATTTTCGCCGCAGCAATTTTTGGAGCAACTTTTTTTGTAACTTCAAATTCAGATAACTCTAATCATAATGACCCAATTAAGAAACAAGCCGTTGACAAAACAACCATCAGGATTCCTACTGACGGGTAGTATAATTGCTTTTTTAATAGCATTTTCACCTTATATATTTTATTTATACGAAATTTTCCCAGACGGTCCTGTTTGGGAAAATTCTTTTTTTACATATGAGAGTAAATATTATTTAAATGTAACCACAGCCATGTGGACATATTTTGGTAAAATTATGCCACTCTTTCTTACTATTTATTTGGTTCTTTACCTGTAAACATTGGTGGTATCATGCTATTTTAATTCCAATAACAATGTATTGATATCAATTATTAAATGCAGTATTATGAAGATTTCTATAATGAACCTGATAGATATGTTGATGCTGATCAACTTATATATTTAGCTCCCTTTTTTTTAGCTATTCTTATAATTGTATATCTTAGTTAGAATTCAAATATTTGATAGGGTTTATGGAATAGATCTAAGCGAACTTACATGAAACCGATGTTCATGTATTTTCTAATAAGAACACAAAAGATGAAAAGGAATTGGAGGAATTTAGAACTGGAGGTCTAGCATATGCGTCAGAACCTACCGAAGAATATTATAGAAAGCTTTAATCATCAAATTTATAATTGCTGAAAATTGTTGTAATTTGCTTCTTTAACAGCAAACCGGCATGATCAAACAAACCTCGCCTTTTACCAGGGAACAGCTACTTCCGCAGGAAGAAACCCTCGAAATCTATAAGAATAAAGGAGAACTCTTTATTGGTATCCCCAAGGAAACTTCCTATCAGGAAAAAAGAGTTTGTCTTACCCCAGATGCAGTTGCCGCAATTACCGCGCATGGGCATCGAGTAATTATAGAATCTGAAGCAGGAAAATGGGCAGGGTTTAGTGATAAAGATTATTCAGATGCGGGAGCAGAAGTTACCAAAGACACTAAAAAGGTATTCTCCTGCCCTACTATTTTAAAAATAGAACCGCCTTCCAAAGATGAGCTGGATCTTATCAACCCGCAGACCACAATAATTTCTGCGCTTCAACTTAAAACACAGTCCAAAGAATTCTTTCAAAAACTTGCCACTAAACGCATCACTGCCTTAGCATTCGAATTTATTCGTGATGATGATGGTACCTATCCTGCCGTTAGAGCTCTTAGTGAAATAGCCGGAACTGCTTCTGTCTTGATCGCTTCAGAAATTATGAGCAATAACATGCAGGGAAATGGATTGATGTTTGGTAATATTAGCGGAGTTCCACCTGTAGAAGTTGTTATTTTAGGAGCCGGAACCGTGGGAGAATTTGCAGCTAGATCTGCCACAGGATTAGGCGCTAACGTAAAGGTTTTTGATAGTAGCTTGACTAGATTGCGTTCCATACAAACCAATATTGGGCATCCGCTATACACTTCCACAATTCAGCCTAAGAACTTAAGCAAAGCACTAAAGCGTTGCGACGTTGTTATTGGCGCTGTTCGCGGAAAAAATAGATCACCCATTTTGGTTACAGATGCTATGGTTCAAACCATGAAAAAAGGAGCGGTGATTATAGATGTAAGTATTGATATGGGGGGATGTTTTGAAACCAGCGAAATTACTTCTCATGATAAACCTATTTTTACAAAACACGGAGTTTTACATTATTGTGTTCCTAATATTCCATCTAGATACGCCAGAACTTCTTCTGTTTCAATAAGTAACATCTTTACCCCTTACCTTTTACATATTGGGGAAGAAGGCGGAATAGAAAATACCCTGAGATTTGATAAGGGTTTAAGAAATGGGTTGTACTTTTACCACGGAATTTTAACTAATAAATCTATAGCAGATTGGTTTGATCTTACATACCGTGACATCAATTTGCTCATCTTCTAAATATGAAATTAATTCACCGTTTCGGTTATTTCTCAATTGGTCTTTTTTTTGGAATTGTAATCTTATTCTTCTTTTTAAGCGGAAAGAAAACTTCTTGTGATTACTTTCCAAATGCCCGAGTTTTAAAAGAAATAAGAACTAATACCAGAATTTATTCAGCAGAAGCATTAAGCTTTTCTGCGGAAAATGGATTAGACACAGCAGAGATTTCTACTATCTTATTAAATGGGGATATCGATTTTGATAAAAGTGAAACCGATAGAGATGCCTGCAGAACTTATTTTGTAAACGGCACAGGAGAAGCAGAATTTGAACCTTTAGAATTAAAGGTCCAAATCTGCGATACAATTTCAACAATTCAGCAAATAGAATTCTTTAAAAAAGAGAAGTAATTTCTTATTGGCATTATAAATTAGGTTTCGACTCCGCTCAACCTGACAGTTATACCCGAACCTATAATTTATAAAAATAGTTATATAAGATCTGCGCTGCATGATCTTTAGTTTTTACTTTTCCAATCACCTCTTCTATCTTGCCATTTTCATCTATAACAAAAGTTGTTCGGTTAATGCCATCATACTCTTTCCCCATAAATTTCTTAGGTCCCCAAACTCCGTAAGCGTTTATAACTTCTTTCTCTTCATCTGCCAATAAAGGATAAGGTAATTCGTATTTTTCTTTGAAGTTTTGCTGGCGCTTTTTAGAATCGGCACTAACTCCCAAAATCTCGTATCCCTTAGCTTGAAAACTTTTCCAATTATCTCTTAAATTACATGCTTCTGCAGTGCATCCAGGCGTACTCGCTTTTGGATAAAAGAACAAGACCAACTTTTTACCTTTATAATCTTTTAAACTTATAGTATTTCCGTCCTGATCTTCTGCTGTAAAATCTGGAGCTTTATCTCCTGCTTCTAATGCTTTCATAATTCTTACTTTTGTGTAAAATTAATAAAAATGAATAAAGAGCAAAAGGTACAATTTGTTATAGACACTTTAGAGAAAATCTATCCGGAAGTTCCTATTCCACTAGATCATAAAGATCCCTATACCCTATTAATTGCTGTTTTACTTTCTGCTCAAAGTACCGATGTAAAAGTGAATCAAATCACTCCTTTACTTTTTGAAAGAGCAGATAATCCATACACCATGGTAAAATTATCTGTAGAAGAAATTAGAGAGATCATTAAGCCTGTAGGTCTTATCTCCTATGAAGTCTAAAGGAATACACGGCCTTTCTGAAATTTTAATCGATAAATACAATGGAGAGGTGCCTCAAAGTTTTGAAGCGTTGGAGGCCTTACCCGCTGTGGGTCATAAAACTGCGAGTGTGGTAATGTCTCAAGCCTTTGGAGTCCCTGCATTTCCGGTAGACACGCATATTCACCGTCTTATGTATCGTTGGAACTTAACGAATGGAAAAAATGTTGTTCAAACTGAAAAAGATGCTAAAAGATTATTCCCAAGAGAAACATGGAATAAACTGCATCTTCAAATTATATTCTACGGAAGACAATATAGTCCTGCCAGAGGTTGGGATTTGCAAAATGATATTATAACAAGTACTATCGGCAGAAAAACAGTACTGGATGAATATTATAAGAAATATCCTCAAAAATAAAATTCAATAAATAAAAAGACCTGTAATATTACAGGTCTTTTTATCACTCCTTAATTTAGGATAGTATCAAATTTCATCTCCTTGTATTCAAAAATTTGTAGGGCTTTTGAATAATTTAATAAAAATTGAATCGTCTCTTTGTTAGGGCTCAAGCTTTTCAATTGTTCTTCTTTCGAAGGTTTTGTGTAAAGGTTCTCCATCAGGTTCTCTTTATAATTGTTTAAAAGGAGAACGCTAATTAAAGAGTCTTATTATATATTAATTTGTTAAAATTAAATTATGTTTTTCAATGATCTTTCTAAGATTGATTAGCGCATATCTCATTCTTCCTAAAGCCGTATTAATACTTACGCCGGTACGCTCGGAAATCTCTTTAAAACTCATGTCTTTATAGATTCTCATGGTAAGAACTTCTAATTGATCTTCTGGAAGTTCTTTGATCAATTCTTGAACATCTACTTCTATTTGATCTTTAATAAGTTGCGTTTCTACATTAAGATCTCCATCGCTTAATACAGAAAAAATATTAAAGTCGCCATTATTTTCAAACTTAGGCATACGTTTATTTTTTCTGAAATGATCTATCACCAAATTATGAGCAATTCTCATCACCCACGGGAGAAATTTCCCTTCTTCGTTATATTTTCCTCTCTTTAAAGTATTAATAACTTTGATGAAGGTGTCTTGAAAAACATCTTCTGCAACATCTTTATCAAATACTTTAGAGTAAATGAAACTGTAAATTCGGTGTTGGTGCCTGGTAATTAATTGGGAAAGTGCATTTTCATCCCCTTGAAGGTAGGTACGCACTAAAAGAGCATCAGTTGCCTGGGTATTATCCATAATGTTACTTTATTAAAGATGTCTTTGGGAACATCTCTTGGGTTAGGTTTTTAACTTAAAAAGTAACTTTATGCAATAGGCAATAGATTTTTTGTTTGTTCGTTTACTCGTCAAATATAGCAACATATTTTTGACCTAAGCAAATCTTCCCCCATTTTTTTAACATTTCTTATAGAAATTGTTCACTTTTTACACTGATTCTTATTGAGTACCTTTGCGGTTTATATAGAAGATGAATCCATGGCTATAGACATTGCAAGCGTTAATCCGAAGGAAAATATTATTATAAAAGGTGCCAAACTTCACAATTTAAAAAATATTGATGTTGTTATTCCCAGAAATAAACTTGTGGTTATTACAGGACTTTCGGGATCTGGTAAATCCAGTTTAGCCTTTGATACCTTATATGCAGAGGGCCAGCGTAGATATGTAGAGAGTTTATCATCTTACGCCAGACAATTCTTAGGAAGATTAAATAAACCTAAAGTAGATTATATTAAAGGTATTGCACCTGCAATTGCCATAGAACAAAAAGTAAATTCTACCAATCCAAGATCTACAGTTGGAACCTCTACAGAGATCTACGATTATTTAAAACTTTTATTTGCCCGAGTTGGAAGAACGTACTCTCCTATTTCTGGAGATGAAGTAAAAAAAGATACCGTTACAGATGTTATTAATTACGTAAAAACCTTTCCGGAAGGAGAAAAATTATTATTGATTGCTCCTCTCCTATTAGAAGAAGGAAGAAAAATTGATGACAAATTAAAAGTTTTGCTTCAACAAGGATATAGCCGTATCAAGATAAAAGATGAAGTTGTAAGAATTGATGAAGCTTCTACAGATAAAGTGAAGCTAAAAGATATCTTTTTGGTAGTTGACAGGATTGTTACCAAAGACGATGAAGATTTCTATAATAGACTTGCAGATGCATCACAAACTGCATTTTTTGAAGGCAAGGGAGAATTATTTGTAGAAAGTCTTTCAGATAATAAACGTAGACACTTCAGCAATAAGTTTGAATTAGACGGAATAAATTTTCTTGAACCAAATGTTCACTTGTTCAGTTTTAATAATCCGTATGGGGCATGTCCAAAATGTGAAGGTTATGGAGATGTAATAGGAATAGATGAAGATCTGGTAATTCCAAATACCGGACTTTCGGTTTATGAGAATGCAATTTTTCCATGGCGGGGAGAAAGTATGAGTTGGTATAGAGATCAGTTAGTAAATAATTCGCATAAATTCGATTTCCCAATTCATAAACCTTATTTTGATCTTACCCAGGAGCAAAAAGATTTGATCTGGAATGGAAATGAATATTTTGAAGGATTAAATACCTTTTTCGAATTTCTGGAATCTAAAGCTTACAAAATTCAAAATAGAGTAATGCTTTCTAGATATAGAGGCAAAACGAAATGTTCTCTTTGTAAAGGAAAAAGATTACGAAAAGAGGCTAATTATGTGAAGATTGGAGGAGCAACAATTACAGATCTTGTTGAAAAGCCTCTAGACAAGGTGAGAGCTTTCTTTAACCAGTTGGAATTAAATGAATATGATGCTCAAATTGCAAAGCGCCTTTTGGCTGAGATCAAGAACAGACTTGAATTTTTATCTAACGTTGGTTTAGATTACTTTACACTAAATAGAAAATCCAATACCCTCTCTGGAGGAGAATCTCAAAGAATAAATCTTGCCACTTCCTTAGGAAGTAGCCTGGTGGGTTCTATGTATATCTTAGATGAACCTTCTATTGGATTACACCCAAGAGATACTCAAAAATTAATTGGTGTCTTACAAGACCTTAGAGATCTTGGAAATACTGTAATTGTGGTAGAACATGATGAAGATATCATGAAAGCTGCAGACGAGATAATTGATATTGGGCCTGAAGCGGGAACCCATGGTGGTGAATTGGTTGCTTATGGTACCTATTCTGAAATCTTAAAATCTAATTCTCTTACTGCCCAATATTTAAATGATTCTATGCGAATTGAAGTTCCTAAAAAAAGAAGGACTTCTAAGCAATTTGCAAAAATTATTGGTGCAAGAGAAAATAATCTAAAAAATATCGATGTAACCTTCCCACTTGGAGTTTTTACAGCAATAACAGGAGTTTCTGGAAGTGGTAAAAGTACTTTGGTAAAAAAGATCTTATATCCTTCTATGTTAAAAGAAACAGGTGGATATGGTGAAAAAGCCGGTCAGTTTACAGCAATAGAAGGAAACTTTAAGAATATTACTTCCATAGAATTTGTAGATCAAAACCCTATTGGTAGATCTTCAAGATCTAATCCGGTAACTTATATCAAAGCTTACGACGATATTCGAAATCTTTATGCAAATCAGAAATTATCTGATATCAGAAATTTTAAACCAAAGCATTTTTCTTTTAATGTTGACGGCGGAAGATGTGATACTTGTAAAGGGGAAGGTGAAGTTACTATAGAAATGCAGTTTATGGCCGATGTTCACCTAGAATGTGAAACTTGTAACGGTAAGCGATTTAAGAAGGAAGTTCTGGAAGTAACCTTTGCAGATAAGAATATTGATGATATGTCTAAAAATGACCATTGATGAGGCTATAGATTTCTTTGCAGAAAATAATGAAACCAAGATCACTAACAAATTAAAACCTTTGCAAGATGTAGGTTTAGGATATGTTCAGTTAGGACAAAGCTCTTCTACGCTTTCTGGTGGAGAAGCTCAGCGTATAAAACTAGCTTCTTTCTTGGTAAAAGGAATTACAAAAGATAAGGCTCTGTTCATTTTTGATGAACCAACCACAGGTTTACATTTTCACGATATTCAGAAGTTATTAACCTCTTTTAACGCATTAATTGAAAAAGGCCATTCCATTATTGTGATCGAGCATAATATGGATCTGGTTAAATGTGCAGATTATGTTATTGATCTTGGACTGGATGGAGGTGAGAATGGCGGATATCTCATCGCTGAAGGAACTCCTGAAGAGGTAGCTAGGAATAAAAAGTCTTATACCGCGCCTTACTTAAAGGAAAAGCTAAATTAATTGTGAAGGGTTTCATCTTAGATGAGACCTTTCAACTTTTATATGCTACTTTGTTTTGGCACGCAGTTTGTATTAATGCTAATAGATTCCAACTAATTATTAATATTAAATTGCTCCCCATGAAAAAAATTACATACATACTTGCTCTTTTCTTGGTTGGATTAAACGTTTCAGCTAAGACAACTACTGATATCCCTAGACCATTTAATTATGGTGAGTCTTTCATATTTGTGGAAAGAGGTGTTGAGTTTGCTGTTTATCCAAATGGCGAATTCGATTTTTATTATAACCCTCAATTCGCAAGAACATCCATTAGAAATATTCCAAATCCTGGACATAATATAAGCTATAATTCAGGTTATAATTATGATACTTTCGTACAATATGATGATTATGGTGCGGTAATTCAAATTGAAAATGTGCCTGTATATTACGATTATTACGGACGTATATCTCGTGCGGGAAATGTAGATATTGCATACAACAGCCATGGGAATGTTGCCAGAGTTGGAGATATGCTTGTTTATTATAATGCGTTTGACAGACCTGTAAGATATGCCGGATTTATTAACTCGTATAATTCAAGATATATCCATAGACCTTGGCATAAATATTACATGAGACCTTATCAAAATTATCGTGTAGTTTATTACCAACCTTATAGAGCTTATTATGAACCTTCTAGATTAGACTATGTTACTTATGTAAATAATTATAACACTTATTATTACAATTATGGTAAGAAGAGATAATTTTTACAGACCAGGACAAAGCATAAATTCTTATAATTATGGGAGAAGAACTTCAGAGCAAAGAAATTTAGACACTCAGTATTCTTATAATGAACCAAGAAACGAAACCCATTCTAACTCTTCTAACTCCAGAAGTAATCAGAATACGGTAAGAACTAATACTAATTATAATTCTATTACAAGAAGAGAAAGTTCTATTATTGAAAAGCATGAGGCTGCGGTTAGAAATACTCGTGGAGCATCTACGGTAGATAACAGAAGTTATACTCCGGTGAGAACTTCATCCAGCAATACTTCTACAAGTAGAGGTAGAACATCTCAGCCTGTAATTGAAAGAAATACAACCCCTGTATCCAGAACTTCCACAGCTGCTCCAACTAGAGAAGTTGTTCCAACGAGATCTGCCAGTACAAGACAACCAGCAACGGTAAGCAGAGAAAGAGAAGTTTCAAGATCTAATCAAGTAAGGTCAACAGCGGGTTCTACAGAGAAACAAAATACAAGAAGCTCAAGGGGTAGAGATTAAATACCTCATGATATATTTTTTTTGGTTGGTTAGTTAGGAAATCCTCATTGCTTGTTTGCAAGAACAACTTTGAGGATTTCCGTTTTTAGCCAAGATTCAACTTTTTTAAATATTTCTCCATCAGCAAGGTGATATCTTCAGAAAAATCAAATTTATAAGACATCCAGAGATAGATTACACTTACGATTATAGATTTAATAGCAATATTAAGAATGGGGTGAAATGGAAATTCCCAGATATAAAATCCAGCGCAAAGTACTGCAGAGAATACCAGAATATAAATGGTTTTAAGTGAAAAAGGATGCATCTTAAATTTGGAGATCACAATAAAAATCTTTGCTGTATTAAAGATAAAAAATGCCAAAAAAGTTGCTAAGGCGGCACCTAAAATTCCAAACTCGGGAATTAGAATTAAATTGAATACATAGGCCAGAACCGCTAATATCACGCCTATTGCCAGAACCAATCTGTAATAATCTGAATTAAAAAGAATGCTATTATTACTCCCCAGCATATTATCATATAATTTCACTAACGAAATTAAAAGAACAATCACAGTACTTATCTGATATTGAGGTGGCATTAAAGCATATAACTGATTCAAATTAACTATGATCAAAATAAAGATTAGCGCGCTTACCACTAAAAGACTGAGAGAACTTCTTTTATATAGATCTTCCATTCCAACCTTATCCTTTTCATTCAGCATAGTTGCGGTAAGTGGATGCATTATTTGATGCATGGCCTTTTGAGGAACTGAAATTACCGTAGCTATATACACGGCAATTCCATAAATAGCAACATTTTCTATTGGCAAATAATGTTCTATCATCACTTTATCTAGATCTAACAAGATCATAGCTACAGAACCTGCAATTAATATCAACGCCGAGTATTTAAGAACTCTCACCACATCAAATGGCATTGCGAGACTAAACTTAGGTCTATAAAGTCTGAAGGCATATAGCTGCATGGCGATTGCTCTAAAAATAAAAATACCGACCATCCAGTATATAAACTGAGAAACTGAGATCCATTTAAGATATACGCCAAACAACAATAGGGTGATACAAATTCTATGAAAGACTTCTTTCATAAAATTTCCAAATACGCTTTGATAATTAACTTTAGACCACGCAAAGAAGATCTCAAAATAGGCTGTTGCTATAGCAATTACAAAGATCAACCAGATATAAGGTTGTACCAATTGATTTCCTGCTTCAAAATAATCAAGTAGGTATTTATACCCAAAGGCTCCAATTAAACCAAGAATAATAGAAACTCCTAAAGGAAGAAAAATGATGAGATTTAATAACTTGTCTTTCTCCGGTTTTGTCTTGTAAGAAGAATAAAATTTAACCAGGGTATTATGGACACCAAAGGCCATCAAGGGCCAGATTAAATTGGCAGCCGAAAGCAAGAAACTAACCAAGCCGTAATACTCTTTTTCAAGAAAATAGGTAAATAAGAAACAGCGTATTAATTGCACCAATACCAAAACCAAAATAAGTGGTAATTAAATTCTTAAAAGACTGGTTTAGAATTATTCCCATTTATTATGTAAAGTTTTAGTTTAATAGTTTAGATAACTTTTCAGTTAAGGCTTTCCTGCTGAATTGTTCAATATCATGGCTGGAAGAAACCAGTTTATTTTCTTTGTAAAGGTGATATAATTTTAGAATATATTCTTTTAATTCATCAACTTGATTATATAAGAAAACTTCTCCCGAATTAGTTTTTTCAATAATTTTTTCTACATCCCAACCTTCTGGACCTAGGGCCAAAATTGGTCTTTTGGCTGCCATATATTCAAATAATTTCCCAGGAATAATTCCTCTGGTGTCGTCACTATCAATTTCAATTAATAATAATACGCTTGCGCTTCTTTGAATTTTCACCGCCTCTTGATGAGGCACGTATCCAAGAATTTCTAAGTTACGTTCAAGATCATTCGCATTTATGGATTGAATTACATCTTCGCTCACAGAACCAACTAACTTCAACTTAAAGTCCTTAGCAAATTCTTCATTTTCTAAAATAAGTTGTTTTAAAACCTTCCACAACATATGCGGATTTCTTTCAGATAATAAAGAACCGATATGAGAAAGGGTAAAGCCTGTATCGGCTTTTACTTGCATCTTCTCCTCCACTTCATCATAACCATTAGTAATTACGGTGATGGGTTTTTGAGTGAGCTTTTCAAATTCAGACTTAGTGGTATAACTAGTCACAATTAATTGGTCTGCACCATTTAGAACTTTTTTCTCTAGCTCAAGATGTTTTCTTTTAGAACTTTCAGACAACCTTAACTTATCATGATACCCAATTTGAGTCCAGGGATCACGAAAATCTGCAAGCCAATCTACATTTAATAGGTTCTTTAAATTCAAACCTATTAAATGAACGCTATGCGGAGGACCTGTTGTAATAATGGTTTCTATATTATTTTCTGAAATATATTTAGACAAAAACTTTACCGATGGTTTTACCCAAAATTTACGGGCATCGGGAATGAAGAAATTTCCTCTAATATAAAGCATCAACTTTTGAAGCGAAGTTTGCTTTCTTTTTATCTGCTATAATTCCGGAACTTATCTTAGAAGTGCTTTTCTTAGAAAAAATCTTAGCCAAAAAATAAGGTTCAAAGATCTTACCTTTTAGAATGGTAATATCATCCGGCACTTCATTAACCAAAGATTTATCCAGCATAGGATAATCTGGATTTTCTGGAATATAGACGATGGGCTCAATATTAAAATCTCTTAGATATTTTACAAATTTCAGCCATCGCTGTACGCCAGGTCCGCCGGCGGGTGGCCAATAATAGGTAATTATCAGAACTTTTTTCATCTAAGATTTATGATTATTCCGACTTTGCAGAATTTCTATTTTTAAAGCTATAGAATAATCCGCCAAGTAATAATAAAATTAAAAGAATAGAACTGGCAAAAGCTATATTACTTCCCGTCTTAATAACTTCAGGTTCAAATTTGAAGCTTATAGTATGATTTCCAGCAGGAACGTTCATTCCTCTTAAAATGTAATCTACTCTAAAATTAGGTACTTCCTGTCCATCTATAAAAGATTTCCAGCCATGCTCGTAGTACATTTCAGAAAATACCACCACTTGATCTGCATTAGCGCTAAATTTATAAACCAATTCATTTGGTTGATCTTTTGTTAACGTTATAGTTCCTGTAGAATCTTTAGAAACAGTGGTATTTACCACATCTTTAAATTTATTATTGATAACTGCAGTTTTGGTTAGATCTGTATCTCCCAAAGCAATAATCTCCTCATTAGGGCTTTCAACCCATCTTACATCATTTATAAACCAGGCATTTCCATAAGCTCCAGGATTTTGCTGCGCCATTGGCTCTTTTTCTCCCGGTACTATAAAATATTTCACATTCAACATGTTCAATATCTTCATGTTGTTCTTAGAAATATAAAAATCATATAGATCTTGAATTCTAGCAGGTTTTGCCGCATGATATCCTCCTATAGAATTATGAAAATAAGAGGTTCTTGCGCTATTAAATGGACTTTCTGAAACATCAAATACTCTGTATCTGGAATCATCTTGAAGAATTTGAATGTCTGCCTGTCTTTTTTGAAATGGTTCATTCACCACTCTGGAAGCTACAAAATCTTCATTGTTCACATACCTTCTATCTACAATTACAAGATCGGCAAGAATTAAAATTGCAAAACCCAAGATCACTAGATTTTTTGAAGCTTTATTTTTAAGATAAGCCCAAATAAAACCGGCAGATAGCAACACGAAAATTAAAGATCTAATAGTATCTGAAGTAAAAATTGATTTTCGATCTTCTTTTACAGCACGAATAAACTCTGCTCCCATCTGTTGCACATACACACTATCACTCCCTCCGCTAAAATTGAATAACACAGATTTGAATAATAAAAAGATCAATGCCAAGCCTCCAGTAATAATAGTTGCCCATTTTAATGCATGCTCCTTTTCATCAGTTTTCTCAAAATCGTTAAAAAGTCGATATAGTCCAAAAATGGCTAATATCGGGATGCAGAGTTCTACTATAACTTGAATAGAAGAAACTGCCCTAAACTTGTTGTATAGCGGAACTACATCTATAAAAAATTGCGTTAGAAATTCGAAATTCTTACCCCAGGAAAGCATTAAAGCCAAAACTGTTCCTCCTACTATCCACCATTTTAATCTGCCTTTTATGAGAAACAAAGCAAATACAAAAAGAAAATAATTGTTGCGCCAATATATGCTGGAGCTCCAACAAATGGTTGACTTCCCCAATACGTAGGTGCACTTTCTGCAAAATCTTTTGCTTGTGCAGGACTCGCGCCCATCTTTAATAATTGCTGATACATTTCAGATTTCTCATTCAGCTTTTCTGAACTAGAACCGCCCATAAATCTTGGAATAAACAAATTGAAAGTTTCTGTTATTCCATAGCTGTATTCTGTAATGTAATTATAATCAAGACCACTCGCCGGTTTTTCCTTTCCATCGGGTCCAATGGTTAACCCATTGTCACCGCGTGTACTAAATTCGGTATATTCTTGCGTAGCCATCAAATTCGTAGCATTGGCTCCCACGGCAAGCACTACAGCCAAAACCATAACTCCTAAAGCTTTAAAATAGTGAGGCAATTGTTTTTTTCTGAAAGCATCTACCAAATAAGCAATACCAAGAATAACAACCAACAGCAGTAGATAATAGGTCATTTGAAAGTGGTTAGCACCAATTTCTAAAGCCATTGCTAGAGATAATAATAAAAAACCTGATATATATTTACTTCTAAAGCATAAAAGAATTCCAGCCAAAACCATAGGCATATAAGCAATAGCGTGAGCTTTAGCATTATGACCAACTCCTAGAATGATAATAAAATACGTTGAAAATCCAAAGGCCATGGCCCCTACAAAAGCTAGTTTATAATCTACTTTTAGTACCAGTAGTAAGATGTAAAAGCCTAAAAAATATAAGAAAAGATAATCTGCAGGTCTTGGCAAGAATCTAAGTGCCAGATCCAGATCTTTAATAAAGTTATTGGGATAATGAGCTCCTAATTGATAAGTAGGCATTCCTCCAAACGCAGCATCTGTCCAATATGTTTCTTCTCCAGTTTCCGCTTTAAAATCTTTCTGTTGCTTGCTCATTCCAATATATTGAGCAATATCATTCTGAAAGATCTCTTTGCCTTGAAGCACAGGACTAAAATATGCCAGAGAGATTATTATAAAACCAACGAATACTAAAAGATGCGGGAGAATAGCTTTTACAGACCTAAACATTATGTAGTTTTTAATAGGCCTGAAAATTAATCAATTTCTTCGTAATCGATATACTCCCCTACCTTTTTATTGGCTTTTCGGGAATTATTAGGTTTTTTATCTATAACAACATCCCCCTTTTTCTTCGTGCTTTTTGGTGCCTGTTGTGTAAATTGTTGCTGGAATTTGCTTCCTATTTTTTTTAGGAAGTATTTGAGGATCATGGGTCCAAACCATTTAATGAATAGTTTAAATCCAAAATAGATCATCATTATGACCAAAATGGTCTTTAATATGCTTTCAAATGAAGCTTCGTACATCTTTCTTCAGTTTGTGCAAAATTACTATTATACCGAGACAAATTCCGCATTTAAGTCCTAAAAAATTAATAAAATCTTCTATATTTGATGGTCTTAAAAGCACCACTCATGCACATTTTCAGCAAAAACTATTTTTGTTTTCTATTCTTGTCCATTACTGCAATAGCTGCTAATGCACAATACACCGAAACTATTAATTCTAACCGACCGGGAAATTCTCAAGGAGCATTCTCTGTGGGAACTGGAGTTTTACAACTAGAAACCGGTGGATACTACGGTAACGATAATCATGTTTATTTAGGCACGGATACCGATATTCTTGGTGCAGACTATGAATTAAGATTTGGACTTTTATTTGAAGCCTTAGAGATTAATCTTTCCGGATCTTTTCAAGCTGAAACTACTACCATTCAGGTTGGAGCTAACGATGTAGAATACAAAATGAGTAATTTTAAATCGAATACTTTAGGTTTAAAATATCTAATATTCGATCCTCAAAAAAGTATTACTCCAGATCAGGTTGATATAAGAAGCTGGAAGAACAATCGAAGATTTAAATGGAAATCGTTGATCCCTGCAGTTTCTGCCTATGCCGGAGCAAACTTTTATATGAAAGACAATCCATATTTGTATGAAGGGGAAGGACAAATATCTCCTAAATTCGCTTTAATCACTCAAAACAACTGGCCTGGCAGCTGGGTGTTGGTAATGAACTTTATTGTAGATAAGATTTCAGAAGATTTTCCAACCTTTGAAGGAATAGTTACTTTAACTCATGCTTTTACTCCAAAATTTGCTGGATTTATAGAGTATAACGGGTTGATAAGCGACATCTATGCAGATGATCTTGGAAGACTTGGAATGGCATATTTATTTACAGATGATTTTCAGGTTGATGTTTCCGGATTGATGAATTTTAAAGATACTCCTTCTCGTTGGCAAGTTGCTGCAGGACTTTCATATAGATTAGATCTTCACAAAAAAGATGAATTTTTAGATGATTCTTATGAAGGATCCAGAAGAAGAAAGAGAACCGAAGAGATGCAGAATCAAGGCGAATCTGATACTCCTCCTGCTTCAGAAGATAAATAATAAAGATCTATTTTATAAAATTGGATAATAAAAAAGCCCATCAAAATTGATGGGCTTTTTTATATGATAGTATTTACAGTTTACTCATTTGAAGCAGTGATAGCTTCAGACAATTTTTTGTAAGTACCGTTTTCTAATCTTTCTCTAATAGCAGAGAAAGCTACTAAAGTTTCATCAATATCTTGCAAGGTATGAGTAGCCGTTGGGATCATTCTTAATAAGATCAATCCTTTTGGAATTACTGGATATACAACTATAGAACAAAAAACCCCGTGATTTTCTCTAAGGTCTTTTACAAGTGCCATAGCTTCTGGAATACTTCCTTTTAAATATACCGGAGTTACACAACTTTGAGTTGTTCCAATATCAAATCCTTTAGCTTTTAATCCGTTTTGTAATGCATTTACGTTCTCCCAAAGCTTGTTCTTAAGCTCTGGCATAGTTTTAAGCATGTCAAGTCTTTTACGAGCTCCAACAACCAACTGCATCTGTAAAGATTTTGCGAACATTTGAGAACGAAGATTATATTTTAAATAATCCATAATCTCTTTATCTCCCGCAATAAATGCCCCGGTACTTGCCATAGATTTTGCAAAAGTTGCAAAATAAACATCTATATCATCCTGAACACCTTGCTCTTCACCCGCTCCTGCACCTGTTGCTCCAAGGGTTCCGAATCCGTGTGCATCATCTACAAAAAGTCTGAAATTATATTTCTTTTTAAGCTCAACGATTTCTTTAAGTTTTCCCTGCTCTCCACGCATTCCAAAAACTCCTTCAGAGATCAATAAGATACCTCCACCGGTTTGCTCTGCAATTTTGGTTGCACGCTGCAAGTTCTTCTCGATACTTTCCATATCGTTATGCTTGTAAGTAAAACGCTGCCCAAGGTGTAATCTAACCCCATCAATAATACAAGCATGTGCATCTACATCATAAACAATAACATCTGCTTTAGAAACCAGGGCATCTATAGTAGAAACCATTCCTTGATATCCAAAGTTCAAAAGATATGCAGCTTCTTTGCTCACAAATTCTGCTAACTCTTCTTGTAATTTTTCGTGAAGATCTGTATGCCCACTCATCATTCTAGCTCCCATAGGGTACGCAGATCCATAGTCTGCAGCTGCTTGAGCATCTACTTTACGAACTTCAGGGTGATTAGCTAATCCTAGGTAATCATTGATACTCCAGGTAATTACTTCTTGCCCTCTAAACTTCATTCGGTTTGAAATTGGTCCTTCCAGTTTTGGGAATACAAAATATCCTTCAGCCTGCTCAGCCCATTTTCCTAAAGGCCCTTTGTCCTTGTATATTTTATCAAATAAATCTCTCATAGATTTTTTATTTACGAGCTGCAAAAGTAGTTAAATACAACTCAATTTTAAAAATTAATCTTAATTGCTGTAGAAGCAATAAAAATTAAAGCATCCTGTAAGGTAAGGATGCTTTACGTATTATGTATGCAGAAATGAATTCATTTATTTTATAAATTCTATATGTTGAATTTCTGCTTCGTTCTTAGTATCAAAAAATCCTTGTTCTGTCATCCAATCATCACTAAAAACTTTGCTCATATATCTCGATCCGTGATCAGGAAATATAACCACAACGTTAGAATTTTCATCAAATTCTCCTTCAGCATTTAATTGTTTTATTCCCTGCATAGCTGCTCCGCTGGTATACCCTACAAATAAACCTTCGGTTTTTGCAAGCTCTCTTGCAGTGTGTGCACTTTCTTCATCGGTAACTTTTACAAATTTATCGATGATATCAAAATCTGTAGCCGTAGGAATTAAATTCTTTCCAAGACCTTCAATTCTATATGGATAGATCTCATTAGAATCAAATTCTTTTGTTTCATGATATTTTTTCAAAACCGATCCAAAAGCATCAATCCCAATAACCTTAATATTTGGATTTTGTTCTTTTAAGAATCTTGCTGTTCCAGAAATTGTACCTCCGGTTCCACTACAAGCTATTAGATGTGTAATTTTTCCTTCAGATTGTTTCCAGATCTCTGGCCCGGTAGAATTATAATGAGCATCCATATTCAACTCATTAAAGTATTGATTGATGTAAACAGAACCTTTACGCTCTTCATGCAATCTCTTTGCTACCTGATAGTAAGATCTAGGATCGTCTGCAGAAACATTGGCAGGACAAACATAAACTTTGGCCCCCATTGTTTTTAGCATATCGATCTTATCTTTAGAAGATTTAGAACTTACAGCAAGTATACACTCATAACCTTTAATGATACTAACCATTGCAATACTAAAACCGGTATTTCCGGAGGTAGTTTCAATAATTGTATCACCCGGCTTTAAAATACCTTTTCTTTCAGCTTCTTCAATAATATAAAGGGCAATTCGGTCTTTTGTTGAATGTCCTGGGTTAAAGGCTTCCACTTTAGCAGCGAAACTACCTTTAAAATCTTTAGTGATGGAGTTTAAATGTATCAACGGGGTTTTCCCTATCAATTGCAATACATTGTCATAAACCTGTATCTCTTCTTTCATAAATGAAATTCTTTTGCAATTTTAGTTTGTTTCTAAATTATTCCAAAATGTTAAAATAATCTTAATCACAAAAACCGCCCAAAGTTAAGGGAAATTTTTTAATTATAAGGTAATTCCTTCAAGGTCCAGTAAAAATGCATATTCTTCTGCTACTTCTTTTAAGGCTTCAAACCTTCCAGAAGCCCCACCGTGGCCTGCATCCATATTGGTATGAAATAATAATATATTATCGTCTGTTTTTATTTCTCTAAGCTTCGCTACCCATTTTGCTGGCTCCCAATATTGTACCTGAGAATCATGCAAACCCGTTGTAATAAGCATATTGGGATAATCTTGAACCTTAACGTTATCATAAGGAGAATAGGTAAGCATATATTCATAATACTCTTTATCATTTGGATTTCCCCACTCATCATACTCCCCTGTTGTAAGCGGAATACTGTCATCTAACATGGTAGTTACAACATCTACAAAGGGTACCGCAGCAATAATTCCATTATACAATTGAGGTGCCATATTAGCTATAACCCCCATTAACAGCCCTCCAGCAGATCCTCCCATAGCATAAAGATGCTTGTTTGAGGTATATTTATTTTCAATTAAATGCTTAGAAACATCAATAAAATCGGTAAACGTATTTCTTTTTTGAAGCAATTTTCCTTCTTCGTACCATTTTCTACCTAAATATTCTCCTCCTCTAATATGTGCAATTGCATATATAAATCCACGATCTAACAGGGTTAGTCTGGTTGTGGAAAAATATGGATCTATTGTAGATCCATAAGAACCATAAGCGTATTGCAGCAATGGATTATTTCCATCTTTTTTGATTCCTTTTTTATAAATCAGGGAAACAGGTATTTTGGTGCCATCTTCTGCTTCTGCCCAAATTCGTTCTGTTTCGTAATTGTCTTTATTAAAATTACCCCCTAAAACTTCTTGTTCTTTTAAGACAGTTTTCTCTCTGGTAGTCATATTAAAGTCTACTACAGACGTTGGAGTGTTCAGTGAATTATAGGTATATCTAAGAATATCAGTATCAAAATCTGGATTGATACTGGTATAAGCGGTATACGTTTCATTATCAAAAGGAACAAAATAGCTTTCTCCATTATCCCATCTGGTGATCTTTATTTTATTAAGACCATTATTACGCTCACTTACCACCAAATAATGCTCGAAAATATCTATGTCTTCTAAGAGAATAATCGTCTCTATGCGGAATCACTTCTTCCCAATGTTGCAACTCAGTTTCATCTACAGGAGTTTTCATCAATTTGAAATTGGTAGCTCCACCTTCATTTGTTAACACATAAAAATGATCTTGGTAATGACTAATTCCATACTCTAAACCTCTTACTCTGGTTTGAAATATTTTAAATTCGCCTTCAGGATTATTAGCATCTAAAATTCTGTATTCACTAGTTAAAGTACTATGAGAGCCAATAATTAGATATTTTTGCGACTTGGATTTATAGATATAAGTATTAAAAGTTTCGTCATGCTCTTCATACACCAACTCATCATCTTTTGGATCTGTACCTAAAATATGTTTAAAGATCTGATTGGATCTTAAAGTCTGTTCATCTTTTTTAGTATAATACAGCGTCTTATTATCATTAGCCCAGGTAGATCCACCAGTAGTTGTATGAATCTCCTCTTTAAGGATCTCCCCTGTTTCTAAATTTTTTATTCTGATGGTATATTTTCTTCTACTTACCGTATCTACACCAAAAGCGATCAATTTATTATTAGTACTTACATTTAATCCACCCAAACTATAATAATCAAAACCTTCTGCCATCTCATTCACATCAAATAAGATCTCTTCTGGCGCATCTAAAGTTTCTTTTTTTCGTGAGTATACAGGATAATCCTTTCCTTTTTCAAATCTGGTAAGATACCAATATCCATGAAGTTTATAGGGAACAGAAGAATCATCTTCCTTAATCCTGGCCTTCATTTCTTTAAAAAGCTTCTTTTGAAATTCCTTGGTATGAGCAGTCATCTTATCATTATACTCATTTTCGTTATTAAGATAGTTAATCACGGCAGGATTTTCCCTGTCGTTCATCCAGTAATAGTCATCTATCCTAACCTGATTATGAGCTTGTAATTTCTTAGCTTTTTTTAAGGCTTGTGGGGCAAGAATTTGTTTTTTCAATTGATTCAGATTTATGCTGGTACAAAGGTAAAGCTTCCTGACAAAATAACTAAGAGTGTTGAGAGAATTAGCCTATTTATGAGTTGAATTTACTAATTTTGAAGCTTATAATTATAAAAGATAAAATTATGTTTGGAGATATGATGGGGATGATGAATAAAATCAAAGAAACCCAACAAAAAGTAGAAGAAACTAAAGAACGTCTTAAAACTGTTTTAATTGATGAACAATCTGCAGACGGACTTTTAAAAATTACCATTACTGCAACCAGAGAGATCAAAAATGTTTCTATTGCAGATGAATTGATGGATGATAAAGAGCAACTGGAAGATTACTTGGTTCTTACTTTGAATAAGGCGATTAAGAGAGCTCATGAAATTAACGAAACAGAATTGGCTGCGGTTGCCAAAGATGGAATGCCAGATATTCCAGGGTTAGATATGTTCAAATAAAATAAAGAAACTGTCTCAATAGTATTGTAAACGTCATTCTGAATTTATTTCAGAATCTTATAGTTTATAAGTTAGAAGCTGAAACAAGTTCAGCTTGACGAAAAAAAATAGCTATTGAGACAGTTTTATTTCAATTTCTAAAAAGCAATATTCTTAAGAACTTCCAAAAATCTTTGATGACTATCTTCAGGATAATCCAGATGCGTAACTATTCTTAGCTTCCCATGCCCCATATTGCTTATTCTGATATTTTCTTTCTGAAGCTGTTCCATAAAACTCTTCTCATTAGAAGCATCTTTTAAATAGAATATAATAATATTGGTTTCTACAGGCTCTACTTCCAAAATATATTCCTGAGCTCTTAAAACCTGAGCTATTTCATCTGCTCTTTTATGATCTTCAGCAAGTCTATCAATATGATTATCTAACGCATAAATTCCCGCAGCTGCCATAAAGCCCATTTGGCGCATTCCTCCCCCAAGAACTTTTCTTACTCTAATGGCGTTTTTCATGAGGTCTTTATTTCCAATTAAAACAGAACCCATTGGAGTTCCTAATCCTTTAGATAAACAAACGGAAATAGTATCGAATAACTTTCCAAAATCTTTAGGATCTTGTTTTTTGCTACAATTGCATTGAATAATCTCGCCCCATCCAAGTGCAAACCTAAACCATGTTATTACAAACTTTTCTAATCTCTTTTATAGTATCTAGATCATAACAAGCCCCTCCCCCTTTGTTGGTTGTATTTTCAAGACAAACCAGAGAAGTTAACGGACTATGATAAAAATCTGGTGGATTGATACTATCTTCTACCAATTCTGCAGTTATTAAACCTCTATCTCCATCTACCAATTTACAGGAAACTCCACTGTTAAAAGAGACTCCTCCTCCTTCATAATTATAAACATGTGCCCATTTATCACAAATTAATTGCTCTGCCGGCTGGGTATGCAATTTTATAGCAGCCTGATTCGCCATACTTCCGGTTGGAAAAAATAAGGCTTCATCTTTCCCAAACATTTTCGCCAATTTATCTTCCAGGGCATTTACGGTAGGATCTTCTTTATAAACATCATCTCCAACTTTAGCGCCCATAATGGCCTGCAACATTTCTTTGGTAGGTCTGGTTACGGTATCACTTCTTAGATCTATTTCTTTTGAATTCATTTTAAATACTTTTTTATTTTTCTCTTTCTTCTGATAACTTCAGCATCAAAACATTTGATTTTCAAGCTTCTTGAAAAATTGAAGCTAAAAATCTTATTATTTCAATATCTCATGCTGATTTTTTAAACTGCCTAAAACTATAAAATTATCGTTAAATACTTTCCTGAAGCCACCTTTAATTCTATTTTTACATTCAAAATTATACGATAATGATCACAACAGACCATATTAAAGAACTCAAAGATCGCCTGGTAGCGTTAAGGAGGTATCTTTGACGTTGATGCCAAACAAATAGAAATCACCAATTTAGAGGAAAAGACTTTTGCTCCGGATTTTTGGAATGATCCCAAAAAAGCCGAGCTAATGATGCGTGAATTAAATGCTGAAAAAAAGTGGGTAGATGATTATCATTCTGCCGAAACTCTTGTTGATGATCTCGAAGTAATCTTCGAATTTTATAAAGAAAAGGAAGCTACCGCAGAAGATGTAGAATCCAGACATAAAAAAGCGCTGGAGGTTATAGAAAATATGGAATTCAAAAATATGCTTTCTGAAGAAGGTGATAGTTTGAGTGCCGTATTACAAATTACTGCAGGTGCCGGTGGAACAGAAAGTTGCGATTGGGCAGAAATGCTTATGCGTATGTACTTGATGTGGGCAGAAAAGCATGGCTACAAAATTAAAGAACTTAACTACCAAGCCGGAGAAGTTGCCGGAATAAAGACCGTAACCCTAGAAATTGAAGGCGATTATGGCTTTGGTTGGCTAAAAGGAGAAAATGGTGTTCACCGTTTGGTTAGAATTTCACCATTTGATAGCAATGCCAAAAGGCATACTTCATTTGCTTCCGTATATGTGTATCCGTTAGCAGATGATACTATAGAAATCGAGATCAATCCTTCTGATATTTCCTGGGAAACCATGAGATCTTCTGGTGCCGGTGGCCAAAATGTGAATAAGGTGGAAACTGCGGTAAGACTTAGGCACGCTCCTTCAGGGATAGTAGTTGAAAATTCAGAAACCAGATCTCAGTTAGATAACAAGACCAAAGCCATGCAGCTTTTAAAGAGTCAGTTGTATGAGATCGAACTTCAGAAACAACAAGCGCAGCGAAGAGAGATCGAGGATTCTAAAATGAAGATTGAATGGGGTTCTCAAATTAGAAATTATGTGATGCATCCTTACAAACTTGTAAAAGATGTGCGCACCGCTGAAGAATCTGGAAATGTAGAAGCCATTATGAATGGAGATATAGATCAATTCTTAAAGGCTTATTTAATGATGATGGGGCAACGGCATGAAGATTGATTAAATCTTAATAGATTAAAATAAAATTGAAATTTATTACGTATTTTAAAGCCAAATATTAATGGGAATGCTTATAATTTATCACAACCCGAGATGTTCAAAATCTAGAGAAGGATTAGAGATTCTAACAAATTCTGGAAAAGAATTTAAAATTAGAGAATATCTAAAAGAACCGCTTACAGAAGAAGAACTTATTACATTGCTTGATAAATTAAAGATTGAACCGGAGATGTTAGTGAGAGTAAATGAAAAAGTCTGGAAAGAAAGCTTTAAAGACAAAAATTTACAGGGGAGTGAATTAATTAGAGTGATGGTGCAAAATCCAAAATTGATTGAGAGACCAATTGTGGAAGATGAAAAACTTGCTGTAATTGGAAGACCTCCATCTAACATTCAATATTTACTGAAAGATACCTTATAACAACCAAATTAGTAAAATGATGAAACTACAAAACAGACTCCTTTTATTAGGATTTTCAACACTGCTGGTTGGTGGATTTGTATATACTCATATCTTCATGCACAGAAGGAACCGACAGGATCTGGAAGATATTGGAAATGAATTAGCCTATAATTGGAAAGATAAAATTGGTCTTACAGAAGAACAGACGCTTCAACTTAAAGATATTATCATAGAATTTACAATTAGAAAGAATGAGATCATTAATGGAGAACATTCTACTAATAAGATCCAAAGACTTCAAAAAGTGCAGTCTAATGAGCATAAAAGATTAAGAAGATTAATGAGTCCTGCTCAGTTTGACGCTTATATAGGAATAAATAAAAAAATTCCTAATCGTATTATGGATTCATAATCAAAGTAGTAGGATTTCTATTATAAATTTTAGGTGGTTATAACATGATTTTAACAATGGTTCATTAAACCATTAAGGCCTTACGGGGTCTAAGAACAAAAATATGTTATGACCACCAAAAAAATGTTATTTATCGGCACGCTGCTGATTTTTATTTTTTCTCTCCCAAATGCTGCTTTTGCGCAGAAAAAAGAATTTAGTATTACCGGAAAAGTTGTAGATGATGATCTGGGTGTTCCACTAGAATATGCCACCGTATCTGTAACTAAAGTAAACGACCCTTCTTATGTAAATGGGGGCGTTACAGATATAAAAGGTAATTTTTCTATTGAAGTTCCTCCCGGAGATTATAACGTGAAAATAGAATTCATTTCATTTCAGAGTAAATCCTTCAACAATAAAAATATAACAGATGACCTTAATTTAGGAACTATTCAATTAGGTCTGAGTTCAGATAGTTTAGATGAAGTGGTGGTTAGAGCAGAAACTACGCAGGTAGAGGTTAGACTGGATAAGAAGATCTATAATATTGGAAAAGACCTTACAACCGCTGGCGGTACTGTAAGTGATGCTTTAAACAATGTTCCATCTGTTACTGTAGACGTGGAAGGAGCAATTAGTTTGAGAGGGAATGAGAACGTAAAAATTCTTATTAATGGTAAACCTTCTGCAATGGCTGGTTTTGGTTCAACAGATGTGCTAGGGCAACTTCCTGCAGACGCAATAGAACGTGTAGAAGTAATTACTTCTCCTTCTGCCAGATATGATGCTGAAGGAACGGCGGGAATATTGAATATTATTCTTAAAAAAGAGAAAACTCTTGGTTTTAATGGTTCTTTAACTACCAATCTTGGAATTCCGGAAACCTATGGAGTTACCGCCAATGTGAATCTACGAACAGATAAATTCAATATTTTTAATACTACGGGTTATAACTATAGAAAAGGTCCTGGGCATGCAGATTTTGACACCCGATACTCTAATGGAGATTTTGATCGTGTAATAGAAAATAGAGATTACGATAGATTGAATAAAGGTTTCAATACCAATTTGGGAATAGAATATTATTTAAATGACATGTCTTCTATTACCGCTACCGGTTTCTGGAGATTTGGGAATGATAAAGATATTACTACCAATTATACCGATAAATATTTTGATGATGTTTTGCAACTTCAAACCTTACGTGAAGAAACTCAGAAAGAAGATGACAACAGTTTTCAATTCGCTGTAAATTATATCAATAAGTTTAATGAAAAAGGACATCAAATCACTGCAGATTTTCAATATGAAAAAAGCAACGATAAAGAACCATCATTTATTACTGAAACGGCGCTTTTTGAAAATTCCCCTAACCTGGCAGGATTCTTACCTTCAGAAAAAGTTTTAAATGAAGAAAATCAAACTGAATATTTAGTACAGGCAGATTATGTACTTCCGTTTGGAGAAGATTCACAATTTGAGGCTGGTTATAGAGGAAATTTTAAAGAGGAAATTACAGATTATGAACTTAGTGTTCAAGATTCAATAAGCAGAAATCTAGAGTTAAGTCCGCTTACCAATGTATTTTCATATACCGAAAATGTAAATGCTGTATACTCTCAATACGGAACCAAATTTGGAGAATTTTCATTCTTACTTGGTTTAAGGTTAGAGAATACTCAGTTAAAAGGAACCATAGACAGTCCGCTAACCGATGACCAAATTGAAGAAGAATTTGGTTTTCCTATAGACACCAATTTTGATAATAATTATTTAGGTTTATTCCCTACAGTAAACCTAATTTATGAATTAAGTGAAACTGAAAATGTAACCCTGGGTTATAATAGAAGGATTAACAGACCTAGAGGCTGGTTTATTAACCCATTTCCATCTAGATCTAGTAGAACTAACGTATTTCAAGGAAATCCAAACTTAGCTCCGTCTTATGCTAGCGCTTACGATCTTGGTTACTTAAAACGTTGGGAAAAGCTTACTCTTACTTCTTCGGTTTATTATCAATATGAAACCAATGCTTTTGAAAGAGTTCAACAAGGTACCGGGCAATTATTTAATGGTACAGAGATCATTAGAACAATTCCTATCAACCTTTCTAGCGAGCAACGTATAGGTGCAGAAGCAGGAGTTTTATACAATCCGGCAAAATGGTTAAGATTAAATGGAAGTTTTAACTATTTTCAGTTTGAAAAAGATGGGTTTTATAACAATGTAGATTATGGATCTAAGAATAACAGCTGGTTTGCACGTTTTAGCTCTAAGGTAAGCTTACCGGCTAAAATAGATTGGCAAACAAATGCTTTTTATAGAGGAAAACAGGAAAACTCTCAAACCAAGTCTGATGGAATTTTGTCTATAGATATGGCATTAAGTAAAGATCTATTTAAAGATAAAGCTACACTAACCTTAAATGTTTCAGATTTATTGAATACAAGAAAGAGAAACTCCATTACTACTACAGACAGATTTATTCAGGAAAGTGAATTTCAGTGGAGAGAGCGTCAAATCACATTGTCTTTTATGTATAGATTCAATCAGAAAAAAGAAAGTCAGCGTAAAAGAAATAACAATAACGGAGGTGATGAAGGTGGAGATTATGAAGGCTAATCTCAATCTAGCCTAAACATAAAAAAGCTGGTCTAAATTTTAGACCAGCTTTTTTATGTTATAAAGATACGTTTGATTTAATCCAGCCTTAATGAACTGAAGCTCTAATAGCTCCAAAAAGACGTTATAAATCTGGAGTGTTTTTAAGAGATATTCTTTCTAGAATTCTCTTCTCTTTCCAGGCGTTTCTTTTCTTTTTTCATTTTATACTTTTCTAGCAATGAACCCCCTATCCAATAAGGAAGGATACTCATTAAAAATATCATTAACCAAAATCCCATGGTTAAAATAATAAGAAAAGCTAAAAAGCCAAGGTATTGATCAAATTCAAACATAATTTCAGGAGATTTTCAAATATGAGCAAAGATAGTAACTCTATCTTGCTTGTGCCAACAAAAATATAAAATTTTGACTATTTAGAGAATCTCTTAGAAAATTTATCTGATTTATTTAAATAGGCTATAAATTTTAAAATTTTGTAGAATTTTTAAAGCTTTAAAAAACATGAACGTGTAAATTTGTAATCAAACTTTATAAAACTATGGACTACAGAATAGAGAAAGATACTATGGGTGAGGTTAAGGTGGCTTCAGATAAACTCTGGGGAGCCCAAACTGAACGTTCTAAAAATAATTTTAAAATTGGAGCTCCGGGAAGCATGCCATTAGAAATTATATACGGATTTGCTTATCTCAAAAAAGCCGCTGCTTTTACAAATTGTGAATTAGGAGTACTTCCTGTAGATAAAAGAGATCATATAGCGAAAGTTTGTGATGAGATTTTAGCAGGAAAACTAGATGACCAATTTCCGTTGGTGATCTGGCAAACCGGAAGTGGGACTCAGAGCAACATGAATGTTAATGAAGTTATTGCAAACAGAGCACATCAACTTGCCGGAAAAGTAATAGGAGAAGGAGAAAAAACGCTTCAGCCAAATGATGATGTTAATAAATCTCAATCTTCTAATGATACTTTCCCAACAGGAATGCACATCGCTGCCTATAAGAAAGTAATAGAAGTTACTATTCCAGGAGTTAAAAAACTTAGGAATACTTTAAAGAAAAAATCTGAAGATTTTAAAGATGTAGTAAAAATTGGGCGTACTCACTTTATGGATGCTACTCCCCTAACCTTAGGACAAGAGTTTAGCGGATATGTTGCTCAATTAGATCACGGAATTAAAGCTTTAGAAAATACCTTACCACACCTTTCTGAACTTGCTTTAGGAGGAACTGCAGTTGGAACCGGACTTAATACTCCAAAAGGATATTCTAAGCGGGTAGCTGAATTTATAGCAAAATTTACAGATCTTCCTTTTACATCTGCTCCAAATAAATTTGAAGCTCTTGCGGCTCATGATGCATTAGTTGAATCTCACGGAGCTTTAAAACAATTGGCTGTTTCTTTAAATAAGATAGCTAACGATATTAGAATGCTTTCTTCCGGACCTCGAAGTGGAATTGGAGAAATTGAGATTCCAGCAAACGAGCCAGGATCTTCTATCATGCCTGGAAAAGTAAATCCTACCCAATGTGAAGCTTTAACTATGGTTTGTGCTCAGGTAATGGGGAATGATGTTGCGTTAAGTGTTGGCGGTATGCAAGGACAGTTTGAATTGAATGTTTTTAAACCTGTAATGGCTGCAAACTTTTTACAAAGTGCACAATTAATAGGAGATGCCTGTACTTCTTTTGAAGAACACTGTGCTAACGGAATTGAACCTAACAAAAAGAGAATTAAAGAGCTTCTTGATAATTCTTTAATGTTAGTAACTGCATTAAATACCAAAATTGGATATTATAAAGCTGCAGAAATTGCAAATACGGCTCATAAGAATGGAACTACTTTAAAAGAAGAAGCCGTAAACCTTGGGTATGTTACCAAAGAAGAATTTGATGAATGGGTACAACCTAAAGATATGGTTGGCGGATTGAAATAATATGAAGTCCACACAAATAAAAAATCCTGCAAATTGCAGGATTTTTTATTTTATAAGGTCATCGAATATTATTCGGCTACCTTCTTCTTATTATCTTTTTTATAGTATTTCTTATACTTAAAATAAGAAACTACCCCAAGAACAGCAACCCCGGCAACAGTATAATAAATAAATGTTGGCGTTATCACTTTATCTCCACTGGCATAAGAGTGTAATCCTGCCAGGTAGAAGTTTACACCAAAATAGGTCATCATAATACTGGAATAAGCAACAACTGACATAAAGTTAAAGATCCATCTACTTTTTAATCCAGGCACTAATCTCATGTGAATTACAAAAGCATAAACCATCACACTAATAAGTGCCCAGGTTTCTTTTGGATCCCATCCCCAATATCTACCCCAACTTTCATTAGCCCACTGTCCTCCAAGAAAAGTTCCAATAGTAAGCATTACAATTCCAACGGTTAGAGCCATTTCTGTTATGATCGTGATCTCTCTAATATTAAGATCCATTTTCTTTTTATTCTTATCGTTGGTCATGATCATCAACAACAGAGACACGGTTCCTAAGATCATCCCTAAGGTAAACGGACCATAACTGGCCACAATTACCGCAACGTGAATCATCAACCAATAAGAGTTCAATACTGGCTGTAAATTTGCAATTGCAGGGTCTGTCCAGTTCCAATGAGCGATCATCAGGATCATAGACGCCACGAAAGCTGTTGATGCTAAAGTTAACCAACTCTTTCTTCCAAAGGCCAATCCAAAGAACATGGTTGCCCAGGCAACATAAATCATAGATTCATAAGCATCACTCCAGGGAGCATGCCCCGAGATGTACCATCTTGCTGCCAAACCAAAGGTATGTAGAATGAAAAGTCCAAGAATTACAAACGCACTTATTTTTACAAGGGTTCTAATTGCTTTAGAATCTTTAAAGATCTGGATGATCACAAAGATGAACATTACAAGACCTGCAAGCATATACCAAACAAATAGATTTTTGAAAATGTCGTACTTATTATACAAAACCTCAGCATTAATCTTTTCATCTGATGGCATTACCTCACTTCCATATTTTTTCTGAAATCCTTTGATGCTCTTTAAAAGATCTGCAGCTTGAGCATAATCTCCAGATTCTCTGGCAGCATCTATAGAACTCATATATATTGGAAGTACTTGTTGCGCATAAACAGAATCTATTCCTGTAAATCCAGATTCTGCAACTTCGGGATAGGAAACCCACTTGTTGTTTTTATCTCCCGGAATAGGGAAAATTCTAAGCATTTTACCATTTAGCGCATTAAATAGTAAATTCACTTTTTTATCGGTTTCTATAAAATCGGTTTCAAAACTGTTAGGCACTGCAGATTGATATGCATCTTCTAAATAAGGGGCTAATTTATAGGCTCCTGTTCCGTCAAAGAAATCTGTCATAGATAAGTATTCCTTATCTACATCTAACTTCTAGTATTTTTCTTATACTATCGTTTTTCGGTTTAATATAGATTAATGGAGCATTATACCATAAGCCAGGATTTTCTGTCATAGAGATCAAGATCTGATCTGCATTTAAACCTTCATAAGAATCTTTCTTGCTTAATTTTCTTATTAATTCTGAAGAAAAAGTGTTGGCAGGTTTCATTCTCCCGCTAGCATCCTGAATTACCAATTTCCCAAACATTTCTGCATGTTCTTCTGGAACTGCGCTACTTCTTAAAAGTGAATCCAGCACCGCCTGATTTTTCTCCGTATGCGCATGGGTATCTGCTTCTTGAGCTGCTTCGGTTTGAGAGAAACCATTTACAGAGATCAGTAAAAATGCTAAAATTGAAAGTACTTTTGCTTTCTTAGCTTTAACTTTATCCAACATCACCTTTAATTTTCCAAATCTGCTTCCTTTATCAAATAAGATCAGCATTAAGCCTAAGTATAGCAAGTAATAACCGGCGTAGGTGATATTTGTTCCCCAAAAATCATGGTTTACAGATAAAACGGTTCCTTTTTCATCAGGATCAAAAGATGCCTGGAAGAATCGATAGCCATCTGTATCTAAAATATGATTCATATAAATATCGTGAGGCTCAACATCTCCATTAGGTCTTATTAATTCAACTTTACTTTTAAATGAAGAATATCTTGGGGTTGGATTATTTTCTGTTCCAGGATATTTATCGGCTATAAAATCATTCAGTTTAAGAGAAAATGGAAGTTCCATTTGTTTAGATCCGTAGTTAAGGTGAATATCAAGTCCGCCAAGAGTTAAATCTTTTGGTGGATAGATCATTCCCTTTTTACCAAGCATTTTTACCGTTTTAGATTCTCCTCCGGTAGTAACTTTTATAGTTACAGCATCGGGTTGTGTCTTGGCTTTAACTTTGGTTGGTACAATATCGTAAGTTCCTTTTGCAACAGGCTCTGGAAGTACAAATTGCATTCCTCCAACATTGTAAAGAGATCTCAACATAAGGGTTTGGGTACTATCTGCAACCACAGTTCCTTTAAATTGATCTGCCATTCGCATAAAATCGCCTTCAAAAGGAGAGTTTATAGTATAAGTTCCATCTTCTTCGTTTACAGTAATATTTACTGCTCCGGGAGTTGGTTTGTTATAAGCAAAAAGTATGTTGTGTAAACTGGTGACTTCACCTTCTTTAAGGTAATGATCATGTCTTTCTCCTCCCCCAGCTTCTACTATCTTAAGATAATTATCTCCATTTTCGCTAAGAACAAGTCCGTTCTCTGCGCCATGAATATAATTAATAACCTCAACACTTACCGGTTGTCCGTTAAAATCGGTATTAATATCAAAATCATTTTCGGTTTCTGGAGCCAGAAGTACTGCTTCTTCAATAGTTCTTCGTCTTGGTTCTCCATCAATCTCTCCATCCATACTTAATTTTAAGTAAGTTCTTTCAGAAAAGAACATATTGGTGGTTTCTCCCTCTCTTATTGGCATAATACCTTCATAACTGATATATCTTGTTATAAAAGCTCCTATAAGAATAAAGATAAATGATAAGTGAATTACTAAGGAGGACCATTTTTCGCGCTTATGCATATTAAATCGCACGATATTTCCACAAAAATTGATCACAAAAAAGACCATAATCCCTTCAAACCACCAGGTATTGTAGATCAAGACCCTTGCGGTTTCTATGGTGTACCAACTTTCTATAAATGTTCCTAAAGCCATTGAGATGGCGAAGACAATGAACAAGACTGCCATTATTCGGGTAGAGAACAAGACAGACGCTATTTTATTTTGCATTTAAAACTTCTTTAAAACGCTGCAAATTTAACGAAATTTAAACACTTAAAACCCTTTAATAAAAGACATTTCCATCATCTTAATCAAATTTTAAGTTAGGTTTTATCTTATGTTTTAAGAGGTGTATTAAAGAATATTCAATAAATAGAATTATTAAAAACTAACATCCATATTTTTAATCTTAAAATTAAAATAATATAGTTGATTATTAACTAGTTAAATTTTTATAAAATAATCTATTTAAGAATTATTTCTTCTGAAATACTAAACAAAATTTAGAGATCCAGTCAACAGGAAAATAAGCCGATTCATTTCTAAGCATAGAATTTTTGGTATTTTAGCCGAATGAATAGTATTGTAATACTTGGAGCCGGTAATGTTGCCACTCACCTATATAAATCTTTAGAACATTCTGAAAATTTTCAGGTAATTCAGGTGTATAACAGGACCAAAGAAAATCTCTCCTTTTTTGAAGGAAAGGTTGATACTATTTCCAATTTAAATGATCTAAAGCAAGCCGATATTTATATACTCGCATTAAAAGATGATATTATTGCAAGCATTGCCAACTCATTACCTTATAAAAATGCACTTACAATTCATACTTCCGGAGCTACTAGCATAGAAGCTTTAGACAAAATGAAGAGACGTGGGTGTATTCTATCCGATTCAAACATTTTCAAAGAATAAAGAAGTAGATTTTTCTAAAGTCCCAATCTGTATAGAAGCTAATCATATGGAAGATGAAGATCTATTGGAAAAACTTGGCCTTGAGATTTCTAAAAATGTTTACAGAATAGATTCTTCTCAACGCAAACATTTACATGTAGCGGCAGTCTTTGTAAGCAACTTTGTAAATTATATGTACACCGTGGGCGAAAATATCTGTAAAGAAAATAATATTCCTTTTGAAATTCTACATCCCCTAATCTTAGAAACTGCGGAAAAAGCTACTAAAATTGGCCCAATGCAATGCACAAACAGGGCCTGCGAAAAGAAATGATACAGAAGTGATCAATAATCATCAAAATCTAATCTCTACACAACAACAAGAGATCTATAAAATTATAACCAAATCTATTCAAGACCTTCATGGAAAAGAATTATAAAGAATACCTGAATCATGTAGACACCTTCATTTTTGATGTAGATGGAGTTTTAACCGATGGCACCATTCATATAAGTACCGATGGAGAACTTTTAAGAAGCATGAACATTAAAGACGGATATGCTCTTAAAAACAGCAATACAGGAAGGGTTTACCGTTTGCATTATTTCCGGAGGGAAAAACGAAGGAGTTCGTAAGAGATTAAGAGATCTTGGGATTACAGATATTTATCTTGGCGTACAGGACAAGGTAGAACAGTTGGATGAGTTTATGGATATTTATAATATCAATAAAGATAATGTTCTTTATATGGGAGATGATATTCCAGATCTATATGTTATGAAAATGGTTGGAATGCCTTGTTGCCCTCAAGATGCAGCTCCGGAAATTAAAGATATAAGTAGATATGTATCTCATAAAAAAGGAGGAAAAGGCTGTGTAAGAGATGTGATAGAACAGGTATTAAAAGTTCAGGGAAAATGGATGAATAATAGTGACGCCTTATGAATTGGATATTATTAGTTATAGCCGGTCTATTTGAAGTAGCTTTTGCATTTTGCTTAGGGAAAGCTAAATTTTCTACGGGTGTAACCAGCACTTATTGGCTTATTGGGTTTTTAGTTGCTCTTACTTTAGTATGGCTTTGCTTTACAAGGCTACTCAAACCTTACCTATTGGAACTGCTTATGCTGTGTGGACGGGAATTGGGGCCATAGGAACTGTTCTAATTAGGGATCTTTTTCTTTAAAGAGCCTGCTACTTTTTGGAGAATTTTCTTTTTAAGCACATTAATCATGTCTCTTATTGGGTTAAAATTTGTCTCTAATTAATTATCATGTTCTACTCCATTTTGAAACTTGTAAGATACCCCAATTTGATCTTGATCTTACTCACACAGGTTTTTATAAAATACTTTTTATTTGAAAGATTCGGAATTGCTACTACCCTAACCAATCTTCAGTTTATTTTACTATGTCTTGCCACCTTATGCATTGCAGCTGCCGGAAATATAATTAATGATATCTATGATGTAGAAACCGATACTATTAATAAACCCAAGAATGTGATCATAGGAAATAAGATCTCTGAAAAGTCTGGGTTTCAATTTGTATATAGTCCTTTCAATTATTGGAGTTGGGTTTGGATTCTATCTTTCTAACAGGATTGAAAGACCCGGATTTTCAGCAATTTTTATCATTATCTCTGCGCTGCTTTATTTATATGCAACCTATTTAAAGAACATTATTTTAATAGGTAATTTATTGATTAGCAGCTTAATTGCCATGTCTATATTAATTTTAGGTTTATATGATCTTTTACCTGCAATCACTCCGCAAAATAGAGCAACTCAAGCCGTTATATTTTCAATATTATTAGATTATGCGCTTATTTGCTTTTCTTATAAACTGGCTTAGAGAAATGGTAAAAGATCAGCAAGATGTAACGGGAGATTTTAATACCGGCCGCAATTCTATTTCTATAGTTTTAGGAAAAAATAGAGCTAATAAAGTAATTGCAGCCATCAGTTTAATTCCACTTTTCCTGATTATCTATTACATGTACGAGTATCTCTATGAGAATGTGTATGCAGTTTGTTATGCACTTTTTTTAATAGTGGGACCGCTACTCTATTTTATCCTGAAATTATTTTCAGCTAAAACAAATAAAGAATATGCGCTTTTAAGTAGGTTGTTAAAATTAATCATGCTCTTCGGACTTTTTTCCATCGCCCTTTACCAATTCATATTACTATAAATTATGCTGAAAGATATATTAAGACGTCACCAGGTTATTCTCGCTTCCGGTTCGCCGAGAAGACATCAATTCTTAAAAGAACTGGATATTCCCTTTACAGTGAAGTTAAAACCTGTAGAAGAGATTTATCCAAAGGAACTTAAGTCTTATGAGATCACGAATTTTCTTTCAGAATTAAAAGCGGAAGCTCTTAAAGATGAACTTGATTTTAATGACATCCTTATCACCAGCGACACTATTGTTTGGCATGAGAATGTGGCATTAGGAAAGCCTACAGATGCTACAGATGCTTTTAATATGTTGGATTCATTATCTGGAAAAACTCATGATGTTATAACCTCTGTAACTTTTACAACTTCTGAAATTCAAAGAACGGTACATGATATTACTCGGGTAACTTTTAAAGAATTATCGCCAGATGAAATTATTTACTACATAGAGAATTTTGAACCTTTTGATAAAGCCGGCGCTTACGGAATTCAGGAATGGATTGGTTTAATTGGGATTACTAATGTAGAAGGAAGTTATTTTAACGTGGTTGGAATGCCAACACATTTGGTTTATAAAAATTTAGTTGAAATTTCTAAACTCTGATTTTCGTAATTTTATAAAAAATCGGGATCATGAGGTTTTCTAATTTTATATTCTTTTTATTAGCTTTCACTTTGTTCAATTCTTGTAAACAAGATAAGAGCATGGGGAAGAATTCAATAGACAGAGAGCTAAGCCAGGAATTTAAAGATTATTGGTTTTCCGGTAAGGCAGAGATCACTTCTTACAAACTAGACCAATCTAGATATGGCGAACAGCGCAAAGGAACCGCAACGCTAATTTTTGTAACCGAAGATTTTAATACAAAGCAACAAGTAAAAGCCAATAAAAGTGGAGCGAACACTATTCCCGTTCTAAAGCTGAATACTGTAAAAAAATTCACCACCGGCATTTACCCATATTCTATAATGGAAAGCACTTTTTATCCGTTAACGAAAAAAGAACATGCTATTAAAGTTTCAGCTTCTACCCAGGAATGGTGTGGGCAAATGTATGCACAATTAAATAATATGTCTCAGTTTGAAATAAGCACACATACTTATTTTGAAGACAGAACAGACCAGGATTTAATCTTAGAAGAAACCTGGCTTGAAAATGAGATTTGGACCCAGCTAAAAATAAACCCGGATAATGTTCCTACCGGAGATATTGAGATATTGCCATCTTTAGAATATTTGCTATTGAATCATAAAACAATAAAACCATATTCAGCATTTGCAGAATTTTATCAAAAAGATGAACTTACCGTTTATAAAATAAATTACCCTGAATTGCGGCGAACTTTAAAGATTTACTTTGTCAATCAGTTTCCTTATAGCATAGAGAAATGGGAAGAAATCTAAATATCAACAATAAAGAATTTATTTCTACAGCAATAAAGATGAAGACTATAAAAACTGATTACTGGAACAAAAATTCTAATAAAGATTTACCTTTGCGAGATACGCTTAAATTAGATTGATGTACGAATTACTTACCACTTATAAAGTTCAAATAGGATATACAATAGCCGTTATTGTATTACTTATTATTTTTCAATTTATCTTAAAACAAGCAGCTCACAGGGTTGGTAAAAGAAGTGAGATCAATATCACTAGAACTAAATTAATGTTTAAATACATTAACATCTTAGTGGTTTTAATCGCTTTTTTCCTTTTATCTATAGCCTGGGGTATGGGAATGCAACAGCTTTCCCTGATCTTCTCCTCGGTATTTGCCGTAATTGGAGTCGCTTTATTTGCCATCTGGTCTATCTTGAGCAATATCACTTCCGGGATCATCCTGTTCTTCTCATTTCCATATAAGATTGGAGATAAGATCAGAATTCATGATAAAGATATTCCTATAGAAGCGGTAATAGAAGATATAAAGCTTTTCATCTGCATTTAAGAAATGATGAAGGCGAGCTTACTACCTACCCCAACAACCTTATTTTACAAAAAGCAGTAACGCTGGTTCAAAAAGATGTTTACTTAGATGAAGGGAAAGATTCGCTGTAGTTAAACTCTTAATCTTATAAGTTAGCAGCTATAAAGTTTATATATTTGAAGGACTTGAAAAATAATGCTTTCAAATGAAAAAAATTTTTGCTCTCTTACTCTGTCTTACTTTTTCAAATATTTACGCTCAAACTCCGCAGAAATTAAATTCTGCTGAGATTCATCAGGCCATAAAAAAATTAAATTTTTTAGGAAGCGTGCTTTACGTGGCAGCGCATCCGGATGATGAGAACACGAGATTGATCTCTTATCTTTCTAACGAGTTACATGCCAGAACCGGCTATCTTTCTATGACGCGTGGCGATGGAGGTCAAAATTTAATTGGTCCCGAAATAAGAGAACTTTTAGGCGTAATTCGTACTCAAGAGTTATTAGCGGCTAGAAGAATAGATGGAGGAAATCAGTTCTTTACCAGAGCTATAGATTTTGGATACACAAAAACTCCGGAAGAAACCCTTAATATTTGGAATAAAGACCAGGTGCTGAGTGACGTGGTTTGGACCATTAGAAATTTTAAACCCGATGTAATAATAGATAGATTTAACCACAGAACTTCTGGAGATACGCATGGGCAACATACCGCCTCGGCACTTTTAAGTGTAGAAGCTTATAATCTTGCGGGAGACCCAACCGCTTATAAAGATCAATTAGAATATACTCAAGCCTATCAGCCAAAAAGATTATTTTTTAATACCTCTCCATGGTTCTACGGAAGTGATGAAGCTTTTGAAAAAGCAGATAAATCTAACTTTTTGAAGTTTGATACCGGAGTTTATTTTCCTTCTAAAGGATTGTCTAATTCTGAAATTGCTGCTTTAAGTAGAAGTTCTCATAAATCTCAAGGATTTGGAAGTGCCGGATCTCGAGGAAGTCAGATGGAATATATCGAACTGATAAATGGTGATATGCCTGAAAATACCTCCAATTTATTCGATGGAATTGATACTTCCTGGAACAGAGTTGAGGACGGAAAAGAAATAGGAAAAATCCTCGAAGAGGTACAATCTGAATATAATTTTGAAGATCCGTCTGCCAGCCTTCCTAAATTGGTAGAAGCCTATTCGCTAATCAATCAATTAAAAGATGGTTATTGGAAAGAGGTAAAAACTTCAGAAATTAAGAATATCATTATTGCTTGTGCAGGATTATATCTAGATGCAAGTGTTTCAACTGCAAAGGCTACGCCCGGAGAAATTGTTGAAGTGAATTTGGAAGCCATCAATAGAAGTAATTCTAAAATGCAGTTGGTTTCTATAGAATTAAGCCCAAATAATTCAAAAATTACTCCTGATTTTAATTTGACCAATAATCAGGAGTGGTCAAAAAAGATGAATTTGAACATTCCTGAAAATATAGCTTACACCACTCCATATTGGTTAAAATCTGAAGGAACTGTTGGAATGTATAAAGTTGATGACCAAAATTTAATTGGGCTTCCTGAAACTCCAAGGTCTTTAAAAGCCGAATTCAAATTAGTAATTGAAGGTGTTGAAATTCCTTTTTATAAAAATATAGTTTACGAGTATACAGATCCTGTAAAAGGTGAAGTTTTTCAACCTTTTGAAATTGTACCTCCCGTTTCTGCCAAGTTCAAAGAACAGGTTATCATTTTCCCAGGTGATGCCTCAAAAAATTTGAGTGTAGTAGTTACTTCTCAAAAAGAAAGCATTTCAGGCTGCCCTGAAACTTGAGGTGCCAAATTCCTGGAAGATCACCCCAGAACAAAGCAATTTTGAGATTCAAGGGAAAGGAGCCTCTAAAACTTTTAATTTCAGCATAACTCCTCCAAAAGATGCTTTAGAGTCTGAGATCAAACCAATCGTGACTATCAACGGAAAAGAATATTCTGATGAGATCGTTAACATAGATTACGATCATATTCCCTATCAAACTTTAGTATTACCGGCTAAAGCCAAGCTGGTAAAACTCAATATTGAAAAGAAAGGTGAAAATATTGGATACATAGCCGGTGCCGGCGATGTGGTACCAGAAAGTTTAGAACAAATTGGATATAAGGTAAGCCTTTTAGATGTTGCTTCCATTAATGCTGAAAATTTAAAGAAATATGATGCTGTGGTAGTTGGAATTAGAGCTTATAACACAGTTGAAAGTCTAAAATTTAAACAAGCAGAGCTTTTAAAGTACACCAAGAATGGCGGAACATTGATCGTTCAATACAACAACAATCGCGGAATAGTTACAGATCAACTTGCTCCTTATAAATTAGAGCTTTCTAGAGATAGAGTTACAGAAGAAGATGCCGAGGTAAAATTTTTAGCTCCACAAGCTTCCGTTCTTAATACTCCCAATAAGATCACATCAGCAGATTTTGAAAACTGGGTGCAGGAACGAGGTTTGTATTTTCCAAATTCCTGGGGACCAGAATTCACACCTATACTTTCTATGCATGATACAAATGAGAAGCTGCAATGGATGGAAGTTTATTGGTTTCAAAATATGGGAAAGGATATTACATATATACAGGATTAAGCTTTTTTAGACAATTCCCTGTAGGAGTTCCCGGTGCTTATCGCCTATTTGCAAACCTGGTATCTATTGGTAAATAAATGCAAAAGCCTGAAAAATATATCTGGAAGAAAAGCTATAGTTGGGTTTTACTCGCCAACATAGCCTATATCTTGATCTTTTATTTAATAATGAAAACCTTCTCTTAATATGCAATTATTAGATTGGGTTGTACTTATTGGAACTTTAGCTTTTATAGTAGCTTATGGAGTTTATAAAACCCGTAATAGCAAAAATGTAAAAGATTATATAAAAGGAGGTGGAGATGCCCAATGGTGGACCATAGGTCTTTCTGTTATGGCAACTCAGGCCAGCGCTATTACTTTTCTTTCAACTCCCGGGCAAGCGTATCATGATGGGATGGGCTTTGTACAATTTTATTTTGGATTGCCAATAGCCATGGTCATTATTTGCATGGTTTTTATTCCCATTTATCATAGGCTTAAAGTATATACAGCTTATGAATATTTAGAAACCAGGTTCGATCTTAAAACCAGAACTTTAACCGCCCTCCTCTTTCTAACGCAAAGAGGACTTTCTGCAGGGATCACCATTTTTGCTCCTGCAATTATTTTATCGGCTGTTTTGGGATGGCATCTTACTACTCTCACCATTTTAATAGGAGTTTTGGTAATAATATATACCGTAAGCGGTGGAACTAAAGCCGTAAATGTTACTCAAAAACAACAAATGGCGGTAATATTTGGTGGAATGTTCGCCGCATTTTTTCTGATAATTAGCTATCTCCCCGAAAATATCAATTTCAGTAATGCCCTTCAAATTGCCGGTGCCAATGGGAAAATGGATGTCTTAGATTTTTCATTTGATCTTAGTAATAGATACACTTTTTGGAGCGGAATTATTGGCGGAACATTTTTAGCTTTGTCTTATTTTGGTACAGACCAAAGTCAGGTGCAACGTTATCTTACCGGGCGTTCTGTAAAAGAAATGCAACTTGGATTGTTATTTAATGGTTTACTAAAAGTGCCAATGCAATTCTTCATTCTTCTTGTGGGAGTAATGGTATTTGTTTTCTATCAATTCAATCAAGCTCCCTTAAATTTTAATCCGGCTGCAGAAAATGCAGTTCTAAATTCTGAATATGCTTCAGAATATCAAAGCTTGATGGACTCAGAATGAACAACTTCAGAATGAAAAACATACAGTTGCCATTAAGTATGGAGAAAGTTTAAATTCTCCTTCTTCTGAAGAAACTTCGCTTTATAAAGATAGAATGAAACAGTTGGATGCGGCTGAATTAAAAACCAGACAACAGGCAAAAGAACTGATCTCGGCAACTAAAAAAGATGTAGAGACCAACGATAAAGATTACGTTTTTATTCACTTTATACTCAATAATCTTCCAAGAGGTTTAATAGGCTTATTGCTGGCCGTAATATTATCTGCTGCCATGTCTTCTACTGCTTCAGAATTAAATGCGCTAGCCTCCACCACTACTATAGATATTTATAAGCGGAATCTTAGGTCAGAAATTTCAGAAGAGAAACTGGTGAAAGCCTCCAAATATTTCACCTTAGGATGGGGAATAATAGCCATTATATTTGCCAGTTTTGCCAATCTCTTCGATAATCTAATTCAACTCGTAAATATTATAGGCTCTATTTTCTACGGAAATGTACTTGGAATTTTTCTCTTGGCCTTCTTTATAAAATATGTGCAGAGCAATGCCGTTTTTATTGCAGCCTTGATCACTCAAGCTATTGTGATCTTAGCGTTTTTATATGATGTAATGGAATATTTATGGCTGAATTTATTGGGTTGCGGCCTGGTTATTCTTATCGCCATTCTATTACAAACTATTATTTATTCACCTAATAAGAATTTGATTAATGACAACTAAAAGTTATAAATGGGGAATTATAGGTCTTGGAAAGATCGCCCATAAATTTGCTGAAGATCTGCAAAAGGTGGAAGGTGCAGAACTATACGCGGTTGCAAGTAGATCTTTGGATAAAGCTGAAGAGTTCGCAGAGAAATTTGAAGTCGGAAAAAGCTACGGTTCTTATGAAGAATTAGCGCAAGATCCTGAGGTGGATGTAATTTACATAGCAACTCCGCATGTTTTTCATTATGAAAATAGTATGCTATGCATTAGAAATAAAAAAGCTGTTCTGTGTGAAAAACCTATGGGTGTCAACGAGCAACAGGTTCAGGAAATGATTGCGGCAGCAAAGCAAGAAAATGTTTTCTTGATGGAAGCTTTGTGGACACATTTTTTACCTCATTATAAATATGTTTTAGATCTTGTAGAAACTCAAAAGTTTGGAAAGTTAAAAGAGCTTACTGCAGACTTTGGCTTTGAAGCTCCCTTTAATACTGAAAAAAGACTTTTTAATAAAGAACTAGGCGGCGGAAGTCTATTAGATATTGGAATCTATCCGGTATTTACAGCCTTGACGCTTCTTGGTGAGCCAGAATCTATTAATGCTAAAGCTACCATTGGAGATACTGGTGTAGATGAAGATTGTGAGATAACTTTTAACTATTCAAATGCAAAAGCAAACTTAAGCAGTACGATTAGAAAAACTACAGCTACTGAGGCACAATTGATCTTTGAAGAAGCTGAAGTTTTAATAAAGAGCAGATTTCACGAACCAACATCAATCTATATTAAGGAAGAAGGAAAAGAAGAAACCCGAGGATTTGATGTAGAATCAATCGGTTATAATTTTGAAGCAACTCATGTTCAAGAGATGCTTTCAGAAAACAGAACAGAAAGTACCGTGATGACTTTTGAAAAAAGTATTCAACTAATTTCGTTACTCGATAAGATCAGGAAAGAAATTGCTTTAGAATATTAAAAGAAAAAAGGCTGTCTTAAGAATTGTTTCACTCGTCAAGCTGAACTTGTTTCAGCTTCTAAATTATTACAATTAACAATTTAGGATTCTGAAATAAATTCAGAATGACGCTTTTGCGATTCTTAAGACAGCCTTTATATATTTAAAATATATGAATCTTATTTAGCTCCCCACTCTTTTAGAGAATCTTGATTCATTTTTACATAATCTTTATTATTAGCCTTTTGTGCTGCAGCCAAAGATTTCTTAGCACTGGCAATAGCTTCTTGTTTCATTCCAAGCTCAGCTTCAATTAAAGATCTTCTTCTCCACATCCAATAAGCGTCCTGCTCGTTTTCTGTAGCTTTCACGATCCATTCATGTGCTTTTTTTAGATCTTTTCCTGCATCATGATAATAACTTGCAGCAGCAAAGTAATCTCCAGGCCCAGGACCATTCATTACTTTTTCTATACTTGCCATGGTGGTAGCCTCGGTTGGTACATTAATAGTAAGCGAAGCTAAAGTAGTTTCCCATGCAAATTCCAGCAATACAGAATCGCTCATAACATCGTTAAGAATTATGGTGAAGGTTTCCATTTTAAAAGGAAGTTCACTCACCTTAGCTTTAGTTTTTAAAGCCACTTTGCTATCATCCCATTTCTCTGGAGTTCCCCAGTTACTGGAATCAGAATAGAAAATAACATCCCAGGAATCTTTGTTAGGAACTGTATAAAGGGCATAGGTTCCTTTCTTTAGGCTTTTACCATCAATAGTAACATCATCGCTAAAACTAATGGTTGTATTTGCATTTGCCCCGGTACGCCAGGTTTCTCCATAGGGAACAAGATCCCCAAAAATGGTTCTGCCCCTCATATTGGGTCTGGAATATTCAATTTTTACATCGGTAAGCCCAACGGTCTGTTCGATCTTTCCAAACGGACTTGGTTGTGGAGTTTTAATTTGGGCATTTAAAGATATGGTGAAACATAAAATAAATGTGGCGAATAAAAGTTTTTTCATTTTTATTGGTTTTTAATTAATACTCTGAAATTAGGTATTTAATTCATTTCTATCATTAAAACCTTTATTCAACTTTAAAATTTTTAAAATAAGATATAATTTCACCATCATTACTTATACCCTGAACAGAAATTTCATACACTCCTTTTACATCAGATGTATAAAAATCTATGTTTTTGCTTTTAATTAGACTCAATTGTGGCTCCCACAATAATTGGGTTCTCATATCTGGAAGATCTTCATACTTTGAAGCACTAGAATAATTTTGGTTATAATATGATTTGTGAAAATTTCCTGAATTTAAAATCAATTCTTTAAAATATTCTTTAGAATACCCATCATAGAAATTTGAATTTAATGTTTCTATGATTATTACACCTTTAAAATACATACCGCTTAAGAAATATTTATCTCGAATAATCTTGATAGTTTTAATTTTAGAAGCTTCAAAATTGCGAATGAAATTATCTACATCTTGCAAATATAATCCATCAACTAAAACCATAGGTGAACCTTGGAAATCATTATAAGGTTCTTTGCCAAGAACAGCAAATTCAAATAAATCTCCATTTCTACGAACTCTGGCTTCAGGTATAATTTCGACAAATGTTTCTGGAACCGTCTTGAAACGTTTATAATCATCTAGTAGATAAACATCTTTATTTATTCCATCAAAAATATTCGTACGGTCTACTGTTTTAATAGTGTCTGGTTTTAAGCTGAAATATGCATTTTCAATCTGATTACCTATACTCCTATTTAGAATTTTCTGCCTCATACCAGCATTAATTTTGAAGTTTGAAAATTCTAAATTATGAATTTCTGGTAACTGATCTTTCTCTATATATATTTTAAATAAATCTTTATTACTACCTAAAATTTGAACCACTGCCTTTTCAGAAACAAAACTTTCATCAATATTAAAATAAAATTTACCATTATCTAAAGTATTTCCAAGTCTGAAAAAATAATTTTCACCGGGAACAGACAGTGCCAAATCTATGTCTTTAGGAGAATTTTTATTTTTATCTATAGATTCAAGATGTCCAGACAAGAGCTTTCCCCTTATTTCCGGGAGATAGATCAATTCAGGTTTAGATAAATTCTCATCTTTTCTATTATCCATAAAATGATCTATAGTAGTAATAGGCGGATGGGGTAATGAATCTAACAGTTTTACTGAAATTGAATAGTTACCGTTTCTCGAAACATTTAATTTTAATGACACCTTTTCCCTTGAGGAATAGATCTTTTTTTCTAAAATTAAATTTTCAGATTTAGTTTTATTATTATCTATATAGTATTGAGGTGTTGAATCTTTAGAAATAATATTTTGTGATGATGAATACGGATTTATTACAAAGATATCTTGAGAAAAGAATTTAGTTCTTTGGTTATTCTTCATCCAGTTTGTATAGGCAATTAATTTATAATTACCAGAAGGAGTTGAAGTTTGCAGAAAATAATCGCCAAAACCGATACCTTTTTTTAAGCTAATTGGTTGGTTAAATAAAACTTCTCCTTCTTTATTAACCAATGCTACATAAGCAACTTTGCTAATATCACTTAAATTATTAGATAACGATTGAAGATTATATATTTTAAATAACACATATTCACCCACAAAAAAAGTAGTGGAATTTAAATGAACATTTAAAAATTCTTTTGGGAGATTATCTAAGTCATGTGATTTGTTTTCAACAACTTGGGCATATGTAACCTTTATACTAAATAAAAGAATGATCATGTAATTTATTATTTTTCTCATATTTAATCTATCCAAAATTCAGGTTTAATATTAGTACCATAAACAGTACAATCCATACAAAATGTATTTACAACTAAATAAGGCCCACCACCATATTGATCTGCAGGATATGGTGTTCTTTCTAGAAACTTCACTGCATTATTCTTAATATATTCTTTTAAAAGGTTAGATGGTGGTCTAGACTTTGTACAATTACGAAAAAGGTCTGGACGTTCATCAATATCAAATATATCTGTATAATTAAAAAACAGCCTTTTAGAATCTACGCTCGCTACACTGAACATACCTATTATCTTTCTATTTGAATCTGTTCGGGATGATAAATTTCCCTGCAAATAACCGGGTTGTTTTTGTGAAAAAACATTTCCATTTTCTGCCAATTCAGAGATCGTTTGAAAGTAATTGAAAGCTTCTCTAGAAATATTGAGCTGTTTTACCAAGATACTATATCGTTGAAAAACCTTTGGATTCCTAAAATTCAAGAAATTAATAAGTAATCCAGAATAACTATTATCAGCTACATTTTCAGTATTCGCAATAATAATATTAGTAGATGGAAGTGTGTTATAACATGTTTCTTCCTCCTTTACTTTAGGAATAATTTGAAAATTATTGTTCTCATCGAGAATTAGATCTTCCTGTCTTTTAAATGGTGATACTATTTTATAGGTTTCTTCAAAAGTGTATCTATAAAAATTTAGATTGTCTGAAGTATTACTTACTTGAATGGCTGCTCCTGGTAAACCATTATTTCCAATCTTTCTTTCAACATACAAACTATCTAATATAGAAGAGCCTGATATTTCTTCAGGACTAGATTCATACACATCATCACCGGTAGAAATCTCTAACTGATATGTTTCACCTATTCTAGCTTTAAACGGATTGATTGAATTATATTTTCCATCTCCAACAGGTGTAAAATTATATACTTCACCATTACTAGATATTACTGAAACATTTGCATCATTTACATAGGTCACAGTATCCTGTTCTAATAAATAAGTTTCAGAAAGAATTATTTGCTGTGTATATAATTCATCTGTAATGGTAGCATCAACTATTAATACAGACTCAAAACCATTAGTTTCAGGTTCATATGGATCTAAACAGCTGCTAAAGATTAAAGGAACTAAAATTATGAGAATAAATAAAGTTCTATTATATATTAAATCTATCTTCATGATTCCTTCTCTTAAAATTGAAAATTAAAGCTGATTGTTGGTACTGGAATCGAAAATATCGAGCTTTGCTTTCCTTCCACTTCACCATCTTTCGTTACAAAATAAACTGAATAGGGATTATTGCGTCCTAGAACATTGTAGACCGAAAAATTCCAAAAAGTTTGACCTAGCTTTTCTAATTTGTGATTACCTTCCAAATTAAAACTTAAATCTAGCCTATAGTAATCGGGAATTCTAAACTGATTTCTATTGCTGTACAATACGTATTCTGAACCACCATAGGTATATTTACCAACCGGATAAGTAATTGGTCTTCCTGTTTGATAAACAAAATTAGCAGAAAAGCTAAATCTTTCAGTTAACTTGTAATTTCCTATGAAACTGAAATCATGAGGTTTGTCAAAATTTGAAGGGAAAAATTCTCCGTTATTAACTCTTTCTTCTTGGAAATTACTATCAAGTTTCAAATATGATCTTGAGTATGTATAGCTAATACAGCTATTAAAATCACCACTACTTTTCTTAATTAAGAATTCTACACTATAAGATTTACTGTCTCTCTGAATCACTTCAGTTTCAATATTCTCATTTAAAAATAGATCTGCTCCAACTTTAAAATCTAATGAATTGCTAGACGTTTTATAATAACTTCTATACTCGTTTCAATATTATTCCCATCAAAATTCTTAAAAAATCCTAAACTGTATTGTTGTGCTTTTTGAGGTTCTAAGTGATATACAGAAAGTCTATATGTGTCTGTTGGGGATACTGTAGTATTATTTGATAAAGTGTGAATGTACTGTATAGTATTATTATAACTGGCTTTAACAGATAAATCTTCTAACAAATAATATCTTGAGGAAAGTCTTAATTCTGGTCTCCATAAGTTTTAATAGGTTCTAAATCATCAAAGTGAAAGTATCAGTAACAGCGCTTCTGTTTTTGGCACCTCTATTTTCGTAAATATTGACATCTGCAGATCTAAGAGCGACAAAAAATGAATATCTAAAACCTGCACTTAATTCAAGCCTATCATTAACTTGAAATCATCTGAAATAAATAAAGCTGACTCTAAAGCTCTTTCATTTTTTAAAGAAACTGGCAATATATTAGAACTTTCCCCTTTTGGCATTATTTCTCTCGGCTCTACATTATAAAATTTACTTGAAATACTATAATTAAATTGATGTTCGTTATTTAAAATATATTTCATGTCAAACTTTAATTCTGTTTCATTTATATGATAACCTGATTCAAAATTATCTTCTAGTTCATTTTCATACTTAATATTAAATCGATAGTCACTATTAGTCAAAATCAGAACTCTGTATTTTTATCATTAAAGCGATGATTGTAATGCAACGTTAAAAGCTTATTTTAATAACTATAGATAGAATCTGAAGTGATACTAAATCTATCTTTACTAATATATGCAGTGGTAGTTAACTTATTATTTTCATTAAACTCATGATTATATTTTAAAATTCCATCGTAGAAAAATGCAGTGCTATTTTTTAATGATTCTACATCAATACTCCTTAAAATCCAATCAGAATAGGTACTCCTGCCTCCTATCATAATTCCAGATTTTTCCTTAACAATTGGAATTTGCAATGCTAAATTACTAGTAACGGACCTATAGAAGCTTCTCCTTGAAATTCATTTGTATTGGCATCTTTTGTTTTAATATCGAAAACAGACGAAAGCCTACCACCATATTTTGCCGGGATATTTCCTTTATAAATATTTGCTTCTCCCGCTGTAAACGGATTAATAGCAGAGAAAATACCAAAAAAGTGGGCGGGATTGTAAATTACAGCATCATCTAATAATATTAGATTTTGATCTGTCTTCCCTCCTCGAACATTGAATACTGAAGAACCCTCGCCAGCGGTAGATATTCCTGGTAGCGTTGTGGCTACTTTCATAATATCCCGTTCACCTAAAATCAAAGGAATATTTTTAATATTATCCAAATCAATCTTTTCTTGTCCTGCATTTGCATTATCTACATTCTTATCTGCATAAGAAGAAATCTGTACTTCCCCAAGCTGTTCAAGATTCTCAGAAAGTTTAATGTCTAAATTTCCACTATTATAAATTACTACTCTTTTCTGAACATTTTCATTTGTTAATGACTTAGTACTAATTAAATTTACTCCTGGTTTTAACATAAGCTCATAGTAACCATCAATATCTGTAGAAGTTCCCATATTACTTCCATCTATGACTATTGCTAAATTTGAAATAGGTTCTTGTGTTTTTTTATCCAATACCTTACCAGATAGCTTATAACTCCTTTGCCTATTATTTGGGTTTTCTTTCCCTATCCTTACTGTTTCAATTGCTGTATTCGCCTGAGAGTTAGTATAGAAGATTGGGGAATCCAAAACCACCATATCTGATGATGATGAAGTAGAGCTATCTTTTCTAACTTCAGGAAAAAATCCATCTGGTAGTTTATCATATATAATACTGTTTTGTGTTAATATGATTCGATGATCATCAATTTCGTAATAATTCAAAAGTGTTCCTTTTAATAGATCACTTAGAATAACTTCTATATCTTCATTAAGATAATCCTTTGTAAAAGTTTTTTCTGGAATCCATTGTTGTGCAAAGTAAAATTTGCGACCAGTAATTTTTTCAATTTTTGAAAAAGCACTAACGATATTATCATTTTCAAAAGAAATAGTAATTTGATTATTTTCTTGGGCAAAACCAATGTTAAAAAATAATATTAAAAAACTCGCATATAAAATTTTGTGCATACTTATGGTTTATCTTGAGTAATTTGTCGCGAGATTTCTTGGAATAATTGTATTGTAAAAGTGTCTCTATCAGTTTTTTGTAGAAGATTATACTTTTTGAAATAAATTCTAATTTCTTTTTTCAAATCAGGAAATAAATCTGAAAGATCTCTCCAAGAATCTAATTTATAATATGATCCATTATAACTGAAGAAATAATCAGGCTCATCAAATTCATAATTGAAATATAAATAGCTGCGATCCATTTTTTTGTCACTGCTTTTAATATTCTTTTTCAATACCTTAAAAGTATTTTTTTCGTATAAGACTTCATAAAACCCAGTTTGAAGCACTCCGTCAGATTTTTCCTTGATGTATTCAAATTTATGGTTAGATAAAGTAAAGCTACTAACTTTTTCAGTTACTAATTCAAACGTAGAATTTGACTTTCCATTTGGTATACTAATAATTAGTTCATCATCTACTACATTATACTTTAATGATACATCAGGAAAATATTGATTATCATATACAACAGAACCAGATTCAAATTTACTCTGTGACAAGAAATATTTATTATTATTACTCAAAGTCTTTTGAAGATCTATATTCTCAATGCCATTAGATAGAACGGTGTTTTCCAGCCCAACAATGTCATCAAATAAAAGATAGACTTCTTTTTCATTTTCCTGTGCTACTAAAACAACATTAAATGAAAAAAGAAAGAGGAGAAAAATCGGGAAATTCAAGTTCATTATACATTTGATTTATCAAAAATTAATGAAATATCTTGATACTCCATTATTTTTTCATCCAAACTATATAATTATTAACACATTTGAAAGAAAATATGTGATTTATCGTATTTATAATCATTTTGTAATCAAACAAATTCATGAATGGTAAACCCATTAAAGCCACAAAAAGAAGTAGTATTGTTTTTTTCATAATTTAAGTGTTAATTCTCTCAAATATAAACATTTAAATTTCAGATTTCACATAACTGAATACCTCCTATTTAAAATATATAATACTCAACGCGTATTTTCAAAACATATAAAAAATCATCTATTTATATTTTGTTTAACTATTTATAGTTTTCATTAAACATTTTTAAGCTTAATTTTACCTCATAATATATTCTTATGAAAATATATACCCTTCATACCAAGCAAAAATTGCCTATAACGGTTCAAGAGGCATGGGATTTTTTATCAGATCCTAAGAACTTGAAAACTATAACTCCAGATTATATGGGGTTTCATATACTTTCTGGTGCAGATAGACCCATGTTCCAAGGTCAGTTAATCCAGTACATAGTTACTCCCATAGCTGGAATAAAAACAAAATGGGTAACAGAGATCACTCATGTAAAAGACAAAGAATATTTTGTAGATGAACAACGTTTTGGTCCTTATGATCTCTGGCATCATAAACACTTTATTAAAGAAATTCCCGGCGGAGTGGAAATGGAAGACATTGTAGATTATAAAATTCCATTTGGCATTATAGGTCAACTGGTTCATCCTATGTTGGTTGCGCCAAAATTGAAAGAGATCTTTACTTACCGAAGAAAGAAATTAATTGAGTTATTCGGTGAATATTCTGAAGTTAAAACACCAGAACCTACGCTTAAACAAGATGTTTTAAATTGATTTAATACAGACTATAAAATGAAAAAGAATATTCTACTTATTGGAGGCTCAAAAGGCATCGGTTTTGAATCAGCAAAGATTTTAGCGCCAGATCATAACGTTATTATAGCTTCTAGAACCGCAGATAATTTAGCCGATCTTGATGTAACTCATTTAGAATTTGATGTAACCAAAGATAAAATTGAAGATCTTGATTTACCAGATACTATCGATGGTTTGGTTTATTGCCCGGGTAGCATCAACCTAAAACCTTTTAAGATGCTAAAACCGGAAGCCTTTGAGGAAGAACTTCAACTTAATTTTATTTCCCTGGTTAAAGTGGTACAAGGCCTTTTACCAAAACTTAAAAATTCTGAACAGGCCAGTCTTGTCTTTTTTAGCACTGTAGCGGTTAAAGTGGGAATGCCATTCCATACCAGCGTTGCCGCTGCTAAGGGAGCTATAGAAGGATTTGCAAAAGCGCTAGCTGCAGAATATACTCCAGGTTTTAGAGTTAATGTAATAGCTCCCTCTCTCACCAACACACAGTTAGCTGAAAAGTTACTCTCTAACGAAGATAAGATCAAGAAAATGAATGAGCGTCACCCTTTAAAAAGAGTTGGGGAGGCCATAGACGTTGCTAATTTGGTTACCTTTCTCCTGTCTGAAAAGAGCAGTTGGATGACAGGACAAATAATAGGAATGGATGGTGGTATGTCCACTTTAAATGTAAATTAATGCAACAAAAAGTTTCGATATTTTGGTTTAGAAGAGATTTAAGATTAGATGATAATGTTGGTTTATTGGAGGCTTTAAAAGGAAGTGATCCGGTTTTACCAATATTTATTTTTGATACAGAAATCTTAGATAAACTTCCTAAAGATGATGCTAGGGTAACTTTTATTTTCGACACCCTTCAAAGTATGAGGCAAGAACTTCAGGAATTGGATAGTTCTCTTGCCATGTTTCATGGTAAACCTGAAGATGTTTTTAAAGATATAATTTCAAAATATAATATTTCAAAAGTTTACACCAATAGAGATTATGAGCCTTATGCTACTGAAAGAGATAATTCTATACAGGAATTATTAAGTCGCAATAATATTGAATTTGAAACTTTTAAAGATCAGGTTTTCTTTGAAAAAGATGAAATTGTAAAAAGCGATGGAGATCCTTATGTGGTCTATACTCCGTACATGAAACTTTGGAAAGAAACTTTTAAGAGTACAGAACTCACAATTCATTATACAAGTAAGTACTTAGATAATTTTGTAAAAAATTCCCGACTTCCTAATTTAAGTTTAAAGGAGATTGGTTTTGAAAGTTCTAACATAGAAGTTCCGGAATACGATGTTACTCCTACCCTAATTCAGAATTACGAAGCTACCAGAAATTATCCTGCAAAAGATTCTACCTCTCATTTAGGTCCGCATCTTAGATTTGGAACCGTAAGTATCCGGAAAATGTTGAAAAAGGCCATTGCCGAGAAGAATGAGATCTTTTGGCAAGAGTTGATATGGCGAGAATTCTTTATGCAAATCTTATGGCACTTTCCAAACACAGTTACCGAAGCTTTTAAAGCCAAATATGATAGAATTGAGTGGAGAAATAATGAAGAAGAATTTGAGCTTTGGAAACAAGGTAAAACCGGCTATCCCATGGTAGATGCAGGTATGCGACAGTTAAATGAATCTGGGTTTATGCACAACAGAGTTAGAATGTTGGTAGGGAGTTTTCTTTGCAAGCATTTACTTATAGATTGGCGTTGGGGGGAAGCCTATTTTGCTGAAAAATTATTAGATTATGAAATGTCTTCTAACGTTGGGAACTGGCAATGGGTTGCAGGAAGCGGTGTAGATGCTGCTCCATATTTTAGAATATTCAATCCGACCACGCAAATAGACGATTACGATAAAGATCATAAATATATCAAGAAATGGGTCCCAGAGTTTGGTACAGACAAGTACCCAGAGAAAATGGTAGATCATAAGGAAGCTCGAGAAAGAGCGCTTACAACTTATAAAAAGGCTGTTTCTAATTAGAAATAGCCTTTTTTTTATTTAATCAGCTTTCTTGCTTTTTCAAGATCTTCAGGAGTATCAATTCCAATTCCTTTAAAATCTGTTTCAACCATCATAATATTCTTACCATACTCTAAGTATCTAATGCATTCAATCTTTTCTGTAGCTTCTAGTTCTAACATAGGCAATCTATAGAAGTCCATTAAAGCCCTTTTTCTAAAGGCATACACTCCTATATGCTTAAAATAAGTAACTCCAGAATTAGTATCTCTTGGATACGGCACAGGAAATCTTGAAAAATATAAAGCGAGATTATTTTTGTTGGTGATCACCTTTAACGTTATTCGGATTGGTGATCTCATCGCTATCAAACATCGGCGTTTTTAGAGATGCCAGATCTATGATTTCTTCTTTATCAAATTTGAATACTTCCAGCAGTTTATGAAGACTCGGCTCATCTATTAAAGGCTCATCACCCTGAACATTCACCACGATATCCACATCCATATTTTCTACAGCCTCCGCTATTCTATCGCTGCCGCACTCGTGTTCTTTTTTACTTAAAAGCACTTTACCTCCAAAACTTTCAATTTCTTTAGAGATCGTATCGCTATCTGTAACCACATATACATCATCAAACAACATGAGTGCTTACCGCAGCTTCATAAGTTCTTCTAATTACAGTTTTTCCATTTAGGTCCTGCATTAGCTTTCCGGGAAATCTACTTGCCTCATATCTGGCAGGGATCATGGCAATCGTTTTAAGCACTTTGTTAGTTTCCATAATTTGAATTTATATTTTCGACCTTCTAATTTTCAGCAAAAAAATCATCTTTAAAACCGATAAGATATAATTTGTTTTGAGCTCTTGTAACTGCTGTATACAGCCAACGAAGATAATCTTTATCTATTCCATTGGGCAAATAAGGCTGTTCTATAAAAACGGTATCCCATTGCCCACCTTGAGATTTATGGCAGGTCATTGCATAAGAGAATTTTATCTGCAGTGCATTAAAGAACTTATTGTTCTTCACCTTCAAGAACTTCTTGTATTTAGTAGTTTCATCTTCGTAATCTTTCATCACTTCCTGATAAACTTATTAGATTCGTCATAAGTTAAAGATGGGGTATTACTTTCTAAAGTATCTAGCATCACCACAGTTTCAAAAGGTTTCATTTTAGGATAATCTACCATTTGCACTTTCACTTCAGCAAATCTAAATCCATAAAGTTCTTTTATAGCAAAGATCTCTAAAACCTTAATAATATCTCCATTTGCAATAAATCCAGCTTCAGAAGATGGTTTTATCCAGAAATAGTTATTCTTAACTACCATCAAATAATCTCCAGATGCTATCTCATCTTCTTGAAATAATATCCTTGATCTTATTTGTTGATTGTACTGATTGGCTCTTTTGTTGGACCTAACAATTATACTGGTGTCTTCATGCCCAAGATGATCATAAGAATCTTGAATGGCATCTAAGATTTCCTGCCCATCTATCAATCTTACTAAATCTGCCTGGTCTGTAAGTTTAAATTTAAAAGATTCATAGAATTCTTCTGCCAGGGCTTCTCTAATTCTGGTAGCATTCAGCAAAATATCACTTTCTTCGCTTTGCCTCACTACTTCATCAAGTTCTATATGAATTACCTCCTTATCATAATTTACTCCTAAGGTATGCTCCTCTAAAGCTGGACTCAGCTCTAACTTTACCGGTGGTAACTGGGCGGTATCTCCAATAAAAATCAACTGACATTTGTTGCCGGAATACACGTATTGTATAAGATCTGCCAGCAAACCATTATTTTCAAATAATTTAGAATCCTGATTTTCATCTGGGATCATAGATGCTTCATCAACTATAAAAATGGCATTTTTATGCTTATTTGGCTGTAATACGAATTGAACTCCAGAACCACCTGTCTTTTTAGGAAAATAGATCTTTTTATGAATGGTTTGGGCTTCCTGATTGGAATAAAGGGAGATAACTTTTGCCGCTCTTCCTGTAGGAGCCAACAAAATTCCGCTGCGTTTTAATTTCCACAAATTCTTTACCAGCGCACTAATAATGGTGGTTTTCCCGGTACCGGCAAAACCTTTTAGCAGAAAAATTGAGTTTTGTGAAGGCTCTACAACAAACTTTGATAACTGTTGTAAAGCTATATCTTGTTTTAATTTTGCCTGAAATCCTAATTCGTTGAGTAAGAGTTTATAAAATTTATCGGCAGTAAGGGTTTCCATAGGCTTTTTTGCAAAACTCAAAGATAACAATGGATTTTTAGGGCAGAAACTTTTACGAATAAAAAAAAATTGTAGATTTGCGATGAACTCTAATTAATTTAAAAATTCTAAAGCATGAAACTTGTAATTCAATTACTCCTTTGGATTGTAATAATCTTTTTGGGATATCTCGTTTTCAACGCAGTATATGACCCAATCCAATTTAATAAAGTTAAAGAGAAGCGTTACGCCAAAGTAATTGACCGACTTAAAGATATTCGTGCTGCGCAATTAGCTCATCAAGAAATCACCGGTACTTTTGAAAAGGACTTTGACGGGCTGATTAAATTCATCGATACTGCAGAATTTGTATTAACTCAACGTAGAGATACTACCTACCTAGATCAGGAATATAAAAAAGCATACGGTGTAGACAAATACAAGGATGATTATGTAATTGACACATTAGGGTACGCTTCTGTAAAAGATTCTTTATTTAAGAATTCTGACAGATATAAGCAAATGATGAACATTCCTGTAGAAGGAGTTGATGCTAAATTTGAAATGACTGCTGGTACTCTTCTTAAAAATGATAGTAAACTACCTGTATTTGAGGTAAAGGTTCCTAAAAAAGTTTTATTATATGATCAGGATAAAGATCTTATCATGCAAGAAGAGCAAGTAGTATCTGTAGAAGGAGTTAACGGGCCTTATATAACTCTTGGTTCTATGGAAGAAATAAAGACTGAAGGAAACTGGCCGAGACTTTATGATGATAAAGAATAAAGAGGAAATAAATAACAAAATAAAGTTGTCCATTCAAGTTTGCTTGAATGGACTTTCTTTTTGTATTCTAAATGCTTCTTCTCAGGAAGTGCTTTGGTACAAGAAAACCAACTTTCCAAAAGAATACAACCCTGTTAAGATCTTAGAACAGATAGAACATATCTATTCTAATGAAAATGCTTTAGAAAGAGAATTTGATGAGGTAAAGGTTCTTTTTGCCAACGATCTATATAGCCTGGTGCCAAAAGATCTTTTTCTGGAAGATGAAGCTTCAAATTATTTGAAATTCAACACCAAGATCTTAAAGACCGATGTGGTAGCACATGATGTCTTAGAAAATCAAGGAATCGTTACAGTTTATATTCCTTTTACCAATATTACCAACTTCTTGTTTGATAAGCATGGAGAGTTTGAATATGTACATTCTATTTCTGTTTTAATTGAAACTATTTTCAAAATCAATACAGGAAAAGGAACCGAGGTATTTTTAAATAATTATGATACCTATTTTGATCTTATAGTGATCAAAGACAACAAATTGCTGCTAAGTAATAGTTTTAGTTACGAAACCAAAGAAGACTTTATTTATTATCTCCTGTTTACAGTAGAGCAATTAGAATTAGATCCTTCAGATCTTGACCTGAAATTAATGGGTGCTATAAATGCTGAATCTCCCCTTTATAAGATTGCCTATAATTATATTAAGAATGTAAGTTTTATAAAGCCAGATCTCCAATTAAAACCTTTAGAATACAATTCTGAAGAATTTCAGCAAGAAGCCTTTTTACTTTTAAAATCTATACAATGAGAATAATCTCCGGTACCCATAAAGGGAAAAGACTTACTGCACCAAAAAAACTTCCAGTGCGGCCAACTACAGATATGGCCAAAGAAGGTTTATTTAATATTCTTAATAACAGAGTTCACTTTTCTGGTTTAAAGGTGCTGGATCTTTTCTCGGGCACAGGAAATATTTCTTATGAATTTGCCTCTCGAGGTGCAGCTTCTATCACCTCTATAGATGCGCATATAGAATGTATTAAATTTATTAAGAAAACCAGCGAAGACTTGGATATGAACATCATGCCTATAAAAAGTGATGTTTATAAATATCTTGAAAAATCTGGCATCAAAGCCGATATTGTTTTTGCAGATCCACCTTACGATTTTACAGAAGAACAATTTAAGAACATTGCAGAACTGGTTTTTGATCATGACATCTTAAATGAAGACGGGATGTTAATTATAGAACACTCTAAACATACCGATCTCTCTAGCGGAAGAAATTTTAATGAAGCCCGTAGATATGGAAATTCGGTATTTAGTTTTTTTCTTCCTATCTTGAAGTAATGAATAAAGCTTTAAAAACTCTCGAACTTAAGTTTACTACCCTAGAATTCTATAGTAATTATGTAATTTCTCGAGTGCACGAAGATTTAGTCTTTAGCAATGAGCATGTTCAAGAGCTTAAGAATAGTTTGTACAGAGTATTTTAAGGATAACAAATTTGTTTATATCTCCAAGCGAGACAATAATTATAATGTAGATCCTAATATCTATCGGGAGCTAGAAGCCGTTAGAAAGAATTTGATTGGAGTTGCAATAGTAAGTGATCGTCCATCTTCTCTAAATATAGCTAACTTTGAAAGAGCTTTTGCAAAAGTTTCGTTTGAGATCTTTCTAACTCTCGATGCGGCTTTAGACTGGGCCGAAGATATTCTAAAATAAAAAAAGCAGACCTATAAGCCGGATTCTGTTTCCCGATAATATCGGGATCCTTATCATTTATCTGAAATTTTTGTTGCCAAAAATCTTTAGCTGCCTACCCTCCAACAACGGACGAGCCGCCCTTAAAAGCTGGTATACATGGCATTGCACCGCATAGAGTTTACCTGGTTTCACTACAGCATTACCTGTACATTCTTTCTGTTGCACTTGTCCTGATCTCTCGACCGGTGGGCGTTACCCACTATGCTGCTCTCTGGTGTCCGGACTTTCCTCCACCCCTATTCCGATAGTTATCGGAACGAGGGCAGCGATAAGGCGATCTGCTTTGGCGCAAAGATACTTCGCCAAAAATTAATTACAATCATGAACTCAAAGTTTCCACCTAAAATTTGAAAAAAGTTAATATCATTTCAAAAATTAGAAGATTAGATTTACCTATTAGCTTTGGTATTTCTATATTTGTTTTTCAATAATTATCTATGGAGCATTTTGTTGTATCGGCACGAAAATACCGCCCTCAAACATTTAAAGATGTTGTGGGCCAGCAGGCAATTACCAACACCTTGCTTAATGCCATAGAACATGATCATCTTGCTCAAGCCTTATTGTTTACTGGTCCAAGAGGGGTTGGAAAAACAACCTGTGCACGTATTCTGGCAAAAATGATCAATCATGATGGAACTCAAAAACCAGATGAAGATTTTGCTTTTAATATTTTTGAATTAGATGCGGCCTCGAATAACTCTGTAGACGATATTCGAAATTTGATAGATCAGGTTAGAATACCTCCTCAGGTTGGAAACTACAAAGTTTATATTATAGATGAGGTGCACATGCTTTCTGCTTCTGCTTTTAATGCATTTTTAAAGACCTTAGAAGAGCCACCAAAACATGCTATTTTCATCTTAGCAACTACAGAAAAGCATAAGATCATTCCTACTATTCTTTCCCGTTGCCAGATCTTCGATTTTAAGAGGATTACAGTTACAGATGCTAAAGAGTATCTAGGATATATCGCACAACAAGAAGGTGTGAATGCAGATGAAGATGCGCTTCACATTATTGCTCAAAAGGCAGATGGAGCTATGCGAGACGCCCTTTCTATTTATGATAGAGTGGTGAGTTTTAGCGGCGCTAATCTTACAAGACAATCTGTTACAGAGAATTTAAATGTCCTGGATTATGAGACCTATCTAGACATGACGCAGTTGATCTTAGAGAATAATATCCCTCAATTACTTACAGATTTTAATACCATCCTTTCTCACGGATTTGATGGTCATCACTTTATTTCCGGGCTTGCTTCTCATTTTAGAGACCTTATGGTTTGTAAAGACCCTAAGACCATCAATCTTTTAGAGGTTGGAGAGAATAGCAAAGCAAAGTATTTTGAACAATCACAACAAACCAGCATGCCATTCTTGATGAAGGGAATTGAGATTGCTAATGATTGTGACCTGAAATATAAGAGTAGCCGAAATCAACGTTTATTAGTTGAACTATGCCTTATGCAGCTTGCCTCTATCACTTTTGATGGAGAAAAAAAAAACTCTGAGCCCTTCATAATTCCTGCTGAATTTTTTGCTGAAGCTGGGGCGGCTGTAAAATTAGCTCCAGAGAATAAAACGCTTGTTCGAGATAACGAACATCCAAAAACGGTATCTGCCACAGAAACCGAACCTAAGATTCAGGAACCGGTAAAAGCTGAAGTACCCAAAAGCGACTAGGATCTCAGCCTTCAGAAGAAATATCACAAAACAGAAAAGAACAAACTTCAGAAACTGTTCTTAATAAAACATCTACTCCTCTTGCAAGTTCTCAGGTAAGATCTGAGAAAGTATCTGGGCTATCCTTAAAAAGCATTCAGAAGAAAAAAGAGATCTTAGCTCAAAAGCAAGATACTCAAGCAAATACTGTAGAAGAAAAAGATGAAAAATTCAATGAAACTCAGTTACAGGCAGCCTGGGATGAATATATTCATAGACTGAAACATAAAGGCTCAAAGATCCTGGCTTCCATCATGGAAACCGATATGCCAAAATTGGAAGGTAAAGTGATCTCTATTATTCTGCCAAATGAGACCATGAAAAATGATCTTGAAAAAGGACAACACCAGCTGATGAGTTTCTTGAAAAAGAAACTTCAGAATACCTTTATAAGCCTGGAGATTACTGTAAATGAAAAAGCTACTAAGAAATATGCTTTTACAAACATTGAAAAGTTCAATAAACTGAAAGAAAAGAATCCGTTAATTGAAAAATTAAGAACCACTTTTGATCTAGACGTATAATTATGCTTGGCTTAAAATTACCTACAGACCCACGATGGGCACATATTGCTGAAAAGAATATTGAAGAGATCTTGATTGATCATGCTTATTGCGAGCAAAAAGCTGCATCTACAGCTATTTCCATCATCGTGTCTTTCCCTGAATATTCTGAACTGGTGAATGAAATGACCTCTTTAGCTCGAGAAGAAATGGGACATTTTAAAATGGTTCATGATAAATTGTTGGCTCGAGGCTTTGTAATGGGCTGGGATCGAAAAGATGAATATGTAATTAAGCTTAGAGAATTCTTTCCTAAAGGTGGAAGCAGGGTGACCCAATTAGTGCACAGATTACTAATTGCTGCGCTTAATTGAAGCCAGAAGTTGTGAACGTTTTAGATTGCTTTCTGAAGAATTAAAAGATCCGGAATTACGGGATTTCTATAAACATCTTATGATTAGTGAAGCCAACCATTATACGCTCTTCTTAAACTTTGCGAGAAAATATGGCGACAGGAAAGAAGTGGACCAGAAATGGCAAGATCTTTTACATTTTGAAGCAGATGTAATGAAAGACCTTGGTACTAAAGAAAGCATTCACGGTTAATTATTTACTTACTTCTTTCTCTTGATATAAAGATTTTATAATACCATCTGCCAATCCAATTTTAGGAACATAAATTCTTCGGGCTTTAGTCCATTTCATTGCAGACAGGTAAATTTTGGCTGCCGGAATAATAACGTCTGCTCTATCGGCATTTAAATTTAATTCTGTGATTCTTTCTTCGTACGTAAAAGAATTTAATAATTGGTAGTAGGAACTTAAGTACAAAAAGCTCAACGGCTTACCAATCGCTTTTCCGGAGCTCTTAAATATGTTGTTGATGTTTCCTCCAGATCCTATAAGATCTATTTTATGATAAGGATGAGTTACTTCCTTGATCCAGGACTCTACTTCTTCCCAAAGATTTGGTTCTACTATATTTTTAAGCAATCTAACTGTACCAAGTTTAAACGATTTTGATGCTACCGTTTGTCCTGAAGAGTACAACGTAAATTCTGTACTACCACCCCCAACATCTACATATAAATAGGTCTTATCACTTTGAATCAAGGCATGAAGATCTGTAGCCGCAATGATAGACGCTTCATGATTACCATCTATAATGTCAATTTTTACGCCCGTTTCTTGCTGAATGAGGTCTGCTATCTCTTGTCCGTTATTTGCTTCTCGCATTGCAGAAGTAGCGCACGCCTGATATTTTTCAATTTTATGAGATTTCATCAGCAATTGAAACGCCTGCATGGTATCTACCATTCTCACCTTATTCTCCTCAGAGATCATCTTATTCATAAAAACATCGGCACCAAGTCTTATTGGCACCCTTACAAGGGATGTCTTTTTAAAGATTGGATCTTTTTCAGGCTGTTCAGTAATAGTAGAGATCAATAACCTTACGGCATTGGAACCTATATCTATTGCTGCATATTTTTTTTGTTGAATCACTGCTGATAATTTTCTAATTTCTTCTGATAATATTCATATAAGGCAAACTGCGATCTTATTTTAGTTTTATCATTTCTTCTGTAGGCATTGTCTTGATCTTGCGAAAATACGCGTGCTTTTACATTATCTTTCCAACTAAGATCAAAAGTTTCAAGAATTTGCTGTTTTATATCCTCATCGTAAATAGGGCAAGAAACTTCTACTCTTAGATCCATGTTTCTGGTCATCCAGTCTGCAGAAGAGATATAGATCTTGTTATTCCCTCCATTTTCAAAAATGTAAACTCGGGGATGCTCCAAAAATTTATCAATGATACTTATAGCTTCAATATTTTCACTCATTCCTGGAACTCCCGGAATTAAAGAACAAATTCCTCTTACAATCAATTTTATCTTTACTCCTGCTCTACTCGCATCGTATAATTTATCTATCAATGTGAAATCTGAAAGACTATTCAGTTTTAACTTGATACCGCTTGGCTTTCCTGCCTGCGCATTTTCAATTTCGGTAGTGATGAGTTTAATTAGCGCCGTTCTGGTATAATGCGGAGATACTAATAAATGTTTATATCTACTTACTTTATAATTGATCTCAAAAAAGTCAAACACTTTATTGATCTCTTTCAGCAACTCCTGATTTCCGGTGAACAAGGTATAATCTGTATAAATTCTTGAAGTAGATTCATTAAAGTTACCCGTACTCATAAAGCCGTACTTGATCAACTTTCCATTCTCTTCTCTTTCAATAACGCAAGTCTTACAATGTACTTTAAGTCCCGTTACCCCAAAAATAAGTTCTACCCCTTCTTGTTGCATTTGCTCTGCATACCTAATATTTGCAACTTCATCAAATCTTGCTCTTAACTCGATCTGCACGGTAACTTTCTTTCCATTTTTTACTGCATTAATCAATGAACTCGCAATGTGAGAGATTTTGGCTAACCTGTAAATTGTAATTTTAATGGTTCTAACTTTTGGATCTAAAGCAGCTTCTCTTAAAAACTTCACTACATATTGGAAAGTCTGATAAGGGGCATATAGCAAATAATCTTTTTTGGCAATAAAGCCTAATAAACTCCCTTGAAGCACTAATCCCGGAATTGGAAGCGGATCGATAGGTTTATAAAGCAAGGTATCATTTCCAAGACTGGGAAAATCCATATAATCTCTACGGTTATGATATCGACCTCCAGGAATGATACTATCTGTAGAATCAATTCCCATTTTGCTCATAAGATACCCTAAAGTATCTTCATCAATATTCATGTCATAAACAAAACGCACAGGATCTCCTTTTATCCTGTCTTTTACGCTCATCGATATTTTTTCTATAAAACTCTTACTTAAATCACTATCAATATCCAGCTCCGCATCTCTAGTGATCTTGATCATATGGGCAGAAACACTTTCGTATTCAAAAATGTTGAAGATAGTTTTAAGATTGAATCTTATAAGATCGTCTAATAAGATAATATATTGCTTTCCATCTTCTTCCGGAAGCACCACAAACCTATTGATACTCCTCGGAATTTCGATTAGAACATATTTCTTATCACGTATTTTTCTATTCAATAATTTTGAAATTCCCTGTTGAGGAACTTCTTCTTTCATAACCATCTTTACCGCCAAATAGGCTGCACTGTCTTTTAAACTTGGTACTTGTACCAGATCGTTTAAGATAATGGTTACTAACGCCGGACTTACTTTGGTTAAAAAGTAATTCTTTATATAATACCTCTTGAGATTCTGAAACCTGCTTTTCATTGATCATAAAAATATCATGATCGCGAAGATTATCTTGAATTTTATCTAAAACTCTAAGACTTTCTGACTGTTGCTCGATAACAATTTGGGTGATCTCTTCTAAAAGTTTCCCTGCTTTTATTCCGCCCAAAACACTTTTTGCACTCTTCCCTGCAAGATCTATTCGTTTTATAGTGGCGTATCTAACTTTAAAAAATTCGTCTAAATTATTAGAAAAGATCCCTAGAAATCTAAGTCTTTCAATAAGCGGAACCGATTCATCTTCTGCTTCCTGTAGTACTCTAGCATTAAATTGAAGCCAACTTAATTCTCTATTAATGTATTGGTTGTTATTCATGTAACTTATCGTAAGTTTTTAGGAAAAAGATGTAAAATGGTTTTTCCATTTTTTAAATTATTCCAGGTATCAGTTTCAAAATCAATAATAGTTAAGCCTGTAGTTGGAACATTATCAAAATTCTTATCTCCTAATTTGTTTACTACTCCTGTAATTGCTGGGTTATGCCCAAATAACATTAAGGTATCTATAGAATCTGGACAGCTCTCTATCTGGAAATTAAGATCTGGTCTGCTAAAAGTATATAAAGAACTTTTTACTAAAAAATCTGAATCATCTATTTGCAATTTATCTTTAAAGATCTTAGCGGTTTCTAAAGCTCGAGTGGCATGACTAGACCAAACAACCTCCGGCACAGTTTGAGATTTTAAATAGGCATCACAAACCAGGCTTGCATCTTTATAACCTCTTTTTTGTAAAGGTCTCTTATCATCTGGTAATTTCTCCTCCCAAGAAGATTTTCCATGTCTCACTAAGATCAATCTTTTCATAATTAAGGTGCTAAACGTTTAACATTCCATGAATCTGATATTTTCTCGTAAAGAATTCTATCGTGTAATCTACTTGCTCTTCCCTGCCAAAATTCCATGCTCACAGGTTTTACTAAATATCCTCCCCAGAAATCAGGTTTAGGAATATCTTTTCCTTCAAATCTGGTTTCTAGTTCATGAATAGATTTTTCCAAAACTTCTCTGGACGCTATTTCTGAACTTTGATTGGAAGCCCATGCTCCTAACTGGCTGCCCCGAGGACGAGAATTAAAGTACTGCCGCGCTTTTTCTTCTGAAGATTTTTCAGCTATTCCTTTTATAATAACCTGCCTTTCTAAAGCTGGCCAGAAAAAAGAGAGACAAATGTGATTGTTTTGCAATAATGCAACCCCTTTATCTGAGGTATAATTGGTGTAAAATATAAAGCCATCTTCATCATACTCCTTTAAAAGTACTACTCTATTCTTCGGAAATCCATCATCACCAATTGTAGAAACGGTCATGGCATTTACTTCCAGGGCTTCACTTTGCAGTTCCATTTCTTCAAACCAATTTGAAAATAAATCGAACGGATTATTAGAGATCTCACTCTCCAATAAACTGCCCTTTGTATAACTTCTCCTGTAATCTGCTAGATTTTTACCCATGTAGAATTCTTTATTGCAATTTACAAGATTTGAAAATAAGAGAAGATAGTTTTTTAAAAGATTAGAGACTTCTTAATTATTTCTTAAAGAGATTATAAGCCTGAAATTGTAAAGTATTAAAAATGAGAATATTAAGTTTAAGGCTATTTATTATAAATCATAATTATTTGCATTTCAACTAATAAATTGTCTTTTTATCTAAAAATTATGAATTATTATTAATAAAAGGACGAATAAACCTATTTTTGACTAAAATCGATTGCCCCCAACAATTCGGTTTTTATTTAAAAATCTTAACCTACTATTAAAATTTTTTATTAATTATTTTAAAGTAGCATTACATGACATTTTTTAAACTTGTTGATTCCCCAAATCGAACAATTTTAACCTTCATTAGTCTTCTTTTATTATCACTCTCATTTACCAGTTGTTCCGCCCCATCTATGTTGGATCCCGATAATTATGGTAGAAATCACGAGGTCTTTGCTGTAGATTTTGATCCTCAAAACCTGAGTAGTATCACTATTTCTAAAATGGATGAAGGTAATTGGGAAGATATGGGAAAAGTTAGAAACGATGAAGATGCGCGTTTTAATATAGAAATTGATGGAAAATATATGATAGTAAGCTCAAATAGTAAAAAAATGGATGAGCCTACATACCAAACCTGGTTAAATCATGCCAGACAAGATTTAGGAATGGGAATGGATGATGAGTATCATATTTTCTCTACTATTGAAGCTGGTTGGATATATGAAATAGATCTGGAAGAATATCCGTTATTGGATGGAAGTACTCATAGAATATTAATGTACGAGCAAAAATAATCCCCACTATTTTGCTTTATTAAGGCCACCATTTATTGGTGGCCTTTTTCTTTTTTTATTACGTCATGAGCTAATCAAAAGTTTACACAATTTCAGGTATTGTAAATTAAAAGATAAAGTTTTTAAATACCTGATTCTTAAATTGAAATAGGGGAAAACCCTTAGTTTTTTTGTAGGAAAAAGTGTAGTTCGTGCCTTAGAAATAACCTTACATCTAAAAAATTCTATATTTCTTTCTTTAACAAAGTTTTATAATAAATTTACTTCGAGAATTAAGGCGAAAACTAAATTGGTCCCCAAATCGATTTGTTAAGATCCCCCTAGAAATCTTCAGTTTTAATTCCATTTCATATATCCCCGTTTATTGTTTTAGTTTTTTGTAATGCTACGCCATATTGTGTAGTAATTAATTTAATTGTGTTTAAAATGATTCGGTTATAATTAGCATCCGATTCTAAAAAATATTTATATAATTCTAAAGTGTATCTTATGGTTTGGAAAACTACTCTCGCGTTATTGTTCTCGTTTTTTAGTATTTATTCGTTAAATGCTCAAACTTTTTATCCAGATTTTAGCCAGAGTAAGCTTCAATCTTATAATGGTACAGAGACTGGAATTGTTGGAACAACATACATTTATAAAAATGTTGCCACTTCTCTATATGGTAGACAAATTGATGCAAAGGTTAAATTGGTTAGTAATCATAATGCTAAGGTTAATAATATTGATAATCCTACAAATGGAACAAATGGAGGGCTAGATTCAAGATTTCAACCCGTGGTTTCAATAACTTCAAATGGGGGATATGCTGAGTGGAATATTGATTTTATTTATCATGATGATGGAACTCAGATTACAGGAGTTGACGGATTTGGTTTAGATGCTTTAGATATTGATGGAAATGAATATCTTCAAATTACCTCTCCATATACAAATCCTTATCATGGATCACTAGTTACAGTGTCAGGAACAATTAAATTTCAAGGTGGTCCAGGATCAGATAATGTGATTGATCCAACGCATACACAGTATGGTGCAGGTGTAAAAATTGTAAATCAAAGTTCTATTACTTTTAGAACAGGAAATTCAGGTAAAGCAAATGATAGGCAATTTTCATTGAGTTTTCAGGGTGAAGTTTGTTTTAGTGGTGCTATTTCCCCTCCAAATGTTACAGGGGGCTCATATTGTTTAGGAGATGAAATTTCAGCTCAAGGTAGTGGAATTATTAAGTGGTATTCAAACAGTAGTTTAACTAATTTATTTCATGTTGGACCTAGCTGGACCCCTACAACAGTAGGAACTAAAACTGTATATGTAACACGAGAAGTGGCATCTTGTATAAGTGCCACGACACCTGTTACGATAACGATTAATGCTAAACCAAAAGCAGATGCTCCTGCAAATGTAAAAATTTGTGATGCTTTTACATTACCAGAACTTGAAAATGGCTCTTACTTTGCAAAAACAGGTGGTATAGAACCTATTGCTGTGGGATCAGAAATAACTTCCACTACAACAATTTTTGTTTATACGGCTGCAAATGGAGCTTGTACGTTTGCTGAGAATTCTTTCAAAGTAACTATCACCAAATCACCTATAATTACTAACCCCGGCAATCAAGAAAGATGTGACAGTTATACATTACCTGCAATTTCTGGAACTAACTTAAGCGGAAATCAGGCTTATTATAATAATAGTCAGGCAAATGGCGGTACGATAATTTCAGGGCCAATCACCAGTTCTCAGAAAGTATGGATCTATGATGCTAATGGTTCATGTAAAGATGAAAAAAGTTTTGATGTAACGATTACCAAGTCACCTATAATTACCAACCCAGGCGATCAAGCTACATGTGATAGTTATACCTTACCTGCAATTTCAGGAACTAACCTTAGCGGAAATCAAGCTTATTATAATAATAGTCAGGCGAATGGCGGAACGGCAATTTCAGGATCTAATAACAAGTTCTCAAAAGATATGGATCTATGATGCTAATGGTTCATGTAAAGATGAAAAAAGCTTTGATGTAACGATTACTAAATCTCCAAACGCTGGAACAACAACAAATTTTAGTATCTGTGAAGGTGGTTCTGTGACTGAAGAATTATTGAATGCTAGTATTACAGGAAACGATGCAGGAAGCTGGAATGCAACCTCTGGTGGTGCAGGAACTTATACTTATACAGTACCAGCAACATCGCCTTGTACTACGGATGCTAAAGTAACTGTGGAAGTAACCGAACAAGCTGCTCCAAATGCAGGAACAACAACAGATTTTAGTATCTGTGAAGGTGGTTCGGTAACTGAAGAATTATTGAATGCTAGTATTACAGGAAACGATGCAGGAAGCTGGAATGCAACCTCTGGTGGTGCAGGAACTTATACTTATACAGTACCAGCAACATCACCTTGTACTACGGATGCTAAAGTAACTGTGGAAGTAACCGAACAAGCTGCTCCAAATGCAGGAACAACAACAGATTTTAGTATCTGTGAAGGTGGTTCGGTAACTGAAGAATTATTGAATGCTAGTATTACAGGAAACGATGCAGGAAGCTGGAATGCAACCTCTGGTGGTGCAGGAACTTATACTTATACAGTACCAGCAACATCACCTTGTACTACGGATGCTAAAGTAACTGTGGAAGTAACCGAACAAGCTGCTCCAAATGCAGGAACAACAACAGATTTTAGTATCTGTGAAGGTGGTTCTGTAACTGAAGAATTATTGAATGCTAGTATTACAGGAAACGATGCAGGAAGCTGGAATGCAACCTCTGGTGGTGCAGGAACTTATACTTATACAGTACCAGCAACATCACCTTGTACTACGGATGCTAAAGTAACTGTGGAAGTAACCGAACAAGCTGCTCCAAATGCAGGAACAACAACAGATTTTAGTATCTGTGAAGGTGGTTCTGTAACTGAAGAATTATTGAATGCTAGTATTACAGGAAACGATGCAGGAAGCTGGAATGCAACCTCTGGTGGTGCAGGAACTTATACTTATACAGTACCAGCAACATCACCTTGTACTACGGATGCTAAAGTAACTGTGGAAGTAACCGAACAAGCTGCTCCAAATGCAGGAACAACAACAGATTTTAGTATCTGTGAAGGTGGTTCTGTAACTGAAGAATTATTGAATGCTAGTATTACAGGAAACGATGCAGGAAGCTGGAATGCAACCTCTGGTGGTGCAGGAACTTATACTTATACAGTATCAGCAACATCACCTTGTACTACGGATGCTAAAGTAACTGTGGAAGTAACCGAACAAGCTGCTCCTAACGCTGGAACCGATACTTCGCTTACTGTTTGTGAAGGTACTGAGATCACTAACGAACTTATTATTCGCTCAATTAACTGGTGCAGATGCTGGGGGAACCTGGACGGGTCCTGTTGATGGGGTTTATACGTATACCCTTGAGGCTACTGAATATTGTCAAGGAGATTTTGCAACTGTAGCAGTATCTTTTTCTTCAGCTCCTAACGCTGGAACTGATACTTCGCTTACTGTATGTGAAGGTACTGAGATCACTAACGAACTATTATTCGCTCAATTAACTGGTGCAGATGCTGGGGGAACCTGGACTGGTCCTGTAGATGGGGTTTATACGTATACCCTTGAGGCGACGAATATTGCCAAGGAGATTTTGCAACTGTAGCGGTATCTTTTTCTTCAGCTCCAAACGCTGGAACCGATACTTCGCTTACTGTATGTGAAGGTACTGAGATCACTAATGAACTATTATTCGCTCAATTAACTGGTGCAGATGCTGGGGGAACCTGGACTGGTCCTGTAGATGGGGTTTATACGTATACTCTTGAGGCTACTGAATATTGCCAAGGAGATTTTGCAACTGTAGCGGTATCTTTTTCTTCAGCTCCTAACGCTGGAACTGATACTTCGCTTACTGTATGTGAAGGTACTGAGATCACTAACGAACTTTTATTCGCTCAATTAACTGGTGCAGATGCTGGGGGAACCTGGACTGGTCCTGTAGATGGGGTTTATACGTATACTCTTGAGGCTACTGAATATTGTCAAGGAGATTTTGCAACTGTAGCGGTATCTTTTTCTTCAGCTCCTAACGCTGGAACCGATACTTCGCTTACTGTATGTGAAGGTACTGAGATCACTAATGAACTTTTATTCGCTCAATTAACTGGTGCAGATGCTGGGGGAACCTGGTCTGGTCCTGTAGATGGGGTTTATACGTATACTCTTGAGGCTACTGAATATTGTCAAGGAGATTTTGCAACTGTAGCAGTATCTTTTTCTTCAGCTCCTAACGCTGGAACCGATACTTCGCTTACCGTATGTGAAGGTACTGAGATCACTAATGAACTTTTATTCGCTCAATTAACTGGTGCAGATGCTGGGGGAACCTGGACTGGTCCTGTAGATGGGGTTTATACGTATACTCTTGAGGCTACTGAATATTGTCAAGGAGATTTTGCAACTGTAGCGGTATCTTTTTCTTCAGCTCCTAACGCTGGAACTGATACTTCGCTTACTGTATGTGAAGGTACTGAGATCACCAACGAACTTTTATTCGCTCAATTAACTGGTGCAGATGCTGGGGGAACCTGGACTGGTCCTGTAGATGGGGTTTATACGTATACCCTTGAGGCTACTGAATATTGTCAAGGAGATTTTGCAACTGTAGCGGTATCTTTTTCTTCAGCTCCTAACGCTGGAACCGATACTTCGCTTACTGTATGTGAAGGTACTGAGATCACTAACGAACTTTTATTCGCTCAATTAACTGGTGCAGATGCTGGGGGAACCTGGACGGGTCCTGTAGATGGGGTTTATACGTATACTCTTGAGGCTACTGAATATTGTCAAGGAGATTTTGCAACTGTAAAAGTTAATGAACAAGAGACTATAGTAGCACAATCTTTCGAAGATCAAGAAGCTTGCGATAATTATATATTACCGGAACTAAAACCTGGAAATCAATATTTTACAGAAACTAATGGGGAAGGTTTAGAATTAAAAGCCGGAGATAACATTACAGTAGATCAAACCATCTATGTATATGCTGCTTCTTTTGGTTCATGCCCTGCTGCAGAATCCAGTTTCAATATTACAATTAACAAAACTCCGGTAGCTCAATCTTTAGAAGATGAAAAAGCATGTGATAGTTACACTTTAGTAGCTTTAAATGAAGGAAATCATTATTTCACTCAAACTGGCGGTCAAGGAACCGAACTTTTTGAAGGAGATAAAATAACTTCAACTCAAACTATATTTATCTATGTTGAATCTGGAAATCAGGTTAAATGTTCAGACGAGACTAGTTTTAAAATAACTATCAATCCAACCCCTGAAGTACCCGTAGTTTCTAATACTACAAACACAACTTGTAATCTAAATAATGGATCACTAACTATTACTGAGATAGAAGGAGTTGAATTTAGTATAGATGGTGAAAATTATCAAGCTAACGGATCGTTCACTGACCTTGCTCCTGCTACTTACATGGTAACTGCTAGATTTATAGGTGGAGATTGTATCTCAGATTCTGTTGAAGTTGAAATAATAGCAATTCCAGATACCGAGGCTCCTAAACTTTCAGAAATGAAGGATATAGAAGTTGATACTGAGGCTGGAGTTTGTGGTGCTGTGGTTTCTTTTGAAGCTCCAACCGCTACCGATAATTGTGAAGGTACTTTAGTAACATTAAACGAAGGAAGCCTTGCTTCTGGAAGTGAATTCCCAGTGGGAACCACAACAGTTACTTATACTGCTACAGATGCTGCAGGAAATACTTCAACTGTATCTTTCGATGTGATCGTTACAGATAATGAAGATCCTATTATAGCATGTCCTACAGCAATAGTTACAACTACTGAAGCTGGTGAAAGCTATGCTGTTGTGAATTTTGAAAATGCAACCGCTACAGATAACTGTAATGTAACCGTAGAACAAACTGCTGGATTACCTTCTGGAAGTCAATTCCCGATTGGAGAATCTATAGTAGAATTCACTGCTACAGATGCTTCTGGAAATACTGCAACTTGTACGGTTACTATTACTGTAGAAGATAAAGAGCCACCTGTAATTGTGTGTCCTGAAAACTTAGACATGAATGTTGATGCTGGAATTTGTGGAGCTGTAGTCTCTTTCGAAACTCCATCTGCATCAGATAACTCTGGATTAGATGTAACAGTTACTCAAACTGCAGGTCCTGCTTCAGGAGAAGTATTCCCAGTAGGAACTACAACAATAACTTTTACTGCTACCGATGCTGATGGAAATTCAGCTTCATGTAGCTTCGATGTAACTGTAACCGATAATGAAGATCCAACTTTTGGAACAGTATCTAATATTGAAGTTGAATACAGACGCTGGAGTTTGTGGTGCTGTGGTTTCTTTTGAAGCTCCATCAGCTACAGACAATTGTGATGGTACTGTAGTAACATTAAACGAAGGAAGTCTTGCCTCTGGAAGTGAATTCCCGGTAGGAACTACAACTGTTACTTATACTGCTACAGATGCTGCAGGAAATACATCTACTGTATCTTTCGATGTGATAGTTACAGATAATGAAGATCCAACAATAGCATGTCCTTCTGATATTATCACAACTAATATTGTAGGTCAAAATTATGCGGTTGTTACTTATTCTGAAGTTACTGCAACAGATAATTGTAATGTAACTGTAGAAAGAACATCCGGATTAGCTTCTGGAGCTCAGTTCCCAATTGGAACTACGGTAGTAACTCACGTTGCAACAGATGCTTCAGGAAATACAACCGAATGTAGCTTTACAGTTGTTGTAAAAGGAACTCCTGTAGCTGTAGATGATGTGGTTACTACTAATGAAGATACTTCAGTAGTAATTTCAGTTCTAGATAACGATTCAGATCCAGATGGAGATGTTCTTACAATCATAAACAACACCAATCCTAGCAATGGAACTGTGGTTCTTAATGAAAATGGAACCTTTACTTACACTCCAAATGCAAATTATAACGGACCAGATTCATTTGAATACACAATTTCAGATGGAAACGGTGGAACAGATACTGCAACGGTTTCAATTACTGTAGTACCTGTAAATGATGCTCCGGTAGCAGTAGACGATTCTGCTTCAACAAATGAAGATACACCTGTAACTGTTTCAGTTCTTGATAATGATACTGATCTAGATGGAGATGCTCTTACAGTTGTAAGCACCACTACTCCTTCAAATGGAACGGTAGTGATTAACAACAATGGAACAATAACTTACTCTCCAAATGAAAACTTCAGCGGAAGCGATTCTTTTGAATACACAATTTCAGATGGAAATGGAGGAACAGATACTGCAACGGTAACTATTACGGTAAATGCTGTAAATGATGCACCAGTTGCTGTAGATGATGTTGCAACTACCGATGAAGATAATGCTGTAACAATATCAGTCCTTGATAATGATTCAGATATTGATGGAAATGGATTAACAGTAACTTCTACTACCACTCCATCTAATGGAACTGTAGTTATCAATAGCGATGGAACTGTAACTTATACTCCTAATGCAGATTATAACGGAACAGATTCATTTGAATATACAATCTCAGATGGAAATGGTGGAACAGATACAGCGGTTGTAACAATCACTATAAATCCTGTTAACGACGCCCCTCCTTCTCCACCAAGTGTAACTGTAATTCAACCAACATGTGCTACACCAAGCGGAACTATTACAGTAGTAACTGAAACAGGATTGACCTATAGTGTAAATGGAGTGGATTATCAAGAAAGTGGAGTTTTCGCAAATCTTGAGCCAGGAACTTATGAAGTAACTGCACAAACAAGAACTGGGCTTATTTCAGAAAGCACTACGGTAACACTTAATGCACCTTCTGTGGAAGTAATAGAAACTACAACTGTAGATCTTTGTATTGGAGATGATCCATCTAACCTATTTGAACTCTTATTAGGAGATTACGATAATTCAGGTTCATGGTCAGATCCTAACAATACAGGGGCACTAACTGGAAGTACTGTAGATCCATCTAAATTGGAGGTAGGAACTTACACCTTCAATTATGTAACAACTGGTTCTTGTGGTAGCACTACAGAAGTAACAGTATTCATTAATGATGACTGTATAGTTTTACCTTGTGGATTAGCTGATATTAAAGACAGTATTTCTAAAGCGGTTACTCCAAATCAAGACGGATATAACGATTATTTCACTGTAGATCTTGAGACAGATTGTGGTTTCACTTTCAACGTGAAGATCTTTAACCGATGGGGTGCAGAAGTATTCAGTCAAAATAATTATAGAAATAATTGGGACGGATTCTCAAACAAATCTGTAACAAGCTCCAACCAATTACCTTCTGGAACTTACTACTACATAGTAGAAGTAATAGGTAGCGGTTTTGAACCAATTCAAGGATACATCTACTTAGGAACTAAATAAAGCTCTAAAATCATGAAAAACATCTATATCCTAATATCGATTCTATTTGTTGGTCTGTTTTCATCACAGGCACAGCAATTACCACAGTTCACCCAGTATATGTACAATACCATATCTGTAAACCCTGCTTATGCCGGGAGTCGAGATGGGTTTTCACTTACTGCTCTAAACCGTAACCAATGGGCCGGAATTGATGGCGCTCCTCGTACCCAAACTCTGTCTATACATTCTCCATTAAGAAATGAGAAAATTGGACTTGGTTTATCTGTTATTAATGATAAGACCGGATACGAGAACTATACTTATATCTACGGAGATGTTTCTTACTCAATTCCTGTGGGAGAAGAAACCACTCTTGCGTTTGGTATAAAAGGAGGGTTTAGTTATTATGATCTGGATGAAGATCTTTTTAATGATCCTCAGGTATTGGATGATCCATTCTTTAGAGACCAGTTTAATAAGTGGACTCCAAACGTGGGGGCCGGATTATATTTATCTTCTCAAGATTGGTATGTAGGTTTGTCTGCTCCAAAATTGATAAATAACGATAATAACGATTTCAATCAATATGTAGCTTTAGAACAAGTTCACTACTACCTAACAGGAGGTTATGTTTTTGATCTAAGCGACACCTGGAAGTTACGTCCAACAGCCTTAGCAAAGGTTACTAAAGGGGCACCACTTTCTGTAGATATTTCTGCCACTACTATTTATGATGAAAAACTTTATTTAGGTGCTACTTATAGAATAGATGATGCGGTTGGAGCTTTTATAGATTTTAGAATATTTGATCCGTTAAGAATTGGATATGCTTATGAATACAGTGTTTCAGACCTTAGACCTTACACCTCTGGCTCTCATGAGATCATCTTGATCTACGAGTTCAGATTTAAAAATACCAAGTATAAATCTCCTAGATTTTTCTAACCTAAATAAGACTATTATGAAGAATTTCAACTACTTAATACTTCTGTTAATCATTGGAAATAGTTTTATGGCCTCTGCCCAGAATTCTAAACAAAAAAGAGCAGATAGATTATATAACGATCTGGCTTACGTAGAAGCCGTTGAAGTTTATAAAGAACTTATAGATAAGGATTTTAATACAGACTATAACAAACAGCAAATAGCAGAAAGCTATTCCAAATTAAGACGTCCGGAAGATGCGGTGGTTTATTATGCAGATGTTGTAGAACAGGATAATGTTTCTCCAGAATTTTACTTTAAGTATGCACAGGCATTAAGAGGAGTAAAAAGATATGATGAATCTAGAACCTGGTTGAAAAAATATCAAGAATCTGGAGGAAATAGCGCAGCTGTAAATGAAATGCTGTCTAATGACATGTCTAAATCTAAATTGAAGGATGACTATACCCTTGAGAAAGCAAAGTTCAATTCAGATTTTAGCGATTTTGGAGCGTATGAAAAGAATGGTATTACCTATTTAATTTCAGCTAGAAACGATGGGATGTCTAAAAGCAAAAAGATCTACTCCTGGAATGGGGAACCTTTTTTAGACGTATACCAGGTTAAAGACGATATGGTTACCCCTTTAGAAGGAGATGTGAATAGCGTTCTACATGATGGACCTATCAGCATAAGTAGTGATGGAAAATACATGTACTTCACCCGAAACAATTATCTAAATAACAAAGAAGGAAAAAGAGATAAAAAGGCTACCAATAATTTAAAGATCTATAGAGCAACCAATCAAAATGGATCCTGGAAAGATGTTGTAGAACTTCCGTTTAATAATAACTCTTATTCTGTTGGACATCCTGGGTTAAGCCCAGATGATAAAACCCTGTATTTCGCATCAGACATGCCGGGTGGTAAAGGCGGTACAGATCTTTATAAAGTGGAAATCACCGGAGATAATACCTACGGAAGTCCTGTTAATCTTGGAGATAAGATCAATACAATTTTAGACGAAGCTTTTCCTTTTATAACTGCAGAAAATGAATTGTACTTCTCTTCCAACGGGCATTTAGGCCTGGGATTGATGGATGTTTATAAAACAGATCTTGCAAATATGGATGGAGAGATTGTAAATCTTGGCGCACCGGTAAACAGTAGCAAAGATGATTTCGCCTATTTCCAAAAAGCAGATGTGAATACCGGTTGGGTTTCTTCTAACCGTGATGGAATTAATGATGACGTTTACGGTTTTAATTTATTGAAACCTCTGGTATTAAAAGGAACGGTTACAGATGATGTAAATGGCCAACCTATACCAAATGCAACTTTAAGACTGATGGATGGAAATGAGAATCAAGTGGCTTTCTTAGAGACCGATGAAAATGGTAAATATGAAACCCCTATTAGCAGAGATACGAAATATCCGTTTGAAGCTAAACATATAGAATACACAGAAAAGTCTGGTGAGATTAGTTCTTTTGATCTTGGAACGAAAGAAGAGTTGATCTATGATATTGAATTAAGCCCAATTCCGGATGTAGAATATTTGGCAGAGATCAATAACATCTATTTTGATTTTGATAAATCTAATATTAGACAAGATGCTGCCAAAGAATTAGATAAACTGGTAGAGTTAATGACCAATAAATATCCAGAACTAGTAATTGAAATTGGGTCTCACACAGATTTTAGAGGTAGCGATCAGTACAACGAAGCATTGGCAAAACGCAGAGCAGATGCTACTTATAAATATTTAGTAGAACATGGCATTGCGCCAGAAAGAATAGTAGCACATAAAGGCTACGGAGAAAAACAACCCGCCGTAGATTGTGATAATTGTAATGCTCAACAGCATCAGTTAAATAGAAGATCTATGTTTAAAGTGGTTAAGATGAAATAATATTTCATAAAGGTTCTTCTGTCCCAACCAAATTTAGAAGAAGAGATAGGAGTTCCAATTATAGAATAACTATTAAAAAATGATCCCGCCCTAGTGCGGGATTTTTAATTCTACAAATTTTGAATTTCAATACCTAATTCAAGAGTCACTTAAAGAAAGTTTTTAAATTGCTTCTCGATAGCAGATATTAATTTATCCAATTAATGGTTAAGAGAAACGTTTCCAATTTAAATAGGAACAATTGATAAACTGTAATAGGAAATATTTGGTATAGATCTAATTTAATAACTCCTTTGGGTTAAAATAATTATATATCCTTCAATCAAATTCATAACACCCTAAATAAAAAAATCTCGCATTTAGCGAGATTTTTAATTTGATTAAATATTATAATTCAATGGCTAATCAATCATAGCAACAATTAAATTCTTAGGTTCTTTTAATTTATCTCTTTACAAAGATGTTGGTAAAGTAATTTTTATCATTATCATCATTATCCACAGCTATACCAAAATGAGTAAAATCTCCTTCAATATTAGCTCTATGTCCATCACTTTCCAACCAGGCCTTTACAACCGCGTTTGCAGTTTTATAGCCATATCCAACATTCTCGCTTACGGCAGAAGCACCTACTCCTTGAACTAAAGCTCTAAAACGTTTGTCAAAATCTTCGTGATTAACCAATTTGGTCTCTACCATATAGTTGGTATGATTTTCTGCCTGGAAAGTAATATCATCTATTCTTCCAAGAGCTTTTAAACCTATACTGGTTCGATGCGCGTTAACGGCATTAAGAATTTCTAGTTCAATGCTGCTATAAGCAACATTATCTTCTAAAACCTCGGTTTTAAGATTGCTTTGTTCCTGCGGAAGGTCGGCATCTTTTGAACATGCGCTTAATGATAAAGCGCAAACCAATGCGATACATAAATGTCTTGTAATTTTCAACATAAGCATGTAGGTTAATTAGATTTGGGATAGCCAAAATACTAAATAAATCGACAAAAAACTCGATGAACGGTGCATTTCATCGATATTCAGTAAAATTTAACAGTATTTGTAATCTATAACCTACATAAAAATGTTATAAGCCCGGTTGAAAGCACATAACATACGTATTTTCTTACAAGAATTTTTTAAAATTCGAAGGATTTTCCATCATCTGCAAGTTGAACACGGGGAAATACGGTTTCAGCTTCGCTTTTAAACGGTAAAATACTACCATATCTGGTAGAATAATGGCCAAGAATAAGATACTTAACCTCAGCATCTTTTGCTATGGTGGCAGCTTCAATTGCGGTAGAATGTCTGGTAGGTTCTGCCAGTTCTTTATTCTCTTCAAGAAAAGTGGATTCATGATAAAGAACAGTGGCATTTTTTATCTGCGGAATGATCTCTGGGTAGTACATCGTATCGCTACAATACGCATAAGATTTTGGGGGTTCCGGATCTGTAGTTACCAAGTGATTTTCTACAGTAACCCCGTCATTAGAAATTACATCTTTTCCCATTTTAAGACTTTGGTAAAGAGTAACATCTATATTTCGCTCTACAGCTTCGTTTATTAGCAATTTTCTTAATCCTGGCTTTTCTTTAAAAAGAAATCCGTTGGTGTAGATCCTATGTTTTAAAGGGATGGTTTCTACCGTTACTTTATCATCTTCATAGATCAATTCTGGCTCTTTACTTTCCAATTCATGGAAATAAAGCGGATAGTTGGTCCAGGAGTTGGAAAGTTTTAATTGTAGGGTAATGATCTCTTTTATTCCTTTAGGCCCGTAAACATGTAGTTCTGTATCTCTGTTAAGCAATCTAAAGGTAGAGATGAGCCCAACTAAACCAAAACAATGATCTCCGTGCAAATGAGAGATAAAAATATGTTTGATCTTAGAGAATTTTATTTTGTTTCGCCTTAACTCCACCTGTGAACCTTCTCCACAATCAATCATAAATAAATGATTATTGATATCTAAAACCTGAGCGGTAGGATTTGTAAAAGATCTGGGGGTGGCTGCGTAACAACCTAAAATTGTAAGTTTCATGCCTGCATTTTTTGGAACTCTCAACGAGTTGGGGAAACCGGAAGTTAGAGACGTTTAAAAACCTAGCTCTCTTTCCAATTCTTCCATTTTAATAATATCTGTAGCTTCTAATAAGGTAGGAACTACAATTAGTTCTTCTGGAACCTGGTCTATATCTATAGCATCATTTGCAATTACAAAAGATTTCTTGTTTTCTCTATGCAAATTGGAGATCTCTAAGAACATCAGTAATTCTTCTAACTGCAGATCGCCTTTTTTAAGCACATCTACAATTACATTATCATTTTTAAATTCAGAATGATTATGAGAAAGATAATTAGCAAATCCGGCTATATCGTTCTTTTCATCTTTAAGGATCTTATAATCGTTTTTATTAATAATCTTCATTGATACTAATTTTATAGCGCGTTTAGTGTTTTATTTTTGATGCTAATAAGTAGATAACTGCCATTCTCACAGCCACTCCATTTTGTACCTGATCTAGAATGATGGCCTGCTTAGAATCTGCCACATCACTAGTGATCTCTACTCCCCTATTAATTGGTCCGGGATGCATCACTACAATTTCTTTATTTAACGAATCCAGGATTTTTTTATTAAGTCCGAATTGTTGCGTGTATTCTCTGGTACTCGGAAAATAGCTAATTTCCATTCGCTCATTTTGAACCCGCAACATGTTTGCCACATCACACCATTCCAGAGCTTTTATTAAATTGGTCTCTACTCCCACTCCTAAAGATTCTATATATTTTGGGATCAGCGTTTTTGGTCCGCAAACTTTAACCTCTGCACCTTGAAGTTTTAAAGCGAAGATATTTGAAAGTGCTACCCTACTGTGCAGAATATCACCAACTATCAATACTTTCTTACCTTTAACTTCGCCTAATTTTTCTCTGATGGAATAAGAATCTAATAAAGCCTGAGTTGGATGCTCATGAGTTCCATCTCCTGCATTTATAATGCTTGCATCTACATGTTTAGAAAGAAAGATACCTGCGCCCGGATTTGGATGGCGCATTACCACCATATCCACCTTCATAGCAAGAATATTATTAACGGTATCTATAAGCGTTTCCCCTTTTTTTACTGAAGAAGAAGCCGCAGAAAAATTAATAACATCTGCACTTAAACGTTTTTCTGCAAGTTCAAAAGAAAGTCGGGTTCTGGTACTATTCTCAAAGAACAGATTGGCTATGGTAATATCTCGTAATGATGGAACCTTTTTAATGGGCCTGTTAATCACTTCTTTAAAATGATCGGCGGTTTTAAAAATAAGCTCTATATCTTCCGGCTTTAGATATTTTATTCCCAATAAGTGGTTTACACTTAATTCGCTCATAGATTACTTGCTTTTAAATTATCCTATTTTCAGGATCCATTTTATTTTGAATACACATATACAGCATCTTCCCCTTGAATTTCTTTCCAATGCACTTTTACCTGCTCATTATTTATAGCATCTACCTGACGCCCATTATAATCCGGCTGAATTGGTAAATGTCTGCTAAACCTTCTATCTATCAGGGTAAGTAATTCAATTTCTTTAGGTCTTCCAAAAGATTGAATAGCGGTAAGTGCGGCTCGTATACTTCGGCCGGTATAAAGCACATCATCTATAAAGATCACATTCTTATCTTCTACTATAAAATCTATCTTGGTTTTATTGGCTTCTAAAGGTTTCTCTCCTCTTCTAAAATCATCTCTATAAAAAGTGATGTCTAATTGGCCATGCGGAATATTCTTCAGCTTATATTCTTCTTCCAAAATAGCTACTATTCGGTTTGCCAGAAAAGTTCCCCTAGGCTGAATTCCCACAATAACGGTATTTTCAAGATTAGGATGATTCTCAATTAACTGACAGGCCAAACGGTGAAGTATAATGTTGATTTCTTTTGCATTAAGAAATACTTTTTGGCTCATAATTTAAAGTGCTGGAGTTGTAAAAACAAAAGTAAGATTTTTTTGATAGAAGAACATAATCACATTTCATATTTTGAATGGGTTTGCAATGTTTCAGCTATATTTATAGTTCAGAACTTTAATACCTTCAACTAATAAAAATTACAACTATGGAATTTAAAGTAGATGTTACCGATATTATTCAGCGAAATATTACTGAAGTTTTTAATGCCATTGTGCAACCTCAGAAAATCACAAAATATTTTGTTTCTCATGCCAGCAGCGAGCTTATCACAGGAGAAAAATATAAAATGGGAATTTTCAGATTATAGCGTAGAACTGGAAATAGAAGTTCTGGAAGTTGAAAAAGATAAATTGATAAAATTCTCCTGGGAAGCCCCAGGGAAAGCTACTGTTGTTGACATGAATTTTAAAGTGGTATCTCAAGATGCTACAGAACTTCACATCACAGAATCTAATTTTGAAATGAACGAAGACAGTGTGAAGCATGCTTTGCAGCAAACCCAAGGCTGGACAGATTTTATGTGTTCTTTAAAAGCGTATTTATACACCGGGATCAATCTAAGAAATGGAAAAATGAACTTAATCTTTAGTTATAAACTAATGAACTATAACGCCAACTCTCCTGAAGATTACATTTCTCAAATTCCCGAAGAGCGAAAGAAGCATTTCAAAAAAATAGAATTACCATAAAGAACAATCTTCCATGATAGGATTTTAAAGAAACTATGAGTTATGGGATGATTGGTTATGTGGTACCTCATAAAACCTATCCTGAAGGAAATCATTGTAACCCCAAATTACCACTTCCCTTTATAAACATCGCTTCTCAAAAGAATTTTATCGCACTTTATCATATGGGAATGTATGCCGACAAAGCCTTATTAGATTGGTTTGTAGCTGAATATCCAAAACATTGCAAAACAAAATTAGATATGGGAAAAAGTTGTGTTCGATTTAAGAAACCTGAAAATATTCCTTTTGATCTTATAGCAGAATTGGTCAAAAAAATGACGGTGAAAGATTGGATTTCTTTATATGAAACCAGTTTTAGAAAGTAAAGATTTAGTTTTCATAATTCAGAGAACTCCTACTTCAATTTAGCCTATCTTTGCGGCAATAAATTTTACATGAGTTTTACACTTCTTTCTTCCCCATTACAGGGATTCACCGATTTTAGATTTAGAAATGCCTTACACCAGTATTTTGGTGGAATAGACACTTATTATGCGCCCTATATTAGATTAGATGGAAATTGATAGTCAAGAATTCTTACAACGAGATCTGTTACCGGAACATAATAATACCCTGGAAGTTATTCCGCAGGTGATCACTAATGATGCTGAAGAATTTCTATTTGTAGCGAAATATGTTCGTGAATTAGGATATAAAGAACTCAATTGGAATTTAGGTTGCCCTTACCCGATGGTTACCAAACGCGGAATGGGTTCCGGATTGATCAACGATCCTGCTAGAATAGATAATATCTTAGATCGTGCACATTCTGAAACCGATATTTTGGTTTCTATGAAAATGAGAATGGGGTATGAAGACAGTACCGAGATCTTAGATACTTTACCAGTTTTGGATAAATATCCGCTGAAGAATATCGCTATTCACGCCAGAATTGGAAAGCAATTATACAAAGGCGGGGTAGATCTGGATTCTTTCAGCGATGTTTAGATAATACAAAACACAAGATGTATTATAATGGCGATATTACCACCGTTGCCGGATTTAAGGAAATGCAAGAACGCTTTCCGCAACATAGATCATTGGATGATTGGCCGCGGATTGATAGCTGATCCTTTTTTACCTTCTATGATAAAAGCAGATACTACAGAATATCCTAAAAGACAGATGGCAGCTTTTTAGAGAATTTCATGATACCATTTATCATCAGTACGACGAAGCTTTAAGCGGCCCTACTCCTATCAAGATGAAAATGCAGGGATTTTGGAGTTATTTCTCACAAACCTTCTCCAATCCGCAGAAAACCTTTAAAAAGATCAAAAAGGCAAATAATCAGAAAGCATATTTACAAGCGGTTACAGAGATCTTAAAGAGCGAACAATAACTTACCTTTGTTGCTTCAATTTTAATTTGCAATGCAGAAAGATCTCCTACTTATTACCCCGCCTTTTACTCAATTAAATACGCCATATCCAGCAACGGCTTATTTAAAGGGCTTTCTGAATACCAAGAACATCAGTTCTTATCAGATGGATTTGGGGATTGAAGTTATTTTAGAGCTTTTTTCTAAGCATACTTTAAGCGAATTATTTGAGATCGCTGCAGAAAATGAAACCATTACTTCAGAAAATTGTGAGCGAATCTATGCCTTGCGAGCTCATTATTTAAAACCTTTAGATGATGTAATTCGGTTTTTACAGGGAAAAGATCAAACCCTGGCAAGACAGATCTGCACCGGAAATTTTCTACCCAAAGCTTCCAGATTTGAGCAGTTGGATGATATGGAATATGCTTTTGGTTCTATGGGAATGCAAGATAAAGCCAAGCATTTAGCAACTTTATATCTCGAAGATCTTTCAGATTTTATTATTGAATGTATCGATGAGAATTTCGGTTTTAGCAGATATGCAGAAAGATTAGGTAGAAGCGCCAATTCTTTTGATGAGTTGTATGAGCATCTTCAAGAAGAGATCAGTTTTATAGATGATATCAGTCTGGATATTTTAAGCAGAAGAATTGAAGAAGTTCAGCCGAAACTTATCTGTTTTTCGGTGCCATTTCCGGGGAATCTTTTTAGTGCTTTTAGAGCGGCGCAATTCATCAAAGAAAATTATCCTGAAATAAAGATCGCTATGGGCGGTGGTTTTCCTAATACCGAATTAAGATCGCTTACCGATGTTCGGGTTTTTGAATTCTTCGATTTTATTACGTTGGATGATGGAGAACTACCTATAGAAATCCTTATTTCGAATGTTTTGGATCCAACTTCGGCAAATCCAGATCATCAAAAATTTAAACGCACCTTTTTACTTCAAAATGGAGAAGTAACTTATAATAATAGTTCCCTGCGTTCAGATTATAAACAAAGTGAACTGGGAACTCCAGATTATGGAGACTTGCCACTTTCAGAATATATTTCGGTAATAGAGATCGCCAACCCAATGCATAGCCTGTGGAGCGATGGCCGATGGAATAAGTTAACCATGGCACACGGCTGTTATTGGGGAAAATGTACTTTTTGCGACATCTCTTTAGATTACATCAAACTTTATGAGCCCATAGCTGCCAAAATTTTGGTGGACAGAATGGAGCAACTTATTGCGCAAACTGGAGAAACCGGATTTCATTTTGTAGATGAAGCCGCTCCGCCAGCCTTAATGAGATCTTTGGCTTTGGAAATTATCAAGAGAAAACTAACGGTTACCTGGTGGGCAAATATCAGGTTTGAAAAGAACTTTACTAGAGATCTTTGTTTATTGCTGAAAGAATCTGGTTGTATTGCAATTTCCGGCGGACTGGAAGTAGCTTCAGACCGACTTTTAAAACTTATAGATAAAGGTGTTACCGTGGCACAGGTAGCGCAGGTTACCCGCAATCTTACCGAAGCTAACATTATGGTGCATTCTTACCTTATGTACGGCTATCCTACTCAAACCGTTCAGGAAACGGTAGATAGTTTGGAAATGGTAAGGCAATTGTTTGAAATTGGCGTTTTGCAATCGGGCTTCTGGCATCAGTTCGCTTTAACCGCTCATAGTCCTGTTGGATTAGATCCTGATGCTTATGGAATTGTTCCGCAGTATAACGAGATCAGTTTTGCGAATAACGATGTAGATTTTGTGGATAGTACAGGAATAGATCACTCCCAGTTCAGCTTCGGATTAAAAAAATCTCTGTTCAATTATATGCACGGGATTGGCTTTGAACTTCCGCTGCAGGAATGGTTCGATTTTAAGATCCCTCAAACCACTATTAAATTCGATTTTATCGAGCAATGTTTGCAAGACGAAACAAACTTCAGCGTGAAACCAAATGCTAAAGTGGTTTGGTTAGGTGGAATTCCTCAAGTGGTGGAACAGGTGAAAACGAAAAAAGGATTTACCAATCATCAGTTAGTGATGAAGTTTCATGATATTTCTGAAACTTTCAGCATTATCATAGAAAAAGAAACCGGAGAATGGCTGCTGAATGTGTTGGAACAATTATCTCCTTTAGAAGAAAAATTGCTTACCTATAAGCAGTTAAAAACAGACTTTGATAGTCAGTTTGAAGATTTTGAGTTGTTCTGGTTCTCTAAACCCATCCGCATTTTAAAAGATCACGGATTACTGGTTTTGTAAAGCCAAATATTTTTCAATTTCAGCTTAGAATTTTTCAGCTAAAACAAATACATAAGATTCTTATTTTTAGTACTTTAACTCATTATTTCTAGAAAGATGGAGCAAGTACGATTATTTCCGCTAAATCATAACAGCGCCCTGCAAATTGGGATCGCTTTCAAATTTGACAAGGAGTTAAAAGCACATTTAAAACTGTTGGAAGATCTCACCTGGAGTAGGACACATTCCTGTTTCTATGTTCCCTTCACTCAGAAAAATAAAGCTGAGTTATATCGACATTTAAAAAAAGTAGATTGTGAAATGGATTATTCTAGTTTACAGAGTTATAAACTGGATACTTCAAAACCACCTGAAATAAAGAAGTTTTCACATTCAGATTATCTTGAGCTTATGAACGAGTTTGAAAGTTATTTGAATGGGAACAGATACAGCCAAAGTACGATTGACACTTATTGTCATTTTGTTTCAAAATTATTGAAATTTTTAAACAAGCCTGTTTCAGAATTTACCAATAGAGATGTAGAATTGTTTGTAGAGAAAGAGATTGCAGAGCCCGGCTATTCTATAAGTACGCATCGGCAATGCATTAGCGCTTTAAAGCATTTTGCAGATCTGCATGAACAATCTCAAATAGATTCTGACAAGTTAAAACGACCTGATAAAAGCAAATATTTGCCCATTGTACTTTCTAAGGAAGAAGTGATAGATCTTTTGAGAGCCACCAGAAATTTAAAACACAGAGCGGTGCTGGCTTTAATTTATTCTTCGGGTTTACGCGTGGGCGAACTGCTCTCTTTGCAATTAAAGGATATTGATGTAGACCGAAAGCAGATCTTGATAAAAAATGGAAAAGGTAGAAAAGACCGTTATGTGATGTTAGCCGAAAGTTTTATTCCCTTACTCTTTAACTATTTGGGAACGTACACCCCCGAAAAATTCTTTGTAGAAGGCCAGGATGGAGAAGTTTACAGCTCGTCTTCTATCAGGATGTTTCTAAAGATAGCATGTAGAAGGGCGAAGATCCAGAAAAAGGTAACACCGCATACCTTAAGACATTCTTATGCCACCCATATGTTGGAGAACGGAATAGATCTAAGGTATATTCAGGAACTGTTGGGCCACAGCCGGCCTGAGACCACGATGATCTACACGCACGTTACTCAGCGAGATTTGATGAAGATAAGAAGTCCGTTGGATGTTACCTTAGGGGCTTTGGCGAAAACCGTTAATAAGGATGAAAACCTGCGCTTATCCCGGAACATTCTGGAATAAATAAGTATATTGCTGTGGATATAACACGTTGCAAACAATGCTGAACGAGATTTTTTAAAGAACAAAATTGAAATTTTACGAAGAATGATTTAAGAAAATAAACACACTACTGAATAATCCAACTAAGAAACAACTTCTATCATTTTTCATAATCTGGATTGTAGGAATTACATTCCTGATAATGGTAATTACAAATCTATTTAATGAAATAAAATTTGAACGAAATTACTTGTTTTTCTATCTTCTCATAATCTTCACAACTTGGAAAATGATAAATATTCTGAGAAGTTATTTAAAAAATAAAGCTATCAATGCTGAATCCTAATCAACGAATCTTATTTTTAAAAAATCTTAAAAAGATAGAAAATTTTCAAAGAAAAAACTCAAAACTAAAAACTGAAAATTGAAAATCAATATGAAATGCGGACAGAGTTTAAAAAATCAAATAAATGAATTTGAAAATAATATAAACTCAATACGAAAAAAGTAAGAACATAATTTTAGAAAAGCACTGTTAGCAACAACGGTTATCACAAATAACGGGTTTTATCGAAAAAGTGTAATTTAGTATCCTAAGTAAGAAAATACTTAAACCGACAAGTTCGCGTCCCTACTCCCGCAACTTGTGTTAACCGAGACCGTTGCCCACAATGGAAATTCTGCAAAATAACATAATTTTAGTGCTGAATTTAGCAATCAAAAGTTGAGATTCTGTAGAAGATAATATGAAAATGTGAATTTTGAATAGCATTTAAAAAACCGTTTCTAACCAAATCAAAAGTTGACAAAAAACTTGAATCAGGAGTTAAAATGAAAATTGGAATTTCTGTAGATAGTTTTAAATAAAGATTTTTACAATTAAAGAATCTCAGGCGGAATAAAAAGTTCTAAGATAAATTTTGCTAAGAAAATGACTCAGCCGTACGGATAAAAATGAAAATAGAAATTATCTAAAAATTGAAAAAAATCCTAAAATTGAAAAGGAAAATATGCAACGCTGACTAAAAAGTCCTGAAGATAAATTTTCAAAAGAAATGACCGATCAGAACGCAAAAAAGTGAATTTTAAAGAATGAATAAATCGTTAACCAAATAAAATCTAAAAATCACTCCGCTGAAAAAAACACTGTGGGCAACAACGGTTATCACAAATAACGGGTTTTATCGAAAAAGTGTAATTTAGTATCCTAAGTAAGAAAATACTTAAACCGACAAGTTCGCATCCCTACTCCCGCAACTTGTGTTAACCGAGACCGTTGTGTAGCAATACTCTACGAAAAAAATAGTAACTTAAATTAGAAACTAAAAATTATAAAAGACTCATTAGCAATTGCCTTATTTATCTCATTTGGAATGATGAACACTCAATCGAATGAATAATACAATATCAGAACCAAAATATAAAGCTGATAATTTAATTTTCAACGAAAAAATAACTCATTACAATTGATTGGAAATTAAATTTGAAAACTGAAATACTTGAATTTGAAAATGCGGAGAAAGTCGTTTGGAATAAAAGTTCAAACGAAATAATTGTAAGCGGATTGAAAAAGTTCATCTATTGATGGATCTATCCAATATTCAGAAAATCAGATGAAAAAATATTAAGATATAAATTGGATCAAAAGTTGCATTTATTGAATAAGAATTAGAAAATTGGAAAATAAAGATTAGTTAGAATAATTTGAATTTAAGAACTAATCTTTATAATTTATGTTAACCTTATAAATAAACATTCTCAGAGAAAGTGCTTAAAATTTATAATCCTGCTAAGAGCTAAAGCACTACAACAACGGTTATCACAAATAACGGGTGTTATCGAAAAAGTGTAATTTAGTATCCTAAGTAAGAAAATACTTAAACCGACAAGTTCGCGTCCCTACTCCCGCAACTTGTGTTAACCGAGACCGTTAGGCAGCATAATTTTTTAGAGTTGGGAACTTCTAATTTTTTACTTATCTTTGACGTTAGTAACGTAAAACAAAATTATTTGTGATTAAAACATTTGCAGACAAAGAAGCTGACAAAATTTGGAACGGAACCCAATCGAGAAAGCTTCCTGCTAATATTCAAAATGTAGCAAGAAGAAAACTGAGAATGATAAATAATGCTCAAAATATAAATGACTTAAGAATTCCTCCAGCGAATCATTTAGAAAAGTTGAGTGGGAATTTAGAAGGTTTTCATAGCATTAGAATTAATAAGCAATGGAGAATAATATTCAAATGGGAAAATGACAATGCTTTTGAAGTTCAAATTGTTGATTACCATTAATTTTAAAAAGATAAAAAAATGAAAAAGTTAGAAAATATACATCCTGGAGAAATCTTGAAAGAAGAATTTTTAGATCCAATGGAAATTACTGCATACCGACTTTCTAAAGAAACTTTTATTCCGCAGACAAGAATAAGTGAAATCATAAAAAAGAAAAGAAGAATAACTGCTGACACCGCTCTTCGACTTTCAAAATATTTTGGAACCACAGCAAAATTTTGGTTGGGATTGCAAGATGATTATGATTTAGAAGAAGAAAAATCTTTAAAGGAGAAAGAATTCAATAACATAAAACCGTTAGAAAATAACGCAGCCTAACAACGGTTATCACAAATAACGGGTTTTATCGAAAAAGTGTAATTTAGTATCCTAAGTAAGAAAACACTTAAACCGACAAGTTCGCGTCCCTACTCCCGCAACTTGTGTTAACCGAGACCGTTGTAAACAAGGCCTCCTGACAAAAAACGGATTCTAACCAATAAAATTGATAAAAAAACTGAGCGATTTCTATTCGAAAATTGGCTTTAAAAAGGATTATTTTAAAATGACAATTCAACTGATTCTCACTCGGCCGAAAAAAAGAAATGAAAATTGAACTTTTCCAATGAAAATCTTGAAAATTGACAAATTTTAACCAATTCTCATTCGGACAAAAAACCGAACAAAAGATCAAAATTGAAAAGCAGAAAACTGATGAAAATTTAAATCAACTTATTAATAGTGTCGGCCCAATTTACAACAGCGGTTATCGAAAAAGTGCGGGTTTTACAGGAAAAAGTTTAATTTTAGTTCTTAATAAGAAAAAAGTTAAGCGGAAAAATTCGCGTTTTTAATCCCGTACCTTTCGTTAACCGCGGCCGTTATAAAACAATGGCTCCGACTTGAATTCTTCCGAATTGAAGTCGGAGTTGAGAATGAAAAATCTGATTGAATCTGACAAAAATCGGTCGCGGAAAATTTCGAGCTGAAAACTTTGATTTTTGTGCTTTATTTTGAGAAAAAACTGACTTGGTAAAACCTGCAACTTATTTTCTAAATCCTTTTGGTTAGAACAAACTGACAAATTCAGGATTTCATTTATGCTGAATTTCTAAATGACTCACTCGGTTGTGTCGCCACAGTTTATAACAGCGGTTATCGAAAAATGCGGTTTTTACAGAAAAAAGTTTAATTTTAGTCCTTAACCAGGCAACAGTTAATCGGATAAGTTCACGTTTTTTAATTCCGCACTTTCGTTAACCGCGGCCGTTATAGGCAAGCCACCAACAAAATATGGAAGAAGATTACTTAGCTTATTTTAAATATTCCGGAAAAGAAATTGAAAACGGATATTTAGATTTGAAAAAATCCGCAGATGCTTTAAATGGAATAGATTCACTATTTCGTTTTTACTTGAATAGAAAAATTCCAGAATTAGCAAATGTGAATTTTGAATTACCCGCCCGGGTGAGAAAAGGAAGTTGGGAAACTCTTATACCTGAAAATATTGGAGAATGGATAGCTTTTATTATAGGAACAGGTGTGACTACTTACAGTGCCGCAGCTTTAAAAGAGATGGCTAAAAATGATTTTAAGGACAAAGGTTTCAAAGATCTTTTTAAACAAATTGTGAAAGCCATTAAGTGGAGTATTCAAATTGCTAAACATATTGGAACTATATCAAAAAAGACATTTGACGATGTAATTTTTAAAGAAGAAAAAGGATTAGTTTTTATTGGTATTAAAAACGAATCTGGCAATATTTTATACGTTCCAAAAATCTACTTAGAATTATTCTCAGAATTACCTCCACAAATATTCAATAAACTCTCGGAGCCAATAGAAAGAGAAAGAGAATTATATATAGATTTCTCAGAACAAAATAAATATGATTTTGATGACACAAGTGAAGCAACTATAGACTACGAGAGTAAAAATATCTTCTATCAAGAAGAGGAAGAAGATGAAATATTATTTCCCGAATTAGAACACGGAATGTTTGTTGAATTAGACGGACACGTAACCAGAGGAAATGAAAAGTCCAATACAATCGGATTTCAATACAATGATCACATATTAACCTGTTATCCAGAAAAAGGAAATATTAGTAAATATAAAATTAAGCTCTTTACTAATTGTTTGATACGTGGTTATATCGATAGAAAAGATAAAAAAGGATTTTATATCGAAAAGAGACCAAGAATAAAATTTATAGAACTCGTGGGAACCGCAGATGGTGGTAACATACAACAAAGTTTATTCTAGTGGCCAGCCTATAACAACGTATAACGCAAATGGCGGGTTTCAAAGAAAAGAACTAAATTACTTTCCATAACAAACAAAATCGTTAAGCCGACAAATCCGCTTCCAAAACTCCGCGCCACTTGTCGTTATACGAGACCGTTGTAACAAATTTTCTTAACGAGTTAATAGCTTCAATGAAATTTAAAATATCAGAATATCCTAGCTCTTATTTAGTAATTGAATTAGAAGTTGGCGAAAAAATTATAACAGAAAAAGGCTCTTTGATTTATTGTGATGGAGAATATACTCACTCAAATAAAATTGAAGCAAATAGTATAAATAAGTGGATCGCTAAATTAATTGGAGGAAAAAGTCTAACATATAATATCTATACTGCAAATGAGAAGTTGAAATTGGCACTTTCTACAAAAGACAACTCTGAGATTTTTATGATTGATATTTTAGAAAATAATCCCATATCTTTTGAACCTGAGCTACACTTTGCTCGAACTATAAACTTAGATATTAATCTAGAGAAGAAAGATTTTAAAACAACTTTTAATGATGGTTTAAAATTAAAAACAAAAGGAAACGGGAAACTATTTTTAAAGGGATATGGGAAAATAATAAAGGAATATGTAGACACTGAAAAACCAATTTACGTTGATGAGGAAGCTTTAATTGCTTTCGAAGACAAATTAGAGCTCAAAACTATTTCAAAGGGAATTAAAGAATTTTTTACAAGTGGAGAAGGATTTATGTATTCGATAACTGGAAAGGGATATATATGGATCCAAACTAGGGAGAAAGGCGATTATTCAAGTAGTGGTGGAGTAATAGATGGTATTTTCAGTTTATTGAGATAGAAAACTTGTTACAACAACGGTTCATCGCCAATAAGCGGCACCATTAGTAAGAAAATAATTAACTTGACCAACAAACCAATACTAAGCCGACAACTCCGCGTCCCCTACTCCGCCAACTGGCGATAACCGAGACCGTTACCAAAAATTACGCCGACCAAAACGAAAATTTAATTAAGAAGAATAGATTTAATTTCCTGTCAGCCGAAATTCGATAAATTTGAATGTCTTCGTTTGAAAACTTTGTCGGAATAAAAGTTCGACTGAAAAATTCTGCTGAAATTGAATTTTAAAAAAACCTTTAATAACTGTGATTTTGGTTCTTTGAAAGAGATAAAAAATCAAGGAATTTTAATCCAAGTGAACAACAAAATTGCGGTAAACAGAAAATTAGGAAAAGTACGATTGAAAGATCCAGGAAAGAAGTACGGAATAATTAATTGAGAACTAAAATTGCAGGTTTTGAGTTGCCCTTTCCGCAACGTTGGCAAAGCATTCGTTCTTACTCAGGCGGGGCGTAACTTTTGGTAACACCGTGTAACGCAAATGGCGGGTATTTCGATAAAATTCGATATTTTAGAGACCAATTAAAACTAGTTAAGCTGACAAGTTCGCTTCCCTACCCCGCGCCACTTGTCGTTACACAAGACCGTTGGGCACAATACTCACCAAAATCGTAACTATTGAAAAGTAATTTTAAAATTATTTTATTATCAATTTTTCTAATCAATTATGGTTGTGAAGAACCGAAATGGGATATAACAGTATATGAACAAAAAATAAAGGGAACATCTAAAGCTATTTATAAATATGATGCTTGGGGTGGTAGAGATTCACATAAATTTGGTTACACAATTTTAGATACCACAGAAAAATTTAAGATTTCAAATATTTCAGATTTACCAATAGATAAGCTGTATGGAATTCCTAATTCAAATGGATTTTATGCAATAGAAAGAAATTGGCCTGAAGAAGAAGATAGTCTTAGTTTCGAACCAATGAAATTTTATAAAATAAACAGAAACGGAATAGAAGTTTCAATATTAAAATTTCAAAGACAAGCTTTAAGAGAAAAAGCAAAAGGCACCGGATGGTTCGATTTTTCAACTTTTAAAGAAACAGAAGATAGTTTGGAGTTCTATAATTTATACGACTCAAAAACGGTTCATCATACAAGAATTGATACATTAAAAGTAAAAAAAGGAAATATTATAATTAGACAAAACAACGATGATAAGATAATTGAAATTATTATTGAAAACCTGATTTTATCTAATGATGAAGACAACAATTTATTATCCAACAAAACATATTTTTTAAAGCCAAAAGAAAACATCAAATCTGATAAATTTTCAGATTATGGAATTTTTAAAGAAAAAAGTACTGTGCCCAACAGCGGTTCATCACAAATTACGGGTAATCAGGAAAAATTGTAATTTTAGAAACCAAGAAAGAAAAATGGTTAAACCGACAAGTCCGCGTCCCTACTCCCGCAACTTGCGATAACCGCAAACCGTTGTGCAAAATATTTAAACATATAAAAAATGAAAATTCGATTATTTTGTCTTTTAATGATTCTTTCTATAATACAAATATCATGTTCTAAAGAATCAAACGACGAATGTGAAATTCCAGAAAATTGTTTGCCAGCAATGACCGAAAGAGGGGCAAATACTGCTGGATGTTTAGTGGATGGAAAAGTTTTAGTTCCAGATGGAAATAAATTTGGTTCAGGGTCAATTTTAAAGGCTCAACATGTTAATTCTAATGAAGAAAATTTATTTGGAATAGTTATTTTAGATTTAGAAACTGATAGATCTATAAGCTTAGAAATTAGAAATGAAATTATTGAAGAAGGTAAAACTTATAAATTTGGATCAGTTAGTGACAGCACAAGTTATGCCTCGTATTCCGAGGGAAATAAAGGTTTTTTTTTAACAAATATCGAATCTACGGGCGAAATTTATTTTTCCAAATTTGATATTTCTCAAAGAATTGCAGCTGGAACTTTTTGGTTTAATGCAAAGAACGGAAATGAACAAATAGTCAAAATAACAAATGGTCGTTTTGACGTTCTTGTTTACTAAATTAATATTCTAACAAAAATACTTTGCACAACATCGGTTCATCGCAAATAACGGGTATTGTAGAAAAAGTGTAATTAAAGAAACCAGGTTAGAAAAGAGTTAATCCGACAAGTCCGCGTTCCTACTCCCGCAACTTGCGATAACCGTAACCGTTGTAAACAATGGCTCCAGCGGGCTCAATAATGGAAGAATTAATATTATATTCAATTAACTTTAAATTTTATAAAATGAAATTAAAAAATCTACTATTTGGAATTTTTTCATTAATAACATTAAGCATTTTCAGCCAAAACCGAGAGAAAAAAGTTTTAGCGACGACTAGTGCAGTAACTGAATTTCAGCTGAAAACTTCTCATATTGAAGAATTGGCAACTTATGATTGGACTACAATAAAAGATGTATTCGAAGAAAATGATGAAAATCAAATTATAAAATTAGCATTTGAATATGAAAATTCATCTGAAAAAAGAAATTCTAAACCAGATATAAAAAACATGAAATTTGAGATATCTGGTACGACTCGAGAACTTCCCGAATTAATAGAAAAATCAAAAAGAATGGTTTCAAAATTCATCGAAATCAATTCAAATTATAATGATTAAAACCTATTTATCTCATTTTAATTTGAACAGTTGAAAATATATTGAAAGTTTTACCTAATTAGAAATAAAAAATACTTGACAAGATATTTAAGTTGTCGCCACAGTTCACAACAACGGTTATCACAAATAACGGGTTTTACCGAAAAAGTGTAATTTAGTGTCCTAAGTAAGAAAAGAACAAAACCGACAAGTCCGCATCCCTACTCCCGCAACTTGTGTTAACCGAGACCGTTGCCAACAAATGCTCCGCCGTCAAAAACGAATAAAATTCTAAAGAAAATAATTCCAGCCGAATCTCACTCAAACGGAATTAAATAAAAAAATTAAGAATGAAAATAATTCGTTCTGATTCTTACTCAAGCGGAATCAAATGAAAAATTGGTCAAAAGAACTAAATAATGAACGAATAAATTAGAAATGAAAATATCACTCTGAATCTTACTCGAACGAAATTGGATGAAAAAAGCTATTATAAGTTTTGCTTCCAAAACAATTTAAACTTGAAAATTGAGAAAAAAGAATAAGAATTAAAGATTTTAAAGAAGGAATTTTCACTCAAACCCAAAAAGTTCTGCTGACAAATTGAAACTAAGAAGGAAAGGAAACCGGAATCGTATGTTCTTACTCAAACCTGTCGCATCAATTGGCAACAACGGTTATCACAAATAGCGGTATTTGGTAAAAAAGTGTATTTTAGAGTTCTAATAACTTAAGTTCTCAACCGACAAATTCGCGTTCCTTACTCCGCAACTTGTGTTAACCGAGACCGTTGGCTATAATATTTAAGAATGAAAGTTGAGTTCTATAAAGATTTAGATAGTAAAAATGAATATTTCAATTCTCAGACTATCGACAATAAAAAAGATTTAGATGATTTTATTATGAAATGGAATCTGAAGGATGCGGATAATAAAGTTATGTTTCGCGGACTTAGTGAATCTAAATATAAATTATATAATTCAGCTCAAAGATTTTGGTTAGGGGAAGAACTTTCAAAATTAGGAAAGAGTTATTTGCAATTCATAAATGATCAAATAACATATGCAAAAAACTTTCAAGACGGCCTTCTTATAAAATTTTACAATTCTTTTGGACATCGAGCTTATGATATTTCAATACTAAGTTTTTTACAACATTATGGAGCGCCTACTCCATTATTAGATTTTACATATGATTTAAATTGTGCATTATATTTTGCAACGTACAAAACTGATCATTTACCTTCAGAAGATATTGACAATTATTTTTCTATTTATGCAATTGAGTTAACAAATAAAATAAGAAATGAATTCCCATCAATAATTGATCATATTGGAAACTCTACAGATGCTGTTGATAGAGCATATGATAAGTATGATAAAGAAAAACTTGATGCCTCCGGAGTTACGGACCCTCTGAACAATTTAAATTTCAAATATTTTCAAGACTTAAATATTTTTTATATCCCAGGATATAAAGAAAATGGATACGAATTTCAAATAAAAAAAGTACCGGAATTTCAACTTTTATTTAACCAACAAAATCTTAATGTCATAAATCAAAAAGGCTTATTTGTATATACATCAGATAGTTTTCATCCATTAGAACATTACTTTTCTGGACCAAATCCAAGTTTTACAAGGAACTCACAAATTACCATTCATTAAATGTTGGAATATTCATAAGTCTTTAAAAGAACACATTTTATACAAATTAAATAGTATTAAACCTTACCCCATAAATCACGAATATTTATTTCCTCAAGAAGAAAAAATAGCCGAAAATGCTTTCAAATCTTTCAAGATAAATCCGATATAAATACTATAGCCAACATCGGTTAAGCGCAAATAGCGGGTAATTGAGTAAAAAGTGATATTTTAGATACCAAGTAACAAAACAACAAAGCCGACAAGAGCCGTCCCTACTCCCGCCACTTGTGTTAACCAAGACCGTTGGGCACAAGTTTTCAAAACAAAATTGAACTTCTAAATTTACGAAATGACCAGATTATTTATTTTAATCCTAATTATACCAACATTTTGCTTTGGACAAAATAAATTGGAAGGTGAGTATTATAATAAATTTGGAGATACTCTTAAAATATCTGAATCAATGTACTTTCTAAATATTAATATTGATAAGTATTCCAATACTTATGTAGGAAAGGTAGATAGTGCTAATGATACCCTTTATTTGCAACAAAGCTTAGACTTAAATTCATTAAGAAGATACCATTCGTCATATTCAAATAAAAGATCAAAGGATTCTATAATAACAATAAAAGATAAAGAAGAAAAAGAATTTATTGTAGAACATCAATGGAGACTCTCAAATCAAATTGAATTATTAAGAAAAAACGATACGCTTTTTATAATTAATTCAAAAGGTCAAATTGATGATAGAAAATTTGAAGTAAATGGAAATAAATTTCGAACATATTTCATAAAATCCAAACAAAAACCAGTGCCCAACAACGGTTATCACAAATAACGGGTAACATTTCAAAGAAAATAATTAAATTAACCAACAATTAAAACCTAAACCGACAAGTTCGCATCCCTACTCCCGCAACTTGTGTTAACCGAGACCGTTGGCAACAATATAAAAAAAAATAATCTAAATGAAAACCGAGAATTTATTAAAGCAAATTGATTTTATAAAAGAAATTGATAAAATAAAGTATATTCAAAGACGGACAAAATTATTTAATAGCGACAGACGCGAAAATGATGCAGAACATAGTTGGCATCTAGCGATGATGGCGATTGTTTTAAGCGAACATTCAGATAGTGAAATTGACTTATTGAAGGTCATAAAAATGGTCTTAATTCACGATATTGTTGAAATTGATCCGGCGATACTTTCTTGTACGATCAAAATAAAAATCACGATAACTACGCAGAAGAAATGAAATGTGCGGAACGGATTTTTGGAATATTAAAAAAAACAAGCAGATGAATTTATCCAAATTTGGAATGAATTTGAAGATGGTAATTCTAACGAGGCGAAATTCGCAAAATCAATGGACAGACTTGAACCTTTATTACAGAACACTTCAAACGATGGAGGAACGTGGAAAGAATTTGGAGTGAAATATCAAACTGTGTATGACAAGAAAAAAGTAATTAAAAACGGCTCGAAAAAGTTATGGAATTATGCCGAAAAACTAATCGATGAAAATGTTGAAAAAGGGATATTAGCGAAATAATACTGTTGCCAACAACGGTTATCACAAATAACGGGTATTATCGAAAAAGTGTAATTTAGTATCCTAAGTAAGAAAATACTTAAACCGACAAGTTCGCGTCCCTACTCCCGCAACTTGTGTTAACCGAGACCGTTGTGCAGCATTTTTAAGATGAAAAAACTACTCCTATTTTTAATTTTAATAACTATTTTTTCTTGTCAAGAGAATAAGAAAGATCAATCTATAAATACAGAATATAAGGAAACGAATGAAATAATTTCAGATACAATTATTAAAAGAGCAGTTCCTTCAAAATTGGATTTAACAAGAAATCAATTTTACATTGATACAACTGAATATTCTACTTCAAAAAGAAATTTAGACGATTGGAATTCCACTACAAAGAAAGAAATAGAATCGAATATTGAAAATTTCCAATTAAATTCCTTGGACTCTGTAATTCCTAAAAAATGGATTACAATTAGAAAATATAATGATGAATTTTTCAATTATGATCGTTGTGATGGAAAAGATCCAAGAATTGAAATTATTGGAAACGCTTTAATATATAATGGTATTCACGAAAAAACCATTTATCATTTAGATGAAATAACAAAAATAAAATCTGGCTGGAAATTAAAATCAAGCTCTAATCCTATAAAAGAGTTCTCATTTGAAAATACAGATATAAGAGATATATTCATTTACAAGTTTAACGGATTGAATGGAACCTTTAAGTCTTATGTTACGCCTTTTGAAAACATTAAAAATTTTGATCACTTCGTTAATCATTGTGCAAATGAGAAGGTTGATGAATTTAGTAAGTTTCAAGATCCAGAATAAAAACGCAGCACAACAACGGTTATCACAAATAACGGGTTTTATCGAAAAAGTGTAATTTAGTATCCTAACAAGAAAACACCTAAACCGACAAGTTCGCGTCCCTACTCCCGCAACTTGTGTTAACCGAGACCGTTACCTGTAATATTCACATAAATCCAACTGAATGAAAAATCTGATTTTAATCCTTATTCTATCAACAATAATTTTTAGTTGTAAAAATGACAAAAATCAAAAAGTTAAATATGATAAGACAACCAACGAAAAGAGCGTTATTCGAGATACAACATTAAATGAAATCAGTGATCTTCCAATTGAGATAGATAGTACAGAATATTTGATATATCCTATTGGTAAATATAATTTTTATGACGGTGGAAGTAATTCTAAAATTTATAGTGGTTCATCTAACAGTTATGGAAGTTTTTCAAATACATCTCAATCAGGAAATGATATTTTTTACGGTGAATTTTCAAACTTAAAATTTCAGCAGATAAATTCTGATTCAATTACGAAACTCACAGATAAATATATTAAAATCCAATCCTTCACTTTTTTAAGAAAAATATTTGAAAATATTGGAAAGCAATATATAATTTACGTGTTGAACGATTCTGACACTAACAACGATAGAAAAATAACTGATGAAGATATTAAGTCACTTTACATTAGTAAAGTAAGCGGTGAAAATTTCATAAAACTGACTTCTAATAATCAAGAATTAATCGATTGGAAAATAATCACAAATCAAAACAAACTTTATTATAGAAGTATTGAGGATATTGATAAAAATGGAGATTTCAACCAAGATGATAAATTACACTATTTCTTCATTGACTTTAATAATATGGAACTAAAGTCTAAAGAATATAATCCGATATAAATACTACAGGTAACAACGGTTATCACAAATAACGGGTTTTATCGAAAAAGTGTAATTTAGTATCCTAAGTAAGAAAATACTTAAACCGACAAGTTCGCGTCCCTACTCCCGCAACTTGTGTTAACCGAGACCGTTGTGCACAATATTATATGAAAACATTGAATTTATAGAAAATATCTTACAGAATTGAGATTTTCATATTAAAAATTAAAATCTATTTGAATTTATAGATCTAGAAAAATTTTGAATATTTGATAAAAAAATACAAGAAAATTATATAATATGAAAACTAAATTTCAATTAAAAATCAGATCAAATAGCAGATAAAATAAAGATTACTTTAACAATAATTTCAGATTATAGAAATTAAGTGAAACTAATTATTATTCAGATACATAAATAATATAAATCAAATTGAATAAATCTATGAACAAATTTTAGTCAAATTAACGAAATAATAAGGGAATATATTGATCGTAGAATTTAAATTAGAGAATGAACTTCTAATAAATCAATTGTGATATTATCTTCAGATTGAAATAATTTATTGATTACGAATTTCAAAACGCATTGAATACGATTCTTAGAATCTAATATTAAATGATAAACTATAAAAAAAAATTACTTAATTCTAAAGATTAGAAGTAATCTATTAAAAAGAAAAATGAAGTATTTAAAAAATCAAATAATATGAATCTATATCAAAATTATAAAAAAAATTTCAATAACTAGAATTTAATTCGTAAACCAATTATAAGTGAACATTCAATATTATTAGAAATCATCAATTAAGATAAATAGTTTTAAAGAAGATTACAATTCTAAGTAAAGATATTGTATTACAAGAATATTTAGTCGAATGTAAAAGTTATCGATAATAGATTGAAATTTAAAAAATTATCTAGTATTAATCCAATTATACGATTAAATAACTACGCGCCAACAACGGTTATCACAAATAACGGGTATTATCGAAAAAGTGTAATTTAGTATCCTAAGTAAGAAAATACTTAAACCGACAAGTTCGCATCCCTACTCCCGCAACTTGTGTTAACCGAGACCGTTTGCAATAATATTTCAGAATGAAAAAATCTTAATTTTAATATATAATTTTAATTACTTCTTGTAAAAGTCAATATTCAACAACTGCTTTAAGAAATAATTTTTCACTGATCAGATTGAGGATTTAAATAAAATAACTGAGTTTTTTAAAGATCAAATTTGTATAAAATCAAAATCTGATTTTAGAAAATGTATAAAAGAACCGCAAGATTATCTAAAAGATAATGGAAGTGGATTTTGGACGAATATAAATTTTGAACAACAAAAAGAATTATACAATCAAATTTCAAAATAGACTTTTAACGAGATTTGGATGTTTAGTAGTGCAACTTTTTATCCGAGCGGAAAAAAAGCGAAAAGTTTTCCGCTGTAGCAACAGGAAAATATCAGAAATATTGTAGGATTTAGGAAAAAATAATCCGAGAATTGCAAAATATGCAGAGAATAAAAGCATCTGGAGATTTTAGTGAATTTGATTTTAACTATAGAGAAATTCTTAAAGACAGAAAATCATTTTTATTTAAAAGATCCAAATATTCAATTGATTTAGCAATTCATTATTTATCACTAAATGATCACGACACAGAAATGAATCTATAATGAAAGTTAATAAATCAAAATTAGATAAAAATACTATGCACAACAACGGTTATCACAAATAACGGGTGTTTGTAAGAAAAGTTATTTTAGTATCCTAACAAACAAAACAATTAAACCGACAAGTCCGCGTCCCTACTCCCGCTACTTGTGTTAACCGAGACCGTTGTGGCAATAAAAAACAACAAAGTAACTAACCAAAATTATTAATATGGAGCTCAAAAAATATTAAATGGATCTCAAGATCCAAAAACAGTTGAAAAAGTTTTAACTAAAATAAACGAATTATTGACAAGAGAAGAAAAATAGAATATGTTGCTGTTCAGAAAAAACCAGCATTAAATTTATCGCCTGACTCTGTTGCATTAACCAATAAAAGGATAATATTTTGCAAACCTGATACTTTCGGACTTTCAATGAACTTTCATGATTTCCTGTGGAAAGATATTGAAGATTGTCATATTAAAGAAGGAATTTTAGGAGAACATTTATATAAAAAAAGTTAAAGGTGGTGGAACATATTTAATGGATTATCTTCCAAAATCACAATACGTCTAATTATACAATATGCCAAGAAAGAGAGAAAAATGAGACAGAATATAAAACGAAAAAGAGAACTGGAAGATTCGAGAGTTAGAGCTGGTGGTGGAATAACTGTAAATACTTCAACCGATAGTAATAATAATAAACAGGATGGGCAAATAGAAG